>NZ_JBBCMV010000061.1:0-202 GCF_037152055.1 Pseudescherichia sp. AS216 | reverse complement strand
AGCGGCGAGCGAACGGGGAACAGCCCAGAGTCTGAATCAGCGTGTGTGTTAGTGGAACGGTCTGGAAAGTCCGGCGATACAGGGTGATAGCCCCGTACACAAAAATGCACATGCTGTGAACTCGAAGAGTAGGGCGGGACACGTGGTATCCTGTCTGAATATGGGGGGACCATCCTCCAAGGCTAAATACTCCTGACTGACC
>NZ_JBBCMV010000060.1:0-202 GCF_037152055.1 Pseudescherichia sp. AS216 | reverse complement strand
AGCGGCGAGCGAACGGGGAACAGCCCAGAGTCTGAATCAGCGTGTGTGTTAGTGGAAGCGTCTGGAAAGTCGCACGATACAGGGTGATAGTCCCGTACACAAAAATGCACATGCTGTGAACTCGAAGAGTAGGGCGGGACACGTGGTATCCTGTCTGAATATGGGGGGACCATCCTCCAAGGCTAAATACTCCTGACTGACC
>NZ_JBBCMV010000059.1:0-202 GCF_037152055.1 Pseudescherichia sp. AS216 | reverse complement strand
GGTCAGTCAGGAGTATTTAGCCTTGGAGGATGGTCCCCCCATATTCAGACAGGATACCACGTGTCCCGCCCTACTCTTCGAGTTCACAACGTGTGCATTTTTGTGTACGGGGCTATCACCCTGTATCGCCGGACTTTCCAGACCGTTCCACTAACACACACGCTGATTCAGACTCTGGGCTGTTCCCCGTTCGCTCGCCGCT
>NZ_JBBCMV010000058.1:0-212 GCF_037152055.1 Pseudescherichia sp. AS216 | reverse complement strand
TTGTATGCGCCATTGTAGCACGTGTGTAGCCCTACTCGTAAGGGCCATGATGACTTGACGTCATCCCCACCTTCCTCCAGTTTATCACTGGCAGTCTCCTTTGAGTTCCCGGCCGGACCGCTGGCAACAAAGGATAAGGGTTGCGCTCGTTGCGGGACTTAACCCAACATTTCACAACACGAGCTGACGACAGCCATGCAGCACCTGTCTCA
>NZ_JBBCMV010000057.1:0-221 GCF_037152055.1 Pseudescherichia sp. AS216 | reverse complement strand
GTCAGTCACATACTTCAGTATGCTCCTTCCTTTCCTTCACTGGCCGCCTTGCTGCTGCGCAAATTATTGCGCACTTAATTCTGGTATCAGCTGAAAATCGTCACTCAAATCGCCAAAACATCTTCGGCGTTGTAAGGTTAAGCCTCACGGTTCATTAGTACCGGTTAGCTCAACGCATCGCTGCGCTTACACACCCGGCCTATCAACGTCGTCGTCTTCAA
>NZ_JBBCMV010000056.1:0-223 GCF_037152055.1 Pseudescherichia sp. AS216 | reverse complement strand
GCGGCGTCGGTGGCAGCAGCCAGCTGTCCGCGCGCGTCGTAGCGCCAGCGCATCAGCGGCCACGTTTTATCCCCGCCGGAGTGGGTGGCGGCGGTGACCCGCTGCGGGAAGCGCTCATCCTCATAGTGCAGCGTGACGTCGATGGCCCGGGGTTCGTCATGGAGACTGACCAGGCGGCCCTGTGCATCCCACTCCGTTTCCAGGGCGTTGCCGTACTCATCGC
>NZ_JBBCMV010000055.1:0-223 GCF_037152055.1 Pseudescherichia sp. AS216 | reverse complement strand
GGGCATAGTGCCAGCGCTCGCCGCTGGTATCATACACCGACCAGGTATCGTCCTGATGATGTTCCAGCCAGCGCTTTTCGGCCTGACAGTAGACGCGCTGGCCCTCCGGCACCCCCGGGAAGGAGATACAGTCCCCCGACGGCGCGCGCCACACCAGCCCGTCACCGTAGCGTTCAAGGGAGGTTTCCCAGAACAGGCTCCAGCCACGACCCAGCACGCTGTC
>NZ_JBBCMV010000054.1:0-223 GCF_037152055.1 Pseudescherichia sp. AS216 | reverse complement strand
TCAAAACAGACTCACGAGTCTTGTTTGAGATATTTGCTCTTTAAAAATCTGGATCAAGCTGAAAATTGAAACGACACACTGTTTCCTTTCTCCGTAATAAGAAAGGAAGATACGGTGTGTTCGAGTCTCTCAAATTTTCGCAATCAGAAGTGAAACATCTTCGGGTTGTGAGGTTAAGCGACTAAGCGTACACGGTGGATGCCCTGGCAGTCAGAGGCGATGA
>NZ_JBBCMV010000053.1:0-223 GCF_037152055.1 Pseudescherichia sp. AS216 | reverse complement strand
GGGCATAGTGCCAGCGCTCGCCGCTGGTATCATACACCGACCAGGTATCGTCCTGATGATGTTCCAGCCAGCGCTTTTCGGCCTGACAGTAGACGCGCTGGCCCTCCGGCATCCCCGGGAAGGAGATACAGTCCCCCGACGGCGCGCGCCACACCAGCCCGTCACCGTAGCGTTCAAGGGAGGTTTCCCAGAACAGGCTCCAGCCACGACCCAGCACGCTGTC
>NZ_JBBCMV010000052.1:0-223 GCF_037152055.1 Pseudescherichia sp. AS216 | reverse complement strand
GTCCGTACCTGTCCCATACGCTGCGGCGAATGGCTCCGCCGGGAAGAATGACGTCTGTGAGCTCCCCGTCGCGGTAGACAAAGGCGGTACGGCGTCCGTCAAAATCCGTATGGCTGGCGACGTTGTCATCGTCATCAACCAGCCAGTGCGCCTGTGCACCATCGTCCCGGATGACCCGGCGTCTGCCGCTCTCAACGTCATAATCCAGCGTCAGCTGTTCGCC
>NZ_JBBCMV010000051.1:0-223 GCF_037152055.1 Pseudescherichia sp. AS216 | reverse complement strand
TATGTTGGCCGGGCGACGGTTGTCCCGGTTTAAGCGTGTAGGTGTGTGCTCCAGGCAAATCCGGAGCGCTTTAACACTGAGGCGTGATGACGAGGCACTACGGTGCTGAAGTAACAAATGCCCTGCTTCCAGGAAAAGCCTCTAAGCATCAGGTAACACGAAATCGTACCCCAAACCGACACAGGTGGTCAGGTAGAGAATACCAAGGCGCTTGAGAGAACTC
>NZ_JBBCMV010000050.1:0-223 GCF_037152055.1 Pseudescherichia sp. AS216 | reverse complement strand
ATCTCAAAACAGACTCACGAGTCTTGTTTGAGATATTTGCTCTTTAAAAATCTGGATCAAGCTGAAAATTGAAACGACACACTGTTTCCTTTCTCCGTAATAAGAAAGGAAAATGCGGTGTGTTCGAGTCTCTCAAATTTTCGCAATCAGAAGTGAAACATCTTCGGGTTGTGAGGTTAAGCGACTAAGCGTACACGGTGGATGCCCTGGCAGTCAGAGGCGA
>NZ_JBBCMV010000049.1:0-223 GCF_037152055.1 Pseudescherichia sp. AS216 | reverse complement strand
TCTGCCGCTCTCAACGTCATAATCCAGCGTCAGCTGTTCGCCGCCGCTGTGCCGGAAGGTCACCACGCGGGGCAGGCCTGCAAGGGTCTGCCAGCGGTACTCGCTGAGCAGACCGTTTGCATCCTCATGGGCAGTCATCAGGCCATCCTGCCAGCAAAACCGTCTGCGCACGCTACCGCCCCGGCCCGTCACGGTGACGAGCTGGCCCTCAGCGTCATAAGCA
>NZ_JBBCMV010000048.1:0-224 GCF_037152055.1 Pseudescherichia sp. AS216 | reverse complement strand
CGAGTTCTCTCAAGCGCCTTGGTATTCTCTACCTGACCACCTGTGTCGGTTTGGGGTACGATTTCGTGTTACCTGATGCTTAGAGGCTTTTCCTGGAAGCAGGGCATTTGTCACTTCAGCACCGTAGTGCCTCGTCATCACACCTCAGCGTTAGTAAACGACCGGATTTACCTGGTCGTTCCGCCTACATGCTTAAACCGGGACAACCGTCGCCCGGCCAACAT
>NZ_JBBCMV010000047.1:0-226 GCF_037152055.1 Pseudescherichia sp. AS216 | reverse complement strand
TCATAGGCGGTGGCCCAGCCCTGACCAAACAGCCCTTCGCGGGTGTTCAGGCTGTTGTAGCTGCGCTGCCAGCGCAGGGGGAAACACCCCGGCAGGGAGAAGTCGAGTTCACTCTCGTCATTGAGCACCTTCACCCCGGTGGCGGCATGTACCGGGTGCGGGGAGGCGAAGAGCGCGTTAACGGCCATATCTGCCAGCATGCCGCCCCCGGCCGCCGCCAGCGCAC
>NZ_JBBCMV010000046.1:0-228 GCF_037152055.1 Pseudescherichia sp. AS216 | reverse complement strand
GTCCTTCATCGCCTCTGACTGCCAGGGCATCCACCGTGTACGCTTAGTCGCTTAACCTCACAACCCGAAGATGTTTCACTTCTGATTGCAAAAATTTGAGAGACTCGAACACACCGTATCTTCCTTTCTTATTACGGAGAAAGGAAACAGTGTGTCGTTTCAATTTTCAGCTTGATCCAGATTTTTAAAGAGCAAAACTTCGCAGCGCACCTTTGCAGGTACACTCTG
>NZ_JBBCMV010000045.1:0-228 GCF_037152055.1 Pseudescherichia sp. AS216 | reverse complement strand
GCTCGCCGCTACTGGGGGAATCTCGGTTGATTTCTTTTCCTCGGGGTACTTAGATGTTTCAGTTCCCCCGGTTCGCCTCACAACACTATGTATTCATGTTGAGATAGTGTGCCGGAGCACACTGGGTTTCCCCATTCGGAAATCGCCGGTTATAACGGTTCATATCACCTTACCGGCGCTTATCGCAGATTAGCACGTCCTTCATCGCCTCTGACTGCCAGGGCATCC
>NZ_JBBCMV010000044.1:0-228 GCF_037152055.1 Pseudescherichia sp. AS216 | reverse complement strand
ACGATCGTTTCGGGCAGCTTGTCCGCAGCGAGGATGCCGAAGGTCACATCACCCGCCGGGAATGGAACGCGGCCGGGCAGCTCAGCGGCGTTATTCACCCCGACGGCAGCCGCGAATCGCTGATATGGAACAGACGCGGACAGCTCACGGGCTGGCGCGATCCGCTGGAGAGCGAGGTGCGCCAGGCGTATAACGTCCTGGGCCTGCCCGTCAGCTTCACCGACCGTA
>NZ_JBBCMV010000043.1:0-236 GCF_037152055.1 Pseudescherichia sp. AS216 | reverse complement strand
TCATTTAGCGTCTTGCGACGTTAAGAATCCATGTCTTCGAGTGCCCACACAGATTGTCTGATAAATTGTTAAAGAGCAGTGCAACGCGGCTTTCGCTCACCGTTGCGAGGTGGCGTATATTACGCTTTCCTCTTTCAGAGTCAACCCTCAATTTCAGAATTTTTTCTCTTCAACCGGACCGGCTGTTTCCGTGAAGTGATTCACGTTTGCCGTTTCGATGGAGGCGCATTATAGGG
>NZ_JBBCMV010000042.1:0-243 GCF_037152055.1 Pseudescherichia sp. AS216 | reverse complement strand
CGCCTGCGTGCGCTTTACGCCCAGTAATTCCGATTAACGCTTGCACCCTCCGTATTACCGCGGCTGCTGGCACGGAGTTAGCCGGTGCTTCTTCTGCGGGTAACGTCAATCGACACGGTTATTAACCGTATCGCCTTCCTCCCCGCTGAAAGTACTTTACAACCCGAAGGCCTTCTTCATACACGCGGCATGGCTGCATCAGGCTTGCGCCCATTGTGCAATATTCCCCACTGCTGCCTCCCG
>NZ_JBBCMV010000041.1:0-243 GCF_037152055.1 Pseudescherichia sp. AS216 | reverse complement strand
CGGGAGGCAGCAGTGGGGAATATTGCACAATGGGCGCAAGCCTGATGCAGCCATGCCGCGTGTATGAAGAAGGCCTTCGGGTTGTAAAGTACTTTCAGCGGGGAGGAAGGCATTGTGGTTAATAACCACAGTGATTGACGTTACCCGCAGAAGAAGCACCGGCTAACTCCGTGCCAGCAGCCGCGGTAATACGGAGGGTGCAAGCGTTAATCGGAATTACTGGGCGTAAAGCGCACGCAGGCG
>NZ_JBBCMV010000040.1:0-244 GCF_037152055.1 Pseudescherichia sp. AS216 | reverse complement strand
CGCTGGCAACAAAGGATAAGGGTTGCGCTCGTTGCGGGACTTAACCCAACATTTCACAACACGAGCTGACGACAGCCATGCAGCACCTGTCTCACGGTTCCCGAAGGCACCAGGCCATCTCTGGCAAGTTCCGTGGATGTCAAGAGTAGGTAAGGTTCTTCGCGTTGCATCGAATTAAACCACATGCTCCACCGCTTGTGCGGGCCCCCGTCAATTCATTTGAGTTTTAACCTTGCGGCCGTAC
>NZ_JBBCMV010000039.1:0-245 GCF_037152055.1 Pseudescherichia sp. AS216 | reverse complement strand
ACGGGAGGCAGCAGTGGGGAATATTGCACAATGGGCGCAAGCCTGATGCAGCCATGCCGCGTGTATGAAGAAGGCCTTCGGGTTGTAAAGTACTTTCAGCGGGGAGGAAGGGATTAAGGTTAATAACCTTAGTCATTGACGTTACCCGCAGAAGAAGCACCGGCTAACTCCGTGCCAGCAGCCGCGGTAATACGGAGGGTGCAAGCGTTAATCGGAATTACTGGGCGTAAAGCGCACGCAGGCGG
>NZ_JBBCMV010000038.1:0-247 GCF_037152055.1 Pseudescherichia sp. AS216 | reverse complement strand
GAAATCAACCGAGATTCCCCCAGTAGCGGCGAGCGAACGGGGAACAGCCCAGAGTCTGAATCAGCGTGTGTGTTAGTGGAAGCGTCTGGAAAGTCGCACGATACAGGGTGAAAGTCCCGTACACAAAAATGCACACGCTGTGAACTCGAAGAGTAGGGCGGGACACGTGGTATCCTGTCTGAATATGGGGGGACCATCCTCCAAGGCTAAATACTCCTGACTGACCGATAGTGAACCAGTACCGTGA
>NZ_JBBCMV010000037.1:0-250 GCF_037152055.1 Pseudescherichia sp. AS216 | reverse complement strand
CCACTCAGCTTCGCCTTCCAGCGCTTTCAGCGCGGAACCACGAATGATCGGGGTGTCGTCGCCCGGGAAGTCGTACTGGGACAGAAGTTCACGCACTTCCATCTCAACCAGTTCCAGCAGCTCTTCGTCATCAACCATATCGCATTTGTTCAGGAACACGATGATGTACGGAACGCCTACCTGACGACCCAGCAGGATGTGCTCACGGGTCTGCGGCATCGGGCCGTCAGTCGCAGCAACAACCAGGATC
>NZ_JBBCMV010000036.1:0-258 GCF_037152055.1 Pseudescherichia sp. AS216 | reverse complement strand
CTCCTGTCAGGAGGATGGCGCTCAGCACCTGGCCGAAGGATCGTCACGGGTCTACATCAACGGCCTGCCTGCTGCACGCCTGGGGGACCGGACTACCTGCGGGGCGACCATTATCTCCGGCTCGCCCAATGTGCTGATTGGCGGTGTCTCAGAGCAGACCCTGCCCGTGCAGGCTGAGGTCCCGGACGGATTATACAAAGCCTCGGATCTGACGCTGCTGTTCGCCGGACTGCTCGGGGGAGCCGGTGGCGCTGGCGG
>NZ_JBBCMV010000035.1:0-262 GCF_037152055.1 Pseudescherichia sp. AS216 | reverse complement strand
GTGCCGCCAGGCAAATTCTTTGTGCTCGGTACGCAATACTTTATCGCATCAGCCGCGTTGCCTGCGCTCGCAAAGTCAGTCACATACTTCAGTATGCTCCTTCCTTTCCTTTACTGGCCGCCTTGCTGCTGCGCAAATTATTGCGCACGTCAGTCTGAATCTAAGCTGAAAATCGTCACTCAAATCCGCCAAAACATCTTCGGCGTTGTAAGGTTAAGCCTCACGGTTCATTAGTACCGGTTAGCTCAACGCATCGCTGCGC
>NZ_JBBCMV010000034.1:0-266 GCF_037152055.1 Pseudescherichia sp. AS216 | reverse complement strand
GCTAGTGCCGCCAGGCAAATTCTTTGTGCTCGGTACGCAATACTTTATCGCATCAGCCGCGTTGCCTGCGCTCGCAAAGTCAGTCACATACTTCAGTATGCTCCTTCCTTTTCTTCGCTGGCCGCCTTGCTGCTGCGCAAATTATTGCGCACGTTAGTCTGAATCTAAGCTGAAAATCGTCACTCAAATCCGCCAAAACATCTTCGGCGTTGTAAGGTTAAGCCTCACGGTTCATTAGTACCGGTTAGCTCAACGCATCGCTGCGC
>NZ_JBBCMV010000033.1:0-295 GCF_037152055.1 Pseudescherichia sp. AS216 | reverse complement strand
GCCGCAGTTCTCGCCCGCACGACCTTCGTCCAGCAGTTTGCGGAACATTTCAACGCCGGTACAGGTAGATTTCGCAGTATCTTTGATACCAACGATTTCAACTTCTTCACCTACTTTGATGATACCGCGCTCTACACGACCGGTAACAACGGTACCACGACCGGAGATGGAGAATACGTCTTCAATCGGCAGCAGGAACGGCTTGTCAATCGCACGCTCTGGTTCCGGGATGTAGGAATCCAGGTAGCCAGCCAGCTCAACGATTTTCTCTTCCCACTCAGCTTCGCCTTCCAGC
>NZ_JBBCMV010000032.1:0-306 GCF_037152055.1 Pseudescherichia sp. AS216 | reverse complement strand
GACGACGACGTTGATAGGCCGGGTGTGTAAGCGCAGCGATGCGTTGAGCTAACCGGTACTAATGAACCGTGAGGCTTAACCTTACAACGCCGAAGATGTTTTGGCGGATTTTAGAGACGACAAAATTGCCGGGAGCAATTTTGGACAGTGCGGAGCACTGGCCCCGAAGGGGTGAGCATCAGGATGATGCGAACAATTTTCAGCTGATACCAGAATTAAGTGCGCAATAATTTGCGCAGCAGCAAGGCGGCCAGTGAAGGAAAGGAAGGAGCATACTGAAGTATGTGACTGACTTTGCGAGCGCAG
>NZ_JBBCMV010000031.1:0-326 GCF_037152055.1 Pseudescherichia sp. AS216 | reverse complement strand
GTCCTTCATCGCCTCTGACTGCCAGGGCATCCACCGTGTACGCTTAGTCGCTTAACCTCACAACCCGAAGATGTTTCACTTCTGATTGCAAAAATTTGAGAGACTCGAACATATCGTTATCGCATTCTTTATTACGGAAGAATGCAACGACATGTCGTTTCAATTTTCAGCTTGATCCAGATTTTTAAAGAGCAAAACTTCGCAGCGCACCTTTACAGGTACACTCTGAAGTTTTCTTGTTTCAGCAGTAAGTGATGGTGGAGCTATGCGGGATCGAACCGCAGACCTCCTGCGTGCAAGGCAGGCGCTCTCCCAGCTGAGCTATA
>NZ_JBBCMV010000030.1:0-329 GCF_037152055.1 Pseudescherichia sp. AS216 | reverse complement strand
TCCTGACAGGAGACCAGACTGGCGGTGGCCACTGCGGCAGGCCTGCCGTTGATGAAGACATCAGGTGAGCCGGTAGTGATGACGCCCTGCTGCGTCATGCTCCCGGCTCCGTCCTCTGCCAGCGTGTCCCTTGCCGCCGTTGCCAGCTCACCGGTAAGCCAGCCCACAGCAACGCTGACCCCGACAAGCAGCACGCCCACGCCCAGGCAGGACGCGCTCATTCCGGCAATAAACAGCGCCCCTGCGGCAAGGCCTCCCGCTGCGGCAATAAATCCACCCACAACGGTACCGGCCATCATCCCGGCCAGGGCGGCGGAGTGACCGATGTC
>NZ_JBBCMV010000029.1:0-331 GCF_037152055.1 Pseudescherichia sp. AS216 | reverse complement strand
TAGAAATAAACAGCAGTAAAAATCTCTGCAGGCTTGTAGCTCAGGTGGTTAGAGCGCACCCCTGATAAGGGTGAGGTCGGTGGTTCAAGTCCACTCAGGCCTACCAAATTCGCTCCCGTGCTTTGTTATGGCAACGCTCACATACTTCAGTATGCTTCGCGTTACCACGCCGCGCCCGGAAACGAATTCGGGACACAGAGATTAGTTTTTACGATGGGGTTATAGCTCAGCTGGGAGAGCGCCTGCCTTGCACGCAGGAGGTCTGCGGTTCGATCCCGCATAGCTCCACCATCACTTACTGCTGAAACAAGAAAACTTCAGAGTGTACCTG
>NZ_JBBCMV010000028.1:0-334 GCF_037152055.1 Pseudescherichia sp. AS216 | reverse complement strand
GCGCGGTGGTCCCACCTGACCCCATGCCGAACTCAGAAGTGAAACGCCGTAGCGCCGATGGTAGTGTGGGGTCTCCCCATGCGAGAGTAGGGAACTGCCAGGCATCAAATTAAGCGTGCTGATATGGCTCAGTTGGTAGAGCGCACCCTTGGTAAGGGTGAGGTCCCCAGTTCGACTCTGGGTATCAGCACCACTTTTTAGTGGTTAAAGTTCGGCACATAGTAAAGAATTTGCCTGGCGGCACTAGCGCGGTGGTCCCACCTGACCCCATGCCGAACTCAGAAGTGAAACGCCGTAGCGCCGATGGTAGTGTGGGGTCTCCCCATGCGAGAGT
>NZ_JBBCMV010000027.1:0-349 GCF_037152055.1 Pseudescherichia sp. AS216 | reverse complement strand
CGACTTCTCCCTGCCGGGGTGTTTCCCCCTGCGCTGGCAGCGCAGCTACAACAGCCTGAACACCCGCGAAGGGCTGTTTGGTCAGGGCTGGGCCACCGCCTATGACAGCTGCCTGAGGCTGCATGGAAACGAGGTGACCTGGCGGGATGAGACCGGGCGTGAGCTGCGCTTCACGCTTCCTGCGGTCGACCAGGCGCTGTACAGCATCAGCGAGGGGGTGATGGTCCGCCGCAATGCGCACGGCGACGTGGCGATTGCGGATGAGGACGGGGCCGTCTGGCGGCTGTTTAAGCCTGTGCGCACTGACCCCGGCCTGCTCCGGCTGGCCTCGCTCAGCGATGAGTACGGC
>NZ_JBBCMV010000026.1:0-409 GCF_037152055.1 Pseudescherichia sp. AS216 | reverse complement strand
TTGCGAAAATTTGAGAGACTCGAACACACCGCATCTTCCTTTCTTATTACGGAGAAAGGAAACAGTGTGTCGTTTCAATTTTCAGCTTGATCCAGATTTTTAAAGAGCAAATATCTCAAACAAGACTCGTGAGTCTGTTTTGAGATACGGTCGGTTGTGCCTTTCACTCACAGCCAGCAAGTGGCGTCCCCTAGGGGATTCGAACCCCTGTTGCCGCCGTGAAAGGGCGGAGTCCTAACCGCTAGACGAAGGGGACAACAAAGTTGTCACGACTTCGCAGCCGTCTTGCTTCTCTACATCTATCAGACAATCTGTGTGGACACTGCGAAGCAGGTTCTTTCAGGTAAGGAGGTGATCCAACCGCAGGTTCCCCTACGGTTACCTTGTTACGACTTCACCCCAGTCATGA
>NZ_JBBCMV010000025.1:0-415 GCF_037152055.1 Pseudescherichia sp. AS216 | reverse complement strand
CCGTTTGCATCCTCATGGGCAGTCATCAGGCCATCCTGCCAGCAAAACCGTCTGCGCACGCTACCGCCCCGGCCCGTCACGGTGACGAGCTGGCCCTCAGCGTCATAAGCATAACTGACCAGGCAGATCTCATCATCCAGCCAGGCGCTGTCAAGACGCCCGCCCTGATAACGGCACACCACGCGCTGACCGGCGCTGTCGGTCAGGGCATATAACGTCCGATCGGCGTTCCACCCGAACAGAATATCGTTGCCGCAGGGCGCTGAAATGCGCCGGAGCAGAGCACGTTCATCCGGTTTGAAGGGGGCATAGTGCCAGCGCTCGCCGCTGGTATCATACACCGACCAGGTATCGTCCTGATGATGTTCCAGCCAGCGCTTTTCGGCCTGACAGTAGACGCGCTGGCCCTCCGGCA
>NZ_JBBCMV010000024.1:0-426 GCF_037152055.1 Pseudescherichia sp. AS216 | reverse complement strand
ATTTTGACGGACGCCGTACCGCCTTTGTCTACCGCGACGGGGAGCTCACAGACGTCATTCTTCCCGGCGGAGCCATTCGCCGCAGCGTATGGGACAGGTACGGACGCCTGACGCAGGAGACCGACCCGGAAGGACGGACCACAGCGTACCACTGGTACCGTCAGACCGGCTGCCTGACCCGCATCGTTTATCCTGACCAGACCGCCTCGCAGGCGGCATATGATCTGCGGGGGCGGCTGCAGTGCGAAACCGATCCCTGTGGACACCGCACCACATACCACTACCCGGACGACAGCGATCCTCTGGCGGACAGCATCACCGATGCCTCCGGCGGCGTGGTTCAGCTGCAGTGGAACCATCAGGGACTGCTGACAGGCCGCACCGACTGCGCCGGCAGCGTCACGCGGTTTGAGTACGATCGTTTCG
>NZ_JBBCMV010000023.1:0-440 GCF_037152055.1 Pseudescherichia sp. AS216 | reverse complement strand
GCGCCAACGGTACGGCCGCCTTCACGGATTGCGAAACGCAGACCGTCGTCCATCGCGATCGGGTGGATCAGGGTAACAACCATTTTGATGTTGTCGCCCGGCATAACCATCTCAACGCCTTCCGGCAGTTCGATGGTGCCAGTCACGTCAGTTGTACGGAAGTAGAACTGCGGACGGTAGCCTTTGAAGAACGGAGTGTGACGGCCGCCTTCGTCTTTGGACAGGATGTACACTTCGGATTCGAACTTGGTGTGCGGCTTGATTGAGCCCGGCTTAGCCAGAACCTGGCCACGCTGGATCTCTTCACGCTTGATACCACGCAGCAGAACGCCGCAGTTCTCGCCCGCACGACCTTCGTCCAGCAGTTTGCGGAACATTTCAACGCCGGTACAGGTAGATTTCGCAGTATCTTTGATACCAACGATTTCAACTTCTTCACC
>NZ_JBBCMV010000022.1:0-448 GCF_037152055.1 Pseudescherichia sp. AS216 | reverse complement strand
TCTATCAGACAATCTGTGTGGACACTGCGAAGCAGGTTCTTTCAGGTAAGGAGGTGATCCAACCGCAGGTTCCCCTACGGTTACCTTGTTACGACTTCACCCCAGTCATGAATCACAAAGTGGTAAGCGCCCTCCCGAAGGTTAAGCTACCTACTTCTTTTGCAACCCACTCCCATGGTGTGACGGGCGGTGTGTACAAGGCCCGGGAACGTATTCACCGTGGCATTCTGATCCACGATTACTAGCGATTCCGACTTCACGGAGTCGAGTTGCAGACTCCGATCCGGACTACGACGCACTTTATGAGGTCCGCTTGCTCTCGCGAGTTCGCTTCTCTTTGTATGCGCCATTGTAGCACGTGTGTAGCCCTACTCGTAAGGGCCATGATGACTTGACGTCATCCCCACCTTCCTCCAGTTTATCACTGGCAGTCTCCTTTGAGTTCCCG
>NZ_JBBCMV010000021.1:0-460 GCF_037152055.1 Pseudescherichia sp. AS216 | reverse complement strand
CTCAGAGCAGACCCTGCCCGTGCAGGCTGAGGTCCCGGACGGATTATACAAAGCCTCGGATCTGACGCTGCTGTTCGCCGGACTGCTCGGGGGAGCCGGTGGCGCTGGCGGGGAAGCCGGTGCGCTCGGCAGCCTGCTGAGTAAACTGCCGGGTATTAACAAACTGGCGCGCATCGCCTGTCGTGCCGGACAGCTGATGGCCGGTGTCGCCGCGGTGGGCATTATCGCCCGCCCGGTGGATATCGTCAGCGGACAAAAATTTCTCTGTGGTGATGACGAGCTGGATTTTACCCTCCCTTCCCGCCTGCCGGTACGCTGGCAGCGCTGCTGGCGCAGCGGTAACCCTGGCGACAGCGTGCTGGGTCGTGGCTGGAGCCTGTTCTGGGAAACCTCCCTTGAACGCTACGGTGACGGGCTGGTGTGGCGCGCGCCGTCGGGGGACTGTATCTCCTTCCCGGGG
>NZ_JBBCMV010000020.1:0-602 GCF_037152055.1 Pseudescherichia sp. AS216 | reverse complement strand
TTGGCTTAGAAGCAGCCATCATTTAAAGAAAGCGTAATAGCTCACTGGTCGAGTCGGCCTGCGCGGAAGATGTAACGGGGCTAAACCATGCACCGAAGCTGCGGCAGCGACACTATGTGTTGTTGGGTAGGGGAGCGTTCTGTAAGCCGTCGAAGGTGTGCTGTGAGGCATGCTGGAGGTATCAGAAGTGCGAATGCTGACATAAGTAACGATAAAGCGGGTGAAAAACCCGCTCGCCGGAAGACCAAGGGTTCCTGTCCAACGTTAATCGGGGCAGGGTGAGTCGACCCCTAAGGCGAGGCCGAAAGGCGTAGTCGATGGGAAACAGGTTAATATTCCTGTACTTGGTGTTACTGCGAAGGGGGGACGGAGAAGGCTATGTTGGCCGGGCGACGGTTGTCCCGGTTTAAGCATGTAGGCGGAACGACCAGGTAAATCCGGTCGTTTACTAACGCTGAGGTGTGATGACGAGGCACTACGGTGCTGAAGCAACAAATGCCCTGCTTCCAGGAAAAGCCTCTAAGCATCAGGTAACACGAAATCGTACCCCAAACCGACACAGGTGGTCAGGTAGAGAATACCAAGGCGCTTGAGAGAACTCG
>NZ_JBBCMV010000018.1:0-812 GCF_037152055.1 Pseudescherichia sp. AS216 | reverse complement strand
TGTGAACTCGAAGAGTAGGGCGGGACACGTGGTATCCTGTCTGAATATGGGGGGACCATCCTCCAAGGCTAAATACTCCTGACTGACCGATAGTGAACCAGTACCGTGAGGGAAAGGCGAAAAGAACCCCGGCGAGGGGAGTGAAACAGAACCTGAAACCGTGTACGTACAAGCAGTGGGAGCCTACTTGTTAGGTGACTGCGTACCTTTTGTATAATGGGTCAGCGACTTATATTCTGTAGCAAGGTTAACCGTATAGGGGAGCCGAAGGGAAACCGAGTCTTAACTGGGCGTTAAGTTGCAGGGTATAGACCCGAAACCCGGTGATCTAGCCATGGGCAGGTTGAAGGTTGGGTAACACTAACTGGAGGACCGAACCGACTAATGTTGAAAAATTAGCGGATGACCTGTGGCTGGGGGTGAAAGGCCAATCAAACCGGGAGATAGCTGGTTCTCCCCGAAAGCTATTTAGGTAGCGCCTCGTGAACTCATCTTCGGGGGTAGAGCACTGTTTCGGCTAGGGGGCCATCCCGGCTTACCAACCCGATGCAAACTGCGAATACCGAAGAATGTTATCACGGGAGACACACGGCGGGTGCTAACGTCCGTCGTGAAGAGGGAAACAACCCAGACCGCCAGCTAAGGTCCCAAAGTCATGGTTAAGTGGGAAACGATGTGGGAAGGCACAGACAGCCAGGATGTTGGCTTAGAAGCAGCCATCATTTAAAGAAAGCGTAATAGCTCACTGGTCGAGTCGGCCTGCGCGGAAGATGTAACGGGGCTAAACCATGCACCGAAGCTGCGGCAGCGAC
>NZ_JBBCMV010000017.1:0-926 GCF_037152055.1 Pseudescherichia sp. AS216 | reverse complement strand
CTTCCCGCAGCGGGTCACCGCCGCCACCCACTCCGGCGGGGATAAAACGTGGCCGCTGATGCGCTGGCGCTACGACGCGCGCGGACAGCTGGCTGCTGCCACCGACGCCGCGGGCGTGACCACGCGGGAGTACCGCTACAACGACCACGGCCTGATGGTCTGGCACCGCCTGGCGGGCGGGCCGGAGAGCGAGTACCGCTGGCAGCATGCTGACCACTGGCGGGTGGTGGAGACCCGGACCAGCACCGGCGACGGCTGCCGCATCGCCTATGACCTGGAGGCCGGGCTGACCACCGTGACCCGGTATGACGGGCACACGTGCCGTCACTACTGGAACGAGCAGCAGCTCATCACCCGCTTTGTCGATGAGCGGGGTGAAAGCTGGCGTTACGACTGGAACGAACACGAGCAGCTGGTGCGCCGCACCGACCCCGCCGGGCATGCCGTCACGTTCGTGTATGACGACGCAGGCAACCGGGTGCAGGAGACCGACGCGGACGGCAACATGCGGGCCACGCAGTGGCTGGGGCACCGCGCCCTGCCGGTGGCCGTCACGGAGCCGGACGGCAGGGTCACGCGCTTTTACTACGATGCGCACCACGGCCTGGCGCGTATCGTCGACGCCCTGGGGCAGAGCACGCTGTTTCATCGCGATGAATACGGCCGGGTGGTGGAGGAGGTGGATGCCGCCGGGAACAGCCGCCGCATGGAGTATAACGACGCCGGGCAGCTCATCCGCGCCACGGACTGTGCCGGGCGGGTGACCCGCTACCGCTGGCATCCCCGGGGCTGGCTCAGCGCAGAAATCACGGCGGACGGGGAGGAGACCCGCCGGGGTTATGACCCGGCAGGCCGCCCGGTGCTGCTGGCGCGGGCGGAGGGCTGGCAGGCGCGCCTCATCTGGAGTAAACAGGGCCTGCCGCTGG
>NZ_JBBCMV010000016.1:0-1060 GCF_037152055.1 Pseudescherichia sp. AS216 | reverse complement strand
TCATGACTGGGGTGAAGTCGTAACAAGGTAACCGTAGGGGAACCTGCGGTTGGATCACCTCCTTACCTGAAAGAACCTGCTTCGCAGTGTCCACACAGATTGTCTGATAGAAATAAACAGCAGTAAAAATCTCTGCAGGCTTGTAGCTCAGGTGGTTAGAGCGCACCCCTGATAAGGGTGAGGTCGGTGGTTCAAGTCCACTCAGGCCTACCAAATTCTTCCTGATACTGTGTTGTGAAATAACTCACATACCTAAGTATGCTTCGTTATTCCACGCCTTGTCTCAGAAAGAATTAAGGTGAATGAGATAACTACGATGGGGCTATAGCTCAGCTGGGAGAGCGCCTGCCTTGCACGCAGGAGGTCTGCGGTTCGATCCCGCATAGCTCCACCATCACTTACTGCTGAAACAAGAAAACTTCAGAGTGTACCTGCAAAGGTGCGCTGCGAAGTTTTGCTCTTTAAAAATCTGGATCAAGCTGAAAATTGAAACGACACACTGTTTCCTTTCTCCGTAATAAGAAAGGAAGATGCGGTGTGTTCGAGTCTCTCAAATTTTCGCAATCAGAAGTGAAACATCTTCGGGTTGTGAGGTTAAGCGACTAAGCGTACACGGTGGATGCCCTGGCAGTCAGAGGCGATGAAGGACGTGCTAATCTGCGATAAGCGCCGGTAAGGTGATATGAACCGTTATAACCGGCGATTTCCGAATGGGGAAACCCAGTGTGTTTCGACACACTATCTCAACATGAATACATAGTGTTGTGAGGCGAACCGGGGGAACTGAAACATCTAAGTACCCCGAGGAAAAGAAATCAACCGAGATTCCCCCAGTAGCGGCGAGCGAACGGGGAACAGCCCAGAGTCTGAATCAGCGTGTGTGTTAGTGGAAGCGTCTGGAAAGTCGCACGATACAGGGTGATAGTCCCGTACACAAAAATGCACACGTTGTGAACTCGAAGAGTAGGGCGGGACACGTGGTATCCTGTCTGAATATGGGGGGACCATCCTCCAAGGCTAAATACTCCTGACTGACCGATAGTGAACCAGTACCGTGAGG
>NZ_JBBCMV010000015.1:0-1381 GCF_037152055.1 Pseudescherichia sp. AS216 | reverse complement strand
CGCCAAAACATCTTCGGCGTTGTAAGGTTAAGCCTCACGGTTCATTAGTACCGGTTAGCTCAACGCATCGCTGCGCTTACACACCCGGCCTATCAACGTCGTCGTCTTCAACGTTCCTTCAGGAGACCTAAAGTCTCAGGGAGAACTCATCTCGGGGCAAGTTTCGTGCTTAGATGCTTTCAGCACTTATCTCTTCCGCATTTAGCTACCGGGCAGTGCCATTGGCATGACAACCCGAACACCAGTGATGCGTCCACTCCGGTCCTCTCGTACTAGGAGCAGCCCCCCTCAATTCTCCAGCGCCCACGGCAGATAGGGACCGAACTGTCTCACGACGTTCTAAACCCAGCTCGCGTACCACTTTAAATGGCGAACAGCCATACCCTTGGGACCTACTTCAGCCCCAGGATGTGATGAGCCGACATCGAGGTGCCAAACACCGCCGTCGATATGAACTCTTGGGCGGTATCAGCCTGTTATCCCCGGAGTACCTTTTATCCGTTGAGCGATGGCCCTTCCATTCAGAACCACCGGATCACTATGACCTGCTTTCGCACCTGCTCGCGCCGTCACGCTCGCAGTCAAGCCAGCTTATGCCATTGCACTAACCTCCTGATGTCCGACCAGGATTAGCTGACCTTCGTGCTCCTCCGTTACGCTTTAGGAGGAGACCGCCCCAGTCAAACTACCCACCAGACACTGTCCGCAACCCGGATCACGGGTCCACGTTAGAACATCAAACATTAAAGGGTGGTATTTCAAGGTTGGCTCCACGCAGACTGGCGTCCACGCTTCAAAGCCTCCCACCTATCCTACACATCAAGGCTCAATGTTCAGTGTCAAGCTATAGTAAAGGTTCACGGGGTCTTTCCGTCTTGCCGCGGGTACACTGCATCTTCACAGCGATTTCAATTTCACTGAGTCTCGGGTGGAGACAGCCTGGCCATCATTACGCCATTCGTGCAGGTCGGAACTTACCCGACAAGGAATTTCGCTACCTTAGGACCGTTATAGTTACGGCCGCCGTTTACCGGGGCTTCGATCAAGAGCTTCTCCTTACGGATAACCCCATCAATTAACCTTCCGGCACCGGGCAGGCGTCACACCGTATACGTCCACTTTCGTGTTTGCACAGTGCTGTGTTTTTAATAAACAGTTGCAGCCAGCTGGTATCTTCGACTGGTTTCAGCTCCGCGAGCAAGTCGCTTCACCTACGCACCAGCGTGCCTTCTCCCGAAGTTACGGCACCATTTTGCCTAGTTCCTTCACCCGAGTTCTCTCAAGCGCCTTGGTATTCTCTACCTGACCACCTGTGTCGGTTTGGGGTACGATTTCGTGTTACCTGATGCTTAGAGGCTTTTCCTGGAAGCAGGGCATTTGT
>NZ_JBBCMV010000014.1:0-4469 GCF_037152055.1 Pseudescherichia sp. AS216 | reverse complement strand
TGACCCCATGCCGAACTCAGAAGTGAAACGCCGTAGCGCCGATGGTAGTGTGGGGTCTCCCCATGCGAGAGTAGGGAACTGCCAGGCATCAAACAAGCAGAAGGCCATCCGTAAGGATGGCCTTTTTGCGTTGTGTTCCGCAGACGGCAACGCTCCTGTAGGCCGGGCAAACGGCGTGCCTCCCGGCGTATTAACCTACAACGACAACCACAAGCGAACATCCAGCATATGGGGTACACTAGCCCTGTTTTTGTCTTTGGATGGCGTCTATGAATCACTCCCTTAAACCCTGGAATACCTTTGGCATTGCGCATAATGCGAACCACATCGTGCTTGCCAACAATGTGCAACAGCTCCTTAGCGCCTGGCAGAATGCGGTGCAGATCCAACAGCCTGTATTAATTCTGGGCGAAGGGAGTAACGTTCTCTTCCTGAATGATTTTGCCGGAACGGTGATTGTTAACCGCATCATGGGTATCGATACCACTGAAAAAACCGATGCCTGGCATTTGCACGTTGGCGCAGGAGAAAACTGGCACCGACTGGTTCAATATACGCTGAGTCAAGGAATAGCTGGCCTGGAGAATCTGGCCCTGATCCCTGGCTGTGTAGGTTCATCACCCATTCAAAACATCGGCGCGTATGGCGTTGAGCTACAGCGCGTATGCGAGTATGTCGACTGCGTTGAGCTTGCGACTGGCCATACCCAGCGCCTTACCGCTCAAGAGTGCCGCTTTGGCTATCGGGACAGCATCTTTAAGCACGAGTATCAACATAGTCATGCCATCGTCGCGGTAGGGATACGCCTGACGAAAGCGTGGCAGCCGGTGCTGACCTATGGCGATCTGGCGCGCCTCGATCCGGCTACTGTTACGGCACAGGACGTTTTTGATACCGTCTGCAATATGCGAATGAGCAAGCTTCCCGATCCGAAAGTAAACGGCAACGCAGGAAGCTTCTTTAAAAACCCTGTAGTGAGTGCGGAGACGTCGCGACAGCTGCTGACTCACTATCCTGATGCGCCGCACTATCCGCAGGCCGACGGCACCGTCAAGCTGGCTGCCGGTTGGCTTATCGATCGTTGCCAGTTAAAAGGCACGGCAGTAGGCGGTGCAGCCGTACACCGCCAACAGGCGCTTGTGCTTATCAATGAAAATCAGGCGACCAGCAAAGATGTGGTAAGTCTGGCGCATCATGTACGTCAGCAGGTGGGAGAAAAATTCAACGTCTGGCTGGAGCCAGAGGTGCGTTTTATTGGCCCAACGGGAGAGGTGAACGCCGTGGAGATCATCGCGTGAAGGACAATACTATTCCATTAACCCTGATTTCAATTTTAGCCGACGGCGAATTCCATTCAGGAGAGCAGCTGGGTGAACGCCTGGGAATGAGCCGGGCGGCCATTAACAAGCACATTCAGACCCTGCGCGACTGGGGCGTTGATGTCTTTACCGTACCGGGAAAAGGCTACAGCCTACCGGAGCCTATCCAGCTGTTAAGCCAGAATTTTATTAGCAGCCAGATAAACCAGGGCCAGGTTGCCGTGCTGCCGGTTATTGATTCAACGAATCAGTATCTGCTGGATCGTATCGGCACCTTACAGTCAGGCGATGCCTGCGTTGCCGAGTATCAGCAGGCGGGGCGGGGCCGGCGCGGGCGTAAGTGGTTCTCTCCTTTTGGCGCGAACCTCTACCTCTCCATGTACTGGCGTCTTGAACAGGGTCCCGCTGCCGCGATTGGCCTGAGCCTGGTGATCGGTATCGTGATGGCAGAAGTGCTGCGCGATCTGGGTGCTAGCCAGGTGCGCGTCAAATGGCCCAACGATCTCTATCTGCAGGATCGCAAACTGGCCGGTATTCTCGTTGAGCTGACGGGAAAGACGGGCGATGCGGCACAGATCGTTATTGGGGCTGGGATCAATCTGGCGATGCGGAAGGTTGAGTCTGACGTTATCAACCAGGGATGGATCAATCTTCAGGAAGCGGGGATCGCCATCGATCGTAATACCCTTGCCGCGCGGCTAATTAACGAGTTACGCGCTGCGCTGGAGCTGTTCGAGCAGGAGGGGTTAACCCCTTATCTTTCCCGCTGGGAAAAGTTGGATAACTTTATTAACCGTCCGGTCAAACTTATTATTGGTGATAAAGAGATAGTGGGTATTTCACGCGGAATAGATACACAAGGCGCACTGCTGCTTGAGCAAAATGGAGCGACTAAAGCGTGGATGGGCGGTGAAATTTCGTTAAGAAGCGCGGAATAATAGTGAAACAGGGAGCGTAGCGCTCCCTGTTTTATTTGCGTAACCGAACCTGCTCAACTGCATGATTAGCACTTTTAGTCATGATCAGGCTAGCGCGCTCACGAGTAGGTAAGATGTTCTCTTTCAGATTCAGCAAGTTAATCTCTTGCCACAGGGACGTCGCGACCTTCACTGCTTCCTCTTCAGAGAGCTTCGCATAGCTGTGGAAGTACGAGTCCGGGTTGCTAAACGCACCCTCGCGGAATTTTAAAAAGCGATTGATATACCAGCGCTGTAATAGATCTTCCGGAGCGTCAACGTAAATAGAGAAATCGACAAAGTCCGATACAAATACGTGGTGCGGATCGTGAGGATAATCCATTCCGCTCTGCAACACGTTCAGACCTTCAAGGATTAAAATATCGGGATGGGTAACCGTCTTATCCCCATCGGGAATAACATCATAAATAAGATGAGAGTAGACCGGGGCAGTCACATCCGGCACGCCTGATTTAAGATCGGCAACGAACTTCACCAGCCGGTGCATATCATAGGACTGAGGAAAGCCTTTCTTCTTCATCAGGCCGCGATCTTTGAGCACCTGGTTAGGATGCAAAAAACCATCGGTAGTAATTAACTCTACCCGGCGATGCTCAGGCCAGCGGCTCAGCAGCGCCTGCAGTACACGAGCGGTGGTACTTTTCCCTACGGCCACGCTGCCGGCAATGCTGATGATATACGGGATACGCTGCCCGTTAGTACCCAAGAACTGCTCCAGTACGGCCTGACGGCGCAGGTTAGAGCTAATATAGAAATTGAGTAAACGCGACAGAGGCAGATAGATCTCTGCAACCTCTTCAAGGGAGAGATCTTCATTAATACCTTTTAACCGCGCAATTTCCCCTTCCGTCAGGGTCATCGGCACCGAGTCACGAAGTGCAGCCCACTGGCTGCGGTTAAACTGTAAGTAAGGCGTCATTAACGTTTGCTCTGCTGCATTCATAAGCATGTTTCTGCGTGCCATTTATCGTCACCGTTCCGAGGATAAACGTTCAGCGATGCGCAGTCCTGAAAGACAGCTCAATAGCACGCTACATTGAAGTTTATTATGGACAATGGGCAGGAGGGTAACATCAGATTGCAGGTAAGGATAAGAAAAAATAGTGGCGAATAGTGCTTTCACTGATACGCATCACGTAACAGGATCGGCCCACGGTGATTTCGCCGCTTTTTGACATTCTCTTTCCGCTTTACGAAGCGATAAAACGTTGAATATTTGTTCGCCGTTGCATGAAATGACAGCATTTTTTCATGTCAGCGCACAAAATGTGAGCAAGAGAACGTTTTATGCGATTTTTTTGTTGCATGAACCCGCCAGGCTCCCTAGAATGCGCGCTACTTGATGCCGACTTAGCTCAGTAGGTAGAGCAACTGACTTGTAATCAGTAGGTCACCAGTTCGATTCCGGTAGTCGGCACCATCAAGTCCGGTGGGGTTCCCGAGCGGCCAAAGGGAGCAGACTGTAAATCTGCCGTCACAGACTTCGAAGGTTCGAATCCTTCCCCCACCACCACTTTCTGGCAGCATAATTGCCGCCTGAGCTGGTTAAAAAATTAAGCAGCTCGAACATAAAAAGAGAGCAATCTCTTTTTTGTTACAGAAAGAACTGGGTAGCCGAGTTTCAGGATGCGGGCATCGTATAATGGCTATTACCTCAGCCTTCCAAGCTGATGATGCGGGTTCGATTCCCGCTGCCCGCTCCAATACGTGCTGATATGGCTCAGTTGGTAGAGCGCACCCTTGGTAAGGGTGAGGTCCCCAGTTCGACTCTGGGTATCAGCACCACTTCACTTCTCCCTCCCGTTTCTCTCTGTTTACATTTAAAAGCATTCAACAAGTCGGGCATGTTGCCTGGTTGATGTGGTGATATCACCGATTTATCCGTGTCTTAGAGGGACAATCGATGTCTAAAGAAAAGTTTGAACGTACAAAACCGCACGTTAACGTCGGTACTATCGGCCACGTTGACCATGGTAAAACAACGCTGACCGCTGCCATCACTACCGTTCTGGCTAAAACCTACGGTGGTTCTGCTCGTGCATTCGACCAGATCGATAACGCACCGGAAGAGAAAGCTCGTGGTATCACCATCAACACCTCTCACGTTGAGTATGACACCCCGACTCGCCACTACGCACACGTAGACTGCCCGGGCCACGCCGACTATGTTAAA
>NZ_JBBCMV010000013.1:0-14860 GCF_037152055.1 Pseudescherichia sp. AS216 | reverse complement strand
ACTCGCCCTGCGGGTCGTTGCTAAAGCAACGCTCTCTCGCTGCGCTCGAGTCGAACCTCCTTGCCCCCGGAGGTTCTCATCCTCTCAGGCACAGATGCAAAAAAGCCTGCTTTAAAAGCAGGCTTTTCAAATTTGGTCGGTGATAGAGGATTCGAACCTCCGACCCCTTCGTCCCGAACGAAGTGCGCTACCAGGCTGCGCCAATCACCGAATGCGGGGCGCATCTTACTGCTGGCAACCCCAAGCGTCAATCCCTTATTGTAAAAAAGCCATTCGATCGGTGAGAAACTCACCATGCGGCTTACTTCGCTTTCGCAGCCTTGTCCGGCACACGACACCAGTTGTTGTTCTGGTTGATCCCGCCGTCCGGCGAGGTGTAACCCAGACAGCCCATAATAGTGTCATACAGCTCAACGTGGCGGCGCGGCACCTTCATCGCCGCCTGCTGCTTGAGCTGGGCAAACATCTTCGCTTTCTCCGGGTTCTCCAGATACTTGTCAGACATCCACACCATCATCGGCACGCGGAACTGCTCCGGCGGCGCCATGTTACGCGGCGTACCGTGCAGGTGCTCATGCTCGTTAATCGACTCACCGTGGTCGG
The DNA here is from genome assembly GCF_037152055.1 of Pseudescherichia sp. AS216. Taxonomy (NCBI): domain Bacteria; kingdom Pseudomonadati; phylum Pseudomonadota; class Gammaproteobacteria; order Enterobacterales; family Enterobacteriaceae; genus Pseudescherichia; species Pseudescherichia sp. AS216. The sequence continues at coordinate 14,257 of NZ_JBBCMV010000013.1, read as the reverse complement.
CAGCGTAGAAGACGATCGCCTTTTTATTCCGCACCTGATCGATAACTTTGGTAATAAAGCTGTCGACGTAGGTGACCGAGTTGTCATAGGCGTTGATCAGCTCCTGCTTGCTGCACTCCTTATCAATGCCTACGCACTCTGGGGTCCACTGCGCATAGCTGCGCGGATAGCGCTGCACGTAGTTGTAGTGTGACCCTTTGGTATGCAGCACAATCAGGTGCTTACCGGTTGGGTTGTTCTGCAACGCAATGTTAGTCTCATCCAGCAGCAGCATGTCATCCACGTGCTTGCCCCGGTTGCGCGGCTCAGCGCCAATCTGCTCCCGGTAGCTGATGTTGTCCGCCATAGTGTTGCTGTAGAACCACATCTCGCTCTGCATCGCATAGAGATCCGATGAAAAACCGAGCTGCTTAAGTACCGCAAAGATATTTTGCTCCTTCAGGGTACGCTGCGGATTCTCATCTGCCCCGCCCTGCCGGACAAACATACAGCGCAGCGAGAGCTTGGTGGCCGTATCGCAGGAGTAGCCGCGGAACGCCGCCAGGTTCTTCTCCTGAGCAAGCTTAGGCGTGGTATTACGCGCGTAGCCAAAGATGCCCATATGATCCCAGCGGGTCGTCTCACCGATGATAAAGATCACGGTGGTATCCTCCAGGTCTTTAGGCGGTACGTAGGTGAACTTTGTTGCCGGGTTCATTAGCGATTTGTTGTCCGAAGACTCATCCACCTGCGCCCAGGCGTACAGCCCCAGCGCCGACAGCCAGTTGGACGGCAGATAGGAGTTCGCCACCACGCCGCCGTAGCTCGGCATATCCACGCCGGTGCTGCGCTCGACCTTCTTCTGCTGCATGTCCATCAGGCGGATCGGCCCCCAGACCATCAGCCCGGCCAGCACCACCAGCGTCACGCTGCGCAAGCGCTGTCCCGGCGTGCGCAACTGGCGCAGCAGGGTGTAGCGGCAGCGGTTGCTCCAGATAAACAGCAGCGGCAGCGCGCTGACCGCCACTAGCCAAATCACAAAGTGCAGGCCCACCACCTCTTTCGAGAGGTCGATATCCGTGGTCATTACCGAGGCAATAATGCCGTAGCCAATCACCACGTTCAGGAAGGTCATATAGTAGCTGGCCCCGGCGGAGAACAGCACCAGCAGGGTGGCCAGCACGCGCCAGGCGCGGCGGCCCAGCAGCGAAAGCACACGCAGTAAAAAGAAGGTGATCAGTACCGTGCCGAAGAGCTCAATCGCCACGGCACAGGCTTTGGAAAAGGTAAAATCTTGCGCATAGCTGTCAAAACGGCGGAAGAAGACGGCGCAGTTCATAAACAGGCCGATGTATAACGCCAGCAAGAAGCTAAGCCTCTGCTGCGTCATGATTTTGATATATCTCATGCAAGCTGCCCTGTAAAAAGGGAATCAATAAAAGCACCTACATACTGTGTCTTTCACCAGCAGGCAGGTTAATAGAGTGCGATGGAAGTCAAACCAGGTAACTTCTTAAAGCGCGGCATAGTAGACCACAAGGCTTCAAAAAAGTGTCATGAGGAATGTGATCCGGTCAGATATTTACAAAAATATGACCGGATCGAGAGAGGCAGAAAAAAGATTAAGAGGTGATGACGTTCAGGGTAACGTCGATGTTATCGCGGGTGGCATTAGAGTACGGGCAAACGACATGCGCCTTCTGTACCAGCTCTTCCGCTTCCTGACGATCCATGCCCGGCAGGTGAATATCCAGCTGGGCCTCAATGCCAAAACCGGTCGGGATCGGCCCGATACCTACCTGCCCTTCTATATAGGCATCCTGCGGAATTTTCTTCTGCTCTTGCGAGGCGACGTGCTTCAGTGCGCCAAGGAAGCAGGCCGAGTAGCCTGCGGCAAACAGCTGCTCCGGGTTGGTCGCTTCGCCACCTGCCCCGCCCATCTCTTTGGGTACGCCGAGTTTAATATCCAGCACGCCATCAGACGAGACAGCGCGGCCATCACGGCCGCCGGTTGCTTTTGCTTTCGCGCGGTAAACCACTTTCTCTAAAGACATCGGGTGACTCCTTTTTGTTGGAAGCGCTAATCACTAAAGATAGTCGCTGTCACCCGTCCCGGGAGGATTACCGCACGAAAAGCCGTCAGGCATGCACCTGTTTATACACTTTGCTCTGCGGCTGGCGAATGGTGGTAGAGAGTGCCAGAGAGAGGATCAGCAGGGCAAAAATGACGCAGAAGGTAATAAAGAAGCCGCCGAACAGCGAGGCGATAATCGAACCGCAGATGCTGCCGATACCGAAGCCCAAGTAGATCACGCCGTAGTTTTTCGCCAGGTTGTTCAGCCCGAAGAATTCGCTCACCAGCGACGGGAATACGGTAATGGTGCCGCCGAAGTTAAAGGCGATGCAGGCAATGGCGGCGAAGAAGGTCATCGCATTGAGCGGAGCAAACAGCAGCGCGGCCATGCCCACCAGCGAAACCACCTGACCGAGGGTAATCACCCGGATACGGGCAATCTTGTCAGAGAGGATACCCAGCACCAGACGGCCTGTCAGGTTAGCAATAGCAATCACCGTTACCGCGTTGGCTGCGGTAGCCATATCCAGATGCACCATGCCCTGAGCGATATCTTTCGCTACGCCAATCACGTACAGGCCGCTCATGCAGGCGGTCAGGAACATCACCGCCAGCATCCAGTACTGCGGTTTACGCATGGACTGCGCCAGGGTAAAGTCGTTTTCGACCACGCCGTTAGTCATGGTGACTTTCTGCTGCGGGGCGTCTTTCATCAACATCGCGCCAAACAGGATCATACCCATCACAATCGCACCCCAAATCATAAAGGTGCTCTCCAGGCCCACGGTCGCCAGCAGCTGGCTGTCGATGAACTTGAAGCCGAGGCTGCCAAGACCGTAGGAGCCAATGGCGAACGCCGAGATCAGCCCTTTACGCTCCGGGAAGTATTTAACGCAGTTGGAGAGGGTCAGCAGGTAGCCTGCGCCATCGGCCAGGCCCACCAGCACGCCAGCGCTCAGCCAGAGCATCATCAGGTTGTTGGCATGCGCGGTGAGCATCAAGCCAATGCCAAGCAGGATGCCGGAGGCCATTGTGACGCGCTTAACGCCAAAACGCTCCTGCAGCTTCCCGGCCACCGACGAGGAGATCGCCAGGCCCAGGCTGAGCAGGCCAAAGGAGAAGGCGACCTGGCTTACCGGCTCATCGAGCTTTTCTGCCAGCGCGCTGTTGAACAGGCTCCATGTGTAGACCGATCCTAAGGCAAACTGAGTGATGATGGTGCCGACAAGGGTTAGCCAGCGAGTGCGATTTGCGGTTGATGTGTTCATGGCAGTCTTCCTGCATAAGGAAATTAAGAAATTCTCTGCCGTCAACGATAGCGAAGCGCATTTCATGCCGGGTGAAAAAAGGCATGAAATGCAGCGAGGAGGGAATGAAATGCCCTGGAGAGGGAATGAATGGCAGCGCCCCTGTCGGCCGCTGCGTTTTTTAGCGTATAAGTTAGTGGGTACTATCAACGCCAGGCGCGCCAGCCGTGTAGTTTAAATGTTAATCACTTGTTTAAAACAGGTACTAAAACCGCGCGCTCACGCCCATGCTGTAGAGATAGTTCTGCCCGGTGACGTCGTTCTCTGACTGCGACATAGCGGCGTAGGCTGCAAGATGCGGATTGAGCAGCATATCCGCGCCAAAGGTGACGTCCATCCAGTTGCCATACTGGCTGGACGCAGAGAGGCGATTGAGGCCCGACTGGCTCTTCCACTGATTTTCGCCAAACTGCTGGTTGTAGCTAACCTGCGCCCACGAGCGAAGATCGCCAAAGTGGCTGTCTACCCGCCAGCCTACGGAGCTGACGCTGGCATGCCATAGCGGATCGCTAAATTGCAGGTTGGCTGGACTGTCGCCAAACTCATTAAACATCGTTGAGGTTGAGCTGTCGTAATGCCAGACGGCCACCGGCCCGGTGGTGACGCTGTAAGCCAGTGGAAAATTCCACCCCATGCTCATCGTACTGGTGGCGTCGAGTGGGTTATCATCGGGCAGGTTAAAGGTGGCACCAGGCAGGTTCTGTCCTGACCGGATACGCTCCTCCAGAATATCGTCATAGCGTGGTTGGTGATCGCTATCCCATGTATAGCGATCGGTCATATTACTTTGCGGGTCTATCACGATATATTCCTGCTGCCAGGCATTCGCCGTGTGGCAGAAAAACACGCAAACAGACGCTATCGCCAGGCGGCGGCCACTGAATTTTTTAGTGTTCATCAATGCGACTCCAGAAGAGAGCCGAATTCGGCATTATTGTTATCGTTCTTGGTGGGCTTAAAACCCTGTATTAAATATTGTCTCTTTACCAGGGACGTCAAGCCAGCGGCAGTGATTTCTTTTGTGATTCACAGCAACAAAGGGAGCGGAATATGCAACGTTGTGGCTGGGTCAGTCAGGACCCGTTGTACATCGACTATCACGACAGGGAGTGGGGCGTTGCGCAAACCGACGGCCAAAAGCTGTTTGAGATGATCTGCCTCGAAGGCCAGCAGGCCGGACTGTCATGGATCACGGTGCTGAAGAAGCGGGAAAACTACCGCCGCTGTTTCCATCAGTTCGATCCGCAGCGCGTGGCGGCGATGCAGGAGGAGGAGGTCGAGCGCCTGATGCAGGACGCGGGCATTATTCGCCATCGGGGGAAAATTCAGGCCATTATCGGCAACGCCCGCGCTTATCTGGCGATGGCGGAGAGCGGCGAGTCCTTTAGTGAATTTGTCTGGTCATTTGCCGGGCATCCACCCCGCGTGACCCAGGCGGCCACCCTGAGCGAAATCCCCACCTCTACCCCGGAGTCAGATGCTCTGTCAAAGGCGCTGAAAAAACGCGGCTTTAAGTTTGTCGGCACCACCATCTGCTATTCGTTTATGCAGGCCTGCGGCCTGGTCAACGATCATATTACCGGCTGTTTCTGCCATCCAGGAGGCGAGGATGATCCACGAATGGCATCGTAAAGATAGCGCTCCGCTGCTGCAGCTGTGGCTGGAGAGCACCGCCTTTGCCCACCCCTTTATCCGGGAGAGCTACTGGCAAGAGAGCATCCCTATGGTGCGGGATATCTATCTTGCCAACGCTACCACCTGGGTGTGGGAGGACAACGCAGGGCTACAGGGGTTTGTCAGCGTGATGGATGCGCGCTTTGTCGGCGCGCTCTTCGTACGCCCTGCCGCCATCGGCAGGGGCATTGGTCGGGGGCTGCTGGAACATGTCATGCAGCGCCACCCCCAGCTCAGTCTGGAGGTGTACCAGAAGAACACCCGGGCGGTGCACTTCTACCATGCCTGCGGGTTCCGAATTGAGGATTGCGCATGGCAGGATGAAACGCAGCACCCGACGTGGATCATGAGCTGGCAGGCGGATCAAACGCCGTAAGCGTCAGTGCCGGACCGGTATACTTCTCTACCCATGCCAGGGCGGTATTGCCCGCGCAGCCGTTGCCCAGCCGCGAGGTGGGAAGATCCCGCGTCAGCACGTTGACCGCGCCATTTTTACAGATGCCGCCCGCCGCCGGGTCGAGATCCGGCCAGCCGCCCTCATGAATGCAGATCACCCCGGGGCGGATGCCCTCGGTCACGACCGCACCCGCCAGCACCTGCCCGCGCCCGTTCCACACGCGCACCACGTCGCCGGCAACAATCCCGCGCGCCTGCGCATCCTGGGGATGCAGGGTGATGGGTTCACGCCCGGCCACCGCGTACCGCTCGCGCAGTTCGCTGTAGCTCAGCTGGCTATGCAAACGGTGCGCCGGATGCGCCGACAGCACCTGCAATTGTCCGGACTCGGCGTTGCCGTGCCACTCCACTGGCGCAAGCCACATCGGGTGCGGCGGACAATCCGCGTAGCCGTAGCCGGCAATGCGTTTTGAGTAGATCTCGATCTTACCACTGTCGGTTTTCAGCGGATTCGCCTGCGGATCGCGGCGGAAGTCGGCAAAACGGATGAAACGCGCACTCTGCTCGCTCTCCGGCATCTCAATCAGCTGATTGGCTTCCCAGAACTCTACAAACGGCGGCAGGGTCACGCCCTGGCTCGCGCCGCGTTGACCAGCGATCTCATAGAAGGTTTCCAGCCACTGCAGATCGGTTTTGCCCTCGGTAAAGCGCTCCCGGCCCCCCTCTTCCCAGCGCTCGCTCAGGTCAGCGAAGATCGCCAGATCGTCGCGGGCTTCGTCCTGCGGGGCCACGACCTGCTTCATCGGCACCAGATGCTGGTTGCTGTAGTCGCCAGTCATGGTGAGATCGTTGCGCTCAAAGGAGGTGGTAGCCGGCAGAACGATATCCGCGTGTTTCGCGGCGGCGGTCCAGTAGCACTCTGAGATCACTACCAGCTCCGGCTTCTGCCAGGCGCGGATCAGCCGGTTAGTATCCTGATGATGGGTAAAGTTCGCGCCACCGGCCCACCAGATGAAGCGAATATCCGGGAAGTGCCTGTCCATGCCGTTGTGCTGGTACGCGCCGCCAGGGTTTTCCAGCGCCTCGACGATGCGCGCCACCGGGATCTTATCGACCGCATCCACGCCGCCCTGCACGCTGCCCTGCATCGAGGCCAGCACCGCCGCCCGCCGCGTCGGGTTGCCGCCGTTAGCAAAGTGGTAGGAGAGACCAAAGCCGCCGCCCGGCGTGCCGATCTGCCCCAGCATCGCTGCCAGAGTCACCAGCATCCAGTGCTTCTGCTCGCCATACTGCTGACGCTGCATTCCCCAGCCCGACATCAGCATGGTGGTATTTTCATGGAACAGCCTGGCCAGCTCGCGAATTTTCTCCGCCTCAATGCCGCAAATCGCTGCTGCCCATTCGGCGCTTTTCGCTACGCCGTCGCTCTCGCCGCTCAGGTAGGTAGCAAAGACCTCATAGCCCTCGGTGCAGCGCGTCAGGAAGTCGCTGTCCTGCCAGCCGTTCTCCAGCAGGGTATGAGCAATGCCGAGCATCAGCGCTACGTCAGTCCCCATATGCGGGGCGATCCACTCCATGCTGTCACCGAAGAAGTCGACCGTTTCCGATCGCATAGGATCGATGCAGATCAGCCGCTTGCCGCTGCGCCGCAGCCGATCAAAAAAGGCGATGCCCTGCTCATCCGAGGCGTTCCAGGCAATTTTCAGGGTATTAAGCGGGTTAGCGCTCCAGAGCACCACCACTTCGCTGTGCTCCAGCACCAGCGGCCAGCTGGTCTGCTGCTGATAGACCTCATTGCCCCCGACGACATAGGGCATGATCGCCTGCGCCGCGCCGGTGGAGTAATCCCCCAGGTGACCGGTATAGCCGCCGGCAAGGCTCATATAACGCTGTAACAGCGTCGCCGCCTTATGCAGCACGCCGTTGGAGCGCCAGCCGTAGGAGCCAGCAAAGATTGATGACGGACCGTAGCTATCGCGAATGCGCTTATGCTGGGCGTGGATCAGATCCAGCGCCTCGTCCCAGCTAACGCGCACAAACTCATCCTGGCCACGAACGCCCTGCGGGCTCTCCGGCGAGGCGAGAAAGCCTTTGCGCACCATAGGAAAACGCACTCGGGTCTTGCTGTGAACCTGGTCGCGCACCGCCGTCTGGAGCGAGTTCGGATGGGCGGTCGGCAGCGCGCCGCGTGAGTTCAGAACCTGTACGCCATCGGTTTCAACCAGCATAGGCCCCCAGTGGGCCGCGGTCAGAACCGTTTTAATTGTTGTGTTTGCCAAAGCGCGTGCTCTCCGGTCGTAGATGCAGGTGTGATGACCCTTTATACAGGCCATTCAATGTTATTTACAAAATTCAGATTCTTTCCGGAAATTTTCACCCTATTCAGGCGTCATAATCAACCACCACCTTGCAGTGGCTTAGAACGAAAACGTATTTAAGGATAAACAATGAAAAAACGCGTCATTATGATTGCCGCCGCAGTATGCGGTGCCATGGCAATTTCTGGCTGTACGACTAACCCCTACACCGGCGAACGTGAAGCAGGTAAATCTGGCATCGGCGCGGGCATTGGCTCGCTGGTCGGCGCAGGCGTAGGCGTCCTCTCCTCCTCGAAGAAAGATCGCGGTAAAGGTGCGCTGATTGGCGCAGCGGCAGGCGCGGCGCTTGGCGGCGGTGCGGGCTACTATATGGACGTGCAGGAAGCTAAACTGCGCGAGAAAATGCAGGGAACCGGCGTGAGCGTGACGCGAAACGGCGACAACATCGTGCTTAACATGCCGAACAACGTCACCTTCGACAGCAGCAGCGCGACCCTGAAACCGGCGGGTGCTAACACCCTGACCGGCGTGGCGATGGTGCTGAAAGAGTATCCGAAAACGGCGGTGAACGTGGTGGGCTACACCGACAGCACCGGCGGCAAGGATCTCAATATGCGTCTGTCACAGCAGCGCGCCGACTCGGTTGCCAGCTCGCTGATTACCCAGGGCGTAGACGCTACTCGCCTGCGCACCAGCGGCATGGGCCCGGCGAACCCGATCGCCAGCAACAGCACCGAAGAGGGCAAGGCGCAGAACCGCCGCGTCGAGATCACGCTTAGCCCAACGCAGTAAACAGAGACGCTCGCTCCTGTAAGCCCGGTAAGCGCTAGCGCCACCGGGCAAATAACTTGCTTAGGCCGATTTTCTCGCTAAGGTATTCTCACTAAAGCCAGGGAAATCAGCGATGAGCAAATCACAACGCCCCACCATCAGCGATGTCGCAAAAGCGGCGAAAACCGGTAAAACCAGCGTGTCGCGCTACCTCAACGGTGAGCAGAATCTGCTCTCTGAGGATCTGCGTCTGCGCATAGAGCACGCCATTGCCACCCTCGACTACCGTCCCAGCCTGATGGCGCAGGGTCTCAAGCGCGGCCGCACTCGTCTGATTGGCCTGATCATCGCCGATATCACTAACCCCTACTCCGTCAACGTGCTCAGCGGCATCGAGGCCGCCTGCCGGGAGAAGGGTTTTACGCCGTTGGTCTGTAATACCAATAACGAGCTGGACCGGGAGCAGCACTACCTGGATCTGCTCCGCAGCTATCAGGTAGAAGGGATCGTGGTCAACGCCGTGGGGATGCGAGAGGAGGCGCTAAACCGCCTGCAGCAGTCGGCGCTGCCGATGGTGCTTATCGACCGCAAGATCCCTGATTTCGCCTGCGACGTGGTGGGGCTGGATAATACCCAGGCCGCCACCACCGCCACCGAGCACCTGATCCAGCAGGGCTTTGAGGCGCTGCTGTTTCTCAGCGAGCCGCTCGGCACGGTCAATACCCGCCGCGAGCGCCTGAGCGCCTTTCGCGCTACGCTGGCCCGCTACCCCGGCGTGGTGGCGGAAAACGCCGAGACGGTGCTGCACGAGGCCGCACAGATCGATAACACCCTGCGGCAGTTCCACGCCCGCCATCGCGGGATGCGTAAAGCGGTGATCTCTGCCAACGGCGCGTTAACCCTTCAGGTGGCCCGCTCGCTCAAACGCATCGGCCTGCACTGGGGCAGCGACATTGGCCTGCTCGGCTTTGACGAACTGGAGTGGGCCGAGCTGGCAGGCGTCGGCATTACCACCCTCAAGCAGCCCACCTGGCAGATTGGCTACGCCGCCGTTGAGCAGGTGGTACGCCGCATCGACGGGAGTGACAATACTGTTCGCGAGCAGCTCTTCTCCGGCGAACTGATTGTGCGTGGCTCAACGTCTCTCTGATAACCTTCGTGACGACGATCATGCTTTAGAGATAGCGAACTTTTCTTTGGAACCGGTTCCATCTAGCGTTAAGGCAAGAGTTAACGCTGGAGTGACCAGATGGAAAGAAAAATTATTGTTGTCACCGCCGCCTACGGCCATGACCGCCTGACCCAGTTGGGCGGGCAGGTGGCGGTGCTCCCCTTTATCGCTAACGGCGGTGCGGATGGCGTCGAAATCCGCCGGGAGCTGTTTAGCCCGCAGGAGCTGAAGAGCCTGCCCGCGCTGGCCGCCGCCATTGCGAAACACGGTCTGCTGGCCTGCTACTCCGCGCCAGAGCCGCTCTGCCTGCCCGACGGCACGCTGAACCCGCTGCTGCCGGCGCTGTTGCAGGAGGCCCATGCCCTTAACGCCCTGTGGCTGAAAGTCTCCCTCGGCCATTTCCAGCACAAATCGACCCTTGAACCGCTGCGCGCCCTGCTGGCCGAAAGCGGCATGGCGCTGGTGGTCGAAAACGATCAGACCGAGTGCGGCAAAATTGCGCCAATGCAGCGCTTCAGCGCCGCCTGCAAGGTACTGGATCTTCCCGTGACGCTGACCTTTGATATGGGCAACTGGCTGTGGGTGGACGAGTCCCCGGAAGAGGCCGCGCGCCTGCTGGCCCCTGCCGTGAGCTATGTCCACGTGAAGGCTGCCCAGGCTCATCATTTCCATTGGCGTGCCGTGCCGCCAGACCATGACGATCCGCGCTGGCAGGCGCTGCTTGACGCTCTGCCCGCTGACGCACCGCGCGGTATCGAATTCCCTCTTGAAGGGCGCGATCTGACCGCCGTCACGCGCCGCTACGTCACCTGGTTACGCGAGGAGTTTCATCATGCATAACGCCCTGGATGTCATCACCATTGGCGAAGCGATGGCGATGTTTGTCGCCACCGAGCCGGGCGAACTGGCCGAAGCCGAGGCCTTTATCAAGCGCGTCGCAGGCGCGGAGCTTAATGTCGCCACCGGCCTCGCCCGCCTGGGTCTCAACGTCAGCTGGGTCAGCCGCGTCGGATCCGACAGCTTTGGCCGCTTCGTGCTCAGCTCGCTGCAAAAAGAGAGTATCAACAGCGAGAGCGTCACCGTTGATGAACGCTATCCCACTGGTTTTCAGCTGAAATCGCGGGCGGAAAATGGAACCGATCCCATTGTGGAGTACTTCCGCAAAGGCTCTGCCGCCAGTCACCTCTCTTGTGATGACTTTGATACAGCAACGTTTAGCCGAGCACGGCACCTGCACCTGAGCGGCGTGGCGGCGGCGCTGTCCGCCAGCGCTTACGATCTTCTGGATCATGCAGCAAGCACCATGAAAGCGCAGGGAAAAACGATCTCTTTCGATCCTAATCTGCGTCCGGTGCTGTGGAAAAGCGAAGCGGAGATGGTTGAGAAGCTGAACCGTCTCGCCTTCCAGGCCGACTGGGTGCTGCCAGGCTTGAAAGAGGCCGCCATCCTGACGGGCAAAAGCACGCCGGAGGCCATGGCGGACTTTTATCTGGATCGGGGTGTTAAAGCGGTGGTGATTAAAACCGGTGCCGACGGAGCATGGTTCAAAACCGCCGCCGGTGAGCAGGGCGCGGTTGCCGCCGTCAGGGTAGATAACGTCGTCGATACCGTTGGCGCAGGAGATGGCTTCGCCGTTGGGGTGATCAGCGCCCTGCTGGAGGGAAAAACCTTCCCGCAGGCGGTAGCACGCGGGAATAAGATTGGCTCGCTGGCGATCCAGGTTCCTGGCGACAGCGAAGGCTTACCGACGCGGGCGCAGCTCGCAGAAACGTTCTAATTACAGATCCTCTGTACCCTACACAACAGAGGCAGCATAAACCTCAACATTCGAGGCAAGCCTATGAAAAGTTCGACCAATGCAGCTAAACGCTGGCTGTACATTATGCCGATTATATTTATCACCTACAGCCTGGCCTACCTTGACCGGGCCAACTTCAGCTTCGCGTCCGCTGCCGGTATTAACGAGGATCTGGGCATTACCAAAGGCATCTCATCGCTGCTGGGCGCGCTCTTCTTCCTCGGTTACTTCTTCTTCCAGATCCCCGGCGCACTCTATGCCGAGCGTCGCAGCGTTCGCAAGCTGATCTTTATCTGCCTGATCCTGTGGGGAGCGTGCGCCTCGCTGACCGGCGTGGTCAATAATATCCCGATGCTGGCTGCCATTCGCTTTATTCTGGGCGTAGTGGAGGCGGCGGTCATGCCGGCCATGCTGATCTACATCAGCAACTGGTTTACCAAATCCGAACGTTCCCGGGCCAATACTTTCCTGATCCTCGGTAACCCGGTCACGGTGCTGTGGATGTCGGTGGTTTCCGGCTACCTGATCCAGTCCTTCGGCTGGCGTGAAATGTTCATTATTGAAGGCGTTCCGGCCATCATCTGGGCATTCTGCTGGTGGGTACTGGTAAAAGATAAGCCCGAGCAGGTGAAGTGGCTGGCAGACGATGAAAAGGCCGCGTTAAAAGCACAGCTGGAGAAAGAGCAGGAGGGTATCAAAGCGGTACGTAACTATGGTGAAGCTTTCCGCTCGCGCAACGTTATCTTGCTCTGCATGCAGTACTTCGCCTGGAGCATCGGCGTGTACGGTTTCGTGCTGTGGCTGCCGTCGATTATCCGCAGCGGCGGCGCAAACTTAGGCATGGTAGAAGTGGGCTGGCTCTCCTCTGTCCCCTACCTGGCCGCGACCATTGCGATGATCCTCGCCTCCTGGGCCTCTGATAAGCTGCAAAACCGTAAGCTGTTCGTCTGGCCGCTGCTGCTGATCGCTGCCTTCGCCTTTATTGGCTCCTGGGCGGTGGGTGCAAACCACTTCTGGATCTCCTATACCCTGCTGGTGATCGCCGGTGCGGCGATGTACGCCCCTTACGGCCCCTTCTTTGCCATCATCCCAGAGATGCTGCCGCGTAACGTGGCGGGCGGCGCTATGGCATTAATCAACAGCATGGGCGCACTCGGCTCCTTCTTTGGCTCGTGGTTTGTGGGCTATCTCAACGGTTCCACCGGCAGCCCGTCCGCATCGTACATTTTTATGGGGGTGGCACTTTTTGTTTCGGTATGGCTTACTTTGATTGTTAAGCCTGCCAATAATCAACAGGCTCCAGCCCGCATGATGCGCGCCGGACGCCCCTCAACCCATTGATTACGGAGATACGCATGAAGCCGTCCATCATCCTGTACAAAGCACTGCCTGACGATCTGCATCAGCGTCTGGAAGACCACTTTACCGTCACCCAGGTCGACAATCTCGACCCGGAGACGGTACAAAAAAACGCGGAGGCGTTTGCAGATGCAGAGGGCTTGCTGGGTTCGAGTGAGAAAGTGGACGCGGCGCTGCTGGAAAAGATGCCGAAGCTGCGTGCCGCCTCCACCGTGTCGGTTGGCTACGATCAGTTCGACGTTGATGCCCTGAACGCGCGGGGCATTTTCCTGATGCACACCCCTACCGTGCTGACGGAGACGGTTGCCGATACCATGATGGCGCTGGTTCTCAGCACCGCCCGACGCGTGGTGGAGGTGGCGGAGCGAGTGAAAGCAGGCGAATGGAAACAGGGTATTGGCCCGGACTGGTTCGGTATCGACGTGCATCACAAAACGCTGGGCATCATCGGGATGGGCCGCATCGGTCTGGCGCTGGCGCAGCGGGCACACTTTGGTTTCGGCATGCCGATCCTCTATAACGCCCGCCGTCATCACAGCGAGGCGGAAGAGCGTTTCCAGGCCCGCTACTGCGATATCGACACGCTGCTGCAGGAGTCAGACTACGTTTGCGTGGTGCTGCCGCTGACCGACGAAACGCACCATATGATTGGCGCAGAGCAGTTTAAGAAGATGAAGTCGTCCGCCATCTTTATTAACGCGGGCCGTGGTCCGGTGGTAGATGAGCAGGCGCTGATTGCGGCGCTGAAAAGCGGTGAGATCCACGCCGCCGGGCTGGACGTCTTTGAGCAGGAGCCGCTGCCGGTGGATTCGCCGCTGCTGAGCCTGCCGAACGTCGTTGCCCTGCCCCATATCGGCTCGGCAACGCACGAGACGCGCTACAACATGGCCGCCTGCGCCGTCGATAACCTGATCGACGCCCTCAACGGCAAGGTAGAGAAGAACTGCGTGAATCCACAGATAGCGAAGTAAATCGCAGACAACAAAAATCCATGCTTCGGCGTGGATTTTTTTCGCCTTTATTAACGATTCCTCTAAAAATCAGTCATATAGATTCACCCTGTTTTTAGATGATCCATAGCTGTCTGAATTTTTAAATTTCAACAGCAACCCTGCCCTAAATCAAATTAATAGCGCGTTATCCCGCCTCGTCAATTGACATGTTCTGCCTGAAGTATTTAATGCCTGAGCAACAGAGAACCCTATTTATCTGGAACATACGTTAGGACGCGCGACAGATAGCCTTGATGCAAACGAAGCCCTGGCTGCTTACATCCACCTGCTCAAAAGCTTTCGTCCCCACGCCTGACAACAGGGAGAGTTGTTATGTTTGCAGCCGCACGCGTTGGGGATGACATCGGTCACTCCGCCGCCCTGGCCGGGATGATGGCCGGTACCGTTGTGGGTGGAT
>NZ_JBBCMV010000012.1:0-25387 GCF_037152055.1 Pseudescherichia sp. AS216 | reverse complement strand
TTCCTCTTTCAGAGTCAACCCTCAATTTCAGAATTTTTTCTCTTCAACCGGACCGGCTGTTTCCGTGAAGTGATTCACGTTTGCCGTTTCGATGGAGGCGCATTATAGGGATCCCATTTTTTTGCACAACCCTTTTTTGGATCTTTTTTTCCGACCGCCGCTTTTTCACTCTTTATGCTGAGATCCTGTGCGATCTGCTTAAATTTTGGCGTGTAAAGGGCTTGCGCCGGGCCTCTAAAGCTACCAAAGTCATCACTATAACTTCTGTTTTGACGAGGTAACTATGTCAGCTGCTCTACGTTCTTATAAAGATCTCTATCCTAAAATAGGTCAGCGCGTGATGATTGATGCCACCAGCGTGGTGATCGGCGATGTCAGAGTGGCTGATGACGTTGGCATCTGGCCGCTGGTTGCGATCCGCGGCGATGTGAATTACGTGCAAATTGGTGCCCGCAGCAATATTCAGGATGGCAGCGTGCTGCACGTGACCCATAAATCTTCCTATAATCCGGACGGTAATCCGCTCATTATTGGTGAAGATGTGACGGTAGGGCATAAAGTGATGCTGCACGGCTGCACGGTGGGCAACAGAGTGCTGGTCGGAATGGGATCCATTTTGCTGGATGGTGTAGTGGTAGAGGACGACGTGATGATTGGTGCCGGTAGCCTGGTACCGCAGAATAAGCGTCTGGCGAGCGGCTTTCTCTATTTAGGCAGCCCGGTTAAACAGATCCGCCCTCTGACCGAGGCGGAGATTGCGGGGCTGCAGTACTCCGCCAATAACTACGTGAAATGGAAAGATGACTATCTGGATCAGGCTCAGGAGAGCCACACCCAACCCTGATCGTCCTCCTGCTGGCGTCGGATCAGCTGTTCGGCCTCCTCTTCCAGATCCCAGCGATGCTCCTGAAAAAGCGCCAGCCACTGGGCTGGCGTCTCGCCGCCGAACCGGTTTGCCAGCGTTTCGGCTTTAATCGCACAGCTAAGCTGCATGCCGTTAACCAGCACCGGGAAGCAGACGGCGTTCAGTTCGTTATGCCACGCTTCCCGATCGGGAAAGTGAATCGCCTGGTTCACCCGGCCAGCTCCTGCTTGAGTTGTTCAATCACCCGTGTGGTTTCCGGCAGCACGCCATGCCAGAGCAGCACCGCATGAGCAGCCTGCGCCACCAGCATCCCCAACCCATCCGCACGCTGTTTTGCACCATGCTGTTCACACCAGCGGAGAAACGGCGTCTCTCCTTTTTGATAGAACATGTCATAGCAGTGACTATGGCTATCGATCAGGGAGCCAGGGATCTGCGGCGTTTCCCCACTGATGCCGCTGGAAGTGGCGTTGATAATAAGATCAAACTCGTGCCCGACAAGATCCTTCATCGCGACGGCGCTAACGCTGCCGGTATGGGCGAATAGCGTCGCCAGCTCTTCGGCTCGAGCAAAAGTCCGATTGGTTATGGTTACCGCACAGTCGAGAGAGAGCAGCGGCAGCAGTACGCCGCGTGACGCGCCACCTGCACCAATCAGCAGAATGCGAAAGCCTGGCTTAATGAATCCTAGCCGCTGCAGATCGCTGAGTAGGCCAATGCCGTCGGTGTTATCCCCCAGCAGACGGCCATCATCAAGACGCTTGAGTGTATTAACCGCACCGGCAAGCGCCGCGCGCTCCGTCAGCTCATCCGCCCGGGCAAACGCTTCTTCTTTAAAGGGAACGGTGACGTTAGCCCCCTTTCCGCCCGCAGCGAAAAAAGCGTTTAGCGTCGCAATAAAATCATCAACGGGAGCCAGAACGCGCCCGTAAGGGTGAGCTATCTGCAACTGCTGCGCAAACTGCTGATGAATAAACGGCGATTTACTGTGTGCAATGGGATTACCAAAAACGGCATAGGATTCCATAGATCACCCCTGGCGAAAACGTTCGCCGGTCAATGCGTCACGAATTTCAGACGGATTTTCACGCCCGCCGGTTTCACCTTCTACAACCGGAAACGCATCGCCAAACTGCGCGCGCACCTCCTCGGTTGTCCGGCACGGCGGCAGACCGGTAAGATTAGCGCTGGTAGAGACCAACGGTTTACCATAAGCCTTGCACAGCTCCACCACCAGCGGATGATCGGTAACCCGTACGGCCAGGGAGTCAAAGCGCCCGGTCAGCCAGCGCGGCGTTGTCGGTTTTGCCGGGAAAACAAAGGTCACCGGTCCAGGCCAGCAGGCAAATACCGCTTCTCGCTGGGCATCATTTAACGCCTGCTCATCTATATAAGGTTTCAGTTGCTCAAAGCTGGCAGCAATAAGGATCAACCCCTTCTCTACCGGACGCTGTTTTAATACCAGAAGGCGGTTAACCGCCGTTTCACTGTCGGGGTCGCAGCCGACGCCAAAAACAGCTTCGGTGGGATAGGCGATGACATCTTCTCTATTCAGTACCGCCACCGCATCCGCGATAGCGCCTGAGGGCAGGTTATTATTCACTGTTCTTTTCCGCCGTGACCGGCTTTCCACATTGTTTACTGGCACAGAAGCATTTAACGCCCTGCGCGGTTTTCTTCTCTATAAGTAGCGGGTAGTGACACGTCGGGCACTCGCCTGCTACCGGTTTAAAATTGATAACAAACTGGCACTCCGGATAGCGATCGCAGGAGTGGAAGGTTTTGCCATAGCGTGAACGTCGCTGGACGAGGGTGCCCTGCTTGCACTGCGGACAGGTAATGGTCGTGTCGTCGGGTTTATCGATTGTTTCCGTATGTCCGCATTCCGGATATTGGCTACAGCCAATAAACATACCGAAGCGCCCCTGGCGAAGCACCAGCACAGACTGGCAAAGTGGGCACAACTGCCCCTCCAGAACCTTGACGATATGTCCATCGGCCTGGCTTTTCAGGGAGCGGACATAGTCACATTCAGGATAGTGGGAACAACCAAGAAACGGCCCGCGTTTCCCGGTCCGAATAACAAGCGGAGCCCCGCACTGCGGGCAGGGCTCTTGATTAGACACCGAAAACAGTGCTGATTTGGCCATAACAACTCTTGATGCTGCGACGATAGTTAGTGCAGCATACCTTCATTCACTTCAAAGAGTAATTCTTCCATCTGCTGATAGGCATTTTCACAGCCTGGGATATTGAAGAGCACCATCAGGATGACCCACTTGAGATCTTCCAGCTCGAACTCTGCCGTATCCAGCGCCAGCACGCGCTCAATCACCATTTCTCGTGTTTCGAGGTTTAGCACCTGAATCTGCTCGAGGAATAACAGGAAACCCCGGCAGCTGGCATCCAGCCGTTCACACTCTTCTGCAGTATAGATACGCAGAGAGAGAGGGTCTGAGGCAAGCTGCATCGGTTCGGCGAGGCCTTCCTGATAGTCAGCAAGCTTCTCCAGCCACAGTAGCGCGTTGTAGATATCCTCACGGTCAAAACCGGCGTCAGTGAGGTCCCGTTCAAGTTTGTCCTGATCCACACGCAGTTCTGCTTCGTTGTGGATATAAGTCTCAAACAAATACATTAGTACGTCGAACATGGCTTGCCCTCCTTAATCGGACATAGCCGCCGGGTACAGCTGCGATCCATCCTGCTAACTCCAGTTCGAGTAGCTGGGCCACAATCACTGGCACAGGTTGGCCGGCACGTTCAGCGACGACGTCAACAGGTGTTACCTCATCTCCTACGTTAGCCAGGAGCTCAGGAAATGGCAATGCCGCCGCTCGGTGTTCTGACGAATAAATTGGTTTTTCGCGTGCATTGTGTAGCCAGGGTAAACCCTGATGTAGATTTTCGAGGATCTCCTCTGGGGTGCTGACCAACATCGCCCCCTGCTGGATCAGCCAGTGAGGGCCTTCGCTACCGGGACTGCCCAACGCGCCGGGCAGCGCAAAGACTTCCCGCCCCTGATCCATCGCGCAACGGGCGGTTACCAGGGATCCACTACGCAGGGCAGCCTCCACCACCAGCACGCCCTGGCTAAGGCCGCTGATAACCCGGTTACGCCGGGGAAAGTTACGCGGTCTGGGCAGCGCTGCCAGTGGAAACTCTGATACCAGCGCGCCACCAGCCTCAATAAGCTCCGCCGCCAGGGCAGCATGCCGACGGGGATAGATCTGTTGCAGACCGTTACCCAGCACCGCAAGGCTTTTACCTCCGCTGCGCAGCGCGCTGCGATGGGCAATCCCATCGATGCCTAACGCCAGCCCGCTGGTAATTGTTAAGCCGCACGCCGCGAGCCGTTCGCAAAAATGACCTCCCCAGCGCTCGCCATACCATGAGTTTGCTCGGCTACCCACCACGGCCAGCTGCGGGGTAGTGAGCAGGCTCACATCTCCCTTCACAAACAGCGCGCCGGGGAAATCAGGAATAGCACGCAGCGTTGGCGGATAGTCCCCATCGCTCGCCAACAGCAGGTGATGCTCAGGCAGAGCCAGCCACGCAAGCGTGCTGTCGATATCGCGGGTAGAGACAGCGAAAAACCGCGCGCTCTGTTTTGCCGTCAGCCCGGCGAGCGAAAGCGTTTTTGCATCGGGATGGGGATGAGATGCTAAAAAATGTGCGGCCTCCAGCATCCGTTCGCCATAGAGTTCACCGAGGTGGATCAGCCGCAGCCAAATCTCTGTCAAAGTCATCCTTGTCCCTTGCCACACGGGGCGGTTGCAATCTTTGCGATTGGTCACTGATGCTGTCAATCGGAGGGGGATTTGTCTAGAATAGTGGTAACGATCTTTTCAACTCCTGAACACAACTCCTGGGTATTTATGTCAGTTTTGCACGTGTTACATATTCCGGACGAGCGTCTTCGCAAAGTCGCTGCGCCGGTAAAAGAAGTGAATGCAGAAATTCAGCGCATCGTTGATGATATGTTTGAAACGATGTACGCCGAAGAGGGTATTGGTCTTGCCGCCACGCAGGTTGATATCCACCAGCGTATTATTGTTATCGACGTCTCTGAAAACCGCGACGAGCAGCTGGTGCTCATTAACCCAGAATTGCTGGAAAAGAGCGGCGAGACCGGTATTGAAGAGGGTTGCCTGTCAATTCCTGAGCAGCGTGCGCTGGTTCCACGGGCGGAAAAAGTAAAAATTCGCGCCCTCGATCGCGAAGGTAAATCCTTTGAGCTGGAAGCCGACGGCCTGCTGGCCATCTGTATTCAGCATGAAATGGATCACCTGGTCGGCAAACTGTTTATCGACTATCTGTCGCCGATGAAGCGTCAGCGCATTCGCCAGAAAGTGGAAAAACTGGACCGCCTGAACGGGCGTGCATAACCGAAGCCAAAAGGATCAACGTGTCGGATTCACTACGTATTATTTTTGCCGGTACGCCTGACTTTGCCGCGCGTCATCTTGACGCGCTGCTGTCATCCGGACACCAGGTGGTTGGCGTCTTTACCCAGCCAGACAGGCCCGCCGGGCGCGGTAAAAAACTGATGCCGGGTCCGGTGAAGGTGCTGGCTGAAGCGAAAGGCCTACCTGTCTTTCAGCCCGTCTCTTTGCGCCCGCAGGAGAACCAGCAGCTGGTTGCCGATCTCAACGCTGACGTCATGGTCGTCGTTGCCTATGGCCTCATCCTGCCGAAGGCAGTACTTGATATGCCGCGCCTCGGCTGCATTAACGTTCACGGTTCTCTGCTGCCGCGCTGGCGCGGGGCGGCTCCCATTCAGCGTTCGCTGTGGGCGGGCGATGCCGAAACGGGCGTTACCATTATGCAGATGGACGTGGGGCTGGACACCGGCGATATGCTCTACAAGCTTGCCTGTCCAATTACCGCCGAAGATACCAGCGCCTCGCTCTACGATAAGCTCGCAGAACTTGGCCCGCAGGGGTTAATCGAAACTCTGGCCCAGCTGGCACAGGGCACTGCCCAGCCGCAGGTACAGGATGAGGCGCTCGTCACCTACGCTGAAAAGCTCAGCAAAGAGGAAGCGCGCATCGACTGGTCGCTCTCTGCGGCGCAGCTTGAGCGCTGCATTCGGGCCTTTAATCCATGGCCGATGAGCTGGCTGGAGATCGACGAGCAGCCGGTGAAAGTCTGGAAGGCGTCGGTAATTAACCAGCAGACCGGCGCTGAGCCAGGCACGATTGTTGATGCCAATAAACAGGGTATTCAGGTTGCGACCGCCGACGGCATTCTGAATCTGGAGTCGCTGCAGCCGGCAGGTAAAAAAGCGATGAGTGCGCAGGATCTCCTGAACTCCCGTCGCGAATGGTTTATTCCCGGTCACCGTCTGGCCTGACGGCCACTACCTTTAACGCCCGGTGTTGCCGGGCATTTTTATTTTTGCGGTTATGAAAAAAACAATCAATTTACGCAGCATGGCAGCGCAGGCCATCGAACAGGTGGTTGAGCAGGGGCAGTCGCTTAGTAACGTCCTCCCTGCTCTGCAGCAGAAAGTCTCGGATAAAGATAAAGCCCTGCTTCAAGAGCTGTGCTTTGGCGTGCTGCGCACACTCTCCCAAATGGAGTGGCTCATCAATAAGCTGATGTCCCGGCCGATGACCGGCAAGCAGCGCACCCTTCACTATCTGATCATGGTTGGGTTTTATCAGCTGCTCTATACCCGCGTTCCGCCGCACGCTGCCTTAGCGGAAACGGTAGAGGGTGCAGTAGCGATTAAGCGTCCACAGCTAAAAGGCCTGATTAACGGCGTGCTGCGCCAGTTCCAGCGTCAGCAGGAGCCGCTGCTGGCAGAGTTTGCCACCAGCGAAAGCCGTTTTTTGCATCCTGACTGGCTGCTTAAGCGCCTGCAAAAAGCCTACCCGCAGCAGTGGGAGCATATCGTTGAGGCTAACAACCTGCGTCCGCCGATGTGGCTACGCGTGAACCGCAACCACCACTCCCGCGATGCCTGGCTGGCGCTGCTGGAGGCCTCCGGTCAGCAGGGTTTTCCTCATAACGATTATCCCGATGCCGTGCGCCTGGCCTCGCCTGCCCCGGTGCAGGCTCTGCCCGGCTTCGATCAGGGCTGGGTGACGGTACAGGACGCCTCGGCCCAGGGCTGCATGAATTTTCTGGAGCCGCAAAACG
Organism: Pseudescherichia sp. AS216; assembly: GCF_037152055.1. NCBI lineage: Bacteria > Pseudomonadati > Pseudomonadota > Gammaproteobacteria > Enterobacterales > Enterobacteriaceae > Pseudescherichia > Pseudescherichia sp. AS216. The sequence goes on along the minus strand of NZ_JBBCMV010000012.1, from coordinate 18,378 downwards.
GCGAGCAGATCCTCGATCTCTGTGCCGCGCCGGGGGGTAAAACAACCCATATTCTGGAAGTCGCTCCTGAAGCCAGCGTCCTGGCAGTTGACGTTGATGAACAGCGCCTCTCCCGCGTCTACGATAACCTGAAGCGTCTGGGAGTGAAGGCGCAGGTTAAACAGGGCGACGGCCGATTCCCTTCCCAGTGGTGCGGCGACCAGACGTTCGATCGTATTCTGCTTGATGCCCCCTGCTCGGCGACGGGGGTGATCCGCCGCCATCCGGATATCAAGTGGCTGCGCCGCGATCGTGATATCCCGGAGCTGGTCCAGCTACAGTCTGCTATTCTCGACGCCATCTGGCCGCACCTGAAACCGGGCGGTACCCTGGTGTATGCCACCTGTTCCGTTCTCCCGGAGGAGAACAGCCTGCAAATTGCTGAGTTCCTCAAGCGAACGCCGAATGCACAGCTGAACGGTACAGGTACGCCAGCGCAGCCGGGACAGCAAAATCTTCCGGGTGGGGAAGAGGGTGACGGCTTCTATTACGCTAAGCTAATCAAACAGTGATTGAGATGACGAGTCGCAGCTGATGAAAATAATCATTCTGGGTGCAGGACAGGTCGGCGGCACGCTGGCCGAAAACCTGGTCGGTGAAAACAATGACATTACCGTTGTTGATATCAATGGTGATCGCCTGCACATGTTGCAGGATAAGTTTGACCTGCGTGTCGTTCAAGGGCATGGCTCGCACCCCCGCGTTTTGCGTGAAGCAGGCGCGGACGATGCGGATATGCTCGTTGCCGTAACCAGCTCCGATGAAACCAATATGGTTGCCTGCCAGGTCGCCTACTCGCTGTTTAATACGCCCAACCGCATCGCGCGTATTCGTGCGCCTGACTACGTGCGTGATGCAGACAAGCTGTTCAATACCGATGCCGTACCTATCGATCATCTGATTGCCCCCGAGCAGCTGGTGATCGACAGCATCTATCGTCTGATTGAATATCCTGGCGCACTGCAGGTCGTTAACTTTGCCGAGGGTAAAGTAAGCCTCGCGGTGGTGAAGGCCTACTACGGCGGTCCGCTGGTGGGTAATGCCCTTTCGATTATGCGCGAGCATATGCCGCATATCGACACCCGGGTTGCCGCCATCTTTCGTCACGACAGGCCGATCCGCCCGCAGGGATCGACCATTGTTGAAGCAGGCGATGAGGTATTTTTTATCGCGGCATCACAGCATATTCGTGCAGTCATGAGCGAGCTACAGCGTCTGGAAAAACCCTATAAGCGCATTATGCTGGTAGGTGGCGGTAACATAGGCGCAGGCCTCGCAAGCCAGCTGGAGAAGGACTACAGCGTTAAGTTGATCGAGCGCGATCAGCGCCGGGCGGCGGAGCTAGCCGAGAAGTTGCAAAATACGATCGTCTTCTACGGTGATGCGTCGGATCAGGAGTTGCTGGCGGAAGAGCATATCGATCAGGTGGATCTTTTCATTGCCGTTACCAATGACGATGAAGCCAACATTATGTCCGCCATGCTGGCCAAGCGTATGGGGGCGAAAAAAGTGATGGTGCTGATCCAGCGCCGCGCCTACGTTGACCTCGTGCAGGGCAGCGTCATTGATATCGCTATCTCCCCGCAGGAGGCAACGATCTCTGCGCTGCTTAGCCACGTGCGTAAGGCAGATATTGTGGGTGTCTCCTCTCTGCGTCGGGGCGTTGCCGAGGCGATCGAGGCTGTGGCACATGGTGATGAGAGTACTTCCCGCGTCGTAGGCCGAGTGATTGATGAAATTAAGCTGCCGCCAGGAACGATCATTGGGGCAGTTGTGCGCGGTAACGACGTTATGATTGCTAACGATAATTTGCGTATTGAGCAAGGCGACCACGTTATTATGTTCCTGACGGACAAAAAATTTATTACCGATGTAGAACGGCTGTTCCAACCCAGCCCCTTCTTCCTGTAATAGCCCAGGAAATGGAAATTAAAGAGACCTTTGTTAGACTTAGTGGGTCTTTGGCATAAGGAGAATCAAATGAGTTTGTTAAAAGAGTTTCGCGCTTTCGCCATGCGCGGCAACGTTATCGATCTGGCCGTCGGGGTCATCATTGGTGCGGCGTTCGGTAAAATTGTCTCGTCGCTGGTTGCCGATATCATTATGCCTCCCCTCGGCCTGCTGATCGGCGGCGTTGATTTCAAACAGTTCGCGTGGACGCTGCGTCCGGCTCAGGGTGACCTCCCTGCGGTTGTCATGCACTACGGCGTATTCATTCAGAACATTTTTGATTTTCTGATCGTGGCATTTGCGATCTTTATGGCGATTAAGCTGATTAACCGGCTTCATCAGAAGAAGAAAGAAGAACCCAAAGCCCCAGCAGCCCCCTCTAAAGAGGAGTTACTGCTGACCGAGATCCGCGACCTGCTTAAAGAGCAAAACAGCCGTCCTTAACAGAAAGTCAGCGGCAAAGGTGAGTCACGCTTTTGCCGCTGGCCTTTTACAGTATTAACACCCTTTCTGACCAGCATCCTTTATCCCACCCTGCTCCAGCGCTTCCAAAATCGAACAGTAAACGCTGCTATGGGCCGTGCCGCAGCAGGCGTCATTAAGCCGCTGAAGGGAGCGACGCATGACCTGCAACTCTGCAATCCGCGCCTCAACCTCGCTTAGGCGAGACTGAACAATGCCTTTTGACTCCTGGCAGGTATGGTGCTCGGGATCGATACGGATCGACAGCAGCTCGCGGATCGATTCCAGAGTAAAACCAAGCTGCCGCGCATGACGAATAAACTTTAGCCGCTGAAGGTCGCCGTCGGTATACAGACGGAAACCGCCCTGGGTTCGCACCTCATGATCCATCATCTGCTGCTTTTCATAATAGCGGACGGTATCAGGCGTCACCTCTGCGAGCTTTGCCAGCTCTCCAATTCGGTACATCGCTACTCCTCGCCCATTTTTTTCATCAGTTTATCGGCATACACCGCGCAAAAAGTCGGTGCTTAAACCAGCCTGACGCAGCTGGAGTTCAAGCAGGGCTAATCTACGACTAAGCTCATGATAGTCAGGATGATCCCGCTGTACCGTCTTTAACAGATCGGCCAGCGCCATGGCCTCTTTACGCTGGGCCAGCTCCGGTGGCAAACAGCCGGCATTCTTCAGTAGTCGGTAGCCTGCCCGTAGTTCAGGGGGGACATGCGCGTCATCATCGAGACGCAGCGGCTCACCGCTACCGGGAAGGTTATCAAATTCACCTTGTTGCTGGGCATCACGAATATGGCGTTCTGCCCACTGATCGAGTAACCACATAGTCAACTCCGGGGGATGAACGTAAGCTCAAGGCTATTTTAGCAGGACGAGGAAGGTGGGATGAGAGAAATAAAAAAACCCGCCGAAGCGGGTCTTTTTATGTTGCTACAGATTACTCTGCAGCAGCTTCTGCTTGCGATTCAGAACGATCAACCAGCTCGATGTAAGCCATCGGAGCGTTGTCGCCTGCACGGAAGCCACACTTCAGAATGCGAGTGTAACCACCGGCACGGCTCGCGAAACGCGGGCCCAGCTCGTTAAACAGTTTTGCCACGATCTCGTTATCACGAGTACGGGCGAATGCCAGACGACGATTAGCTACGCTATCAGTCTTGGCAAGAGTAATCAGCGGCTCAACTACGCGGCGCAGCTCTTTCGCTTTAGGCAGGGTCGTCTTGATGATCTCATGACGAACCAGTGAACCTGCCATATTGCGGAACATAGCCTGGCGATGGCTGCTGTTGCGGTTCAGTTGACGACCACTCTTACGATGGCGCATGACCTTATCCTTCTCAGTAAAACCTTAACCTGTGATCCGGTTACTCGTCAGCAATGCTTGCCGGCGGCCAGTTTTCCAGGCGCATGCCCAGAGACAGACCACGTGAGGCCAGCACGTCTTTAATCTCGGTAAGAGATTTTTTACCCAGGTTAGGCGTTTTAAGTAGCTCAACCTCGGTACGCTGTACCAGATCACCGATATAGTGGATAGCTTCTGCTTTAAGGCAGTTAGCAGAGCGGACAGTCAATTCCAGATCGTCAACAGGGCGCAGCAGGATCGGATCGAATTCTGGTTTCTCTTCTTTCACTTCCGGCTGACGTACATCACGTAAGTCAACGAAAGCTTCCAGTTGTTCTGCCAGGATGGTTGCCGCACGACGAATCGCCTCTTCAGGATCGATTGTGCCGTTGGTTTCCATTTCGATGACCAGCTTGTCCAGGTCGGTACGCTGCTCTACACGCGCTGCTTCAACATTGTAGGCAATACGCTCTACAGGGCTATAGCATGCGTCAACCAGCAGACGGCCAATTGGGCGCTCATCTTCTTCCGAATGAATTCGGGCAGAAGCCGGCACATAACCACGACCGCGCTGAACTTTGATACGCATGCTAATAGATGCGTTCTCATCGGTCAGGTGGCAGATCACGTGCTGCGGCTTGACGATTTCGACATCACCGTCGTGGGTGATGTCGGCTGCAGTCACAGGGCCAATGCCAGATTTATTCAGGGTAAGAATAACATCATCTTTACCTTGAACTCTCACCGCCAGCCCTTTCAGGTTGAGCAGGATCTCCAGGATATCTTCCTGAACGCCTTCTTTGGTGCTGTACTCATGTAGTACACCATCAATCTCAACCTCGGTCACCGCACAACCCGGCATCGATGAGAGCAGAATACGGCGCAGTGCGTTACCCAGAGTATGGCCAAAGCCACGCTCTAAAGGCTCAAGGGTCACCTTGGCGTGCGTCGAACTCACTTGCTCGATATCTACCAGGCGCGGTTTTAGAAACTCTGTCACAGAACCCTGCATTGTGTCCTCTCTTTGGTACTAAGCTTTACTTGGAGTAAAGCTCGACGATCAGGTGTTCGTTAATGTCCGCAGACAGATCAGAACGCTCAGGCTTGCGCTTGTACGTACCTTCCATCTTGCCAGCATCAACTTCCAGCCAGGTTGGCTTTTCACGCTGCTCAGCCAACTCCAGAGCGGCCTTCACGCGAGATTGCTTTTTGGCTTTCTCACGGATGCTAACTACGTCATTCGGAGTTACCTGATAAGAAGCGATGTTAACAACGCGGCCGTTTACCATGATTGCTTTATGGCTAACGAGCTGACGTGCTTCCGCGCGAGTTGCGCCAAAGCCCATACGGTATACTACGTTGTCCAGACGACCTTCGAGCAGAGCCAGCAGGTTTTCACCCGTGTTGCCTTTCAGACGAGCTGCTTCTTTATAGTAGTTACGGAACTGACGCTCCAGAACACCGTACATACGGCGAACTTTCTGCTTTTCACGCAACTGTACACCATAGTCAGACAGACGCGGTTTACGCGCACCGTGCTGGCCAGGAGCTTGTTCAATTTTACACTTGGTATCGATCGCGCGAACGCCAGACTTAAGGAATAAGTCGGTGCCCTCACGACGGCTCAGCTTGAGCTTAGGACCCAAATATCTTGCCATTTTCTTTCTCCAACAAACCTGGAAACGACAGCGTTATACGCGGCGTTTTTTCGGCGGACGACAACCGTTATGAGGGATCGGAGTCACATCAGTAATATTAGTGATGCGGAAACCAGCGGCGTTCAGAGCACGAATAGTAGATTCGCGGCCTGGACCCGGACCTTTAACCATAACTTCCAGATTCTTGATACCGTATTCTTTTACGGCGTCAGCGCAACGCTCTGCTGCAACCTGAGCTGCGAACGGAGTAGATTTGCGAGAACCACGGAAACCGGAACCACCGGCTGTTGCCCAACCCAGCGCATTACCCTGACGATCGGTAATAGTTACGATGGTGTTGTTAAAAGAAGCATGGACATGAGCCACGCCGTCAGAGACTTGTTTTCTTACACGCTTACGTGCACGAACTGGTGCCTTTGCCATTTTATTCAATCACCCCGATTATTTCTTGATCGGTTTGCGCGGACCCTTACGGGTACGTGCGTTGGTCTTAGTACGCTGACCGCGCACTGGCAGACCACGACGATGACGCAAACCGCGATAGCAACCAAGATCCATAAGGCGCTTGATGCTCATGCTAACTTCACGGCGCAGATCACCTTCAACGACAAATTTGGCAACTTCGTCACGCAGCGTGTCGATTTGTTCTTCAGACAGCTCACTGATCTTAACATCTTCAGCGATACCCGCAGAAGCCAGAATGGCTTTAGAACGGGTCTTGCCGACACCGTAGATCGACGTTAATGCGATTACGGCGTGTTTCTGATCAGGAATGTTAATGCCTGCTATACGGGCCACTATGCACTCCTACTATTTAATATGTACGCCCCATGCTGAAAAGCCCGTTTTCAGGATACTCAAATGGAAACGTACAGACATACAAAAGATTGGCTGGCTAATCTAGCCAGCTCAACCCAACTTTGCAAGAAAAATATGCGAAATAATCAGCCTTGGCGCTGTTTATGCTTCGGCTCGGCACTGCAAATCACGCGGATGACGCCATCACGCTTAACGATTTTGCAGTTACGGCATAATTTCTTGACGGAAGCACGAACTTTCATTTTTACTCTCCGTAACTTCTCGAGCGACCTTTAGCGGCTATAGCCTTTCAGGTTCGCCTTCTTCAATGCAGACTCATACTGACTCGACATCATCAGAGTTTGCACTTGAGCCATAAAGTCCATAATCACGACAACAACGATGAGCAGTGAGGTTCCACCGAAGTAGAACGGTACTTTCATTGCATCACGCATGAACTCCGGGATCAGGCAGATAAAGGTAATGTAGAGCGCACCGACCAGAGTCAGGCGGGTCATTACTTTATCGATGTACTTCGCCGTTTGTTCTCCCGGACGAATTCCTGGTACAAATGCACCGGACTTCTTCAGGTTATCTGCTGTTTCACGCGGGTTGAAAACCAACGCCGTGTAGAAGAAACAGAAGAAGATGATTGCAGTCGCATAGAGTAACACATAAAGCGGTTGCCCAGGCTGCAAATACAGCGAAATTGTTGTCAGCCAGTTCCAACCAGTACCATTCCCGAACCATGACGCGATGGTCGCTGGGAACAGAATAATACTGGAAGCGAAGATTGCCGGGATTACCCCCGCCATATTCACTTTCAGCGGTAAATGTGTGCTCTGTGCAGCATAGACACGACGACCCTGCTGGCGTTTCGCGTAGTTTACCACAATGCGGCGTTGACCACGTTCAACAAACACAACAAAGAACGTCACTGCAAATACTAATACTGCAACCAACAGCAACAGGAGGAAGTGCAGGTCGCCTTGACGCGCTTGCTCGATCGTATGGGCAATGGCTGGCGGGAGTCCCGCAACGATACCAGCGAAGATAATGATCGAGATACCGTTGCCGATACCACGTTCAGTAATCTGTTCGCCGAGCCACATCAGGAACATCGTTCCTGTGACCAGACTTACAACAGCGGTGAAATAGAATGCAAAGCCTGGATTCATTACCAGGCCCTGCATACCAGGCATATTCGGTAGACCGGTAGCAATACCGATCGACTGGAATATTGCCAGCACCAGAGTGCCGTAACGGGTGTACTGGCTGATCTTACGACGACCAGACTCCCCTTCTTTCTTCAGCTCTGCTAGCGGTGGGTAAACCACCGTCAGCAGCTGGACAATAATAGAGGCCGAAATATACGGCATAATGCCCAGGGCAAAGATTGAAGCTCGGCTGAGAGCACCACCAGAGAACATGTTAAACATCTCAATGATGGTGCCTCGCTGTTGCTCAAGCAGTTTGGCAAGTACAGCGGCATCAATACCAGGGATCGGAATAAAAGAGCCAATACGGAACACAATAAGCGCACCGATTACAAACAGCAGTCTGCGTTTCAGCTCGCCTAAGCCACCTTTGGCACTTTGAAAATCTAATCCCGGTTGTTTAGCCATCTGCTACTTATTCCTCGATTTTACCGCCAGCAGCTTCGATAGCAGCACGAGCGCCTTTAGTAACACGCAGGCCACGAACAGTTACCGGAGTAGAAACTTCACCAGACAGGATCACTTTCGCGAACTCGATCTGGATACCGATAATGTTTGCCGCTTTCAGCGTGTTCAGGTCAACTACGTCGCCTTCTACTTTAGCCAGATCGGACAGACGAACTTCTGCCGTGATCATTGCTTTACGCGAAGTGAAACCGAATTTCGGCAGACGACGGTACAGAGGCATCTGACCACCCTCGAAACCGCGACGTACGCCACCGCCAGAACGAGAGTTCTGACCTTTGTGACCACGACCACCGGTTTTACCGAGGCCAGAACCGATACCACGACCCAGGCGTTTACCCGCCTTTTTAGAGCCTTCGGCCGGAGACAGAGTATTTAAACGCATCTCTTACTCCTCAACTTTAACCATGAAGGAAATCGCGTTAACCATACCACGAACAGCGGGAGTATCCTCGCGTTCTACGGTGTGACCAATACGACGCAGACCCAGGCCAAGCAGCGTTGCCTTGTGTTTCGGCAGACGACCGATTGCACTGCGGGTTTGAGTAATTTTAATAGTCTTTGCCATGGCTTATTTCCCCAGAATTTCTTCAACGGATTTACCACGCTTGGCAGCGACCATTTCTGGAGAATTCATATTTTCCAGGCCGTCGATAGTTGCACGAACCACGTTGATCGGGTTGGTGGAACCATAGGCTTTAGCCAGAACGTTATGAACCCCAGCGACTTCCAGAACGGCGCGCATTGCACCACCGGCGATGATACCGGTACCTTCTGAAGCCGGCTGCATGAATACACGAGAACCCGTGTGCACACCTTTAACAGGGTGCTGCAGGGTGCCGTGGTTCAGCGCGACGTTAATCATGTTGCGACGGGCTTTCTCCATCGCTTTCTGGATCGCTGCTGGAACTTCACGCGCTTTACCGTAACCAAAACCAACGCGACCGTTACCATCGCCTACTACAGTCAGAGCTGTGAAGGAGAAAATACGACCACCTTTTACGGTTTTAGATACGCGGTTAACCGCGATCAGCTTTTCCTGCAGTTCGCCAGCTTGTTTTTCGATGTGTGACATCTTACACCTCTACCTTAGAACTGAAGGCCAGCTTCACGGGCAGCATCTGCCAGTGCCTGGACACGACCATGATATTGGAACCCGGAACGGTCAAAAGAAACATCTTTGATGCCTTTTTCCAGAGCGCGTTCTGCAACAGCTTTACCTACAGCTGCGGCTGCGTCTTTGTTTCCGGTGAACTTCAGTTGTTCAGCGATAGCTTTTTCTACAGTAGAAGCAGCTACCAGAACTTCAGAACCATTCGGAGCAATTACCTGTGCGTAAATATGACGCGGGGTACGATGTACCACCAGGCGAGTTGCACCCAGCTCCTGGAGCTTGCGGCGTGCGCGGGTCGCACGACGGATACGAGCAGATTTCTTATCCATAGTGTTACCTTACTTCTTCTTAGCCTCTTTGGTACGCACGACTTCGTCGGCGTAACGAACACCCTTGCCTTTATAAGGCTCAGGACGACGGTAGGCGCGCAGATCTGCTGCAACCTGACCGATCATCTGCTTATCAGCGCCTTTCAGCACGATTTCAGTTTGAGTCGGACATTCTGCGGTGATCCCCGCTGGCAGCTGATGCTCAACAGGATGCGAGAAACCCAGAGACAGGTTTACTGCATTCCCTTTGACTGCTGCACGATAACCTACACCAACCAGCTGCAGCTTCTTAGTGAAGCCTTCGGTAACACCGATAACCATTGAATTCAGCAGGGCACGCGCGGTACCAGCCTGAGCCCAACCATCTACGTAACCATCACGCGGACCGAAGGTCAGTGCATTATCTGCATGATTCACTTCAACAGCATCGTTGAGAGTACGAGTCAGCTCGCCGTTTTTACCTTTGATCGTAATAACCTGACCGTTGATTTTTACATCAACGCCGGCAGGAACAACGACCGGTGCTTTAGCAACACGAGACATTTTTTCCTCCGATTAGGCTACGTAGCAGATAATTTCGCCACCAAGACCAGCTTGGCGCGCTGCACGATCAGTCATAACACCTTTAGAGGTAGAAACAACTGCGATACCCAGACCCGCCATAACTTTCGGCAGCTCATCTTTTTTCTTATAGATGCGCAGACCTGGGCGGCTGACACGCTGAATGCTTTCTACAACAGCTTTGCCCTGGAAGTACTTAAGAGTCACTTCCAGTTCAGGCTTGGTGTCGCCTTCAACTTTAAATTCTTCAATAAAACCTTCTTCCTTCAGCACGTTGGCAATTGCCACTTTCAGCTTGGAGGAAGGCATGGTGACCGCAGCTTTGTTCGCGGCCTGACCGTTACGGATACGGGTCAGCATATCCGCGATCGGATCTTGCATGCTCATCTGTCTTTACTCCCGTGATTCAATTGGTGACAATTACCAGCTAGCCTTTTTAAGACCCGGGATTTCACCGCGCATAGCGGCTTCACGGACCTTAATACGGCTCAACCCGAACTTCCGCAGGAAAGCGTGCGGACGACCAGTTTGACGGCAGCGGTTACGCTGACGAGACGGGCTGGAATCACGCGGCAGAGTCTGCAGCTTCAGAACTGCGTTCCAACGATCTTCGTCGGAAGCGTTCACATCAGAGATGATAGCTTTCAGTTCAGCGCGTTTAGCGAAGAATTTATCAGCTAAAGCTACGCGCTTTACTTCGCGTGCTTTCATTGATTGCTTAGCCATTAAGTAACCCTACCTTACTTGCGGAACGGGAAGTCAAAGGCAGCCAGCAGAGCACGGCCTTCTTCATCAGAATTCGCGGTAGTGGTGATGGTAATATCCAAACCACGTACACGATCGACTTTGTCGTAATCGATTTCTGGGAAGATGATCTGCTCACGGACACCCATGCTGTAGTTACCACGACCATCGAATGACTTAGCGGACAGGCCACGGAAGTCACGGATACGCGGTACAGCAATAGTGATCAGGCGCTCAAAGAACTCCCACATGCGTTCGCCACGCAGAGTTACTTTACAGCCGATCGGATAGCCCTGACGGATTTTGAAGCCTGCAACAGATTTGCGTGCTTTGGTGACAAACGGTTTTTGACCGGAGATTGCTGCCAGGTCAGCTACTGCGTTATCCAGCAGCTTCTTGTCAGCGATCGCTTCACCAACACCCATGTTCAGGGTGATCTTCTCGACCCGAGGGACTTGCATGACAGAATTGTAGCTAAACTCAGTCATGAGTTTGTTAACTACTTCGTCTTTGTAGTAATCATGCAGTTTCGCCATCGTACTACTCCAAATTACTTGATAGTTTCGCTGTTAGACTTGAAGAAACGGACTTTTTTGCCGTCTTCGAATCTAAAGCCTACACGGTCAGCCTTGCCGGTTGCCGCATTGAAGAGTGCAACGTTAGAGATCTGAATAGCTGCTTCTTTCTCTACGATGCCACCTGGCTGGTTCAGAGCCGGAACCGGCTTCTGGTGTTTCTTGACCAGGTTGATACCTTCAACGACGATTTTGCCGGAAGACAGAACATTTTTTACTTTACCGCGCTTACCTTTATCTTTCCCGGTTAACACGATAACTTCGTCATCACGACGGATTTTAGCTGCCATGATTCGCTCCTTAGAGTACTTCTGGTGCCAGAGAGATAATTTTCATGAACTTTTCATTACGAAGTTCACGAGTTACCGGCCCAAAAATACGCGTACCGATAGGTTGCTCGCTGTTATTGTTTAAAATAACGCATGCATTACCATCGAAGCGAATGACAGAACCGTCCGGGCGACGAACACCCTTCTTGGTGCGCACCACTACCGCCTTCAGCACATCACCTTTTTTGACCTTACCACGCGGAATTGCTTCCTTGATGGTGATCTTGATGATGTCGCCTACGCCTGCGTAGCGACGGTGCGAGCCACCCAGAACCTTGATACACATTACGCGACGTGCACCGGAGTTGTCGGCGACGTTCAGCATAGTCTGTTCTTGGATCATTTCAGTGCTCCGCTAATGTCAACTACTACTTTGGGACCCAAAATCTCGGGTCATTAAAAAGCCCCATATCGAGGGCGCGGCATTATAACACCGCTTCCTGCGTATGGGTAGAAAAAATAAACGGTCCATTGCTGGACCGTCTATCTTGAGAGAGCGTACTGTATTACAGAACGGCTTTCTCTACAACGCGAACCAGCGTCCAGGACTTAGTCTTGGACAGTGGACGGCATTCACGGATTTCAACCTTGTCGCCGATACCACATTCGTTGTTCTCGTCATGTACGTGCAGCTTGGTCGTACGCTTGATGAATTTACCGTAGATCGGGTGTTTCACAAAACGTTCGATAGCAACAACGATGGATTTCTCCATTTTATCGCTAACAACGCGACCTTGCAGAGTACGGATTTTATCGGTCATTACGCACCCGCCTTCTCAGTCAGTAAAGTCTTAACGCGTGCGACGTCACGACGCACTTGCTTCAACAGGTGAGACTGTTGCAGCTGGCCACTTGCTGCCTGCATACGCAGGTTGAACTGCTCACGCAGCAGGTTCAGCAGCTCGGTGTTCAGCTCTTCAACACTCTTCTCACGCAGCTCTTTTGCTTTCATTACATCACCGTCTTAGTTACAAAGGTGGTTTTAATCGGCAGTTTCGCTGCTGCCAGGCTGAATGCTTCACGGGCCAGCTCTTCAGGAACACCGTCCATTTCATACAGGACTTTACCTGGCTGAATCAAGGCAACCCAATACTCCACGTTACCTTTACCTTTACCCATACGAACTTCCAGCGGCTTCTCAGTGATCGGTTTGTCCGGGAATACACGGATCCAGATCTTACCTTGACGCTTAACTGCACGGGTCATTGCACGACGTGCTGCTTCGATCTGACGGGCAGTCAGACGACCACGGCCAACAGCTTTCAGACCGAAAGTGCCGAAGCTAACATCCGTACCCTGCGCCAGACCACGGTTGCGGCCTTTGTGCACTTTACGGAATTTTGTACGCTTTGGTTGTAACATAGCGACGCTCCTTATTTACGGCCTTTACGCTGCTGCTTTTTAGGTTGAGCAGCCGGTTCCGGTTGTTCAACAGCAGCCATACCACCCAGGATCTCACCTTTGAAGATCCATACCTTAACGCCGATTACACCATAAGTGGTGTGCGCTTCAGAGGTGTTGTAGTCAATGTCCGCACGCAGCGTGTGCAGCGGAACGCGACCTTCGCGGTACCATTCGGTACGTGCGATTTCCGCGCCGCCCAGACGGCCGCTAACTTCAACTTTGATACCTTTAGCGCCCAGACGCATTGCGTTCTGTACAGCACGCTTCATTGCACGGCGGAACATCACACGACGCTCCAGCTGTGAAGTGATGCTGTCAGCAACCAGTTTTGCGTCCAGTTCAGGCTTACGCACTTCGGCGATGTTGATCTGTGCAGGAACGCCAGCGATATCCGCTACGACCTTGCGCAGTTTTTCTACGTCTTCGCCTTTCTTACCGATAACGATACCCGGGCGAGCGGTGTGAATGGTCACACGGATGCTCTTAGCCGGACGCTCGATAACGATACGAGATACAGACGCTTTAGCCAGTTCCTTAGTCAGGTACTGACGTACTTTAAAATCGCTGTCCAGGTTGTCAGCGAATTCTTTGGTGTTCGCAAACCAGGTTGAGTTCCATGGTTTTACAATACCCAGGCGAATACCATTAGGATGTACTTTCTGACCCATTGCTAGTCTCCAGAGTCTCAGCGATCGGACACAACCACAGTGATGTGGCTGGTGCGCTTCAGGATGCGATCTGCACGACCTTTCGCACGCGGCATAATGCGCTTCATGCTCGGGCCTTCGTCTACGAAAATTTTCGCAACTTTCAGATCGTCAATGTCAGCGCCATCGTTGTGTTCAGCGTTAGCAATGGCAGATTCCAGTACCTTCTTAACCAATACCGCAGCTTTCTTGTTGGTATAGGTCAGGATGTCCAGGGCCTGCGACACTTTCTTACCGCGAATCAGGTCAGCAACAAGGCGAACCTTCTGAGCAGAAGAACGAGCATGGCGATGTTGAGCTAAAGTTTCCATCTCTTCCTCCTACCTTATTTCTTCTTCGCTTTTTTATCAGCAGCGTGGCCGCGATAAGTACGAGTCGGTGCGAATTCACCCAGTTTGTGACCAACCATTTCGTCGGAAACAAAGACTGGAACGTGCTGACGACCATTATGGACAGCGATGGTCAAACCGATCATGTTAGGAAAGATCGTTGAACGACGGGACCAAGTGCGCAGGGGCTTCTTGTCTCCGCTTTCCACCGCTTTCTCTACCTTCTTCAGCAAGTGCAGGTCAATAAAAGGACCTTTCTTGAGAGAACGTGGCATGGCTTATCCTCTAAAATTATTTGCTACGGCGACGTACGATAAATTTATCAGTACGCTTGTTGCTGCGGGTCTTCTTACCTTTGGTCTGAACGCCCCACGGAGTTACCGGGTGCTTACCAAAGTTACGACCTTCACCACCACCATGTGGGTGGTCGACTGGGTTCATCGCAGTACCGCGAACGGTAGGACGAACACCACGCCAGCGTGCAGCACCTGCTTTACCCAGAACGCGCAGCATATGCTCAGCATTGCCAACTTCGCCCAGGGTAGCGCGGCAGTCTGCTTCGACTTTACGCATTTCACCAGAACGCAGACGCAGGGTGACATAAGCACCGTCGCGCGCAACGATCTGAACGTAAGTACCAGCAGAACGCGCCAGCTGACCGCCTTTACCTGGTTTCATTTCTACGTTATGAACGGTAGAACCAACCGGGATGTTGCGCATCGGCAGGGTGTTACCCGCTTTGATTGCAGCATCAACGCCAGACTGAATCTGGTCGCCAGCTTTCAGGCCTTTAGGGGCCAGGATGTAACGGCGTTCGCCATCTTTGTACAGAACCAGCGCGATGTTCGCGGAGCGGTTCGGATCGTACTCAAGACGTTCAACAGTCGCTGGGATACCGTCTTTGTTGCGTTTGAAGTCAACAATACGATAAGCCTGCTTGTGGCCACCACCGATGTGACGGGTGGTGATACGACCATTGTTGTTACGACCACCGGATTTGCTGTTTTTTTCAACCAGCGGAGCAAAAGGTTTGCCCTTATGCAGCTCAGGGTTAACCACTTTAACAACGTGGCGACGACCCGGAGATGTCGGTTTACACTTAACAACTGCCATTGTATTACTCCTCCGACTTACTCAGCGCCGCCAACGAAGTCCAGGTTCTGGCCTTCTTTCAGGGTGACGTAAGCTTTTTTCCAGTCGCTACGACGACCGATACGCTGTCCGTGACGTTTAACTTTCCCTTTAACAACCAGGGTGTTAACGACTTCGACTTCGACTTCAAACAGTTTCTGCACAGCAGCTTTGATCTCTGCTTTCGTCGCGTCTTTAGCAACTTTGAGCACGATGGTATTGGTTTTTTCCATCGCGGTAGACGCTTTTTCAGAAACGTGCGGCGCACGAAGCACCTTCAGCAGACGTTCTTCACGAATCATGCCAGCATCTCCTCAACTTGCTTAACAGCCTCAGCAGTCATTACGACTTTGTCGAAGGCGATCAGGCTAACCGGGTCGATACCTGCTGCGTCACGTACGTCAACCTTGTGCAGGTTACGTGCGGCCAGGAACAGGTTCTCGTCCAGCTCACCGGTGATGATCAGCACATCTTCCAGAGCCATGTCTTTCAGTTTCTGAGCCAGAAGCTTGGTTTTCGGCGCTTCCAGAGAGAACTGCTCGACAACGATCAGACGATCCTGACGTACCAGCTCGGACAGAATGCTTTTCAGCGCGCCGCGGTACATCTTTTTGTTAACTTTTTGACTGTGGTCCTGCGGACGCGCAGCGAAGGTCACGCCACCTGAACGCCAGATCGGGCTCTTAACAGAACCTGAACGCGCACGGCCGGTACCTTTCTGACGCCACGGCTTTTTGCCGGAACCAGTTACTTCAGCACGAGTCTTCTGAGCACGAGTACCCTGACGAGCACCAGCTGCATAAGCAACAACAACCTGGTGAACCAGCGCTTCGTTGAAATCACGACCGAAGGTAGTTTCGGAAACAGTCAGCGCGCTTTGCGCGTCTTTCAATACTAATTCCATTGCTATCCCCTTACGCCTTCACAGCTGGTTTAACGATCAGGTCGCAACCGGTCGCACCCGGAACACCACCTTTAACCAGCAGCAGGTTGCGCTCAGCGTCAACACGTACTACGTCCAGGCTCTGAACAGTTACACGTTCGTTACCCAGCTGACCTGCCATTTTCTTGCCTTTGAACACTTTGCCCGGAGTCTGGTTCTGACCGATAGAACCCGGAACGCGGTGAGACAAGGAGTTACCGTGAGTCGCGTCCTGGGTACGGAAGTTCCAGCGCTTAACGGTACCGGCGAAACCTTTACCTTTAGAGGTACCGGTTACGTCAACTTTTTTAACGTCAGCAAACAGCTCAACGCTGATGTCCTGACCTACGGTGTACTCTTCGCCTTCTGCAAGACGGAATTCCCACAGACCACGGCCAGCTTCAACGCCAGCTTTAGCAAAGTGACCCGCTTCAGGCTTGGTTACACGGTTAGCTTTTTTAGCACCGGTAGTGACCTGAACGGCACGGTAGCCGTCGTTAGCCAGATCTTTGATCTGAGTAACGCGGTTTGCTTCAACTTCGATTACGGTTACTGGGATAGAAACGCCATCTTCAGTGAAGATGCGGGTCATACCCACTTTTTTACCGACTAAACCAATCATTGTATCAACCTCTCAATCGCTCGATGACCTGATTAACCCAGGCTGATCTGCACGTCTACACCGGCAGCCAGGTCCAGACGCATCAGAGCATCAACGGTTTTCTCGGTTGGCTCAACGATGTCAACCAGACGCTTGTGAGTGCGAATTTCGTACTGATCGCGCGCGTCTTTGTTAACGTGCGGAGAGATCAGAACGGTAAAGCGCTCTTTGCGGGTCGGCAGCGGGATCGGACCACGAACCTGCGCACCAGTGCGCTTGGCAGTCTCGACGATTTCCGCGGTTGATTGATCGATCAGACGATGATCAAACGCTTTAAGACGGATACGGATTCTTTGGTTCTGCATGAGACCAGAGCTCCAATTATTTATAGACGAAATAGTTACTCCTCAAACCCATTACGATTGATGGGAGAGTGTAACCGTTCTTACAGAGTTCCCCAATCGGGAACATTGTCTGGTATCGCTTACGCAGTACCGGTGGTTCATATCGAACCGCTGTCTATATTAGACAAGCCCGCGCATTATACGTAAAACTGGCATTAACGCAAGTGTCGTGTAGAAAATAAGCACCAGATAGAAAAAAACCCGCCACCGTTAGCCGGCAGCGGGTTCGCTTATATGGGAGTATGCGTTGTACGGTATGGCTACTTGGCCTGCTCTCTGAGCTGCGACTGAAGGTAGTTCTGCAGACCGATTTTTGCTATCAGGTCCAGCTCGGTCTCCAGCCAGTCGATGTGCCCCTCTTCATCCGCGAGGATCTCAATCATCATATCGCGGCTGACGTAGTCGTGAACGCTATCGGCATAGGCGATAGCCTCGCGCAGATCTTTAGCACCCTCAAGTTCCAGGTTCAGGTCAGAGCGCAGCATCTCCTCTACGTCTTCACCGATCCCCAGCTTGCCGAGGTCCTGCAGGTTTGGAATACCTTCGAGAAAGAGAATACGCTCGATGTACTTATCGGCGTGCTTCATCTCATCTATGGATTCGTGATATTCGACGTCGTTGAGGCGGGTAAGGCCCCAGTTTTTGAACATACGGGCATGAAGAAAATATTGATTGATTGCGACAAGCTCATTTCCCAATAATTTATTGAGATAACTTATGATTCTGACATCACCTTTCATTATTAGTCCCTCCGCTTCCACTAAGTGAAGCGTAGATGGCGCTACCGGGATGTCAAAAAAAGATTTTCGCTTATGCGATCTCCTGGTATTCAGGAATTTGCATCAGTTCATTCTGCATAATCTCGCGGGCCGCGCGAACGCACTTGCCGCACTGGTTCCCTACCGGTATAAACTTACGCAGCTGCTGGAAAGATTGGGGGCGAAACTGGCGTACCGCCTGGCGAATTGTTTTGTCACTTACCCCATTACACAAACAGACGTACATAATCACTCCCGTTCAATTTATGCGCAGAGTGTAAATGAGAATAGTTATGATTACAATAGCAGAGACACGAAAGCAGAACGTAAAAAAAGACGTAAAAAAGGACGCCGAAGCGTCCTTTTTTTATTCAGAGATAATAAATTATTAGCTCAGAACTTTAGCAACAACGCCCGCGCCAACGGTACGGCCGCCTTCACGGATTGCGAAACGCAGACCGTCGTCCATCGCGATCGGGTGGATCAGGGTAACAACCATTTTGATGTTGTCGCCCGGCATAACCATC
>NZ_JBBCMV010000011.1:0-32745 GCF_037152055.1 Pseudescherichia sp. AS216 | reverse complement strand
GATGGTTATGCCGGGCGACAACATCAAAATGGTTGTTACCCTGATCCACCCGATCGCGATGGACGACGGTCTGCGTTTCGCAATCCGTGAAGGCGGCCGTACCGTTGGCGCAGGCGTTGTTGCTAAAGTTCTCAGCTAATCGCTGATAACATTTGACGCAATGCGCATGAAAAGGGCATCATTTGATGCCCTTTTTGCACGCTTTCGAACCAGAACCTGGCTCATCAGTGATTTTTTTTGTCATAATCATTGCTGAGACAGGCTCTGTAGATGGCGTAAGAGCCGGAGCATTTCGGTTAGGTTTGCCTCGCGTCCGCGGGGCAAAATGTTTTTCTGAATTCTTGTGACAGGTTGGTTTATGAGTGCGAATACCGAAGCTCAAGGGAGCGGGCGCGGCCTGGAAGCGATGAAGTGGGTTGTCGTTGCTGTATTGCTGATCGTAGCTATCGTTGGCAACTACCTCTATCGTGACATGATGCTGCCGTTACGCGCGCTGGCAGTAGTAATTCTTATTGCTGCAGCGGGTGGTGTCGCGCTGTTGACGACAAAGGGTAAAGCGACCGTTGCTTTTGCCCGTGAAGCGAGAACCGAAGTCCGTAAAGTGATTTGGCCAACTCGCCAGGAAACGTTGCACACTACACTGATTGTGGCCGCAGTGACCGCTGTTATGTCACTTATCCTGTGGGGACTGGATGGTATTCTGGTTCGCCTGGTATCCTTTATCACTGGCCTGAGGTTCTGAGATGTCTGAAGCCCCTAAAAAGCGCTGGTACGTCGTTCAGGCGTTTTCCGGTTTTGAAGGCCGCGTAGCGACTTCGCTGCGTGAGCATATCAAATTACACAATATGGAAGAGCTGTTTGGCGAAGTCATGGTACCGACCGAAGAAGTGGTCGAGATCCGTGGCGGCCAGCGCCGCAAAAGCGAACGCAAGTTCTTCCCAGGTTACGTTCTGGTCCAGATGGTCATGAACGACGCCAGCTGGCACCTGGTGCGCAGCGTGCCGCGCGTGATGGGCTTTATCGGCGGTACGTCAGACCGTCCGGCCCCGATCAGCGACAAAGAAGTTGACGCTATCATGAACCGCCTGCAGCAGGTTGGCGACAAGCCGCGTCCGAAAACCCTGTTTGAGCCGGGTGAAATGGTCCGTGTTAACGACGGTCCGTTTGCTGACTTTAACGGCGTGGTGGAAGAGGTGGACTACGAGAAGTCCCGCCTGAAGGTTTCTGTCTCTATCTTCGGTCGTGCGACGCCGGTAGAGCTGGACTTCGGCCAGGTCGAAAAAGCCTAATAGCCCAGGCGATCAAAAAAGCAACGATTTACCCGTTGCACAAGGCGCGAGATTGGACTACAATTTCGCGCCTTTTGTTTTTATGGGTCACGTACCCGTAAGACACACTATTTATCACGGGGAGCTTCATTGAAGCGCTATTACCCATACTGAGGATTTAAGAATGGCTAAGAAAGTCCAGGCCTACGTCAAGCTGCAGGTTGCAGCTGGCATGGCAAACCCGAGCCCACCGGTTGGTCCGGCTCTGGGTCAGCAGGGTGTTAACATCATGGAATTCTGTAAAGCGTTTAACGCCAAAACTGATTCCATCGAGAAAGGTCTGCCGATTCCGGTTGTTATTACCGTTTACGCTGACCGTTCTTTCACTTTCGTTACCAAAACGCCTCCGGCAGCTGTACTGCTGAAGAAAGCGGCTGGTATCAAGTCTGGTTCTGGCAAGCCGAACAAAGACAAAGTGGGTACAATTACTCGCGCTCAGCTGCAAGAAATTGCACAGACTAAAGCGGCGGACATGACTGGTGCAGACGTTGAAGCGATGACTCGCTCCATCGAAGGTACTGCTCGTTCCATGGGCCTGGTAGTGGAGGGTTAAGACATGACTAAACTGACCAAGCGCATGCGTGTTATCCGTGAGAAAGTTGATGCAACCAAGCAGTACGACATCAACGAAGCTATCGCTCTGCTGAAAGAGCTGGCTACCGCTAAATTCAACGAAAGCGTTGACGTTGCTGTTAACCTCGGCATCGACGCTCGTAAATCTGACCAGAACGTTCGTGGCGCAACCGTACTGCCTAACGGCACCGGTCGTTCCGTACGTGTAGCCGTATTTGCCCAGGGCCCGAACGCTGAAGCAGCTAAAGCTGCTGGCGCAGAGCTGGTAGGTATGGAAGATCTGGCCGATCAGATCAAGAAAGGCGAAATGAACTTTGACGTTGTTATTGCTTCCCCGGATGCAATGCGCGTTGTTGGCCAGCTCGGCCAGGTTCTGGGCCCGCGCGGCCTGATGCCGAACCCGAAAGTCGGTACCGTAACCCCTAACGTTGCTGAAGCAGTTAAGAACGCTAAAGCAGGTCAGGTTCGTTACCGTAACGACAAAAACGGCATCATCCACACCACCATCGGTAAAGTGGACTTTGACGCTGACAAACTGAAAGAAAACCTGGAAGCCCTGCTGGTTGCGCTGAAAAAAGCAAAACCGACTCAGGCGAAAGGCGTGTACATCAAGAAAGTTAGCATCTCCACCACCATGGGTGCAGGTGTTGCGGTTGACCAGGCTGGTCTGAGCGCAGCGGCGAACTAATATTCGCCTTTACGTGGGCGGTGGATTTGTCTACAATCTTCGCCCACGAAAGATTTTCGGTTGGAGCCTGGCCTAATCCAGGCCTCCGTCCAAGACCGCAGGTGTCCCGCAAGAGACTTAATTCCCTGCGTAGACGGTGACAGAACCTGAAGACATTTTTTAAGTATCTTTGGCTTGTTTCTGCTCACCGTATTTAGACGCTCCCTTCTTTGAGGGGAGTGAAGTGAGTTCCAGAGCATGAGCTCTGGCAAACATCCAGGAGCAAAGCTAATGGCTTTAAATCTTCAAGACAAACAAGCGATTGTTGCTGAAGTCAGCGAAGTAGCCAAAGGCGCGCTGTCTGCAGTAGTTGCGGATTCCCGTGGCGTTACTGTAGACAAAATGACTGAACTGCGTAAAGCAGGTCGTGAAGCTGGCGTTTACATGCGTGTTGTTCGTAACACCCTGCTGCGCCGCGTCGTTGAGGGTACTCAGTTCGAGTGCCTGAAAGACACGTTTGTTGGTCCGACCCTGATTGCATACTCTATGGAACACCCGGGCGCTGCTGCTCGTCTGTTCAAAGAGTTCGCGAAAGCGAATGCAAAATTTGAGGTTAAAGCCGCAGCCTTTGAAGGTGAGTTGATCCCGGCATCGCAGATCGATCGCCTGGCAACCCTGCCGACCTACGAAGAAGCAATTGCACGCCTGATGGCAACCATGAAAGAAGCCTCTGCAGGCAAACTGGTTCGCACTCTGGCTGCTGTACGCGATGCGAAAGAAGCTGCTTAATCGCAGTTATCTTTATCAAGCATCTGCTTACGTATAAACTTATTCTGATATTCAGGAACAATTTAAATGTCTATCACTAAAGATCAAATCATTGAAGCAGTATCCGCTATGTCCGTAATGGACGTTGTAGAGCTGATCTCTGCAATGGAAGAAAAATTCGGTGTTTCCGCTGCTGCTGCTGTAGCTGTTGCTGCAGGCCCGGCTGAAGCTGCTGAAGAGAAAACTGAATTCGACGTTATTCTGAAAGCCGCTGGCGCTAACAAAGTTGCTGTTATCAAAGCAGTACGTGGCGCAACTGGCCTGGGTCTGAAAGAAGCTAAAGACCTGGTAGAATCTGCTCCTGCCGCTCTGAAAGAAGGCATCAGCAAAGACGACGCCGAAGCTCTGAAAAAATCTCTGGAAGAAGCTGGCGCTGAAGTTGAAGTTAAATAAGCCAACCCTTCCGGTTGCAGCCTGAGAAATTAGGCTGATGGCTGGTGACTTTTTAGTCACCAGCCTTTTTGCGCTGTAGGGTGTTAGTAGCGTTTCACACTGTTTGGCTACTGATCTCCCTCACAATGCTTGTTTCTATCGACGACTTAATATATTGCGACAGCGCGTGAGCACTGTGTAAATCGTGACGAAATGGTTTAAGCGTGATAGCAACAAGCATTGCGGAAAGTGCTCCACTTTCCGGTCAACAAAATAGTGTTGCACAAACTGCCCCCGTCGTCGGGCAGATGGGTCGACTTGTCAGCGAGCTGAGGAACCCTAATGGTTTACTCCTATACCGAGAAAAAACGTATTCGTAAGGATTTTGGAAAGCGTCCGCAAGTACTGGACATTCCTTATCTCCTTTCTATCCAGCTTGACTCGTTCCAGAAGTTTATCGAGCAAGATCCTGAAGGACAATATGGTCTGGAAGCGGCGTTTCGTTCCGTGTTCCCGATCGCGAGCTACAGCGGTAACTCCGAGCTGCAATACGTCAGCTACCGTCTGGGCGAGCCTGTCTTTGATGTGAAAGAGTGCCAGATCCGCGGCGTGACCTACTCGGCACCGCTGCGCGTAAAACTGCGCCTGGTGATCTACGAGCGCGAAGCGCCGGAAGGCACCGTTAAAGACATCAAAGAGCAAGAAGTTTACATGGGCGAAATTCCGCTCATGACCGATAACGGTACCTTTGTTATTAACGGTACTGAGCGCGTCATCGTGTCTCAGCTTCACCGTAGTCCTGGCGTATTCTTTGACAGCGACAAAGGTAAAACGCACTCTTCAGGTAAAGTACTGTATAACGCGCGCATCATTCCTTACCGCGGCTCCTGGCTGGACTTCGAGTTTGACCCGAAAGACAACCTGTTCGTGCGTATCGACCGTCGCCGTAAGCTGCCTGCGACCATCATCCTGCGCGCGCTGAACTATACCACTGAGCAGATCCTTGACCTGTTCTTTGAAAAAGTCACTTTCGAAATCCGCGACAACAAGCTGCAGATGGAGCTGGTCCCGGAGCGTCTGCGTGGCGAAACCGCCTCGTTTGATATCGAAGCCGACGGCAAAGTGTATGTCGAAAAAGGCCGCCGTATTACCGCGCGCCACATTCGCCAGCTGGAAAAAGATGAGATCAAACACATCGAAGTACCGGTTGAATACATTGCGGGCAAAGTGGCTGCAAAAGATTACGTTGATACCTCCACCGGCGAGCTGATCTGCCCGGCGAACATGGAGCTGTCTCTGGATCTGCTGGCTAAGCTGAGCCAGTCCGGTCATAAACGTATCGAAACGCTGTTCACCAACGATCTGGATCACGGCGCGTACATGTCGGAAACGATTCGTGTCGATCCAACTACCGATCGCCTGAGCGCGCTGGTAGAGATCTACCGCATGATGCGTCCTGGTGAGCCGCCGACCCGTGAAGCAGCGGAAAGCCTGTTCGAGAACCTGTTCTTCTCCGAAGACCGCTACGATCTCTCTGCGGTTGGTCGTATGAAGTTCAACCGTTCTCTGCTGCGTGACGAGATCGAAGGTTCCGGTATCCTGAGCAAAGATGACATCATCCAGGTGATGAAAAAGCTCATCGGTATCCGTAACGGTATTGGCGAAGTGGATGATATCGACCACCTCGGCAACCGTCGTATCCGTTCCGTAGGCGAAATGGCGGAAAACCAGTTCCGCGTTGGCCTGGTCCGCGTTGAGCGTGCAGTGAAAGAGCGTCTCTCACTGGGCGATCTCGACACCCTGATGCCTCAGGATATGATCAACGCCAAGCCGATCTCTGCGGCAGTGAAAGAGTTCTTTGGCTCCAGCCAGCTGTCCCAGTTTATGGACCAGAACAACCCGCTGTCTGAGATCACGCACAAGCGTCGTATCTCTGCACTGGGCCCGGGCGGTCTCACCCGTGAGCGCGCAGGCTTTGAAGTTCGAGACGTACACCCGACCCACTACGGTCGCGTATGTCCTATCGAAACGCCTGAAGGTCCGAACATCGGTCTGATCAACTCCCTGTCCGTGTACGCACAGACTAACGAATATGGCTTCCTTGAGACGCCGTACCGTAAAGTCACCGACGGCGTTGTGACCGACGAGATCCACTACCTCTCTGCTATCGAAGAGGGTAACTACGTTATCGCCCAGGCGAACACCAACCTGGACGAAGAAGGTCGCTTTGTTGATGACCTCGTTACCTGCCGTAGCAAAGGCGAATCCAGCTTGTTCAGCAACGACCAGGTTGACTACATGGACGTTTCCACCCAGCAGGTGGTTTCCGTCGGTGCGTCCCTGATCCCGTTCCTGGAACACGATGACGCCAACCGTGCATTGATGGGTGCGAACATGCAACGTCAGGCGGTTCCGACCCTGCGCGCTGATAAGCCGCTGGTAGGTACCGGTATGGAACGTGCTGTTGCCGTTGACTCCGGTGTAACTGCGGTGGCGAAACGTGGCGGTACCGTTCAGTACGTGGATGCGTCCCGTATCGTTATCAAAGTTAACGACGACGAGATGTACCCGGGCGAAGCGGGTATCGACATCTACAACCTGACCAAGTACACCCGTTCTAACCAGAACACCTGTATCAACCAGATGCCGTGTGTCTCTCTGGGTGAGCCAATCGAACGTGGCGACGTGCTGGCAGACGGCCCGTCCACCGACCTCGGTGAGCTGGCGCTGGGTCAGAACATGCGCGTAGCGTTCATGCCGTGGAACGGTTACAACTTCGAAGACTCCATCCTCGTTTCCGAGCGTGTGGTCCAGGAAGATCGTTTCACCACCATCCACATTCAGGAACTGGCGTGCGTGTCTCGTGACACCAAGCTGGGGCCGGAAGAGATCACCGCTGACATCCCGAACGTGGGTGAAGCTGCGCTCTCTAAACTGGATGAATCCGGTATCGTTTACATCGGTGCGGAAGTGACCGGCGGTGACATTCTGGTTGGTAAGGTAACGCCGAAAGGTGAAACCCAGCTGACGCCAGAAGAGAAGCTGCTGCGTGCGATCTTCGGTGAGAAAGCGTCTGACGTTAAAGACTCCTCTCTGCGCGTACCAAACGGTGTTTCCGGTACGGTTATCGACGTTCAGGTCTTTACTCGCGATGGCGTAGAGAAAGACAAACGTGCGCTGGAAATCGAAGAGATGCAGCTGAAGCAGGCGAAAAAAGACCTGTCTGAAGAACTGCAGATCCTCGAAGCTGGCCTGTTCAGCCGTATCCATGCCGTGCTGGTATCCGGTGGCGTTGAAGCTGAGAAGCTCGACAAACTGCCGCGCGACCGCTGGTTGGAGCTGGGCCTGACCGACGAAGAGAAACAGAATCAGCTGGAACAGCTGGCTGAGCAGTATGACGAACTGAAACACGAGTTCGAGAAGAAACTCGAAGCGAAACGCCGCAAAATCACTCAGGGCGACGATCTGGCACCGGGCGTGCTGAAGATTGTTAAAGTGTATCTGGCCGTGAAACGTCAGATCCAGCCGGGTGATAAAATGGCGGGTCGTCACGGTAACAAGGGTGTTATCTCTAAGATCAACCCGATCGAAGATATGCCTTACGATGAGAACGGCACGCCGGTCGACATCGTACTGAACCCGCTGGGCGTACCGTCTCGTATGAACATTGGTCAGATCCTCGAAACCCACCTGGGTATGGCTGCGAAAGGCATCGGCGAGAAAATCAACGCCATGCTGAAGCAGCAGGAAGAGGTCGCGAAACTGCGCGAGTTCATCCAGCGTGCGTACGATCTGGGCACTGACGTTCGCCAGAAAGTTGACCTGAATACCTTCAGCGATGAAGAAGTTCTGCGTCTGGCTGAAAACCTGCGCAAAGGTATGCCAATCGCAACGCCGGTCTT
This sequence comes from Pseudescherichia sp. AS216, assembly GCF_037152055.1. Taxonomy (NCBI): domain Bacteria; kingdom Pseudomonadati; phylum Pseudomonadota; class Gammaproteobacteria; order Enterobacterales; family Enterobacteriaceae; genus Pseudescherichia; species Pseudescherichia sp. AS216. The sequence goes on along the minus strand of NZ_JBBCMV010000011.1, from coordinate 25,075 downwards.
CGACGGTGCGAAAGAGTCTGAAATCAAGGAGCTGTTACAGCTGGGTGGCCTGCCGACGTCCGGTCAGATCACGCTGTTCGACGGTCGTACCGGCGAGCAGTTCGAGCGCCAGGTTACCGTTGGCTACATGTACATGCTGAAACTGAACCACTTGGTTGATGACAAGATGCACGCGCGTTCTACCGGTTCTTACAGCCTGGTTACTCAGCAGCCGCTGGGTGGTAAGGCGCAGTTCGGTGGTCAGCGCTTCGGGGAGATGGAAGTGTGGGCGCTGGAAGCATACGGCGCAGCATACACCCTGCAGGAAATGCTCACCGTTAAGTCTGATGACGTGAACGGTCGTACTAAGATGTATAAAAACATCGTGGACGGCAACCATCAGATGGAACCGGGCATGCCTGAGTCCTTCAACGTACTGTTGAAAGAGATTCGTTCGCTGGGTATCAACATCGAACTGGAAGACGAGTAACTCTCGCTCAAACAGGTCACTGGTGCTGGGGTAATACCCGGCACCAGATTGTGCTAACTCCGACGGGAGCAAATCCGTGAAAGATTTATTAAAGTTTCTGAAAGCGCAGACTAAAACCGAAGAGTTTGATGCGATCAAAATTGCTCTGGCTTCGCCAGACATGATCCGTTCATGGTCTTTCGGTGAAGTGAAAAAGCCGGAAACCATTAACTACCGTACGTTCAAACCTGAGCGTGACGGCCTTTTCTGTGCGCGTATTTTCGGGCCAGTAAAAGATTACGAGTGCCTGTGCGGTAAGTACAAGCGCCTGAAACACCGTGGTGTGATCTGTGAGAAGTGCGGCGTTGAAGTGACCCAGACTAAAGTGCGTCGTGAGCGCATGGGCCACATCGAGCTGGCGTCTCCGACTGCCCACATTTGGTTCCTGAAATCGCTGCCGTCCCGTATCGGTCTGCTGCTGGATATGCCCCTGCGTGATATCGAGCGCGTGCTGTACTTCGAATCCTATGTGGTTATCGAAGGCGGCATGACCAACCTGGAGCGTCATCAGATCCTGACTGAAGAGCAGTATCTGGACGCGCTGGAAGAGTTCGGTGACGAGTTCGACGCGAAGATGGGTGCGGAAGCTATCCAGGCCCTGCTGAAGAGCATGGATCTGGAGCAAGAGTGCGAGCAGCTGCGTGAAGAGCTGAACGAAACTAACTCCGAAACCAAGCGTAAGAAGCTGACCAAGCGTATCAAGCTGCTGGAAGCGTTCGTACAGTCTGGCAACAAGCCGGAGTGGATGATCCTGACCGTTCTGCCGGTTCTGCCGCCAGATCTGCGTCCGCTGGTACCGCTGGACGGCGGTCGTTTCGCTACGTCAGATCTGAACGATCTGTATCGTCGCGTGATCAACCGTAACAACCGTCTGAAGCGTCTGCTGGATCTGGCTGCGCCAGACATCATCGTACGTAACGAAAAACGTATGCTGCAGGAAGCGGTAGATGCCCTGCTGGATAACGGCCGTCGCGGTCGTGCCATCACCGGCTCTAACAAGCGTCCGCTGAAATCTTTGGCCGATATGATCAAAGGTAAGCAGGGTCGTTTCCGTCAGAACCTGCTCGGTAAGCGTGTTGACTACTCTGGTCGTTCTGTTATCACCGTAGGTCCATACCTGCGTCTGCATCAGTGCGGCCTGCCGAAGAAAATGGCGCTGGAGCTGTTCAAACCGTTCATCTACGGCAAGCTGGAGCTGCGTGGCCTGGCCACCACCATCAAAGCCGCTAAGAAGATGGTTGAGCGTGAAGAAGCTGTCGTTTGGGATATCCTGGACGAAGTGATCCGCGAACACCCGGTACTGCTGAACCGTGCACCAACCCTGCACCGTTTGGGTATCCAGGCATTTGAACCGGTTCTGATCGAAGGTAAAGCAATCCAGCTGCACCCGCTGGTTTGTGCGGCATACAACGCCGACTTCGATGGTGACCAGATGGCTGTTCACGTACCGCTGACGCTGGAAGCCCAGCTGGAAGCGCGTGCGCTGATGATGTCTACCAACAACATTCTGTCTCCGGCGAACGGCGAACCTATCATCGTTCCGTCTCAGGACGTTGTACTGGGTCTGTACTACATGACCCGTGACTGTGTTAACGCCAAAGGCGAAGGCATGGTGCTGACTGGCCCGAAAGAAGCCGAGCGTATCTATCGCGCTGGCCTGGCCTCTCTGCATGCGCGCGTTAAAGTGCGTATCACCGAATATGAAAAAGATGAAAACGGCGAGTTCGTTGCGAAAACCAGCATTAAAGACACGACCGTTGGCCGTGCCATTCTGTGGATGATCGTACCGAAAGGTCTGCCTTTCTCCATCGTCAACCAGGCGCTGGGCAAGAAAGCGATCTCCAAAATGCTGAACACCTGTTACCGCATTCTGGGCCTGAAACCGACCGTTATTTTTGCGGACCAGACGATGTACACCGGCTTTGCTTACGCAGCGCGTTCAGGTGCATCCGTTGGTATCGATGACATGGTCATCCCGGAGAAAAAATACGAGATCATCAGCGAAGCAGAAGCTGAAGTTGCTGAGATTCAGGAGCAGTTCCAGTCTGGTCTGGTAACCGCTGGCGAACGCTACAACAAAGTTATCGATATCTGGGCTGCGGCGAACGATCGTGTATCCAAAGCGATGATGGATAACCTGCAAACCGAAACCGTGATTAACCGTGACGGCGTAGAAGAGCAGCAGGTCTCCTTCAACAGCATCTACATGATGGCCGACTCCGGTGCGCGTGGTTCTGCGGCACAGATTCGTCAGCTGGCAGGTATGCGTGGTCTGATGGCGAAGCCGGATGGCTCCATCATCGAAACGCCGATCACCGCGAACTTCCGTGAAGGTCTGAACGTACTCCAGTACTTCATCTCCACGCACGGTGCGCGTAAAGGTCTGGCGGATACCGCACTGAAAACGGCAAACTCCGGTTACCTGACGCGTCGTCTGGTTGACGTTGCGCAGGATCTGGTTGTTACCGAAGATGACTGTGGCACGCTGGAAGGCATCACCATGACCCCGGTTATCGAGGGTGGTGACGTTAAAGAGCCGCTGCGCGATCGCGTTCTGGGTCGTGTAACTGCGGAAGATATCCTGAAGCCGGGTACGGCGGACATTCTGGTTCCACGCAACACGCTGCTGCATGAGCAGATGTGTGACCTGTTGGAAGAGAACTCCGTTGACTCTGTGAAAGTGCGTTCCGTTGTATCCTGTGACACCGACTTTGGTGTGTGTGCCCACTGCTACGGTCGTGACCTGGCGCGTGGCCACATCATCAACAAAGGTGAGGCTATCGGCGTTATCGCGGCACAGTCCATCGGTGAGCCGGGTACACAGCTGACCATGCGTACGTTCCACATCGGTGGTGCGGCATCGCGTGCGGCTGCTGAGTCCAGCATCCAGGTGAAAAACAAAGGTAGCATCAAGCTCAGCAACGCGAAATCGGTTGTGAACTCTAGCGGTAAGCTGGTGGTGACCTCCCGTAACACCGAGCTGAAGCTGATCGACGAATTTGGTCGTACCAAAGAGAGCTATAAAGTGCCTTACGGTGCGGTTATGGCCAAGGGTGATGGCGAGCAGGTTGCTGGCGGCGAGACCGTAGCAAACTGGGATCCGCACACCATGCCGGTAATCACTGAAGTGGCTGGTTTCATCCGCTTCACTGATATGATCGACGGCCAGACGATTACTCGTCAGACCGACGAACTGACCGGTCTCTCCTCGCTGGTGGTTCTGGATTCTGCAGAACGTACCGCGGGTGGTAAAGATCTGCGTCCGGCGCTGAAAATCGTTGATGCTAACGGTAACGACGTTCTGATCCCGGGCACCGACATGCCGGCTCAGTACTTCCTGCCGGGTAAAGCGATTGTCCAGCTGGAAGATGGTGTGCAGATCGGTGCGGGTGATGCTCTGGCGCGTATTCCTCAGGAATCCAGCGGTACCAAAGATATCACCGGTGGTCTGCCGCGCGTTGCGGATCTGTTCGAAGCGCGTCGTCCGAAAGAGCCAGCAATCCTGGCGGAAATCAGCGGTATCATCTCCTTCGGTAAAGAGACCAAAGGGAAACGTCGTCTGGTTATCACGCCGTTAGACGGTAGCGATCCGTACGAAGAGATGATCCCGAAATGGCGTCAGCTCAACGTGTTTGAAGGCGAGCGTGTAGAGCGTGGTGACGTGGTTTCCGACGGTCCGGAAGCACCGCACGACATTCTGCGTCTTCGTGGCGTTCACGCGGTTACGCGTTACATCACCAACGAAGTGCAGGACGTTTACCGTCTGCAGGGCGTTAAGATCAACGATAAGCACATCGAAGTTATCGTGCGTCAGATGCTGCGTAAAGCCACCATTGCTAACGCAGGAAGCTCCGACTTCCTCGAAGGCGAGCAGGTGGAATACTCTCGCGTCAAGATCGCCAACCGCGATCTGGAAGCGAACGGCAAAATCGCAGCAACCTATGCTCGCGATCTGCTGGGTATTACAAAAGCGTCTCTGGCAACCGAGTCCTTCATCTCCGCGGCATCGTTCCAGGAGACGACTCGTGTGCTTACCGAAGCAGCCGTTGCGGGCAAACGCGACGAACTGCGCGGTCTGAAAGAGAACGTTATCGTGGGTCGTCTGATCCCGGCCGGTACCGGTTATGCGTACCACCAGGATCGTATGCGCCGTCGTGCCGCTGGCGAACTGCCGGCAGCACCGCAGGTGACTGCTGAAGACGCTTCTGCCAGCCTGGCAGAGCTGCTGAACGCAGGCCTGGGCGGTTCCGACAACGACTAACGCTGCTTTCCGCTAATAAAAACCCGCTTCGGCGGGTTTTTTTATGCCTGAAAATCACAGACCAGGGCCTCGATCGTGTTTCAGGACGCGCGCTACAGGAAGAAAACCCACAATACAGCCTGTCTTCATTCAACAGGTGCCCTTTATGTTCCCGCGTATTTTTCTTTTTACTTTCACCATGCTGATCGGCTGCATGGCGCACGCCGAAACAGCATTTCGCCAACTCACTCTACAAAAAGAGAGCGACCGTCCACTTAATGTTGCCCTCTGGTATCCCACGCTGCATAGCGGTATGCCCGCCTCGGTGGGCGACAATATTGTGTTCATCGGAACCCAGGCGCTGCGCGATGCAAAACCTGCACCCGGCAAGCATCCCCTGCTGCTGGTCTCTCATGGCTATGGCGGCAGCTGGCGTAACCTGAACTGGCTGGCACAGCGTATGAGTGCGCAGGGGTATATCGTGGCAGCAGTCGATCACCCAGGTACCACTACGCATAATAGAAACCCCAAAGCTGCACAGCAGCTCTGGCAGCGCCCACAGGATTTGCGACGAACGTTGGATGCGATATTGGCGGCCCCAGCGCTTGCCGGAGAGGTAGACAACACGCGCATTGCGGCGGTAGGGCATTCACTCGGCGGTTGGACCGTACTTGAGCTCGCCGGAGCGCGTTTTGCTGCAGACCGTTTTATTGCTGACTGCCAAAATCATCCTGTTCTGTCGAGCTGCAAGCTGCTCCACACTCTTGGAATTGACCAGCCCTTAGCGGCTGAACGTTTGGCTGAAGATGCCCGCGATCCGCGAATCAAAGCGGTCGTGTCACTCGATCTGGGACTGGCGCGCGGCTTTACGCCCGCGAGCCTGAAGCAGATAAGTATCCCGGTACTGATTATGGCGGCTCAGGCCGACAGCGATGCGCTACCTGCCGGGCTGGAATCGGGGCATCTGGCAGCGTTTATTCCTGCGGCATGGCAACGCTATATCCGCGTAGAGGGGGCAACGCACTTTAGCTTTATGCAGCTATGCAAACCCGGCGCGGCGGCCCTGATTGAGCAGGAAGCGCCGGGGGAAGGGATCGTTTGCCAGGATGGAGGCACAGTTAGCCGCAGCGATATCCATCAGCACCTTGCTGACGAGATGGGCGCGTTTCTACAGCAGGCGTTAGCGCTTCCTCCGCGGAGCGACGATACTCGGTTGGGCTCATCCCGCTAATACGGGTAAATTCCCGGTTGAAATTGGATTTAGTTGCAAAGCCAGCCTTGAGCATGATCTCCGTAACCGAGGCATCGGTAGCGAGCAACTGCCGTTGGGCGTGGTGAATGCGAAAGCGGTTGATCCACTGGGAGACGTTGCAGCCCTGCGTCTGGTTCACCGCCTGCGAAATCTGTCGGGCCGGGATACCCATCCTGCGTGCCAGCGTGTTGAGCGTCAGATCGGGGCTAAGGTAGAGGCTCTGCTCGCAGAGGCGTGCCTCAACGCGCTGGCAGAGGAGGGCTAACGCCTCGCTATTATTCTGGGGTTCAATCGCGGGTATGCCTTCATCGGGAGGCGCGTTTTTCCCGTTATAGATAATCGCCAGGCAGATAAACGGCAGCAGGATCGCCTGCGAGAGTGCCACCAGCTGAGGGGCCTGGTGGCCCTGGTAAAAACTGAAATCCACTGCGATAGCCAGATCGGTCAGGCCGGAAAAGCAGAGAAAGCTGCCTGCCAGAAATGCCATGCGTGCCGCCGGGCCTGCATCATTCAGGCGGCTAAAGATAAACGCATCCGGCCCCTGATATGCCGTGCCAATAAGTGTGCAGCCATAGCCGACGTACAGCGCCATCAGCACCGCATCAGTGGTGGCAGGCGCAACAAGGTTTAGTCCCAGCGCAATGGCAGAGGGGATGAGGCATATCGCTACTTTCTGTCTGCCACTGCGTTCCGTTAACCGGGCAAAACAGCGCCAGGCCAGAGGAGGCAGGGCGATAGCAACAATGGACTGGATCTGGCGCAGGTAGAGGACATCGAACTGCCAGCGCATGGCCGACATCAATACCAACAGAGCGCAGCCAGCGATAAACGTGGCGGTGCTACGGTAGCCGGATACACGCTGCAGGCAAACCTTCGTCAGCAACATGAGCAAAATAACGAAGGTCAAAAAGGGGAGCGGAACAGCGGGCATAGGCTACCTGTGTGGATTTATCAACGTGCTTTGATGCTATGTTGTGCCATAAATCCGACCATAAAACACGTTACCACTTTTGGCAGTAAAAAATTGCCGGATGGCGCTGCGCTTATCCGGCCTACGAACACACGAGTTACTGTATGGCTGGCAGTCGTCGATACAGCTCGATCATATCCCCGGCCAGATCCTGAATTACCATCGCATTCATCAGGTGGTCCTGAGAGTGAACGGTGATCAGGTTAACCGGCAGTTTGCCCACGCCTTCGTCCAGGCCTATCAGCTCGGTCTGGATTCTGTGCGCATGCTTAACGTATTCGCGCGACTCTTCCATTGCCTTTTCGGCTTCGTCAAATTCCCCTTTGCGTGCCATCTGTAATGCCGTCAGGGCAGCGCTACGTGCCGCGCCTGCGTTGACCAGCAGTTCCATGATTGTTGTTTCTAAGTCTTCCATTATGACTCCAGCAGCTTGAGCGCTTTATCCAGCACGACGTCACCCTTCATCATGCCGTAGTCCATCATATCGATTACCGCGACCTTCTTGCCCAGCGGATCCGCCTGCGCCTGCAGTTTCGCCTGCTCATACTTCACCTGTGGACCCAGCAGGATGATATCGGCCTCGGCAAGGTTCTCCTTGAACTCGGAAACCGGTACCGCTTTGATAGAGACCTCGACGCCTTTTTTCTGCGCCGCCTCTTTCATGCGTTGAACCAACATGCTGGTGGACATACCCGCTGCACAGCATAAGACAATGTTTTTCATAGCCAGCCTCGACAACGATGGGATAAATAAACATTAATCCCACCGTCTGGTTCAACAACCGCTTTACCGTGATTGTGTGTGGAGTATCACAAACAATTCTTACGAACGGGATCCGTTCGCCCGAGATGGCTGTCCCAGTCTTTCCACACCGGTTGCAGGCCGTTGCGCAGCAGGGCGCTGGCTACCTCCTCCGGACGGCGACCGTCGTGCGGCGCGAACTGCTCCAGCTCAGGGTGATTGTCAGCATAGCCACCGGGCTGGGTTTTCGAGAAGGCGCTGACGCTGGTGATGCCCAGCGGCACAACACGATCGCGGAACCACGGCGACTCCCGCGTAGAGAGAGACAGCTCCACGTCGGGTGCCAGCAGGCGGAAGGCGCAGATGGTCTGCACCAGCTGGCGCTCATCCATCAGCGAGGCGGGTTCAATGCCTCCTGCGCACGGACGCAGGCGTGGGAAGGAGATAGAGTAGCGGCTCTGCCAGTAGTGCTGCTGGAGCCAGAGCAGATGCTCCGCCACCATGTAGCAATCCACCCGCCAGCTGTCGGAGAGACCCACCAGCGCGCCAAGGCCAATCCTGTCGATTCCCGCCCGACCAAGCCGGTCCGGTGTCTCCAGCCGCCAGAAGAAATCCTGCTTGTTGCCCTTCAGGTGATGGCGGGCATAGGTTGCCTCATGATAGGTCTCCTGATAGACCATCACCCCGTCTAAGCCCAGGGCCTTAAGCTCGGCATACTCCGCCTGCGACAGCGGCTGTACCTCCATCTGCAATGAGGCGAACTGGCGGCGAATAGTCGGGAAATGGCGGCGAAAGTAGTCCATTCCCACTTTTGTCTGATGCTCCCCAGTCACTAACAGGAGATGTTCAAAGCCCATCTCGCGGATCGCCGCGCACTCGCGCAGGATCTCCGCTTCGTCCAGGGTCTTACGTTTGATGCGGTTGCTCATGGAGAAGCCGCAGTAGGTGCAGTCGTTGGCGCACAGGTTAGAGAGATAGAGCGGGACGTAGAGGCCGACGGCGTTGCCAAAGCGCTGGCGGGTAAGACGCTGCGACCGCTGGGCCAGCGGCTCAAGGTAGTCGCTGGCGGCAGGAGAGAGCAGGGCCATCATGTCATCGCGGGTCAGCTGGGTAGCCGCTAATGCTCGCTCAACGTCGGCGCGGGTCTTACTGTGGATGCGTAGCCGGATATCGTCCCAGTTAAGCTGTCGCCAGTAGTCGCTGAAGGTCTTCATATGCTCGTCTCCAGAAAGCCGGTCAGCGGGCTGGTGGCGCTGGCAACGCTGTTGACCGCCCCCGGCCCCGCCTGGCGCGCCAGTCGTCCGGCTTCAACGGCCAGCTTGAACGCACGGGCCATTGCCACCGGATCGTTAGCGACGGCAATGGCGGTATTCACCAGCACCGCGCTGGCCCCCATCTCCAGCGCCTCAGCCGCGTGGCTGGGGGTACCAATCCCGGCATCGACCACTACCGGCACCCGTGCCTGGGCGATGATAATCTCCAGCATGGCGCGGGTGGCCAGGCCCTGGTTAGATCCTATCGGTGAACCGAGCGGCATCACGGCGGCGCAGCCTGCCTCCTCCAGCCGTCGGCACAGCACCGGATCGGCGCTGCAATAGGGCAGCACCACGAAGCCCTCTTTGACCAGCATCTCTGCTGCCTTCAGGGTCTCGACCGGATCGGGCAGCAGCCAGCGTGCATCCGGGTGGATCTCCAGCTTCAACCAGTGGGTGCCCAGCGCCTCGCGAGCCAGCCGGGCGGCAAACACCGCCTCTTCGGCCGTTTTCGCCCCGGAGGTGTTCGGCAGCAGTGTTACCCCGGCCTCCAGCAGCGGGGCGAGGATCGCATCGTTGCGCTGGCGCAGGTCGACGCGTTTCATTGCCAGGGTGACCAGCTGGCTGCCCGAGGCCTGAATCGCGTCGGTCATCAGCTGCGATGAGGCAAACTTGCCTGTTCCAGTAAACAGGTGTGATTCAAAGGTTTTGTCTGCAATACGTAACATGTCAGCCTCCGGCGATAACCTGAAAAAGCAGGATCCGATCGCCGTCCCGCAGTTGATGATGATCCCAGCGATCGCGGGGAATAACCTGCTGGTTCAGCGCCAGCGCCGTTCCCGGCTTGAGCTGGTTAAGCTGCGCCAGCAGCCCGTACAGGGTTAGCGCCTCCGCACACTGCATCGGCTCGTCATTGAAGAGGATGCGCATCGTCTCCTCCGCAAACCGGACAGCCCGCCGCCCGCTGTAGTCCCAGCGTGCGCCAGTGGTGCTTGCGCCCGTCAAACAGCCGTAGCTCGCCCTCTGCCACCGCCATGCCGCTGAGCAGCTTTAACGCCTCCAGCGCCTGCAGCGTGCCCATCATCCCGACCACCGGGCCTATTACGCCCGCCGTGCGGCAGTTGCGCTGAGGTTCGTCATCGTCCGACCACAGGCAGCGGTAACAGCCGTGCGCCCACGGCGGGGTAAGCACCATCAGCTGACCGCCAAACCCCACGGCGCTGGCGGTGATCAGCGGAGTGTTCAGCGCCACGCAGGCGGCGTTAATCGCCTGGCGCGCCGCCATGTTATCGGTGCAGTCGAGCACCACGTCGGCCTGGGCCACCTGCTGACGGAGCGCCTCACCCTCCAGACGCGTCTTCAGGGTAATCAGCTCAACGTGTGGATTGAGCCGCTGTAAGCGCTGGCGGGCCGCGTCGGCTTTGGGCTGATTGATATCGTCGCTGGTAAACATAATCTGCCGCTGCAGGTTGCTCAGGTGCACCGCGTCATCGTCCGCCAGCACCAGCGTCCCCGCCCCGGCCGCCGCCAGATAGAGCGCGGCAGGGGAGCCTAAGCCGCCAAGGCCAATAATCAGTACCCGGCTGGCGAGCAGCTTGCGCTGTCCGTCGATGGCAATATCCTCCAGCAGGATCTGCCGGCTGTAGCGCATAAAATCGCTGTCATTCATCGCCCACCCCCGCCAGATCGATAAGCTGTTGGGTAGCCAGGCGCCAGTCTGCGGCCTGGGTAATGGCGCTCACCACCGCAATGCTGCCGACACCGGTTGCCAGCACCTGCGGCGCGTGCGCGAGGCTAATGCCGCCGATGGCCACCGTGGGATAATCTTTCAGTCGCGTAACGTGGCTTGTCAGCTGCGCCAGCCCCTGCGGCGCGGAGGGCATCTGCTTGGTCTGGGTCGGGAAGACATGACCAAGGGCGATATAGGAGGGGCGAGCGGCCAGCGCAACGTCAATCTCCATATCATCATGGGTGGAGACGCCCAGGCGCAGACCTGCGTTGCGGATCGCGCTGAGGTCGGTTGTCTCCAGATCCTCCTGCCCCAAATGCACGCCATAAGCACTATGTTTAATCGCCAGCCGCCAGTAGTCGTTGATAAACAGCCGGGCCGCGTAGCGCTTGCCTAGCGCAATGGCTGCCACGACGTCGGCTTCTACCTCATGGTCCTGCTTATCTTTGATCCGCAGCTGAAGGGTGCGCACGCCCGCCTCCAGCAGGCGCTCAATCCACATCACACTGTCGACAACCGGATAGAGCCCCAGGCGGAAGGGCACCGGTGGGAAATCAGGCTGATACATCAGACCTCCTCCTTTTTGAGATAGATCTCGCCGCCGCGGGCGCGGAAGTCGTTCGACATATCGTTCATGCCCACTTCAATCGCCTGAGCCGCAGCGTAGTCCCGCACCTCTTGGCTTATCTTCATTGAGCAGAATTTGGGTCCGCACATGGAGCAGAAGTGGGCCACCTTGCCGGACTCCTGGGGCAGGGTCTCATCGTGGTAGGCGCGGGCGGTGAAGGGATCGAGCGCGAGGTTAAACTGATCCTCCCAGCGGAACTCGAAGCGGGCTTTTGACATGGCGTTATCGCGGATCTGCGCCCCAGGATGGCCTTTGGCAAGGTCGGCGGCGTGGGCGGCGATCTTGTAGGTGATCAGCCCCTGCTTCACATCTTCTTTGTTCGGCAGGCCGAGGTGCTCTTTTGGCGTGACGTAGCAGAGCATGGCGCAGCCAAACCAGCCAATCATCGCCGCGCCAATACCCGAGGTGAAGTGGTCATAGCCCGGGGCGATGTCGGTGGTCAACGGTCCGAGAGTATAGAACGGCGCTTCATGGCAGTGCTCCAGCTCTTCGGTCATGTTGCGGCGGATCATCTGCATCGGCACGTGGCCCGGACCTTCGATCATCACCTGCACATCGTACTCCCAGGCGATTTTGGTCAGCTCGCCCAGGGTATGCAGCTCGGCAAACTGCGCCTCGTCGTTGGCATCCTGAATTGAGCCTGGGCGCAGGCCATCGCCTAACGACAGGGAGACGTCCCAGGCGGCGCAGATTTCGCAGATTTCGCGGAAGTGCTGATACAGGAAGTTCTCCTGATGGTGGGAGAGGCACCACTTGGCCATGATCGAGCCGCCGCGCGATACAATGCCGGTAAGGCGATTAGCGGTCATCGGCACGTAGCGCAGCAGCACGCCTGCGTGAATGGTGAAGTAGTCCACGCCCTGCTCGGCCTGCTCAAGCAGCGTTTCGCGGAAGGTTTCCCAGGAGAGATTCTCGGCGATGCCGTTGACCTTCTCCAGCGCCTGGTAGATAGGGACGGTACCAATTGGGACCGGGCTGTTACGCAGGATCCACTCCCGCGTTTCATGGATATTGCGGCCGGTGGAGAGATCCATCACCGTGTCCGCGCCCCAGCGGGTGGCCCACACCAGCTTCTCCACCTCCTCTTCAATGGAGGAGGTCACCGCCGAGTTGCCGATGTTGGCGTTGACCTTCACCAGGAAGTTGCGGCCGATGATCATCGGTTCAGATTCGGGGTGGTTGATGTTGGCAGGAATAATGGCGCGCCCGGCGGCGACCTCGTCGCGGACAAACTCCGGGGTGATATTCTCCGGCAGGCGTGCGCCAAAGCCTTCGCCCGGATGCTGGCGGCGCAGCACCTCGCCACGAATACGCTCCCGGCCCATATTTTCACGCAGGGCGATAAACTCCATCTCCGGCGTCACGATCCCCTGGCGAGCGTAGTGCAGCTGGGTGACGCACTTCCCGGCGCGGGCGGCGATCCATGCGGATCGGATCTTCGCGATCCCTTTCTCTACGTCGATCGCAACGTCAGGATCGCCATAGGGGCCAGAGGTGTCATATACCGGGATCGCCTCGTTCTCTTCAAACTGCGGCTCGGCTTTGCTGCCGCCGATAAGCGTCGGGCTAAGCTGGATCTCACGCATTGGCACGCGGATATCGCTCTGCGAACCCTGGATATAGATACGTTTTGAATTGGGAAAGGTGGTGCCCTCCAGCGTGTTGATAAAGTGCTGGGCAGCGGCGCGCTGTTCACGGCGGGTAGGTTTAATAGCAGACTCAGACATAGCTCATTCCATAAAAAGTTAAGGACGTGGCTTGTCAGAACGACGGATGAAGCAAGAGGATGCGTGTAGCCCGGAGAGGCACACGCCAGCAGATTGACTCTTGTTCCCTTCGCAGGTTCTAACCTGATCAGGTTCCGCGGATCCCGAATTAACGGTCTCAGCCGGTGCTTACGCACTCGGCACTCCGACAAGAAAAACCCCCGTGTTGCAGGGGGCAGGTAAATTAAACTACGCGTTAATGCTTAAGAACTCAAGCAGGGCGAGCGATGTTGCTGTCGTCGTTAGCGCTCTCTGCCAGGTTGAAATCGAACGCCAGCACGATCAGCTGATCCTCCAGCGTAAAGCGTGCCGCCAGCGCTTCGCCAATGCCAGACAGCGCTTCCTGGAACTCCAGGCAGTTATCATCGTCAATGGCATTCTCAAGATTTGAGTCGTAGTAGCTCATGATCTGCTGGGTATTGGCTTCCAGCTGCGGATAGATTTGCGTGGCCGCTAAAAGCGGGCTGCTCCCTTCCATTTCGCTGATAATTTGTTCATAAATACTAAAGTGTCCGGCAGACAGATAATCGACCAGATTGTGGCAAAAATCGTCCAGGGCCTTCTCATCCAGCTCTGTAAAGGACTCCTTGCCCGGCTTAATGCCCACCAGGTTGTAGTACGATACCAGCAAATGCTTGCGCACCTGTAGCCAGTGATCGACTAGTGTATTACTTCCGCCTACGCGCGCCGTCAGGCTTTCCAGGTGGTTTAGCATGATTAACTCCGTGGTTTAAGAAAAAAAAGTGTTCACCCAAAATATGTAAAAATGATGTAACCAACATGCCAGTGTCGCTAAGGTAGTGCAACAGATTATGGAACGTGTCATCGAATTAACCGATCAGGGCTGGTGGATCGTCAGCCATGAACAAAAATTATGGTTGCCCGCTGGAGAATTACCACACGGCGAGGCAGTTAATTTTGATCTTGTGGGCCAGCGCGGGTTAATTATCGGCGAGTGGCAAGGTGAGTCCGTGTGGCTGGTTCGTCAGCACCGGCGTCAGGATATGGGCTCGGTACGCCAGCTGATGGATCAGGAGGTCGGTCTGTTCCAGCTTGCCGGGCGTGGCGTACAGCTGGCGGAGTTCTACCGTTCGCATACGTTCTGCGGCTACTGCGGGCACACCATGCATCCCAGCAAAACCGAGTGGGCGATGCTGTGCGGCGGCTGTCGCGAGCGCTACTACCCGCAGATTGCTCCCTGCATTATCGTCGCGATCCGCCGCGATGACCACATTCTGCTGGCCCAGCATACCCGCCATCGCAACGGGATCTACACCGTGCTCGCAGGTTTTGTTGAGGTGGGAGAGACTCTGGAGCAGACCGTTGCCCGCGAAGTCATGGAGGAGAGCGGTATCCGGGTAAAAAACCTGCGCTATGTGACTTCCCAGCCGTGGCCGTTCCCCCAGTCGCTGATGACCGCCTTTATGGCCGAGTATGACAGCGGCGAGATCGTCATCGACCCTAACGAGCTGCTGGACGCGGGCTGGTATCGCTACGACCAGCTGCCGCTGCTGCCACCGCCGGGCACGGTAGCGCGTCGGCTGATTGAGGACACGGTCGCGCTATGTCGTACAGAATATGAGGGTCCGGCAGAGTATGAGTGAAGCATAGAGCGGCGTGTTACAATAACGGTCTGACGCATTGAGGAATTGCAAAATGACCGAATTGAAAAACGATCGTTACCTGCGCGCGCTGCTGCGCCAGCCCGTGGATATCACGCCGGTATGGATGATGAGACAGGCCGGGCGCTATCTGCCGGAGTACAAAGCCACGCGTGCCCAGGCAGGCGATTTTATGTCGCTGTGCAAAAACGCCGAGCTGGCCTGTGAGGTTACGCTGCAGCCGCTGCGTCGCTACCCCCTTGATGCCGCCATTCTGTTCTCAGATATCCTGACCATCCCGGATGCCATGGGGCTGGGACTCTACTTTGAAGCCGGGGAAGGCCCGCGTTTTAGCCTGCCGATTACCGGCAAAGCCGACGTTGAGCGGCTCCCTGTTCCCGATCCGGAGCAGGAGCTGGGCTATGTGATGAACGCCGTGCGCACCATCCGCCGCGAGCTGAAAGGGGAAGTGCCGCTGATTGGTTTCTCCGGCAGCCCGTGGACGCTGGCGACCTATATGGTCGAGGGCGGTAGCAGCAAGGCCTTCACTAAGATCAAGAAGATGATGTATGCCGAGCCGCAAACCCTGCATGCGCTGCTGGAGAAGCTGGCGAAGAGCGTCACGCTCTATCTCAACGCGCAGATTAAAGCCGGTGCGCAGTCGGTAATGATTTTTGATACCTGGGGCGGGGTGCTGACCGGACGCGACTATCAGCAGTTCTCGCTCTACTACATGCATAAGATCGTTGATGGCCTGCTGCGGGAAAACGAAGGGCGCCGCGTGCCGGTTACCCTGTTTACCAAAGGCGGTGGACAGTGGTTAGAGGCAATGGCGGAGACCGGCTGTGATGCGCTGGGCCTCGACTGGACCATTGATATCGCCGACGCCCGCCGTCGCGTAGGGCACAAGGTAGCGCTGCAAGGTAATATGGATCCCTCGATGCTCTATGCACCTCCGGCCCGCATCGAAGAAGAAGTAGCGACTATACTTTCTGGTTTCGGCCAGGGCGAAGGCCACGTCTTTAACCTCGGTCACGGTATTCATCAGGATGTGCCGCCTGAACATGCGGGCGCATTTGTAGAAGCGGTGCATCGTCTCTCGGAGCAATATCACCGCTAAGGAGCATATATGGATCTCGCGTCGCTACGCGCTCAGCAAATCGAACTTGCCTCATCGGTGATCCGCGAGGATCGTTTTATCAGCGATCCCCCGGCGTTTATCGGCGGCGCTGACGTTGGCTTTGAGCAGGGTGGTGAAGTGACCCGAGCAGCGATGGTACTGCTGAAGTACCCGTCGCTGGAGCTGGTGGAGTACCAGATTGCGCGTATTGCCACCACCATGCCCTATATCCCCGGCTTTCTCTCTTTCCGTGAATATCCCGCGCTGATGGCGGCGTGGGATATGCTATCGCAAAAACCCGATCTGCTGTTTGTTGACGGACACGGTATCTCACACCCGCGCCGTCTTGGCGTCGCCAGCCACTTTGGCCTGCTGGTGGACGTGCCGACCATCGGCGTGGCGAAGAAACGCCTGTGCGGCAAGTTTGAGCCGCTCTCGCCTGAGCCAGGCGCACTCGCGCCGCTAATGGACAAAGGCGAGCAGCTGGCGTGGGTATGGCGCAGCAAAGCGCGCTGTAATCCGCTGTTTGTCGCGACCGGTCATCGGGTGAGCGTGGACAGCGCCCTGGCGTGGGTTCAACGCTGCACGCAAGGCTACCGTCTACCGGAACCCACGCGCTGGGCCGATGCCGTTGCATCGCGGCGTCCGGCATTTATGCGATGGCAGGAAATTCAGCCCTGATTCAGGTACACTGCGGCTAATTTCCGATAGCGAGAATTCACCATGTTACAAAACCCTATTCACCTGCGCCTGGAGAGGCTGGAGAGTTGGCAGCACGTCACCTTTATGGCCTGCCTGTGCGAGCGCATGTATCCCAACTACGCCATGTTCTGCCAGCAGACCGGCTTCGGTGACGCGCAGCTTTATCGCCGCATTGTTGACCTTATTTGGGAGACGCTGACGGTGAAAGACGCGAAGGTGAATTTCGACAGCCAGCTGGAGAAGCTGGAAGAGGCGATCCCGGCGGCAGAGGATTACGATCTCTATGGCGTCTATCCGGCCATCGATGCCTGCGTCGCCTTAAGCGAGCTGGTGCACTCACGCCTGAGCGGTGAAACGCTGGAGCACACCATTGAGGTAAGCAAAACCTCTATCACCACGGTAGCGATGCTGGAGATGACCCACGCCGGTCGCGAAATGACCGATGAAGAGCTGAAAGCGAACCCGGCCGTAGAGCAGGAGTGGGACATTCAGTGGGAAATATTCCGACTTTTGGCTGACTGCGAAGAACGCGATATTGAGCTGATTAAAGGGCTACGTGCGGACTTACGCGAGGCGGGTGAGAGTAATATTGGTATACTTTTGCAGCAATGAGGCAACAAAACGTGATTTAACGCCTGTTTTGTCTCACTGGAAGGCTTCCCATTGGCCCCCCGTCTGGTCTACATTTGGAGGGCGAAAAAAAGTGGCTATCGGTGCGTGTATGCAGGAGAGTGCTTTTCTGGCATTTTCGTCGCACTCGATGCTTAGCAAGCGATAAACACATTGTAAGGATAACTTATGAACAAGACTCAACTGATTGATGTAATTGCAGACAAGGCTGACCTGTCTAAAGTACAGGCGAAAGCTGCCCTGGAATCCACCCTGGCTGCTATTACTGAGTCTCTGAAAGAAGGCGATGCTGTACAACTGGTTGGTTTCGGAACCTTCAAAGTGAACCACCGCGCTGAGCGTACTGGCCGCAACCCGCAGACCGGTAACGAAATCAAAATCGCCGCAGCTAACGTGCCGGCATTTGTTTCTGGCAAAGCTCTGAAAGACGCAGTTAAATAAGACCGCGTGACAGCGAACAGTTTTGATGAGGGGGCGTTTACGCCCCTTTTGTCTGTCTGGCGTCGTACCCTGACGCTGGCGGGCCTGCTGTTGCTGACGGCCTGCAGCCATAGTGACTCGCTGCCGCCCTTTACCGCCAGCGGCTACGCAGGCGACCACGGCGCGGTGCGTATATGGCGTAAGGACGATGGAGATGCCGTCCATCTTCTGACGGCGTTTAGCCCGTGGCGTAGCGGAGATACCTCTATCAGCGAATATCGCTGGCAGGGCGATCGGCTGGCGCTGATCGAACTCAACGTTTACGGCACCCCGCCGGAACACATTCGTGCCCGCTTCGACGAGCGTGGCGAACTCAGCTTTATGCAGCGAGAAGTCAACGGCCAGAAGCAGCAGCTCTCCAGCGACCAGATCGCGCTCTACCGCTACCGTGCCAACCAGATCCGCCAGACCAGCGATGCCCTACGCCAGGGGCAGGTGATGCTGCGTCAGGGACGCTGGCACCGCGACGGCTCGGTAACCACCTGTGAAGGCCAAACCGTCAAGCCTGATTTTGAACCGCAGGCGCTAAGCCATATCCAGCGTCGTCAGCAGCACTCTTCAGCGGACGTGAGTCTTGCGTGGCTGGAAGCGCCGGAAGGGACGCAGCTATTGCTGGTGGCAAATGAGGATTTCTGCCGTTGGCAACCTGATGAGAAAACCTTCTGATTTAAAGCAGGTTTACCAGTTGTCCATCCCCATATGGCCGCTGCCGCCATAGTGACCTTCACCACAGCCACCATACCCCATTCCTGCGCCACGCGAGACACCCGCCTGTGCCATAGCAATATCCCGTTTCACTCGCTGTTCATCCAGGGCCTGATGGAGGGACTCTATCTCTTTTGCCACCGCACTGATTTTAGCGCTATCCGGCGTGCTGGCGGTTAGCAGTGAGTTGTACTCATAGCGCTTGGACATTAACTGCTGACGCAGGGCGTCGGTCTGCGTGTAGTAGTCAGTATGGATCTTCTGTACGGCCGTTTGCTGTTCGGCGTTAAGCGGGCCGATATTTTGCTGCTCTGCGCCAGCGTCGCGCGCTATGGCGGAAGTGGAACTTAATGCCAGCAGAGAGAGGGCAAGCAGCGTCAGGCCCGGTGTGTTAATCCGTTTCATCATATCTCCTCTTGGGGTTAGTTTCAGTCTTTGAACTGCATCTTTCATGCCAGGAGATTCATCCCGTGCCGGATGGGCTGTGCCAGCAATTAACGTGTTAAAGCGAGTAAAAATGACCCGTTTGGTCAAACCTGCGGGTCATTTTTACTCAGCAGTATCAGTAGATTATGCCGAAGGTCAGGGTTATGGGCGGTAAAAAGCGGCATGATTTCTGCTGTAGCAGGAAAGGGATCGGCATCAAGAGAGAGCGTATACGTTTATGCGAGGACATAAGGACACGATAGCTAAATGGCTAAGCGGTGGACTACCTGCTGTCATTCTTATTCTGGTAGGGCTGTTTTCTGTCATGGTGATCCGTAACTATGGGCGGGAAACCAACGCGGCCCGCCAGACGCTGCTGGAGAAAGGAAACGTGCTGATCCGGGCGCTGGAGTCAGGGACGCGAGTAGGGATGGGTATGCAGATGCACACTGTCCAGCGGCAGAGGCTCCTGGAGGAGCTCGCCGGGCAGCCCGGCGTACTCTGGTTTACCGTGACGGATGCGCAGGGAAACATTGTTACCCACAGCGATCCCAGCATGGTAGGCGAAAAACGCTACCCAACCGATGAGATACCGAGGTTACATTCAGGCGAAGAGGTGCGGTGGCGGCGTATTAAGGCGACAGATAAGAGGGGGAATTCGGTGCCTGCAATAGAGATCTCTCGTCCTTTCCAGCCGCTATTTGCTTCGGAAAGGGAGGGGATGCGGCGCTGCGATAGCCCTCGCGCGAGTGCACCTTCAGCACAGCAGACCATCTTTGTCGCTCTCAACGCCAGCGAACTGGCAGTGACCCAAGCGCAAGAGCGGCGCAATATGCTCACTGTTCTGTTCGCCCTGACGACGGTCTTGCTGGCAACGCTCCTGACATTCTTCTGGTATCGCCGGTATCAGCGTTCCCGTCAGCAGTTGCAGGATGAGATGAACCGTAAAGAGAGGCTGGTGGCGCTCGGGCATTTGGCGGCGGGCTTGGCCCATGAAATCCGTAATCCGCTCTCTTCTATTAAGGGGCTGGCAAAATATTTTGCAGAGCGCACGCCCGTAGGCGGCGAAGCGTATGAACTGGCACAGGTGATGGCAAAGGAGGCCGATCGCGTAAATCGAGTGGTAAGCGAACTGCTGGAGCTGGTTAAGCCTGCGCATTTGTCCCTGCAAGCGGTAAATCTCAACGATGCGATCGCCCACTCTTTGCAGCTTGTCAGCCAGGATGCACAAAGCCGGGAAATCCAGCTGCGTTTTACGGCAAAACCGACGCTGCCGCCTGTCCAGGCTGATCCGGACAGATTAACTCAGGTACTGCTGAATCTTTACCTGAATGCGATACATGCGATCGATCGTAAGGGGGTCATCACCGTTGAGGCGAGTGAGGCCAGGGCTGGTCGCGTTAAAATTACCGTTACCGATAGCGGGAAGGGGATCGCGCCAGAGCAGCTGGAGGCGATTTTTACTCCTTATTTTACGACCAAAGCCGACGGCACTGGTCTGGGACTGGCGGTGGTGCAGAACATTATTGAGCAGCATGCCGGTACTGTTCAGGCTGCCAGTCCGGCGAGGGCAGGGGCGATTTTCACTCTCTGGCTACCCATAAACGCAAAACGTAAGGATTTACAGGGATGACAGATGGAAAAATCGACGTTCTGGTGGTTGATGATGACGTCAGCCACGGTACGATTTTGCAGGCGCTACTGCGGGGCTGGCGCTATAACGTGACGTTGGCATGCAGCGGGCGCGCTGCGCTTGAGCAGGTGCGCGGGCGCGTTTTTGACCTGGTGCTGTGCGATGTGCGCATGGCAGAGATGGACGGTATTACAACGCTCAAAGAGATCAGAGCGCTAAATCCGGCTATTCCAGTGCTGATTATGACGGCCTTCTCCAGCGTGGAGACCGCAGTAGAGGCGCTTAAAACCGGGGCGCTTGACTACTTGATCAAGCCGCTGGATTTTGACAGCCTGCAGGAGACGCTGAAGCGCGCGCTGGCACACACGCGGAACTACGTTAGCGATCTGCCTCAGGTCTCTGCTACACGGTTTGGCATGGTCGGCAAAAGTCCGGCGATGCGGCAGCTACTTAGCGAGATTGCGATGGTTGCCCCTTCCGATGCCACAGTATTGATTCAGGGCGAATCAGGTACCGGTAAAGAGCAGGTTGCCAGGGCGCTGCATGCCAGTAGCTCACGCTGTGACAAACTGCTGGTTACGCTGAACTGCGCAGCGCTTAATGAGTCATTACTGGATTCTGAACTGTTTGGTCATGAAAAGGGGGCGTTTACCGGCGCAGATAAACGCCGGGAAGGACGTTTTGTTGAGGCCAACGGCGGCACGCTGTTTCTTGATGAGATTGGCGATATTTCGCCAATGATGCAGGTTCGGCTGTTGAGGGCGATTCAGGAGCGTGAGGTGCAACGGGTAGGCAGTAACCAGACGCTCTCCGTTGACGTTCGCTTGATTGCCGCCACCCATCGTAATCTGGTTGAAGAGGTGAGCGCTGGCCGATTTCGCCAGGATCTCTACTATCGTCTGAACGTAGTCACTATTGATATGCCTGCACTACGCCAGCGTCGGGACGATATTCCACTGCTGGCTGAACATTTTCTTCAGCGTTTTGCTGGGCGTAACCGCAAAGTGGTGAAAGGGTTCACCCCTCAGGCGATGGATCTCCTGATCCACTATGGCTGGCCTGGAAATATTCGTGAACTGGAGAATGCCATCGAACGTTCGGTCGTTCTGCTGGCCGGGGAGTACATCTCTGAGCGCGAATTGCCGTTGGCGATTGCTAACATGCCTATCATAGAGTCGAAAGCGACTGCCATTCAGCCGTTGGTTGAAGTTGAAAAAGGGGTGATCCTCGCGGCGCTGGAGAAAACGGGCGGCAACAAGAGTGAAGCCGCCCGTCAGCTAGGAATTACGCGTAAAACGCTGCTGGCGAAACTGTTGCGTTAGCTCTGCTTCTGCTCGCGCGCAATAGCACGATAGCCAATATCCTGGCGGCTGAAGCTGCCCTCCCAGTGAATATCTGCCATTAGCGCATAGGCGTTCTTCTGCGCTTCAGCGACGGTGTTACCCAGCGCGGTGGCACAGAGCACGCGTCCGCCGCTGGTGAGCACCTGGTCGTCGTCAGCAAGCGTAGTACCGGCATGGAACACCTTACCGCCGATGTTCTCCAGCGGCAGGCCGTGGATCACGTCGCCGGTGCGGTAGTTACCCGGGTAGCCACCTGCGGCAATGACCACGCCCAGCGAGGCACGATCGTCCCACTCCGAGGTTTTCTCATCAAGCTTGCCTTCACAGGCGGCCAGACAGAGCTCCACTAGATCGGATTTCATGCGCAGCATGATCGGCTGGGTTTCTGGATCGCCAAATCGACAGTTGAACTCGATCACCTTCGGGTTACCCTGCCGATCGATCATCAACCCAGCATAGAGGAAGCCCACGTAGGTATTGCCTTCCGCTGCCATGCCTTTCACGGTTGGCCAGATCACGCGATCCATGGTGCGCTGATGTACCTCGCTGGTGACGACCGGCGCAGGAGAGTAAGCCCCCATTCCGCCGGTGTTCGGCCCGGTATCACCGTTACCTACGCGCTTATGATCCTGACTGGTAGCCATCGGCAACACGTGCTCGCCGTCGACCATGACAATAAAGCTCGCCTCTTCACCGTCGAGGAACTCTTCGATAACGATGCGGTGACCCGCGTCGCCAAAGGCGTTGCCTGCCAGCATATCGTGCACCGCCGCTTCTGCCTCTTCCAGGGTCATCGCCACAATGACGCCTTTACCCGCAGCCAGACCGTCGGCTTTAATGACGATCGGCGCGCCTTTCTCGCGCAGGTAGGCCAGAGCAGGCTCAACCTCGGTAAAGTTCTCATACTCGGCGGTGGGAATGTTATGGCGAGCGAGGAAGTCCTTAGTAAACGCTTTAGAGCCTTCAAGCTGGGCGGCACCCTGAGTCGGGCCAAAGATTTTCAGTCCCGCAGCCTGGAATGCATCTACCACGCCAATCACCAGCGGCGCTTCCGGGCCAACGATAGTCAGATCGATCTTTTCGTTCTGGGCGAAGCTCAGCAAAGCAGGGATATCCGTCGCGCTCACGGCGACGTTCTGCAGGGCTGGCTCCAGTGCCGTACCAGCGTTGCCGGGCGCAACAAAAACGGTGCTTACCAGCGGGGACTGGGCCGCTTTCCACGCCAGGGCATGCTCGCGTCCGCCGTTACCAATAACTAATACTTTCATTCTCTGCTCCGTGAATTAATGGCGGAAGTGGCGCATGTCGGTGAAGATCATCGCAATGCCGTGCTCGTCGGCGGCAGCAATGACTTCATCATCGCGAATAGAGCCGCCCGGTTGGATCACGCAGGTCACGCCCACGGCTGCCGCAGCATCAATACCGTCGCGGAACGGGAAGAAGGCGTCAGAGGCCATCGCGGAGCCTTTCACTTCCAGCCCTTCGTCACTGGCTTTGATACCGGCAACTTTTGCGGAGTAGACGCGGCTCATCTGTCCTGCGCCGATACCGATGGTCATCTTCTCTTTGGCGTACACAATAGCGTTGGATTTAACAAACTTGGCTACTTTCCAGCAGAAGAGGGCATCGCGCATCTCTTCTTCGGTCGGCTGGCGCTTACTGACCACGCGCAGCTCGCTGTTGGTCACCATGCCGAGGTCGCGATCCTGAACCAGCAGGCCGCCATTCACGCGTTTGAAATCGAGGCCTGCCACACGCTCGGCCCACTTGCCGCAGGTCAGGACGCGGACGTTCTGTTTAGCAGCGGTAATCTTCAATGCCTCTTCCGTCGCGGAAGGGGCAATGATCACCTCAACAAACTGGCGAGAAATGATCGCCTGGGCGGTATCAGCATCCAGCTCACGGTTAAAAGCAATGATGCCGCCGAAGGCCGAGGTCGGATCGGTTTTATAAGCGCGATCGTACGCGCTGAGAATAGAGTCGCCTACCGCCACGCCGCACGGGTTCGCATGCTTAACGATGACACAGGCCGGCTCGTTGAACTCTTTCACGCACTCCAGCGCCGCGTCAGTGTCGGCGATATTGTTATAGGAGAGTGCTTTGCCCTGGACTTGGGTAGCCGTCGCCACGGAGGCCTCTTTAACACCTTCTTCTATATAGAAGGCAGCCTGCTGGTGGCTGTTTTCGCCGTAACGCATATCCTGCTTCTTAATAAAGTTCAGGTTAAGAGTACGTGGGAAGCGGCCAGCGGGCTCTTTAGTGTCACCGTGGTACGCCGGAACCAGGCTGCCAAAGTAGTTGGCGATCATGCTGTCATAGGCGGCGGTGTGCTCGAAGGCTTTAATCGCGAGGTCGAAACGAGTCTCAAGGGTCAGCGAGCCTTCGTGAGCATCCATCTCTTTAATAATGGCGTCGTAGTCACTGCTCTTTACCACAATCGCCACGTCTTTATGGTTCTTGGCAGCGGAGCGCACCATGGTAGGGCCACCGATATCGATATTCTCTACGGCGTCTTCCAGCGAGCACCCTTCACGGGCAACGGTCGCGGCAAAGGGATAAAGGTTCACTACCACCATATCGATAGGATCGATGCCATGCTGAGCCATGATCCCATCATCCTGACCGCGACGGCCAAGAATGCCGCCGTGGACTTTCGGGTGCAGCGTCTTTACACGTCCATCCATCATTTCCGGGAAGCCGGTGTAATCGGACACTTCGGTTACCGGCAGGCCTTTATCTGCCAGCAGGCGGGCAGTACCGCCGGTGGAGAGCAGCTCCACGCCGCGCTGGGAGAGTGCCTGAGCGAATTCGACGATACCGGCCTTATCAGAAACACTGAGCAGAGCGCGGCGGACTGGACGTTGTTGCATGGTATAAATCCCCGGGATTTGAACATTACAGAGAGCGTTAGCTGAATTTTTCGCTAAAAACTCAGCTAACGCCCCACAAGGGGCCGCCTTGAATGAGCGAAGGCATTTTAACGAAAACGTTTGCGCATCGCTCGTAAATTTTCAATTTTTCGCAGTGGTGTGGATAACTCTGTGCGTAAAAAGGTATAAGGCCGCGTTTTGCTGTGGAATGCAGCAGTCAGTCATTTTTCTGCAATTTAACTATTGCGGGCGCTCGAGAACTCCCTATAATGCGCCTCCATCGACACGGCGGATGTGAATCACTTCACACGATGAGCCGGGTTGATTGAAGAGTAAAAAATCCTGAAATTGAGGGTTGACTCTGAAAGAGGAAAGCGTAATATACGCCACCTCGCAACGGTGAGCTGAAAGCCGCGTTGCACTGCTCTTTAACAATTTATCAGACAATCTGTGTGGGCACTCGAAGACATGGATTCTT
>NZ_JBBCMV010000010.1:0-64417 GCF_037152055.1 Pseudescherichia sp. AS216 | reverse complement strand
TACCCGGTTAGTGACAAAGAAATTCGGTGGAGCGGTAGTTCAGTCGGTTAGAATACCTGCCTGTCACGCAGGGGGTCGCGGGTTCGAGTCCCGTCCGTTCCGCCACTTATTTAAGAAGCCGTATCTCTCACGAGATACGGTTTTTTTTTGCCTGCTATTTACAGCGCAAACGCCAGCTTCAAGGCTGCTGACGCTGTTTCACATACTCACTGAGAAAGTCGACGAAGGCACGGATGCGCGTGCTGACGGCTCTGTCGCTGTAGTAAACCGCGCTGAACGGCATCTCTACCGGCAGACGCTTATCCGCCAGCACCTCAACCAGCTCACCGCTGGCAATCTCCTTATCCGTCATATAGTCAGACAGACAGGCAATACCGTTCCCGGAAAGACAGAGATATTTCAGCGTTTCGCCGCTGTTAGAGGTGATCCCACTGTTGATTTCATATAGCTGCCCATCTTCACAGGCAATCGGCCAGGTATTAAGCGAAACAGGCTCGGTAAAGCCCATGCAGATATGATGCTTAAGGTCATCCACGCTCTGCGGCGTACCGTATTTAGCCAGATAGGCAGGGGAGGCGATCATCCTGCGAGAGCTTTTAAACAAAGGTCGGGCGCGCAGGCTGGAGTCAGTTAGCGTGCCAACACGAATAGCAACGTCAACTTTACGCTCGATCAGGTTAATAAAGGTCTCTGAAGAGACCAGCGAGAGCGTCACCTCCGGATAACGCTCACGGAATGGCTTAATCATAGGCATGAGAAAATGCAACACAACGGGCGTCGCGGCGTCGATACGCAGCAGCCCGCGCGGGATCTGCTGATGCTCCATCACCTCGTTTTCTGCCGCCGCCATCTCCTGAAGAATGAGCTGCACGCGGCGGAAATAGCGCTCACCCTCCTCGGTCAGGCTCAGTTGACGCGTCGTGCGGTTAAGCAAGCTCACGCCCAGCTTGGTCTCCAGCTTCTTTACCGCCCGGCTAACGGCCGAATTGGCTTGGCCTAGCTGCTCAGCGGCACGGCTAAAGCTTCCGCTCTCCACTACGGCGACAAATATAGCCAGCTCTTCTGATGTTGCCTTCATTTTTGCACCTGTAGCAAAATTTTATCTGCATTTTATCGATTTTTGTTATTTAACCATGCGTCTGTATTGGGTGTCACTCAGTTAGCAAAACATCTGTTTTTACATGCAGCGTTGAAAGTGTGCGCTAAAATCCCTATAACAGAGAGAGTGGCCCTGGTATCCAGGGTAAACAGGTTACAGAGGTAAGAAGCCCAAAGTGCGAAAACATACCCATGCCATGCGCTATATCGCGGGACAACCCGCCGAGCGGATCCTGCCGCCCGGGTCATTCGCGACCATTGGCCAGGCATCGCCTCCAGGCGCGCCGCTGAGCCAGGAAGAGAATATCCGCGTTCTGGTGTGGAACATCTTTAAGCAGCAACGCGCAGAGTGGCAGTCGGTACTGCAGAATTTTGGTAAAGATGCCCACCTCGTGCTGCTGCAGGAGGCGCAAACCACGCCTGAGCTTATCCGTTTTGCCACTACCAACTATCTGGCGGCAGATCAGGTCCCGGCCTTTGTGCTGCCTCAGCATCCCTCTGGGGTCATGACGCTAGCCTCGGCGCATCCGGTTTACTGCTGCCCGCTGCGCGAACGTGAGCCGATCCTGCGGCTGGCAAAATCGGCCCTCGTGACGGTCTATCCTCTGCCTGATGGACGCCTGCTGATGGTCGTCAACGTCCATGCGGTCAACTTCAGCCTGGGGGTTGATGTCTATAGCAAGCAGCTGCTGCCTATAGGGGATCAGATCGCCCAACATAATGGCCCGGTGATCATGGCTGGCGATTTCAATGCCTGGAGCCGCCAGCGTATGAATGCGCTCTATCGCTTCTCTCGGGAGATGTCGCTGCGTCAGGTACGCTTTACGGATGACAACCGCCGTCGGGCGTTTGGTCGCCCGCTCGATTTTATCTTCTATCGTGGCCTGAACGTGAATGAAGCCTCAGTGCTGATCACCCGCGCCTCCGATCATAACCCGCTACTCGTTGAATTCAGTCCCGGCAAGCCTGATAAATAGTGGTGCGTCAGGTCTGCCGTAGGGCAGGCCTAAACGCGGGTGCTGCCCTCTTTTTTACTTAACTTAAAAGGACAGCACAATGGCAGAAAAATCCCACCATGATAACGTTGAAGAGCAGTTTGGCTCCCAGGCGAACGCCTACTTAACCAGCGCCGTGCATGCCGTAGGCCGTGATTTAGAGCGGCTGCGCGAGCGTCTCCAGCGCTTCCCTCAAGCCCACCTGTTAGACGTCGGCTGTGGCGGAGGACATGCCAGCTTTACCGCCGCGGCTGTAGTAGGGCAGGTAACGGCGTACGATCTTTCCAGCGATATGCTGGGCGTGGTAGCCGCTGCGGCAAAAGAGAAAGGCCTGGGTAATATCAGCATCCAGCAAGGCTATGCGGAGCATTTACCTTTTGCCGATGAGACCTTTGATGTAGTCATTAGCCGCTATTCAGCGCACCACTGGCAGGATCTTGGCCAGGCCCTGCGTGAGATTAAGCGCGTCCTGAAACCGGGTGGAACGGTATTCCTGATGGATGTGATGTCGCCTGGCGAGCCAGTACGTGATATATGGTTGCAAACGGTTGAAGCGTTGCGCGATACCTCTCACGTGCGCAACTACTCTAGCGGCCAGTGGCTGGCGCAGATTAACGAGGTGGGGCTCACTACCTGTGATTTAGTTACCGATCGACTGGTGCTGGAGTTCTCCTCCTGGATCGCCCGTATGCGGACGCCGGATGCGCTGAGCAAGGCGATTCGGCCCTATCAAAACAGTGCCTCGCAGGCGGTAAAAGCCTATTTTGAGCTGCAAGACAGTGGTTCTTTTACCAGCGATATCGTGTTTATTGAGGCGAAAAAACGCTAATTTACGCAAACAGCAATAAAAAAAGCACCGGGGGAAACGGTGCTTTTTATCTGAAACGGTTTGCTGATCAGGAGTCTGGCGTGGCGCTATCTTTCACAAACAGCGTGAGCTGATCCCCAGGCTGCAAGTTATCCGTACCGTCATTCCAGCGCATCACATCCTTGATATTTACGCCGTAATCTTTCGCAATGCTGGAGAGCGAATCGCCTTTACGCACGCGATACTTAACGCTATCGCTGTTGCTGGCAAGACGCTGTGCGCTGCTGCCTGCACCAACGGTCAGGCTCTGCCCAACCTTCAGGGTTGAACCGCGCAGGCTATTCCATTGCTGGAGATCCTTAGCAGTCACACCCAGGCGTGAAGCAATGCCGGAAAGCGTATCGCCAGAACGTACCTTATAGCTGCGGCTGGTCAGCGGGGTGTTATTCGCCATCAGCGTCGGCTGTACGGCAGCGATTTCACCCGAGGCCAGCGATTCACGCAACTGCTCAGCATGCTTCTGCGGCACCATTACATACTGCGGTCCACCGGAGCCCAGCGTCGAGCCCTTAACGCCAGCGTTAAAGGTTTTCAGCTTGCTTACCGGCATGCCGGCCATATCCGCCAGCTGGCTCATGCCAACCGGACTGTTCAGCCGAACGCGGGCCAGCGCGCGGCTGTCGTCAGGCGTAGGCAGACGAACACCGTAGCGCTTGCTGTTCTTGAGGATATCACTCAAGGCCAGCATTTTTGGCACGTAAATTTTCGTTTCCTGAGGCAAGGAGAGCGACCAGAAATCGGTGGGTTTACCCCGCGATTTATTCGCTTTCATTGCCTTCATGACACGCCCTTCGCCGCTGTTATAGGCAGCCACCGTTAACAACCAGTCGCCGTCAAACATGCGGTTAAGACGCTGCATCATGTCGAGTGCGGCCGTAGTTGATGCCACAACGTCACGACGCGCATCGTAAGTGCGAGTCTGTTTCAAACCGTAGTTGCGCCCCGTGCTCGGAATGATCTGCCAAATGCCTGCGGCATTGGCGCCAGACGTCGCGTGCGGGTTAAAAGCGCTCTCCACTATGGGTAGTAGTACCAGTTCCATAGGCATGTTACGTTTCTTAACTTGCCCTGCTATCCAGTACATATACGGCTCTGCCCGTAAAGTTACATCGTGGAGATAGCTCTTGTTGCTTAAATACTTCTGTTTCTGTTCGCGAATCCGGTCATTTTCCGGAATTCCCATCTTTAGCTCGTCGCCAATGGCAGCCCATAAGTCCTGATCCTGCGCGAGGGATGTTCCATCGTCCATCCACCGCGCCTGACTTGTAAACTGACCTGCTTCCCCTTGACTAGCTGCAGAAAGGCTCTGTGCGTGCTGTTGTACGTTGCCGTCGTGATTAGACGCCTGACAACCCACGAGCAGGACAGAGGCGAGTAATATCGCTTGTGCCTTCATGTGTGTGAGTCAATAGTTGCTTAAAAGACGAGCAATCATAACGGCGAAGGATCCAGATGACAAGTATGAAATTTCAGAAAGCGTCTTTCTTTGACCTCAACCATGCAAAACGTGTATTAGGCTGTTGCAAAGTTGTTTCTTTGGCAATAACAGTAATTAAATCAGGATCTTCAGTGCGTAGAAAAACATTAATCCGGCGCTCATTTTCCAGCGTAACGGGCAGCGTTGGGTGGTTTTTTGCCCGTAACTGCTTCACTTTATTAAGATAATCCTCAATAGCCGCGTCATTGGGCAGAATATGCTGGGCAAACTTCATATTCGTTAATGTATATTCATGCGCGCAACATATAACCGTTTCACCGGGAAGTGCGTTAATTTTTTGAAAAGATTGATACATCTGATCCGCAGTACCTTCGAAAAGTCTGCCACAGCCGCCTGAAAACAGCGTGTCGCCGCAAAAAAGGTAAGGAATTGTGTAGTAAGAGAGGTGGCCTAGCGTATGGCCCGGCGTTGCAAAAACAGAAAATTCGTAGCCCAAAAGAGTGAGCTTATCCCCCTCGACTACGCATTTCGTTGCCCCTTTATTTCGTGTCTCTTCCGGCCCATATACCACTGCGTCCGGGAACTGCTGGCAGAGTTCTTTCACGCCGCCAACGTGATCGTGGTGGTGGTGGGTGAGCAGAATCGCTTTGGGCTGCCACTGGTTTTCTTGAATTGCCTTAAGCACCGGAGCCGCTTCGCCCGGATCGACAATCACACAGTGACCCTCGTCATTGCTTAACACCCAGATGTAGTTATCCTGAAATGCGGGAATACTGTTAAGATTCATATAATACCTCTCAAAGCGTAGCGGAAGGTTGTGATGAAACCGGCAAGGATACCTCGAACGTTGTCAGCACCCGCCCACTGGGCTGAGTTTTCCCGTGGCGAATACTACCGCGAGGCGCTGGAACAGCAGCTTAAGCCCTGGTTCGCAAAAATCTACGGATTTCACCTGCTTAAGATTGGCAATCTCAGCGCGGAAATCAATGCCGAAAGCTGCGCTATCTCGCATCAGGTTAATGTCTCACTGCAGGGCGAGCCTGCGCAGGTCAGAGCCGATCCGCTGCATCTTCCCTTTGAGAATAAATCCGTGGACGCCTGCCTGCTGGCCCATACCTTAAGCTGGTGCCAGGATCCCCATCGCCTGTTAAATGAGGCCGATCGCGTGTTGATTGACGATGGCTGGCTGATACTGAGCGGGTTTAACCCCGTCAGCCTGCTTGGATTGCGCAAGGCATTGCCCATCAAGCGTCGGTCAGCGGTCTACCGCAGCCGGATGTTTACCATGATGCGCCAGCTCGACTGGCTATCGCTGCTCAACTTCGAAGTTGTGCATCATAGCGGTTTTCAGGTGCTGCCCTGGACCCGGCAGGGGGGAAAAGTACTGACTACCCATCTGCCGGCGCTGGGCTGTATGCAGCTTATCGTTGCCCGCAAGCGGACTATCCCGCTAACGCTCAACCCGATGAAGCAGAGTAAAGCGAAAGCACGGGTGCCTCAGGCGGTTGGTGCAACCCGTCAGTACCGCAAACCCTGATTAGCTCTCGGACTGATAGCCCACGTCTTCTTGAGTTGGATTCATAGCGGCGCTACGGGCCAGCTCGTCGCAGCGTTCGTTTTCCGGATGGCCCGCGTGGCCTTTAACCCACTCCCAGCGGATCTGATGCTGGCTGAGTGCCGCATCCAGCCGCTTCCAGAGATCGACATTCTTCACCGGTTTCTTATCGGCCGTTTTCCAGCCGCGCTTTTTCCAGTTGTGGATCCACTGGGTGATCCCCTGGCGGACGTACTGGCTATCGGTGCTCAGCACCACTTCGCAGTGCTCTTTCAGCGCTTCAAGAGAGACGATGGCCGCCATCAGCTCCATCCGGTTGTTGGTCGTAAGACGATATCCTTCGCTGAAGGTTCTTTCATGCTGTTGATAGCGTAAAATAGCACCGTAGCCGCCTGGCCCTGGGTTCCCTAAGCAAGATCCATCGGTGAAAATTTCTACCTGTTTGAGCATCTCTGGTAGACTTCCTGTAGTTGAAATCGACGTAAAACGACAAGTCTGACATAAATGACCGCTATGAGCACTGCAATTACACGACAGATCGTCCTTGATACGGAAACCACCGGTATGAACCAGATCGGTGCCCACTATGAAGGACATAAGATTATTGAAATCGGCGCGGTAGAGGTGATCAACCGCCGCCTGACCGGCAATAACTTCCACGTCTACCTTAAGCCGGATCGGCTGGTGGATCCGGAAGCCTTTGGCGTGCACGGGATTGCAGATGAGTTTTTGCTGGATAAGCCGCTGTTCAGCGACGTCGCCGATGAGTTTATCGACTACATACGCGGCGCTGAGCTGGTGATCCACAACGCATCGTTTGATATTGGCTTTATGGACTATGAGTTCAGCAAGCTGAACCGGGGCATTCCTAAAACGGACACCTTCTGTAAGGTGACCGATAGCCTGGCGATGGCAAGGAAGATGTTCCCCGGCAAGCGCAACAGCCTGGATGCCCTCTGCTCACGCTATGAGATAGATAACAGCAAGCGAACGCTGCACGGGGCGCTGCTCGATGCCCAGATCCTCGCCGACGTCTTCTTAATGATGACGGGCGGGCAGACCGCTATGGCGTTCTCCGTCGAAGGGGAGAATCAGCAGGCGCAGGGCGAGGCCACTATTCAGCGCGTTGTGCGTCGGGCCAATTCGCTTCGCGTGGTATTAGCCAGCGATGAAGAGGTGATGGCGCATGAGTCGCGTCTCGATCTGGTGCAAAAGAAGGGCGGTTCCTGCCTGTGGCGGGCCTGAAACCTCTTGTTTTGTGGATAAAAACAGCGCCCGGGCGATTTTTGCAGCAAACGATGCAAAAGCCGTGAAAAAGCGTTGACGGCGTGCGAGGCAATACGTACTATTCGCCTCGTTCCCAAGGGAACACAACGCGGAGCGGTAGTTCAGTCGGTTAGAATACCTGCCTGTCACGCAGGGGGTCGCGGGTTCGAGTCCCGTCCGTTCCGCCACTATTCAGAAGGCCTGAGTCAGCAATGATTCAGGCCTTCGTCGTTTTTGTTCTCCAAACGGGCAGCGGCGTACCCGTTAGTGACATCACTTCTCCAGCGTAAAGGGATCGGCATCCTGCCAGGCCGGGAACTTTTCGCGATAATCTTTCAGTGCGGCCAGCGACAGCTCGGCATCAATACGTGTCGCCTGATGTGGCTCGGCGGTAGCGAGGATCTCACCCTGTGGGCTGACAATTCGGCTGTCGCCGCGATAGTGATGCCCGTTGCCGTCGGTGCCGACGCGGTTACAGCCCGCAACATAGGCCTGGTTCTCAATGGCCCGTGCCACCAGCAGCGCCTGCCAGTGCAGCGAACGCGGCGCAGGCCAGTTAGCTACGTACAGGGCGAGGTCATAGTCGTTGCGGTTGCGTGACCAGACCGGGAAGCGCAGGTCGTAGCAGACCAGAGGCAGAATGCGCCAGCCACGCCACTCAAACACCACGCGCTCGGTACCGGCTTCGTAGTGGTGATGCTCATCAGCCATGCGAAACAGATGACGCTTATCATAGCTATGCACCTTGCCCTCCGGCTCAACCAGCAGGAAGCGGTTTACCGGCCCGCGCTCGCTCTGCAGCGCTGCGCTACCGGCAACCAGGGCATTGGTCTGCTGGGCTTTGGCCTGCATCCATGCAATCACTTCACTCTGCGGCAGCGACTGCTGCGCGGCCTGCATAGCAAAACCCGTCGTGAACATCTCCGGCAGAACGATAACGTCGCGCCCGATAATCGTTTCCAGTTGGCGATCGAAGTGCCGCAGATTAGCCGGGCCATCCATCCACACCAGCGGCTGTTGCAACAGCGTAATTTTAAAACCAGGCACGATGAGTCTCCCCATTTTTGTAGCGTCCGAACACTCTACCACGGCAAAACGTGAATGTGTGGCAATAAAAAACCCTGCCCGGAGGCAGGGTCGGTTGCAGCACAGATAACGTTACGCGGCTTCGATTTTACGCACTTTTTCCGGCAGCATAGGGAGCAGGGGCTTGACCGGCTGGGTAGCCAGCGCGTCTGCCTCAAAATCATCCACGTTGATACTGCGCAGGCGGCTCTCTTCGGCTTTGGTCAGGATCCGCGCTTCGTCAGCACTGATGATCCCTTTATCGAGCGCCTCTTTAGCCAGCGTATCCAGACGGGTAAACGGCAGGTTTTTACCGAACTCTTTACAGATGCGCTGGTGGATCGGATCCGCAGCCATCACGTCCAGCAGGGCGTCTTCCAGCAGGCCGACAGGGTTATGCTCGCTGGCCGTCAGGTACTGACCGCGGCCAATGCGGGAGCGGGTGGCACACGGTGTTTGCAGGATCTTCGCCACCGCATGGTCCAGCCTGTCCGACGGGGCAAGGTAGTGACGCCCGGTAGGGAAGATGGTCGCGCGGAGCAGGGCGGCAACGCCACGGTTCGGGAAGTTTGCCAGCAGGTCGTCCATCGCTTGCTCAGCCTTGTAGAGCGCATCCTGCACGCCCCAGTGGACCAGCGGCAGATCGGCTTCGTGACGGCCTTCATCGTCGTAGCGTTTCAGCGTCGCGCTGGCGAGGAAGATCTGGCTCAGAATATCCCCCAGACGTGCCGAGATGCGTTCCCGACGTTTCAGGCTACCGCCCAACACCGCCATCGAGACATCCGACAGCATCGCCAGGTTGGCGCTCATGCGATTAAGGTGCTGATAGTAGCGGCGGGTCGCATCCCCGGTTGGCGTGCTGCTGGTCAGGCCGCGAGTCAGGCCAAGCCAGAAGCTGCGCACCGTGTTGCTGCCCACGTGGCCGATGTGTTTGAACAGCAGCTTATCGAAAGCGTTAAGATCGTTGCTCTGAGCAGCGGCCATCTCATCCAGTACATAAGGGTGGCAGCGGATCGCCCCCTGGCCGAAGATCATCATACTGCGGGTAAGGATGTTAGCCCCTTCCACGGTGATAGCGATCGGTGCGCCCTGGTAGTTGCGGGCAAGGAAGTTGCCCTCACCGAGCATAATACCTTTGCCGCCAGCGATATCCATGGCATCAATAATCGACTGCTGACCACGGTGGGTACAGTGATATTTGACGATAGCAGAGAGCACCGCAGGTTTTTCACCAAGTACGATGGCGTAGGTGATCAGCGACGCGGCGGCATCCATCACGTAGGCGTTACCGGCAATGCGTGCCAGCGGCTCCTCGATGCCTTCCATCTTGCCAATGGCGATACGGAACTGGCGACGAATGTGAGCGTAAGCGCCGATACCCATCGCAGCCGACTTCAGACCACCCGTAGAGTTGGACGGCAAGGTAATGCCGCGGCCTACCGACAGGCACTCCACCAGCATCCGCCAGCCCTGACCGGCCATTTTTGGCCCGCCAATGATGTAGTCAATGGGTACAAAGATATCCTGTCCGCGGGTCGGACCGTTCTGGAATGGAACGTTAAGCGGGAAGTGGCGACGGCCAATCTCCACGCCGGGCGTGTTGGTAGGGATCAGCGCACAGGTAATGCCCAGCTCTTCGTCGCCGCCCAGCAGTTTTTCCGGGTCGGAGAGTTTAAACGCCAGGCCCAGCACGGTCGCGATGGGGGCCAGCGTGATATAGCGTTTGTTCCAGGTCAGGCGCATGCCGAGCACCTGCTCGCCCTGCCACTCGCCCATGCAGACGACACCGGTATCCGGGATAGCACCGGCATCGGAACCCGCTTCCGGGCTGGTCAGTGCAAAGCAGGGGATCTCATCCCCACGGGCCAGACGCGGCAGATAATGGTTTTTCTGCTCTTCGGTACCGTAGTGTTGCAGCAATTCGCCTGGGCCTAAGGAGTTAGGCACGCCGACGGTGATGGCCAGAATACCAGAGACGCCAGAGAGCTTCTGCAGCACGCGAGACTGGGCATAGGCCGAGAACTCAAGGCCGCCGTACTCTTTTTTGATGATCATCGCAAAGAAGCGGTGCTCTTTCAGATACGCCCACAGTTCGGGAGGCAGGTCGGCCATCTCATGGGTGATCTGAAAATCATTCGCCATGCGGCAGGCCTCTTCCACCGGCCCGTCAATAAACGCCTGCTCTTCGGCCGTCAGGCGCGGCTGCGGATAGCTATGCAGCTTTTTCCAGTCCGGATTACCACGGAACAGATCGCCTTCCCACCATGTGGTCCCGGCGTCAATGGCCTCTTTCTCGGTGCGCGACATCGGCGGCATTACCTTGCGGAAGCCACGAAATGCCGGGGCGGAGATCATCGATTTACGCATCGCGGGCAGATTGAACGGCACCAGGATAATGGCGAGCGGTACCAGCACCCAGATAGACCACAGGCCGGAAACGCCGAGCGCGGCGGTCCAGGCCAGCAGGATCAGGCTACTTAAAAACAGGCTGACGCGATGGTAAAACAGCGCGCCAATCAGTACGACGGTTGCGATAAGACTCAAAATCATCATAAACAATTGCTCCCTGGCTTGTAGGAGGTCTGACCACTTAGGATGTTATTGTTGTAGTGGATGCGACTATATTTAGCAATGTGTTTACAAAGTAATTACAACCTGGTTCACATTGTTGATGATGATGAGAGCACGTATACCTAAAACGTCCGGTGATAAGTGTGGCTTTAGCTTCTCGCGTGTGGTGCTATCCGGTAAACTGCGCACGTAAAATTTATCTATTCTGAAGGACATCTTATGTACCAGGATCTGATTCGTAACGAACTGAATGAAGCAGCAGAGACGCTGGCTAACTTTCTGCAGGATGACGCCAATATTCACGCCATCCAGCGCGCCGCGGTACTGCTGGCCGACAGCTTCAAAGCCGGTGGCAAAGTGCTCTCCTGCGGCAACGGCGGTTCCCACTGTGATGCGATGCATTTTGCCGAAGAGCTGACCGGTCGCTACCGCGAGAACCGTCCGGGCTACCCGGCTATCGCTATCTCTGACGTCAGCCACATCTCCTGCGTCGGTAACGACTTTGGCTACGACTACATCTTCTCCCGCTATGTAGAAGCGGTAGGCCGCGAGGGCGACGTGCTGCTGGGTATCTCCACCTCCGGCAACTCCGGCAACGTCATCAAAGCCATCGACGCTGCGCGCGCAAAAGGGATGAAGGTAATTACCCTGACTGGCAAAGACGGCGGCAAAATGGCCGGTAGCGCCGACATTGAGATCCGCGTTCCGCACTTTGGCTACGCCGACCGCATTCAGGAAATTCATATCAAAGTGATCCACATCTTGATTCAGCTGATCGAAAAAGAGATGGTGAAGGCTTAAGACGTCGTACGGGGGCTAGGCCCCCGATAAGCTGTGGAGGTGTTGTATGTGCGAACTGCTCGGGATGAGCGCCAATGTGCCTACCGATATTTGCTTTAGTTTTACCGGGCTGGTTCAGCGGGGTGGGGGAACCGGGCCGCACAAAGACGGCTGGGGCATCACCTTTTACGAAGGCAAGGGCTGTCGCACGTTCAAAGATCCGCAGCCCAGCTACAACTCTCCGATAGCGAAACTGGTTCAGGATTACCCGATTAAGTCTTGTTCAGTGGTGGCCCATATTCGTCAGGCCAATCGGGGAGAGGTGTCGCTGGAGAATACCCATCCCTTTACCCGCGAGCTGTGGGGACGCAACTGGACCTACGCCCACAACGGGCAGCTGACGGGGTATAAAACGCTGGAGACCGGCAACTTCCGTCCGGTTGGCGAGACCGACAGCGAGAAGGCGTTTTGCTGGCTGCTGCATAAGCTCACCGCCCGCTATCCGCGCACGCCAGGCAATATGGCGGCGGTGTTTAAGTACATTGCCTCGTTGGCGGGGGAGCTGCGTGAGAAGGGCGTGTTCAATATGCTGCTGTCGGACGGACGCTACGTGATGGCATTCTGCTCAACGAATCTGTTCTGGATCACCCGTAGAGCGCCGTTTGGCGTAGCCAAGCTGCTGGATCAGGATGTTGAGATCGACTTTCAAAAAGAGACCACGCCCAATGACGTGGTCTCTGTGATTGCTACCCAGCCGCTTACCGGCAATGAAACCTGGCACAAGATCATGCCAGGGGAGTGGGTGCTATTTTGTCTCGGGGAGCGTGTAGTTTGATGCCAGCTGAGGCTGGATCGCGCCGCTGTTGTTAAGCGGCTTGCTCACCACATAACGGCCATCCACCACCGAGACGACCGGCGGCTGGTGGAGGGTATTGAAGTAGTCATAGCCTGGCTTCAGCTGCTTCCAGAAGTCCGCATAGTAAGAGTTCTTATGGCGCGCCATATTAGCGTCGGTCATGCGGAACGGATAGATGCTTACCTGCACGCCCTGCTGGCCAAACACCAGTGCGCCGGTGACGAACTGGAAGATCTCATCGATACCGGAATCGGTCATGGCGTAACAGCCTACCGAAACACATGCCCCGTGGATCATCAGGTATTTTCCTTCATAGCCGTGCGAGCGATCGTAGGCATTAGGGAAGCCGATGTTGATCGCCTTATAGAAGCGGCTATCCGGCTTAAGCTGGCTGCGCTGAACGGTATAGAACCCTTCCGGACTTTTGAAATCGCCCTGACGCTGTTTCGGACCGAGACCGCCGGAGTAGTTACAGATCTTGTAGCTATCCATCAGCTGGTACTGCTCGCCCATCTTGACGTACAGCTCAAGCGTGCGCTCTTCCTTAAAGATCTGGATATAGACCGGGGAACCCATTAACTGCTGCTTGTATTCTTTACTAACGGGCGTTGTTGAGCTGTTGCTGCTGAGCAGGCCGGCAAACGAGACGCACGGTATTGTAAGCATCGCAATGAATAATGCGATTATGCGCATACTACTTGTTCCTTGATAAAGCGGTTACCATATTGCCAGGACGGCAAAAGAGATCCGAAATAAGACTAATCTGTATTAGGAGCGCTCACATTATCACCCCCATATTTTTTCGCAAGCCCGCCAGGCGGAGTTTACAAATTGTTTTGCTCAGGCCCCATCATACCGCTATTCAAGACCGTTAGCTAAGCTTGTGCATAAGCGGTGCTTCTCATTTTATCCGCAAAGGCTGTATACTTATCCAGTGAGGGCAGAGACTTCCCAGGCAAACTAAGCAGATGCGAAAAATAATACATGTTGATATGGACTGCTTTTTCGCAGCGGTTGAGATGCGCGACAATCCCGCCCTGCGAAATATCCCTATCGCCATCGGCGGAAGCCGTGAGCGGCGGGGCGTCATCAGCACCGCGAACTACCCGGCGCGCAAGTTTGGCGTCCGCAGCGCGATGCCTACCGGAATGGCGCTCAAGCTCTGCCCGCATCTCACCCTGTTGCCGGGGCGCTTCGATGCCTATAAAGAAGCCTCGCGGCATATTCAGGCGATCTTCTCCCGCTATACCTCACGCATTGAACCTCTCTCGCTGGATGAAGCCTTTCTCGACGTGACCGACAGCGTGCACTGCCACGGCTCGGCCACCCTGATGGCCCAGGAGATCCGCCAGAGCATCTTTAACGAGCTGCAGCTCACCGCCTCGGCGGGCGTTGCGCCAGTTAAGTTTCTGGCTAAGATCGCCTCTGACCTCAACAAGCCCAACGGCCAGTACGTCATTACCCCGGACGAGGTGCCCGCCTTTCTGAAGACGCTGCCGCTGGCGAAGATCCCGGGCGTGGGCAAAGTCTCGGCCGCAAAGCTGGAGACGCTCGGCCTGCGCACCTGCGAAGACGTGCAGAAGAGCGATCTCGCCATGCTCCTCAAACGCTTCGGAAAGTTTGGCCGCGTGCTCTGGGAGCGTAGCCAGGGCATTGACGAGCGAGAGATCACCGGTGAGCGGCTGCGCAAGTCGGTGGGCGTGGAACGAACCCTGGCGGAAGATATCCACGAATGGGAGGAGTGTGTGGCGATTATCGAGCGCCTCTACCCGGAGCTGGAGCGGCGGCTGGCCGCCGTTAAGCCGGATCTGCTGATCGCCCGTCAGGGGGTAAAGCTCAAGTTTAACGATTTTCAGCAGACTACCCAGGAGCACGTCTGGCCGCAGCTGAATAAAGAGGATCTGATCGCCACTGCCCGTAATGTATGGGATGAGCGGCGGGGAGAGCGAGGCGTACGGCTGGTGGGATTGCATGTGACGCTGCTCGATCCGCAGCTTGAAAGGCAGTTAGTGCTGGGGTTGTAAAAAGCCCGGCGGCGTAATGCCTACCGGGCCTGTAGCTCGATCTCTGTAGGCCCGGTAAGGCGAAGCCGCCACCGGGCGTTACTGTCTATTTCGCTGGAATGGACTTCAGCAGTTCGGTCAGCAGGGTCCAGTACTGGCCCACGCTTTCAATGTGTACCTGCTCATCCGGAGAGTGCGGACCGGTGATGGTTGGCCCAATAGAGACCATGTCCATATCCGGGTACGGCTTTTTGAACAGGCCGCACTCAAGACCAGCGTGGATCACCTGGATGTTCGGCGTTTTGTCGAACAGACGCTGATAGGTTTCACGCACCAGCTGCATTACCGGAGATTTTGCATCCGGCTGCCAGCCTGGATAGCTGCCTTTCGCCGAGGTCTGCGCGCCTGCCAGCGTGCCTAACGACTCCAGCATGCTGACCACGTACTCTTTACCACTGTCGATCAGGGAGCGGATCAGGCAGATGATCTCTGCGCTCTCGTCCTGCATGGTCACCACGCCCACGTTCAGGGAGGTTTCCACCACGCCTTTCGCGACGTCAGAGTTGCGGATCACGCCGTTCGGCGTGGCGTTCAGCAGTTGAACAAACGCGTCGCGGGAAGCGGTCGTCAGCGCGGCTTTATCAGAGGCAACGCTCTCCAGCTGCACGGTCAGGTTCTTCTCTTTGATCGCCAGTTCGTTGGTCAGGATAGCCTGGTACGCCTCCGCCAGCGTCTTCAGCTGTTCAGCTTTATCTGCGGCAACGGCAACGGTGGCGAAAGCTTCGCGTGGAATCGCGTTACGCAGCGTGCCGCCGTTGAAGTCCAGCAGACGCAGATCCAGCTCGGCAGCGTGGCCAGCGAGGAAGCGGGCCAGCAGCTTGTTAGCGTTGCCAAGACCGAGGTGGATATCGCCGCCGGAGTGGCCGCCTTTCAGGCCCTTCAGCGTCAGGCGGAAGGTCTCCAAGCCAGCGGGAACCGCTTCGCGGGAGAGAGCCAGCGTGGAGATAAAGTCGATGCCGCCAGCACAGCCCATGTAGATCTCACCCTCTTCTTCAGAGTCGGTGTTGATCAGGATATCAGCCTGTAACCAGCCAGCCTGCAGACCAAATGCGCCGTCCATACCGGCTTCTTCAGTCATGGTCAGCAGTACTTCCAGCGGGCCGTGAGCCACAGCGTCGTCTGCCAGCACCGCCAGCGCCGAGGCCATGCCGATACCGTTATCCGCGCCCAGGGTCGTGCCGCGGGCTTTTACCCACTCGCCGTCAACGTAGGGCTGAATCGGATCGACGGTAAAGTCGTGCACGGTGTCGTGATTTTTCTGCGGCACCATATCCAGGTGCGCCTGTAACACCACCGGCTTGCGGTTTTCCATGCCAGCGGTGGCAGGTTTGCGGATCAGGATGTTGCCGACCTGGTCGCGCTCGGCATGAAAGCCTTTCTCTTTCGCCCAGCCCATAACGTGTTCAGCAAGCTGTTCTTCATGATAAGAGGGGTGCGGAATAGAGCAGATCTTGGCAAAAATATCCCACAGCGGCTGGGGGGATAGTTGAGACAGTTCAGACATAATGATTCTCCATGTCAATGGCCTGCAGAACAAGGGGGCAGGGCACAGGATTAGCGATAACAGAGCATCACGCGCTATGCGGGTGAGAGAAATTCAGAATACCACTTTATTGCCTGTCTGAGTGTGACACGTGTAAAAAGCACAGGGCGGGCCGCGTAATACTGGTTTTTAGTGCGTCAGATCTCTATAATCTCGCGCAACCCATTTTCCCCTGAACACATTTAAGCCGTTTTACAATAGGCTGGGACACTTCACATGAGCGAAAAATACGTCGTCACCTGGGACATGTTGCAAATTCACGCCCGCAAGCTGGCCGCGCGCCTGATGCCGTCAGAACAGTGGAAAGGCATCATTGCCGTCAGCCGTGGTGGTTTAGTACCGGCTGCCCTGCTGGCCCGTGAGTTGGGTATTCGCCATGTTGATACCGTTTGCATCTCCAGCTACGACCACGACAACCAGCGCGAGCTGAAAGTGCTGAAACGTGCTGAAGGCGACGGTGAAGGCTTTATCGTAATTGACGATCTGGTGGATACCGGGGGTACCGCCGTGGCTATCCGTGAGATGTACCCGAAAGCCCACTTCGTCACTATTTTCGCCAAGCCGGCCGGTCGCCCGCTGGTGAATGATTACGTGATCGATATCCCGCAGGATACCTGGATTGAGCAGCCGTGGGATATGGGCGTGGTCTTCGTACCGCCTATTTCTGGCCGCTAAGCTGCTTTTTTCTTAACTTTACGCCCGGTTATGCCGGGCGTTCTGTTATTTAGCGCCCGGCAGGTTACAATAGGTGAAGTGACGTAATCATGGAGGCTGCGCGCAATGTCCCAGGCTAACCTCAGCGAAACCCTGTTCAAACCCCGTTTCAAACATCCCGAAACCTCGACGCTGGTGCGCCGTTTTCAGCGGGGAAACCCTCCTGCTATGGACTCCGCGCTGGACGGGGCCAACGTTCCGCACTGGTATCGGATGATCAACCGCCTGCTGTGGGTTTGGCGCGGGGTCGATCCGCGTGAAATCCTCGACGTGCAGGCGCGGATCGTCATGAGCCAGGCCGAGCGTACCGACAGCGATCTCTATGACACCGTGGTGGGCTATCGCGGCGGCAACTGGATCTACGAGTGGGCGACCCAGGCGATGCAGTGGCAGCAGAAGGCCAGCCAGACCCAGGACGATGCCCTTAGCGGTCGCCAATGGCTTCACGCCTCTAATCTCTACAGCATTGCGGCTTACCCGCATCTGAAAGGCGACGATCTGGCCGAGCAGGCGCAGGCCCTGGCCAACCGCGCCTATGAAGAGGCCGCTCGCCGTCTGCCGGGCACGCTGCGCGAGCTGGAGTTCGCTATTCCCGGCGGCTCGCCGCTGGTGGGGTTTCTACATATGCCAAAAGGCGACGGCCCGTTCCCGACGGTGCTGGTGTGCGGCGGCCTTGATAGCCTCCAGAGCGACTACTACACCCTGTTTGAACGTTACTTCGCGCCGAACGGCATCGCGATGCTGACGCTCGATATGCCGTCGGTCGGTTTCTCCTCAAAGTGGAAGCTGACCCAGGACTCCAGCATGCTGCATCAGCACGTGTTGAAAGCGCTGCCGGACATTCCGTGGATCGATCACACCCGCGTAGCCGCGTTTGGCTTCCGCTTCGGGGCGAACGTTGCCGTCCGGCTGGCCTACCTTGAGTCACCGCGCCTGAAAGCGGTAGCCTGCCTCGGGCCGGTGGTGCACTCGCTGCTCACCGACTCTCAGCGTCTCAGCGGGGTGCCGGAGATGTACCTCGACGTGCTGGCCAGCTGTCTCGGGATGCATGATGCCTCAGACGAGGCGCTGCGCGTAGAGCTGAACCGCTACTCGTTAAAAACGCAGGGCCTGCTGGGACGCCGCTGTCCGACGCCAATGCTCTCCGGCTTCTGGAAAAACGATCCCTTCAGTCCGGAAGAGGAGTCCCGGCTTATTGCCTCCTCCTCTGCCGACGGCAAGCTGCTGGAGATCCCGTTTAAGCCGGTTTATCGCAATTTTGATAAGTCACTGCAGGAAATTACTGCCTGGATGAAGCATAGATTGCGTTAATGCGTTACTTAATTCCATTGATTTGGTAAAACAGTTGCATCACAAAAGGAGATCGCAATGACGTTACCGAGTGGACACCCGAAAAGCAGACTGATCAAGAAGTTTATGGCGCTTGGCCCTTACATCCGCGAGGAGCAGTGCGAAGGGAACCGTTTCTTTTTTGACTGCCTTGCCGTATGCGTCAACGTGAAACCAGCCCCTGAAAAGCGTGAGTTTTGGGGTTGGTGGATGATAATGGAAGCCCAGGAAAAACGCTTCACCTATACCTACCAGTTTGGCCTCTTTAATAAAGAGGGCCACTGGGAGCCGGTTGATATTAAAGATGCGGAAGTGACCGATCGTCTTGAGCTGACGCTGCAGACTTTCCACGAGCGCGCCCGCGAGCTGCTGGCATCGCTGGAATTAAAGCTGGAGCCTGCCGACGACTTTAAAAACGATGCGGTCAAACGCAGCGCCTGATTAATCTGACGCCATAAATAAAAAAGGCCCTTCACCGACATGAAGGGCCTTTTTGTTATTCAGAATTAGAACTGATAGGTTACGCCCAGCGCAACGACGTCGTCATTGGTGGTAACCAGGCGGTTATCGTCGTCAATCTGGTTGATTTTATAATCAACAAAAGCGGACATGTTTTTGTTGAAGTAGTAGGTTGCGCCTACATCGATATAGTTGACCAGATCTTCGTCACCAAAGCCTTCAATATCTTTGCCTTTGGTCAGGACGTAGCCCACGGATGGACGCAGACCGAAGTCGAACTGGTACTGAAGCACGGCTTCGAAGTTATCCGCCTTGTTGGCAAAGCCAGCCGAGGAGGAGATCGGGGTCATGTTGTAGGAGACGCCGTAGAATGCCGCTGCGTAGACGTTGTTGGCGTCATACTTCGCGCCAGCAGCCCAGGCTTCCGCATTCGCGCCACGACCAAGACGCATCTGGTTCTGTGCGTTGGTGCGGTCAGAGTTAGCGTAGGCACCCACGACAGAGAAGTCGCTGCCGCCGAAATCATAGGCCAGAGAGGTACCGAAGCCGTCACCGTTCTGCTTCACCACGCTGCTGCGGCCGTTTTCGTTTTTGCCCTGGTACTGCAGAGTCAGGTCCAGACCGTCTACCACGCCGAAGAA
This sequence comes from Pseudescherichia sp. AS216, assembly GCF_037152055.1. Lineage (NCBI taxonomy): Bacteria > Pseudomonadati > Pseudomonadota > Gammaproteobacteria > Enterobacterales > Enterobacteriaceae > Pseudescherichia > Pseudescherichia sp. AS216. The sequence continues at coordinate 45,176 of NZ_JBBCMV010000010.1, read as the reverse complement.
GTCGGTATTACGGTAGGTTGCCACGCCGCTGGTGCGTTTGGTCATAAAGTTGTCGGTACGGGCCAGGCCGTCACCGCCGAACTCAGGGAACATATCGGTATAGGCCGCCACGTCGTACAGCACGCCCAGGTTACGGCCATAGTCCAGGGAACCAAAATCTTTAACTTTCACACCGGCAAAGGCCAGACGGGTTTTCTGTCCGGAGGTGCTTTCGTCGTTGTTACCGGCAAACTCCGCTTCCCAGCGACCGAAGCCCGTAATCTGATCGTTAATTTGTGTTTCGCCTTTAAAGCCGAAACGAACGTATGTTTTATCGCCGTCGTTGCTGTTGTCATCGCTGAAGTAGTGCATGGCTTTTACTTTGCCGTAAACGTCCAGCTTGTTGCCATTTTTATTAAAAACTTCTGCGGACTGTACAGATGCGGAAGCAGCCAGACCCATTACCACTAATGCCAGAGTACTCTTTTTCATTTTGATTCCCGATTTAAACAAAAGACGCTCTAATATTCGTCAGGCTTATACCTGCTGAAAACAGAGAGGGTTTTAACGTTTGGAAATGAAAGATTTATGACAATCCAGGAATAATTTTAAAAATTGATGTTTATTTATTTCTGCAATAAAAGTGTAAGGATCTGCCGTTAGGCTTGCCGATCCACGCAGCAATCGCTCCCCCTTTTGACCGAGGTTATTGGCAAGCGGCCTCACTCCTGTTACAACGTCAGACTGACATCACATTTCCTTATTCGTAAAACGGCAGAGAATCATGAGTGACACCCAGACGCTGGTGGTAAAACTCGGCACCAGCGTGTTAACGGGCGGATCGCGCCGCCTGAACCGCGCCCATATTGTAGAGCTGGTACGCCAGTGCGCGCAGCTGCATGCCGCAGGGCATCGTATTGTTATCGTCACCTCCGGGGCGATCGCCGCCGGACGCGAGCACCTGGGTTATCCGGAGCTGCCCGCTACCATCGCTTCCAAGCAGCTGCTGGCTGCGGTCGGGCAGAGCCGCCTGATCCAGCTCTGGGAGCAGCTCTTCTCCATCTACGGGATCCACGTGGGCCAGATGCTGCTGACGCGTGCCGATATGGAGGACCGCGAGCGCTTCCTCAACGCCCGCGATACCCTGCGTGCGCTGCTGGATAACAGCATTGTGCCGGTGATCAACGAGAACGACGCCGTGGCTACCGCAGAGATCAAAGTCGGCGATAACGACAATCTCTCTGCGCTGGCCGCCATTTTGGGCGGGGCGGATAAGCTGCTGCTGCTCACCGATCAGCAGGGCCTCTACACCGCCGATCCGCGCAATAATCCGGATGCCAAGCTGATCGCCGACGTCCACGGCATTGACGATGCATTGCGTGCGATTGCCGGGGACAGCGTCTCCGGCCTCGGCACCGGCGGCATGGGCACCAAATTACAGGCTGCCGACGTTGCCTGCCGGGCGGGCATCGAGACCATTATCGCCGCCGGCAGCCGGCCGGGGGTTATCGGTGACGCCCTCAACGGCGTGCCGGTAGGAACGCGCTTCCACGCCCAGACCTCGCCGCTGGAGAGCCGCAAGCGCTGGATCTTTGGCGCACCGCCAGCGGGCGAACTCACCGTAGACGAAGGGGCCACGATGGCGATCCTTGAAAAAGGCAGTTCGCTGCTGCCAAAAGGGATCAAAAGCGTGACAGGCAACTTCTCCCGTGGTGAAGTGATCCGTATCCGTAATCTGGAAGGGCGGGACATTGCCCACGGCGTCTCCCGCTACAACAGCGACGCGCTGCGGCGCATCGCTGGCCAGCACTCACAACAGATCGACGCCATTCTCGGCTACGAGTATGGCCCGGTTGCCGTCCATCGCGACGACATGATCACCCGTTAAGGAGCAGACGTATGCTTGAACAGATGGGCATCGCTGCGAAAGCAGCCTCGTATCAGCTGGCGCAGCTCTCCAGCCGAGAAAAAAACCGCGTGCTGGAGAAGATCGCCGACTACCTGGAGGCCCAGGCGCACGACATTATCCAGGCTAACGATCAGGATGTGCTCGAAGCCCGGCGTAACGGCCTGAGCGAAGCGATGCTTGACCGCCTGGCGCTCAACCCGCAACGCCTGAAGAGCATCGCCGACGACGTACGTCAGGTCTGCAAGCTGGCGGATCCGGTCGGCCAGATTATCGACGGCGGGCTGCTCGACAGCGGCCTGCGCATTGAGCGCCGCCGGGTTCCCCTCGGTGTGATCGGCGTGATCTACGAAGCGCGGCCTAACGTCACCGTTGACGTGGCCTCCCTCTGCCTGAAGACCGGCAACGCGGCGATCCTGCGCGGCGGGAAAGAGACCTGGCGCACCAACGCTGCAACCGTGAAGGTGATCCAGCAGGCGCTGGAGGAGTGCGGCCTGCCCGCCGGTGCTATCCAGGCGATTGAGAGCCCGGACCGGACGTTGGTTAACGAGATGCTACGCATGGATAAGTACATCGACATGCTGATCCCGCGCGGCGGGGCAGGGCTGCACAAGCTGTGCCGCGAGCAGTCGACTATTCCGGTGATCACCGGCGGTATCGGCGTGTGCCATATCTACGTGGATGACACCGCTGAGATCGAACCCGCGCTGAAGATTATTGTCAACGCCAAGACCCAGCGGCCAAGCACCTGCAACACCGTAGAGACGCTGCTGGTGAACCAGCAGATTGCCGAGCGTTTCCTGCCTGCGCTGAGCACCCAGATGGCGCAAAGCGGTGTGACGCTGCACGCTGACGCGGCTGCGCTAAAAACGCTACAGGGCGGTCCGGCGCATGTCGAAGCGGTGAAGCCGGAGCAGTATGACGATGAGTTTTTATCCCTCGATCTCAACGTTAAGCTGGTGGCCTCGCTTGATGAGGCGATTGAGCACATTCGTGAGCACGGCACCCAGCACTCGGATGCGATCCTCACCCGCACCCTGAGCAACGCTAACCGCTTCGTGAACGAGGTGGATTCATCTGCGGTGTACGTCAATGCCTCCACGCGCTTCACCGACGGCGGACAGTTTGGACTGGGCGCAGAGGTGGCGGTGAGCACGCAGAAGCTGCACGCTCGCGGCCCGATGGGCCTTGAGGCGCTGACCACCTACAAGTGGGTTGGCTTTGGCGACGATACTATTCGTGCATGATCGTCGTACCTGACTGTCGTGCCTGATTGTCTGCGGGCGACGCACGCCGTCGCCCGCGCTATCCCTGGCTCTGCTGGCCTGTGCGCTCCTGCGCAGCCGAGTCCAGCGCGGCCATCTGCTCCTGGAGCGCCGTCAGGCTGAGCGGCTTGCCGATCAGGTAGCCCTGGGTTTCATCGCACTCCATCATCATCAGCTTCTGTAGCTGCCCCTCGGTTTCAACCCCCTCTGCCGTGATGCTTAGCGAGAAGGCTTTACCCAGGCCGATAATATTTTTAACGATGGTATTGGCACTGTCGCTCTCTGGCATATCGGAGATAAAGGATTTATCGAGCTTAATACCATCAAAGGGGAAGTTGCGCAGATAGCTTAAGGACGAGTAGCCCGTACCAAAGTCGTCCATCAGCAGCTTCACCCCCAGCTTTTTCAGCGCCAGCATCAGCTCAAGGCTGCTTTCAGGGTTCCACAGCGTGGCGTTTTCGGTAATTTCGATCTCCAGCCTGGCCGGGTCGAGCTGCGATGCCTGGAGCGCATCCCGGACGCGATCGATCAGACCCCACGACTGGAACTCCACGGCAGAGATATTCACCGAGACGGAGAGGCCGTGCAGGGATTGCTGCGCGTCGTGACAGGCAGTTTTCAGCACCCAGTCACTGAGGGGGATAATCAGTCCGGTCTCCTCGGCCAGGGAGATAAACTGATCCGGCATCAGCAGGCCAAGTTCCGGGTGATCCCAGCGGATCAGCGCCTCTACGGCGATAATACGTGAGGAGTTATGGCCGTAGCGCGGCTGATAAACCAGGCGGAACTGCTGCTTTTTCAGGGCGTCGCGCAGGCTGTTTTCCATTTCGCGCCGCTGAACCATCTGCTCGGCCATCTCGGGGGTGTAAAACATCCATCGGTTGCGCCCGGCGTTCTTGGCCTTATAGAGCGCGATATCAGAGAAGCGCAGCAGCTCTCCTGCATCAACCGCGTCCTGCGGAGCCATCGCGATGCCGATGCTGGCCCCGATAAATATCTCATTGCTGCCGATCACAAAGGGACGTGCCAGCTCGCCGATGATCCGATCGCAGAGAAGTTCGATATCGCTGCGGTCCTGAATGTCAGAGATGATCAGGATAAATTCATCCCCACCCTGGCGCGCCACCAGATCGTAGTCACGAACGCAGCTCCGCAGTCGGGTTGACACCTCGTGCAGCACGGCATCGCCCGCGCCGTGGCCAAACAGGTCGTTAACCGGCTTAAACTTATCCAGATCGAGGCTCATCATCGCCAGCGGATGCTCCGGCGTAGGCAGCGCCCGCAGCTTGCCCTCAAGGAACTCGCGCATCCGCACCCGGTTTGGTAGCCCGGTCAGCTCATCGTGCCGGGATAGATACTCTACCCGCGCCTGCGCCTCTACCTCGAGAGTGACATCCGTCGCGGTGCCCCGGTAGCCGACGATCCCTTCCGGCGTAACAACGGGTTTAATGGCGATATGGCAGTAGCGCTGGTGGCCCATCGCCGACAGGTAGCGGCAGTGCAGCAGCCGACGATGGCCTGTCTGGCCGGGCAGCTTGATCCACTCCGCCAGCGGCTGGTTATCTGCCTCCATAAATGCCGTCACCGGACGTCCCAGCCAGGCCGAGATACTGTGCCCGGTAATGCCCGGAAAACGATCGGAGAGCCAGGTAAAATGCAGGTCGGTATCCGTCTCCCAGATCCAGTCCGTGGTGGCTTCCGCCACGTCGCGAAAGCGGCGCTCGCTGGCGGTAAGGGCATGGCGACTCTGGGCCAGCAGGAAGGTATTTTCATCATACATACGTGCTTTTTTGAGCACGTTGCGACTCAGAACCACGCTGATAGCGCCGGTAGAGAGCGCCAGTAGGATCAGCAGCGGCAGGATGTAGTGCATTAGCTCCCGCCCCGGATCTTCGCTTTTCCACTCGAAGGTTATCTGATGACCATCAATGGGCAGCGTCGCTACCCCGCGCCGTCCTGCCAGCTTAGGGGCAGCTTTACGCTGCACGCGAGCCTGCGCAATACCGTACTCTTCCCCCAGCGCGGCCAGCTTTTTGTCATCCAACACGTCGACAAACACCAGGGTAGAGGCCGGGCCGGGAAGGGGGGCGATCCGTGAGTCGTCGCCGGTGGTGATGCGTGCGGCCGCCGCCAGCGCCGGATGCCCGTCTCGCATGACTACCGTATTGGCTACCGGCATTGCGTCCGGTTTATTGATCGCCTGAAGCAGTTTGGGGATCGGGTTCTCTCCTAACCATTCAGTGAGCGGTCGGGTAACCAGTTGACCATTGATGACGCTGTACCGGGTCTGGCTGCTGCCATCCAGCACAAACACCCCTTCGTAGGTAAAATCACGCCAGAGCGTCGCACCCATATTCTGACGGGCATAGGCCCAGTCGGTATCTACGTTGGGGTGCAGATGGCTGTAGGCCTCACCCCACCAGGCGTAGTCTTTGATATGCGTGGTAAGCGTATCAACCCGGTTATGGATCGCCTTCTCCAGCAGCATTGCGCTCTGCCTGTCGGCATCCTGATTAATATTCCGCACGATGATAAGCAGAGCGACAATGGCGATAACAAACAGCGCTGTCAGGAGCGAGACCATCAGCAGCAGAGCGCGTTTGATAAAGGTTGCGGTGCTTTTATGCTCCAGGTCAGGGCTGGACAGATCATCGGTGACTGCGAATTTTTGCATTAGTTTATCCACTCTATCCAGCACATCGGGTATCTGGTCTGTCTTATTATCGGCCTGTTCTGGCGGGGGCTTAATCGCGGACGGTTAACAATCAAGATAGCTGAATTTGAAAGGAAAAAAAGATAGGATGGGCCAATGTTAAAAAAATGTTGCTTGGTGTGATGGCAGACACAACCAGAAGAAAAGATGAGTTGATGACCATGCTTTTCGTGCTGAATTAGCGAGGTTGTGCTGTAAAAAACAACAACTAAACGGGAAGGGAGTTGACGAGGCACACGCTTTTTCTTAACCTTGCCTACCGTAGTCACGCTCGTGACGCGCCTGGATAAGCCGATATAGCTCAGTTGGTAGAGCAGCGCATTCGTAATGCGAAGGTCGTAGGTTCGACTCCTATTATCGGCACCACTGATTACAGCCACATACCTGCTGTCGATGTAAACCACGTTCTCCTCTTGTGCCATATTCCTTACTATTAAGGCGTTACCAATGTGATCCTGGCCATTGGAACCGAGCGTAAAAATGACAGCATCAATATCTTTTGGCAAATCGGTGAGTGTTTCAGGCATTGAAACATCGCCGTAAAAAACATCCGTTCCACGAGGCAGCAATTTTATTTTGCCCATAAGGAAATCGCCGATGCTCAAAGAAAATTTCAACGAACTGCAAATCTTCCTTGTGGTGGCGAGGGAGCGAAGTTTTACCAAAGCAGCGGGTAAGCTGGGCGTTTCTCAGTCTGCACTCAGCCACGCGATGAAGGCCCTGGAGGAAAGGCTGAATATCCGCCTTCTGACCCGCACGACCCGAAGCGTTGCCCCCACGGAAGCCGGTGAGAGAATAATTGCCTGCCTTGAACCGCGTATTGCCGATCTTGAGCAGGAGCTGGAATCGCTTATTCAACTGAACGGCACCGCCTCCGGCAATATCCGTTTATCTGCCGGAGAGCATGCCGCGCGAAGTCTGGTTTGGCCGAAGCTAAAATCCTTCCTCAGGGAATATCCAGAAATTAATCTCGAGCTGGTGGTGGATAACGGCTTTGTCGATATTGTTGAGGGGCGTTTTGATGCCGGGATCCGTCTGGGCGAAAGCGTGGATAATGACATGATTGCGGTAAGAATTGGGCCGGACATGAGAATGGCTGTGGTGGGAGCACCGTCTTATTTCGCTGCAAACCCTGCGCCTGAAACGCCGCACGAGCTACAAAATCACCGGTGTATCAATATGCGCCTGCCGACTGCCGGTGGACTTTACCACTGGGAGTTTGAGAAGGATGGGAAACCGTTACGGGTCAGAGTGGAAGGGCAGGTAACGTTTAATCTGCAGGCAGAAAGGATTGATGCGGCGTTATCCGGTTTTGGTATCGCCTGTATACCTGAAGACAGGGTGCAGGATTATATAAAGTCAGGAGAGCTTGTTCAGATTCTGCAGGACTGGTGCCCATCTTTTCCCGGATATTACCTCTACTACCCGAGCCGTAAGCAGCATCCGCCCGCTTTTGCGCTGATGATCGATGCACTTCGCTACGCGGAATAATGGGTCCGCCAATCGCAGCGGACCCGTCCGGGTGTTAACGGCCTACGCGAGCCTGATGCTCAGGCGTGTAACGATCGCCGACGATTTTAATCGTTTCAAGCGCCTGGGTTATCTGCAGTGAGTCATCCTGCGAAAGAATGATGTCGGCAGCCCCCAGGTTTTCCTCCAGCCGGTGTAGTTTGGTGGTGCCCGGGATGGGAACAATCCACGGCTTTTGTGCCAGCAGCCATGCCAGCGCAATTTGCGCAGAGGTTACGCCTTTCTCTGCCGCCAGTTCACCCAGCAACGAGACCAGCTTTTCATTAGCTTCAATCGCCTGTTCGGCGAAACGCGGCACGGTACTGCGATAATCATCTTTCCCAAAAGTGGTTCCTGGCTTAATCGATCCCGTCAGGAAGCCTTTACCTAACGGGCTGAAGGGAACGAAACCAATGCCCAGTTCCTCCAGCAACGGCAGGATCTCCTGCTCAGGTTCGCGCCACCACATGGAGTATTCGCTTTGCAGCGCAGTGACCGGTTGTACGGCATGCGCACGACGAATGGTTTGCGCGCCCGCTTCGGATAGCCCGAAATGTTTGACCTTGCCTTCCGCGATCAGGTCTTTCACGGTTCCCGCAACATCTTCAATTGGGACGTCCGGATCGACACGATGTTGATACAGCAGATCAATAACATCAGTCTTTAGACGGCATAATGATCCTTCCACGGCTTCACGGATATGCTCCGGACGGCTGTTTAAAATCTGCTGCTTGTTGTCCGTACCGAAGGTAAAACCAAACTTGGTGGCAATGACCACACGGTCACGAAACGGTTTTAAGGCTTCACCGACAACCTCTTCATTTAGGAAGGGGCCATATACTTCGGCGGTATCAAAGAAGGTGACGCCACGTTCAACCGCAGCGCGAATAAGCTCGATAGCCTGACGGGTATCTGTCGCCGGGCCGTAGCCGTGGCTTAAGCCCATGCAACCAAGTCCAAGAGCGGAGACTTCGAGTCCGGATTTACCCAGATAACGTTTTTGCATTGAATGAATACCTCTTTTATTGCGGCTTAAATATCAAGTTTGCGGCCAGTTAGCCATTCAACCATTGTCGGGTCGCGGTGAGAGAAGAAGGCACTGGTTGCGGTATCGAGGGCGGCAATTTGCAGCATATCTTCAGAGCTGAGTTCAAAATCGAGAATGTTAATGTTCTCTTTCATGCGTACTTTGCGCACCGATTTGGCCAGCGAAACGATGCCTCGCTGGAAGATCCACCGCAGCACAACCTGGCCCACGCTTTTGCCGTACTTCTGACCCATCGCCGTTAACACGGGGTGCTGGAACAGGCCATTTTTACCTTCTGCAAACGGAGCCCAGGCTTCCGGCTGAATGCCATGGCTTTGGTTCCATGGAACGGCATGCAGCTGCTGGTTGAAGGGGTTAACTTCAATCTGGTTTACCGCAGGGGCTACTTTGTTGAAGGCGATAAGATCGGCCAGTCGATCAGGATGGAAGTTGCTGACGCCAATGGCGCGAATTTTGCCTGCCTGCTGCAGTTCTTCCATAGCACGCCATGCCCCATGGACATCACCATAGGGCTGGTGAATTAGATACAGGTCAACGTAATCAAGTTGTAGCCGATTAAGGGAGCGTTCGAACTGGGCTTTAGCGCCTTCGTAATGGGTATCCTGAAGCCAAAGTTTGGTTGTGACAAAGAGTTCGTTACGCGCGATACCGGTTTGTTTCAGTGCGTTCCCGACCTGGGTTTCATTCTGGTAAGACGCGGCGGTATCGATCAGGCGGTATCCTGTATCGATGGCATCAATAACGGCTCTTTCGCATTCGGCGGTATCCGTCATCTGGAAGACACCAAAGCCCAGCAGGGGCATTTCAATGCCGTTGTTCAGTTTTACAGTTTGCATGGCGTTATCCTTCAGCTATGGTCCAGGAAAAGCATAACGCAAGGTGATTTATTCGATTAGATGGAGTAATTAGCTAGGGTTTATTAGATTTGTTCATTAATTTAGAGGGGCTGATGGTCGGCTTTGTGTCAGGAGCAGACTTTGCTTACGTTACGTTGGCAACATCAAAATCGATTGAATTATGCGCTTATCAGGACTGCAACAGCAGCCCTGACATCCAGCTTTATCGGTTTACTTGGTAGTAAAACCACCATCAACGGCGATGGCCTGACCAACCACAAATCTTGCCTGTTCGCTACATAACCAAAGTACAGCACTGGCGATTTCATCTGAACGGCCAAGACGTCCTGCTGGGATCTCTTTTATAACCTCATTCATATGTTCTGGCGCAGCTGAAAGAGCCCTTTGCACCATTGGTGTCTCGACTGGTCCAGGACATACAGCATTCACATTAATCCCCATCGGGGCATACTCAAGCGCTGCGCTTTTAGTTAGGCCGATGACGCCATGTTTCGATGCAGTATAAGCTCCCAGATTGGCAATCCCGGCTAACCCGCTGTTAGAAGAGCAATTGACGACCGCACCACTTCCTTGCTTTCGCATTTGTTTCAACTCGTGCTTTAGACAGTTCCAGACGCCGCGTAAGTTTACCGCTATGGCTAAATCAAAATCCGCAGCGTGTGCATCAGCAGTGTTTTCCACAGGAACATGTAATCCCGCATTATTAAATGCAACATCCAGGCTGCCGAATGTCGCAACACATATTTCAACCGCGTTCGCTGCATCACTTTCACTGGTGACATCACAACGTACAGCGATGGCTTTGTAGCCAGCATCTACCAGTTTTTGCGCTTCAGACTCAGCTGCCTTAAAATCCAGATCTGCTAGCACAACAGATGCACCTGATTGCGCAAAAGCGACGGCAGTCGACAGACCAATTCCGGATGCCGCGCCAGTCACTAATGCAGCCTTCCCATCAAATCTGATATTCATATCATTACCTTAGAAATAATTATTGCCTGAGCTAATGAAAGTAGTTCTGGACAACGTGTTTACCGTTCTGGGTTGGTGTTTTGTTCAGCTTCTGGATAATTGTCGCTCCTGACAAAACAGGAAGTTAGTTATCTGCTGTCATAAATTCTGATTAATAATTTAGCCTTAGTCGCTCAAATTTTAGTAGTAGGATTCTTTAAAATATTTGTCTAATTCTCCAGGCCTACAGAAGAAATGTGGACGTGATGTTGCCTTTAACTCTAGAATTTTAAGTATGAGAAGGGGGGGATATGAATAGTTGGGAACAGGGGCGTTTAGAGGCCTGTCGGGCAGAACTGGTTGAACTTATTGCACAGGCACAACCTGATGAAGGACAAGTTGAAGTCCGCCCTGGCTTATATCTTAATCGTATCTCATCTCCTCATTATGCCGTTCACGGTATTCTTGAACCATCCTGCTGCGTGGTGGCAGAAGGAAGCAAGGAGGTGATACTGGGGGAGGAATCATTTCAGTATGACGCGGCTCACTACCTGATTGCCACTATGGGTGTACCGGCATTTGCCCGGATCGTTAATGCCACCCGAGAGAAACCCTATCTGAGTATGCGCTTTCTTCTCGACCCGGCTATTGTCACCTCAGTTATTCTGGATTCAGGAATAATTCGTCAGAAGAGTAAATCGTCTGGAGATGTAAAAGCCGTTGATGTAAGTACCCTGGGTGTGGACATGCTGGATGCGGCATTACGACTGGTACGAGCTTCTAAATCGGCTGATGAGTATCGGGTTATAAGCCCCTTAATCTTGCGTGAGCTTGTTTATCGCCTTCTGATAAGCTCCCAGGCTACCCGATTGAATCAGATTGCTCGCTTCGGCGGTCAGGACCACCGGATGGTAAGAGCAGTCAAGATGCTATCAGATCAATATACCCAGCCACTTCGCATCGAAACAATTGCTCACCAGCTTGGGATGAGCGTTTCAGGATTTCATGCTCATTTCAAAGCCGCAACTAATATGTCCCCAGTTCAGTTCCAGAAACAGCTTCGATTGCAGGAGGCCCAGCGACTGATGCTGAGTGAAGGCTTCGATGCAGGACAAGCTGCGTATCGTGTTGGTTATGAAGACCAGTCTCATTTCAGTCGCGACTACAAACGCCAGTATGGCGAACCTCCAGCAAGAGATATTGCACGATTACGGGAGATCGCAGCTCAGGGGGTGAACGTTTAGCCTTATTATTGGCTGTTATGAGGGCATCTTAATAACTTTGAAGAATACATGATCTGGACTTGCAAACGACCGTTGTTCGCTCAAAGCAGACTGTCACGTTCCCGCCACTGTATTATTTCTTAACGTTGACGGCGATGCTCACAGGACAGGAATAATATCGCCTGTCCGTGAGCGATCGAGCAGTATTTCCACTTCCCCCCGGTCAAATTACCGTCTGGGCAGGTGACTTAGCTATGAACCATATCTGCACAATACTGAATGCCGATACCAAACGCGCCACCATGTTTCTGGCTGATCGAGGTGGTAAGATCGTAGGTCTCATGACGCGCCCAGTCGCGCTGCAGCTCAAGCAGGTAAGTGAGTGCGGTGATCGGTTTTGCGCCAGCCTGAATCATGCGTTGCACCGCGCGTTCATGTGCTTCCGCACTCATGTCGCCGCTGGCGTCGGTGACAATATACACGTCAAAACCCTGTTCAATGGCGGACTGAACCGGGCCATTCAGACAGACAGAGGTCCACAGACCGGCAAACACCAGGCGGTCACGTTCCAGTTTGTTGACGGCATCAACAAAGTTACGATCTTCCCATGCATTAGAGGTTGAACGGTTGACGTACGCGTTGTCGTCCGGGAATACCGCTGACACTTCAGGGAACACCGGGCCGGCAAAATCATGGCGCGAAATCGTTGAGACCAGCGTCGGGATATTAAACCCTTTACCGGTTTCGGCGAGAATCGCTGTATTTTGTCTCAGCAGACCGATATCGATATTTTTAACGTTGAATGCCATCTGACTCTGGTGATCCAGCAAAATCAGCGCGTGGTTTTCAGGGCTTAACAGATTATTTGCAGCAGCAGGCGTGGCTTTAATTGTCATACTATTCTCCGCGATGTTTATTTAAATTTTTCAGTTAATTAATAACCTGATTCGTGAACGCAGGGAAACTATACAAAACAAAATATTTATTTGTCCGTTCATTTTTGCAAAGGCGTTATTGCAAAAATGAACGATGTGAAGGTTTAATGAATTTTATATAAAAAGTAGATTAAAAAGGCTGTTCGAAAATCTTTTTTCTATTCTCAGATAAATAGTGCATACAGTGATTCATAAATTCTCTTATTTTCGCCGATTTTCTCACGTCGGGGTGCGCGAGCAGCCAGATATCCTCACCCACACCCTCTACTGTAGGGCTAATCCGGACTAGTTTTTCTATTTGATTGCCATGCATGCAGGGTAAGATGCCGAGACCCATCCCGCTGGCTATTGCCGAGGCCACGCTGAGCACAGAGTCACCGCGAAAGATAATATTTTGTTCCGGGATGTTTTTTTCAATCCATAAAAACGCTTTCAGCCTGGACATGGCGTAATCGAAGGAGACCCAGCGATGTTCCGCCAGCATCGCGAGGTCTAGCTGTTTATTCTGCCAGTGTTCACGTAAACCGTACACGGCCCAGCATGCTGAACCCACCTTGCGGCCAGAAAGATGCTCCGGGACATCCGTGGTGGCACGAAAAGCAATATCCGCGTCGCCATCAAATAAATTCACTGACTCATTACCTGTCGAAACCTGGAATGAAATGTGCGGATTGATGCGGATAAAAGATGCGATCAGTGGGTTAAGGTAATCCTGTAACAGGGCGTCCGAGGTGGTCACTCTTATCTCCCCGGAAAAACCACATTCGTCCTCTTTAATATTCTGCAGAACATAGCTGATATCTTCTTCAATGCGATGCCCAAGGGCAATCAGCGCCGCGCCCGCTTTCGTGGGAACATACTGTGAACGACGACGCAGGAACAGGGCCAACGACAGAGAAGACTCTATTGCACCTAGCCGACGAAACAGGGTGGAGTGATTGATGCCCAGCGCGTCAGCGGCGCGTGATAAATTGCCGTGCTCGCCAACAGAGATAACGGTTTTCAAATCATTCCAGGAGAAATCCTGTGGGGTCGTTTTCTTCATACTCTTTAAATCCAGATAGCTTATCGGCTTGTCAGCCAGAATTACAAAATGACAGGGGGAAAAGAATGAGCAATAAAAGCGGAAATTCTTCTGAGAAGCTGTAGCTGGCCCTCACTACGCCAGCCAACATATTGGCGGTCGCCAGGCATGACCAGAGCAGGGTGAAGAGGCCGATTACTCCCGTTGAAGCCGCAGGAGAAAGAGGCGCAAAACGGACAAGCATGGTTGACCTTTTTACAGCGGACAGAGAACGTCCGCATTCCATGAATGAATTACGCGAATCCGCCGTTAATGCGAATGACCTGCGAGTTGATCCAGCTGCCGTCCGGGCCTGCAAGCATCGCGACCGCGCTGGCGATCTCTTCAGGAGTGCCGATGCGTTCCAGCGGGGCCAGCTTTGCGATGGTGGCGATCTGCTCTTCGCTTTTGCCATTGAAAAAGAGTTCGGTGCCGGTCGGGCCTGGAGCCACGGCATTGACGGTAATATCGCGGCCGCGTAGCTCGTTTGCCAGGACATGCACAAGCCCTTCCACGCCGGCTTTTGACGCGATATAGGGGCCATAGGCCGGGAAGGATTTGGCGATCACACTCGTTGAGAGGGCGATAATTCTGCCGCCTTCGCAAACCGTTTCGGCGGCGTTAGCCAGCACGAGAAATGCGCCGCGCAGGTTGGTATGGATCACCCGGTCAAAGTCGTTAAGCCCGGCGGGGGTGATTTTGGTCAAGGGCATGATCCCCGCGCTGTGTACCACTACATCCAGTCGGCCGGTGACAGCTTTGGCTTCCCGGAACAGGCAGCTGACGTCCGCTTCACTGGCCACGTCCGCCTGAAGCGCTATCGCGCTACCGCCTTTCGCGACAATTGTCTGTACGGTTTGCTGGGCAGCCTCCGCATTGCCCGCGTAATTAACAATTGTGGTAAAGCCGTCATGTGCCAGACGCTCGGCAATGGCGCGGCCGATACCACGCGAGCCTCCCGTAACAAGGGCAGTTTTGTTTGCGTTATCCATCGTTCTCTCCAGGTGTGAGGGGATATCAGATCTAAACTCGTTAAGGCCGATACTAATGTTTTCTCGGAAGAGATAAATGGGTAATATTTGATAATATAATTCCATTACGATTAATAATCGCCGCCAGGATTTCAGATGGATAAGTTCGACACGTTGCTGCTTTTCACCCGTATCGTTGAGCTGGAAAGCTTCAGCCAGGCTGCGGATCAGCTAGGGATCCCCCGAGCGACGGCCAGCAATGCGATAAAAAATCTGGAGAACAATCTGGAGTGTCGTTTGCTGGAGCGGACGACCCGGCATGTGCGGGCCTCGCTGGATGGCAAGGCGTTCTATGAGCGCTGCGTTCATATTCTGTCCGAGCTGGACGATGCGGAGTCGTCTCTTCGCCATTCTGGCTTACGGCCGCAGGGGATTTTGCGTGTAAATCTTCATGGGGCGCATGCCACCCGTATCGTTCTGCCACGGATTGACGAGTTTCACGCCCGTTATCCGAACATCCGACTGGTTATCAGCAGCGGGGATCGTCTGGTCGATCTGATTCGCGAGGGCGTTGACTGCGCGGTACGTGCGGGCAGATTATTTGATTCCTCGCTGATTGCCCGCCCCTTAGCTTCCATGCCTCAGGTTATTTGTGCCAGCCCGGAGTATTTGCGTAAACACGGCCAACCAACGACCCCTGACGATCTGCTTTCTCACCAGTGCGTCAATTTCTTTTCGACCAGCCGGGGTACAAATTATCCCTTTGAACTCATTGTTAACGGTAAGGAGAAGAGCTACCCGACCAAAGGCTGGATGACGGTAAATGACGCCGAAAACTATGTGATTAGCGCACTTCGCGGGTGTGGTCTGGTGCAATTGCCTCGCTACCATGTGGCCGATGCGCTACGGAACAGGCAGCTGCAGGAAGTGTTAAGCGACTGGAAAAGCCCGCCAATGCGGCTTTCTGCCATCTATCCGCAGCATCGCCAGTTATCCCCACGCGTTCGGGTTTTTATTGACTGGCTGGTTTCTTTGTATCGGGATAGTTTTCCAGAAAGTTAAAATTTGAAGCCTGGTGTGATTATTCGTTACTGCAAGAATACACAGATGTGGTGAAAGGGCTGCCTGTATGAAGAGAATAATTATACTACCAACATCCTTCTTGTTACTTCAATCTATAACACCTCTCCGCTGACCTGAAAATATCACGATCGCTCAGAGGTTTATTCACTTAGCTAATGTGGTTAGGATGCTAATTATATTATTTGAAACCTTAAGTAGTCAGGTTGATGTCTGGTATAAATTACGTTCTCATCTTGTGCCATATTTGTGACATGGCGTCATATAATTGCGTCATTTTGCCCGCGAGCGCAGTCAGATGTAGCGGAGGTCATTGAAACGCAAGGTGCTTATGCCTGATCGCTTAAGCGCTCCCCTCCATGCCTTGCTGCTATCACTATAAAGACTGAATACCGCTAAACGCCATTCATTACCTATAGGCCTATAACTCACCCTTCATGACAATCAAGGCGGCCGCGAATCCTGCCGCAGCGGGAAAACCGCTTATTTATCATCGCGATATTCACCTTGCAGGGTGTCCCATCATCAAGAAATACCGTCTCCGTAGACTCACCAACACCACCTTCTCTGATACCGATTTCGGCGTGGTGGGGATCGTTCTCGGCAATATGGCTCAATTTATGGATAAGGGGATAATTACCCTGACCATCACCGGCATCTTTGCGCTGCTGGTTATCTATAACTTTGCGGCGAAGAAAAAAGTGCCAGTAGAAGAGGGTACGGGACAGTAAAACAGGGCCAAGAGGAGCAGAGGGATGATTCCCTCTGCTCTTTTATATGTATCCGATATACAGCAATCCCTACAACTCCAGCATCTGCAGCCAGCCTCGCGTCCGCGTCGCTGGCTGTGCTACCGCCCTTGCTATCGCCGCACCGATCTCCGCGCAGGCGGTGATGCCCTGGACGAAAGGCTGGTCGTGCATCAGGTAGGGAATTGCGCCAAAAGCAATGCGTCCGCGAACGCTGGCGGGCTCCTGGAGCGTGTAATCATCCCCGACCGTGGGTATCTCCTCTCCGGTGGCGGCAAGTTGCTTGCGCAGCGTCGGGAAAGGCAGATCGTCCGTCTTCAACGGCCTTTGTCCGCGTGCATCGATAAACACATCGTATTGATACCGCTCGCCCTCAGCGAAGATCGTCGTTTGCTGCTCGCCAATCTCCATCTCATAGTTTGAGCCAAGCGCACGCACGTTGAGGATTCCAGCCTCGCGCAGGGCCAGCAGTCGGCGAATCGACTGAGACGGCACGGCGGCATAGTTATCGATAAAGATGCGGGCGAGGCCAGCCTCGAAGCGCGCGCTGTCCTGCTCATCAAGCCAGGGAACGATAGGTTGAATAGCCTCATGCAGACGCAGAATGGTGTAGCGCCACGGCACCGTCCGTCTGTCGCGTTTGTTGCGCTCCACCTCATTCAAATTGGCTTCTGCCCAACGGAAGGGATCCTGCTCTTTACGATCGGCAAACCAGGCTGCGAAAAAGCTGTCGGCATCCAGCGTGCTGAGGGCGATCTGCTTGCTCCAGAGCGGATCCGCCAGCGTCAGCTCGTTGACCATCAGCGCAAAGACGCGATCGAGCAGCCCTTCCGACCCGGCGGCAATCTCTTTTTCAATTGCGCTCTCTGTCACCACGGATAGCGGTTCGTAGGGGATAGGGCAGTAGAAGTCCGCTTCCGGAAGGATGCCCGAGCGGGACATGAGCACCATCTGCAATGCCTTGCTATCCGCATCGAGGTCGAAGTGCAGGCGTTTATCTTCGGTCTCATAGAAAGTGCCGTGCTGGATCGCCACGGCCATCGCGGCGTCGATGCCGCTCAGAGAGGTCCCCATGATGCCGATGCTGCACGCCGGGATGCTGGCCTCCATCAGTCCGGACCAGGGGCTGGGGAAGTAGTTGCGGGTCGCGCTACTCTCTTCCGGCCAGACGTGGCCGGTGGCAACGACGGCAAGATCAAACTGCTCCGCAGCCAGGGTATCCTTACACCACAGTCGAACGCCCTCTGGCGTGGCCTCAAGGTCGGTTACCTGACAGGACTCATGCACGTCTATCTCAAAGCCCAGCTGTTTTGCCTGCACGACCAGCGCCAAAAACTGGTCGCGGAAATACTCGCCAAGCAGAATGCGCGGCAAAAACTGGCGGACATGCAGGGACGACGCCTGCACGCCGTAGCGGGCCAGATGCTCTTCACTCAGACTGCGCAGCCAGTCGATATAGGTAGAAAAAATGGGTGGGATCTCAATGCTGGCGATATTGGCCAGCATCATTTTCGAATTCTCTTCGCTGCTGTAGGGCATGCCAACGCCCGCTTCGCTGGACTGCTCATAGATAGAAATGGAGAGCGGTGTGCTGTTTTTCAGCAGGGAAAAGAGGGTATAGATACCCGTCGGTCCTGCACCAATAATCGCGATCTTTTTCATTTTTGTTCACCCGTTATTATTTTTATACCGCCAGTCCGTATGCCGATCGGGCTGCATAAAATGAGTGTAGACCACGGGTTATAAACGTGAGGCCAGGTAAGCGAAGCCGTAGCCAATACTTAACTAAAATCGCTCAAAAAAACTACTGGATATTTGAACAGGGATTAGTATAATAATCACACAACCCAGTCGGGTGCTACAGTAAGTGAGTGGTGAAGCCTATGATGATTCCATTTGAAAGCCTTAATTCTCTGGATCAATCGGCAACGATGAGTAGCCGTGAAATCGCTGCGTTGACAGGCATAACCCACGGTGAAGTAAAACGTATTGTGAAAAGCCTCGAAACGGCGCAGCGTTTATCTGAGCCGGTACGGGTGGCCATGTTTGAGCGAGATGGCGAAAGCTATCAGGAGTTTCTGCTGAACAAGCGTGACTCTCTGTTGGCCGTAGCGCGTCTGTCGCCTGGCTTTACCGCTGCCGTACTCGATCGCTGGCAGGAGCGCGAAAACAAAACAGCGCTGCCTGATTTTACCAACCCGGCAGCGGCCGCCCGCGCGTGGGCTGAACAGTACGAGCAGCGCCAGAGAGCCGAGCAGCAGCTGGCTCAGTCCGTCCCAAAGGCGGAGTTTTTTGACCGCTTCGTTGAGGTGCAGGACTCGCTGGGTTTTCGCCAGCTCTGCAAGATGCTGAAGGTGAAAGAGCCGGAGTTCCGTCAGTTCCTGCTGGAGCGCAACATCATGTACCGCGTTAACGGCACGCTGACGCCACAGCTGCATCACCAGCAGGCGGGTTATTTCACGCTGCGCTCTGGCGTCGGTGAAAACCAGCACACCTTCTCCCAGGCGCGCTTTACCGCCAAAGGGGTTAAGTGGGTGGCGGGCCTCTGGGCCGGACATATCGCCACGCAGCCAAAGGGTGCGGCAGCGGCGTAATGCAGCCAGCCCGGTTAGTAAAACGATCGATCACGATACATTCAGCAAATAAGTCGCCAGCGTAATGCTGGCGATGTTGTTTCTGCCCGCTCGCTTTTTTCCCCTTCAGTTTCCCTCTCGCTGGCTGGCTCAGGTCACATCCGGCAGCGCTTCGTTCGTCGCAGTGTATTTGTCACGTGAATATGTGATGGCACGTGGCTTATAATAACGCGCAGAAATTGTGTATTTCATCCATTAGCATTATTGTCATTGCAGAAATTGATCGTCCTCGGCTAAAGGCAGGCCCAATGTTAAGTAACCCAATCCCTTTTAGCGGGGGCAACGTTAGTATTAATCATGAATGATGATAAAAAACCATCTGACGCCAACAGTGTTGATACACAGCATCTGATTGATCTCCTTGATAATAATTCTGATTGGGTGTGGGAAGTGGATGCCCAGGGACGCTATACCTGGTCCTCTAAAGTTGTCACCAGCCTGCTGGGTGTTTCACCGGAGGAGGTGATCGGTTGCACCCCCTTTGACTTTATGCCGCCCGGCGAAGCCGAGCGCGTTGGCCGCGCGTTTTCTGAAATCGCGGCTAAACGTATTCCGTTCTCTGGATTAGTTAACCGTAACCGCCGCGCTGACGGGCGTATTGTGGTGCTCGAAACCAGCGGCGTTCCGCTGTTCGATGAGCAGGGCGAACTGCGTGGCTACCGGGGCATCGATCGCAACATCTCGACCCTGGACGAGCGGGTTATGCAGCTGGAGACGATCTACGACAAGACCCCCGTTGCGCTCTGCATGATTGACCGGCAGGGACATTTGGTGATGTCCAACAAGGCGATGGCACAGCTGATGAACCTGGACAATACACCTCCCGATGCCCCGGAAAGCCGTATTGCCGATCTGATGCCCGGCTGCTGGCAACAGTTTGAAGCCGCTTTTGCCCTTGCGGATACCGGGGTAGAGATCCCCAGCCGGGAGATTGTCTGGCACACGCGCTGCTACGATACCCATTCGGTACCGGTTCACGACGCATCCGGTAACGTCGTAGGGCTGTCGGTGACCTGGGTTGATATTACCGATCGCCGCCGTGCCGAGCAGAAGCTCGCCAGCGCCAATACGATCCTGCAACAGCATGCCCAGCATGACCATCTCACCGGGCTGTTTAACCGTCGCTATATGGATGAATGCCTCTCTAACGCCATTACTCACGCGCTGGAGGAGCGGGTTCCGCTCTCGGTGTGCCTGGCCGATATCGACTATTTCAAGCGCTATAACGATACCTACGGTCACCAGGCTGGCGATCGGTGTCTGCGTAGGGTTGCCGAGGCGCTGGTGGCAGCCCGCCGTCAGTCTGAAGACAACGTCAGCCGCTATGGGGGCGAGGAGTTTCTCGTGATCCTGCCGCGCACCGATAGTGCAGGAGCGCTGGCAATGGCGGAGAGAATGCGTCAAAGCATCAATGCGCTGCGCATCCCGCTTCCCGCCAGCCCAACCGGCTACCTGACTATCAGCATTGGGATAGCAACGCTTAACGAGCGCAGCATGGTCCGTGAAGAGCGACCGCTGCATATTATCGCCAGCGGCGTGATCAACCAGGCCGATACCGCGCTCTATGCTGCAAAACGGCGAGGCCGTAACGGCGTCGTAGCCGCAGCGGCGATGCAGCGGGGGGAAAGCACGCGCTGATGTTTACTGTTCAGCGTGGTTATCGGGCGAATAGCCCAGCCTGAAGAGCAGCATCACGATGGCGTATTTTACCGCCTGCGCCAGAACCTCGGTGCAGTCGCCCTCGAAATGCTGCAGCGACGTATAGACGTTATTGCCCGGCAGTGCCCAGCCAAACCAGACGGAGCCGGCCGGGGTGCCGTCTTCGCCGCCGTCCGGGCCGCCGTAGCCGCTAATGGAAATGCCAATATCCTCACCGGATACGTTGACTGCGCCCGTTGCCATCTCCTCCACCGTGGCTTTACTGACCGCAGTATGTTTGGCAAGTGTCTCCGGGTTCACATTTAACAGCGTCATTTTCGCTTCATCCGTAAAGGTTATAAATCCGCTGCCGAAAAAAGAAGGAGTGTCTTTCACTGCGCACAGCGTGGATCCGAGCAGGCCCCCGGTGCAGGACTCCGCCGTGGTGAGGCGTAATTTTTTGCTCGTTAAAAGATCACCCAGTTCATTTGCCAGAAAATCCAACGGTTTTTCCATGAATTGCTGGCAAAATTGTTGCTCTGTTGTCATTGTTGGCTATTCCTTCTGTGCATCATGAATGGAACAAATCTTCTTAAGTATTGCAGCAAAATGTCATGCTGGATGACTGGCGTGAAGAATGCTGATTTTTCGACGAGAAGAGGGCTGTAAGCGGGCACAGAGAAAGGCGTAAAGCCTTCACCGCAAGGTATACTCATTACGTCACCTGTCGTAAAGGATCTGAACATTATGATTTCTACCCTGATTTACCGGAGCCGCCTGAGCCCTGACTTTGATCCGTCAAAGTTAGGCGAGCTGGTGTGCGTCGCGCAGAGCCGCAATGCGGAACTGCAAATTTCCGGTATTTTACTTTTCGACGGGACCCATTTTCTTCAGGTGCTTGAAGGTCCGTTGACGCACGTGAATAGCCTGTATGCCAAAATCAATGGCGACAGTCGGCACGATAGCGTCGTCGAGCTGATGCGCGACTATGCCCCAAAGCGGCATTTTGAAAACCTTGGCATGTCGCTGTTCGATCTCCGTTATGACAGTCCACGATCGGTGCTGCGCTCGGTCATTAGTGCCGGCGCGCTTCAGTTCAAGCTTGCCTGCGACGGGCGAGTGTACAAATTTATTAAATCCTTCCTGCGCGGCAGCTGGCGGGAGCAGTATCCTGGGCGAAGCGAGCCCGATCGCTGGGCATTTGTGCCCGTGGATCCCCCCCTGGCGCAACCCCTGCCGTTCCTGTTCCCCGATCAGCCTTGCCAGTTCGCTATTCAGCCTATCGTCGAGCCGCAGCGCGGGCAGATCAGCTCCTTTGAAGCCCTGATCCGCAGCCCAAACGGTGGCTCACCTCAGGACTACTTTGCTTCCATTCCGGCGGACAAAATTCACGAGGCCGATCTCCTGTCAAAGGAGTGGGCGTTTGCCCTGGCGAAAAAAATCGGCATTGGCAACCATAAGCTCTCAATTAACCTGCTGCCGATGTCGCTGGTGAACATTCCCGGCGCGGTGGATATTCTGCTGGCGCAGATCACCCGTCACGGGCTGGTTCCCGAGCAGGTGATTGTCGAGGTGACCGAAGATGAGGTGATCTCCGGCTATGACGAGTTTACCATCGCCATTATGCAGCTCCGCTCGGCGGGCATTGGACTGGCGATCGATGACTTTGGCGCAGGTTTTGCCGGCCTGTCGCTGCTCACCAAGTTTCAGCCGGGGGAGCTAAAGATTGACCGCAGCATCGTGACCGATATTCACCTGCACGGCCCTAAGCAGGCGATCGTTAATGCCATCGTCAAATGCTGCGCCGAGCTGGAGATCAGCGTTGTAGCGGAAGGCGTCGAGAAGGTAGAGGAGTGGTGCTGGCTGGAAGCTGCCGGCATTAAGCACTTCCAGGGTTATCTGTTCGCTAAACCGGCCCTCAATGGCGTCGCACCGGTCTGCTGGCCGGTAAAGCAGGTGAAGGCATAGCGCAAGGCCATTTACCCGGCAAGGCTGGGCTTTACCCGTTCATGCAGCGCCGGGTTATCGCTCTCATCTTTCAGTTTAACGCCGGTCAGGCGGCGTAAAAAAGCCTGCTCCAGCAGCCAGGCGAGCTTAAAGGCAGCGGCCTCATGACGCAGCCCCTCCGGGCGGATGTTGGAGATGCAGTTGCGCTCCGAGTCCAGCCGGGTGCGTGTCGGCTGCCAGGTCAGGTAGACGCCGAGGCTGTCCGGGGATGATAGTCCGGGGCGTTCGCCAATCAACATAGCCACCGCTTTACTCTTCAGCGTCTCGCCAATCTCATCTCCCAGCGCCACCCGCGACTGGTGCGCCAGCACTACCGGGCCAGTGGTCAGCCCCAGCGTATGCAGATAGGGCAGCAGAGCGGTAATCAGCGCCACCGCCTGACGATGCACCGCATGGGAAGAGAGCCCGTCGCCAATGACCAGCAGCAGATCGTGGGCAGGCACCCGGCTGGCCTGTAGTGCAGCGCGGCTCTCGTCGCTCAGCCTACGTCCAAGATCTGGACGGTTGAGATAAATATGGCGGTCTGCCGCGGCGCTGTGGGCGTCCAGGGTATGCAGACCGAGGGCCGAGAGCTGCTGCGTCAGCGGCTCGCTGTCAAAAGGCTGGTGGACCGCATCGCGAGCCTGGGCATGAGCCAGACCGAAGCTGAGCACCTCCCGGGTCGGCAGGCTTGCACCGCTGCGGCCAAGGGCGATCCGGGCGTCGGTAAACTCGCGCAGTAAAGACCATGCGTCAGGATGGTTCATACGTCTACCCCCTCATGCGGAAGCACGCTCAGCAGCGGGTGGTTAGCCCCGGTGAGCCGCAGCTGGCCCGCGCTATCGATAATCTGCATTTTCGTCAGCCACTCGCCAAACTCTGGGGCATGCTTTAGTCCCAGCAGGCGACGAGCATAGAGTGCATCGTGGAATGAGGTGCTCTGGTAGTTGAGCATGATGTCGTCCGCCCCCGGTACGCCAATCAAAAAGGTCAGCCCGGCGTTGCACAGCAGCGTCAGCAGCGTGTCCATATCATCCTGATCCGCTTCCGCATGGTTGGTGTAGCAGACGTCGCAGCCAATCGGCAGGCCCATCAGCTTGCCGCAGAAGTGATCCTCCAGCCCGGCGCGGATAATCTGCTTGCCGTCATAGAGATACTCCGGGCCGATAAATCCCACTACCGTATTGACCAGCAGCGGATCGAAGTGGCGTGCGACGGCGTAGGCCCGCGCCTCGCAGGTCTGCTGATCGACGCCGTGATGGGCGTTGGCAGAGAGGCAGCTGCCCTGGCCGGTCTCAAAGTACATCACGTTATTGCCCAGCGTGCCGCGGCCAAGGCTCAATGCGGCCTCCCGGGCCTCTGCCAGCAGAGCCAAATTGATGCCGAAACCGCTGTTTGCCGCCTCGGTACCCGCTACCGACTGGAACACCAGGTCGACGGGCGCGCCGCGCTCTATCAGCGCCAGAGTGTTGGTGACGTGCGTCAGCACGCAGGACTGGGTAGGAATAGCAAAGCGGCTGATGATGTCATCCATCATATAATTGAGCCGCTCCAGCACCGGCAGGCTGTCGCTGGCCGGGTTAATGCCCACTACCGCGTCCCCTGCGCCGTAGAGCAGTCCGTCAAGCATGCTGGCGGCAATGCCTTTCAGGTCGTCGGTGGGATGATTGGGCTGCAGGCGTACGCTCAAATGGCCCGGCAGGCCGATGGTGTTGCGAAAGCGAGTGGTCACCCGGCATCGGCTGGCGGCGAGGATCAGATCCTGGTTGCGCATCAGCTTGCTGACGGCGGCGGCCATCTCGGGCGTAATGGCACGGGCAACGCGACTCAGGGTAAGGGGATCGGTGGCATCATCCAGCAGCCAGTCGCGAAAATCGCCCACCGTCAGGTGGCTGATGAGGGAGAAGGCGTCGCGATCGTGGGTATCGATAATCAGCCGGGTGACCTCATCCGCTTCGTAAGGGATCAGCGGGCTCGCCAGAATATCGCGTAGCGGCACGTCGGCCAGCGCCATCTTCGCCGCCATGCGCTCTTCGGCAGAGTCGGCGCTGATGCCCGCCAGCACATCCCCGGAGCGAGCCGGGGAGGCTTTTGCCAGCAGCGTTGTCAGACTGGCGAACCGGTAGGTGCGGTGCGCCAGAGTCGTTTTATACATGTCGCCTCCTCAGGAGAGGGCGCGCAGCTGCGGATCCAGCCCGGCACGCTCGCGAGCGGTGGCCGTACTGCGAAACCACAGGTAGCCGCCGAGCATCATGGCTGCGAAGATCAGCGCCAGCAGCGGGTTGAACCAGACCATGGCCACCAGGCAGAGTACCGCCATGCCCAGCGCAAAGGCCGGTGCATAGGGAAACAGCGGCGCTTTAAAGGGCCGAATCAGGTTCGGCTCGCTGCGGCGCAGCTTGAACAGCGCGGCCATAGAGGTGATATACATAACAATAGCGCCGAACACCGACATCGTCACGATACAGGCGGTGAGCGGCATACCGCTGATAGAGATCACCGAGTCCGAGAAGATAGCCGCAATGCCTACCACGCCGCCCGCCAGAATCGCCAGGTGCGGCGTCCGGGTCTTACGGTTCAGCGTCGCCAGGCGCGCAGGCAGATAGCCCGCCCGTGCCAGAGAGTAGATCTGCCGCGAGTAGCCCATGATGATGCCGTGGAACGATGCTACCAGGCCAAACAGCCCCAGCCAGACCAGCATATGCAGCCAGCCGCTGTTGCTACCGACGATGGTCTTCATTGCCTGCGGCAGCGGATCGTTGATGTTGGCGAGGTTACGCCAGTCGCCAACGCCGCCGGCAAAGACCATCACCCCAATCGCCAGCACGGTAAGGGTCACAATGCCGCCGCCGAGCGCACGCGGAATGGTGCGCTGAGGATCCTTCGCCTCCTCTGCCGCCATCGAGGCCCCTTCAATGGCGAGGAAAAACCAGATAGCGAAGGGAATGGCGGCAAACATGCCGGAGAGGGCGAGGCCGCTAAAATTCTCTGCGCCCGCCCAGCCGTGGGCGGTGAAGTTGCTCCACGAGAAGCCCGGCGCGACAACTCCCATAAACACCAGCAGCTCGAAGATCGCCAGCAGGGTCACGATCAATTCGAAGGTCGCCGCAATGCCGACACCGAGAATGTTCAGGGTCATAAAGATGACGTAGGCCGCGCAGGCGATCCATTTGGCATCCAGCGCTGGAAACTGCACGTTCAGGTAGGCCCCGATAGCCATCGCAATCGCCGGTGGGGCAAAGATAAACTCAATCAGGGTGGCGAACCCGGCAATAAATCCGCCGGTCGGCCCAAAGGCACGGTAGGCATAGGCAAAGGGGCCGCCCGCGTGGGGAATCGCGGTTGTCAGTTCGGTAAAGCTAAAGATAAAGGCGCAGTACATTGCCGCAATGGCCAGCGCAACGACGAGAAAACCCATCGTGCCCGCCTGCGACCAGCCGTAGCTCCAGCCAAAGTATTCGCCGGAGATCACCAGCCCAACGGCAATCCCCCAGAGACGGAAGCTGCCGAGCGTTCTTTTCAGTGTGGTTGTGGGTATCGTCATCATTTGCTGCCTCGCCGTTACACAGTTAGACGAGAGCCTGCAAAGGCGATGCCAGAAAATTAACCCCAGCCATTTCAACGATATGAGCAAAGTGCTTTAAAACCGTGCACCGCCACGCGCCACCGGGCGTTAAACACGCTCCAGATGCGCACCGATATAGCGCGCATAGCGCTGGCTTTTCAGATGGGTGAGATCCACCAGCACCAGGCCATCCACGCAGTGGTTGAAGTCCGGATCGCTACCGAAATCGATAAACTGAACGCCGCCCGGCGTACACAGCTCTGAATACTGCTTGTAGAGCGGCGGAATGCCGCAGCCCAGGTTGCCAAGCAGCGACTTCAGGCGGGTAAGATCCTCGGTGTAATCGTCGCCGGTAAACTGGGCCAGCACCTCAGGAAGCGAGGCAGGCCAGGGGCGACGGGAGGCAGCCAGCGGATGCACCGGCGGGAACCAGAGGCGGTAGAAGGCCACCAGTAGATCCCGCGCCGCCGGAGGCAGCCCGCCAGAGATCGACACCGGGCCGAAGAGGTAGCGGTACTGCGGGTAGCGCGCCAGGTATGCACCAATTCCCGACCAGAGATAGTCCAGCCCGCGACGGCCCCAGTAGCGCGGCTGAATAAAGCTGCGCCCGAGCTCAATGCCATGCTGCAAAATAGCATCCATTTTATCGTCGTAGTGGAACAGGCTGTAGCTGTACAGCCCGCCCACTCCCTGCTGCGCTACCTGCTGCGCTGTGGGCATAAAGCGGTATGCGCCGACGATCTCCAGATCCGCCTCGTCCCATAGGATCAAATGCAAATAGTCATCGTCATAGCGGTCAATATCACGCCGCTGCCCGCTGCCTTCACCCACGGCGCGAAAGGCGATCTCCCGCAGGCGGCCTAGCTCGCGCAGCACCGGAACATCCTCTTCGCCGTTGCGCTGCCAAAGGTAGATGGTCTTGCCATCCGCGGTCTGGCCCAGGCACTCTGCCTGCGCCAGGGCGCGTTTCAAGGTCAGGCGCGGCTCTGGCCGGGCGATGGCGCACTCGGTTTTAAACAGCCCCGGCAGACCTTTACCCAGACGGATAACGTGCTGGCGACACCGCTCCGCCGTCTCGCGGGCGCTGGCGTGCGGGCTATGCAGGCTCTCCCAGGGAATGCGCTGGCCGAGGGTGATAGGCAGGCTGCTGCCCTGGCGGCGAAACATCTGCTGCATCAGCAGCAGCATCGGCAGGGTAGAGGAGATTAGCGTGCTGGCGTAGAAGAGTGGGCTGTTGTGAGCGCGAATAAATACCGGCAGCAGCGGGGTATGAAACTTTGCCGCCAGCTTCACGAAGCCGCTGTGCCATGCGCTGTCGCCAATGCCGTGGCGAGTCAGGCGCGACACTTCGCCCGCTGGAAAGAAGATCAGCACGCCGCCCTGCTGGAGCTGCGTTTCCATCTGCAGCAGCGAGGATTTACGCGTGCGTCCGCCCAGGTTATCGACGGGAATAAACAGCGAGCTGAGCGGCTGAAGATGACTCAGCATCCGGTTGGTAACGACTTTGACATCCCGCCGCACGCGGGAGACGGCATGAAGCAGGGCGAGGCCATCGAGGGTGCCGGTAGGATGGTTGGCGACAATGATGAGTGGGCCATGCTCGGGGATCTGCTCAAGGTCGTGGGCGGAGAGGGTGCTGCGGATGCGAAGGTGCTCAAGGATCTGCTCAACCATATCCAGCCCCTTCAGGTGGCGATGGCGGGCGGCGAACTGCTGAAATTCCTCTTCATAGAGCAGGCGTTTTAGCAGATTGCGTTGCCAGGGGGCGGGCCTGGCCTGTGGCCAGAGGTCATCAAGAACGCTGTCGAGACTAAACATGGTGGCTCCTCCATCCGTCTTAGGCAGACAGTAGAAGGGCGAGATGGCGTTTATGTGACAGGGAGGTGAACTTTAGGGGCCCGGCAGGCAGAGCGCCACCGGGCACGGCGATTTAACGCAGGATTTTTCGTTCGGCCAGATCCAGCGCGAAGTAGCTGAAGATCAGATCCGCACCGGCGCGTTTGATCGCTCCAAGGCTTTCGAGGATCACTTTATCCTCGTCGATAGCTCCGGCCTGGGCAGCAAACTTGATCATCGCATACTCACCGCTGACCTGATACGCACCGAGAGGCAGCTCGGTACGCTCGCGGATATCGCGCAGGATGTCGAGGTACGCGCCTGCGGGCTTAACCATCAGGCAGTCTGCGCCCTGCGCTTCGTCGAGCAGCGACTCGCGGATCGCTTCCCGGCGGTTCATCGGGTTCATCTGGTAGGTTTTACGATCGCCCTTCAGCGCCGTCCCGGCTGCTTCACGGAACGGGCCGTAGAAGGAGGAGGCGAACTTGGTGGAGTAGGACATGATCGCCGTATCGGTAAAGCCCGCGGCGTCCAGCGCCTGACGGATCGCCTGCACCTGGCCGTCCATTGCGGCAGATGGCGCAATAAAATCAGCCCCGGCAGCAGCGGCAACCACCGCCTGCTTACCCAGGTTGAGCAGGGTTGCGTCGTTATCCACGCCGTGATCGCACAATACGCCGCAGTGACCGTGAGAGGTGTACTCGCAGAAACAGGTGTCGGACATCACCACCATCTCCGGTACCGCGTCCTTACAGATCCGCGACATACGCGCCACCAGGCCATCCTCTTTCCAGGCATCGCTGCCGGTAGCGTCGGTGTGGTGGGAAATACCAAACGTCATGACCGAGCGAATGCCCGCGTTGGCGAAGCGCTCGATCTCACGGGCGAGATACTTCTCCGGAATGCGCACCACGCCTGGCATGGCCTCAATGGCTTTATAGTCGTCCAGCTCTTCTTCAACAAAGATAGGCAACACGAAGTCATTGAGGCTCAGCGTTGTCTCTTCAAACATGGCACGCAGCGCGGGAGACTTGCGCAGGCGGCGCGGGCGGTTAATTAAATCGGTCATGGTATGCCTGAGGTTGGTGAATCAGGGGGCTATTATAACCCAATCAACCCCGGGGTGTTTCGCCAAAACAGGCGTTAATCACCCCGGAGGGAGGGAGAGGATCAGGAGGCCGGGACGATCTGCGGCGGGTTGCCGCTCAGCTCGCTGACCAGATCGTTAACCCCGTCGCTCATATTTTTAAAGCGGGTCAGGGGAGAGCGGGTCACCACCACAAAAACGCCGACGTTGCTTTTGGGGATCATCGCCATATAGGTAATAAACCCACCGCCGCCGCCGGTTTTTTGAATAATCCCCGGTCGGCCATCTTTCGGTGACATGTAGACCCAGCCCAGCCCCAGCGCGTCGGCTTTGCCCGGCACGTCCATACCTATCACGCGGGTGAGCTGGGTGCGCTGGTAGATCAGGGTCTGCATCCGGTCGGCCTGGTTACTGCGGGCGTAGAAGTCCGAGGAGAGGAACTGCTGCATCCAGCGCATCATATCTCCCGGCGTGGAGTAGACCCCACCGCTGCCGATTGCCGCCAGGGTGTTGTCGCAGGGGCTGGCTCCTTTCTCCGCTACCATCAGGCGGCGGCACTGATCCGGTGAGGGGGTAAAGGTGGTGTCCTTCATCCCCAGCGGGCGAGCGATCTGCTCGTCGAATAGCTGCGGGTAGGGCTTACCGGCGGCGTTGGCTAGCGCATCGGCCAGCAGGTCAAAGGCGAGGTTTGAATAGGCCGCCTGCGAGCCGGGTGCCGTTTTCAGCGTGGCGGTAGAGAGCCAGTTCCAGCGCTGATCGCGCGTCGGCCAGGTAAAGACCGAGCGTTGCGCCGCGCCGCCGGGCTGCTCGCGGGGCAGGGCGCTGGTGTGGGTCGCCAGGTTCACCAGCGTGATCGGCGCTCCCTGCCAGCTCGGCACCCGTGCGCCGGGAGGCGCATACTTGCTGAGCGGATCGTTGAGCTTCACCACGCCCTGGTCGAGCAGTTTCACCAGCATTTCGCTGGTCATCAGCTTGGAGATAGAGGCGATGCGGATCAGCGAGTCGAGCTGCGGGCGCACGTTGTTGCCCGGACGCGTTTCACCGAAGCTGCGGAACACGCGCTGGTTGCCGTCGATCGCCACCATCGCCATGCCGGTTGCGCCGCTGCCATAGAAGATATGGTTGGCATAGCGATCGACAATATCGGACGCAAATTCGGGATCGGGGGAGATCTGTGCCGCATTGGCTGATGAAAAGGTCAGGGCGCACAACAGGGTGGATAAGAGCAGGCAACGTTTCAACGACAGCATCCATCACAAAAGTTAAAGAGATAGAGGGTATTTATACTACTTACCGGTGCGATGCAAAGCCCGGAAAAGCGCTTTATTTTGCGGTCAAGCGTAACGCCGGGTAAACAGACGCTTTTTTCCTGCAACACAATGTCTTCTTTTGACATAGCGCGCTTGTGGTAATCTCACTGGCTTCGGTATTTTCATACCCATAGCGAATTAACGACACAATAAGAGTGAGCCGTCGCAGGAGTATTTCATGTTTAAATCTTTTTTCCCCAAGCCGGGGCCGTTTTTGCTCTCGGCGATCCTGTGGTCGCTGATCGCCGTCATCTTCTGGCAGGCGGGCGGCGGGGAGTGGTTAACCCGTATTTTAGGGGCGTCTAAAGAGACCCCGATAGGCGCGTCGCGCTTCTGGTCCGGCAGCTACCTGATCTTTTACGCTTACTACGCCCTGTGCGTGGCCGCGTTTGCCCTGTTCTGGTTTACTTACGCCCCGCACCGCTGGCAGCGCTGGTCGATTCTCGGCACCGCGCTGATTATCTTTGTTACCTGGTTTATGGTCGAGGTCAGCGTGGCGATTAACGCCTGGTACGCGCCGTTTTACGATCTGATCCAGCGCGCCCTCAGCGCGCCGCATAAGGTAACCATCGGCCAGTTCTACCATGAAACAGGGGTGTTCCTTGGCATCGCGATGATTGCGGTTACCGTCGCGGTGTTGAATAACTTCTTCGTTAGCCACTACGTTTTCCGCTGGCGTACGGCGATGAACGAATACTACATGGCCAACTGGCACCGCCTGCGCCATATTGAGGGTGCGGCCCAGCGTGTGCAGGAGGACACCATGCGCTTCTCCTCGACGCTGGAGGATATGGGGGTCAGCCTGCTCAACGCCATCATGAAGCTGATTGCGTTTCTGCCGATCCTTGTTGCCCTGTCGCCACACGTGCCGGAGCTGCCGATCGTTGGCCACGTTCCCTACGGGCTGGTGATCGCTGCTATCGTCTGGTCGTTGGTCGGTACCGGCCTGCTGGCAGTGGTAGGTATCAAGCTGCCGGGGCTGGAGTTTAAGAACCAGCGTGTCGAAGCGGCCTACCGTAAGGAGCTGGTCTATGGCGAGGACGATCCTGAGCGCGCCTCGCCGCCGACCGTGCGCGAGCTGTTTGGCGCGGTGCGGCGGAACTATTTCCGCCTCTACTTCCACTACATGTATTTCAACATTGCGCGCATTTTCTATCTGCAAATCGACAACGTTTTCGGCCTGTTCCTGCTGTTTCCATCGATGGTTGCCGGTACGATTACGCTCGGCCTGATGACCCAGATCACCAACGTTTTCGACCAGGTGCGCAGCTCGTTCCAGTACCTGATCAACTCATGGACCACGCTGGTGGAACTGATGTCTATCTATAAGCGTTTACGTACCTTTGAGCGTGAACTTGACGGCGAGGATGTCGTACACGCGACAACCTCACTCAGCTAATGACCGGAGCGGCTATGCAAGCATCACGCGGTTTAACCCTGCTGGCGGGCGCGATCCTCGTCGGCTGTAGCACCTCGCAACCGCCGCCGCTCAAAGAGGGCGAGAAGGCGGTGGACGTGGCGAAGCTGGTGCGGCAGAAGATCCCTGCCAGCGTCAAGGATCGTGACGCCTGGGCTGAGGATCTTGCCACCGCGTTCAAGAGCCAGTCCCTTGCGCCAACGCGGGAGAACGTCTGCTCGGTGCTGGCGGTGGCGCAGCAGGAGTCGAACTATCAGGCCGATCCTGCCGTACCGGGGCTGAACAAAATCGCCTGGCAGGAGATTGAGAAGCGCGCCGGGCGGCTGCACATTCCGGCTTTTGTGGTGCGCACCGCGCTGAAGGTTCCCTCGCCCAACGGCAAAAGCTACGCCGAGCGGCTCGATAAGGTTAAAACCGAGAAGCAGCTTAGTGCGATTTTCGACGACCTGATTAACATCGTTCCGCTGGGGCAGACGCTGTTTGGCTCTCTTAACCCTGTGCACACAGGTGGGCCGATGCAGGTCAGCATCGCCTTTGCCGAACAGCATAGCCGGGGTTATCCGTGGAAGATGGAGGGCACCGTTCGCCAGGAGGTCTTCTCCCGGCGCGGCGGTCTGTGGTTCGGGACTTACCACCTGCTTAACTACCCAGCCAGCTACAGCGAGCCGCTCTACCGCTTCGCCGACTTTAACGCTGGCTGGTACGCCAGCCGCAATGCCGCTTTCCAGAGCGCGGTCAGCAAGGCCAGCGGCGTGAAGCTGGCGCTGGACGGGGACGTCATCCTCTACGGTAGCCGTGACGCGGGCAGCACCGAACAGGCAGTGCGCAAGCTAGGGCCGCAGCTGGGCCTCAGCGACGCTGAGATCCGCGATCAGCTGGAGCAGGGCGATCGTCAGGCGTTTGAGGAGACCGAACTCTATAAAGGGGTCTATCGTTTGGCGGAGAAGAAGAGTGGGAAGACGCTACCGAGAGCGCTGCTCCCGGGAATTCAGCTTGAGAGCCCGAAGATCACCCGCAACCTGACAACAGCCTGGTTTGCGAAGCGCGTGGATGAACGTCGGGCGCGCTGTATGCAAGGGAATTAATGTAATTAGGGCGTCACGTTAATAGTGACGCCAGCGCAGCAGCAGGGCGATAACGCCAAGCAGAGCGCTGCCAATGAGAAACGGAACCAGACCAAAAATCGTGCCCACGCCAAGTCCCATATCAATGCGTGGCCGGTTGCTCTCCTGCATCTGCATCAGATTTTCAAACACGCCGGGAGCATGTATCAGCGCGTTCAGCAGCTGCGCACCCGCCCAGAAGCAGAGCAGCACGAAGACGGCATAAGCGATATTGCCCGGCGTGGAGGCGTCTCGTTTCTTCTCGTTGGCAAAGGGCTTCGACATCATAAATTCTGCCATAGTGACCTCCGATACGCGTTATTGAGCTGGTAATACACCAGTAATTCAGGCTGATTTTGACAGGTCAGGAGGATTGTCAATATCAGATTGGTGACAATTTACGCATTATTATTAGCCCTATTTAAGGTTTTACATCTCCAGTCACAAATTCATGACTTTTGTTGCGTTTTATTAACGATTTCGGATTTTCCGCATGCGTCAGGGGCTTGCGGTAGGTAATATGCAGCGATGCTGTTTTTCTCTACCGGAGCTGCTATGAAACTGCCTGCCAAAATTCGCCGTGACTGGCACTACTACGCCTTTGCTATCGGGCTGATCTTTATTCTTAACGGCGTGGTTGGGCTGCTGGGATTTGAAGCGAAGGGCTGGCAAAGCTACGCGGTCGGCCTGGTCACCTGGGCGATCGGTTTCTGGCTGGCGGGATTGATAATTCGCCGCCGTCCCGAGGAAGAGACAGCGGCAGAGTCGCAGGATTAAGCCATGCTACTTTTCAGGGCGCTATCGGCCTGATGGCGCTCTAACGCCAGATCGATCAGGCGGCTGATCAGATCGGTATAGCCGAGGCCGCTGGCCTGCCACAGCTTGGGATACATGCTGATATTGGTAAAGCCGGGCAGGGTGTTGATCTCATTGATAACGATATCGTTGTCGTCGGTCAGGAAGACGTCGACCCGCGCCATACCGGCGCACCCCAGCGTTTCGTAGGCAGCAACGGCGGTCTGGCGAATGGCGTCGTTCACTGCCGGATCGATCGCCGCCGGGATCACCACCCGCGCACCGTTGTCATCGATGTATTTGGTGTCGTAGGCGTAGAACTCGCTGTTGAGCACGATCTCACCGCAGGTACTGGCCTCGGGGTTGTCGTTCCCCAGCACGGCGCACTCGATCTCCCGCCCCTTAATGCCGGTCTCTACCACCACCTTATGATCGAACGTAAAAGCAAGGTCGACGGCGGCATAGTACTGCGCCTCGCTGGTGACCTTGCTGACGCCTACTGACGAGCCCTGGTTAGCCGGTTTGACAAACAGCGGCAGACCCAGCTGCGCCTGCACCTCGGCAAAAGCGTATCGCTGACGGTTAGCGCGGGTGAGGGTAATGAAGGGCGCAATCTTCAGTCCGGCATCGCGGAGCAGGCGCTTGGTGACATCTTTATCCATACAGGCCGCCGATCCGAGCACGCCGGACCCCACGAACGGTAGGTTTGCCATCCGCAGCATCCCCTGCAGGGAGCCATCCTCCCCCAGCGTGCCGTGAACGATAGGGAAGATTACGTCTACCTCCGGCAGGGGCGTACCGCTCTCGGCGTTGATAAGCTGCGCCGTCTCTCTGCCGGGAATATGCGCCACGCTGATAGCGGAAGGATTCAGCGCGATACGTGCCGGATCGCTGGCGTTCTGCAAATAGTTAGCCGCATCGTTGACGTGCCACTGACCCTGTTTATCAATCCCCAGCAGCACCACCTCGAAGCGGCTCTTATCAATAGCATCGACAATATTTTTTGCCGACTGAAGCGATACTTCATGCTCTGCTGATTTCCCACCAAAAACGATCCCTACCCGCATTTTTGCCATCACCCCATCCACTCTTCTTATCCGGAAAAAAGATACCTTACCACGGCAAAACGCGTGATTCGCGCGCTTCTGCCATAATGTTTTTAGGTGATTAAAGGGGGAGCGCGTGAGAGGCACAGGAGCCATCGTTTTTTTGCTTATAGTCGGTGCGGGGATAGTGGGCTATCGTCACCTGCCCTCGTACTACAACCCCTTTGTGCCGCTGCGCCTCGACGATCCGCCGGGCCGCATTACCCAGTTTAAGCTCAAGCGGCTGACCCCCGAGCAGTGCGATGCCCTGCTGGTGGAAGCTAACCAAAAGAAGCTGATTGCTTCCCAGCCCGTCGCCGACAGCACCGGCACCTGCCCGCTGACCCACACCGTCCGGGTACGGGATTTTGGCCCGGTTAAGCTCAGCAGCAGCTTTCTCGCCTCCTGTCCGCTGGCACTCAGCTCGGCGCTTTTTGTACAGCAGCAGGCCCGGCCGTTGACCGCGCGGTATATGTCCAGCGAGCTGGTGCGCATCGATCATTTTGGCAGCTACGCCTGCCGCAATATATACCATCGCGCCAACGCCCGGCTGAGCGAGCACGCCACCGCCGAGGCGCTGGACATCAGCGGCTTTCGTCTCGCTAACGGGCAGCAGGTAACGGTGCTGCGCGGCTGGAAGCAGGATAAAACCCAGCCCTGGCTGCGGGCGATGCTGAGCGCCAGCTGTGCTTACTATGGTAACGGCCTGGGGCCAGACTATAACGCCGCCCATGCCAACCATTTTCATCTGGGGATGCGTGGCTATGGGTTATGCCATTAAGTGCCGCTAAGCATAATCTACAGTTATGCTATGCTGGAGCCTGCTGTTAAAACCTGAATAATTGCAGATGCTTATGGAATCCTGGAAGGTTAATCTTATTTCGGTCTGGTTTGGCTGCTTCTTTACCGGCCTTGCGATCAGCCAGATTTTACCGTTCTTGCCGCTCTATATTGCCGAGATGGGCGTGACCTCACACGAGGCGCTGTCGATCTGGTCCGGGCTAACCTTCAGCGTGACCTTTATGGTGTCGGCCATCGTCTCGCCGATGTGGGGAAGCCTTGCCGACCGTAAGGGGCGCAAGCTGATGCTGCTCCGCGCCTCGTTGGGCATGGCGATAGCGATCCTTTTGCAGGCGTTTGCCACTAACGTCTGGCAGCTGCTATTTCTGCGCGCCATTATGGGGCTGACCTCGGGCTATATTCCCAACGCGATGGCGCTGGTGGCCTCCCAGGTACCGCGCGAGCGCAGCGGCTGGGCGCTCAGCACGCTCTCCACGGCGCAGATCAGCGGCGTTATCGGTGGCCCGCTGCTGGGGGGCTTTCTTGCCGACCACGTTGGCCTGCGAGCGGTGTTTTTCATCACCGCCACGCTGCTGATGGTCAGCTTTCTGGTGACCCTGTTTCTGATTAAAGAGGGGGTACGGCCCAACGTCAGCAAGGCGCAGCGCCTGACCGGCAAAGCGGTATTTGCCAGCCTGCCCTATCCGAAGCTCATTGTAAGCCTGTTCGTGACCACCATGGTGATCCAGCTCTGTAACGGCTCGGTGGGGCCGATTCTGGCGCTGTTTGTCCAGTCGCTGGCCCCGGACAGCAGCAATATCGCCTTTCTGAGCGGCATGATTGCCGCGGTGCCGGGCGTCTCAGCGCTGATGTCGGCCCCGCGCCTTGGCAAGCTCGGCGATCGGATCGGCACGTCGCGGATCCTGATGGCAACGCTAATCTGCGCGGTGGCGCTCTTTTTTGCTATGTCGTTCGTGACCACGCCGCTTCAGCTGGGTATCTTACGCTTCATGCTGGGGTTTGCTGACGGGGCAATGCTGCCTGCGGTGCAGACCCTGCTACTGAAATACTCCAGCGATCAGGTGACCGGCCGCATCTTTGGCTATAACCAGTCGTTTATGTATCTGGGCAATGTCGCCGGGCCATTGATGGGGGCAAGTATCTCTGCAATGGCTGGCTTCCGCTGGGTGTTCATCGCCACCGCCGTGGTTGTGCTGATCAATATCTGGCAGCTGGCAATCATACTCAGGCAGACCCGACGAACCGCCGCGGGTGCTTCGCAAAAATAGTATTAAAAATGTTATTTTTACGTAATATGCCATGATAACGTTGGCTGAAAATCTTAACGTGTTGTGTATGAGGATGGTACGCGATGAAAAACCTGATTGCAGAGCTGCTGGTTAAGCTAGCGGAAAAGGAAGAAGAGTCTAAAGAGCTGGTGGCGCAGGTTGAGGCGCTGGAGATTGTGGTTACCGCTCTACTGCGTCATATGGCACAGCCGGAGCAGCAGGCATTAATTCAAAGTATTGAAGGTGCGCTGGAGGTAGCTGGCCCTGACTCGCAGGTACCGCATCAGGACACCGAGCTGTTGCAGCAGTATCTTAATAGACTTTTGCACCATCCACGCTCCCGGTAAGCTTAACCCTATTGGGTGAGTGTGATCTTCCTCTCACCCGAAATATCATACTTTCTCCCCGCCGCACCTCTCTATAATTTTGGGAAATGTTTCAGAATATTCCCAATAATGATGAATGATAACAATCTTTATTCTAAAACTGCTGTTAACAAGGAGTGGGTCGAGACCCCTAACCAGGACGAGCACTTCCTGTCTGGCCAGCTTTTTGCCCGGCGACTTCGCCTGCCGCGTATTTTTGGCCTTGGATGCCTCTTCTTTCCCTTAGGTGGCGCGATGACCTCCCAGCCCGTAGCCGGAGGCTGGTGGCTATTTCTCTTAAGCTGGTCTTTTATCTGGCCACATCTTGCCTGGCAGCTGGCGAGCCGCTCAAGCGATCCTCACGCCGCCGAAATCAATAACCTCAAGATTGATGCTATCCTGGCAGGGATCTGGATCGGCGTGATGGGAATGAACATCATGCCGTCGGCGGTGCTGGTGATGATGGTTAGCCTGATGCTGATGGGCATGGGCGGGCCGCGGCTGTTTGGTATTGGCATCGTCCTGCTGCTGGGCGCGAGCCTGGTGATGCTCCAGCTTACCGGCACGGCGATAACCTTCACCAGCGCGCCGCTGGAGTGGTGGCTTTGCCTGCCGTTTATCCTGCTCTATCCGCCGCTGTTTGCCTGGGTAAGCTTTCGTACCTTCACCCGCCTCGCCAGGCAGAAGCAGCGCCTGCGCATTATGAGCACCCGCGACGGCATGACCGGCCTCTATAACCGGCGGCACTGGGAAATATTGCTGCGTAATGAGTTTGAGAGCTGCCGACGCAACCAGCGGATGGCGACCCTACTGCTGATCGATGTGGACTACTTTAAGGCCATCAACGACACCTATGGCCATGACGTAGGGGATGAGGCGATTATCGCCATTAGCCGCCATCTGCAGATGACCCTGCGCGGAAGCGACATTATCGGACGCTTCGGCGGCGATGAGTTTGCGGTGATCATGAGTGGTACGCCGGTTGACAGCGCGCTTGCGGCGATGAGCCGGGTGCACGATACGCTGGCGGAGATCCGGCTACCCTGCGCTCCACATCTGGCGCTGCAAATTAGCATTGGCCTCGCGCCGCTCACCCCCGGCACGGAGCACTGCCGGGATTGGCTCAAGGCCGCTGACGTGGCGCTCTACAAAGCCAAAAAAGGCGGTCGCGGCCGCACGGAAGTAGCAGCATGACGTTGTTTGGTAGATACTGCTATCACCTGCAAGCCGCACCGTGCCTAACGTAGGCCGGGCAAACGCAGTGCCGCCCGGCATTACTGCATCGGCACAGAGACGCCCGGTGGCGCTATGCTTACCGGGCCTACAGCCGCAACTGTCAAAGTTTGCTTAACGCCTCGGATTTCTCCATGCACTTGGTCATCGCTTCAATCACCGCAGCGCGGAATCCACGCTCCTCCAGCACCCGCACAGCTTCAATCGTGGTGCCGCCCGGTGAGCAGACCATATCCTTCAACTCGCCGGGGTGTTTACCGGTCTCCAGCACCATTTTTGCCGAGCCCATCACCGCCTGAGCGGCAAACTTATAGGCCTGCGCGCGCGGCATACCGCCCAGCACGGCAGCGTCGGCCATCGCCTCGATAAACATAAAGACGTAAGCAGGCGCAGAGCCGCTGACGCCCACCACCGGGTGAATCATCGACTCGGCCACCACTTCCGCCTCGCCAAAGCTGCGGAAAATAGCCAGCACGTCGGCCACGTCTTCCGGGGTCACCAGCGCGTTCGCGGTGATGGAGGTCATGCCGGCATTGACCAGCGCCGGGGTGTTAGGCATGGTGCGCACGATTTTGCGATCGTGGCCCAGGGCGCGCGCCAGCTGGTCAAGGGTGACGCCTGCGGCGATCGATACCACCAGCGTCTCTTTATTCAGGCTGGAAGTGATCTCGCTCAGCGTTTTGATCATCACGTTGGGCTTCACCGCGCCGAAGACGATATCGGCGATCTGCGCGACCTCCTGCGCACTCTGCGCCGGGTTGATGCCATACTGACTGCTGAGGGCAGCGACCTTCTCAGGTGTCGGGGTGTAGACCCAAATCTGCTCTGGCTGTACCTGGCCGCTGGCAATCATCCCGCCCAGAATAGCCTTGCCCATATTGCCGCAGCCGATAAATCCGATCTTTTTCTCCATCGCCTTTTCCCTGAATGTGTGATTAATGGGGGAGTTATAGCTTATCATAGTGACCATAAACTATTCAGGAGCAGCTATGGCAATTTGGGTGGATGCGGATGCGTGTCCAAATGTAATTAAAGAGATCCTGTTTCGTGCAGCCGAACGTACGCAGACGCCGCTGACGCTGGTGGCGAATCAGACCCTGCGCGTACCCCCTTCAAAATTCATCCGCTCTCTGCGGGTGCCGGCGGGCTTTGACGTAGCCGATAACGAAATTGTGCGCCTGTGTAGCCCGGGCGATCTGGTGATCACCGCCGATATTCCCCTTGCGGCAGAAGTGCTGGCGAAAGGCGCGGCGGCGCTTAACCCACGGGGCGAACGCTATAGCGAGGCCACCATCCGTGAGAAGCTGACGATGCGTGATTTTATGGATACCCTGCGCGCCAGCGGCGTACAGACCGGCGGGCCGGATACGCTCTCCCAACGCGATCGCCAGCATTTTGCCGCCGAGTTAGATAAGTGGTTGCTGGCGCGAGCACGGCAGGACTTGTCAACGGGACGCCCTTTAAAGTAAGGTGGCGCGACAGATGCCATTTTATCTTTACACTCTGAAACACGCCATTCATCGCAGTATCATCATAAATTCGTAACGTTTTATTTACGTATTTTTCGTACTAGTGTAATAGTATGGCGCTTCAACTATTTGTGTTCCACAGATCGTGGAACAGGGGAGAACTCCAGGTCATGACGTTACCCATCTTTTTAATTGGCGCTCGCGGTTGTGGAAAATCCACCATCGGTGTTGAGCTGGCTCAGGTGCGAGACTGCCGGTTTGTAGATACCGACCACGCGCTGCAGGAGCAGGCGCAGATGACCATCGCGACGATTGTTGAAAAAGAGGGCTGGCCCGGTTTCCGTGCCCGTGAAACCGCAGCGTTGCAGGCCGTCTCCGCGCCAGCGACGGTGATTGCTACCGGCGGCGGAATTATTCTCAGCGAGGTTAACCGCCGCTTTATGCGCGAGACGGGCGTGGTCATCTATCTTTGCGCCCCGGTAGCGGTACTGGCAGAGCGGCTGGAGGCTTTCCCTGAAGAGGCGCAGCGCCCAACGCTCACCGGCAGACCAATAAGCGAGGAGGTCAGCGAGGTGCTGGCCCAGCGCGACGCACTCTACCGCGAGGCGGCGCATCATATTGTCAATGCTGCCCAGACGCCGGAGCAGGTGGTAGCCGATATCCAGGCGGCGCTACTGCTGGCGCGAGCGAGCTAATTGCAGATCGTGGCCTTTAGCTATACTCATAGCTCTACCAATAAAAAAGGAAGCGCTATGCCTACAAGACCGCCTTACCCGCGTGAAGCCCGCATTGTTACCGTTGAGAAAGGAGGCCAGCAGGAGACGGTAACCTGGTATCAACTTCGTGCCGATCATCCGGAACCCGACTCGCTGATTAGCGAGCACGAGAGCGAGCAGGAGGCGCTGGATGCTAAACGGCGCTATGAGGATCCTGATAAAACGTAACTCACACTCTCCCGCTTCATAAATTCAGACAGCCTTTAAGAAGCGGGAGGTTGAACGTTACAGAATTGTTATGAGAGCATAGGTCAGTAGCATAATGATAAGAACAGCAGACTGACGTTATGAAAGGCGGAAACAAAGATGAGTGCAACCCTGGCTATCCTCACCGTGGGTGTGGTGCCTGTTGATGTGGTGATGCCGCTCCTGACCGAGCACATTGACGCGCAGCAGATCACCCAAATTAGTTTGCTGGGGAAGATGGATCCTCAGGATGTTTATGAGGATTACGCCATCGAGCCGGGGGAGAGGCCCGTTCATGCACTGCTAAACAGTGGTGAAGTGGCACAGGTTTCGCGCAAGAAGGTAGAGCGCGATTTGCAGGCCCTCATCGGCGTCATTGATAAACAAAACTACGACGTCATTTTACTCATGAGCACCGAGCGTTTTACCGGGCTTTCCCTGTCAGTCCGTCATGCTATTTTGCTGGAGCCTGACCGAATCATCCCTCCGCTGGTCTCCTCTATTGTCGATGGACATCAGGTCGGCGTCATTGTGCCTTTGGCCACGCTTGTCGAAGGCCAGATGGAGAAGTGGCAACTATTAGAGAAGGCCCCTTACTATGACGTTGCCAGCCCCCTGCAGGGTCACGAAAACGAACTTATCGCCGCCGGAAAAGCGCTGATCGCAAAAGGCGCTGACGTACTGATATTGGACTGCCTCGGCTATTACCAAAAACACCGTGATCTGCTGCAAAAAGCGCTGGACGTGCCGGTGCTGCTCTCTAATGTGCTGGTGGCCCGTCTGGCCTCTGAGCTGCTGCTATAGCCATTTTCGTGACAGAAATTTTGCGTGACAGAGATGAAGGCTGGCCCCTATAGTGATTTTCCATACACTTATTTATAAGGGCCACCCATGCTTCAAAGTAATGAATACTTTTCCGGTAAAGTGAAATCCATTGGTTTTACCAGCAGCAGCACCGGCCGCGCTAGCGTAGGCGTGATGGCCGAGGGTGAGTACACCTTTGGGACGGCTCAGCCGGAAGAGATGACCGTGGTGAGTGGCGCACTGAACGTGCTGCTGCCCGGCGATACCGAGTGGAAAACGTATTCTGCTGGCGAGGTGTTCAACGTGCCGGGCCATAGCGAATTTCATCTGCAGGTGGCCGAAGCCAGCGCTTACCTCTGCCGCTACCTGTAACGCGTCTGCCTGTCCCCTGCATTGAGGGGACAGTGCGTCCTGCCTTAGCGCTGCGCTTCGCCGCCGAGGCCTTCTACCAGACTCTGCACCAGCGCCGCCAGCTCGCCAGTCATCAGAATAAAGTCTGCGTCAAAACGTTGGGCGAAATCATCCCGGTCGATGTCATCATTCTGGTCGCGCAGCTCGTCGGCAAACTTCAGCCGCTTGATCGAGCCGTCGTCGCACATCACAAACTGAATACGCTGCTGCCAGTCGAGCGCCAGCTTGGTCACCAGCTTGCCCGCTTCAATGTGCACCGCAATCTCATCGCTCACCAGATCCTGCTTTTTACAGCGGATCACACCGCCATCTTCAAGGATCGCCTTTAGCTCGGCCTCGTCCTGGAGCTGGAAGCCCTGCGCCGCGCTGCCGCTGCGTACCCATTCGGTCAGGGTCAGTTCGATAGGGTTTTCCAGCGTCAGCGGCACTACCGGCAGCGAACCGAGGCTTTTACGCAGCAGGGCCAGCGTATCTTCCGCTTTCTTGGCGCTGGCGCAGTCGACCATGATCAGGCCATTGACGGTATCGATCCACATCATGGTCTGGCTGAAGCGACTAAAAGCGCGGGGCAGCAGGGAGTGGAGCACCTCATCCTTCAGCGAATCTTTTTCGGTCTTCTTCAGCTTGCGGCCCTGATCGGCCTCCAGCTTGGCAATTTTGGCTTCCAGCGTCTGCTTGACGACCGATGACGGCAGGATCTTCTCTTCTTTACGGGCGCAAATGATGATTTGGCCATTGTTGGTGTGGGTCAAAGCATCACTGTGTGAACCCATCGGCGGAACCCAGCCGGTTTTTGCCATATCCTGGCTACCACATGGGGTAAATGAGAGCGCGGATAACTGTTTTTCCATCTCCTCTGCACGCAGCGCAATATCGCGGCTGAGACGGTAAACCATTAAATTTTTGAACCACAGCATGATATTTTCCACAGCCTTGTCGTTAAATGCAGCGGGCATGATAGCGAATTGTCTTGCCGCTTGCATTGCTAATCCCCCGACGGGGTTCTACTCTCTTGATATTGCTAAAAATAAGGAGATCGCTGTGCGTATAGGTATTGATTTGGGCGGCACGAAAACAGAGGTTATTGCGCTCGGCGACAGCGGTGAACAGCTGTTCCGCCACCGTCTGCCCACCCCGCGCGACGACTATCAGCAGACCATCGAGACGATCGCCACCCTGGTCGAGATGGCAGAGAAAGAGACGGGGCAGCGGGGTACGGTGGGGATGGGGATCCCTGGCTCCATCTCCCCCTACACGGGGGTAGTGAAGAACGCCAACTCCACCTGGCTGAACGGTCAGCCGTTTGATAAAGACC
This sequence comes from Pseudescherichia sp. AS216, assembly GCF_037152055.1. Taxonomy (NCBI): domain Bacteria; kingdom Pseudomonadati; phylum Pseudomonadota; class Gammaproteobacteria; order Enterobacterales; family Enterobacteriaceae; genus Pseudescherichia; species Pseudescherichia sp. AS216. The sequence goes on along the minus strand of NZ_JBBCMV010000010.1, from coordinate 1,844 downwards.
TCAGTAAACGCCTGGGGCGGGAAGTGCGTCTGGCTAACGACGCCAACTGCCTGGCGGTCTCAGAGGCCATCGACGGCGCAGCCGCCGGGGCGCAGACCGTTTTCGCGGTGATTATCGGCACTGGCTGCGGGGCGGGGATCGCCTTTAACGGTCACGCTCACTCCGGTGGCAACGGCACGGCCGGGGAGTGGGGGCATAATCCGCTGCCGTGGATGGACGAAGACGAGCTGCGCTACCGGGAAGAGGTGCCTTGCTACTGCGGTAAGCAGGGGTGCATTGAGACCTTTATCTCCGGGACCGGTTTCGCCCGGGATTTCCATCGCCTGAGCGGTCAGCCGCTGAAGGGCAACGAGATTATTCGCCTGGTGGACGAGCAGGATGCCGTTGCCGAGCTGGCGCTGAGCCGCTACGAGCTGCGGCTGGCGAAGTCGCTGGCGCACGTGGTGAATATTCTCGATCCGGATGTGATCGTGCTGGGGGGCGGCATGAGTAACGTCGACCGGCTCTATAAAACCGTGCCGCAGCTGATCAAAAACTGGGTGTTTGGCGGGGAGTGTGAAACGCCTATCCGCAAGGCGGTGCACGGCGACTCCAGCGGCGTTCGCGGCGCGGCCTGGCTCTGGCCGCTGGAGAAGTAGTTTCCCAGACGAGTGCATGTTTCGTAGGCCGGGTAAGCGTAGCGCCACCCGGCTTTTTAGCAAGCAATCGCAGCTAACAGAAATAATCCCCGTAATTAAACTGAGTTTTTTAGTCTCTTCTCTATATTAAAGGGTTCCTGCTTTATATATGCCCAATATAAATATCTTCCCTGTGTGAAATATATCTAAAAAGTACCTTAATAGACGAAGTGGCCGCAATGCCCGGTTATCGCGTTAGTGCATCCTGTAATAATATGTATTATTCACAGGGTGAATTATTGATAAAAACAAATAGCATTTTAAAACAAAACGCAGAAAAACGCAGAGAGTAAAGTACAGGTGCATCTCTCATAAGCTGAATTATTTAATAAAACATCGGCCGTTTATTATTAGCGGTAAGCGTAATAATTGTCTCTTTCTGACATGCCCGCCATTAGACAAGACGGATTTTATTATCAGCGCAGGAGCACAGCCTGAATCATGAGCGACAACCACGCGGCCCGGCAGGGCGATGAGATTATTCACTCCGCCGTCTTCGCCGATATCACCGGCATTATGGCAGAGGGCGTGGCGTATGCCGTCGCCGGCTCGGCCGTCGCCGCCGCCGCCACCGTGGCCGCCCCGCTGCTGGGTACCGGCGCGGCGGCCGCAGGGGTGGCGGCCATCGGCTCCGGCTGCGTGTTAAGCGGCATCATCGGCGGCGTCCTGGCGAACCTGGCCGGTGTCACGGACGACATCACGCAGGCGGCGGCGGGGCTGGGGGACATGCTCTTTCCGCCGTCGCCGGCGGGTAACATCGTCACCGGCTCGCCGGATGTGATTATCAACGGCCTGCCGGCGGCCCGGGCGGCGGGCAGGCTCACCCCGGCGGATATGCCGGGCCCGGAGCCGCAGTCCCCGGACAGCTTCGCCGATTACGGCGGGATGCTGCTCGCTGCCGCCGGGCAGACGGGCAGTGAGATGTGGCAGCCCACCGTGGCCTCCGCCGACCCGGGCACCACGCCGCGGGAAGAGGACCGGGTGCTGTGTGACAGACATTCAGGCCCCCGGTATCTGGCGGAGGGGTCTGACAGCGTGTTTATCAACGGCCAGCCTGCGGTGCGCACCGGGGACCGCACCACCTGCGGCGGCACCGTGTCGGGGGCGTCGCCGGATGTGATTATCGGCGGCGGAACGCTGCGGGTGCGGGATATTAAAAGCGGTAAG
>NZ_JBBCMV010000009.1:0-92340 GCF_037152055.1 Pseudescherichia sp. AS216 | reverse complement strand
GCGCGGTGGTCCCACCTGACCCCATGCCGAACTCAGAAGTGAAACGCCGTAGCGCCGATGGTAGTGTGGGGTCTCCCCATGCGAGAGTAGGGAACTGCCAGGCATCAAATTGAAGTAAACCGGGACACAATACCCGGTTAGTGACAAAGAAATTCGGTGGAGCGGTAGTTCAGTCGGTTAGAATACCTGCCTGTCACGCAGGGGGTCGCGGGTTCGAGTCCCGTCCGTTCCGCCACTTATTATAAAATTAAGCCTGCTCAGTTATAGCAGGCTTAATAGTAAGAAAATTTAGGGGCGTAGCTCAGTTGGTAGAGCACCGGTCTCCAAAACCGGGTGTCGCGAGTTCGAGTCTCTCCGCCCCTGCCATATTAAGATCCTTTGCTTAGGCAAAGGATTTTTTTTGCCTGCAATTTGGGGTTCCCTCCCTTATCACTCTCTCTTGTCAAACTCATCTCTACGATGCGTCCCTGCACCGTATCCTTGAATCATTCCATCACACTGTTTTTTAAAAGATCTTTAATCTGGCTCTGTTTGTCGCTGTTTTGCAGCCAGATAGCGTAAAGCGGGCGTGAGAGCGTCAGCGTATCAGCCACCATATGCAGATCGGCCTTATCCTTAGCCCAGGAGACTGGCAACCACGTGCAGCCATCAAGCGCTCCTAGCTGCTGGCGTGCAATTTCGGCAGAGCTGGTTGTCAGGAGCGGGATCTCATCGCTGGCAATCAGGCCAGACTCATGCTGTTGAAAATCAGGGCCCCATTCGAGCCGCAGGTAGTTCAGAGTCGATTTCAGGCGCGACGGTACGGTACAGTAGAGCGCAAGGGCAAAATGCCCCAGCAGTTGGCTACTGAACTCATCCATTTTAGGAGCTTCAGTGGTAATCAGCAGATCCAGCTGCCGCTCATGCAACTGTTTTACCAGCGATTGCCGCTGTGCGATACGAGCCTCAAACTGTAAGCTTTTATGTGTCTGATAGAGCCGACCCAGCCAGCCGTTCAGCATACACTCCCATAGCGATGCGCTGGCACCAATAGAGAACTCATTGTGCTGCGAACTGTGCGCTACCTCCTTGCGCGCTGCTTGCCAGGTATTCATTAGCATCTCTGCATAAGGAAGAAGTTTCTCACCTGCCACCGTAAGACGAATATTATTCCGGTGGCGGGTGAACAGGTTTACCCCAAGCTGGTTCTCAAGCTGGCGAATACGAAAACTGACCGCTGATTGTGTCAGATAGAGCGCTTCTGCAGCGCGTCCAAAGTGACGAGTCCTGCTTACTTCCAGGAAAGTTTTTAGCAATTCCGTATCCACAGCTTTCTCCGCAAAATTATTTGTCGTTATGATTTAAATGTTTTGTTTTACACTCTGTCAAGCGTAACTAATACTCCGCGCCATAAATAGCTCGGCCAAAGAATTAGGAGTGTGTAGGATGGCGGAAAGCTTTACGACGACTAATCGTTTTTTCGACAACAAATACTACCCGCGCGGGTTCTCTCGTCATGGTGATTTCACCATCAAAGAGGCGCAGCTGCTGGAGCGGCACGGTTATGCTTTCAATGAACTCGATCTCGGTAAACGTGAGCCGATGACCGAAGAGGAAGAGCTGTTTGTCGCCGTCTGCCGTGGTCAACGCGAGCCCGTCACCGAAGCGGAACGCGTCTGGAGTAAGTACATGACGCGCATTAAACGTCCGAAGCGCTTCCATACCCTCTCCGGCGGTAAGCCGCAGATGGAAGGTGCGGAAGATTACACCGAATCCGACGATTAAGATGCAGGGGCTACGGCCCCTGTTTTTTTATCCCATCATCTTCTGCAGGTGAATGAGCAGGCGGTCAATAGCGCGATAGCCCAGCGCCTCCTGGAGATGCTCTCTGCGTATCGTCTCACTCTCTTCCAGATCGGCAATGGTACGTGCCACCTTAAGCAGGCGCTGCCAGGCGCGTATCGATAGCCCAAGCTGCGTAAGCGTCTCTTCAAGCCAGTCGGCATCCTCGGGCACCAGCTGACAGTAATCGCGTATAGCGGCGCTTTCAAGCCGGGCGTTAAGCGTCTGCTGCCGTTGGTACTGGATCGCCTGTGCAGCAAGCACACGGGCGCGTACCGCCTCGCCAGGTTCGCTACGATTATCCGTCTGGCGCAGTAGACCCGGCGGGGGAAGGGGGATCTCCAGAGAGAGATCGAAGCGATCGAGAAACGGTCCGGAGAGCTTGCTCAGGTAGCGCAGCGTCTGCTCTGGCGTTGCACGATTATGGTTCCCCTGATAGTGGCCAGTAGGGCTGGGGTTCATCGCGGCTATCAGCTGGAAGCGGGCGGGGTAGGTCACCTTGGCGCGGGTTCGGGAAATATGGATCTGTCCGGACTCAATGGGTTCGCGCAGAGCATCAAGCACGCGCCGTTCAAACTCTGGCAGCTCATCCAGAAACAGGATGCCGTTATGCGCCAACGAAATTTCGCCGGGCCCGGGAATTGCCCCCCCGCCTACCATAGCGGTCAGGGATGCACTGTGATGCGGTGAGCGAAAGGGTCTGCGCCGCCACTGTTTTTTTAGCATGGCGGTATTGATCAAGCTTAGGATCGCCGCGCTCTCAAGCGCCTCACGGTTATCTAAAGGCGGCAAAAGGCTATTCAGTCGGCTGGCCAGCATGGTCTTACCCGTGCCGGGTGGGCCAATCAGTAACAGGTTATGCCCGCCTGCTGCCGTGATCTCCAGCGCCCGTTTACCTTGCTCCTGACCCATCACGTCGCTGAGATCGTTTTCAGCTGCAGGAATGGCGTCGATGTCAGGTACGGCCTCCCGAAGCTGATGTTTCCCTTCGAGAAAGGCACACACCTCCTGCAGATGTCCCGCGATCAGGCAGTGGGCGGATTCGATGAGTCCCACTTCAGCTTCGTTATCGCTGGCAACGATAATTTGTCTGCCGGCGCGCGTGGCCTCCTGAGCGCTGGGGATCGCCCCGGGAACGCCACGGAGCGCGCCTGTAAGCGCGAGTTCGCCAACAAACTCATACTGACTTAAGTGAGATGCACTGAGCTGCTCAGAGGCCGCCAGAAGCGCAATAGCGATAGGTAAGTCATAGCGTCCCCCCTCTTTAGGGAGATCGGCGGGGGCAAGGTTAATAGTGATCTTCTTTGCCGGGAACGTATAGCCACTGTTGATGATGGCGCTGCGCACGCGATCGCGGGCTTCCTTGACCGTGGTTTCTGGCAGCCCAACGATGGTAAGGCCGGGAAGTCCGGCGCTAATATGCACCTCAACCGTAATAAGCGGCGCGGTGACGCCCAACGCCGCACGGGTATAGATAACCGACAGTGACATAGCTCCTCCTGTGACTGCAGGATTATGCCGCTGCGTTTTTTCACCGGCAGCTACGCATCTGCGTTTTTACGGCCTGGGTTCCGCACTAATTGTGTCAGAGATGCAACGTATGCTTAACGCTGGAAGCAGGTGCGCAGCCGCGAAAAATCGTTCGCAGGTGAATTATTTTCACTTAATCTTTTTCTTATATAAAACAATACGTTTTATGAATACTTGCCGCCACGCCACTAAAAAACTTATAAAAAAATCTTGTGTCGTTAGCAAAAACTGTGATAACTCTTTAGGTATTCCTTCGAACAAGAAGCCAGAAAGTACAGAAAATGACAGCCCTTCTACGAGTGATTAGCCTGGTCGTGATTAGCGTGGTGGTGATTATTATCCCACCGTGCGGGGCTGCACTTGGACGAGGAAAGGCTTAAAAAACAAGCCTTAACGAACTAAGACCCCCGCACCGAAAGGTCCGGGGGTTTTTTTATGGCCTTAAAACAACAGCGAGGAGCAAAGAATGCGTTGTAGCACAAAATTCTGTTTCTCACGATTTACGACGGGGAACTGACTATGAATGGGGCACAATGGGTAGTACATGCATTGCGAGCGCAGGGGGTCGAAACGGTCTTCGGTTACCCAGGCGGCGCAATTATGCCGGTTTACGATGCGTTGTATGACGGCGGCGTGGAACATCTGCTGTGTCGCCACGAGCAGGGAGCGGCCATGGCGGCCATCGGCTATGCCCGCTCTACCGGCAAAACAGGCGTCTGCATCGCTACGTCAGGTCCCGGTGCCACCAACCTGATCACCGGACTCGCCGATGCCCTGCTCGACTCCGTTCCCGTTGTGGCTATCACCGGCCAGGTTGCCTCGCCGTTTATGGGTACCGACGCATTTCAGGAAGTGGACGTCCTCGGTTTGTCGCTGGCCTGCACCAAGCATAGCTTTTTGGTGCAGTCGCTGGAGGAGCTGCCGCGCGTAATGGCGGAAGCGTTCCAGGTGGCAAACTCAGGCCGTCCAGGTCCAGTGCTGGTCGATATTCCAAAAGATATCCAGGTTGCCGTGGGTGAGCTGGAGCCGCATTTCTCTACTGTTGCAGATGATGACGCCTTCCCACACGCCGACGTTGCGGAAGCCCGCAAGATGTTAGCCCGGGCACAGAAGCCGATGCTGTACGTGGGCGGTGGCGTGGGTATGGCGCAGGCCGTTCCGGCGCTGCGGGAGTTTATCGCCGCGACGCAGATCCCTGCCACCTGTACGCTGAAAGGGCTGGGGGCGGTTGAGGCCGATTACCCGTACTACTTAGGCATGCTGGGGATGCACGGCACCAAAGCTGCCAACCTGGCGGTACAGGAGTGCGATCTGCTTATCGCCGTAGGCGCACGCTTCGACGACCGGGTGACCGGCAAGCTGAACACCTTTGCACCGCACGCCAGCGTGATCCATATGGATATCGACCCGGCAGAGATGAACAAACTGCGCCAGGCACACGTTGCGCTGCAGGGCGATCTTAATGCGCTGCTGCCCGCGCTGCAGCAGCCGTTAGCGGTTGATGGATGGCGTCAGCACGCGGCAGAGATGCGCCATGAATATGCGTGGCGTTACGATCACCCCGGTGACGCCATCTATGCACCACTGCTGTTAAAACAGCTCTCCGACCGCAAGCCGCAGGATAGCGTGGTCACCACTGACGTGGGCCAGCATCAGATGTGGTCCGCGCAGCACATGACCTACAGCCGTCCGGAAAACTTTATTACCTCCAGCGGCTTAGGCACGATGGGCTTTGGCCTGCCAGCCGCCGTTGGCGCGCAGGTGGCGCGCCCGGATGATACCGTAATCTGTATCTCCGGTGACGGCTCCTTCATGATGAACGTGCAGGAGCTGGGCACCGTGAAGCGAAAGCAGCTGCCGCTGAAGATTGTCCTGCTGGATAACCAACGCTTAGGCATGGTTCGCCAGTGGCAGCAGCTCTTCTTCCAGGAGCGCTATAGCGAAACCACCCTGACCGATAACCCCGATTTCCTGATGCTGGCTCGTGCCTTCGGCATTCCCGGCCAGCACATCACCCGTAAAGACCAGGTTGAAGCGGCACTTGACGCCATGCTCGCAAGCGAGGGGCCTTACCTGCTTCATGTCTCAATCGATGAGCTTGAGAACGTCTGGCCCCTGGTGCCACCCGGTGCAAGCAACGCACAAATGCTGGAGAAATTATCATGATGCAACATCAGGTCGCCGTTCAGGCCCGCTTCAATCCGGAAACGTTAGAGCGTGTTTTACGCGTGGTTCGCCACCGTGGCTTTCAGATTTGCGCCATGAATATGGAGACAGCCACCGATGCGCAGAGCATAAATATTGAATTGACCGTTGCCAGCCCGCGCTCTGTCGAATTACTGTTTAGCCAGTTGAGCAAACTGGTCGACGTGGCGCGCGTTGAGATCCAACAACGTTCAACCCCAACACAACAAATCCGCGCCTGAGCGCAAAAGGAAGAAAAATGACGACGAAGAAAGCTGATTACATTTGGTTCAATGGCGAGATGGTTCCGTGGGGTGAAGCGAAAGTACACGTGATGTCCCATGCGTTGCACTACGGTACGTCTGTATTTGAAGGCATCCGCTGCTACGACTCGCACAAAGGACCAGTGGTGTTCCGCCATCGCGAACACATGCAGCGTCTGCGTGATTCAGCAAAAATCTATCGTTTCCCGGTTTCACAAAGCGTTGATGACCTGATGGAAGCCTGCCGGGCGGTGATCCGCAAAAACAACCTGACCAGCGCCTATATTCGTCCGCTGGTCTTCGTGGGTGACGTGGGCATGGGCGTGAACCCACCAGAGGGTTACGGCACCGATGTGATCATCGCCGCTTTCCCATGGGGCGCATACCTGGGCGCGGAAGCGCTGGATCAGGGTATCGATGCGATGGTCTCCTCCTGGAACCGCGTTGCGCCAAACACCATCCCGACCGCGGCGAAAGCCGGCGGTAACTACCTCTCCTCCCTGCTGGTGGGCAGCGAAGCACGCCGCCATGGCTATCAGGAAGGGATTGCGCTGGACGTTAACGGCTACATCTCTGAAGGCGCTGGCGAAAACCTGTTTGAAGTGAAAGACGGCATTCTGTTCACCCCGCCATTCACCTCTTCCGCGCTGCCGGGCATCACCCGCGACGCAATCATCAAGCTGGCGAAGGATCTGGGTATCGAAGTGCGCGAGCAGGTGCTCTCCCGCGAATCCCTCTATCTGGCCGATGAAGTGTTCATGTCAGGTACCGCAGCCGAGATCACCCCGGTGCGCAGCGTAGACGGTATCCAGGTGGGCGAAGGCCGCTGTGGTCCGGTAACCAAGCGCATCCAGCAAGCGTTCTTCGGCCTGTTCACCGGCGAAACAGAAGATAAGTACGGCTGGTTGGATCAGGTTAACCAATAAGCATAAATATGGGACGGCACGCACCGTCCCATTTATTAAATAGAGTTGGGAGTAAAGCATGCCTAAGTACCGTTCCGCTACCACCACCCACGGCCGTAACATGGCAGGTGCCCGCGCGCTGTGGCGCGCCACTGGGATGACCGACGCCGACTTCGGCAAGCCGATTATCGCCGTGGTGAACTCATTTACTCAGTTTGTGCCGGGCCACGTGCACCTGCGCGACCTGGGCAAGCTGGTTGCCGAGCAGATTGAAGCCGCAGGCGGCGTGGCGAAAGAGTTCAATACCATTGCGGTCGATGACGGCATCGCGATGGGCCACGGAGGCATGCTCTATTCACTGCCGTCTCGCGAGCTGATCGCCGACTCGGTGGAGTACATGGTCAACGCCCACTGCGCGGACGCCATGGTCTGTATCTCCAACTGCGACAAGATCACCCCGGGGATGTTGATGGCCTCATTGCGCCTGAACATTCCGGTTATTTTTGTCTCCGGCGGCCCGATGGAGGCCGGAAAAACCAAGCTGTCTGACAAGATCATCAAGCTCGACCTGGTCGATGCCATGATCCAGGGCGCGGACCCGAAAGTGTCCGACGAGCAGAGCGAGCAGGTAGAACGTTCCGCCTGCCCGACCTGTGGCTCCTGCTCCGGCATGTTCACGGCTAACTCCATGAACTGTCTGACGGAAGCGCTGGGCCTGTCGCAGCCGGGCAACGGCTCGCTGCTGGCGACCCACGCCGATCGTAAGCAGCTGTTCCTCAATGCCGGGTCACGTATTGTTGAACTCACTAAACGTTATTACGAGCAGGACGACGAGAGCGCGCTGCCGCGCAACATCGCCAGCAAAGCCGCGTTTGAAAATGCCATGACGCTGGATATCGCCATGGGCGGCTCCACCAACACCGTGCTGCACCTGCTGGCGGCGGCCCAGGAAGCAGAAATTGATTTCACTATGACCGACATCGACCAGCTCTCTCGCAAGGTGCCGCAGCTCTGTAAGGTCGCACCAAGTACCCAGAAATATCATATGGAAGACGTGCACCGTGCGGGTGGCGTTCTGGGTATCCTGGGCGAGCTGGATCGTGCGGGATTGTTGAACCGTGAAGTGAAAAACATACTTGGCCTGACGCTGCCGCAGACGCTGGAGCAGTATGACGTGATGCTGACCCAGGACGAGGCGGTGAAAAAGATGTTCCGCGCGGGTCCGGCGGGCATTCGTACTACCCAGGCATTCTCGCAGGATTGCCGCTGGGACACGCTGGATGACGATCGCGCTGAAGGCTGTATCCGCTCGCTGGAACACGCCTACAGCAAAGACGGTGGGCTGGCGGTGCTGTACGGCAACTTTGCCGAAAACGGCTGCATCGTTAAAACCGCCGGCGTGGACGACAGCATCTTGAAATTTACCGGCCCGGCGAAAGTATACGAGAGCCAGGACGATGCGGTAGAAGCCATTCTCGGCGGTAAAGTTGTGGCGGGCGACGTGGTAGTGATCCGCTACGAAGGGCCAAAAGGCGGGCCGGGAATGCAGGAGATGCTCTACCCAACCACCTTCCTGAAATCAATGGGCCTCGGCAAAGCCTGCGCGCTGATCACCGACGGACGTTTCTCTGGCGGCACCTCTGGCCTCTCTATTGGCCACGTCTCCCCGGAAGCCGCCAGCGGCGGCAACATCGCGCTGATTGAAGATGGCGATATGATTGCCATCGATATCCCAAACCGTGGCATTCAGCTGCAGGTAAGCGATCAGGAGCTGGCCGCACGTCGGGAAGCACAGGACGCACGCGGTGCGGCAGCGTGGACGCCGAAAGCGCGTGAGCGCCAGGTCTCCTTCGCGCTGCGCGCCTATGCCAGCCTCGCAACCAGCGCAGACAAAGGCGCGGTACGCGATAAATCCAAACTGGGAGGCTAACCGTGGCCGAATCCCAACCCTTGTCCGCCGCCCCCGAGGGGGCGGAGTATCTGCGGGCGGTACTGCGCGCGCCGGTCTATGAAGCGGTGCAGGTCACGCCGCTGCAAAAGATGGAGAAGCTCTCGTCGCGGCTGGATAACGTGATCCTGGTGAAGCGTGAAGATCGCCAGCCGGTACACAGCTTCAAGCTGCGCGGTGCCTACGCCATGATGGCCGGGCTCACCGACGAGCAGAAGGCGCGGGGCGCGATCACCGCGTCGGCGGGCAACCACGCCCAGGGCGTCGCGTTCTCTGCCGCGCGTCTTGGGGTGAAGGCGCTGATCGTCATGCCGGTAGCCACCGCCGATATTAAAGTCGATGCGGTACGCAACTTTGGCGGCGAAGTGCTGCTCTACGGCGCTAACTTCGATGAGGCAAAAGCGAAGGCTATCGAGCTGGCCCAGCAGCAAGGCTTTACCTGGGTGCCGCCGTTCGATCACCCGATGGTGATTGCCGGACAGGGTACGCTGGCGCTGGAGCTGCTCCAGCAGGACGCACACATTGACCGCGTCTTTGTGCCGGTTGGCGGCGGTGGCCTGGCGGCAGGCGTGGCGGTGCTTATCAAACAGCTGATGCCGCAGATTAAAGTGATTGCAGTGGAAGCGGAAGACTCTGCCTGTCTGAAGGCCGCGCTGGACGCCGGGCAGCCGGTGGATCTGCCCCGGGTTGGGCTATTTGCCGAAGGGGTGGCGGTTAAACGCATCGGCGACGAGACCTTCCGCCTCTGCCGGGAGTATCTCGACGATATCATTACCGTCGACAGCGACGCGATCTGCGCCGCCATGAAGGATCTGTTCGAGGATGTGCGGGCGGTAGCGGAACCTTCCGGCGCACTGGCTCTGGCGGGCATGAAGAAGTACATCGCCCAGCACAACATCCGCGGTGAACGGCTGGCGCACGTGCTCTCCGGGGCGAACGTCAACTTCCACGGTCTGCGCTACGTTTCCGAACGCTGCGAGCTGGGTGAACAGCGTGAAGCGCTGCTGGCGGTCACCATTCCCGAAGAGAAGGGCAGCTTCCTGAAGTTCTGCCAGCTGCTGGGCGGCCGCTCGGTGACCGAGTTCAACTACCGCTTTGCCGATGCCCACGACGCCTGCATCTTTGTCGGTGTGCGCCTGAGCCGCGGGCTGGAGGAGCGTAAAGAGATCCTTGCTCTGCTCAGCGAGGGGGGCTACAGCGTGGTCGATCTCTCCGACGATGAGATGGCCAAGCTGCACGTGCGCTACATGGTGGGGGGGCGTCCGTCGAAGCCGCTTAAGGAGCGTCTCTACAGCTTTGAGTTCCCTGAGTCTCCCGGTGCGCTGCTGAAGTTCCTGCATACGCTGGGCACCCACTGGAACATCTCCCTGTTCCACTACCGCAGCCACGGTACGGACTATGGCCGCGTGCTGGCCGCCTTTGAGCTGGGGGAACACGAGCCGGATTTCGAAACCCGGCTAAGCGAGCTGGGTTACTACTGTCATAACGAGAGCGATAACCCGGCGTTCCGCTTCTTCCTCGCCGGTTAAGGGTTCGGCAGGATCTCCCAGAACGCGCTAATAAGCGGCTCATGCAGCCGCTTTTTTTGTGCGCAGACGCCAAGCTCAAACGGCGTCTTCTCATCGCTGCGCTCTAAAATCATCACGCGGTTGCGTACCGGCTCCGGGCTGTTTTCCAGCACTACCTCCGGGATCAGCGCCACGCCGCAGCCGAGGGCTACCATTGAGACCATCGCCTCATGGCCGCCGACGGTGGCATAGATCGATGGGTTACTGATCTTCTGCCGCCGGAACCACAGCTCAATGCGTTTTCGTACCGGCCCCTGATCGGCCATGATAAAGGGCACCGTCGACCAGTCAGGCTCTGGCACCGAGATTTGGCTGCGTACCGGGCAGGGCAGCGCCGGGGCAATCAGCACCACCGCCAGATTCTCCAGCATCGAAAAGGCCACCGCGCCGGGCAGCGCCTCTGGCTTACCTGCAATCGCCAGATCCGCCTCGCCGGTGACCACGCGCTCTACCGCATCGGCGGCATCACCGGTGGTCAGTTTGATCTCAACCGAGGGGTGCTCGGCGCGGAACCGGTCAAGGATCGGTGGCAGATGACTGTAGGCCGCCGTGACCGAGCAGAACAGCCGCAGCTCGCCAGAGAGCGAAGGACCCTTCTGGTCAATGGTGTGGCGCAGCTGCTGGTACTGGAGCAGGGTCTGCTGGGCGAAGGTCCGCAGTTCGTCACCCGCCTCGGTCAGGGTAACGGTGCGGTTGTCTCGCACAAAAAGCGGCTGGCCGAGATCCTCCTCCAGGCGCTGGATCTGCCGTGACAGCGTCGACGGGCTGACGTGCATCGCCCGTGCGCTACGGCCGAAGTGGCGGCTCTCCGCCAGGTGGAGAAAGATTTTTAGATCGCGCAGATCCATATGCAGAGCCTCTGTGTTTACGTTGCAGAAAGTGCAATGTCATATTGTGAATATATCAATTTCAGCAACGCATTTCCTGTCATATAGTGGGTTCATTCTCGCGAGAACGCGAACCGAACAATAAGCACGACACAACATCACGAGGTATGATCATGGCTAACTACTTTAATACACTGAACCTGCGCCAGCAGCTGGCCCAGTTGGGTAAATGTCGCTTTATGGGACGCGATGAATTCGCCGATGGCGCGAGCTACCTGCAGGGTAAAAAAGTGGTTATCGTCGGCTGTGGCGCTCAGGGCCTGAACCAGGGCCTGAACATGCGTGACTCCGGTCTGGATATCGCCTACGCGCTGCGTAAAGAGGCGATTGCTGAGAAGCGTGCGTCATGGCGTAAAGCCACTGAAAACGGTTTTAAAGTAGGTACCTATGAAGAGCTGATCCCGCAGGCGGACCTGGTGGTTAACCTGACGCCAGACAAGCAGCACTCTGACGTGGTACGCACCGTACAGCCGCTGATGAAAGATGGCGCGGCGCTGGGCTACTCCCACGGCTTCAACATCGTGGAAGTGGGCGAGCAGATCCGTAAAGATATCACCGTGGTGATGGTTGCCCCGAAGTGTCCGGGCACCGAAGTACGTGAAGAGTACAAGCGTGGTTTTGGTGTGCCGACGCTGATCGCCGTGCACCCGGAGAACGATCCGAAAGGCGAAGGCATGGCGATCGCTAAAGCCTGGGCTGCGGCCACCGGCGGCCACCGTGCGGGCGTGCTGGAGTCCTCCTTCGTTGCCGAAGTAAAATCTGACCTGATGGGTGAGCAGACTATCCTCTGCGGTATGCTGCAGGCGGGCTCGCTGCTGTGCTTCGACAAGCTGGTGGAAGAGGGTACCGATCCGGCCTACGCTGAGAAACTGATTCAGTTCGGCTGGGAAACCATCACCGAAGCGCTGAAGCAGGGCGGCATCACCCTGATGATGGATCGCCTCTCTAACCCGGCGAAGCTGCGTGCCTATGCGCTCTCCGAACAGCTGAAAGCGATCATGGCTCCGCTGTTCCAGAAGCATATGGATGACATCATCTCCGGCGAGTTCTCCTCCGGCATGATGGCCGACTGGGCCAACGACGATAAGAACCTGCTGACCTGGCGCGAAGAGACCGGCAAAACCGCGTTTGAGACCGCCCCGCAGTTTGACGGCAAAATCAGCGAGCAGGAGTACTTCGACAAGGGCGTACTGATGATCGCCATGGTGAAAGCGGGCGTTGAGCTGGCATTTGAAACCATGGTCGATTCCGGCATCATTGAAGAGTCCGCCTACTACGAGTCGCTGCACGAGCTGCCGCTGATCGCCAACACCATCGCGCGTAAGCGTCTGTATGAGATGAACGTGGTGATCTCCGATACCGCAGAGTACGGTAACTACCTCTTCTCCTACGCTTGCGTACCGCTGCTGAAAGAGTTCATGACCACCCTGCAGGCGGGCGATCTGGGCAAAGCGGTAGAGGGCACGGCGGTAGACAACGCCCAGCTGCGTGACGTGAACGAAGCAATCCGCAGCCACGAGATCGAGAAGGTGGGCCAGAAGCTGCGCGGCTATATGACCGATATGAAGCGTATCGCCGTAGCGGGTTGATCGAAAAAGGGTCGGGTGGCGCCACGCTTACCCGACCTACAGAAGTGCAAAATCGTAGGCCTGGTAAGCATCTCGCTACCGGGCCGTTTTTTTATTCGCGACGCAGCGCCACCACTGAGTCGGATACTTCATCCTGCTGCCCTTCTGGCCCTGCCATCACCCGTGAAACCTCTTCGCAAAATTCGACTTTCCAACCTTGTGGCAGTGGCTTCAGCGTGGCAAGAACCTCACTGGCTGAAAGGAACGGGCGTGGGTGTTTGGACCAGCTCGGAGCCTTACCGTGTGAAGTTATGAGGAGGAGACCACCTGGAGCAGTATGACCCAACGCGGTACGGAAAATGGTGGCACGATCGAAGTCTAGCGGTGACTCCAGGAAGGAGGCGACAATCAGATCATATTTACCTGCCGGGAAGCTTTGCGTGAGGTCATGGCATTCGAAAGTAATATGAACGCCCGCGCGCTCGGCGTTTGCCGAAGCATATTCAAGCGCCCGATGAGAAAGATCCACCGCCGTTACCTGCCAGCCCCGCCTGGCTAGCCAGACCGCATCATCTCCCCGTCCGCAGCCCAGTTCCAGTGCGTTACCCGGTGTTAATCCTTCGGTGAAGCGCACCAGAATTTTTCCCGGAATACCATTAGACACAGGGGACATGGCATCGTAGTGCGACTCCCAGAAGCATTCCGGCGTTTGTTCAGCGTTGTGCATAACGGCCTCGTTGTTAGTGATAAATATCATGTAATATTTAAAGTAACATAAGATGATATTTGATCAATGACTACGAGGAAAAAAATAATTAACCATAAATATCAATGATATATTTTTTTGTTGGTATGATTATGCGTTTGGGGATTGTCGTTGGCTACTATTATGTAATATTGTAAGTTACATGAAAACAAATAACTCATTCTCCGCGACGCTACATATCCTGCTTCACCTGGAGCAGATGGATAAACCTCTGACGTCAGAACAGATGGCTGCCTTTATCGACGGAAATCCGGCGTTCATCCGCAAGCTGCTTGCCGGACTTCGAGAAAACAATATTGTCTGTGCCACTAAGGGGCATCACGGCGGCTGGCGGCTGTGCCGTCCAGTTGGGGATATTACGCTTTACGATATCTATAAGGCGCTGGGCGAGCCGACGCTGTTTGCGCTAGGTAACCGCAGCGAAAACCCGCAGTGTCTGGTGGAGCAGGGGGTAAATAGGGTCATGTCAGCGACACTTGCCGACGCACAAACGCTAATACTTGACCGCTTCAAAAGCCTGACGTTGCAGGATATCGGCAGCGAATTTATCAGCTACTTCAACGACAAAGGCCATGACCTATGATGACTACCTTAACCACCTGCCTGATGATTGCCCTGGCGGCCAGCAGTATTTCTATGACGGTGACGCAGACCGAACTATTCGCCGCGTTTCGCGAATGGACGGTAAAGAAAAACGCGCTGATAGGCCACCTGTTTCAGTGCTTTTACTGCTTGAGCCACTGGGTGGTGTTTGGCGGAATGGCAGTATACCGCCCGGCACTTCTCAGCAGCGGTTTTGTGCTGATTGACTGGGTCATGACGGCATTCATCACCATCACTATCACAACGCTGATTAATGGCCTGATGTTTAAAGTGTTTCAGGCAGCAATTAGTACGCACGTGATGAAGCACAATGCGCAGCAGACGTTGCAATCGCAGAAATAAAAAAGGCTTTTTTATCGGTGGCGGCAGGGCAATGCCGCCACACGGATAATTAGTTACGGTACAACACTTTGATAATGTGGTAACCGAACTGGGTGTGCAGCGGGCCGGTCGGCTCCAGCACCGGGCAGGAGAACACCACTTTATCGAAGGCTGGCACCATCTGGCCCTGGCGGAATTCACCCAGGTGACCGCCCTTTTTGCCCGACGGGCAGGTAGAGTGTTTCTTCGCCAGCTTCTCGAAATCGCCGCCGTTTTTGATCTGCTCCAGAAGATCCAGAGCCAGTTTCTCTTCTTTAACAAGGATATGCATCGCTGCCGCTGTTTTTGCCATGATCGTGCCTTGAGTGGTATGGATTAGGCTGGCTATACTACCACGCGTTTTTTCTCCTCTCCCGACTTTCATTGAGTGATCCCATGCGTCTAAATCCAGGGCAACAGCAAGCCGTCGAATTCGTCACCGGACCCTGCCTGGTACTGGCAGGAGCTGGATCCGGTAAAACCCGCGTCATTACCAACAAGATAGCGCACCTGATCCGCGGCTGCGGCTACCAGGCCCGGCATATCGCGGCGGTCACCTTTACCAACAAAGCCGCACGCGAGATGAAAGAGCGCGTGGGCCAGACGCTGGGACGCAAAGAGGCGCGCGGGCTGATGATCTCCACTTTCCACACCCTGGGGCTGGATATCATCAAGCGCGAGTATGCCGCGTTGGGCATGAAATCTAACTTTTCGCTTTTTGACGATACCGATCAGGTCGCACTGCTCAAGGATCTTACCGAAGGGTTGATCGAAGATGAGAAAACGATCCTTCAGCAGCTGATCTCGACGATCTCTAACTGGAAAAACGATCTGATGACCCCGGCGCAGGCGTCAGCGCAGGCCAGGGGCGAGCGGGACCGCATTTTTGCCCACTGCTACAGCCTGTATGACGCCCATATGAAGGCCTGCAACGTGCTGGACTTTGATGACCTGATCCTCCTCCCGACCCTGCTGCTCCAGCGCAATGAAGAGGTGCGCGAGCGCTGGCAGAACAAGATCCGCTATCTGCTGGTGGATGAGTATCAGGATACCAACACCAGCCAGTACGAGCTGGTTAAGCTGCTGGTGGGTGCCCGGGCGCGCTTTACGGTGGTAGGCGATGACGATCAGTCGATCTACTCCTGGCGCGGGGCACGGCCACAGAACCTGGTCCTGCTTAGCCAGGATTTCCCGGCATTGCAGGTGATCAAGCTGGAGCAGAACTATCGTTCATCGGGGCGTATCCTGAAGGCGGCCAACATTCTGATCGCCAACAATCCACACGTTTTTGAAAAAAAGCTCTTTTCAGAGCTGGGCTACGGGCCAGAGCTGAAGGTGATCAGCGCTAACCATGAAGAGCATGAGGCCGAGCGCGTCACGGGCGAGCTGATTGCGCACCACTTTATCAATAAAACCCAGTACAAAGATTACGCCATTCTCTATCGCGGGAACCATCAGTCGCGGGTATTTGAAAAATTCCTGATGCAGAACCGTATTCCGTACCGTATTTCGGGCGGAACCTCGTTCTTCTCCCGTCCGGAAATCAAAGACCTGCTGGCCTACCTGCGGGTGCTGACCAATCCGGACGACGACAGCGCCTTCCTGCGTATCGTTAACACGCCGAAGCGCGAGATTGGGCCAGCGACGCTGCAAAAGCTGGGGGAGTGGGCCAACTCGCGCAACAAAGGTCTGTTTGCTGCCAGCTTTGACATGGGCCTTACCCAGACGCTGAGCGGGCGCGGATACGAGTCGCTGACCCGCTTTACCCACTGGCTAAGCGAAGTACAGCGTCTCGCTGAACGGGAGCCGATTGCCGCAGTGCGCGACCTAATCCATGGTATCGACTACGAATCCTGGCTGTTTGAAACGTCGCCCAGCCCCAAAGCAGCGGAGATGCGGATGAAAAACGTCAACACGCTCTTTAGCTGGATGACCGAGATGCTGGAAGGGTCGGAGATCGACGAGCCGATGACCCTTACTCAGGTGGTGACGCGCTTTACCCTGCGCGACATGATGGAGCGGGGTGAAAGCGATGAGGAGTCGGATCAGGTTCAACTCATGACCCTGCACGCCTCCAAGGGACTGGAGTTCCCTTACGTTTTCCTGGTCGGCATGGAAGAGGGGCTGCTGCCTCACCAGAGCAGCATCGATGAAGAGAACATCGACGAAGAGCGTCGGCTGGCCTATGTCGGCATCACCCGGGCGCAAAAAGAGCTCAACTTTACCCTGTGCAAAGAGCGTCGTCAGTATGGCGAGCTGGTGCGCCCCGAGCCGAGTCGCTTCCTGCTGGAACTGCCGCAGGACGATCTGCTCTGGGAGCAGGAGCGTAAAGTGGTGAGTGCAGAAGAGCGGATGCACAAGGGGCAGGCGAGTATTGCCAATATTCGGGCGATGATGGCGAAAGCCAAAGCTAAATAGTGATGGAACCGGTGGGTCGGGTAAGCGCAGTGCCACCCGGCACAACTGACTAATTGACCGCCAGCGCCCAGTGAACGTAGCTCTGCCACTGGCACTCCTGAACGAGTGTCTCAGCACCCAGCGGGTGCGTCGCCAGCCAGCCCTCCGGCAGCGTCAGCGTTATCGCCTCACCGTGAGCGGCCAAAGAGACATCGGGTAAAAACTCATCCCGGCGACGGCTGGCAAAGATGATCGCCAGGCGCAGCAGACGACAGAGGTGCTCCGCGGTACGCGGCGGCACAGCGTTTTGCTGATGCAGCGAAGAGAGATCGACTGGGTTAGTCTGATTGAGCAGGAGGGTGGCCAGCAGCTTCTTCTGCGCAGGCGTGAAGCCGGGCAGATCCAGGTTACGCACCAGGTAGGCGGCGTGCTGGGAAGCGTGCTTAAAATCGACGCTCAGGCCAATCTCATGCAGATGGCAGGCACCCATCAGCAGCTCGCGGCTTAACGGCTCCAGCTGCCATTCAGCCTGAACCTGCTCCGCAAAACGGGAGGCCAGTTGAGCCACGCGCTGGGCCTGACCGGAGTCGACCATAAAACGGCGCTGAAGATTGCGCAGCGTGCGGCTGCGAATATCGTGATCGACGGGCAGATGCAGCATGCCATAAACCAGCCCTTCACGCAGCGCGCCGCCGGCCAGGGTCATGCCCTGAACCTCCAGCTCGCTAAAGATAGCGATCAGAATGGCCAGGCCGCTGGGGAAGACCAGCGCCCGCTCAAGCGTTAGCCCTTCAATCTCCAGCTCTTCCAGACGGCCGCACTGAATAGCGCGCTGCTTTAGCTGCTGCAGTTTGGCAAGGGTGATGCACTCATCCATGCCCTGCGCCATCATGATCTCCTGCAACGCCTGAACGGTGCCGGAGGCCCCTACGCAGATTTTCCAGCCGTGACGACGCAGCGCATCGGCTACCGGCAGCAGAACCTCCCGCGCTGCCTTTTCCGCCGCGTCGAAATTTTCCTGAGCCAGGTTGCGATCGGCGAAGAAGCGTTCGAGCCAGGTAACACAGCCCATCGACAGGCTAAAGAGGGAGGTAGCGTGCGCGCCGGTGCCGGTGACCAGCTCGGTGCTGGCCCCGCCGATATCGACGACCAGGCGGCGATCGTCCCCGCCAGTCGTATGGGCCACGCCCTGATAGATAAGCCGCGCCTCATCTTCACCGCTAATCACCTGGACAGTCGTGCCTAAAATCTCCTGCGCGGTGGCAAGAAACTCCCCGGCATTAACGGCCAGACGCAGCGTTGCCGTGGCGACCACCCGGATCTGCATGGGTGGGATATCCTGTAGCCGTTCAGCAAACAGGCGCAGACACTGCCAGCCACGCGCCATGGCATCCGGAGAGAGCCGGTTATCGCGGTCCAGCCCTGCCGCCAGGCGTACTTTACGTTTGATGCGGGTCAGGGTCTGTATACTCCCCGCTACCTCGCGCACTACCAGCATATGAAAACTGTTCGAACCTAAATCAATAGCGGCGTAGAGCGAGTTAGAGGTGAGCATAAGGCATTAACCTGAACGACGTCTGTTACGTGGTGCACCACCACCGGTGCGGCGTGGGCCATTGCCTGGACGCGCGCGAGGCAGGCGCTTCGGCGGTGGCAGCTCGCTCAGGAGCGCATCCGGATTGTATTTACTGACTGGAATCGAGTGACCGATGTAGGTCTCGATAGCCGGCAGGTTCAGGGCATACTCTTCACAGGCAAGGCTGATTGAATTGCCGCTTGCGCCCGCACGACCGGTACGGCCAATACGGTGAACATAGTCTTCGCAGTCGTCTGGCAGATCGTAGTTAAAGACGTGGGTCACGGCCGGAATATGCAGGCCACGCGCGGCAACGTCGGTCGCTACCAGAATGTCTATATCACCACTGGTAAACTCTTCGAGAATGCGCAGGCGTTTTTTCTGCGCCACGTCGCCGGTCAGCAGGCCAACGCGATGACCATCGGCAGCCAGGTGGCCCCAGATATCTTCACAGCGGTGCTTGGTATTGGCGAAGATGATGGCGCGATCCGGCCACTCCTCTTCGATCAGCGTTTGCAGCAGACGCATTTTCTCTTCGTTGGACGGATAGAAAAGCTCTTCTTTAATACGGTGGCCGGTTTTCTGTTCCGGTTCCACTTCCACATACTCAGCGTTGTTCATCTGCTCAAACGCCAGCTCACGCACGCGGTAAGAGAGCGTCGCCGAGAAGAGCATGTTCAGGCGCTGGTTTGTCGCAGGCATGCGACGGAACAGCCAGCGGATGTCTTTAATAAAGCCGAGATCGTACATGCGGTCGGCTTCGTCCAGCACCACGACCTGGATCGCGCCCAGGTTGATATGGTTCTGTTTCGCGTAATCGATCAGGCGCCCGGTGGTGCCGATAAGGATATCAACGCCGCTCTCCAGCACCTTAAGCTGTTTATCATAGCCGTCGCCGCCGTAGGCGAGGCCCAGTTTCAGGCCGGTAGTCTGGGCCAGCGGCTCAGCATCGGCATGAATTTGCACCGCCAGTTCACGGGTTGGAGCCATGATCAGCGCGCGCGGTTGGTTCACCTTGCGGTCTTCGATCGCCGGGTGAGAGAGAAGATAATGAAACGTTGACGTCAGAAACGCCATCGTTTTGCCGGTACCGGTTTGCGCCTGTCCCGCTACATCCCGACCCGCCAACGTCAGCGGAAGGGCGAGTGCCTGGATGGGGGTGCAGTTATGAAAGCCTTTATTTTCAAGGGCTTCAATCACCTTCGGGTGCAGGGCGAAGTCGGAAAACTTCTGTTCTGTTAAATGTGTTTTGCTCATAGTGTGGTAGAATATCAGTTTACTATTGCTTTACGAAAGCACATCCGTTCAAATAAACGGGGTGAAATAACGTCAACCTTTAGCCAGGCTATGCTACAGACCTTAATAAGGTAGACATAATCCTGTGGAGTAAATATGAGCGATAAAATTATTCACCTGACCGACGACAGTTTTGACACGGACGTACTCAAAGCGGAAGGGCTGACCCTCGTCGATTTCTGGGCAGAGTGGTGTGGTCCGTGCAAAATGATCGCCCCGATTCTGGATGAGATCGCTGACGAGTACCAGGGTAAGCTGACCGTAGCGAAGCTGAACATCGACCAGAACCCAGGCACCGCGCCGAAATACGGCATCCGCGGTATCCCGACCCTGCTGCTGTTCAAAAACGGCGAAGTGGCGGCCACCAAGGTAGGCGCGCTCTCTAAAGGGCAGCTGAAAGAGTTCCTCGACGCTAACCTGGCGTAAGGGCTCTCCCCACCTGGCGTCTGGCTCTCCTAATTTTAGTGGATTGCTGGACGCCCGGCTTTAGTCGTGCTAAGTTAGTTTTGACTTCGAAATAAACATATCTTTGTCGTTTGAACCTTGTCAGTTTGAACCGTGTTGTACCCGATGCTTCCCGCCAGCCACCGCGCCGCGAGAGAAGTGGATAGATTCCGGGCTCGTCACTCAATCCGTCTTGTCGTTTCAGTTCTGTGTTCTTCCTGTAAGCAGGCAGCGAACAGACATGAGTTGATGGCCGCTAAAACAGGCATGGATGACCCTGCCATACCATTCACAAATTAAGTTCGAGATTTACCCCGAGTTTAAGAACCCACACCACTATGAATCTTACCGAATTAAAGAATACGCCGGTTTCTGAGCTGATTACTCTCGGCGAAAATATGGGTCTGGAAAACCAGGCTCGTATGCGCAAGCAGGACATCATTTTTGCCATCCTGAAGCAGCATGCTAAGAGTGGCGAAGATATCTTTGGCGACGGTGTGTTAGAGATATTGCAGGACGGATTTGGTTTCCTCCGTTCTGCAGACAGCTCCTACCTCGCCGGTCCTGATGACATCTACGTATCCCCTAGCCAAATCCGCCGTTTCAACCTCCGCACTGGTGACACCATTTCAGGTAAGATTCGTCCTCCGAAAGAGGGTGAACGTTACTTTGCGCTGTTGAAGGTTAATGAGGTTAACTACGACAAACCGGAAAACTCGCGCAATAAGATCCTGTTTGAAAACTTAACCCCGCTGCACGCCAACTCGCGTCTGCGTATGGAGCGTGGTAACGGTTCAACAGAAGATTTAACCGCCCGTGTTCTGGACCTGGCATCGCCGATTGGCCGTGGCCAGCGTGGCCTGATCGTTGCACCGCCGAAAGCGGGTAAGACCATGCTGCTGCAGAACATCGCCCAGAGCATTGCCTACAACCACCCGGACTGTGTCCTGATGGTGCTGCTGATCGACGAGCGTCCGGAAGAAGTGACCGAGATGCAGCGTCTGGTTAAAGGCGAAGTGGTTGCGTCTACCTTTGATGAGCCAGCGTCTCGCCACGTGCAGGTTGCCGAGATGGTTATCGAGAAAGCGAAGCGTCTGGTTGAGCATAAAAAAGACGTTATCATTCTGCTCGACTCCATCACCCGTCTGGCGCGTGCTTATAACACCGTCGTACCGGCTTCTGGCAAGGTGCTGACCGGTGGTGTGGATGCCAACGCCCTGCACCGTCCGAAACGCTTCTTCGGTGCTGCGCGTAACGTGGAAGAGGGCGGTAGCCTGACCATCATTGCTACTGCGCTGGTGGATACCGGCTCTAAAATGGATGAAGTTATCTACGAAGAGTTTAAAGGTACCGGCAACATGGAGCTGCACCTCGCGCGTAAAATCGCTGAGAAACGCGTCTTCCCGGCTATCGATTACAACCGCTCCGGTACACGTAAAGAAGAGCTGCTCACCACTCAGGAAGAGCTGCAGAAAATGTGGATCCTGCGCAAAATCATTCACCCGATGGGGGAGATTGACGCGATGGAGTTCCTCATCAATAAACTGGCGATGACCAAAACCAACGACGACTTCTTCGATATGATGAAGCGCTCGTAACTTAAATAAAGCCTGTAAACGCCACGTTTTTACGTGGCGTTTTTTATTTATGGAATATAGGCTATAGCCAGGGGATCCGCTGTCGGCCATGGCTGGCGGTGGTAATGCAAAGCATTCAAGCTGATTATGTTCTAATTGAATGAAAAATATACAATAGAGCCCGTGTGTGACCTGCTTTATCTCTTTTGGAGAGGGGGCATCGTCGTTATACTTCCGGGATCAACATTTGCTGAGAGCATGCATTGTGAATTTACTCACTGCGGTTACTGAGTTATTCAGTATTTTTTTACTCACGTTTATCTTTCTCTTTTTTGCCCGCAAGGTGGCAAAAAAGATAGGGTTGGTCGATAAACCAAATTTTCGTAAACGTCACCAGGGACTGATTCCCTTAGTGGGCGGTATCTCTGTCTATGCGGGGATCTGCTATACGTTTGCTATTGCTGACTACTATATTCCGCATGCTGCACTCTACCTGATGTGTGCCGGGGTTCTGGTTTTCATTGGGGCGCTGGACGACCGCTTTGATATCAGCGTAAAAATTCGTGCCACCGTACAGGCGGTCATCGCTATTATCATGATGGTGGTGGGTAAACTCTATCTCAGCAGTCTCGGCTACATTTTTGGCACCTGGGAGATGGTTCTCGGGCCGTTTGGCTTCTTCCTGACGCTGTTTGCCGTCTGGGCTGCCATCAACGCCTTTAATATGGTTGACGGTATTGATGGTCTGCTGGGTGGGCTCTCCTGCGTCTCCTTCGCCGCTATCGGCATCATTCTGTGGTTTGACGGTCAGCTGAGCCTGGCGATGTGGTGTTTTGCCATGATTGCCGCCATTCTCCCCTATATCCTGCTTAACCTGGGTATCCTCGGTCGCCGCTATAAGGTCTTTATGGGCGATGCGGGCAGTACGCTGATTGGCTTTACGGTAATTTGGATCCTGCTGGAAACGACCCAGGGCCAGACGCACCCGATTAGCCCGGTGACGGCACTGTGGATCATTGCTATTCCGCTGATGGACATGGTTGCCATCATGTACCGCCGCCTGCGTAAAGGGATGAGTCCTTTCTCGCCTGACCGTCAGCACATCCACCACCTGATCATGCGCGCCGGGTTTACCTCCCGTCAGGCCTTTGTGCTGATTACGCTGGCTGCCGCTCTGCTGGCCGCGGTGGGTGTCGTGACAGAATATCTGCATTTTATTCCCGAATGGGTGATGTTGGCACTGTTTGTGCTAGCTTTCTTCCTGTACGGCTGGTGCATTAAACGTGCATGGAAAGTGGCGCGCTTTATCAAACGCGTCAAACGTAAAATGCGTCGTAATAGTGGACATAAACCAACTCTAACCAAGTAATTCTGGGATAGCGATGACTCAACCATTGGCGGGAACACATACAGGAAGTATGGAAAATGAACTGGATATTCGCGGTTTATTTCGTACTTTATGGGCGGGGAAATTGTGGATTGTCGGCGTGGCGCTGGCCTTCGCGCTTATCGCGCTGGCCTACACCTTTTTCGCTAGGCAGGAGTGGGGCGCAACGGCCATCACCGATCGTCCAACGGTAAACATGCTGGGCGGGTTCTACTCCCAGCAGCAGTTTCTACGCAATCTTGACGTCAAAGCTAACCTGGCACCGGTCGATCAGCCCTCGGTCATGGACGAAGCGTATAAAGAGTTCATTATGCAGCTGGCATCATGGGATACGCGCCGTGACTTTTGGCTGCAAACTGACTACTACAAGCAGCGGATGGTGGGCAACAGCAAGGCGGACGCCGCGCTGCTGGATGAGCTGATTAATAATATTCAGTACACCCCCGCCGACGCGCAGCGTAACCTCAGCGACAGCGTTAAGCTGACGGCAGAGACCGCGCCTGACTCAAATAACCTGCTGCGCCAGTATATTGCTTTCGCCAGCCAGCGTGCGGCCAGCCATCTTAACGATGAGCTGAAAGGCGCATGGGCGGCCCGCACTATCCAGATGAAAGCGCAGGTGAAACGTCAGGAAGAGGTTGCGAACGCGATTTTTAAACGTCGGGCGCACAGCGTTGAGCAGGCGTTAAAAGTGGCCGAGCAGCACAATATCTCCCGCAGCGAGACCGAGGTCCCCCCTGACGAGCTTCCCGACTCAGAGATGTTCCTGTTAGGGCGTCCGATGCTGCAGGCGCGACTGGAAAACCTGCAGGCAGTGGGGCCCGAGTTCGATCTGGACTATGATCAAAATCGAGCCATGCTGAACACCCTCAACGTAGGCCCCTCGCTCGATCCCCGTTTTCAGACATATCGTTATTTGCGGACGCCTGAAGAGCCGGTAAAACGCGATAGCCCGCGCCGTGCCTTCCTGATGATTATGTGGGGAATGGTAGGGGCGTTGATAGGTGCTGGTGTTGCGTTAACGCGCCGTCGTTCACTGTAAGCGCTGCCTGATATGAAGGCCACTGGGCCTTCATCATCTAATCGAAGAGAATCGTTGTGAAAGTACTTACCGTATTTGGCACACGACCAGAAGCCATCAAGATGGCACCTCTGGTACATGCGCTGGCAAAGGACCCTTATTTTGAAGCCAAAGTCTGCGTGACCGCGCAGCACAGGGAGATGCTTGACCAGGTTTTGAACCTGTTTTCCATTGTGCCGGATTATGACCTGGATATTATGCAGCCGGGCCAGGGGCTGACGGAGATAACCTGCCGCATTCTCGAAGGGCTAAAGCCGATCCTCGAATCATTTAAGCCTGACGTCGTGCTGGTCCACGGTGATACCACAACGACGATTGCCGCCAGCCTGGCGGCCTTTTACCAACGTATTCCCGTTGGGCACGTCGAGGCCGGGCTGCGCACGGGCGATCTCTCTTCGCCCTGGCCGGAGGAGGCAAACCGCACGCTGACGGGCCACCTGGCGATGTATCACTTCTCCCCGACGCAGAACGCCCGGCAAAACCTGCTGCGCGAAAATATTCTGGATAAGCAGATCTTTGTCACCGGTAATACGGTGATCGATGCGCTGTTCTGGGTGCGCGATACGGTATTGAATAACGAAAACCTGCACAGCGAGCTGGCAGCGCGATATCCATTCCTTGATGAATCTAAAAAGCTGGTGCTGGTCACCGGCCATCGTCGCGAAAGCTTTGGCCAGGGCTTTGAGCAGATCTGCCATGCGCTGGTCGACATTGCGGCGAAACATCAGGATGTCCAGATCGTCTATCCGGTACACCTGAACCCCAACGTCAGCGAGCCGGTGAACCGTATCCTTGGGCATGTTAAAAACATTATCTTAATTGAGCCGCAGGACTACCTGCCGTTCCTCTGGCTGATGACCCATGCCTGGCTGATCCTGACGGATTCAGGTGGTATTCAGGAAGAGGCGCCGTCGTTAGGCAAGCCGGTGCTGGTGATGCGTGAAACTACCGAGCGACCAGAGGCTATCGAAGCCGGAACGGTAAGGCTGGTGGGTACCGATCGCCAGCGTATCGTTGAAGAGGTGACGCACCTGCTGCAGGACAATGACGCCTGGCAGGCGATGAGCCGGGCACACAACCCTTACGGCGACGGGCAAGCCTGTGAACGTATTCTGCACGCACTTAAAAATAATCAGGTAACACTATGAGCTTTGCAACCCTCTCCGTTATTGGCCTGGGCTATATCGGACTGCCCACCGCAGCAGCTTTCGCCTCCCGCCAGAAGCGCGTCGTCGGCGTTGATATCAATCAGCACGCGGTAGATACCATTAACCGTGGGCAAATTCATATCGTTGAACCCGAGCTGGATCGGGTGGTGAAAGCCGCGGTAGAGGGCGGCTATCTGCACGCCAGCACCACGCCGGTCGAGGCGGATGCTTACCTGATTGCCGTGCCGACGCCATTCAAAGGCGATCACGAGCCGGATATGGCCTATGTCGAGGCGGCAGCAAAATCTATTGCTCCCGTCCTGAAAAAAGGTGCGCTGGTGATCCTTGAGTCGACCTCACCGGTAGGCGCGACCGAGCAGATGGCACAGTGGCTGGCGGATCTGCGCCCGGATCTCACCTTCCCCCAGCAGGCCGGCGAGCAGGCAGATATCAACGTTGCCTACTGCCCGGAGCGCGTACTGCCAGGCCAGGTGATGGTTGAGCTGATTAAAAACGATAGGGTCATTGGCGGTATGACGCCGGTGTGCTCTGCCCGCGCCAGCGAACTGTATAAGATCTTCCTTGAGGGCGAGTGTGTGGTTACTAACGCCCGCACCGCTGAGATGTGCAAGCTGACCGAGAACAGTTTCCGCGACGTGAATATCGCTTTTGCTAACGAGCTGTCGCTGATCTGTGCCGACCAGGGCATCAACGTCTGGGAGCTGATCCGCCTCGCTAACCGCCACCCGCGCGTCAATATCTTACAGCCGGGGCCGGGCGTAGGCGGTCACTGTATCGCGGTCGACCCGTGGTTTATCGTGGCGCAAAACCCGCAGCAGGCGCGGCTGATCCGTACCGCTCGTGAAGTTAACGACAGCAAACCGCACTGGGTGCTTAATCAAGTTAAAGCAACGGTGGCAGACTGCCTCACGGCTAACGACAAGCGGGCCAGCGAAATTAAAATCGCCTGCTTTGGCCTCGCCTTTAAGCCCAATATCGACGATCTGCGGGAAAGCCCGGCGATGGAGATTGCCCACAGCATTGCCCAGTGGCACAGCGGCGAGACGCTGGTGGTAGAGCCTAACATTCAGCAGCTGCCGAAGAAGCTGGCGGACAGCTGCCAGCTGGTCGGTCTGGAGGCGGCGCTGGCCGACGCGGATGTGCTGGTGATGCTGGTGGATCACCGAGAATTTAAAGCCATTGCCGGTGAGCAGGTTACCCAGCAATACATTATTGATACCAAAGGCGTCTGGCGCTAAGGCGACAACATGACGGTACGCGGGACGGTTGAAGCTTTAACCTGGGAGAACCAGTTCTTTGGTATCTCCAGCGCCATCGTGCGCCTGAGTGACAGTGCCGCACCGCTGAACGAGACGCAGCTTGCGGCCTGGCAGCGGGTGCAGGTCAAGATCCCGGCGACGGATACCGCGCGGCTGGATGCGCTCCAGCAGCTGGGTTTCCAGCTGGTAGAGGGTGAGGTAGATCTGGCTCTGGCCGTACCGGCAACGATAACCGACCCCGGCGCGCAGGTGGCGACCGCAACGGATATCGCCCCGCTGCGCCAGCAGGCCGCCACTGCCTTTGCGCAGAGCCGGTTTCGTACACCCTGGTACTCTGCGGATGCCAGCGGGCGTTTCTACGCCCAGTGGATTGAAAACGCCGTTAACGGCGCATTCGACCATGAGTGCCTGGTCTTACGCGCCGCCAGCGGCGAGATCCGCGCCTTTGTTTCGCTGCGCCAGCTGAACGACAGCGAGGCGCGTATTGGCCTGCTGGCCGGACGCGGTGCGGGGGAGGCCCTGATGCAGGCGGCGCTTCTCTGGGCGCAGCGGCGTCAGCTTTCGGTTCTGCGCGTCGCGACCCAGGTGGGGAATACCGCGGCGCTTAAACGTTACATTCAGAGCGGTGCCAACGTGGAAAGCACTGCCTACTGGCTATACAGGTGACTCTATGATCCCTTTTAACGCGCCCCCGGTTGTGGGTACAGAACTCGATTACATGCAGTCGGCGATGGGCAGCGGCAAGCTGTGCGGCGACGGCGGCTATACGCGCCGCTGCCAGCAGTGGATGGAACAGCGTTTCGGCAGTGCCAAAGTGCTGTTGACCCCCTCCTGTACCGCCTCGTTGGAGATGGCGGCGCTGCTGCTGGATATCCAGCCCGGCGATGAAGTGATCATGCCCAGCTACACCTTCGTCTCTACCGCCAACGCCTTTGTGCTGCGCGGGGCGAAAATCGTCTTTGTTGATGTCCGTCCGGACACCATGAACATTGATGAACGGCTTATCGAGGCGGCGATCACCGAGAACACTCGCGCCATTGTGCCGGTCCACTATGCGGGCGTAGCCTGTGAGATGGACACCATCATGGCTATCGCGAAACATCATAACCTGTACGTGGTAGAGGATGCCGCCCAGGGGGTGATGTCGACCTACAAAGGGCGTGCGCTCGGCACCATCGGCCATATCGGCTGCTTTAGCTTCCATGAAACCAAAAACTATACCGCCGGCGGCGAAGGTGGCGCGACGCTGATTAACGACCGTGCGCTGGTTGAACGCGCCGAGGTTATTCGCGAGAAGGGCACCAACCGCAGCCAGTTCTTCCGCGGTCAGGTTGATAAATACACCTGGCGCGATATTGGCTCCAGCTATCTGATGTCGGATCTGCAGGCAGCCTATCTGTGGGCGCAGCTGGAAGCAGCAGATCGTATCAACCAGCAGCGTCTCTCGCTGTGGCAGACCTACTTTGACGCCCTGACGCCGCTGGCTCGTGCCGGGCGTATTGAGCTGCCGTCGATTCCTGCCGAGTGTGAACACAACGCGCATATGTTTTATATCAAGCTGCGTGACGATGAGGATCGCAGTAAGCTGATCGCTTTCCTCAAGGAGGCGGAGATCCTGGCGGTGTTCCACTATATCCCGCTGCACTCCAGCCCAGCCGGTGAGCGCTTTGGTGAGTTCTTCAGCGAAGATATCCATACCACGAAAGAGAGCGAACGCTTGCTTCGCCTGCCGCTGTTCTACAATCTCTCGCTTGTTAACCAGCGCACGGTGATCAATACGCTGCTGAGCTACTTCAACTAAGATGTCGCTGGCAAAGGCTTCACTGTGGACCGCGGCGAGCACGCTGGTCAAAATCGGCGCGGGACTGCTGGTGGTTAAGCTGCTGGCCGTCTCCTTTGGTCCCTCGGGCGTAGGGCAGGCGGGTAACTTCCGCCAGCTGGTGACGGTACTGGGCGTGCTGGCCGGGGCTGGCATCTTTAACGGCGTCACCAAATTTGTCGCCCAGCACCACGACGATCCGGCGCAGCTGCGCACCGTCGTAGGCACCTCATCCGCCATGGTGCTGGGGTTCTCGACGCTGTTGGCTATCGTTTTTCTGCTGGCCGCTGCGCCCATCAGTCAGGGGCTATTCGGGCATGCCCATTTTCAGGGGCTGGTAAGGCTGGTGGCGCTGGTGCAGATGGGCATCGCGTGGGCCAACTTCCTACTGGCAGTCATGAAAGGTTTTCGCGACGCCGCCGGGAATGCGCTGTCGCTGATTAGCGGCAGTATTATCGGGGTCATCGCCTACTACGCCTGCTACCGGCTGGGCGGCTACCAGGGCGCGCTGCTGGGCCTGGCGCTGGTTCCGGCGCTGGTCGTCGTCCCGGCGCTGCTGCTGTTTATCCGCCGTAAAACCGTGCCGTTAGGCTATCTTAAGCCACGGTGGAGCAACGCGCTGGCCGGGCAGCTGGGCAAGTTTACCCTGATGGCGCTGATCACCTCCGTGACCCTGCCCGTCGCCTACGTGATGATGCGAAACCTGCTGGCGACGCACTACGGCTGGGATGAGGTCGGGATCTGGCAGGGGGTGAGCAGCATCTCCGATGCCTATCTGCAATTTATCACCGCCTCGTTCAGCGTCTATCTGCTGCCTACCCTGTCGCGGCTGACGGAGAAGCAGGCAATAAGCCGCGAGATCGTCAAGTCGCTGCGGTTTGTACTGCCTGCGGTGGCGGCGGCAAGTTTTACCGTCTGGCTGCTGCGTGACGTTGCAATCTGGCTGCTCTTTTCAGAGAAGTTTATCGCTATGCGCGATCTCTTTGCCTGGCAGCTGGTCGGTGACGTACTGAAAGTCGGCGCATATGTTTTTGGCTATCTGGTGATTGCCCGGGCCTCGTTAAGCTTCTATATCCTGGCGGAAGTGAGCCAGTTTACGCTGCTGACGGCCTTTTCCCATTGGCTCATTCCGGCGCACGGCGCGCTAGGTGCGTCACAGGCCTACATGGCTACCTATATCGTTTATTTCGCCACCTGTTGTGGCGTATTTCTACTCTGGCGTAAAAGGGTATGACTACACTGATTCACGTTCTGGGATCGGATATCCCACACCATAACCTGACCGTGCTGCGTTTTTTCAACGACAGCCTTGCGGCAACGGGCGAGCACGCTCGCGAATTTATGATCTGCGGCGACGACGAGCGCTGGCGCACGCAGTTCCCTGCACTTACGCTGCGCTTCTTTAGCAATAAGAAGGCGCTGGCCCAGGCGGTGATTGCCCTTGCCAAAGCCGATCGCCAGCAGCGCTTCTTTTTTCACGGCCAGTTCAATACCGACCTTTGGCTGGCCCTGCTACGCGGATCCATCAAGCCTCAGCAGTTTAACTGGCACGCCTGGGGAGCCGATCTCTACGAGGTTTCCCAAAGCCTGAAGTTTCGTCTTTTCTATCCGCTGCGGCGTCTCGCCCAGCGGCGAGTCGGCTGTATCTTTGCCACCCGTGGCGATCTACACTTTTTTGCCCGCCGCCATCCGCAGGTGCGCGGCGAGCTGCTCTACTTCCCGACGCGAATGGATCCCGCGCTCAACACGATGGCGCAGGAGACGCAGCGCGCGGGCAAGCTGACGGTACTGGTCGGCAACTCCGGCGATCGCAGCAACGAGCATATTGCCGCCCTGAAGGCGGTTCATCAGCAGTTCGGTGATACGGTCAACGTCATCGTGCCGATGGGCTATCCGGCCAATAATGAAGCGTATATTGACGAGGTGCGCCAGGCGGGTCTGGCCCTCTTTAGCGCGGAGAATCTGCGCATCCTGGCCGATAAGCTAGAATTTGACGACTACCTGGCGCTGCTGCGCCGGTGCGATCTTGGCTACTTTATCTTTGCCCGCCAGCAGGGGATCGGCACGCTCTGCTTACTGATCCAGGCAGGCGTCCCCTGCGTGTTAAACCGGGAGAACCCTTTCTGGCAGGATATGGTTGAGCAGCACATTCCGGTGCTGTTTACCGGCGACCGGCTCGATGAGGCGGTCGTCCGCGAGGCCCAGCGGCAGCTGGCGGCGGTGGATAAAAACGCTATCACCTTCTTTAGCCCCAACTACCTTGTGCCCTGGCACGAGGCGTTACGTATTGCTGCAGGAGGTGCGCAATGAGCCAGCTTGCGTTCTCGGGTCTGCTGGCCATCTGGCTACTGGCATCGCTGTTTATCGCCACGCTGACCTGGTTTGAATTCCGCCGGGTACGTTTTAACTTTAACGTCTTCTTTTCGCTGCTGTTCTTGCTGACGTTTTTCTTTGGCTTTCCGCTCACCAGCATTCTGGTCTTCCGCTTCAACGTCGGCGTCGCGCCGCCAGAGGTGATGATGCAGTCCCTGCTAGCCGCGGTCTGCTTTTACGCTATCTACTACGTCACCTATAAAACGCGCCTGCGGCCCTCGTCCGCGGTCACGCCACGCCGTCCTCTGTTCACCATGAACCGAGTGGAAACGCATCTGGCGTGGGTAATGCTGATGCTCATCGCTTTAGTAAGCGTCAGCATCTTCTTTATGCATAACGGCTTCCTGCTGTTCCGGCTGCACTCCTACAGCCAGATCTTTTCGAGTGAAGTCTCTGGCGTGGCGCTTAAGCGTTTCTTCTACTTCTTTATTCCCGCTATGCTGGTGGTCTATTTCCTGCGCCAGGATGGCCGGGGCTGGATCTTTTTCCTGGTGAGCACCGTTGCCTTTGGCCTACTGACCTACATGATTGTGGGCGGCACGCGGGCTAACATCATCATCGCCTTCGCTATTTTCCTGTTTATTGGCATTATTCGCGGCTGGATCTCGCTGTGGATGCTGGCGGCGGCGGGCGTGCTGGGCATCGTCGGAATGTTCTGGCTGGCGCTGAAGCGTTACGGATTGCAGGTGAGCGGTGACGAAGCGTTTTACACCTTCCTCTATCTCACCCGCGACACCTTCTCGCCGTGGGAGAACCTCTCTCTCCTGCTGCAAAACTACGACAAAATTGACTTCCAGGGGCTTGCGCCTATTGTGCGCGATTTCTACGTCTTTATTCCCACCTGGCTGTGGCCGGACAGACCTGGTATTGTGCTGAACACGGCGAACTACTTTACCTGGGAAGTGCTGAACAACCACTCCGGGCTGGCGATCTCGCCGACGCTGATCGGCTCCCTGGTGGTGATGGGCGGCGTCTGGTTTATTCCGCTGGGTGCGGTCGTGGTCGGACTGATCATTAAGTGGTTTGACTGGCTTTATGAGCTGGGCAACCGGGAGAGCAACCGCTATAAGGCAGCGATTTTGCACAGCTTCTGTTTTGGTGCCATCTTCAATATGATCGTGCTGGCGCGCGAGGGGCTGGATGCCTTTGTTTCTCGCGTTGTCTTTTTCCTCGTGGTCTTTGGCGCCTGCCTGCTGATGGCGAAGCTGCTCTACTGGCTGTTCGATAGCGCGGGGCTGATTCACAAACGTGCCGGGCGATTACCGCAACCGCTCTCGCAAGCCTGACAAGGATATCATCATGACGGACACCACTACTGCGCCAACCTATACGCTGCGCGGTCTGAAGCTGATTGGCTGGCGTAACATGGCCCACGCGCTGGATTTCCTCTTTGCCGGTGGCGAGCTTAAGCAGGGCACGCTGGTGGCGATTAACGCCGAGAAGATGCTGACCCTTGAGGATGACGCCCAGGTTCGGGCACTGATCGAGGCGGCAGAGTTTAAGTATGCGGACGGCATCAGTGTGGTGCGCTCAATGCGCAAAAAGTACCCGCAGGCGGTGGTTGAGCGGGTGGCGGGGGCCGATCTCTGGGAAGCGCTCATGGAGCGCGCCGGGAAAGAGGGGACGCCGGTTTTCCTGATCGGCGGCAAGCCTGGCGTGCTGGCCCAGACGCAGCAGCAGCTGCGCGACCGCTGGCAGGTAAACATTGTCGGCGGCCAGGATGGCTATTTCCAGCCCGAGCAGCGCCAGGCGCTGTTTGAACGCGTCCGCGACAGCGGGGCGAAGATTGTCACCGTAGCGATGGGCTCCCCGCGTCAGGAGCTGCTGATGCGTGACTGTCGGGAAGTTTATCCTCACGCGCTCTATATGGGCGTTGGCGGTACCTATGACGTCTTTACCGGCCACGTTAAGCGTGCGCCGAAGGTGTGGCAGCGGATGGGCCTGGAGTGGCTCTATCGCCTGCTATCACAGCCCAGCCGCATCACGCGCCAGCTGCGACTGCTGCGCTACCTGGCTTGGCACTATCGCGGCCAGCTCTAACCCTCTGACGGCGCAGCGATTCTGCTGCGCCGTGCCTGCCCTCTGTTTGCTGCTTTATTGTGCTTTCTACTGATTTTTCTTATGCATCATTTGCCATTTCAGCGAAATTAAGAAACCATTCGCTCACTCAACGCGGCACGGGAGTGCTATTTGCATCGCCCTGCGGCCGCAATGAGCTGAGATTGCACTCATAACGATAACCCGCAGCGTCGGGACAGTAGTAAACACGACAGAGGATTTATGGCCGAGAGTAAACCGGAGCTTCAGCGTGGGCTGGAAGCACGACATATCGAACTTATCGCCCTGGGCGGTACAATAGGCGTTGGCCTGTTTATGGGGGCGGCAAGCACCCTGAAATGGGCAGGGCCGTCAGTATTACTGGCCTATATTGTGGCCGGGCTTTTTGTTTTCTTCATCATGCGCTCAATGGGCGAAATGCTCTTTCTTGAGCCGGTAGCCGGTTCGTTCGCCGTCTATGCCCACCGCTATATGAGCCCGTTCTTTGGCTATCTCACCGCCTGGTCATACTGGTTTATGTGGATGGCGGTAGGGATATCAGAGATCACCGCGATTGGCGTCTACGTTCAGTTCTGGTTCCCGGAGATGGCGCAGTGGATACCGGCCCTGATTGCCGTTGGGCTGGTGGCGCTCGCTAATCTGGCTGCTGTGCGGCTGTATGGCGAGATTGAGTTTTGGTTTGCGATGATCAAAGTCACCACTATCGTGGTAATGATTATTGTCGGACTTGGCGTGATCTTCTATGGCTTCGGCAACGGCGGGCAGGCTATTGGCTTCGGTAACCTCACCGAGCACGGCGGCTTTTTTGCCGGCGGCTGGAAAGGCTTCCTGACCGCGCTCTGTATTGTTGTCGCCTCGTATCAGGGCGTCGAGCTGATCGGCATTACCGCCGGTGAGGCGAAAAACCCGCAGGTCACGCTGCGCAGCGCGGTGGGCAAGGTGCTGTGGCGTATTCTGATCTTCTACGTAGGGGCGATTTTCGTTATCGTCACTATCTTCCCGTGGAATGAGATCGGCAGCAACGGCAGTCCGTTTGTGCTGACCTTCGCTAAGATCGGTATTACCGCAGCGGCAGGGATCATTAACTTTGTGGTACTCACCGCTGCGCTCTCGGGCTGCAATAGCGGAATGTACAGCTGCGGACGCATGCTCTATGCGCTGGCCAAAAACCGTCAGCTGCCTGCTGCGGTGGCAAAGGTATCGCGCCACGGCGTGCCGGTAGTAGGCGTCGCTATTTCGATTGCTATTCTGCTAGTGGGCTCCTGCCTCAACTACATCATTCCTAACCCGCAGCGCGTGTTTGTCTACGTCTACAGCGCCAGCGTACTGCCGGGAATGGTGCCGTGGTTTGTCATTCTGATTAGCCAGCTGCGTTTCCGCGAGGCTCACAAAGCCAGGATTGCCACGCATCCGTTCCGTTCGGTCCTCTTCCCGTGGGCGAACTATTTAACGATGGCGTTCCTGATCTGCGTATTAATCGGCATGGGTTTTAACGACGACACCCGTATGTCGCTGTTTGTCGGCATCATCTTTTTGGCTGTGGTATCGCTGGTCTACAAGGTTTTACGTCTCAATCAGCATACTGCAGCGCAAAAAGCGGAGAAATAAAAGACAAAATGCACAAAGCGTAACCAAACGCGCATTTTATTTAAAAAGGCACTAGACAGCGGGGGGGGAAGTCCGTAATATCCAGCCCCGCAACGGCGCTAAGCGCCCGTAGCTCAGCTGGATAGAGCGCTGCCCTCCGGAGGCAGAGGTCTCAGGTTCGAATCCTGTCGGGCGCACCATTTTACCCGGTGCTGGAGCTGCGGTGGACTGTGAAGTTAACAGGACCGCGTAAAAGAATTTGTAGTGGTGGCTATAGCTCAGTTGGTAGAGCCCTGGATTGTGATTCCAGTTGTCGTGGGTTCGAATCCCATTAGCCACCCCATTATTTAAAGTTGTGAAATGCGAAGGTGGCGGAATTGGTAGACGCGCTAGCTTCAGGTGTTAGTGTCCTTTGGATGTGGGGGTTCGAGTCCCCCCCCTCGCACCACGACTTAAAATGAATTGAACTAAAAATTCAAAAAGCAGTACATCGGCGAGTAGCGCAGCTTGGTAGCGCAACTGGTTTGGGACCAGTGGGTCGGAGGTTCGAATCCTCTCTCGCCGACCACATTTAGAAACCCCGCTTTATAGCGGGGTTTTTTTTCGCCCAAATTTCACAGAGGATGAGAACCTCCGGGGCAGGAGGTTCGACTCGAGCGAAGCGAGAGAGCGTTGCTTCAGCAACGACCCGCAGGGCGAAGCCACGAAGTGGCGAGTCATCCTCGCTCGCCGACCACATGCCTGACAATTTCCGACTCATCGTGCGTCTGTGGCAGCGGCAGGCCATAACCTTATCATTTCATTACTTGCTCCCAGCGCATTCTGCAAAACAATGTCTCGCGATACGGTGTGCGGTTGATGAGCGACTTCTATAATTAACTCTCCAGATGATGTCATTTCATATCTGGACGTTTCCATACGACCATTTATCTCCAGGCCTATTAATCCTAATTGAGAACGACCTCGCAGAAATTGGATTGTTATAAAATCATAGGCTTCTTGCCAGCTATCTGTTGCGGCTGCTCTCGTAACCTGCTGAAAAACATGATAACTTTCATGTGGCAGACTCTCAGGCGGCGTGTTTCTGTCTATTAAGCTGATTTGGCCTGACTGATAATCCAGAACATAAATATTTTCATTGCTTCTTGTCACTGTAACGACATGCCCCCCTCCGGGAGAAAAAACGTTCTGCTGAACGTTGGCCGGTCGTCGATAAGCTAACCCAACGGCTTCATTGTTGGCTAATTCTCTATTCAAATAATCATACGTTGCCTGCCAGCGATCTTGAGGAGAACCCATATGGTCATTAAAATTCTGCGCACTAACGTGTACGCCTACTTGGTTAAATAGTAAGTCAATTTCATCCAGTGAAGCAGAGTCCTGTTGCATGGTCTCCGTATGGTTAACAATATTATTTACATCTGTATTTATTAACGCTGCTATCGTGCAGTAATAACAATTCTGGTTTAACTGATGGGGATTCATAACCCCGGCGACGATGGGGAACATCGCAGCAAATTGCTCCATTAAATTAGTACCAAAAAAATGGGTGAAATTTTCAGGTAATGGTCTGAGATTAAACGCATTCATTACTTCGAGCATATGACTGGACCACTCTTCGTTTGTATAGAGGCCAGTACTATCTTTGAGCGTTACCGGATTATTACCTACCATCCGAAACAGATTCAGACCATCCACCTCGCCTGCCGGGTCGGCGCTCATCCACCGGCACAGCCACGAGGCATAGTAGCGGTGGCCGTAGTAGTACAGCCCGGTGCCGTCCCGCTCCTTGCCCGAGTAGCGCACGGTCTTGTAGCTGGCTTCGGTTTCACTGCGCCCCGTCCATACCGCTGTGCCGCCGAACGGGTAATACTCCTCCCGGCTGATAAGCTGGCCTTCGGCATCTAACTCCAGCGACAGCGAGCCGATGTTATCATCCACGCTCCAGCGCACCTGGTTATTCTCGATACCGCTCGGTTGTCCGGTTTCCCAGTGCAGGACCCGGATACCTGCCCGTCCCGCCTGACCGGTAATTACGTGCAACTCCTCTGACAACGCACTGTCACCCTCCGCCGTCTCCTGCCAGCTCTTACGCAGCTCCAGTCCCGGCAGGTAGCGTACCTCGTCCACGTTCCACAGCCCACTACTGCTGTTCACCAGAGTCCGGGTCTGTTTACGCACCCGCTGGCGGCCGCTGTACTGATATAGC
Source organism: Pseudescherichia sp. AS216 (assembly GCF_037152055.1). Classification (NCBI taxonomy): domain Bacteria; kingdom Pseudomonadati; phylum Pseudomonadota; class Gammaproteobacteria; order Enterobacterales; family Enterobacteriaceae; genus Pseudescherichia; species Pseudescherichia sp. AS216. The sequence continues at coordinate 55,705 of NZ_JBBCMV010000009.1, read as the reverse complement.
TCCCGGTCGTTCTGCGTAATGTCGGTGCTGCGGCTGACGAGGGTCACCGACTGCAGGTTGTTGCTGCCGTCCCACGTCATGCCGTCGCTGCCTGCGGCGCTGGCCTGGAGTTTTAACAGATTGCCGTTACCGTCAAACCAGTCCACGACCTCATCCGGCGTCTGCGGCCCGCCATCGCTCTGTTGCACGCTGCGGTTGGAGGTGCTCTCCGTGGTCATGATGCGGGTGAAACTTCCCGCACCGGTATGCTTCAGGGTGGACAGATTGCCGCTGTCGTCATACGCATAGCTGCGGCTGTAGTTCACATACTGGCTGCCGTCTGACATCGCTGGCAGGCTGCTGTATTGCATCCCGGTGTTATTCGCGTTCTCGCGCCCGGTGGCGCTCAGCAGCTGGTAGAGGGCGTCATAGGTGAACAGCCGCGAACCGTCAGTGGCCTGGTTACGGTAATAGCGCGACGTCACGGTACCGTCGCTAATGGAAGTAACGTTGCCGGTGGAGTCATATCCGTAGCTCAGGGCCTGAAGCGTCGTCTTATCCGCACGTTGCGTCGTGATGGTGGAAAGCCACTGATTCTGGAGGTCATAGCCGTAATTGGTTGTCACGCCGTTCCCTGCAGACTCCGTCAGCAATCGTCCCGCCGCGCTCCATGTTACGCTATTAAGTAAAGTCTGCGTCACTCCGCCTGCCGGGGTGACGTCCTGATAACAGACGTTGCCGCTAACGTTATAGCGCCAGGCCTGCATATGGCTTTCGGCATCCGTCTGGTTCAGGACAGCGCCGCGGGCGTCGGCGGTGACGGACGTGGTGTATGTCTCCGCCTCCAGCAGCGCCTCCCGCCCGGCCTCATCCTCAGGCCAGTCCGGTAACGCCTCCGCTGACGCCAGGAAGCGCTGGCCTTGGCTGAGCACCGCCCCGCTCAGCGCCACCGCGTTCACCTGTACCAGGCCGCCATCGTTATACTGCGCTACGCAGACGCCGCGCAGGTTGTTCCCCTGCGAGCCGTCATCCGCCGGACCGCTGTCACCATATTCGTTGCGCCAGCTGACGCGAATGTCATGACTTCCACCCGGTTGCTCCCTGCCGTACTCAGGTCGTCCCAGTTCATCGTACGCTACGGTCTGCACTGTGCTGCACCCGTCCTGGACCCATGCCGGGCGGTCCGTTGAGTCAAACAGCGTCACCTGGCTGCCGCTGTCGCTGCTCTCCCGCCGCAGCACCTGGCCCGCCAGCGAAACCATAGTTCGCAAGTTTGCCGGAGACGCGCTGGCTGTTGTCCAGGCCGTAAACAGGCGCGGATCGCGATACGCCGCTACCCGGCTGGCGTCATCCACATACGCATGACCAATCAGCAGGCGTAGCGGGTCCGCAGACTGCCCTCGGTTCCAGTTGAGGGTGCGCACGGTCAGTCCCCGATTATCAGTGACGTTGACTATCGGCGTGCCGATGGCAATAGTTGGATTGCTCATTTCGATTCCTTTTTATTTTATTAAGCATACCTGGTGCAATATTAAACAAAAGGTACAGCATCCAGGCCTGTGGAAATGAGCAAAATAGAGAGGCTGAAAACTATTAAGCAGACGAAGGCTATGTCAGGTGTCGTTAATGAAAGACACTTAATTTATTGTTTTAAGTAACCTTATTATGGAAGTGTCTTTTTTGTCGCCATAAGGTGACACTTTTGCTATTTTATGCGCACTTCACCCTGCTTCTCAGCGTAATTTCGTGACGCCTTCCATAATTCCTAAATGAATACAGGCTGCTAGTTTTAGGAGTGAAAAAGTGGCACGGCTTGTGCAATAATATACCTGTAGATGCTCATTCCATCTCTTATGCTCGCCGCAAGGCCTCATAAACTCAGGAATGACGCAGAGCCGTTTAATGGTGCTTATCGTCCACAGACAGATGTCGCTCCGGCCTCATCAAACACCATGGACACAACGTTGAGTGAAGCACCAAATTTGTTGTCACGCAGACCTGTTTAATGCCCGCTCTGGTTTCAGAGCGGGCGTTTTTTTATGGCGGGTTTACTGCGGGGGATTGTTCTGCAGGGTATGCATCAGGCCGTCGCGGCGCATGGCGGCTGCCTCTTCCGGCTGCTGCAGACGATCAAGGGTATCAGCCAGCCAGGCATAATCAAACGGATCCGGGCGCTGCTTCAGCGCGGCGCGGAACGCCAGGCTCGCCTCTTTCCACTCACCGTGCTTCATCAGCGACTGGCCAAGCGTACTCCATAACAGCGGGCGATCGCCCTGGGTTTTGATCTGCTGACGCAGCGCCTTCTCTACCTGCTCTGGGTTGTTGGTTTTCAGACGCGGGATCAGCAGTACCAGACGGTCGTCATACTGACGCTTCAGCCCGTCGAGCAGGATCGCCTGGGCAGTATCATGATCGTCACACTCAATAAGATGCTCGGCCATGGCCGCCTGGAGCGCAACCTGATGACGGGTCTTGCGGCTCTGGTGCTTCCACCAGGTCTTCAGGCCGTCGCTGCCTCCTTCGGCCCGCGCCTGATCCATCATGCCAATCCACGCCTGCTGGGCCAGCGCCTCGCGGTGGGCTTCGTCACCGACGCCCGCTTTCGCCATGGAGGGGAGACAGTCCAGCAGCGAGTTCCAGGCTCCGGTACGAATATAAGCCTGCTCGGCCAGACGCAGCACTTCCGGGTGGCGAGGCGTAATCTCCAGCAGGTTATCAACGCCGTGGCGTGCCGCGTGGTTTTCGTTACGCGCCAGCTGCAGACGCACGCGCGTGATCTCAACCGGAATAGGATCGTGACCAGCAAGCTCGGTAGCGCGCTGCAAATGCTGATTAGCCCGGGCCTCATCGCCGCGCTGCTGGGCTGCCTCGGCGGCCAGCAGATAGTTGACCATCGGCTGTTCGGCGTGATCGGCATTTTTCGCCATCAGCTTTTCAACCTGCTGATAATCACCCTCAGCCAGCTTCAACAGCGCCTGCTCGGTCTGCTTGCGGGCGCGGCGGCGTTTGCGACCTGTGAACCAGCCGCGAGTGCGCGCACCGGTATGGAAAATACGGCGCAGCAGCCACTCAACGGCAAACAGCACCACCATGGCGAGGATCAGGATAATCACCAAACCCGTGACGCTGGTTTCAATATTGTAGGTATCGGTCTGGATCAGCACATAGCCCTGATGCCCGGCGACCATAGGCCCGACAACGATCCCGGCGAGCAGCAGTGCAAAGAGGAGCAATACTTTTAGCATGATTATTCCCCCTGCTGCGGCGCAGCGGCAGGCGCTGCTTCATTCGCCGCCGGAGCGGGCGGAGCTTCATTCGCCGCTGCCACTGGCTGTGCCAGCAGGTTACGCACGCGCGTCTGCATCAGCTTCTCCAGAATCGGCTGGCTTTGCAGCGAATCCGGCAGCTCCATGGTGATATTCTGCTGGCTGAGTTTATCCACCTCTTCAAGGAACGCTTTGGTGCTCGCATCATCGGTATCGTAGTACGCGCGTACCCAGCTGGAGACGTTATCCAGCGCCTGCTTGTAGGTCTCTTCCTGATGACGCGGCACGGCCTGCGCGGCAACCAGCAGACGAGAGCGGATGTTCTCGCGCAGGTAGATATCCTGGTTCGGAGCGAGCAGCGGGACCGCGGTCTCATCGCGGCGGCGAACGGTAATAAAGCTGTCCATAAAGTTGTGCCAGCTCTTTTGCAGGTTTACCCGCCACTCGCTCAGCGAACTGGAGAGCTCGCTGCTGTCGTTATCCATCGGCGCATCGTCGTCGTTGTTATCCGCCAGGCGCAGATTGTCGATCTGGTTGGAGAGCTGGTTAACCTTGAGGATGATGCCGTCATAATCCACCTGCGCCACGCCGGAGAGGCTGGCCACGTCGTCGGTAATAGCGCGGCGGGCGGCGATCAGGCTGGGATCGTTCATATCGGCCAGGCTCGCGTCGGCGCTTTTCAGCAGCGCGGCAGCGGTAGTGACGTCGCCATCGCTCCACAGCTTACGACCGGCCAGCTTCACCAGGAAATCGGCCTGAGCCAGCAGCCAGGTTTTGGCGTCGGTTCCGGAGATGGTTGCGACCTTCTGCGATAGCTCATCAAGCTGCTTGTTCTGCTCGGCCTGCTGGCGCTCTGCGGCGGCCAGGGCATCGCTCTGCTGCTTGATAATGCCTTCAAACTGCGTTTTTTGCGTCTCCTGCGCTTTTTGCAGGGCGGTAATTTGGCTCACCAGCGCGTCGCTGTTAGCGGACTGCGTTGAGGTCTGCTGTTTCACCCAGCCATAAAGCCCTACGCCCGCCGCCAGCGCAATGGCGATGGCAATCGCGCTCAGCGCGAGGCTGGTCTTAATGGCGCGATCTCTCTTCTCAGTTTTTTCTGGCTGTGGCGTCATCTCCACGGCCTCCCTGGTCTCTTCAACCCCGGCAGAGGTGTTTTCTTGTTCCGTCATTATGGCTTCCCATTATGAGAGTTATTGTAATGCGCGCAGCAGCGCATCGTTGTCAGCGTTATCAGCGACCTGAATATCCTGCCAGCCCAGATCCCGGGCGAGGTGCGCCAGACGTTCGCTTACCACCAAAAGACGGCAGCGAAGTAACCAGTTTTCGCGATACCAGGCTGGAATCAATGAGAAAAGCTGCTGGAGCATCTCGCCGCTGGTCACCACAAGGGTGGTGACGCCGCGAGTCTGCCAGCGCATTGCCTCTTCCGCGCCGTCATAATACTTCGCACTACGTTGATAACATTCACAAAATGTAACATCAGCGCCGCGTGCCGCCAGCGTGTCGCCTAACAGCTCGCGTCCACCGTTGCCACGTAACAGCATTGCACGCTTACCTGCAATATTTTGTAATTCAGGTAATTGTAGCAACACTTCGCTAATTTCCCGATCCAACGGATAGCGTACATTGATGCCGCTTACGGTATGAAGTGCCAGGGCGGTAGTACGCCCAATGGCAAAATAGCGGGGCGCAAGCGGCCAATGAAGGCCGTGATGCTGGAGATGCGCGTGAGCAAATGCCACCGCATGCTGCGACAGCACAAAGATAAGGTCGTCAGCAGAAAATGCGGCAAGGCGGTCGGGCAGCGTAGCCAGCTCCCGGCCAGGGGTAAATTCGATCAGCGGAAAGCTCCAGGCCACCTTGCCCAGTGCGCGCAGACGGCTCACTAATTCCTCCCCGGCGGGAGAGGGGCGGGTGACCAGGATACTCATGCAGGGGCTTCTCCGTTATAGACCTCGGCCAGGATCTCACGCGCGCCGTTAGCCAGCAGCTCTTCAGCGAGAGACACGCCCAGCTGCTCCGCCTCTTCCGGCTTGCCACGGCGTTCGCCCCGAACCATCACCGAGCCATCCGGTGCACCCACCAGCGCCCGCAGCCAGATCTCTCCGCCGACCAGTTCAGCATAGCTGCCGATAGGCACCTGGCAGCCGCCCTCCAGCCGCATGTTCATGGCCCGCTCGGCTTTGACGCGCAGCGCCGTATCATCATGGTTAAGCGGTGCCAGCAGCGCGCGGGTGCGCTCATCGTTGAGACGGCACTCAATGCCTACCGCACCCTGTCCCACGGCGGGCAGAGAGAGTTCCGGCGGCAGCGCCACGCGAATGCGTGACTCGAGATCAAGACGTTTGAGTCCGGCAACCGCAAGAATGATGGCGTCGTAGTCGCCGTTATCGAGCTTGCCCAGCCGGGTGCCGACGTTGCCGCGTAGCGAACGGATCTGCAGATCCGGGCGGCGTTCGGCCAGCTGACACTGGCGGCGTAAACTTGACGTGCCAACCACGCTGCCTACAGGCAGGGCGTCCAGGCTCTCGTAGTGATTAGAGACAAAGGCATCGCGGGGATCTTCCCGCTCGCAGATGGTGACCAGCCCCAGCCCTTGCGGGAATTCAACCGGCACATCTTTCATCGAGTGGACGGCCAGATCGGCGCGGTTCTCAATCAGGGCCAGCTCTAGCTCTTTAACGAACAGCCCTTTGCCGCCGACTTTCGCGAGGGGGGTATCGAGGATCACATCGCCACGCGTGACCATTGGCACCAGCTCAACGTTGAGCCCCGGATGGCAGGCCATCAGGCGCTGCTGAACATAGTGTGCCTGCCAGAGCGCTAGGGGGCTTTGGCGTGTGGCGATTCTTAAAATAGTGTCTGGCATGCTTGTTACCGTCATTGTCGTCCATTGACCATCCTAACACCGTTGTCTTAGGGTGTCAGTTTTCACGGGTGATTGCGCAGCAGGGCGAAGTGGCCGTATTCTGAGATTTACACGTAACGAACGATGCTACACTTGTATGTAGCGCATCTTTCTTTACGGTCAATCGGCAAGGTGTTAAATTGATCACGTTTTAGACCATTTTTTCGTCTGTCCTCACATAATCATAAGGACGAAAAAGGGTGACGGGTATCTTTGTAATACTAAAAATCTGAACCGGACCGCGATTGTCGACGTTGCTGTCAGCATGGCGCTACGGAAAGGTTTAAAACATCAGGCGATACGTCTTGTACCTCTATATTGAGACTCTGAAACAGAGACTGGATGCCATAAACCAACTGCGTGTCGATCGCGCGCTGGCCGCTATGGGGCCTGCTTTCCAGCAGGTATACAGTCTGCTGCCTACATTATTGCATTATCATCATCCGCTGATGCCGGGCTACCTTGAAGGTAGCGTTCCCTGTGGCATCTGCCTCTACACGCCCGATGAAAACCAGCTCCACTACCTTAACGAGCTGGAGCTAAGTCGCGGCCTGCCGGTGCAGGAGTCGCCTAAGGGCGAACTGCCGATCACCGGTCTCTATACTATGGGTAGCACCTCATCGGTCGGACAGAGCAGCTCTTCCGATCTCGACATCTGGGTGTGCCATCAGTCGTGGCTCGACAGCGATGAGCGCCAGCTATTACAACGTAAATGCAGCCTGCTGGAGAGCTGGGCCGCCTCGCTCGGCGTAGAGGTAAGCTTCTTCCTGATCGACGAAAACCGCTTCCGCCATAACGAAAGCGGCAGCCTCGGCGGGGAGGACTGCGGCTCTACTCAGCACATCCTACTGCTTGATGAGTTTTACCGTACCGCCGTGCGGCTGGCGGGGAAACGTATTCTGTGGAATATGGTGCCCGGCGATGAAGAGGCCAACTACGACGACTATGTGATGTCGCTGTATGCCCAGGGCGTGCTGACGCCAAACGAGTGGTTGGATCTCGGCGGGCTGAGCTCGCTGTCGGCGGAGGAGTACTTCGGGGCTAGCCTGTGGCAGCTCTATAAAAGTATCGACTCTCCTTATAAAGCGGTGCTGAAAACGCTGCTGCTGGAGGCCTACTCCTGGGAGTACCCGAACACGCGCCTGCTGGCAAAAGATATCAAACAGCGGCTGCACGACGGGGAGATCGTCTCCTTTGGGCTCGATCACTACTGCATGATGCTGGAGCGGGTCACTCACTATCTGACGGCGATCGAAGACTTTACGCGCCTTGATCTGGTGCGTCGCTGTTTCTACCTAAAAGTGTGTGAAAAGTTGAGCCGCGAGCGCGCCTGCGTTGGCTGGCGACGCGAAGTCGTGAGTTCGCTGGTGAAGGAGTGGGGCTGGGACGAAGCGCGTCTCGCCATGCTCGATAACCGCGCCAACTGGAAAATCGGCCAGGTGCGCGAAGCGCATAACGAACTGCTCGATGCCATGATGCAGAGCTATCGTAACCTGATCCGCTTTGCACGGCGTAACAACCTGAGCGTCTCCGCCAGTCCGCAGGATATCGGCGTCCTGACCCGTAAGCTGTATGCCGCGTTTGAAGCGCTGCCGGGGAAAGTGACGCTGGTAAACCCGCAAATTTCGCCGGATCTCTCTGAGCCGAATCTGACCTTTATTCATGTGCCGCCTGGTCGCGCCAACCGCTCCGGCTGGTATCTCTATAACCGCGCCCCGAGCATGGATTCGATTATCAGCCAGCAGCCGCTGGAGTATAACCGCTATCTGAACAAGCTGGTGGCGTGGGCATGGTTTAACGGCCTGCTGACGTCGCGCACGCATCTGTTTATTAAGGGCAACGGCATTGTCGATCTGGCGAAGCTGCAGGAGATGGTGGCCGACGTGTCGCACCACTTCCCGCTGCGTCTGCCTGCGCCAACGCCGAAGGCGCTCTACAGTCCGTGTGAAATTCGTCATCTGGCGATCATTGTCAATCTGGAGTACGACCCGACGGCGGCGTTCCGCAATCAGGTAGTCCATTTTGACTTCCGCAAGCTGGACGTGTTTAGCTTCGGCGAGCAGCAAAACTGTCTGGTAGGCAGCGTCGATCTGCTCTATCGCAACTCGTGGAACGAGGTGCGTACCCTGCACTTTAACGGCGAGCAGGCGATGATCGAGGCGTTGAAAACCATTCTGGGCAAGATGCATCAGGACGCCGCGCCGCCGGATAGCGTTGAGGTGTTCTGCTATAGCCAACACCTGCGCGGTTTGATTCGTACCCGGGTGCAGCAGCTGGTGTCAGAGTGTATCGAACTGCGCCTCTCCAGCACCCGCCAGGAGACCGGACGCTTTAAAGCGCTACGCGTCGCCGGGCAGACGTGGGGCCTCTTCTTTGAGCGTCTGAACGTCTCGGTGCAGAAGCTGGAGAATGCTATTGAGTTCTATGGCGCGATCTCCCACAACAAGCTGCATGGCTTGTCGGTGCAGGTAGAGACCAATCAGGTCAAACTGCCGCCGGTGGTGGATGGGTTTGCCAGCGAAGGGATTATCCAGTTCTTCTTTGAAGAGTCGGGTGACGAGGCGGGCTTTAATATTTATATCCTGGACGAGAGCAACCGGGCAGAGGTGTATCACCACTGCGAGGGCAGCAAAGAGGAGCTGGTGCGCGACGTAAGCCGCTTCTACTCTTCATCCCACGATCGCTTTACCTACGGCTCCAGCTTTATCAACTTCAATCTGCCGCAGTTCTATCAGATTGTAAAAGTTGACGGGCGTGCGCAGGTGATCCCGTTCCGCAATCAGGCGATTGGCGTAGTGCCGCCGGCCAGTCCGAACAACGACGCGCCACTGCTGCAGCACTATTTTTCCTGAGGACAGTTCTCTTAAGGTAGCGCCCGGTGGCGCTGCGCTTACCGGGCCTACGAGGGCGCGTAGCCGTTATTAACGGAAGCTCACCGGCTCCCCGGCCTGCTGCGTTGCTGCCTGCTCCAGCACATCCCAAAACTCGTCGCCGGTGCGATCGCAGATCCACGCGTCGCCTTTCAGGTCGAAGTGATAGCCGCCCTGTTTCGTTGCCAGCCACACCTGGTGCAGCGGCTCCTGACGGTTAATGATGATTTTGCTGCCGTTTTCAAAGGTTAGGGTCAGCACGCCGCCGTTGATCTCGCAGTCGATATCGCTGTCGCCGTCCCAGCTATCCAGGCGCTCTTCAATGTTCTGCCACAGGCCATCGGCAAGGCGGTGAAACTCAGAGTCGTTCATTTTTTTTCCTTCTGATCGTGATGGCGGCAGTATAACGCGAAATAATTCCCATTGCAGGCGGCGTGCAAACTCTTGCTTTTGTGCCCTCTCCTGCGATGATAGAAAACATAAAGCATGAACTTACAGGCAACCATAATGAAAAACGTTTTTCGTTCGCTGGCGGTACTTCTGACCCTCTTTAGCCTGACGGGCTGCGGTTTGAAGGGACCTCTCTATTTCCCGCCCGCTGACAAATCTGCTCCGCCGCCAACCAAGAAAGTGGATAACCCGGCTCAGACAAGCACGCCGACGCGTAACGATCGCGGGACCGCCGATGGCCCAACCCAGGTGATTTACTGACGGTAACATTCTGTTTCTGTGCAATGGAGTCAATGATGCAGTTCTCTAAAATGCATGGCCTTGGCAACGACTTTATGGTCGTCGACGCGGTAACGCAGAATGTCTTCTTTTCGCCAGAGCTGATCCGCCGGCTGGCGGATCGCCATCTGGGCGTTGGCTTCGATCAGCTGCTGATCGTCGAACCGCCTTACGATCCGGATCTCGACTTTCACTACCGGATCTACAACGCCGACGGCAGCGAAGTGTCGCAGTGCGGCAACGGTGCACGCTGCTTCGCCCGTTTTGTCCGTCTGAAAGGGCTGACCAACAAGCGTGATATCCGCGTCAGCACCGCCAACGGGCGTATGGTGCTGAGCGTCACGGAAGATGAGCTGGTACGGGTGAATATGGGCGAGCCCAATTTTGAGCCCTCTGCCGTGCCGTTCCGTGCGAACAAAGCGGAAAAAACCTATATCATGCGCGTCGCTGAACAGACCATTCTGTGCGGCGTCGTTTCGATGGGGAATCCGCACTGCGTGATTCAGGTGGACAGTGTCGACACCGCCCCGGTTGAAACCCTGGGTCCGGTGCTGGAGAGCCACGAGCGCTTCCCGGAGCGCGCCAATATCGGCTTTATGCAGGTCGTTAAGCGCGAACATATTCGCCTGCGCGTCTTTGAACGCGGCGCGGGCGAAACCCAGGCCTGCGGCAGCGGTGCCTGTGCGGCAGTGGCCGTAGGGATCCAGCAAGGTTTACTGGCAGAAGAGGTACGCGTGGAGCTTCCAGGCGGCCGTCTTGATATTGCCTGGAAGGGTCCGGGCCAGCCGCTGTTTATGACCGGCCCGGCAACACACGTCTACGACGGATTTATTCATCTATGAAGCACATTGAGGAAGAGCAGCAGGCGGCCCTGGCCGAACTAACCGATCGTGAGGTCGTGGATTACCTGCTGCGCAATCCTGAGTTTTTTATTCGCAATGCCCATGCGGTCCAGATGATCGAGGTCCCGCACCCGGTGCGCGGCGCGGTATCGCTGGTTGAGTGGCAGATGATGCGCGCGCGCAACCATATTAACCTGCTGGAAGAGAACATGACCCTGCTGATGGAGCAGGCGAGCAGCAATGAAGATCTCTTCTCCTGCCTGCTGCGTCTGCAGGGGCAGATGGCTTCGGCCAGCAGCCTTGAGGATCTGCTGGTGCGTTTCCAGCGCTGGGCAAAAGAGATGGGTCTGGCCGGTGCCAGCATCCGTCTCTTCTCCGATCGCTGGCGCATCGGCGCGCCCTCTGACTTTACCCATCTGGCGCTGAGCCGGCAGGCGTTTGAGCCGCTGCGTATTCAGCGCCTGGGCCATGAGAACCACTATCTGGGGCCGCTTAACGGGCCTGAGCTGCTGCTGCTGCTGCCCGAGGCACGTGCTATCGGCTCCGTGGCGCTCTCCATGATGGGCCGCGACGGCGATCTCGGCGTGATTATTTTCAGTAGCCGGGATGTGACCCACTACCACCCGGATCAGGGCACCCAGCTGCTGCAAGAGGTGGCGGCCATGCTGCCGGAACTGCTGGCGCGCTGGATTGAACGCATATGATCGACTCGCCGCTGCAGCCGCTGGTTGCCCGTTTTCTGCGCTACCTGAGCGTTGAGCGGCAGCTAAGTCCCATCACCCTGCTGAACTATGAGCGCCAGCTCGCTGCCATTATTACGCTGGCGGACGAGAGCGGCGTGAAGAGCTGGCCGGAATGCGATGCCGCCGTGGTGCGCAGCTTTGCGGTGAAGAGCCGACGTAAGGGTCTGGGCGCAGCAAGCCTTGCGCTGCGGCTCTCGGCCCTGCGCAGCTTTTTTGACTGGCTGGTGAGCCAGGGCGAGCTGGTGGCCAACCCGGCGAAGGGGATATCTGCCCCGAAAGCGCCGCGCCACCTGCCGAAAAATATCGACGTCGATGACGTTAACCGTCTGCTGAATATCGATCTTAACGATCCGCTGGTCGTGCGCGACCGGGCGATGCTGGAGGTGATGTACGGTGCGGGCCTGCGTCTCTCTGAGCTGGTAAACCTGGACATCCGCCATCTCGATCTCGACACCGGCGAGGTGTGGGTGCTGGGCAAAGGCAGCAAGGAGCGTCGTCTGCCGATAGGCCGCAACGCGGTCATCTGGGTTGAACACTGGCTGGATCTGCGCGGGCTGTTTGGTACGGATGAAGACGCGCTGTTTCTGTCGAAGCTCGGCAAGCGTATTTCGGCGCGCAACGTGCAGAAGCGGTTTGCCGAGTGGGGCATTAAGCAGGGGCTGAACAGCCACGTGCATCCGCATAAGCTGCGCCACTCCTTTGCCACCCACATGCTGGAGTCGAGCGGCGACCTGCGCGGCGTGCAGGAGCTGCTGGGCCACGCGAACTTATCCACCACGCAAATCTATACCCATCTTGATTTTCAACACCTTGCCTCGGTGTACGACGCGGCGCATCCACGCGCCAAACGGGGGAAATAATGCGTTTTTATCGTCCACTGGGTCAGATCTCGGCGCTGACCTTTGACCTTGATGACACCCTGTACGATAACCGTGAGGTGATCCTGCGGACCGAGCACGAGTCGCTGACCTTTGTGCAAAACTATCACCCCTCGCTTAACCATCTGCAGAATACCGATTTCCATCGGCTGCGGCAGGCGCTGCGTGAAAGCGAGCCGGATATCTGCCATGACGTCACAGAGTGGCGGCGGCGGTCGGTAGAGCGCGCCATGCTGGATGCTGGCCTGAGCGCGGAAGAGGCGCAAGAGGGGGCCACGGCGGCGATGGCAAACTTTGCTATCTGGCGCAGCCGGATCGATGTCCCGCAGGCGACGCACGATACGCTGGCGGCGCTGGCCAAAAAGTGGCCGCTGGTAGCGATCACCAACGGTAATGCGCAGCCGGAGCGCTTTGGCCTCGGCGACTACTTTGAGTTTGTCCTGCGCGCTGGCCCGGACGGACGTTCGAAGCCGCATCAGGATATGTATCATCGGGCGGCGGAGAAGCTCTCCCTGCCGCTGGGCGAGATCCTGCACGTGGGCGATGACCTCACCACCGACGTGGCGGGCGCGATCCGCTGCGGGATGCAGGCCTGCTGGATCAAACCGCAAGGCGTTAGCCTGCTGACCGCGACCGACAGTCGCTTATTACCCCACGTTGAAATTTCCCGGTTGGCATCTCTGACCTCGCTGATATAATCACCAGATAATCTGTATATATTAACAGGGGTCTGTACGGCCCCTCTCTCCCGGCGGTGCCAATGGACGTTTCTTACCTGCTCGACAGCCTTAATGACAAACAGCGTGACGCCGTAGCCGCGTCGCGCAGCAACATGCTGGTGCTGGCGGGCGCAGGCAGCGGTAAGACGCGCGTGCTGGTTCACCGTATCGCCTGGCTACTGAGCGTAGAGAACTGCTCGCCGTACTCGATTATGGCAGTGACCTTTACCAACAAAGCGGCGGCAGAGATGCGCCACCGTATCGGCCAGCTGATGGGCAACACCCAGGGTGGCATGTGGGTCGGCACCTTCCACGGGCTGGCGCACCGCTTGCTGCGCGCCCATCATCTGGACGCCAACCTGCCGCAGGATTTTCAGATCCTCGACAGCGAAGATCAGCTGCGCCTGCTGCGTCGTCTGATCAAGGCCATGAACCTCGACGAGAAGCAGTGGCCGCCGCGGCAGGCGATGTGGTACATCAACGGCCAGAAAGACGAAGGCATCCGTCCACACCATATTCAGAGCTTTGGTAACCCGGTTGAACAGACCTGGCAGAAGGTCTATCAGGCCTACCAGGAGGCGTGCGATCGCGCCGGGCTGGTGGACTTTGCCGAGCTGCTGCTGCGTGCTCACGAGCTGTGGCTCAACAAGCCGCATATTCTCAACCACTACCGCGAGCGCTTTACCAACATCCTGGTGGATGAATTTCAGGATACCAACAACATTCAATACGCCTGGATCCGTCTGCTGGCGGGAGATACCGGCAAGGTGATGATCGTGGGCGACGACGACCAGTCTATCTATGGCTGGCGCGGCGCACAGGTTGAAAACATCCAGCGCTTCCTCAACGACTTCCCCGGCGCAGAGACCATCCGCCTGGAGCAGAACTACCGCTCGACCAGCAACATTCTCAGCGCGGCTAACGCCCTGATTGAGAACAACAACGGTCGCCTCGGGAAAAAGCTCTGGACCGAGGGCCTCGACGGCGAGCTGATTTCGCTCTACTGCGCGTTCAACGAACTCGACGAGGCGCGCTTCGTGGTGAACCGCATCAAGACCTGGCAAGAGAGCGGCGGCGCGCTGGAGCAGTGCGCGATCCTCTACCGCAGCAACGCCCAGTCGCGCGTGCTGGAAGAGGCGCTGTTGCAGGTAGGCATGCCGTACCGTATCTATGGCGGCATGCGCTTCTTCGAACGCCAGGAGATCAAAGATTCTCTCTCCTACCTGCGCCTGATTGCCAATCGCAACGACGATGCGGCCTTTGAGCGCGTGGTGAATACGCCGACGCGCGGCATTGGCGATCGCACCCTCGACGTGGTGCGCCAGGCGTCGCGCGATCGCCAGCTGACTCTGTGGCAGGCTAGCCGGGAGCTGTTGCAGGAGCGGGCGCTAGCCGGCCGCGCCGCCAATGCGCTCCAGCGTTTCCTTGAGCTGATCGACGCCCTGGCCCAGGAGACCGCCGATATGCCGCTGCACGTGCAGACCGATCGGGTGATCAAAGACTCCGGCCTGTGGATGATGTACGAGCAGGAGAAAGGCGAAAAGGGCCAGGCTCGTATCGAAAACTTAGAGGAGCTGGTGACGGCAACGCGTCAGTTTAGCTACAACGACGAAGACGCAGATCTGATGCCGCTGCAGGCGTTCCTCTCCCACGCGGCGCTGGAAGCGGGCGAGGGGCAGGCCGATACCTGGCAGGATGCGGTGCAGCTGATGACCCTGCACTCGGCAAAGGGTCTGGAGTTCCCGCAGGTCTTTATTGTCGGCATGGAAGAGGGGATGTTCCCCAGCCAGATGTCCCTTGATGAGGGTGGCCGGCTGGAGGAGGAGCGCCGTCTGGCTTACGTCGGCGTGACCCGTGCCATGCAGAAGCTGACGCTGACCTATGCTGAAACCCGCCGTCTGTATGGCAAAGAGGTTTACCACCGTCCATCACGCTTTATCGGCGAGCTGCCGGAAAACTGTGTGGAAGAGGTGCGCCTGCGCGCCAGCATCAGCCGCCCGGTGAACCATCAGCGTATGGGGACGCCGGTGACGCAGAACGACTCTGGCTACAAGCTCGGTCAGCGGGTGCGTCATCCTAAATTTGGTGAAGGCACCATCGTCAACCTTGAGGGCAGCGGCGAGCATAGCCGTCTGCAGGTGGCCTTCCAGGGCCAGGGGATCAAATGGCTGGTAGCCGCTTATGCACGGCTGGAAGAAGTGTAACGTTCAGAAAAATATCATTATTTTGTAATACTCTGCTACCCTTAAACGCTGAAGGCCAATTATTGCTCTTCAGCGTTCCGTTGCGTGTTGACGCCATATTTTAGCTGGCGTAACATGCGCGCACGATCACGCTAAGAGGACATTCGCCTTGGACACACCCAGTAGATGCTGGCTCAATTCCCTGTCATTCAGGAACAACTCCTAAGGCTATCTCCTCGCGCTGATGGCCTTAGTGGTTGTCAGCGACAATAATTCCCGTCGCGCTGAGTCAGGCTGTTTAATGGTCTGAAACCCAATTTGTTTCTGTGTGCCCACCGAACTGTCCGATAATTTTTGTATTGGGAGTCCCGGTCATGTTGAGCGCATTTCAACTGGAAAATAACCGTCTGACCCGTCTCGAGGTTGAAGAGGCACCTACCCTGATCGATGCCGTGTGGGTGGATCTGGTCGAGCCGGACGATGATGAACGTAACCGTGTGCAGACGGATCTTGGCCAGAGCCTTGCGACGCGTCCTGAGCTGGAGGATATCGAAGCCTCCGCGCGTTTCTTTGAGGATGAAGACGGGCTGCATATCCACTCCTTCTTCTTTTTTGAAGATGCAGAGGATCACGCCGGTAACTCGACGGTGGCGTTCACCATTCGTGACGGTCGCCTGTTTACCCTGCGCGAGCGTGAGCTGCCGGCATTTCGCCTCTATCGGATGCGCGCCCGCAGCCAGGCGATGGTTGACGGTAACGCCTACGAGCTGCTGCTCGATCTCTTTGAGACCAAAATCGAACAGCTGGCGGACGAGATCGAGAACATCTACAGCGATCTGGAGAAGCTGAGCCGCGTCATTATGGAAGGCCAGCAGGGCGATGAGTATGACGAGGCGCTCTCTGCGCTGGCGGAGCAGGAGGATATCGGCTGGAAGGTGCGTTTGTGCCTGATGGATACCCAACGTGCCCTTAACTTCCTGGTACGTAAGGCGCGTCTACCGGGCAGTCAGCTGGAGCAGGCTCGGGAGATCCTACGCGATATCGAATCCCTGCTGCCGCATAACGAATCCCTGTTTCAGAAGGTCAACTTCCTGATGCAGGCGGCGATGGGCTTTATCAATATCGAGCAGAACCGAATCATCAAGATCTTCTCGGTGGTCTCGGTGGTGTTCCTGCCGCCGACGCTGGTGGCTTCCAGCTACGGGATGAACTTTGAGTTTATGCCAGAACTGCACTGGAGCTTCGGCTATCCGGGCGCGATCGTCTTTATGATGCTCGCCGGGCTGGCGCCCTATCTCTACTTCAAACGTAAAAACTGGCTGTAAATGTCACGGCGGTTCACTCTGAACCGCCGTAACTCTCTTAAAGGCCCCAGTCCTGCTGTTTAAGCACCACTTTCTGGTAATACCAAATGTTGGTGCGGAAGGCGACCCATAACGACACCACCGATCCCAGCCAGCCAAAATCGGTCAGGAACACAATAAAGCCGACTAAAATTTGTAATAAGATTACGACGACTGCTTTTTTCCACAGACCCAGAATCAGCAAATAGATGACTGAGAAAAAGAGGGCATAAAAGTTCATTGCCACTTTCAGGCGCTGGCCAAAGGTCAACTTCTTATAAGCCGCTTTCCATTCAGGGGTATTTCCCCAGAAGCCCGGCACACCGTTTTTGTCGAGAAATGAGAAGCGGAATTTCCATTTATCACTAATGGAAGGGTCGTTCATATAGTCGTGTTTCATAATGTTATTCCTTGCTATGAGTATCGCTATGTGGTGCAGGATCCTTTCCCTCTGTGGGGGCCAAAATCAGCGCAATAAAGCAGATAAAATACCACGCCACATAGATCCTAAAGCCGCTGCCTGTCACGTCATACTCTTCATTCATGTCGGCTAACAGAGCAACGATAAATACGACAATGGTAAGTAAGACATACCACACTATTTTTTTGAAGCCGCTGTCACGCAGTCGGCAGCAATTAATGTTGATCACGAGGTACTGAAAGAAAAGTGTTGCCGCTATGAGTACCATAGCGTTTTCGACCTCGGCATATAAAAATAGCGCGAGGATATTAATAACTAAAAAGGCCGCGATATAGAGGCCGCGTGAAATCCTACCACTATTAGTAGGAACGAATAGTTTATAGAGCATGTAATAACGCTTTGGCTGAAAGGTATTAAGGATAGTATTAAAATGGGAAGCAATTGTTAATTGTTGACTACGAACTTTGGTAGGGCGTAAGTGACGACGAGAGCGCATTCCCCTCTCCCTGTGAAGAGGGGAAGACAGGTTATATTTTTCGCATCCGGCGCTGGGTGTAGAGAGCATCCATCACGAATACGGCCAGCGCTACCCAGATGAAGCCAAAGGTCACCATCTTGTCCATGCCCGGTATCTCGCCGTAGAAGGTGACCGCCAGCAGGAACATCAGCGTCGGGCCGATGTACTGGAAAAAGCCGAGCGTCGAAAGGCGCAGACGGGTGGCTGCGCCGGTAAAGCAGAGCAGTGGGATGGTGGTTACCACGCCCGCAGCCATCAGCAGCACGTTGAGCGACCAGGGGTTACTGCCCATATGGCTGGTTGGGCTGTCAGCGATGCCGAACAGCCAGACGGCGGCGACCGGCAGCAGCCACAGGGTCTCGATCAGCATACCGGTCTGGGCATCGACGGCAATTTTCTTACGCACCAGGCCGTAGAAGGCAAAGCTGAACGCCAGCGCCAGGGCGATGATCGGCAGTGAGCCAAAGGTCCAGAGCTGCACCAGCACGCCGCAGCCGGCAAGGATCACCGCCAGCCACTGCATGCGACGAAAGCGTTCGCCGAGGAAGATCATACCCAGCACAATATTAACCAGCGGGTTGATAAAGTAGCCGAGGCTGGCTTCCAGCATGTGATGGTTATTAACTGCCCAGATAAACAGCAGCCAGTTACCGCCGATCAAGAGTGCCGAGAGGGCCAGCAGCAGGATCTTCTTCGGCGTGCGCAGCAGGTTTTTCAGCCGTGACCACTGGCGGCTCACGCTGATCAGCGCCACCATAAAAAAGAACGACCAGATAACCCGATGAGTAAAGATCTCATTGGCGGGAACATAGTCGATTAGCTTGAAGTACGCCGGTGCGATACCCCAAATAAAATAAGCGGCAAGAGCGAGTAATACACCCTGCCGCGTCTGCTTAGCATCCATCGGAACATCCAAATCCGTCATCAAAAAGTAACAGCATGTTAAACGATTTCACCGTCTCAACCTACCATGTAGGTTGCCGTGGCGCTGGCGATATAGAGCTGCTCTTCGTTATGCAGCTCAACCCGTGCCACGGCAACTTTATTACCCGCCCGCAACAGGCTGCTGGTCGCGGTAAAGCGATTGCCCCGCCCAGGACGCAGATAGTCGACGCGCAGATCGATGGTACCCATCTTTGCGAGGCGCGTACGCAGCTCTTCTTCAGCAATGGTGTCATGGCGAGTGAGCGTGCTGCCGACGCAGACCAGCCCTGCCGCAACGTCTAGCGCAGAGGCGATGACGCCGCCGTGAAGAATACTTTGCGCCCAGTTGCCAACCATCATCGGCTGGTTGTTAAAGCTGAGCTGGGCGAAGGATTTTTCATAGCGATCCAGCTCCAGACCCAGCGCGCGGTTAAACGGCATGTGATAAACAAAAATTTCGCCCACCAGCTGTAACGCTTCTTCGGCGGTAAGAACGGCTGACATTATTTTATGCGTCCGGTAGTTAATGAGTTGTTGATTTTATGCTTCTTAATTGTTGTTTTCCACTTTCGGAAACGATAGCTGCGCAGCGTTTATAGAAAGATGTAAAATAGGTGTCTGAATATTACCCATCTCAACAATTTTGGTCAGGAGAGCAAAACCGATGCGGACGTATCTGCCCTGGTTTTTGTCAGCCATCGCACTGCCTTTTACAGCATTAGCGCAGGAAGCCACGGTTAAAGCAGTACACGATGCGCCAGCGGTACGCGGCAGCATCATCGCGAATATGTTACAGGAGCACGATAACCCCTTTACGCTCTATCCGTATGAGTCCAACTATCTGCTCTATACGGTGACCAGCGATCTCAACAAAGAGGCGATCAACACCTACAACTGGTCCGATAACGCGCGCAAAGATGAGGTAAAATTCCAGCTCAGCCTGGCATTCCCGTTCTGGCGCGGTATCATTGGGCCAAACTCGGTGCTGGGCGCCTCCTATACGCAGAAGTCCTGGTGGCAGCTCTCTAACAGCGGTGAATCTTCACCGTTTCGTGAAACCAACTACGAGCCGCAGCTGTTCCTCGGCTTCGCTACTGACTATGAACTGGCAGGCTGGACGCTGCGCGACGTCGAGTTCGGGTACAATCACGACTCTAACGGCCGCTCCGATCCGACTTCCCGCAGCTGGAACCGCATCTATAGCCGCCTGATGGCACAAAATGCTAACTGGCTGGTAGAGGTAAAACCGTGGTTCGTGGTGGGCGACACCGATGATAATCCGGATATCACCAAGTATATGGGCTACTACCAGCTCAAGGTCGGTTATCAGCTGGGTGAGGCCATTCTGAGTGCTAAAGGACAGTACAACTGGAACACCGGCTACGGCGGTGCCGAGCTGGGTCTGAGCTATCCAGTCACGAGGCACGTGCGCCTGTATACCCAGGTTTACAGCGGTTACGGTGAATCATTAATTGATTACAACTTTAACCAGACACGCGTAGGCGTGGGCGTTATGCTTAACGATCTTTTTTAAGGCAGAGTCATTTTTTGAAGGCAGATGGGGTTAACGTGGCGCAGGCGGAAGTATTGAATCTGGAGTCGGGGGCAGGGCAGGTTTTGCGGGACACCTTCGGCTACCAGCAGTTCCGTCCGGGCCAGCAGACCATCATTGAGACCGTGCTCGCTGGGCGCGACTGTCTGGTGGTCATGCCGACCGGCGGCGGGAAATCCCTCTGCTATCAAATTCCGGCGCTGGTACAAAGCGGTCTGACGGTGGTGGTATCGCCGCTGATATCGCTGATGAAAGATCAGGTCGATCAGCTGCTGGCGAACGGTGTGGCCGCCGCCTGCCTCAACTCCACCCAGAGCCGGGAGGAGCAGCAGGGCATTATGGCGGGCTGTCGCAGCGGCCAGATCCGCCTGCTCTACATTGCCCCAGAACGCCTGATGCTGGATAACTTCCTTGAGCATCTCGCGCACTGGGATCTCCGTCTGGTGGCGGTTGACGAGGCGCACTGTATTTCACAGTGGGGGCACGATTTCCGCCCCGAGTATGCCGCGCTCGGCCAGCTGCGCGCCCGCTTCCCCGCTGTGCCCTTTATGGCGCTGACCGCCACGGCGGATGACACCACCCGCAGCGATATTGTGCATCTGCTCGGGCTGCGCGATCCGCTGATCCAGGTAAGCAGCTTCGACCGTCCTAACATTCGCTATACGCTGCTGGAGAAATTTAAGCCGCTCGATCAGCTGCTGCGCTACGTTCAGGAGCAGCGAGGCAAATCCGGCATCATCTACTGCAACAGCCGCGCTAAGGTAGAGGATACCGCCGCGCGCCTGCAGGCCCGTGGCTTTAGCGCCGGGGCCTATCACGCCGGGCTGGATAACAGCATTCGTGCCGACGTGCAGGAGAAGTTCCAGCGCGACGATCTGCAGATCGTGGTGGCTACCGTGGCGTTCGGAATGGGAATTAACAAACCCAACGTGCGCTTTGTGGTGCACTTTGATATTCCGCGCAACATTGAGTCCTACTATCAGGAGACTGGCCGCGCCGGGCGTGATGGCCTGCCTGCCGAGGCAATGCTGTTTTACGATCCGGCAGATATGGGCTGGCTGCGTAAATGCCTGGAGGAGAAGCCGCCTGGTCAGCTACAGGATATTGAGCGCCACAAGCTCAACGCGATGGGGGCGTTTGCCGAAGCGCAGACCTGCCGCCGTCTGGTGCTGCTGAACTACTTTGGTGAAGGGCGTCAGGAGCCGTGCGGCAACTGCGACATCTGCCTCGACCCGCCGCGTCGCTACGACGGGCTGGTGGACGCCCAGAAAGCGCTGTCGGCTATCTACCGCGTCGGCCAGCGTTTCGGTATGGGCTACGTGGTTGAAGTGCTACGCGGCGCGAACAATCAGCGTATTCGCGACATGGGTCATGACAAGCTCAAGATCTATGGCGAAGGGCGGGATCACACAACGGAGCACTGGGTGAGCGTGATCCGCCAGCTGATCCACCTTGGCGTCGTGACGCAGAATATCGCCCAGCACTCGGCGTTACAGCTTACCGAGGCCGCGCGTCCGTTCCTGCGTGGCGAGGTCCCGCTGCAGCTTGCCGTGCCGCGCGTGGTGGTGGTGAAGGCGCGGGCAAACCCGAAAATATTCGGCGGCAACTACGACCGCAAGCTGTTTGCCAAACTGCGCAAACTGCGTAAGGCCATTGCCGATGAAGAGAACATTCCCCCCTACGTGGTGTTCAACGATGCCACGCTGATCGAGATGGCCGAGCAGATGCCGATTACCGCCAGCGAGATGCTCAGCGTGAACGGCGTCGGGATGCGCAAGCTCGAGCGCTTCGGCAAGCCGTTTATGACCCTCATTCGGGAGCACGTCGACGGCGACGATGAGTAGTCAGCGCGGGGAAAAGGTGCCAGGATAGTGCTCTCATTTCTCTTTCTTCACGAGTAATCTATGTTGACGCTATTTCTGACCGTGGCGCTGGTACATCTGGTGGCGCTGATGAGCCCTGGCCCGGACTTCTTCTTTGTCTCGCAAACTGCCGTTAGCCGCTCGCGCAAAGAGGCGATGATGGGCGTGCTGGGGATCACCCTCGGCGTCATGATCTGGGCTGGCGTGGCACTGCTTGGCCTTAATCTGATCCTCGAAAAAATGGCCTGGCTGCACACCATCATTATGGTCGGCGGTGGGCTCTACCTCTGCTGGATGGGCTACCAGCTGCTGCGCGGAGCGCTGAAGAAAGAGGTCCTGAATACACCAGCGCCGCAGGTTGAGCTGGCCACCAGCGGGCGTAGCTTTGTAAAGGGGCTGCTGACTAACCTGGCGAATCCAAAAGCGATTATCTACTTCGGCTCGGTCTTCTCATTATTCGTGGGTGATGGCGTCGGTGAGACGGCGCGCTGGGGAATTTTCGTGCTGATTGCGCTGGAGACCTTCGCCTGGTTTACCCTGGTGGCGAGCCTGTTTGCTCTGCCGACAATGCGCCGCGGCTACCAGCGTATGGCGAAGTGGATCGACGGCGTGGCTGGCGCGCTCTTCACCGCCTTTGGCCTGCATCTGATTATTTCCCGTTAAGCCGCTGCCCGTCCGGGTTTAACCGGGCGGGTCGCGTTTCAGTGTGCTAGCTGCTGCAACTCGTCTTTTGACAGGCCGGTGATCTCCATGACCGTACCACTATCAAAACCTCGCAGCAGCATCGCCCTGGCGATGTCCAGCATAGCGGCACGTTTTCCTTCCTGCATGCCTTGCAGTATACCTTCCTGCATGCCTTCAGCCAGGCCTATCTGCTTCATATGTTCTGCAAACGTCATCAGTGTTTCTCCATGCTGCGGCACGCGCTGTGCCAGTCCAAATAACAGGGTCTGAACGTCCTGAGCTTCTCCTGCCTGTGCGATGTAGTTTATCAGCGTGGTTATTTGTTGTCCGCTCATCTGCTCCAGCATCAACAAAACTGTGAGCTTGTTACGCGTGCCTTGCCGAGGCCAGCAGCGCCCCGACCAGCATAAACAGCGAGCCAAATACTCTATTTAATGCTTTCATCTGACGCGGTCCTTTGATCCATGCCGCGATGCGCGTTGCCAGAGTGGCATAGCCAATCATCACGATGATATCTACCACGACGGTGGTGACGCCGAGCACCAGGTACTGCATCACCTGCGGCTGATCCGGGTTGATAAACTGCGGAAACAGCGCGGCAAGAAACACGATGCTTTTGGGGTTAGTGAGGTTAACAAAAACAGCGCGTTTAAACAGGCGTCCGCGAGACTGGGTTTGGGCCAGGGTATTAAGATCCAGTGCGCCAGCAGCCCGCCACTGTTGAATGCCCAGCCATACCAGGTAGGCCGCGCCTGCCCACTTCAGTACCTCAAAGGCCAGCAGCGAGCGGGAGAATAGCGTTCCGAGCCCAACGCCAACCAGCACGATATGAATGGCCAGACCGGTCTGCAGGCCGCTAATCGACGCCGCTGCGCCGCGATAGCCGTGGCTGATGGCGGTGGTCATGGTGTTAATCGCGCCGGAGCCTGGCGAGAGGCTGAGGATGATCGAGGTAAGCAGATAGGCAAACCACCACTCGAAGGTCATGCGAAACTCCCTGAACGATATATTTTATGCAACAATACGCTATTGTTAACATGTTGTATCACGAGTCATAAAAAAACAATTTTACAGACGACCGGGGGCGGAAACCCAATGTTTCGGCAGAAAAAGGGGTGGGAAACAAGAGAAAATGCCTTTGCAGCTTTCACGCACGGACCCTTGACCGATTTCTGGCGGCAGCGTGAAGAGGCTGAATTCATTGGCGTTGGCGATATTCCAGTGCGCTTTGTGCGCTTTCATGCCGCCGATCACGATCGGGTGATCGTTGTCTGTCCTGGACGTATTGAAAGCTACGTCAAATATGCCGAGCTGGCTTACGATCTGTTCCATCTCGGTTTTGACGTGCTGATCATCGACCATCGTGGGCAGGGGCGCTCAGGCCGCATTCTGCCCGACCGACATCGTGGGCACGTCGATAATTTTGATGACTACGTTGACGATCTGCAGGCCTTCTGGCAGCAGGAGGTTGTACCTGGCCCATGGCGTAAACGCTATATTCTGGCGCACTCGATGGGTGGGGCGATCGCCACGCTGCTGCTGCAACGCCAGCCGCAGCTTTGTGATGCGATCGCGCTCTGTGCGCCTATGTTTGGTATTGTTATCCGTCTGCCCGACTGGATGGTGCGCCATATCCTGAACTGGGCCGAAGGCTATCAGCCGTTCCGGGAGAGCTACGCGCTGGGCACGGGGCGCTGGCATGCGCTGCCGTTTAGCATTAACGTGCTTACTCATAGCCGGGTACGCTATCGGCGAAACCTGCGCTGCTATGCTGACGATCCGCAGCTGCGCGTCGGCGGGCCGACCAACCACTGGGTGCGAGAGGGTATTCTCGCCGGTGAAAAGGTGCTGGCTGGCGCGGCGCAGGATGCGACGCCCATGCTCCTGCTCCAGGCAGAGGAAGAGCGCGTCGTCGATAACCGAATGCACGATCGTTTTTGTGAAATCCGCGCTGCAGCGGGCCATCCCTGTGAGGGAGACAGGCCGCTGGTCATCAAAGGCGCGTACCATGAGATCCTTTTTGAAAAGGACGCCATGCGCTCAGTCGCGCTTAACGCCATCGTTGATTTTTTCGACAGGCATAACTAATCCGGCGGTTCGCCGCCTGACCAGAGGTTAAATTCTATTATGTATCAGGTTGTTGCGTCTGATTTAGATGGCACGCTGCTCTCACCCGACCACTCACTCTCTCCCTACGCTAAAGAGACGTTAAAGCTGCTGACCGAGCGCGGCGTCAACTTCGTTTTTGCCACCGGCCGTCACCATGTCGACGTAGGACAGATCCGCGATAAGCTGGGTATCAAAGCCTATATGATCACCTCTAACGGCGCGCGAGTGCACGATACCGAGGGTAACCTGGTCTTTACGCATAACCTGGATCGCGAAATCGCTGAGGATCTGTTTGGCGTCATGCATAACGATCCGCACATCGATACCAACGTCTACCGTGACGACGAGTGGTTTATCAACCGTCACCGCCCGGATGAGATGCGCTTTTTCAAAGAGGCCGTCTTCCAGTACTCTCTTTTTGAGCCAGGTATGCTTGATCCCGAGGGGATCAGCAAGGTGTTTTTCACCTGCGATACCCATGAGCCGCTGCTGCCCCTGGAGCAGGCCATTAACGCCCGCTGGGGCGATCGCGTCAACGTCAGTTTCTCTACGCTGACCTGTCTGGAAGTGATGGCGGGCGGCGTGTCGAAAGGCCACGCGCTGGAGGCGGTAGCGAAAGCGATGGGCCACAGCCTGAAAGAGTGCATCGCTTTTGGCGACGGAATGAACGATGCCGAGATGCTCTCTATGGCGGGTAAAGGCTGTATTATGGCTAACGCGCACCAGCGCCTGAAGGATCTCTACCCGCAGCTGGAGGTGATCGGCACTAACGGGGACAACGCGGTGCCGCACTATCTGCGTAAGCTGTTTCTTGATTGATTAATGATTAATCAGTTGTCAACCGGTAACTCCGCTACAATGGGTGCTCATTAACCAACGAGACACCTATTGTGGCGTTACTGATTATCACCACCGTTCTGTGGGCCTTCTCTTTTAGCCTCTATGGCGAATACCTCGCCGGACATATCGACAGCTACTTCTCCGTGCTGATGCGCGTTGGGCTGGCCGCGCTGGTTTTCCTGCCCTTCCTGCGCACGCGAGGCCACGGGCTAAAAACCATCGGCCTCTATATGCTGGTGGGTGCCATGCAGCTGGGCATCATGTATATGCTCAGCTTCCGCGCCTATCTCTATCTGACGGTCTCCGAGCTGTTGCTGTTTACCGTCCTGACGCCGCTCTACATCACGCTGATCTACGATCTGATGAGCCGACGTCGGCTACGCTGGGGCTATGCGCTGAGCGCGCTGCTGGCGGTGATCGGGGCGGGGATCATTCGTTACGATCAGGTGACCAACCACTTCTGGACCGGACTGCTGCTGGTGCAGCTCTCTAACATCAGCTTTGCCATCGGCATGGTGGGCTACAAGCGCCTGATGGAGACCCGGCCGATGCCGCAGCATAACGCCTTTGCCTGGTTCTATCTGGGCGCGCTGCTGGTGGCGGTGGTGGCCTGGTTTGCATTGGGCAACGCCCAGAAGCTGCCAGAGACAAACCTGCAGTGGAGCATTCTGGTGTTTCTTGGCGTGGTGGCGTCAGGGATTGGCTACTTCATGTGGAACTACGGCGCAACCCAGGTGGATGCCGGTACGCTCGGCATTATGAACAACATGCACGTCCCGGCAGGGCTGCTGGTTAATCTCGCCATCTGGCAGGAGCAGCCCCACTGGCCAAGCTTTATCCTTGGGGGGACAGTGATAGTGGCGTCCCTATGGGTGCATCGCCGCTGGGTCGCTCCGCGCTCCGCACAAAAGGAAGGTGGTCGCACGCATGGTTCCGCGCTGAGCGAATAAACGCCTCCGTTACCGGCTGACGCTGCTCGCCATCGCGCACTGCCGCGTACAGTCGGCTCCACAGTCCTTCGCCCAGGGTCTTGGTCACGATCAGACCCTGGCGCTCAACGTTCTCCACCACCCAGTGCGGCAGTGCCGCGATGCCCATCCGGGCTGCCACCATCTGGATCAGCAGCAGCGTGTTATCCACGCTCTTCAGCATCGGGTTAATGCCTGCCGGCTGCAGGAAGTGACGCCAGATATCCAACCGGCTGCGCTGGACCGGATAGATCAGCAGCGTTTCAGCGGCGATATCCTCGGGCGTAATGCGCGCCCGGGTCGCGAGGGGGTGATCCGGGGCCAGCACCAGGCGCACTTCAAAATCAAACATCGGCGAATAGTGCAGCCCGCTGCGCGGCAAAATATCTGAGGTCAGCACCACGTCCAGCTCGCTCTGCTGCAACGCTGGCTGGGGATCGAAGGTCACGCCGGATTTGAAATCCATCTCTACCTGCGGCCATTTGCTACGGAAATTCTCAAGGGCGGGAGTGAGCCACTGAATACAGCTGTGGCACTCAATGGCGATCCGCAGGGTGGTTTGCTGCGGTTCGCTACAGTCCTGAAGCGCGCGGCTAATCTGCGGCAGCACCTGATTGGCCAGCTGTAACAGGATTTCACCCTGCGGCGTAAAACGCAGCGGCTGGCTTTTACGGACAAAAAGACGGAAGCCAAGGCGCTGTTCGAGATCGCTGAACTGGTGGGAGAGGGCGGACTGCGTCTGATGCAGCGTAGCTGCCGCCGCCGCCAGCGATCCGCTGTTCCGTAACGCCTGGAGCGTTTTCAGGTGTTTAATTTCGATCATGAAAGTCCTTCACTTCGCCATGAACAATTTGCGCTTGAGGAATATACAGTACCTGTCGAATATAGATGTGTAAACATCTGGACGTCCAAAATCCTAAAATTCACAAGGGGCATACCATGACAGTACTGAACCACACCCTCGGTTTTCCTCGCGTTGGTCTGCGTCGCGAGCTGAAGAAGGCACAAGAGAGCTATTGGGCGGGAAATACCACGCAGGAAGCCTTGCTGGCGGTGGGCCGGGAGCTGCGCGCCCGCCACTGGGAGCAGCAGAAGCAGGCGGGTATTGACCTGCTGCCAGTGGGCGATTTCGCCTGGTACGACCATGTTCTGACCACCAGCCTGCTGCTTGGCAACGTGCCGGCTCGTCATCAGAACAAAGATGGATCGGTTGATATCGACACCCTGTTCCGCATTGGCCGCGGCCGTGCACCCACCGGTGAGCCGGCGGCGGCGGCAGAGATGACCAAATGGTTTAACACTAACTATCACTATATGGTGCCGGAGTTCACGCAAGGGCAGCGGTTCACGCTGACCTGGACCCAGCTACTAGACGAAGTGGACGAGGCGCTGGCGCTGGGTCACAGGGTCAAACCCGTCCTGCTGGGGCCGGTAACGTACCTGTGGTTGGGTAAGGTAAAAGGCGAACCGTTTGACCGCCTCAGCCTGCTGAATGATATTCTGCCGGTCTACCAGCAGGTGCTGGCCGAGCTGGCAAAACGCGGCGTCGAGTGGGTACAGATCGACGAGCCCGCGCTGGTGCTGGAGCTGCCGCAGGCGTGGCTGAATGCCTTCAAGCCCGCCTATGAGGCGCTGGCAGGAGAGGTGAAGCTCCTGCTGACCACCTATTTCGACGACGTGACGCCGAACCTCGATACTATTGCCGCGCTGCCGGTACAGGGTCTGCACGTTGACCTGGTGCACGGTAAAGATGACGTAGCCGAGCTGCATCGCCGCCTGCCAGCCGACTGGCTGCTCTCCGCCGGGCTGGTAAACGGGCGTAACGTTTGGCGGGCCGATCTCACCGAGAAATATGCTCAGGTTAAAGAGATCGTCGGCCAACGCGAGCTGTGGGTCGCCTCCTCCTGCTCGCTGCTGCACAGCCCCATCGATCTGAGCGTTGAAACCCGGCTGGATGCCGAAGTGAAGAGCTGGTTTGCCTTCGCCCTGCAAAAATGTCACGAGCTGGCCCTGCTGCGCGATGCCCTGAACAGCGGCGACATCGCACCGCTGGCTGAATGGAGCGCCCCGATCCAGGCCCGCCGCCACTCAACCCGGGTGCACAACACGGCCGTAGCCCAGCGGCTGGCGGCGATTACCACCAGAGATAGCCAGCGGGCGCGCCCCTACGCGGAGCGTGCGGCGGTTCAGCGGGCACGTTTCAACCTGCCCGCCTGGCCGACAACGACCATCGGCTCGTTCCCGCAGACCACCGAGATCCGCGGCCTGCGTCTGGAGTTCAAACAGGGACGCTTAGATGCGGGCAGCTACCGCACCGGCATCGCTGAACATATCAAGCAGGCGATTGCCGAGCAGGAGCGCCTCGGCCTTGACGTGCTGGTGCATGGTGAAGCCGAGCGTAACGATATGGTGGAGTATTTCGGCGAGCACCTGGACGGCTTTGTCTTTACCCAGAATGGCTGGGTGCAGAGTTATGGCTCCCGCTGCGTGAAGCCGCCGGTGGTGATCGGCGATGTTAGCCGTCCGGACGCGATCACCGTGGAGTGGGCGAAATATGCCCAGTCCCTCACCGATAAGCCGGTAAAAGGGATGCTGACCGGGCCGGTGACTATTCTCTGCTGGTCCTTCCCGCGCGAAGACGTCAGCCGGGAAACCATCGCCAGGCAGATTGCGCTGGCGCTGCGCGACGAAGTGGCGGATCTGGAGGCGGCGGGCATCGGGATTATCCAGATCGATGAGCCCGCCTTGCGTGAAGGGCTGCCGCTAAAGCGCAGCGAATGGGACGCCTACCTGGCGTGGAGCGTGGAGGCCTTCCGTATCAACGCTGCGGTGGCGAAGGACGAGACGCAGATCCACACCCACATGTGCTACTGCGAGTTCAACGACATCATGGACTCCATCGCCGCGCTGGATGCGGACGTGATCACCATCGAAACCTCGCGCTCGGATATGGAGCTGCTGGCGTCGTTTGAAGCCTTTGAATACCCAAATGAGATCGGGCCGGGGGTCTACGATATTCACTCGCCAAACGTGCCGGACGTGGCGTGGATCGAGACTCTGCTGAAGAAGGCGGCGGATCGCATTCCGGCCGAGCGCCTGTGGGTTAACCCGGACTGTGGCCTGAAAACCCGTGGCTGGCCAGAGACCCGTGCGGCGCTGGCCAACATGGTTAAAGCGGCACAGAACCTGCGTAACGCGTAAGGTAACAATGCCGGGCGGCGCTTGCGCTTGCCCGGCCTACGCCTGGCTTAGCCACGCTGTCCCCCTCTGCTTAATGACCGCATGCTGCTGCGGCGTCGGGGGCCTGTCGCTTACCACATAATCGAAATCCCCCACGCTGCCGTTCTGGCAGATCGCGTTCCGGCCAAACTTAGTGCTGTCCACCACCAGCACGCTCACCGCCGCGCTGGCGACCAGCGCCCGGCGTGCGGCGACCTCATCATCGTTATAGTCATACAGCTCGCCCGCCTCACCGATCCCGCCTATTGAAACCACGCCAGCGTCAACGCGGTAACGGCTGAAAAAGCACTGGGCATCGCTGCCGATCACATCCAGATCGCGCTTGCGGACGCGCCCGCCTGCCACCGTCAGCTCGCAGGCGGCAAGACGGCTCAGCGCTTCGGCGGCGTGCAGATTATTGGTAAATACCGCCAGCCGACTCGCTTCCGGCAGCGCCCGGGCCACCATCTCAACGGTGGTGCCGGTCCCGAGAAAGCAGCTCTGGTAGTCGCCCAGCAGCAGCGCCGTGCGCTCACCGATCCATCGCTTGCCTGCAATATTGACGATCTCCCGCTGCTGATAGCCAATATTTTCGCGGGCGAAAGGGGCAACCATGCCGTGACGCCGCAGCAGCAGTCCGCCTGAGGTGAGCATACGCAGATCGCTACGCACGGTTTGCAGCGAGACGCCAAAGTGCTGCGCCAGCTGTTCAATGCTGCTTTCACCGTGCGCCGTCACCAGCTCGACAATCGCCGTGCGGCGGGATTCGGGGGTCATTATTCGCTCCTGTTAGCACCCTTTTGCATCATGCTAGCGCGCGAATGTGAAATTATTACTACGAAAAAAGCTGGTCATATTTTTGTCAGATTTCCCTGTTTTAATCATCACAACGAAAACAGAGGGAAGAGATCATGAGTAAGCACACCGCGCTGGCCGCCGTTATCGTAACCGCGTTAAGCACGCCGGCTTTCGCCGCCTCCACGCTGACGCTCTATACCAGCCAGCCGAACGAAGATGCCCAGATGACTGTTACCGCCTTCGAAAAGGCGCACCCGGATATTGAGGTCAAATGGATCCGCGACGGAACCACCAAACTCACGGCGCGCCTGCAGGCCGAACTGGCAGCGGGCGGTGCCGCGCCGGACGTGCTGCTGATCGCCGACAGCGTCACCATGGAGTCCCTCAAAAAGCAGGATCTGCTGGCGGCCTATAAATCGCCTGAAGCCAGCCGCTACGATGCTCAGCTGTACGATCCGCAGGGCTACTACTACGGCACCAAGCTGATCACCACCGGGATTGCCTACAACACCCGGGCACCGGTGAAGCCTGGCTCGTGGCAGGATCTGCTCAAGCCTGAACTCAAGAACATGACCACGCTGCCCAGCCCGCTCTACTCTGGCGCGGCGCAGATCCATATGGCGACGCTGATGAACGATCCGCAGCTCGGCTTTGCCTGGTACGAAAAGCTGAAGGCTAACGGCGCGATGCCGCAGAGCGGAAACGGCGCGGTGATGAACGCCATCACCTCTGGCAGCAAGGGCTATGGCGTGCTGGTGGACTACATGGCGATCCGCGAAAAAGCCAAGGGCGCGCCGATTGAGTTCGTGTTCCCGAAAGAGGGCGTCAGCATCGTCACCGAGCCGGTAGCCATGCTGAAGAAGGCGAAAAACCCGGACGGGGCAAAAGCCTTTATCGACTTTGTGCTGTCGGATGCGGGTCAGCGCCTGGTGCTGAAGCAGGGCTACCTACCTGCCGATGCGAACCTCCCGGCCCCGGAAGGCTTCCCCGCGCGAGAGAGCATCAAGCTGATGCCGTATGACCCGGCGAAGGCGCTGGCGGATACCGACGCCAATAAAAAACGCTTCGCCGATCTGTTTGGAAACCGCTAACTGATGACCACCATGACCCTCCGACAACCCGCCAGCAGCGGCCCGCCGAAGGGGCTGCTCTGGCTGCTGCTCGGCCTGGTGGCGCTGCTCAGCCTGCTGCCGAGCCTGCGGCTGCTGGTTTCAGCGCTGCTCGACTGGCAGCAGGGGAGCAGTAGCAGCCTGTGGCGCGTTCTCAGCAACCCGACGACCTGGACCGCGCTCTCCCATAGCCTCTATACCAGCGGCCTGGGCACGCTGCTCTCGCTGCTGCTGGGCGGGCTGTTTGCCTTCTGCCTCGCGCTGACCAATATCCGCCTCAAGCAAGTCTGGGTATTCCTGTTTATGCTGCCGATGATGATCCCGCCTCAGGTGACGGCCCTGAGCTGGCTCCAGCTCTTCGGGCCGAGCAGCATCCTGCTTAACAGCCTCGGCATCGCGCCGTCGTTCGGCAGCGCCAATCCGCTCTACTCTCCGGAGGGGATCGCCCTGCTGCTGGGGATCCAGCATGCGCCGCTGGTCTTTCTGGCCCTGCGCACCCAGCTTCAGTGCCTGCCGAAAGAGCAGATCGAGGCGGCGCGGCTGAACGGCGCGTCGCTGTGGCGGGTGTTTATCGACATCGTGCTGCCGCTGTGCCGCACCGCGCTGTGGGCCGGAGCGGCGATAGCCTTTGTCTCCGCGCTGGGTAACTTTGGTATTCCGGCGATGCTGGGCATCCCCATCTCCTACTTTGTGCTGCCGATTCAGATCTACCAGTCGCTGTCCAGCTTCGGACCGTCGATGCTGAGCGACGTAGCCGCGCTGTCGGTGCTGATGGGCGTGTTGGCGATTGGCATTGTCTCGCTGCAGGGCTATCTACAGCGCCGCCATGCGCTGCCGCTGATCGGCATGGCCGGACGGGCGCTCGATTTTCAGCTCGGCAGGTGGCGTCTTGCTACCGAGCTGCTGCTGGGTGCAGTGCTGTGCGCTATTCTGCTGGCTCCGCTGCTGGCGCTGGTTGCGACCTCGCTGGTGCCGACCCTTGGCGTGCCGCTGACGGCCAACACCCTGACCTTTAACGCTTACCAGGCGATGCTGGAGAGCGGCAGCGCCACCTGGCGCGCGCTGAGCAACAGCCTGCTGCTTTCGGTCTCTGCCGCCCTGGTGCTGATGCTGCTGAGCTTGCCGCTGGCGTGGCTGCTGGTGCGTTTCCCGGCGCGTCCGCTGCGCTGGCTGCACAGCGCCATCGATATTCCCTATACCCTGCCGGGGGTAGTGCTGGCTATCGCCTGCATCCTGCTGTTCGCCCGTCCGCTGCCCATTATCGGCATCAGCCTGAGCGGCACGCTGCTGATCATCTTCTTCGCCTACCTGGCGCGCTTTCTCACCGTCTGCCTGAAGCCGCTGCACAACAGCATGCTCCAGCTCGATCCGGCGATGGAGGAGGCGGCCAGCCTGGCGGGAGCCAACTTTTCCCAACGGCTGCGGCATATCGTTCTGCCTCTGCTGGCTCCGGCGGCCTTTGCCGGCGCGCTACTGGTGTTTCTGACGGCGGTGAATGAGCTGACCGTCTCTGCCCTGTTGTGGAGCGCGGGCAAGGAGACCCTCGGCGTGGTCATATTTAACCTTGATGAGAGCGGCGATAAGGTGTTGGCCTCCGCCATCTCCGTGATGGTCGTCGCGCTGGTAGCACTGGTGATGCTGATGCTGAGCGGCCTGAGCCGCTATCTACCCAAAGGAGTGATCCCATGGCAGAACTAAGCCTGGAGAGCCTGAGTAAAACGTTCGGCGACCAGACCG
The DNA here is from genome assembly GCF_037152055.1 of Pseudescherichia sp. AS216. Lineage (NCBI taxonomy): Bacteria > Pseudomonadati > Pseudomonadota > Gammaproteobacteria > Enterobacterales > Enterobacteriaceae > Pseudescherichia > Pseudescherichia sp. AS216. Next base: position 22,505 of record NZ_JBBCMV010000009.1, on the reverse strand, counting down.
TGGTGCGCGATCTGAGCCTGACCATTCCCGAAGGCGCATTTACAGCGCTGCTCGGGCCAAGCGGCTGCGGGAAAACCACCACCCTGCGCATACTGGCCGGGTTGGAGCGGCTCTCCAGTGGCCGCCTGACGCTGGGCAACCGGCTGCTGGCCGATGCGGTTACTCATCTGCCGCCGGAGGCGCGCAACATGGGAATGGTGTTTCAATCCTACGCCCTCTGGCCGCATATGACGGTAGCGGAGAACGTTGGCTATCCGCTGAAGCTGAAGAGAGTGAACGGCGCGGCGCGGCATAAGCAGGTGCTTGCTGCTCTTGAGGTGGTAGAGCTGGCGGCGTATGCCGACCGCTCACCGCAGGATCTGAGCGGCGGGCAGCGTCAACGCGTGGCGCTGGCACGCTGCCTGGTTTCCGAGCCGCAGGTGGTGCTGCTTGACGAGCCGCTGGCGAATCTCGATCGTCATCTGCGGGCCACCATGGAGCAGACCTTCCGCGAATTTCATCGCCGCACCGGAGCAACCTTTGTCTACGTGACCCACGATCAGGCAGAGGCGATGGCGCTGGCCAGCCATATCGCGGTGATGCATCGGGGCGAGCTGATGCAGTGGGGAACGCCGCAGGAACTCTATCAGCAGCCCCACAGTGCATGGGTTGCGGGGTTTATTGGCAAGGGCAGCGTGCTGAACCTGGCGAGCGCAACGCAGGATCGCCATCTGGATGGCATACAGCTTCATCATGGCCTGAGCGTGAGCGATGGCGTGCGCCACCCGGTGCTGGTACGCCCCGAGCACGTTGAAATAGGCGAGGGCGGCCTGGCCGCTACCGTCGAAAACTGTATCTATCAGGGGGAGCGCTACCTGCTGGCGCTGCGCCTGGCCGACGGTCAGCCGCTCACGGCCTTCCATCATCTGCCGCTGCGCGAGCAGCAGCTCACCGCCGTGCGCCTGCATCAGGGCTGGCGGCTGGAGGCGGCGTGACAGCGCAGATTGAGATTATCAGCGGGCTGCATGACAAAACGCCCGCCGCTATTCTGGTGACCACCCCCACACAGCACATTCTGCTGGATGCCGGGGGCTCGCTGGAGCCGGGAGCTGACGACTGGCCAGTGCCGGATCGTCTGGATGCCGTGCTGCTTAGTCACGATCATATCGATCATATCGCTGGTCTGGCGCGGCTGCCCGCCTCGGTGCCGATCTATTGTAGCGCCGTAACGGCCCGCGCGTTGCCGCCAGGATCGAACGTTCACCCGATACCGGTGCGCGGTCAGTTCTCCCTCGGCGAATTGACGGTGACCACCGGCAGCAGCGGCCATGCCTGGGGCGGGATCTGGTTCCACCTTAATGTGCCAGGGGGGCTGTTCTACAGCGGCGACGTGAGCCTGGAGTCGGCGCTGTTTCATTTCGATCCACCGCCGCCTGCGACAGTCGCGCTGATGGACGCCTCGTATGGCCTGTACGACACGCCCCAGCATCAGCAGCTTGAGACTCTGTGGCTGCACGTGCAGCGGCCGGTGCTCTGTCCGGTTCCGCCTTCTGGACGGGCGGTGGAGATGGCCCTGCTGCTGGCGCGTCGTGGCATGAGTGACGTGACGATGGATGATGCCTGCCGCGAGATGATGACGCTGATGGCGGAAGATAATGACGGTAGCCTGATCCCCGGCATAGAGCATGAGCTGCGGCAGCGGATACGTGACCTGCCTTCGTTGACCGCTGACGCGCCGGTGATTTTGGCCGCCGACCCGGATGGGCAGCAGGGCATCGCGGGCGAACTACGGCGGCGCGCTGATTTCCGCCACCGCACCCTGTTTACCGGGCATATGAATCACCGCGCCCGCGAGCAGCATCAACGAGGCGAGGTGGATTTCTGCCGCTGGAACGTTCATCCCACGCGTCGCTGCTTACAAAAGCTGGTGGCGATACTGCGTTGTCGCCAGCTGGTGCCGCTGTTTACCCCTGTTGATGACGCCGTGCTCTGGCAGCAGACGCTGGGCTGCGACATCTTTACCCAGCCCCGTTTCAGGATAAAACATGACGCTACTACCTAAGCCTTTTGTCTTTGTTCGCCATGGCCAGACGCCGCTTAACCGCGATCGCCTGATTGGCGGACGAACTGAAGTACCGCTCACCGCGACGGGCGAGCAGCAGGCCCGCGATGCCGCACCGCTACTGGCCAACCACCCCTGGAGCATCGTTGCCGTTAGCCCGCAGCAGCGCGCCCGGCGTACCGCAGAGCTATTACTGCCTGGGGCATCGCTGACGCAGGTTCCCGACCTGCGCGAGCGAGACTGGGGCGACCTTGAATGTCGTCCCCTTGGCGAGCAGACGCCCTACGAGGAGACGCCGCCGAACGGCGAAGCCTGGCTGCCTTTCTGTCGGCGCGTGATCGAGGCGTTGAACACCCTGCTGGCGCAGTACGACACGCCGCTGATCGTGGCGCACTCTGGTGTGTTTCGCGTGATCCGCCTGCTGGCGACCGGCACGCCGCATGGCGAGCGGATCGGCAACGTTGCCCCGCTCTGGATCCTGCCCGGCGCTACCCCTGATGACTGGAAAATGATCCCGCTGGAGAAGATGAATGCTGACTGAACAATGTGTGATTGTAGATATTGACGGTACCCTGGCCGAGTTTGACGCCGAGGCGGTACGCGAGTGGGTCTTAGGCCCGGAAAAACAGTGGCAGCCCTTTTTCGCCCACATGGCGGAAGCGCTGCCGAGCGTGGCCATTAGCCGTCTGGTGGGGCTGCTCAGCGCCCAGCAGCAGAAGATCGTGATCTGCAGCGGACGGCCTGCCAGCTTCCAGCGCCATACCCAGGAGTGGCTGGAGCGGCACTGTATTCCTTTCGATGCGCTCTATCTTCGGCCGGACGGGGAGGACATGCTCCCGGATGAGGTAGTGAAGAAGACGCTGCTGCAGCAGATAAAAGCGGACGGCTACGCCCCCTGGCTGGTGATCGACGATCGTCAGGCGGTGGTGGATTTCTGGCGTGCGGAAGGGCTGACCTGCCTGCAGTGTGCGCCGGGCGATTTTTAAGCCACCCGGCACGGTACGCTACCCTCGCTTTTCGCCGTACTGGGCAAACCATGCCAGCATGCGCTGCCAGCCCTCTTTGGCCGACTCTTCGTGGTAGCTCGGACGATAGTCGGCGTTAAAAGCATGTCCGGCATCGGGATAGACCACGATCTCCGCCTCAGCGTTGGCGGCACGCAGGGCGTGACGCATGGTTTCTACGGTATCAAGCGGAATACTGCCATCCTGTGCACCGTATAGACCCAGCACCGGCGCGTTCAGATCGGTGGCGATATCCACCGGATGCGTCGGCGAGTTCAGGGTTTTATCGCCCACCAGCTTGCCATACCACGCCACCGCCGCCTTCAGCTGTGGATTATGCGCGGCGTAGAGCCAGGCGATGCGTCCGCCCCAGCAAAAGCCGGTAAGCAGAAGCCGGTGCGCGTCGCCGCCGTTGCGCGCCGCCCAGTTGGCGACATGATCGAGATCGGCTAATACCTGTGCATCCGGCACTTTTGAAACCAGCTCTTTAAACAGCGTGGGAACATCGCTGTAGTCATTGGGATCGCCCTGACGGAAGTAGAGTTCGGGCGCGATGGCCAGATAACCCTCCTGCGCCAGCCGACGGCAGATATCACGAATATGCTCGTGCACGCCGAAAATCTCCTGAACGACAATCACTACCGGCAGTGGGCCGGCGGCAGCCTGTGGCCGGGCATGCCAGGCGGGCATGTTTTCTCCCTGAGTGGGAATTGACGTCTCACCGGTCAGAATTGACTCTTCAGAGGTGCGAACGGCGGTGGAAGCGTGAGGTGAAGCTGCAGGTGCAAAGCCGGGCTGTTTTTCTGTTGTCATGGCAATCTCCGTACCCTTATTTAGCGCATCAGGTAACTATAGCCAGTACGCCAAAATCATCCTGTGCGGAAGAGACTATCTTTAAGACGAACGGGCGAAGAAGAACATCACAGTGTGATGTAGATCACTTTTTGATGAAAAATTAATGTAACCAGTTTTCTTGAGAGTGATTGGTGTCACGAAAAAAAGCGATGGCCTTCTGTAGAGTACCGTTTTACTTCTGCTGATGAATCGACCCACAAAGGAGTCACCTATGTCCAAGTCTGATGTTTTTCACCTCGGCCTTACCAAAAACGATCTGCAGGGGGCTACGCTGGCTATCGTCCCTGGCGATCCGGAGCGAGTGGAAAAGATCGCCGCGCTGATGGATAAGCCGGTTAAGCTGGCATCGCATCGCGAATTTACCTCATGGCGCGCCGAAGTGGATGGCAAAGCCATCATTGTCTGCTCCACCGGTATCGGCGGCCCGTCAACCTCTATCGCCGTTGAAGAGCTGGCGCAGCTGGGCATCCGTACTTTCCTGCGCGTGGGTACCACCGGCGCGATCCAACCGCACATCAACGTTGGTGACGTACTGGTGACCACGGCGTCCGTGCGTCTCGACGGAGCCAGCCTGCACTTTGCGCCGATGGAGTACCCAGCGGTAGCAGATTTCACCTGTACCACCGCGCTGGTAGAGGCTGCTAAAGAGGTGGGCGCAACGATCCACATCGGTGTGACCGCCTCGTCTGACACCTTCTACCCGGGCCAGGAGCGTTACGACACCTTCTCCGGCCGCGTCGTTAGCCGCTACAAAGGCTCTATGGAAGAGTGGCAGTCAATGGGCGTGATGAACTACGAGATGGAGTCCGCCACGCTGTTGACCATGTGCTCCAGCCAGGGCCTGCGTGCCGGTATGGTAGCGGGCGTGATCGTCAACCGCACCCAGCAAGAGATCCCGAACGCAGAGACCATGAAGCAGACCGAAAGCCACGCCATTAAAATCGTGGTGGAAGCGGCGCGCCGTCTGGCTTAACGCGCCTCTCTGGCAGGTCGATCTCCTCGGCCTGCCGGTTTTGCGTAGTACCTCGCAGGAAAATCCTTCCCAACTGGACACCTATCCAGCACACTCTTATTTTGCATCGGTAAGTGGTTTATGCAGGAGGCAGGGTGGATATCTCAATTTTACTCAGCGCGGCGGCGGCGATAGCCGGCTTGCTGATAGGCTGGCTGGCGACAAAATCCCATGCCGATCGCTTGCGGGCCGATCTTACCGAAGAGCGGCGCGAGCTGGATATCGAACTGAGCGCGGCGCGACAGCGGCTGGTACAGAATCAGCACTGGCGTGACGAGTGCGAACTGCTGAATAACGAACTGCGCAGCCTGCGCGAAATCAACACCTCGCTGGAGGCCGATCTGCGCGAGGTCACCACCCGGCTAGAGTCTACCCAGCTGCATGCGGAAGATAAGATTCGCCAGATGATCAACAGCGAGCAGCGCCTGAGCGAGCAGTTTGAAAACCTCGCTAACCGTATCTTCGAGCAGAGCAATCGCCGGGTCGAAGAGCAGAACCGGCAGAGTCTGCACGGGCTTCTCTCTCCCCTGCGGGAACAGCTGGACGGTTTCCGTCGCCAGGTGCAGGACAGCTTTGGCAAAGAGGCGCAGGAGCGCCACACGCTTGCCCACGAGATCCGCAACTTACAACAGCTTAATGCCCAGATGGCGCAGGAAGCAATTAACCTGACCCGCGCCCTGAAAGGCGATAATAAAGCGCAGGGCAACTGGGGCGAGGTGGTGCTGGCCCGCGTGCTGGAGGCATCCGGCCTGCGGGCGGGCTATGAGTATGAAACCCAGGTCAGCATCGAAACCGAAGCCCGCGCCAGGATGCAGCCTGACGTCATCGTGCGGCTACCGCAGGGTAAAGATGTGGTCATCGACGCCAAAATGACCCTGGTAGCCTATGAGCGCTACTTCAACGCCGACGATGAGTACACCCGCGAAAGCGCGCTGCAGGAGCATATCGCCTCGGTGCGCAGCCATATTCGCCTGCTCGGACGTAAAGATTACCAGCAGCTGCCGGGCCTGCGCTCCCTTGACTACGTCCTGATGTTCATCCCCGTCGAGCCGGCCTTTTTAGTGGCCCTTGATCGTCAGCCGGAGCTGATCACCGAGGCGTTAAAAAACAACATCATGCTGGTCAGCCCGACCACGCTGCTGGTGGCCCTGCGCACCATTGCAAACCTCTGGCGCTACGAGCACCAAAGCCGCAACGCGCAGCAGATCGCCGAGCGCGCCAGCCGTCTCTACGACAAGATGCGGCTGTTTGTTGATGATATGTCGTCGGTGGGGCAGAGCCTGGAGAAAGCGCAGGATAATTACCGCCAGGCGATGAAAAAACTCACCTCCGGGCGGGGGAATTTGCTTGCCCAGGCCGAGGCGTTTCGCGGGTTGGGCGTTGAGATCAAGCGCGAGATTAATCCAGATTTAGCCGATCAGGCCGTAGCGCAGGATGAGGAGTTCCGTTTGCGCGCCGGGCAGGAGGGTTGAAACGTAGGGCAATCTCGCCCAATCTGTTACACTTCACGAACAATTTCTTGAATAGCAGGCACTGAGATGGCGGAAGATTCACAAGAAACGACGCATTTTGGTTATCAGACTGTCGCCAAAACGCAAAAGGCCGACATGGTGGCTCACGTATTTCACTCCGTGGCCGCAAAATATGACGTAATGAACGATCTGATGTCGATGGGCATCCATCGTCTGTGGAAGCGTTTCACAATTGACTGCAGCGGCGTACGCCGTGGGCAGAAGGTCCTCGACCTCGCGGGCGGCACCGGTGATCTGACGGCGAAATTCTCCCGTCTGGTGGGTGAAACCGGGCAGGTAGTGCTGGCCGACATCAACGACTCCATGCTGAAAGTCGGGCGTGAAAAGCTGCGCAACCTTGGCGTGGTAGGTAACGTTGAATACGTGCAGGCCAACGCTGAAGCGCTGCCGTTCCCGGATAACACCTTTGACTGCATCACCATCGCTTTCGGGCTGCGTAACGTCACCGATAAAGAGAAAGCGCTGCGCTCTATGTTCCGCGTGCTCAAGCCGGGCGGACGCCTGTTAGTTCTTGAGTTCTCTAAACCGATTATCGAGCCGCTGAGCAAGGCCTATGATGCCTACTCTTTCCACGTGCTGCCGCGCATCGGCGAGCTGGTGGCGAAGGATGGCGAAAGCTACCGCTACCTGGCGGAGTCCATCCGTATGCATCCCGATCAGGAGACGCTGAAGGCGATGATGCAGGATGCTGGTTTTGAAAACGCAGAGTATTTCAACCTGACGGCGGGTATCGTCGCGCTGCACCGTGGATATAAGTTCTGACAGGAGTGAGTGAATGCCCTTTACGCCGTTAGTGAGCGCTGGAATCGAAGGTGTTCTCAATACATTTTTATATCGCGAAAGGGCATTAAAACCCGCCCGCCAGCGCCTGCAGGGTAAGGTACTGCGTATTGTCCTCAAAGAGTTCTCTACGCCGCTTATCCTGGCCTTTAGCGAGCGCCAGGTCGACGTGCTGAGCGCCTGGGAGGGCGAGGCGGACTGCACCGTCATTACCCAGGCCCGGTTGTTACCGAAGCTGCGCGATCGCCAGCAGCTGACTACGCTTATACGCAGCGGCGAGCTGGAAGTGCAGGGTGATATTCAGGTTGTACAAAACCTTAGCGCGCTTTTCGATCTCGCAGAGTTCGATTTTGCTGAGCTACTTGCCCCTTACACCGGCGATATCGCCGCCGAAGGCATCGCGAAAGTTCTGCGCGGCGGTGCAAAGCGTTTCCAACATGGCCTGCAGCGTCAGCAGCAGTACGTGGGCGAAGCCATAACGGAAGAGTGGCGTCTGGCACCCGGTGGACTGGAAGTTGCCTGGTTTGCCGAGGAGGCCGCCGCCGTCGCGCGCTCGGTTGATGCGTTAACCAAACGGCTGGAAAAACTGGAGGGCAAATGACGCCAGGTGAAATTCGACGCCTGTACTTTATCATTCAAACTTTTTTGAGTTACGGGCTTGATGAGCTCATCCCACGAATGCGTCTTACCCTGCCGATTCGGCTCTGGCGTCGCACGCTGTTCTGGATGCCAAACCGTCACAAAGACAAAGAGTTAGGTCATCGCCTGCGGCTGGCGCTACAGGAGCTGGGACCGGTGTGGATCAAGTTCGGGCAGATGCTCTCTACCCGTCGCGATCTCTTCCCGCCCGTGATCGCCGACCAGCTTGCGATGCTTCAGGATCGCGTAGCGCCCTTTGACGGCAAGCTGGCTAAGCGGCAGATCGAAAAGGCGATGGGTGATATCCCCGTAGAGACGTGGTTTGATGATTTTGACATTACGCCGCTGGCGTCGGCCTCTATCGCCCAGGTCCACACTGCTCGCCTGAAAGAGAACGGCAAGGAAGTGGTGATCAAGGTGATCCGGCCGGATATTCTGCCGATAATCAGAGCCGATATGAGCCTGATCTATCGCCTTGCGCGCTGGGTTCCGCGCCTGATGCCGGACGGACGTCGCCTGCGCCCGCTGGAAGTGGTGAAGGAGTATGAGAAGACGCTGATCGACGAGCTGGATCTGCTGCGTGAAGCGGCCAACGCCATCCAGCTGCGGCGTAACTTTGAAAATAGCGCGATGCTCTACGTGCCAGAAGTTTACTCCGATTACTGCAGCCAAAATATGCTTGTCATGGAACGCATCTATGGTATTCCGGTGAACGACGTTGCTGCACTGGAGAAAAACAATACCGATTTGAAGCTGCTGGCCGAGCGTGGCGTACAGGTGTTCTTTACCCAGGTGTTCCGTGATAGCTTTTTCCACGGGGATATGCACCCGGGCAATATCTTTGTCAGCTATGAGCATCCGGAAGATCCGCAGTATATCGGTATCGACTGTGGCATCGTCGGCTCGCTGAACAAAGAGGATAAGCGCTACCTGGCGGAGAACTTCATTGCATTCTTCAACCGCGACTACCGTCGGGTTGCCGAGCTGCACGTTGATTCTGGCTGGGTACCGCCGGATACCAACGTTGAAGAGTTTGAGTTTGCGATCCGCACCGTGTGCGAGCCGATTTTTGAGAAGCCGCTGGCGGAGATCTCTTTTGGCCACGTGCTGCTGAACCTGTTCAACACGGCGCGGCGGTTCAATATGGAGGTGCAGCCGCAGCTGGTGCTGCTGCAAAAAACGCTGCTTTATATCGAGGGCGTAGGACGTCAGCTCTATCCGCAGCTCGATTTGTGGAAAACGGCGAAACCTTTCCTCGAAACGTGGATCAAAGATCAGGTAGGCTTCCCGGCGCTGGTCCGTTCCCTGAAAGAGAAGGGACCGATGTGGATTGAGAAAATGCCCGAGCTGCCCGAACTGATCTACCACAACCTGCGCCAGCATAAGCAGCTGCAGCACAACGTGGATCTGATAGCCCGGGAGATGCGCGTTAACAATGTGCGCCAGGGGCAGTCCCGTTATCTGTTCGGTATTGGGGCAACGTTGATCCTGAGCGGAACGCTCTTTTTGATCAACCGGCCGGAGTGGCAAACGGCGTCCGCATGGCTTATCGCCGGTGGCGTGGTGGCCTGGCTTATTGGCTGGCGGAAAACCCGCGTGCTGTAGCCGCACGCTTAATGGGCCGGGTAGGCTGTACCGGCCCGCTAATTTCAGCATCTATCCTTGAGGATCGTGTATGGGTGGTATCAGTATTTGGCAGTTGCTTATTATTGCCGTCATCGTTGTCCTGCTGTTTGGAACGAAAAAGTTAGGCTCTATCGGTTCCGATCTCGGCGCGTCGATCAAAGGCTTTAAAAAAGCCATGGGCGATGACGATAAGCACGAGAAAAAATCGGCGGAGGACGCTGATTTCTCCACAAAAACCCTTGCTGAAAAGCAAGACGATGTGAAAACAGACGAAGAAAAACGTCGCGATAAAGAGCAGGTGTAATTCGTGTTCGATATTGGTTTTGGCGAACTGGTACTGGTATTCGTGATCGGTCTGATTGTGCTGGGGCCGCAGCGTTTACCGGTAGCGGTTAAAACGGTGGCCGGATGGGTGCGCGCGCTGCGCTCGCTGGCAAGCACTGTACAAAATGAGCTGGCGCAGGAGCTGAAGATCCAGGAGCTTCAGGACAGCCTCAAGAAGGTTGAAAAAGCGAGTATGGATCACCTGACGCCAGAGCTAAAAGAGTCTATGGATGAGCTGCGCCATGCGGCAGAGTCAATGAAGCGCACCTACAACGTCAACGATCCCGAGCGTGCAAGCGACGTAGCGCATACTATTCATAATCCGATTGTGAAAGGCAATGAGGAGCAGCATCAGGGCGTGACGCCTGCCGTTGCGGAGCACCAGGCCAGCGCGCCAGCGCAGGCACCGTTGCCGGAGACGGAGACCCCCGTCGACAGCAAGCCAGCTCAGCCCGCTGCCTCTGCCGCACATTTATCTTCATCGACAAGTGATAAACCGTAACCATGGCTGTACAAGATACCCAACCGCTGATTACGCACCTGATCGAGCTGCGAAAACGCCTGATGAACTGCATCTTTGCGGTGCTCGCCATTTTCGTGGTGCTGGTCTATTTCGCTAACGATATCTACCAGCTGGTCTCAGCCCCGCTGATCAAGCAGATGCCCTTGGGTGCAACGATGATTGCTACCGACGTGGCGTCGCCGTTCTTTACCCCGGTAAAGCTGACCTTCATGGTGTCGCTGATCCTCTCTGCGCCCGTTATTCTTTATCAGGTCTGGGCCTTTGTTGCCCCAGCGCTCTATAAGCACGAGCGGCGTCTGGTTGTGCCGCTGCTGGTCTCCAGCTCGCTGCTGTTCTATATCGGCATGGCCTTCGCCTACTTTGTGGTGTTCCCGCTGGCGTTTGGCTTTTTGACCCATACCGCCCCGGTGGGCGTGCAGGTATCGACGGATATTGCCAGCTACCTCGACTTCGTCATGGCGCTGTTTATGGCCTTCGGCGTGTCGTTTGAAGTACCGGTAGCCATTGTCCTGCTCTGCTGGATGGGCGTCACAACGCCGGACGATTTGCGTCGTAAACGGCCTTATGTGCTGGTAGGCGCGTTTGTTGTCGGTATGCTGCTGACGCCGCCGGATGTTTTTTCCCAGACGCTGCTGGCGATCCCGATGTACTGCCTGTTTGAAGTGGGCGTCTTCTTCTCGCGTTTTTATGTTGGCAAGCGCCGCTTCCGCCAGGAAGAGAGCGACGAAAGCGAAGACGATGTTTGATATTGGCGTAAACCTCACTAGCTCACAGTTTGCTGGCGATCGCGAGCAGGTTGTCGCCCGGGCTGCCGCCGCAGGCGTTAGCGGCATGCTGCTTACCGGAACCAACCTGCATGAGAGCCAGCAGGCACAGGCGCTGGCTGCGCAATACGCGGGCTGCTGGTCCACGGCGGGCGTCCACCCGCATGACAGCAGCCAGTGGCAGCCGGAGACCACTGACGCCATTCGGGAGCTGGCCAGCCTGCCGCAGGTCGTCGCCATTGGTGAGTGCGGGCTGGATTTTAACCGTAACTTCTCCACGCCGCAGGCGCAGGAAGTGGCGTTTAGCGCCCAGCTGGCTCTCGCCGCTGAGCTCTCCCTGCCGGTGTTTTTGCACTGCCGCGACGCCCACGAGCGTTTCTTAGCTCTGCTCGATCCGTGGCTGGATAAACTCCCCGGCGCGGTGCTGCACTGCTTTACCGGCTCAGAGCAGGAAGCGCGCGACTGTCTGGCGCGCGGGCTCTATCTGGGCATTACCGGCTGGGTCTGCGACGAACGTCGCGGGCAGGCGCTTAGCGAAATCGTACCGCTTATCACGGCCGATCGTCTGCTGATTGAAACCGATGCCCCCTATCTGCTGCCTCGCGATCTCAAGCCTAAGCCAGCGTCACGGCGCAATGAGCCCGCCGTGCTGGGGCATATTTTGCAACGCGTGGCGCAGCTGCGAGGCGAGGATGCTGACCGGCTGGCAGGCATAACAGATAACAACGTCAGGCAGCTGTTCGGTATCGCGTTTTAAGCTTTACGGAAGTCGGTGTTTCTCACGCTCTGCACTACCTGCTGGTTGAGCAGATTCAGCAGCAACATCGAGCGCGCTTCGCCGTCAGGCTCGGTAAAAATAGCCTTTAGCCCCTCAAACGCCCCTTCAGTGATCACCACGCTGTCACCCGGATAAGGTGTCTCAGGATCGGTCACCCCTTCAGGTTGATAGTGCACCAGCTGAGCGATCACCGGCGCAGGCACCGTTGCCGGACTAACACCGAAGCGGACAAAGTGGCTCACGCCGCGAGTCGCGTTAATGGTGGTGGTGTGGATAACTTCCGGATCGAATTCGACAAACAGATAGTTGGGGAACAGTGGTTCGCTCACTGCAGTGCGTTTGCCACGCACGATTTTTTCAAGCGTGATCATCGGCGTCAGGCAGTTTACCGCCTGGCGTTCAAGGTGTTGCTGGGCGCGTTCGAGCTGTCCCCGCTTGCAGTACAGTAGATACCAGGCTTGCATAATCACTCTGTTTTAGCTAATCGTGTGCAAGCATATCAAAACCCGATAATGATGGCTAAGGTGATTATAGCGGTCATCGCCACATGTTGGCGTAACGATTTACCCTAATTTAACAAAACTACAGCATCACGCCGATGTTCACCGTATAATGGAAGGCTGACTCCGAGGCCATGATTAACTGCATGAAATACCACGACCTACGTGATTTTATGGCGCTGCTGGAACAGCAGGGCGAACTCAAACGCATCACGCTGCCTGTTGATCCTCATCTGGAAATAACAGAAATTGCCGACCGCACGCTGCGCGCCGGTGGTCCCGCCCTGTTATTTGAAAACCCCACAGGCTACGCAATGCCGGTACTCTGCAACCTCTTTGGCACCCCGAAGCGTGTAGCGCTAGGTATGGGGCAAGAGGATGTGACGGCGCTGCGCGAGGTGGGCAAGCTGCTGGCCTTCCTGAAAGAGCCAGAGCCGCCGAAAGGCTTCCGCGATCTCTTTGATAAGCTGCCGCAGTTTAAGCAGGTGCTCAATATGCCCACCAAACGCCTGCGCGGCGCGCCGTGCCAGCAAAAGGTCGTGCAGGGCGAAGCGGTGGATCTCACCACTATCCCGATCATGCAGTGCTGGCCGGAAGATGCCGCCCCGCTGATCACCTGGGGCCTCACCGTCACCCGTGGTCCGCATAAAGAGCGGCAAAACCTGGGTATCTATCGCCAGCAGCTTATTGGCAAGAACAAACTGATCATGCGCTGGCTGTCGCATCGCGGCGGCGCGCTGGATTATCAGGAGTGGTGCGCAGCGCATCCCGGCGAACGTTTCCCGGTTGCCGTGGCGCTGGGGGCCGATCCCGCTACGATTTTAGGCGCAGTGACCCCTGTACCGGATACGCTTTCTGAATATGCCTTTGCCGGTCTGCTGCGCGGTACCAAAACCGAGGTAGTTAAGTGCATCTCAAACGATCTGGAGGTGCCTGCCAGCGCGGAGATCGTGCTTGAGGGCTACATTGAGCCGGGTGAGATGGCCCCGGAAGGCCCGTATGGCGACCACACGGGTTACTATAATGAGATAGATAGCTTCCCGGTCTTTACGGTGACGCATATTACCCAGCGCGAGGATGCTATCTACCACTCCACCTACACGGGTCGCCCGCCCGATGAGCCAGCCGTGCTTGGCGTGGCGCTGAACGAAGTCTTTGTGCCGATCCTGCAAAAGCAGTTTCCGGAGATTGTCGATTTCTATCTTCCCCCGGAAGGGTGCTCGTACCGCCTGGCAGTAGTGACCATCAAAAAGCAGTATGCCGGTCATGCCAAACGCGTGATGATGGGCGTGTGGTCCTTCCTGCGGCAGTTTATGTACACCAAATTTGTTATTGTCTGTGATGATGACGTGAACGCGCGCGACTGGAACGACGTTATCTGGGCGATCACCACCCGTATGGATCCGGCAAGGGATACGGTGTTGGTAGAGAACACGCCGATAGACTACCTGGATTTTGCCTCGCCGGTTTCCGGTCTGGGCTCTAAAATGGGGCTGGATGCTACCAACAAATGGCCTGGTGAAACCCAGCGTGAATGGGGGCGTCCGATTAAAAAGGATCCTGCCGTTACCGCGAGAATTGACGCTATCTGGGATGAGCTGGGCATAATGAGTGACGGTAAAGGCAGCTAATGCGCCGCCGTTTTGCCTTTTGATTCGTAATAAAACGACCCGACAGAGGGAGCGCATGACAACCTTAAGCTGTAAAGTGACTTCGGTAGAAGCTATCACCGATACCGTATACCGTGTTCGTCTTGTACCGGACGCGGCGTTTTCCTTTCGCGCTGGGCAATATTTGATGGTGGTGATGGACGAGCGCGATAAGCGTCCGTTCTCCATGGCATCCACGCCGGATGAGCAGGCGTTCATCGAGCTGCACATTGGTGCTTCCGAGCTGAACCTCTATGCGATGGCGGTGATGGACCGGATCCTGAAAGAGCGCGAAATTGTTATCGATATTCCGCACGGCGATGCCTGGCTGCGCGATGACGAAGAGCGTCCGCTGATCCTGATTGCAGGCGGAACCGGCTTCTCCTACGTGCGCTCGATTCTGCTGACCGCGCTGGCGCGTAACCCGGCACGTGATATCACCATCTACTGGGGCGGACGCGAAGAGAAGCACCTGTACGATCTCTCTGAGCTGCAAGCTTTAGCGGTGACCCACCCCAATCTGAAGGTGGTGCCGGTGGTTGAGCAGCCGGAAGAGGCGTGGCAGGGCCGCAGCGGCACGGTATTGACCGCGGTACTTCAGGATTTCGGCACGCTGGCCGAGCATGATATCTATATTGCCGGACGTTTCGAAATGGCAAAAATCGCCCGGGATCTCTTCTGCAACGAACGCGGTGCGCGGGAAGATCGTCTCTTCGGCGACGCTTTCGCCTTTATCTAAGCTCTGGCGTCACTGGCCCGACGGTGTCTCTCCCGCCGGGCCTGCCTGACACGCTTAAACTCGCTCAAACACCGTCGCAATCCCCTGACCCAGCCCAATACACATTGTCGCCAGGCCAAACTGCGCGTCTTTACGCTCCATCAGGTTCAGCAGGGTGGTGCTGATCCGCGCCCCGGAACAGCCGAGCGGATGACCCAAGGCGATCGCGCCGCCGTTGAGGTTGATCTTCTCGTCAATCTGCTCCATCAGACCCAAATTCTTAATGCACGGCAGGATCTGCGCCGCAAAGGCTTCGTTCATCTCAAACAGATCGATGTCGCTCACCGTCAGACCGGCTTTTTTTAACGCCAGCTGCGAGGCCGGAACCGGACCGTAGCCCATGATAGAGGGATCGCAACCCACGACCGCCATTGAACGTATACGGGCGCGTGGCGTCAGGCCCAGCTCGCGGGCGCGGCTTTCACTCATCACCAGCATCGCCGCCGCGCCGTCAGAGAGCGCGGAGGAGGTGCCCGCCGTCACCGTGCCGTTAGCCGGATCGAACGCGGGCCGCAGCGCGGAGAGACCTTCAACGCTGGTCTCCGGGCGGATCACCTCGTCGAAGTTAAACATTTTCGGCACGCCGTCGGCGTCGTGACCGCCGGTGGGGACAAGCTCATTTTTGAACGCCCCACTCTGGGTGGCGGCCCATGCACGGGCGTGGGAGCGGGCGGCAAACTGGTCCTGCATCTCACGACTGATGCCGTGCATGCGTGCCAGCATCTCAGCGGTTAAACCCATCATGCCTGCCGCTTTAGCGACGTTACGGCTGAGGCCGGGATGAAAATCAACGCCGTGGCTCATCGGTACGTGGCCCATATGCTCAACGCCGCCCACCAGGCACGCCTGCGCATCGCCGGTCATGATCATGCGTGCTGCATCGTGCAGCGCCTGCATCGACGAGCCGCACAGACGGTTAACGGTCACCGCCGGAACGGAGTGGGGGATCTCGGCCAGCAAGGCGGCATTACGGGCGATGTTAAAGCCCTGCTCCAGGGTCTGCTGCACGCAGCCCCAGTAGATATCGTCCAGCGCCGCGGCGTCGAGGGCCGGGTTGCGCGCCAGCAGGCTACGCATCAGGTGCGCGGAGAGATCTTCCGCGCGTACGTTACGGAACGCGCCGCCCTTAGAACGGCCCATCGGGGTACGAATTGCATCGACAATGACTACCTGTTCCATTGTGACTCCTTAAGCCGATTTCAGAACGCCTGCCGGGCGGGCTGGCGCAACGGGAGGATAATAGGGTTCGTTATGGCGCGCTTTCTCACGCAGGCCGTCCGGCACGGCGTAGAGCGGGCCAAGGGCGGCGAACTGCTGCGCCCGATCGAGATAGCTGGCGCTGCCCTGCGTGTCGAGCCAGCGGAATGCGCCGCCGTGGAACGGTGGGAAGCCAAGGCCGTAGACCAGGGCCATATCGGCTTCAGCCGGGCTGGCGATAATGCCCTCTTCCAGACAGCGCACCACTTCGTTGACCATCGGGATCATCATGCGGGCAATAATCTCCTCGTCAGAGAAGTCGCGCTTCGGCTGGCTAACCTCTGCCAGCAGGCCGTCAACGGCAGCATCTTCCTCTTTCTTCGGCTTGCCTTTGCTGTCCTCTTTATAACGCCAGAAGCCCTGGCCGTTTTTCTGTCCAAAGCGGCCCGCGTCGAACAGTACGTCAATGGCGTCGCGGTAATCCTTCTGCATCCGCTCCGGGAAGCCAGCGGCCATGACCGCCTGGGCGTGATGCGCCGTATCGATGCCCACCACGTCCAGCAGATAAGCCGGGCCCATTGGCCAGCCAAACTGCTTTTCCATTACCTTATCCACGCGGCGGAAGTCCGCGCCGTCGCGCAGGAGCTGGCCGAAGGCGGCAAAGTAGGGGAACAGGACGCGGTTGACGAAGAAGCCAGGGCAGTCGTTAACGACGATAGGCGTTTTGCCCATTTTGCTCGCCCAGGCGACCACTTTGGCGAGAGTCTGTTCCGAAGTTTTTTCGCCGCGGATCACCTCTACCAGCGGCATGCGGTGTACCGGGTTAAAGAAGTGCATGCCGCAGAAGTTCTCTGGGCGTTGCAGAACGCTGGCCAGCTCGCTAATAGGGATAGTCGAGGTGTTTGAGGCCAGCACCGTATCCGGGCGTACCTTCTGTTCAGTCTCGGCCAGCACCGCTTTTTTCACCTTAGGATTTTCGACGACCGCCTCCACCACTACGTCGACGCGATCAAAGCCGGTGTAATCGAGGGTCGGATGGATAGTGGCAATGACGCCCGCCAGCTTCAAACCGTCAATCTTGCCGCGCTCAAGCTGCTTATTGAGCAGCTTGCTGGCTTCGCTGATACCCAGCGTCAGGGATTTGTCGTTGATATCTTTCATCAGCACCGGCACGCCTTTCCATGCCGACTGGTAAGCGATGCCGCCACCCATAATGCCTGCGCCCAGCACGGCGGCCTGCTTCGGGGTCTCGACGTTCTGGGTCAGCTTTTTGGCCTGACCTTTGACATACTGATCGTTCAGGAAGATGCCTACCAGCGCGCGGGCCTCGTTGGTGTGGGCCAGTGGGACAAAGCTCTGGTTCTCAAGCGCCAGCGCCTCATCACGGCCAAACCGGGCCGCCGCTTCAATGGTTTTCACCGCCGTCAGCGGGGCGGGGTAGTGCTTGCCTGCGGTCTGCATCACCATGCCTTTGGCGATGGTAAAGCTCATGGCGGCTTCAATCTTGCTGAGTTTCAGCGGCTCCAGCTTCGGCTGGCGTTTGGCGCGCCAGTCCAGATCGCCCTCTATCGCCTGACGCAGAACGGCCAGCGCGCCATCGCGCAGTTTTTCCGCCGCTACGATGCCATCGACGAGGCCGATTTTCAGCGCCTGTTCAGCGCCTACGTCTTTGCCAGCAG
This sequence comes from Pseudescherichia sp. AS216, assembly GCF_037152055.1. Taxonomy (NCBI): domain Bacteria; kingdom Pseudomonadati; phylum Pseudomonadota; class Gammaproteobacteria; order Enterobacterales; family Enterobacteriaceae; genus Pseudescherichia; species Pseudescherichia sp. AS216. The sequence continues at coordinate 4,824 of NZ_JBBCMV010000009.1, read as the reverse complement.
CAATAATCTCCAGCGCGCTGTCAGCTCCCAGCAGACGCGGCATGCGCACCGAGCCGCCAAAGCCTGGCATAATCCCCAGCTTGGTTTCCGGCAGGCCAATACGCAGATCTGGCGTCGCTAAACGATAGTCGGTGGCGAGCACACACTCGCAGCCGCCGCCCAGCGCATAGCCGTTAACGGCAGAGATTGTGGGAACAGGCAGATCTTCCAGGCGGTTAAAGACGCTGTTAGCGAAGTGCAGCCACTGGCTAAGCTGCTCTTCGGGAACCTGGAACAGAGAGAGGAATTCGGTAATGTCCGCGCCGACAATAAAGGCGGCTTTGTCGGAGCGCAGCAGCAGCCCGGTGAGGTCGGGGCTTTTTTCCAGCACGTCCAGCGCCTGGCCGAGACTCGCCACCGTCGCCGTATCGAGCTTGTTGACCGAGCCGGGGGCCGCGAACACCAGTTCAGCAATGCCGTTTTCCAGCCAGTCGAGGTATAGGGTATCGCCTTTGTAGAGCATGTCAGTCTCCTGAATCCAGCAGGGTTACTGGTCTTACCAGATGAGACGGAGTGTGGTTATTATGTTAATAAAATGCAAATGAGAGTTTAAAAAGTTGCTGAGGCGATCACGCTAAACGGAAAACACGCAGGCGTTACCGGGTATGTTAAGATGCCGAGAATTGCCGTCTAAACCAGAAGGGAAAATCATGGACTCACTGGCTGCGCTTTATAAAGATCATATCGTTACCCTACAGGAACGTGCCCGGGACGTACTGGCCCGCTTTAAGCTCGACGCATTGCTGATTCACTCCGGCGAGCTGTTCAACATCTTCCTTGATGACCATCCGTACCCCTTTAAGGTCAACCCGCAGTTTAAAGCCTGGGTACCTGTTACTCAGGTTCCCAACTGCTGGTTGCTGGTGGATGGTGTCAACAAGCCCAAGCTGTGGTTCTACCTGCCGGTAGATTACTGGCACAACGTCGAGCCGCTGCCGACCTCGTTCTGGACCGAAGAGATCGAGATTATTGCCCTGCCAAAAGCAGACGGTATCGCCAGCCAGCTGCCTGCGGCACGGGGCAATATCGCCTACATCGGCCCGGTGACAGAGCGCGCATTGCAGCTGGAGATCAAAGCCGAGAATATCAACCCGAAAGGGGTGATTGACTACCTGCACTACTATCGCGCCTATAAGACCGACTACGAGCTGGCCTGTATGCGAGAGGCGCAGAAGACGGCAGTGATGGGCCACCGCGCAGCGCACGAGGCGTTTCTCTCCGGTATGAGCGAATTTGACATCAACGTGGCCTATCTGACCGCCACCGGCCACCGCGATACCGACGTACCCTACAGCAATATCGTGGCGCTCAACGAGCACGCTTCCGTGCTGCACTACACCAGGCTGGATCATCGCGCACCCGCTGAGATGCGCAGCTTCCTGCTGGACGCTGGCGCCGAGTATAACGGCTACGCCGCGGATCTGACCCGGACCTGGGCCGCCAATGGCGATAACGACTTTGCGCAGCTGATCAAAGATGTCAACGACGAGCAGCTGGCGCTGATCGGCACTATGAAAGCGGGGGTGAGCTATATCGAGTACCACCTGCAGTTCCATCAGCGCATTGCGAAGCTGCTCCGTCGTCATCAGATTGTTACCGATATCAGCGAAGAAGCGATGGTAGAGAACAATCTCACCGGCCCCTTCATGCCGCACGGTATCGGCCATCCGCTGGGCCTTCAGGTGCATGACGTTGCTGGCTTTATGCAGGATGATACCGGTACGCATTTGGCCGCGCCGGCAAAATATCCTTACCTGCGCTGCACCCGCGTAATCCAGCCGCGCATGGTGCTGACCATTGAGCCGGGTATCTACTTCATCGACTCGCTGCTGAGCGCGTGGCGTGAAGGCGAGTTTAGCAAGCACTTCAACTGGCAGAAAATTGAAGCGCTGAAACCGTTCGGCGGGATCCGTATCGAAGATAACGTGGTGATCCACGAGAACGGCGTGGAGAACATGACCCGAGATCTGAAGCTGGCCTGATGGAGAGCTGGCTGATACCGGCTGCGCCGGTGACCTTCGTTGAGGAGATCAAAAAGAGCCGCTTTATTACGCTGCTGGCCCACACCGACGGCGTAGAGGCGGCGAAAGCCTTCGTCAGCGCCGTGCGGGCAGAACACCCGGAGGCGCGGCACCACTGCGTCGCATGGGTGGCCGGGCCGCCGGACGACTCGCAGCAGCTGGGCTTTTCCGACGATGGTGAACCGGCTGGCACGGCGGGCAAGCCGATGCTGGCCCAGCTGATGGGCAGCGGCGTCGGTGAGATCACCGCTGTAGTGGTGCGCTACTATGGCGGCATTCTGTTAGGCACCGGCGGGCTGGTCAAAGCCTATGGCGGCGGCGTACAGCGTGCGCTTAATCAGCTCACCACACTCCGCAAATTACCGCTGACCGAATATACTTTGTGTTGTGATTATGCTCAGCTCGCTGGCGTAGAAGCGCTACTGGGTCAGTTCGAGGGGAAGATCGTCACCAGCGACTATCAGGCGGTCGTGCAGCTCCGAGTGGCGCTTCCCCGCGCCAGGCTGAGCGAGTTTTCCGCCCGGCTGGCAGATTTTAGTCGTGGTTCATTGCAATTATCAGCCATTAAAGAATAATCCCCACCTCATTTATCTGGATACCTAAGGAAGCGGCAGAGATGCATTTTCGCGCCATTACCCGAATCGTTGGACTGCTGGTGATACTCTTTTCCGGAACGATGATCCTGCCTGGACTGGTTGCGCTGATTTATCGGGACGGCGCGGGGCGTGCATTCACCCAAACGTTCTTTGTGGCGCTGGCGATCGGCTCCCTGCTGTGGTGGCCTAACCGCCGGGAGAAGAGCGAACTGAAGTCGCGGGAAGGCTTCCTGATTGTCGTCCTGTTCTGGACGGTGCTGGGTAGCGTGGGGGCCTTGCCGTTTATCTTCTCTGAGCGTCCCAACCTGACGGTGACCGACGCCTTCTTTGAGTCCTTTTCTGGCCTGACGACCACCGGGGCGACTACGCTGGTGGGGCTGGATTCCTTGCCGCACGGTATTCTTTTCTATCGCCAGATGCTGCAATGGTTCGGCGGGATGGGGATCATCGTCCTGGCCGTGGCTATTCTTCCTATTCTTGGCGTTGGGGGAATGCAGCTTTACCGTGCGGAGATGCCCGGCCCGCTGAAGGATAATAAGATGCGCCCGCGTATTGCCGAGACGGCAAAGACGCTGTGGCTTATCTATGTTCTGCTGACCGTGGCCTGCGCACTGGCGCTCTGGTTTGCGGGTATGCCGGCGTTTGACGCCATTGGACACAGCTTTGCTACCATCGCCATTGGCGGGTTCTCCACCCATGATGCCAGCGTGGGCTATTTCGATAGCCCAACGATTAACACCATTATTGCTATCTTCCTGCTGATCTCCGGCTGTAACTATGGTCTGCACTTCTCCCTACTGAGCGGGCGGAACCTGAAGGTCTACTGGCGCGATCCTGAGTTCAGAATGTTTATCGGTGTGCAGCTAACGCTGGTGGTGATCTGCACCCTGGTACTCTGGTTCCACGATGTCTACAACTCGGCGGTCACTACGCTAAACCAGGCGTTCTTCCAGGTGGTGTCGATGGCAACGACCGCCGGCTTTACTACCGACAGCATTGCGCGCTGGCCGCTGTTCCTGCCGGTGCTCCTGCTCTGCTCGGCGTTTATCGGCGGCATGGCGGGGTCCACCGGCGGGGGACTGAAGGTCATTCGTATCCTGCTGCTGTTTAAGCAGGGTAACCGCGAGCTGAAACGGCTGGTGCATCCTAACGCGGTGTACAGCATCAAGCTGGGGAACCGCGCGCTGCCGGAGCGTATTCTCGAGGCGGTGTGGGGCTTCTTCTCTGCCTATGCACTGGTCTTTATCGTAAGCATGCTGGCGATTATCGCCACGGGTGTAGATGACTTCTCCGCCTTTGCTTCCGTGGTGGCGACGCTGAACAACCTTGGGCCGGGTCTTGGGGTGGTGGCAGATAACTTTGCCAGCATGAACCCGGTGGCGAAGTGGATCCTCATCGCCAACATGCTTTTTGGTCGTCTTGAAGTCTTTACGTTGCTGGTACTCTTTACCCCAACGTTCTGGCGCGAATAAGGGAACACGCTATGAAAACGTTGATTCTATTCTCCACCCGTGACGGGCAAACCCGTGAGATCGCCTCCAGTATCGCCTCTGAACTGAGCGAGCTCAGCGTCTATTCCGATGTGGTTAACCTTAACCGTACAGAATCAATCGCATGGGAGGAGTATGACCGCGTGGTTATTGGGGCATCGATTCGCTATGGTCACTTTCATCCGGCCGTGGATAGGTTTGTGAAAAAGCATCTACAGCACCTTAATGCGCTGCCCAGTGCCTTTTACGCCGTTAACCTTGTGGCGCGCAAACCAGAGAAGAGCTCGCCGCAAACTAATAGCTATACGCGTAAGTTTTTATTGAACTCACCCTGGCAGCCGGATCGCTGTGCGGTGTTTGCCGGTGCCCTTCGCTACCCACGCTACTCCTGGTACGACCGGATCATGATCCGCCTGATTATGAAGATGACCGGAGGGGAAACGGATACGCGTAAAGAGGTGGTTTATACCGACTGGTCACGCGTAAGTGAATTTGCGCGAGAAATTGCACAATTAACCAGCAAATCGGCGGCAAAACAGGCATAAAGACTGCAAAATAAGCGCTTGGAAAGTTTTTTGCATTTAAGACTTGTCACCCCGGAATAACTCCCTATAATGCGCCTCCACTGACACGGAACAACGGCGAATAAGCCGGCCGGTCAGCGAAGCGCCTCCGGGC
>NZ_JBBCMV010000008.1:0-113998 GCF_037152055.1 Pseudescherichia sp. AS216 | reverse complement strand
TGCGAGAGTAGGGAACTGCCAGGCATCAAACAAGCAGAAGGCCATCCGAAAGGATGGCCTTTTTGCGTTGTGTTGCTGACTGAACGCCCGGTGGCGCTGCGCTTACCGGGCCTACAAATGACGCCTGTCCTACCTTACTTACTCTGACGCTTTAACCACTGCACGATAAAATCGGCAATATTTGGCACGTCATTCAAATCTAACACCGGAACGGCAGCGTCAATCACAACGTCACTGGCGATCGCAATAACACGATCGTCAATCGCCAGCTCCTCTATCCGATGCCCGGTATCTGTGCGAAAAAGTAGGATCTTCGCCACCGGCTCATGTTTAAACCCCTCTACCAGAACCAGATCTAATTTCGTGTGATCCATTCTGCTGGCCAGAAATGCTAAGTCTAACGGCGCTTCATCCGGCGTTTCGGTCATTAGGGCCCACCGCTGCTGGCTGGCGACGAGGGTTTGTGCTGCACCCGCCTTACGTAACTCATAGCTATCCTTGCCGGGCTTATCGACATCCATATTGTGATGCGTATGCTTAATCAGGCCCGGACGAATACCCCGTTCACAGAGAGCAGGGATCAGACGCTTAAGCAGCGTAGTTTTACCTGTACCGCTCCATGCGGCAATGGCGAGGATCGGCTTCATTATTTCTCCTGTCTGGCGATGAGATCGTCCGGCGTATTGATATTGATAAATGCCGACCGGCAATCGCTAAAGTCCACGGCATGACCTCCGACCTGGCGCATAAACAGCATCACCCGCCGTTCACCGGCGGCCAGATAAGCCGCAAGCGGTGGGATCACCTGGCGATGAACTAGCGCAACGGTGGGATGATCGCGTTCGCCGTCCGTCACCCATACTACCGGCGCGTCTTTACGCTCAGAGGCTAGCCGTGCTGCCAGATCGGACGGTATGCCCGGTGTATCGCACGGACAGAACAGAAACCAGTCGGCTGCCGTCTGATGCATCACGGCCAGCATACCGGCCAACGGGCCGGGGAAGTTCTCCAGCGTATCTTCAATAACGACCAGGCCGCTTGCCCGATAGCGATCGAGATTGCGGTTAGCGCTCAGTACGACACGGTCTACCTGTTTAGCCAGACTGTCAGCGACGTGCTGCCAGAGCGGAATGCCGTTGAGCAGCAATAATCCTTTGTCTTCTCCGCCCATACGCGACGCTCTGCCGCCAGCCAGCACGACGCCCGTAATGTCTAGTCCACTATTCACCAATATCGCCTCTTTTATTGTGGGTTTGACCCTGCTAACGTGTCTCTCTCAAGAGTAAGGAGCACTGGCCATGAAATGTAAACGTCTGAACGAAGTAATTGAACTCCTCCAGCCCGCCTGGCAAAAAGAGCCCGAGCTTAACCTGATGCAATTCTTGCAAAAATTGGCGCAGGAGTCAGGCTATGACGGTGAGCTAACCGATCTTTCTGACGATATCCTGATCTATCATCTCAAAATGCGCGACTCGGCAAAGGATGCGGTTATTCCCGGGATCCAGAAAGATTATGAAGAGGATTTCAAAACCGCTCTGCTGCGTGCCCGGGGTGTAATTAAAGAGTAAAAGGTTGTAAGCGGTGCAACGGAAAACGCTACGAAATGATATCCTGAACTATTCGTAGTAATTTCCGGATGATGGGATGAACGACAACGCTTTTACTTTCCAGACGCTACACCCGGATACCATCATGGATGCGCTGTTCGAACAGGGGATCCGGGTGGATTCCGGTCTTACCCCGCTCAACAGTTACGAAAACCGTGTCTATCAGTTTCAGGATGAAGATCGCCACCGTTACGTGGTGAAGTTTTACCGTCCGCAGCGCTGGTCGGCAGAACAAATCAGCGAAGAGCACCAGTTCGCCCATGAGCTAATGAACGATGAGGTTCCGGTTGCTGCCCCGCTTGAATTCAACGGCCAGACGCTGCTGACGCATCAGGGGTACTACTATGCCGTATTCCCCAGCCTTGGCGGTCGTCAGTTCGAAGCCGATAGCCTGGATCAGATGGAGTGGGTAGCGCGTTACCTCGGCCGCCTGCATCAAACCGGGCGTAAAAAACGCTTCACCCATCGCCCCTCCATCGACGTTAATGAGTACCTGATTGAGCCTCGTAACGTCTTTGAACGGTCGACGCTTATCCCCTCAGGCCTGAAAGCCGCCTTCCTTAACGCCACGGATTCGCTTATCGAGGCGGTAATGGCGCACTGGCATACGCGTTTCGATCTGCTGCGCCTGCACGGCGACTGCCATGCCGGGAACATTCTCTGGCGTGATGGACCGCTGTTTGTCGATCTCGACGATGCCCGTAACGGTCCGGCCGTTCAGGATCTGTGGATGCTGCTCAACGGCGATAAGGCCGAGCGGCGTATGCAGCTTGAGACGATCGTTGAAGCCTATGAAGAGTTTAGCGAGTTCAACACTGATGAAATCGCGCTCATCGAACCTTTACGTGCCATGCGTATGGTTTATTATCTGGCATGGCTGATCCGCCGCTGGGACGATCCCGCATTCCCCAAAAATTTCCCGTGGCTTACCGGGGAAGACTATTGGCACAGGCAAACTCTGACCTTTATTGAGCAGGTTAAGGTTCTGCAAGAACCGCCTTTGCAACTTACGCCGATGTATTAATTTGACACGTTCAGGAGAGTATTAACCATGAAGAAAATTTGGCTGGCGCTTGCAGGTCTCATTCTGGCATTTAGCGCATCTGCGGCTCAGTTCACCGAGGGCAAACAGTATATCGCCCTTGATAAACCGGCGGTGGGAGAGCCGCAGGTGCTGGAGTTCTTCTCCTTCTACTGCCCGCACTGCTACGATTTTGAACGCGTGTGGCATGTTTCTGACACGGTGAAACAGCAGCTGCCGGAAGGCACTAAAATGACGAAATATCACGTCGAATTCCTTGGCCCATTGGGTAAAGATCTGACCCAGGCATGGGCTGTCGCGATGGCGCTGGGCGTAGAAGATAAGATCACTGCCCCGATGTTTGAAGCGGTGCAGAAGTCCCAGACCGTGACTTCCGTCGCCGATATTCGCAAAGTGTTTGTTGATGCCGGTATTAAAGGCGAAGACTATGACGCCGCGTGGAACAGCTTTGTGGTGAAATCCCTGGTTGCCCAGCAGGAGAAAGCGGCCGCCGATCTGCAGCTGCAGGGTGTTCCAGCCATGTTTGTTAACGGTAAGTACCAGGTTAACCCGCAGGGTATGGATGCCAGCAGCATGGATATCTTCGTTCAGCAGTATGCCGCAACGGTAAAATATCTGGTTGGCCAGAAGTAATCAGAAAGCCGGTCAATGACCGGCTTTTTTATAGGTTCTATATCAGGAGCAAAGCTTATATCCACATGGAGTAAATTGTCACCTAATGGACATAAGGATCGAGATCCTTTTTCTATTCATATGATTTAAATAGATAAATAAACAGCCCCGCCAATTTCACATGGTCTATTATTTCTTCAGCAAAAAAGCATGCACAAAGTTATCCACAGGATAATAATGCGAACGATCGCGACGATCCGGAAATCTTTTCCACGAATTACCGTGAAAAACTCAAGTTTTCGTCCGGTATGTGGCATCCTTTAACCATAAATTATTAAACAGGCACGGATATCATGGTTCAGATCCCAGAAAACCCGCTAATCCTCGTTGATGGCTCCTCCTATCTCTATCGCGCTTACCACGCGTTTCCACCGCTGACTAACAGCGCAGGAGAGCCAACCGGCGCTATGTACGGGGTGCTGAACATGCTCAGAAGCTTGATCATGCAGTATCAGCCCACGCATGCCGCAGTGGTGTTTGATGCCAAAGGGAAGACGTTCCGTGACGAACTGTTTGAGCACTATAAATCCCACCGACCGCCGATGCCTGACGACCTGCGCTCGCAGATCGAGCCGCTGCATGCGATGGTAAAAGCGATGGGCCTGCCGCTGATGGCTATTTCTGGCGTTGAGGCGGATGACGTTATCGGTACGCTTGCGCTGGAGGCCGAAAAAATGGGTCGCCCGGTACTGATTAGCACTGGCGATAAAGATATGGCCCAGCTGGTTACGCCGAACGTGACCCTGATTAACACCATGACCAACACCATTCTCGGCCCGGAAGAGGTGATCAATAAATATGGCGTGCCGCCTGAGCTGATCATCGATTTCCTGGCATTGATGGGTGACTCCTCAGATAACATCCCCGGCGTGCCGGGCGTGGGTGAAAAAACCGCACAGGCGCTGCTGCAGGGGCTGGGCGGTCTGGAAACGCTGCTAAACGAGTCCGATAAGATCGCCACTCTCAGCTTCCGCGGGGCGAAAACCATGGCGGCGAAGCTGGAGCAGAATAGAGAGGTGGCTCGCCTCTCCTATCAGCTGGCGACCATCAAGACCGACGTTGAGCTGGATCTCTCCTGCGAACAGCTGACGGTACAGCAGCCTGCCGCAGATGAGCTGCTGAGCCTGTTTAAACGATACGAATTCAAACGCTGGACGACGGATGTCGAAGCGGGAACCTGGTTGCAGGGTAAAGGCGCGAAACCGGCCGCGAAGCCGCAGGCGGCACCTGTCGCTGAGGTTGAAGACGATGAACCTGCGACACCGCTCTCCGCAGAGCATTACGTTACCGTTCTGGATGAGCCGACGCTGAACGAGTGGATTGCGCGACTGAAGAGAGCGCCGGTGTTTGCCTTCGATACGGAAACGGATAGCCTGGACAACGTTAGCGCTCAGCTGGTGGGCCTGTCGTTTGCTACCGAGCCGGGTCTGGCGGCCTATGTGCCGGTTGCACATGACTACCTTGATGCACCAGAGCAGCTCTCCCGCGATCGTGTCCTGGAACTGCTGAAGCCGCTTCTGGAAGATGAAAAAGCACTGAAGGTCGGACAGAACCTTAAGTTCGATCGCGGCATTTTGCAGAACTACGGCATCGAGCTGCGTGGCATCGCCTTTGACACCATGCTTGAGTCCTATATTCTCGACAGCGTCGCTGGACGTCACGATATGGACAGCCTCTCCGCTCGCTGGCTGAAGCACCAGACCGTGACCTTTGAGCAGATTGCCGGCAAGGGTAAAAACCAGCTGACCTTTAACCAGATCGCACTGGAAGAGGCCGGTCACTATGCGGCGGAAGATGCTGACGTCACGCTGCAGCTGCATCTCAAGATGTGGCCAAAACTGGAGAAACATGCGGGCCCGCTGAATATTTTCCAGAACATCGAAATGCCGCTGGTGCCGGTGCTCTCCCGCATCGAGCGTAACGGGGTGAAGATCGATCCGGCGGTGCTGCACAAGCACTCCGGCGAAATCACGCTGCGTCTGGCCGAGCTGGAGAAAAAGGCCCATGAGATCGCGGGCGAAGCGTTTAACCTCTCTTCAACCAAACAGCTGCAGGTTATCCTGTTTGAAAAGCAGGGCATCAAGCCGCTGAAGAAGACGCCGGGTGGCGCACCGTCAACCTCAGAAGAGGTGCTGGAAGAGCTGGCGCTGGACTATCCGTTGCCAAAGGTTATTCTGGAGCATCGTGGCCTGTCGAAGCTGAAATCGACCTATACCGATAAGCTGCCGCTGATGATCAACCCTAAAACCGGGCGCGTGCACACCTCCTATCACCAGGCGGTCACCGCAACGGGACGACTCTCATCTACCGATCCGAACCTGCAGAATATTCCTGTGCGTAACGACGAGGGACGGCGCATCCGTCAGGCGTTTATTGCGCCGGAGGATTACGTCATCGTCTCTGCGGACTACTCGCAGATTGAGCTGCGCATCATGGCGCACCTGTCTCGCGATCGGGGGCTGCTCTCTGCCTTTGCCGAGGGCCAGGACATCCACCGAGCCACGGCGGCAGAGGTATTTGGCATGCCGCTGGAGAGCGTATCAAACGAGCAACGCCGCAGCGCGAAGGCGATTAACTTTGGCCTGATCTACGGCATGAGCGCCTTCGGTCTCTCGCGCCAGCTGAACATCCCGCGCAAAGAGTCTCAGCGTTATATGGATCTCTACTTTGAGCGCTATCCGGGCGTGCGTGAGTATATGGAACGCACCCGGGCGCAGGCAAAAGAGCAGGGCTACGTTGAAACGTTAGAGGGGCGTCGCCTCTACCTGCCGGACATCACATCCAGCAACGCCGCGCGCCGGGCTGGCGCTGAGCGTGCTGCGATCAATGCCCCGATGCAGGGCACGGCGGCAGATATCATCAAGCGGGCAATGATCGCCGTGGATGCCTGGCTACAGGCGGAGCAGCCGCGCGTGCGTATGATTATGCAGGTTCACGATGAACTGGTGTTTGAAGTGCACAAAGAGGATGTGGAGCAGGTTTCCCAGAAGATCCATGAGCTGATGGAGAACAGCACCCAGCTGGATGTTCCGTTGCTGGTGGAGGTGGGCAGTGGTGAAAACTGGGATCTGGCGCACTAGCCTTTGGCGTAATGACGCAGTTTTATGTAAGTAAGCAACATAAGATAGAGCTTTTTGTGATGATCATTAGAATTACCTATGTAAAGAATGAAAAAAAATTACAAAAAGCGTTTGTAACTGTCTAAAAAAAGAGTAGAGTTAAAGACGTAGGGTACAGAGGTAAGATGTTCTATCTTTCAGACCTTTTACTTCACGTAATCGGATTTGGCTGAATATTTTAGCCGCCCCAGTCAGTAATGACTGGGGCGTTTTTTATTGGATCACGCTTCGGCGTCTGCTTCTGTCACCGGCGTCAAACCGCTAAACCAGCTATCGAGCTTCGCCTTCAGCTTATCCACGCCCAGCTTCTTCAGGGATGAGAACGCCTCAACCTGGACGTCACCGTTAAACGCCAGCACCGCCTCACGCACCATATTCAACTGCGCCTTTCGCGCGCCGCTTGCCAGCTTGTCGGCTTTGGTCAGCAGCACCAGCACCTGAATTTCGCTCTCAACCGCCCACTGGATCATCTGCTGATCGAGATCTTTCAACGGATGGCGGATGTCCATCAGGATCACCACGCCCTGCAGGCACTGGCGCTTCTCCAGATACTCACCCAAGGCGCGCTGCCATTTGATCTTCATCTCTTCCGGAACTTCGGCGTAGCCGTAGCCGGGCAGGTCAACAAGACGCTTGCCTTCCGTGACCTCAAACAGGTTGATAAGCTGAGTACGACCCGGCGTCTTGGAGGTTCGCGCCAGGCTCTTCTGATGCGTCAGGGTATTCAGGGCGCTCGATTTACCCGCATTGGAACGGCCAGCAAAGGCCACTTCTATTCCGGTATCGGCAGGTAAGTGGCGAATATCAGGCGCACTGGTAACAAAGTGCGTCTGTTGATAATTCAAATTAGTCAAAGCGGTCGTCTCCATAAGTAAAGCTTTGGGGGATTATACCTGAACGCAGGAAAAAGGCGGCTTTTCTCGCCATACCCCTTTCATGACCTTACTGGCTAGTGACCTTGTAAGAGATTGGCTACTTTACGTCTGCGATATTTCAGAGTAATTGCAGGTTTGATAAAGGTGTAACTCTATTTAAATCAAATAGATGGTTGATTAGAATTTTCTGAATTTAGCTTTTTATGCCACTTTGCGTCTTGTTACTTTTTTCTAACACGGTAAAGTAGCGGGCAAAGGCGAGGAGCGCCGAGGAACGTGACTTAGGGAAAAGGGGTCAGGAGCGCCAGGAGGCGAAGACGCTGGATAGCCAGGATGGCGAACGTCAGGAGACGTGTTACACAGGGAAATGGACCGCAACAGGGAACGTTCATGCTAAGGGATAAACAGGGTCGGTTGTAAGCAAACACGGAATAGTTAACCCGCTGAGGGTGGGTGGTCAAGAAAAAAGGCGACAGTTTACTCTGTCGCCTTTTTTCTTTGCTTGCTTTCTGCTAGATTCCGCCGCAATTCTATACTGAATAAAACGGCTCAAAGACCAACTATGATGAATAAACCCGCATCGTCTCCGCGTGGCAAAGGCCCCGCAAAAGCGCACCGCAAAACGCGCGATGAAATCAATCAAGAAGCACGCGACCGTAAGCGTGATAAAAAGCATCGCGGCAACGCGGCAGGCAGCCGTGCGACCGGCAGCGATGGCGCATCCGGCTCGCGCGGCCAGAAGCAGCAGAAAGATCCCCGTATCGGCAGTAAAACTCCCGTACCGTTGGGCGTAACCGCTACTCCGGTCACCCGTCAGCACAAACCCAAGAGCGAGAAACCTATGCTTTCACCGCAGGCTGAACTGGATTTGCTGGAAACTGATGAGCGCCTGGATGCGCTGCTGGAACGTCTGGAGAATGGCGACACCCTGAGCGCAGAAGATCAGGCATGGGTTGACGCTAAACTGGACCGCATTGACGCGCTGATGCAGCAGCTCGGTCTCTCCTATGACGACGATGAAGACGAAGAAGAGGAAGAGGAAAAAGAGGATATGATGCGCCTGCTCAAAGGTGGCAACTAATCCCTGGACTACTCGCTTTACAGCATGGGCTTGCTCGTCCTGCTTATAACCCTTCCGGTTATGTGTTATCTGGCGTGGTTATTCGTTAAACTACGCCGGTTGTCGCAGCGACAAAAGTGGCTGCGCAACCGGCTTGCACTTCGTCATGGGGGCAGGCCAGGCCGTCGTCGTCGTCAGCGACGCTACCCGAAGGAGTGAGCATGTCTTCGCAGTTAATCGACTGGGATCTGGCCCTGATCCAGAAATATAACTATTCTGGGCCGCGCTATACCTCATACCCGACCGCCCTTGAGTTCGCCGATACCTTTGGCGAAGCAGATTTCCAGCAGGCCGTGACCCGCTATCCTGAGCGTGCGCTGTCGCTCTACGTGCATATCCCATTTTGCCATCGGCTGTGCTACTTCTGCGGCTGCAATAAGATCGTCACCCGCCAGCAGCATAAGGCAGACCAGTATCTCGATGCGCTTGAGCAGGAGATTATCCACCGTGCGCCGCTGTTTGCCGGTCGCCATGTTAGCCAGCTGCACTGGGGCGGCGGAACGCCAACCTATCTCAACAAAGCGCAAATTAGCCGCCTGATGGGGCTGCTGCGCCACCACTTCCATTTTAACGCCGACGCTGAGATTTCTATTGAGGTCGATCCGCGTGAAATTGAGCTGAACGTGCTCGACCACCTGCGCGCCGAGGGCTTTAACCGCCTGAGCATGGGGGTACAGGACTTCAACAAAGAGGTGCAGCGGCTGGTCAACCGCGAGCAGGATGAGGCGTTTATCTTTGCGCTGTTACGTCATGCGCGCGAGATCGGCTTCACCTCGACCAATATCGATCTGATCTACGGCCTGCCGAAGCAGACGCCGGAAAGCTTCGCCTTCACCCTGAAACGCGTTGGGGAGCTTAACCCGGATCGGCTGAGCGTATTCAACTATGCGCACCTGCCAACGCTCTTTGCCGCGCAGCGGAAGATTAAGGATGCCGATCTGCCTTCGGCGCAGCAGAAGCTGGATATTCTGCAGCAGACGATTACCTCGCTCACCGAGGAGGGCTATCAGTTTATCGGGATGGATCACTTTGCGCGCCCGGATGACGAGCTGGCCGTGGCTCAGCGCGAAGGTGTGCTGCACCGCAACTTCCAGGGGTACACCACCCAGGGCGATAGCGACCTGTTAGGCATGGGCGTATCGGCTATCAGCATGATTGGCGACTGCTACGCGCAGAACCAAAAAGAGCTGAAGCACTATTATCAGCAGGTGGATGAGACCGGTAACGCGCTGTGGCGGGGCATTGCCCTGACCAGAGATGACTGCATCCGCCGGGACGTCATCAAGTCGCTGATCTGCAACTTCAGGCTGGATTTTAGCGCAGTAGAAAAACAGTGGGATCTCGATTTCGCCGACTACTTTGCGGAAGATTTAAATCTGCTTGCCCCGTTGGCAAAAGACGGGCTGGTGGCGGTGGATGCGCATGGCATTCAAGTAACGGCGAAAGGTCGGCTGCTGATCCGCAATATCTGCATGTGCTTTGACACCTATCTGCGTCAGAAGGCGCGACTGCAGCAGTTTTCCCGCGTAATTTAATAGAGCGGTATCGGTAGGCCCGGTAAGCATCGCGCTACCGGGCGTTTTCCCGCTACTCCATCCCTAACTCTTTCAGCTTGCGCGTCAGGGTATTGCGTCCCCAGCCGAGCAGCCTTGCCGCCTCCTGCTTATGTCCCTGAGTATGACGCAGGGCCGTGGTCAGCAGGGTACGCTCCATCTCCGGCTGTGCCTCAGAGAGCAGGTTTTGATGACCGGAACGCAGGGCGCGATCCGCCCACTGCGCCAGCAGCGTGGCCCAGTTGTCCGGCAGCGTCTGGGTCGGGCTGTCGGGTACCGTTGTCTCAAACAGCTCGCTGGGGAGATCCTGAATCAGCACCTCCTGACCCGCGGCCATCACCGTCAGCCAGCGGCAGGTGTTCTCCAGCTGGCGAACGTTGCCCGGCCAGGCAACGCGGGTCAGCGCCGCCTCGGTCTCCGGATGCAGCTGCTTGGCCTCTACCCCCAGCTCACGGGCGGCCACCTGTAAAAAGTGACGCGCCAGGCGAGGGATATCTTCCCGCCGCTCACGCAGGGGCGGGAGATGCACGCGGATCACGTTCAGGCGATGGAAGAGATCCTCACGGAACTTGCCCTCCTGCACCCGCAGCTCAAGATTCTGGTGGGTGGCGGCAATGATGCGCACGTCCACCTTCACCGGCGCATAACCGCCGACGCGGTAAAACTGCCCGTCAGCCAGCACGCGCAGCAGACGCGTCTGCACGTCCAGCGGCATATCGCCAATTTCGTCCAGGAACAGCGTCCCGCCGTCGGCCTGCTCAAAACGCCCCTGGCGAACGGTATTCGCGCCGGTAAACGCCCCTTTCTCATGGCCAAACAGCTCGGACTCAATGAGATCCTTTGGGATAGCGGCCATGTTGAGGGCGATAAAGGGCGCTTTAACGCGGGGGCTATGGCGATGCAGCGCGTGGGCAACCAGCTCTTTACCGGTTCCGGACTCGCCGTTGATCAGTACGCTAATCGACGAGCGGGAGAGGCGGCCAATGATGCGAAACACATCCTGCATGGCGGGCGCTTCGCCGATGATGTCCGCGGTCGGGCCAAAATCCTGCACGTTACGCGGCTGCTGCTGCTCCTGATAGTGGCTGATAGCTCGCTCAACCAGCGCCACCGCCTCGTCGATATCGAACGGTTTAGGCAGGTAATCAAACGCTCCCTGCTGGTAAGCGCTGACGGCCGCATCGAGATCGGAGTGCGCGGTCATAATGATGACCGGGAGCATGGGATGCCGCTGTTTGATCTGCTTCAGCAGTGCCAGGCCGTCCATGCCTGGCATGCGGATATCCGACAGCAGCACGTCCGGGGTTTTAGTGGTCAGCGCATCGAGCACCTCATTCCCACTCTCAAACGTTGTACAACTCAAGCCGGCACCGGCAAGGGCGCGTTCAAGCACCCAGCGGATGGAACTATCGTCATCAACAATCCATGCTATCCCTCGTTGCATCATCGTCACCTTTATTTTTTAATTGGCAGGTAAACCGAAAACTCGGTATGACCCGGCCAACTGGTAAATTCAATTTTGCCGGAGTGTTGATCAATCAAACTGCGGGCAATTGACAGCCCAAGCCCGGTGCCACCTTCGCGTCCGCTTACCATGGGGTAAAACAGCGTGTCCTGCAGATGCGATGGGATACCCGGCCCGTTATCTTCGATATCAATACGCGCCGCCAGACGATAGCGTGCGCCGTGCAGCGTAAGCTGGAAAGCCGTACGGGTGCGCAGCGTAATTTCGCCGCCTTCTGGTCCCAGCGCCTGCAGAGCATTGCGTACGATATTCAGCAGAACCTGCTCAATCTGGTCGGGATCGTGCGGTAACTCTGGCAGGCTGGGATCGTAATCACGCACCAGCGTAACGTTCTCCGGCAGCTCCATTGAGACCAGTTTCACCACGCGCTCCGCGACTTTGTGAATGCTCTCGGTCACGTGCATGCCTGGATGTTGCGGCCCCAGCAGGCGATCCACCAGGTTACGCAGCCGGTCCGCCTGCTCAATAATGACGTTGGTGTATTCGGTTAGCGCCGGATCGGGCAGCGCTTTGCTCAGCAGTTGCGCCGCGCCGCGCAGGCCGCCCAACGGATTTTTAATCTCATGGGCGAGGCCACGTACCAGATCGCGTGCGGCGACCTGCTGGGCCTGCTGAAGCTGCTCCTGGCTCAGGCGTCGCTGGTTATCCATTGGTGCCATCTCCAGCAGGATCAGCCCCTCAGGCAGTCGTTGTGCCGTGACGGAGAGAATGTGCGAGCGGGCATCGATCACCAGAGTGACTTCGTTATCGGTAAAGCCTTGTCCGGCCTCCAGGCTCTCCTGCATCAGGGCGACGTTCAGGGAGAAATAGCTCAGCAGCTCCGGAAGAGGTGTACCAAACAGCTTGCGTGAGCTTTGTGCCAGCAGCTGTTGAGCGGCAGGGTTCGCGTAGTGAATCGCCAGCTCGTCATCAACCAGCAGGATGCTGTTGATCAAAGCGTTGAGGATCTGCCCAGCATCGGGCAGCGTGCCAGTTGCCATTAAGCAGTCTCCTGAAATGAGTTGCACTGTTTTAGTGCATTATAGCTTTTTATACTTAAAAAGCGCGTATTATCAGGCCGTTGGCGGAGAAAAAAGCCCATCCTGGGATGGGCTAAAGTTTCCACGGCAACTTAAAACAACTTCAAATTAAACGCTGTAGTAGAGTTCGAACTCAACCGGGTGCGGCGTCATACGAACGCGGTCATTCTCTTCGATACGCAGGGCGATGTAGGCATCGATCGCGTCGTTAGTGAACACGCCGCCTGCGGTCAGGAACTCGCGGTCTGCATCAAGCGCCTGCAGGGCCTCTTCGAGGGAGCCAGCAACCTGCGGAACTTCTTTCGCCTCTTCCGGCGGCAGGTCGTACAGGTTTTTGTCCATGGCTTCGCCCGGGTGGATCTTGTTCTTGATACCGTCAAGACCCGCCATCAGCAGGGCAGCGAAGCACAGGTACGGGTTAGCCGCCGGGTCCGGGAAGCGCACTTCGATACGGCGCGCTTTCGGCGAGGTTACAACTGGAATACGGATAGAGGCAGAGCGGTTACGCGCAGAGTAGGCCAGCATAACCGGTGCTTCGTAACCCGGGACCAGACGCTTGTAGGAGTTAGTGGTCGGGTTCGCCAGGGCGTTGATCGCTTTAGCGTGTTTGATTACGCCGCCAATGTAGTACAGGGCTTCTTCAGACAGGCCAGCATATTTGTCGCCAGAGAACAGGTTAGTGCCGTTCTTGGACAGAGACATGTGGCAGTGCATACCGGAACCGTTATCGCCAAACATTGGTTTTGGCATAAAGGTCGCGGTTTTGCCGAAGCGGTGCGCGACGTTGTGCACGACATATTTGTAGATCTGAATTTCGTCCGCTTTTTTGGTCATGGTGTTGAAGCGGGTCGCCACTTCGTTCTGACCTGCGGTCGCTACTTCGTGGTGGTGCGCTTCAACGACCAGGCCCATCTCTTCCATCACCAGACACATGGTAGAGCGGATGTCCTGAGAGGAGTCAACCGGCGGAACCGGGAAGTAACCGCCTTTCACCGCCGGACGGTGACCTTTGTTACCACCTTCGTATTTGGTGGAGGTGTTCCATGCGCCTTCGATATCGTCGATAGCCACGTGGGAACCGGAAATGTTGGCACCAAAGCGAACGTCGTCAAACAGGAAGAACTCTGGCTCTGGCCCGAACAGAACGGTGTCTGCGATGCCGGTGGAGCGCAGGTACTCTTCAGCGCGTTTCGCGATAGAGCGCGGGTCGCGATCGTAGCCCTGCAGCGTGCCTGGCTCAAGAATATCGCAACGGATGATCAGGGTAGTCTCTTCGAAGAACGGATCAATAACTGCGGTAGAGGCGTCCGGCATCAGCACCATGTCGGATTCGTTGATGCCTTTCCAGCCACCAATCGAAGAACCATCAAACATTTTGCCTTCTTCAAAGAAGTCAGCGTTAACCTGATGGGCTGGGATAGTGACATGCTGCTCTTTACCTTTGGTATCAGTGAAGCGCAGATCGATAAACTTCACTTCATGTTCGTTCAGCATCGTCAAAACGTGTTCAGCGGACATACTTAACTCTCCCGGAATTTTTGGTCGTCGTGGTAACGAGGTTCTACACTTTATAAGTGGCACAATCGCCTTGCCTAAGATAAAGCGAAATCTGTGCCAACTTTTAAAACACCCCCAAAAGGCGCTATCATGCACGTCATAGTGCAAAAGGGCTGCACCATAATGGTTATCTTGCATCAATATAGTGCATATGCGCGATCGTAGTGCACTGTATTGGTGCAATTTACATTAAGGCGGCTCTCTACCGCTTCGTGAAACCGATCACAAAGCCCTACTTTCTATATTGTTTGTAAAGGTTCTTTGTGATCCTGTTCTGTACTGCGATTAATACGTGTACAATAACGCGCTATTTCTAATGCCTGAGGCAAAGTTGTGATCGAAAATTTGCGTAACATCGCCATCATTGCGCACGTTGACCATGGTAAAACGACCCTGGTTGACAAGCTGCTGCAGCAGTCTGGTACCTTCAGCGAGCGTGCTGAGACTACCGAACGCGTGATGGACTCCAACGATTTGGAGAAAGAGCGTGGGATTACCATCCTCGCGAAAAACACCGCTATTAAATGGAATGACTACCGTATCAACATCGTTGATACCCCGGGTCACGCCGACTTCGGTGGTGAAGTTGAACGTGTCATGTCCATGGTAGACTCCGTACTGCTGGTGGTCGATGCTATGGACGGCCCAATGCCGCAGACCCGCTTTGTAACCAAAAAAGCGTTTGCGCACGGCCTGAAGCCAATTGTCGTTATCAACAAGGTTGACCGTCCGGGCGCGCGTCCTGACTGGGTTGTGGATCAGGTCTTCGATCTGTTCGTTAACCTCGACGCCACCGACGAGCAGCTGGACTTCCCGATCATCTATGCATCTGCACTGATGGGTATCGCGGGTAACGACCACACTGACATGGCGGAAGACATGACCCCGCTGTATCAGGCGATCGTTGACCACGTTCCGGCACCGAACGTTGACCTTGACGGTCCGTTCCAGATGCAGATCTCTCAGCTGGACTACAACAACTACGTTGGCGTTATCGGCATCGGTCGTATCAAGCGCGGTAAGGTTAAGCCGAACCAGCAGATCACCCTGATCGACAGCGAAGGTAAAACACGCAACGGTAAAGTGGGTAAAGTACTGACCCACCTCGGTCTGGAGCGTATTGAATCCACCGAAGCTGAAGCGGGCGATATCATCGCGATCACCGGTCTGGGCGAGCTGAACATCTCCGACACCCTTTGCGATCCGCAAAACGTCGAAGCGCTGCCGGCACTCTCCGTTGATGAGCCGACCGTAACCATGTTCTTCAACGTCAACACCTCACCGTTCTGCGGTAAAGAAGGTAAGTTTGTGACCTCGCGTCAGATCCTTGACCGTCTGAACAAAGAGCTGGTGCACAACGTGGCGCTGCGCGTAGAAGAGACTGAAGATGCGGACGCATTCCGCGTATCCGGTCGTGGCGAGCTGCACCTGTCAGTTCTGATCGAAAACATGCGTCGTGAAGGCTTTGAGCTGGCGGTTTCCCGTCCGAAAGTTATCAACCGTATGATCGATGGTCGTATGCAGGAGCCGTTCGAGAACGTGACCCTGGATATCGAAGAGCAGCATCAGGGCTCGGTTATGCAGGCAATGGGCGAGCGTAAGGGCGATGTCAAAGACATGATCCCTGACGGCAAAGGCCGTATTCGTCTGGACTACCTGATCCCGGCACGTGGCCTGATCGGTTTCCGTACCGAGTTCATGACCATGACCTCTGGTACTGGTCTGCTGTACTCCACCTTCAGCCACTACGACGACGTGCGTCCGGGCGAAATCGGCCAGCGTAACAACGGCGTGCTGATCTCCAACGGCCAGGGCAAAGCCGTCGCGTTCGCGCTGTTCAGCCTGCAGGATCGCGGTAAGCTCTTCCTGGGTCACGGTGCTGAAGTGTATGAAGGCCAGATCATCGGTATTCACAGCCGTTCTAACGACCTGACCGTGAACTGCCTGACCGGTAAGAAACTGACCAACATGCGTGCGTCGGGTACCGACGAAGCAACGGTTCTGGTTCCGCCGATCAAGATGTCCCTGGAGCAGGCGCTGGAGTTCATCGATGACGACGAACTGGTAGAAGTCACCCCGACCTCTGTCCGTATCCGTAAACGTCACCTGACCGAGAACGACCGTAAACGTGCGATGCGTGGTCCTCGCGACGCGTAATCTGTTTTTCGCATGACGATAAAAGCCGCTGAATATCAGCGGCTTTTTTTATGCAATGCTGGCAGGAGTGTTCTCTCTGTCTTCGGTCTCTCTGGCGGAGGAAGCGGATGTTTTGCGCTGCGCAATCTCAGCGATAATAGAGGCGAAACGCTGTTCACTGAGCTTATAGAAAAGCCCCATGATAACGGCAGCCATGATCGCCAGGGCGCAAGGCCAGAGGAATATCAGCTGGCGCAAGCCTAATAGCGTGGTGGCGCTTTGCACGGCATTCGGAATATAACCAATTTCCGTCAGCATGATGCCCGGCAGGAAACCGGCAAGCGCGGCAGAGATTTTGCGTGAGAATGTATAACCCGTATAGACCGACCCCTCTGCACGGATACCTGTTTTCCACTCGCCATAGTCTACGGTATCCGGTACCAGGGCCCAGTTCAGGCTATTCACAAAGGCAGTGCCGAAAAAGGCCATGCAGGAAAAGAGCACGAACAGCAGCGAGCTGGTTCCCCAGAAGAAGTTCAGCACATCGCCCACCGCCCACAGCGCCAGCCCGCCCAGATAGACCGGCTTCTTGCCAAAACGCTTCACCGCACCGGGCACCAGAAACACGCCAATCAGAATGCACCCCATGCTGAAAAAGCCCATCCACGACAGCAAATGCAGATCGTTGAGCACGTACTGGGTGTAATAGACCTGAATCGCCAGCTTGATGTTAAACGCCGCCAGGGTGCAGAGGTTCGCGATGCACAGCACCAGCAGCGGTGGGTTGCGGAAGATAGCGCAGAAGGACTTCAGGATGCCGGGCTTATGGTGATCGGGCGAGATCTCGACATACCGCTCTTTTACGCCGCTGTAGCACCACCACATGCAGAATAAGCCGCCGGTGACAAACACCAGCGCGGCCACCAGATAGCCGAGGGAGGGCTGGCTGACGAACAGCGCCTGAATGGGCATAAAGCCGACGGTGCAGAGTAACAGCCCCACCGTCGCGCCGCCCTGGCGCCATGCCGCAAGCTGCGCCCGCTCGTTCGGATTTTTGGTCATGGCCGGTACCATTGCGCCGTAAGAGCAGTTCATCAGGCTATAGCACAGGCCGAACATCATAAAGAGCACGGTGGCGAGGGCTGTTTTCACCGTCAGGCTAAAATCGTTGGCCATAAACTGCGCCGTGGCAACCAGCGCCACCGGCACGGAGGCATACAGAATGAATGGCCGGAACTTTCCCCTCGCGCCGATATGACGTCGGGAGTCCAGCACTACCCCGGTCAGCATATCGGTAAACGCCGTGAAAAACTTTGCGACCAGGAAGATAATCCCGCCGTAAAATGCAGGCATACCTAACTCATCGGTGTAAAACTTTAGCAAATAGAGCGTGCCAATACAGAGCATGAGGTTAGAGCCAAAATCGCCCATCCCATAGGCACATTTTTCGCGCAGGCTTAGTTTTAGGGTCAACGGATCAGGGAGGCGGTTCATAGTCGATCCTCATAGCGCCCTGAAGAGCGCTATCTCAAGTTATTCAGGCCGGATGCTTACGCAGCTCTATCTCCTTAACGATGCGCATATACATGGTCTCGTTAAGGTTATAGAAGCATCCCATCGCTACAATGGTGATCACCGCCAGAATACTGGGGTAGATGAAAATCAACTGCCGCAGGCCTTCAACCGTTCCCGTAGACTGCACCACGTTCGGTACATAGCCAATTTGCGTGAGCATAATCCCCGGGAAGAAGCCCGCCAGCGCCTGGGACACCTTACGGAAGAAGGTGAATCCGGTATAGACCGTTCCTTCCGAACGTACGCCGGTACGCCATTCGCCATACTCCACCGTGTCGGAGACCAGCGCCCAGTTCAGGCTGTTCACAAACGCCGATCCGAAGAACGCCAGGCAGGAGAATGCGACAAAGCTCACCGAGCCGCCGCCATAGAAATAGTTAAGGAGATCGCCTGCTACCCAGATCAGGAGTCCAGTGATATAGACTTTCTTCTTGCCGAAGCGACGCACCGCACCGGGCATCATAAATACGCCGATGAAAATGCAGCCCATGCTGAAGAAACCCATATACGACAACAGGATCGGGTCGTTGAGCACATACTGCGTGTAGTAAACCTGGATAGCCAGTTTGACGTTGAACGCCCCTAACGTGCATAGATTAGCGATGCACAGAATAAACAGCGGGCGGTTACCGGCGATGGCGCGAAACGACTGCAGCAGCCCGGGCTTATGCGTCGCACTGGCGGGCTGCGCCTCGACGTAACGCTCGGTCACGCCCTTATAGCACCACCACATAAAGAACAGCCCGAACAGCGAGAAGAGGGTAGCGGCAAAGATGTAACCCAGCTGGTCATTGCCTTCAATCAGGTTCATTACCGGCACAAACCCGACGGTACAGAGCAGCAGACCCAGCGTGGCACCGCCCTGACGCCAGGCGGCCAGCGACGCACGCTCATCCGGGTTTTTGGTAATGGCGGGCACCATGGCCCCGTAGGAGCAGTTCATCATGCTGAAGAACAGGCCGTACAGCATGAACAGCACCGTCGCCATCACCGTTTTGCCGGTGATTTCAAACGGCGTGCCGACAAAATTGGCGATGGCCAGCAGCGTGACCGGAAATGCCGCATAGAGCACAAACGGACGGAACTTGCCTTTGGGGCCAATTTTGCGCCGCGAGTCGAGCATGATCCCGGTACCCATGTCGGTAAAGGCGGTAAAGAACTTAGCGATCAGGAAAATAATACCGCCATAGGTGCCGGGCAGACCCAGCACGTCGGTGTAGAACTTCAGCAGGTACAGCGTGCCGATATCCAGCAGGATGTTAGAGCCGAGATCGCCCATCCCGTAAGCGAGTTTTTCTTTAAACGGCAGGCGTAGGGTTGCCGGGTCAGATGATTGTTGACTCATTATTGTTCTCCATCTGCCCGCAGGTTGCCCTGCGGGCGAGCCTGATCAGATATGACGCAGAGTGCTAAACAGATCTGCCCATTCGCTTTGCTGGCGATAGAAGACCGGCGGCTTGCCGAGCGGGGCATCAACGGTCACGTCACCGCCACGGTAAATTTCCCCCGTCCACGCATTGACCCAGCTGTCCTCTGGCAAATAGAGCGTCCACTCGCTGCGTCCCTCTTCATAAACAGGCGCCACCAGCAGATCGCGGCCAAACAGATACTGATACTTCAGCGTGTAGGCGCGCGCGTCGTCCTCGTAGTGCAGGAACAGCGGACGCATCACCGGCAGGCCACGCTGTGCGTTCTGCGCCACGGCATCTTTGATATAGGGCTTCAGGGTGGTGAAGACGGTAGTCATACGTGCAAAATGCGCAATGGTTTCGGCATCACCGTCAAACTGCCAGTTATCGCCAGGGCGGTTTCCTTCATGGGTGCGCATCATCGGCGTGAAGGCGCTGAAATCACACCAGCGCAGCAGCAGCTCTTTACTGCGTTTCATCTCGAACAGGGTGGTATAGCCACCGATATCGCTGTGGTGCAGGCCATGTCCGGTCATCGCCAGAGAGAGCGCCGCAGGGACCACGGAGGCCAGCCCATCATCCAGGCTCCAGTCGACGTTTTGATCGCCCGCCCACATCATCACGGAGTGTTTCTGGCTGCCGGTATAGCCGGCACGCATGAAGAACAGGATCTCCCCGAGCTTACCGGTCTCCTCCAGCGCCTCGTAGTTACATTTCGCCCACAGCGCGGGCCAGGCGTTATGCATGATCTCCGCGCTGACGCCGTTGTGCAGGAAGGTGTCGGTCGGCAGATACTCACCGAAATCGGCCATCCAGCCGCCGCAGCCCAGTTCGATCAGGTTCTTTTTAATGACCTCTTTGTACCAGTCGTAGGCTTCAGGGTTAGTCAGGTCGATAACGCCCGCGTAGAACTCACCGAACTCGACGTGATAATCCTCGCCGCTGGCATTTTTGGTCAGATAGCCACGCGCCGCCGCCTCTTCGCATAGATCGCGATCGCTGGCGACATACGGGTTGATATAGGAGAGGAACTGCACACCTTCCTGTTTCCACTGCGCAATGCGCTTATCCAGCTGCGGGTATAGCTCACTGTTCCACTTCCAGTTCCACATCACGCGTTTGCCGAAGGAGGTCATGCGAATGCCGGACCAGTCCTGCGCCCAGATGCCGTTCACCTTCACGCCGCCGTTACGCAGCTTATCCAGCTTCTGCTGACACACCTCGGTGCCGCCCTGAATACCCAGCGTCACGCCGTCGTACACCCAGCCCGGCAGCTCTGGCTGGCGGCCCAGCAGCGCGGTCAGTTTTTCCAGCAGATCGACGTAGGTTTCTGCACATTCGAAGCGCAGCGTGGCGTTATCTTCCCAGAAGGCCAGCTCGTGGAAATCCGGGGCGCTGAAGTCGAAATTCATATAACAGCTGTTATCCACGTGGCAGTAGTACTTCTGGGTGCTGACGAAGGTTGGCTGTGGGAAGAAGGTCCAGTAGTAGTCCCCGCCCGCGTTCTCTTTGCAGTCGGCCTGCCAGGTCACATAGGTCTGCTTATTACGGCCTACACCCTGCTCGCTGGTCCACAGCGGGAACGGTTTGCCTCGCAGGTCGAAATACGAGAACTGCTCGCCGCAGCCGTAGATATGATCCTCTGGCTGCGCTGCCAGCCGCAGCCAGATGCGGTTATGGCTGGTGGCGTCGTTTTTCAGCTTGAACTCCAGTCGACCCTCCGCATCCACGCCCACCCGCAGCGTGGCGCTCACCGCGTCGCCGCGGGTGAAGCGGATCGCCCAGCCCGCGTCTTGCTGCGTAACCGTAGCCTCGGTCAGCGCGATCTTCTCGTTCAGGCGGTCTTTGATGCTGAAGTTGCCGCGAAACATTTCGATATCCGCCTCACCCGCACCGATCCACAGGCAGGGCGCATCGGCGGAGTGGGACAAAATCAGGCGGTTTTGCCAACGTAGGGTGAAACCATTTTCACTATTTTTCAGATCTATATTGTGTAGGGTACGCATAAAAACTCCGTCTTTCTTATTTGGCCTGGCTATCCAGTAAACCGGCGGCAACAGCCGGGGCGAGTCCCGGTGCCAGCGGCAGGCGGGGGATCACCAGGCAGTGCAGCAGGTGATAGATATCCTGCTTGCCGTCCCAGACTTTGGTGGTCACTTTGTTATTGGTATCCAGCTCCTGCCACCATGAACCGTTTTCGTAGTCCATCAGGTACGTGATGCAGTAATCCCACCATTTCTGATACCAGGCTTCGTACTGCGCCTCGCCGGTCACGGTGTAGAGGGCATAGGCCGTGCCCATCGCCTCGACAATTGGCCAGCGTACGCGCTCGCGCACGATAGGCTTGCCGTCCCAGCCCACCGAGTAGACAAAACCATCTGCCCCGTCGGGTGCCCAGGCGTCGCGGATAGTGGCGTGGAAAAGGCCTTTTGCATCCTCCAGCAGCCAGTCAGGCGGGGTTTCAAAGCGGGCTTCCAGCGCGGCGCGCAGGTGCAGCATCAGGCGGCCCCACTCAATCCAGTGGCCCGGAGTGCCGCCGTAGGCGCGGAAGCGGTGGGCGGGGTTATCGATGTTGTAGTCGCGGATCGGGTTCCAGTGAGTGTCGAAATGCTCGTTAACGCGATACTCCCCTTTGCGGGCCACGTCGTGAATAATGACCGAGGCGATGCGCAGGGCACGGTCGAGCCATTTACGGTCGTGGGTGACGTCATAGACGATGAGGAACGCTTCCACGGCGTGCATATTGGCATTGCCCCCGCGGTAATCCTCTGTTTTGCTGAACGCTTCGTCCCACGACTCGAGGCACATCTGCTCCTCTTCGCTCCAGAAGTAGCGCTCGATCACCGCAATCGCCTCGTCGAGGAGAGGACGCGCCTGCGGATGGCCGGTGGTCACCGCGCTGGCAGCGCCCAGCAGCACGAAGAAGTGCTGGTAGCCCTGCTTGGAGGCATCAATCACGCCTTCATCGTTTACGCAGGCGTACCAGCCGCCGTGCTGCTTGTCGCGCAGCGGGCCATTGAGGGCATTAATGCCGTGCTCAACCAGCGCATACGCGCCGGGGCGGCCCATGTTCGCCGCCACCGCATACACGTGCAGCATACGGGCGGTGATCCAGAGATGGGTGCCCATGTCGCTGCGTACCTGGCCGTTATTGCCGAGCCAGCCGAAGCCGGTCGGCACGGCGGCGTTTTTACCGAAATCGAGAATGCGGTCGGTCTCTTGTTCAAGCCAGCGGTTGTGGCTCAGGGTGTTAAACCATTTCATGTTCAGGTCCTTTCTTAACGGCGAGCCATCATTTCGTCGACGATCTCACCTAAACGCTGCAGTTTCGGTACAGAAATATCGCGAAGCATCATTTCGGTGTCCGGCAGGCCCACCACTGACGACCAGACGGCTCGGCCAGCAAGGAAACCGGATGCGCCCGCCTGCATAGCAACCTGTACCGCACGGGGGAAGAGTTTGTCGTCCACGCCGGAGGAGAGGATCACCCACGGCATAGCGATGTTCTCGTTCAGCCTCTGCGAGGCGGCCAGCAGCGCCTGCTGCGAGCCTCTGCCAAACAGCGGCATCTCCACCTTGTAGAGGTCGGCCCCGCTGTCACCCAGCTCTTTCGCCGCCTCGATAATGGCCTGCTCGCGGTCGAAGGTGTCACCCCGACGCGGAGGACGCACCACCGGCTCAATAATGCTCAGCAGCCCGTGGTTGTGGCACAGCGTGTTGAACGCCTTCACCATCTCCAGACGCTGCTGCGGATCCTCATCGCTGCGCCAGAGCACCAGCAGCTTCAGCGCCTTGCCGCCGTCGCGCTTCACCGCCTGCGCGTCGATATTTTTATCAATCACCACGCTGTCGACCGGAATACCGTTGCCTGGAATAAACTCGTCGGCTGCGACAATCATCGCGCAGTTTTTGGCTATCGCGTGCTGCTCAACGACCTGGCGATAGCAAAACTGCTGGTCGACGAGGATCGCTGAAGCGTACGGCGACAGAATCTTCGCCGCGTTGACCTTAAAATCGGTCAGATGCTGGTCGCTAACCGGCACCGGGGCACCCGCTGCGGCAAACATCAGGCGCATCGCTTCGCGCTGATCCACGGCCAGCATCGCAAAACCGCCGGAGGGTCGGGTGATATCTTTCAGGGTGTACGTCGTCATTCCTCAGTCCTTTCGTATCAGTGTGATTTTTTCAGCCCGGCAGATGCGCGAACCTGTTCAAGAATGGCCGTCCAGTCTTCGCGCCCGCGCCCGGCGGCGCGCGCCTGGTTGTAAACTTCGCGGGAAGCCGCGCCCAGCGGCATTGGAACGTGCAGCTGGTTGGCGACATCCAGGGCAATGCCCAGATCTTTATGCGCCAGATCGATCATAAAGGCGGGTGAAAGATCCCCCTTCAGCACCTTGTTCGGCCACGACGTGGTGAAGTGCCCTTTTCCGGCAGGCGTCCCGCTCATCACCTTCAGCGCGACATCGAAGCAGAGTCCCAGCACCTCGCACAGCACGGCGGCTTCAGCGGAGAGCGCGTTCAGAGCGATGCTCATGTAGTTGTTGATAAGCTTCACGCGGATGCCCATGCCTGGCCCGCCAGCGTTAATGAGCTCGTTGCCCATCGCCATTAATACGGGGGTCGCACGTTCAACCTGCTGCGCCGTGCCGCCTGCCAACAGGAGCAGCGTTCCAGCAATAGCATGGTCAGACGTACGTCCGACGGGGACGTCCATCATGCTGAAGCCTCGCTCAGCCATGTCGCGGATCAGCGCGTCGGTTTGCAGTGGATGAATGGTAGACATATCAATCACCAGCGCTTCACGGGATAATCCTTCGCAAACGCCGTGCTCGCCGAACAGTACGCTGCGCACCAGGTCGCCGTTTGGCAGCATGGTGATCACAAATTCGGCATCCGTTGCTGCCTGCGCTGGCGTTCCCGCCGCCTGCGCGCCGCTCTCCACCAGCGCCTGAACCGCGTGCGGGTTCACATCAAAGACCTGAAGCTGGTGACCTTGTTGCAACAGATTCTTCGCCATTGGCGCGCCCATCTGCCCTAAACCGATAAATGCGATTGCTGACATGCCTCTCTCCTGTCACATCGTGTCAATTTCTGCGCGTTTGTGTTGTCTGTTTTTGATCGTATTTGTAATCTAAAGTCAAAAAATAGACATGGGTCACTTTTTAAACATTTGGTCAAATTAAAATGTCACTATCAGAAAACAGGAGAAACTCACTATGGCTCGAATAGCCTGTATCGGTATTACCGTACTGGATCGCATCTGGTATCTCGCTGATTTACCTGTCGAAGGGGGAAAGTATGTGGCGCATGACTATACGGAAGTGGGCGGCGGGCCAGCCGCAACGGCAGCGGTGGCGGCGGCAAAGCTGGGCGCGGAGGTGGATTTTATTGGCCGCGTGGGGGACGACGATACGGGAAGGAGACTGCTGTCGGAGCTGGACGCCCTGGGGGTAAACACGCGCTATACCCGGGTTGTACCGGGCGCACGCTCATCCCAGTCGGCGGTGCTGGTTGACGGAAAGGGGGAGCGGATCATTGCTAACTACCCCAGCCCCGATCTGCCAGAGTCGGCGGACTGGCTTGACGCTATCGACTTCTCCCGCTGGGACACGGTACTCGCGGACGTGCGCTGGCACGAGGGGGCTAAGCGCGCGTTTACGCTGGCCCGGCAGCAGGGGGTGACTACGCTGCTGGACGCGGATGTGACCCCGCAAAATATCGCTGACCTGGTGGCCTTAAGCGATCATGTCGCCTTCTCTGCGCCCGGCCTGCAACGCCTGACCCAAGAGAGGGAGACCGTTGCCGCTCTTAAACGCGCACAAATGCTCACCCAGGGTCGCGTTTATGTTACTCAGGGCGCAGAAGGGTGCGTCTGGCTGGAAGGTGACCGCGTATGCCATCAGCCAGGTTTTAAGGTAGAGGTCGTGGATACCACCGGGGCGGGAGATGTTTTTCACGGCGCGCTGGCGGTAAGCCTGGCGCAGCATGACGCCTCTGCCGAGGCGGTACGTTTTGCCAGTGCCGTTGCCGCGTTAAAATGCACCCGACCCGGCGGACGTGCAGGGATCCCTGACTGTGATCAAACCCGCTCTTTTTTGTCCCTTTTTGTATAGAATGCGAAACGTGATGGTTTTTCGAGGACAATCCATGAGCCTTACCGAATTGACCGGCAACCCGCGGCACGATCGCCTGCTGACGCTGATCGCCGATCGTGGCTACATGAATATTGACGAGCTGGCACAGCTGTTAGCGGTCTCTACGCAAACCGTGCGCCGCGACATCCGCAAGCTTAGCGAGCAGGGGCTGATCACCCGCCATCACGGCGGAGCGGGGCGCGCTTCCAGCGTGGTGAATACCGCGTTTGAGCAGCGGGAAGTGTCGCTGACGGAGGAGAAGCGTGCCATTGGTGAGGCCATTGCCGACTATATCCCTGATGGATCGACGATATTTATTACCATCGGCACTACCGTCGAGCATGTTGCACGTGCGTTACTCAACCATAATCATCTGCGTATTATCACCAATAGCCTGCGCGTGGCGCATATTCTGTATAAAAATCCCCGCCTTGAGGTGATGGTACCTGGCGGTACGCTGCGCTCCCACAATGGCGGTATTATCGGGCCTGCTGCCACGGCATTCGTCTCCGGCTTCCGGGCTGACTATCTGGTCACCAGCGTGGGCGCGGTCGAAACCGACGGCGCAATGATGGAGTTTGACGTGAACGAGGCCAGCGTAGTGAAGGCAATGATGGCGCATTCGCGTCATATTCTGCTGGCTGCCGATCATACGAAATACCACGCCTCTGCTGCCGTTGAGATCGGCAACGTCTCGCAGGTAACGGCGCTCTTTACCGATGAGCTTCCCGGCCCGGCGCTACAAAAACTGCTTAAAGCAAGCCAGGTAGAGACGGTAGACGTCATGGCTGACGAGCAGGCGAGCCAGGCCCCGCTTTAAATCTACTCTGCAGGCTCTCTTCCTGAGGGAGCCTGCCCCCTTTCAGGCTGACGCTAACGCATAGCCAAAGCGTATCTTTCCCGCTACAGTTATTTTTCCACGGCAAGCAAGGAGAGAAACATGCTCTATATCTTTGATTTAGGTAACGTGATTGTTGATATCGACTTTAATCGCGTGCTGGGCGCATGGAGCGATCTCAGCCGGATCCCACTGGCGACGCTGAAGCAGAGCTTTACCATGGGCGAGGCGTTTCACCGCCACGAGCGGGGCGAGCTGTCGGATGAAGATTTTGCCGAGGCGCTGTGTCTGGAGATGTCGCTACCGCTGAGTTATGAGCAGTTCTCCCACGGCTGGCAGGCGGTGTTTGTCGGGCTGCGTCCGGAGGTGATCGACATCATGCATAAGCTGCGTGCGCAGGGGCACCGTGTGGTGGTGCTCTCCAATACCAACCGCCTGCACACCACCTTCTGGCCAGAGCAGTATCCTGAAGTGCGCGCCGCAGCGGATAAGATTTACCTCTCCCAGGAGATGGGGATGCGTAAGCCCGAGGCGCGTATCTACCAGGCGGTGTTGCAGGAAGAGGGTTTCTCGGCCGAGGATGCGGTCTTTTTTGACGATAATGACGATAATATAGAGGGAGCTAATCAGTTAGGTATTACCTCAATTCTGGTGACCGGAAAAGAGACGATACCGAACTACTTTGCAAAACAGCTATGCTAAAAACCGTTCATCATAAAGCCAGCCACCATGCCCGCCCGCTGTGGGCGTGGCTCCGGCTGCTCTGGCAGCGCATCGACGAAGACAATATGACGACGTTGGCGGGTAATCTCGCCTACGTTTCGCTGCTTTCACTGGTACCGCTGGTGGCGGTAATTTTTGCGCTTTTCGCCGCATTTCCGATGTTTAACGACGTCAGCATGCAGCTGCGACACTTTGTTTTTGCCAATTTCCTGCCATCAACCGGCGATATCATTCAGCGCTATATCGAACAGTTTGTCGCTAACTCCAGCAAAATGACGGCGGTAGGGGCGTGCGGCCTGATTGTCACCGCGCTGCTGCTGATGTATGCCATTGATAGCGCCCTGAATACCATCTGGCGTAGCAAGCGGGCGCGACCCAAAGTCTACTCCTTTGCCGTCTACTGGATGATCCTGACCCTGGGGCCGCTGCTGGCGGGGGCAAGCCTGGCGATTAGCTCCTATCTGCTCTCGCTGCGCTGGGCAACCGATCTGAATAGCGTGATCGATCACGTCCTGCGTATCTTTCCGCTGATCCTGTCGTGGCTCTCGTTCTGGCTGCTCTACAGCATCGTGCCGACCACCCGCGTGCCCAACCGCGATGCCGTCGTTGGCGCGCTGGTGGCCGCGCTGCTCTTTGAGCTGGGGAAAAAGGCGTTCGCGCTCTATATCACCATGTTTCCCTCCTACCAGCTCATCTACGGCGTGCTGGCGGTGGTGCCCATTCTCTTTGTCTGGGTCTACTGGACCTGGTGTATCGTCTTGCTTGGTGCAGAAATAACTGTCACTCTCGGGGAGTACCGCAAACTCAAATTAGCCGCAGAGCAAGAGACATTAGACCAACCATGATTGCATTAATTCAGCGTGTTTCCCGTGCCAGCGTGACCGTGGAAGGTAACGTGACGGGTGAAATTGGCCCCGGACTTTTGGTGCTGTTAGGTGTCGAAAAAGAGGACGATGAGCAAAAAGCGAACCGTCTTTGCGAACGCGTATTAGGCTACCGTATCTTCAGCGATGCCGACGGCAAGATGAACCTCAACGTTCAGCAGGCCGGTGGCAGCGTGCTGGTGGTATCGCAGTTTACGCTGGCAGCGGATACCGAGCGCGGCATGCGTCCGGGTTTCTCTCGGGGCGCAGCCCCGGATCGCGCCGAAGCGCTGTATGACTACTTTGTCGAGCGCTGCCGCCAGCAGGAGATCGTTACGCAAACTGGGCGGTTCGCTGCCGATATGCAGGTTTCGCTAGTCAACGACGGTCCGGTTACCTTCTGGCTGCAAGTATGAGCCAACAGTTAGCCTGGCCCCAGGTCACAAGAGAGAGTGCTGCTATGTATCATCTTCGCGTACCGCAAACCGAAGCAGAGTTAGAGCGCTACTACGCGTTTCGTTGGGAAATGCTGCGTAAGCCCCTTCATCAGCCGCGCGGCTCCGAGCGCGATGCCTGGGATGCGATGGCGCATCATCAGATGGTGCTGGATGAAGAGGGCCAGCTGGTTGCCGTTGGGCGGCTGTATATCAACGCCGACAACGAAGGCTCGATTCGCTTTATGGCCGTGCACCCTGACGTGCAGGATAAAGGGCTCGGCACGCTGATGGCCATGACCCTGGAGTCGGTGGCGCGCCAGGAGGGGGTTAAGCGAGTCACCTGTAGCGCCCGCGAGGACGCCGTTGAGTTTTTTGCCAAGCTTGGGTTTGTCAACGAAGGTGAGATCACCGCCCCGCAAACCACACCGCTGCGCCATTTTCTCATGATGAAACCCATCGCCTCGCTGGACGATATTCTGCATCGCGGCGACTGGTGCGGACAGCTACAGCAGGCCTGGTATCAGCACATTCCGCTCAGCGAGAAGATGGGCGTGCGCATTCAGCAGTATACCGGGCAGAAGTTTATTACGACCATGCCGGAGACGGGTAACCAGAATCCACACAATACGCTATTTGCCGGGAGTCTTTTCTCTCTCGCCACGCTGACCGGCTGGGGGCTGATCTGGCTGATGCTGCGCGAGCGTCACCTCGGCGGCACGATTATTCTCGCTGACGCCCATATTCGCTACAGCCACCCTGTCACCGGCAGACCCAGCGCGATTGCCGACCTGGGTTCGCTCAGCGGCGATCTCGACCGTCTGGCCCGCGGCCGCAAAGCTCGCGTGCAGCTGCAGGTTGAGCTGTTCGGCAACGACGTCGCCGGCGCCATTTTTGAAGGCATCTTTATCGTGCTGCCAGCGAAACCCTTCGGTTCGTACGAAGAGGGCGGTAACGAGGAGGAGTAACGGCAATCCCGGCGCGTCATGCGCCGGAAACGATCTATTTTATCGGCAAAATATAAAAATCACTTTAGAGTATTGCTGCCCCGACCTGTTTTTATAATGCGATCGCAATATTATCCATTTTGGGGAAGATTATGAAAACAGTGACTTATTTGAAAGCGTATTTACTGAATAGCACCAGTGCCAACGTTGAGCTGGCGTTAAAAGACGATACGAAGAATATAAGAATGCAGAGTAAGCTGATAAAAAAACTCGAGAAAGTTAATAATAGTGAGGTTCGTTACGAACTGAAAAAAGCGCAGAAATATAACGATCAGCTGACAGCGTTGAGAGGGGGTAAGTACATGTTTCGCGCCCTCGACGCTGCTGAACGTTCTGAAAAATCCGCAGCGTCTGCCACTGAAACGCAGGGTATAACAAAGCCAGCATTACCGCTGGAGATAATCGGCTTTATGAGCTCGCCCGAACAGGTGAATATAACAATGAATCACCTCACCGGGCATCTGGATGCTATTCTGGCATGTGCAGATCGCGATGCCGTGAACGCTCAAAAGGGGATGCGTAAGGTCACCACCGCCCTGCAATATCTTAGCAATTTCAATACCAGCGCTGAGGATAAAAAAAACGCGCACGCGCTATTACATCATTCTGTTGCAGATAAAGATTTCTGTATATTTGGCAACAATAATATCGATACTGATGTGCAGTATGATGCGGTAATGGCGCATTTAAGCACTATTAAGTCCTGGCTCGATAAGAAAAATTAAAACCGTGCGCCCAAAAATAACCCATGCGTTTTTATTGAGAATGCCGGGCAAGCGTCGCGCCGCCCGGCATTGTTAAAGAGGACTACTCCCCTTCACCCGGGAACAGGAACGGGTTGATGGAGCTGCGGGCGAAGCCCTCCTGCTCCATGCGCGCGTCCAGCACCAGCGAGGCCAGATCGTCTGCCACCGGCTCGACGTTCGGATCTTTTTCCTGATACAAAATCTTCAGGTAGGTACCGCAGTCGCCGCAGCTCTCTGCTTTGACCGAAGCCTGCTCGTTGTCCAGCGACCAGTAATGCAGATCGCGGGTTTGCTCGCAGTTGCTGCACTTCACGCGTACCACGTGCCACTCGGTTTCACACAGGTTGCAGTGCAGATAGCGCAGCCCCTGTGAGGTACCAATCTGCACGATGCTGGACACCGGCATTGAGCCGCAGACCGGACAGAACTGACGCTGCTCACCGTACTCGGCGCGGGCTTTACCCGGGATCAGGCTGGCCATTTGCGCCCAGTAGAGCGACAGCGCCGCCCAGATGAACGGCGACTTATCGCTGCTCACTGCCGCGAAGTTGCTGGCGAACAGGGCGCTCGCCATCTCTTCCAGCTCCTGAGTCGAAGCCTTCTCCAGATTCTCAATCACCGCCAGCGCCTGGCCGCTCATCTCTGGTTTCAGCTCGGCAATCAGAGAGTGCAGCAGCTTGTGCCAGTGGGTGTCGCGTGGCAGGACGTGAATATCCAGCGGCGGCTTGCCCTGGTCAGCAGCCTCTTTGATGCGTGCGGTCAAATCCATGGTTAATGGATGATCGTACAGCACCACCTCCTGGGCATGGGCTACCAGCGCGGCGAAGCGCAGATAGTCACCCAGCGGATTGCTCTCGGCCAGCGTGCGCAGGCGTTCTGCTCGACGGTTATAGAGATTTTTCAGCCGGGGAAACAGCAACGGCGGAATGGCTTCCGCCGCACGTTTCTCGCCTTTCTCCAACGCATCTTGCGGGATTATGCGAATACTCATTCAGCCTCTTTTTCCGATTTGCTCCGGACTTCACGATACCAGCGCGGGTGATGTCTCTCCGCCCAGGTTTTCGTTACCCATCCTTCTACCATGGCGGTAATCGTGCCTTTTACCCAGAGGGCGGCGTAGATATGCACCATAATAACCACAATTAGCCCAACTGCGGCAAATGAATGCAGCATGATCGCCAGGCGGATTGTTGGGATGGAGAAGTAAGGCGCGAGCCACGGACGCCACATGATAATTCCGCTGACCAGCAGCAGCACCAGCAGAATAATCGCTGCCCAGAAGACGCACTTCTGACCAAAGTTATAGCGCCCGGTGTCGCCAACCTCTTCGTTAACGATGATTTTCTGGATGTTTTTCGCCCAGAAGATATCGTCCCGGTTGATCAGGTTGTGGTGCCAGTAGCGGAAAAACATGATGATAAACGAGGCAAACATCACCACCCCAACGAAGGGGTGGAGGATCCGCGCCAGCTGCGGCGTGCCGAGAATATTCATCAACCAGTTAAAGGAGGGGAAGAAAAACCCCAGCCCGCTCACCGACGCCAGCACGAAGCAGAAGGCGGTGACCCAGTGGTTGATGCGTTCCGGCGCGGTATAGCGCACGATGGTGTCACGTTTTCTCATTTGCGCACCTCATCATCTTTTTTGTCGTGAAGATTGTCTTCGTCATCGTCAGCGCGGTTTGGCCCGACGCCCACGTAGTGGAAGACGCTGGCGGCAAAGGTCGCCGCAAAGCCAACGGCGGCGAGCGGTTTCCAGATACCTTTCCAGAACTTCACAGTGGCGCTGATCTCCGGGTTTTCCGGCAGGCCATGATAGAGATTCGGCTTGTCGGCATGGTGCAGCACGTACATCACGTGCGTACCGCCAACGCCTGCCGGATCGTACAGGCCTGCATTATCGTAACCACGGGTTTTCAGCTCATTGACGCGCTCGCCCGCCAGCGTTTTCATATCCTCTTTGGAACCAAAATGGATAGCGCCGGTTGGGCAGGTCTTCACGCAGGCAGGCTCCTGGCCGACGGTCACGCGATCCACGCACAGGGTGCATTTGTAGACGCGGTTATCTTCCGGGTTCAGGCGCGGAACGTCGAACGGACAGCCAGCGATGCAGTAGCCGCAGCCGATGCACTGCTCAGACTGGAAGTCGACGATGCCGTTAGCGTACTGAATGATTGCCCCTTCAGACGGGCAGGCCTTCAGACAGCCAGGATCGGCACAGTGCATGCAGCCATCCTTACGGATCAGCCACTCCAGTTTGTCGTTCTGCTCGACTTCCGAGAAGCGCATCACCGTCCAGGATTTGGCCGTCAGATCCGCCGGGTTATCATATACCCCGACGTTATGACCCACGTCATCACGGATGTCGTTCCACTCGGAACAGGCCACCTGACAGGCTTTACAGCCGATGCAGGTGGTCACGTCGATGAGCTTCGCCACTTCGAGCTGGTGATCCCGCGCCTGAGGCGCGGGGGTAAAGCTGTTAGTCGCGGAACGACGAATAATGTCTTGCGATTGATAAGCCATAGGTCGTCTCCGTTACACCTTTTCCACGTTCACGAGGAACGCCTTGAACTCCGGCGTCTGCGTGTTCGCATCACCAACAACCGGCGTCAGCGTATTGGCAATAAAGCCCTTCTTCGCCACGCCTTCATAACCCCAGTGGATAGGTATCCCGATGGTATCGACTTCCTGGCCGTGCACGTTCAGGGTGCGAATACGTTTGGTCACCACCGCTTTGGCCTTGATATAGCCGCGGTTAGAGGAGACCTTCACCGTATCGCCCTGGGCAATGCCCAGCTTGCCCGCCAGCTTCTCGCCGATCTCCACAAACTGCTCCGGCTGCGCAATCGAGTTCAACAGCGCGTGCTTGGTCCAGTAGTGGAAATGCTCGGTCAGGCGGTAAGTGGTCCCGACGTACGGGAACTTATCCGCTTTACCCATCGCGTCCATATCATCTTTGAACACGCGAGCGGCCGGGTTAGAGATCACATTCGGATGCAGCGGGTTGGTACCCAGCGGCGTCTCAAACGGCTCGTAGTGCTCCGGGAACGGTCCTTCCGCCATCTTATCGATCGCGAACAGACGTCCGACGCCCTCTTGCAGCATGATAAACGGCCCAACGTTGCTACCCGGAGGCGCGGTGTTGTAGTCCGGAATATCTGCCCCTACCCATTTACCATTGGCATAGGAGAGCAGCTGGCGTTTCGGATCCCACGGTTTACCCTGCGGGTCCGCCGAGGCGCGGTTATAGAGGATGCGGCGGTTCAGCGGCCACGCCCATGCCCAGCCAAGGGTATTCCCCAGCCCTGACGGATCGGCGTTGTCACGGCGCGCCATCTGGTTACCGTCCGGCGTCCAGCTACCGGCAAAGATCCAGCAGCCGCTGGAGGTGGTACCGTCATCACGCAGATGGGCAAAGGAGGAGAGCTGATCGCCCTTCTTCGCCAGCACCTTGCCGCTCGCCGGGTCGATGATATCTTCCAGCGCTTTGCCGTTGCTCTCCATCGCCACTTCCTGTGGGGAAGGGTTCTCTGGCGTGGTGTAGTTCCAGGACATGTTCAGAACCTGTTCCGGGTTCGCACCGCCCTCAGCCGCGTACATCTTACGCAGGCGCAGGAAGATACCCGCCAGGATCTCGCCGTCGTTCAGCGCTTCGCCCGGAGCGTCCTGACCTTTCCAGTGCCACTGCAACCAGCGCCCGGAGTTGACGATAGAGCCGTCCTCTTCCGCAAAGCAGGTTGATGGCAGACGGAACACTTCAGTCTGGATTTTCGATGAATCAACGTCGTTCTGCTCGCCGTGGTTCTGCCAGAAGGTCGAGGTCTCGGTACTGAGCGGATCGATAGTGACCAGGAACTTCAGCTTCGACAGCGACGAGACAACCTTGTTTTTGTTCGGGAACGATGCCACCGGGTTAAAGCCCTGGCAGATGTAACCCGTCACCTCGTTTTTCGCCATCATGTCGAAATACTGCAGGACGTCGTAGCCTTTATCCCACTTCGGCAGCCAGTCAAAGCCCCAGCTGTTCTCCGCCGTCGCTTTGTCGCCGTAGAAGGCTTTCATCATCGACACGAAGAATTTCGGGTAGTTGCTCCAGTAGTTAACCTGGCCTTCCAGCAGCGGCTTGGTGGTATTGCCGGCGAAGTAGGTTTCCAGATCGTTCTGCTTATCGTTCGGCAGCGTCATGTAGCCCGGCAGACTCTGGGTCAGCAGGCCAAGGTCGGTCAGACCCTGAATGTTGGAGTGGCCGCGCAGGGCGTTAACGCCGCCGCCTGCCATCCCCATGTTGCCGAGCAGCAGCTGGATCATCGCCATGGTACGAATGTTCTGCGCACCAACCGAGTGCTGCGTCCAGCCGAGCGCGTAGAGGAACGACGCGGTCTTATCGTGGGCGCTGGTTTCGGCGATATATTCGCAGACCTTCAGGAAGTCGGCTTTTGGCGTACCGCAGATGTTTTCCACAACCTCAGGCGTATAGCGAGCCAGATGCTTTTTCAGCAGGTTCCATACGCAGCGAGGATGCGTCAACGTCATGTCGCGTTTCGCATAGCCGTTTTCATCCAGCTCATAGTTCCAGCTGGCTTTGTCATACTTGCGCTTATCCGGGTCATAGCCGGTAAACAGACCGTCATCAAAGCCGAAATCTTCCCGCACGATCAGGCTGGCGTTGGTATAGGCTTCGGTATATTCACGGTTATATTTTTCGTTATTCAGCAGGTACAGCATGACGCCTGACAGGAAGGCGATGTCAGTACCAGAACGAATAGGCGCATAGAAATCCGCGACCGAGGCGGTTCGCGTAAAGCGCGGATCGACGACAATCAGCTTCGCGCCATTGTGGATCTTGGCTTCCATCGCCCAGCGGAAACCCACCGGATGCGCTTCTGCC
Organism: Pseudescherichia sp. AS216; assembly: GCF_037152055.1. Taxonomy (NCBI): domain Bacteria; kingdom Pseudomonadati; phylum Pseudomonadota; class Gammaproteobacteria; order Enterobacterales; family Enterobacteriaceae; genus Pseudescherichia; species Pseudescherichia sp. AS216. The sequence continues at coordinate 79,154 of NZ_JBBCMV010000008.1, read as the reverse complement.
GCGTTCCCACCCATCACGACGATGAGGTTGGCGTTCTTCATGTCGACCCAGTGGTTGGTCATCGCACCGCGACCAAATGTTGGAGCAAGACTTGCTACCGTTGGTCCGTGTCAAACACGCGCCTGGTTGTCGACGGCTAACATGCCGAGTGCGCGGGTAAATTTCTGGGATAAATAGCCGGTTTCATTGCTGGCCGCAGAGGCGCACAGCATACCGGTAGAGAGCCAGCGGTTAACGGTCACGCCCTGCTCATTCTGCGCGATATAGTTGGCGTCGCGGTCCTCTTTCATCAGTTTGGCGATGCGATCGAACGCCTCATCCCAACTGATACGCTGCCATTTATCAGAACCTGGCGCGCGGTATTCCGGATACTTCAGGCGGCTTTCGGAGTGGATAAAGTCCACCAGACCGGCTCCTTTTGGACACAGCGCACCGCGGTTCACCGGATGATCCGGATCCCCTTCAATATGGAAGATGGATGATTTGGCATTTTTTGCACCGTCGCCAAGGCTATACATTAATAGCCCGCAGCCAACGGAGCAGTACGTACAGGTGTTACGTGTTTCGCGGGTGCGCAGCAGCTTATACTGCCGTGTTTCCGCCAGCGCGACGCTGGGTGCAAAGCCCAGTGCGGCTGCCGTTGTACCTGCCATACCGCCAGCACAGATCTTAAAGAACTGCCTTCTGCTGACCTGCATGGGGTCGCTCCTTACTTTTTTATTTATGTCGACATTGTCTCGAATGGTGATCTCGAGTCTTTACGCTTTGCGGGCATGGCCGTAAAGGTTCAGAATAGAATGGTCCTCCTCGCCCTGGAGGAATTGCCGCCAGAATACCACAATGTCACCAGGCCTGTTCCCATACAGTTAACAAAAAGTGAACAATAAAATGCTCTCTACTCCTAAAAAGTCGACCGATATCACAGGGTGCCGCCAGGTGACGCTGTGGAAACGTGATGATTTACAGCATCCTCAGCCGGACAGCGTGGCGGAAGAGGTGCCCGTCGCGCTGGTCTACAACGGGATTTCACACGTGGTGATGATGGCCTCGCCGAAGGACCTCAGCGAGTTCGCCATTGGGTTCTCTCTTTCGGAAGGCATCATCGACGCCCCGGCGGAGATCTACGGGATGGACGTGGTGCCCTCCTGTAACGGTCTGGAGGTGCAGATTGAGCTCTCCAGCCGCCGCTTTATGGGACTGAAAGAGCGTCGTCGGGCGCTGGCTGGCCGTACTGGCTGCGGCGTATGTGGCGTGGAGCAGCTTAATGATATCGGCAAGCCGGTTACCCCGCTGCCTTTTACCCAGACGTTCGATCTGGCGAATCTGGATCGGGCGCTTCGCCAGCTGAGCAGCGTCCAGCCGGTCGGCCAGCTTACCGGCTGTACCCATGCTGCGGCGTGGATTGCGGCCGATGGCGAGCTGATGGGCGGGCACGAGGATGTCGGCAGGCACGTGGCGCTGGATAAACTGCTGGGCCATCGCGCCCGGGAAGGCGCTGGCTGGCAGCAGGGGGCGGCGCTGGTCTCCAGCCGGGCGAGCTATGAGATGGTGCAGAAGTCGGCCATGTGCGGCGTGGAAATTCTGTTTGCGGTCTCGGCGGCTACAACGTTAGCGGTCGAAGTTGCCGAACGCTGCAACCTGACGCTGGTGGGTTTTTGCAAGCCTGGCAGGGCAACGATCTATACCCATCCACAGCGGTTGGTGGGCGCATAATGTACATTCAAAAAATTTGAATTTAGTCAGCAAATCCCTTTACTTTTAGTTGGTGATGAACCGGTCTATTATTTATCACATCAAGGCGACACGCCTTATACAAACAACTTAATTAAAGGGTAATCATCATGAAAAACATCAAAACTTTTGTTGCAGTTATCGCTCTTGCCGCTTCCTTCGGTTCTTTTGCTGCCCAGTCCGTCTCCGCGACTGACACTACGCTCTCCGGTGCGGAAGCAAAAATCGCCGCTCAGGCCGAGCAGGCTGGCGCGTCATCTTACAAAATTACCCAGGCTTACTCAGGTAACTATGTACACATGACCGCTGAGTTGACCAAATAACATCTTCATCGTTGAAAGAGCGCCTACGGGCGCTTTTTTTATGCCACGCCCGCCAGCCGCAGCAGCGCCGTCACCACCGCTGCCGCCACGATCACCACAATTAACGGCATCTTACGCCAGGCCAGGAATACGGCAAAGGCGACGCCGATCACCCGCGCCATACCGGCGAAATGATCCCCTTCGTAAAAGGTGGTTGCCAGCGCCACGGAAAACAGCAGCACGGTGGCCGCATCGGAAAGCAATGCCTGCGAACGTTCAGAGAGGGCCAGCCGGCTACCGAGTTTGGCTCCGCCCAGGCGCATCAAATAGGTGCCTGCTGATAACAGGACGATGCCGAGAATAAATACCGTCATGTTTTCCACTATTTTTTCCTTGCGGCCAGGCCGAGCAGAGAGAGCAGGACCGGTAAACCTACCGGCGCAAAGGGTACGGCGGCAAGTGATAACGCTGCACCGCTACAGGCGCGAATAAGCGTGGTGCGATTTTTAAAAGCCGGTACCACTAACGCCAGCAAAATAGCCGGGAAGACCGCATCCAGGCCGATGGTCTCTGGATCGGGCAGCAGTTTACCCACTACCGCACCCAGCAGTGCGCCAAGCGGCCAGATAATCGCCACCCCTAATCCGCACAGCCAGTAGGCGGCTTTACGCTGTTCAGGCGTTTTCTGCGACAGGCCAAACACCACGCTTTCGTCATTCATGATATGGCAGCCGAGCAGGCTGGCACCGCGCTTGCCGACCAGGTCGCGCACCGTCACGCCAAACGGCACATGGCGGGCATTAACCAGTAAACCAGCGGCGGCGGCGGCCAGCGGATTACCGCCGCTGGCAACGATGCCGATGAACATAAATTCAGACGCGCCCGCCAGCACGGTAATAGAGAGCACAAAGGGTACCCAGATCGGGAAGCCGTACGCCATTGCCAGCGAACCGTAGGACATACCGACAATACCCACCGCCAGGCAGACCAGAACGATCGCCTTTATCGTGTCGCCTTTCAGGCAAGAGAGATGATGTTTCATACTGTTTTAGCCGTATTGGTTTAGCCATATCGAACGAATATCCATTATAATGAACGCATCCAGATCGTTTTACAAGATGAACGATTCGTTCGATATATAGAGCAAGGGCCGTTATATGACGCAGCCGATTAGCGTGATCGCTAAAAGTTTAGTGCGAGAACGTCTGCGAACCGGACTTTCCCTGGCAGAAATTGCGCGCCGGGCCGGGATCGCCAAATCCACGCTCTCTCAGCTAGAGTCAGGCAACGGCAACCCGAGCCTGGAGACGCTCTGGTCGCTGTGCGTGGCGTTGGACATTCCTTTCGCCCGTCTGCTGGAGCCGCAGCAGCCCGCGACGCAGGTAATTCGCCGGGGAGAGGGAACGAAGGTGGTTGCCGGGCAGGCGAACTATGAGGCAATTTTACTGGCCGCCTGTCCACCGGGCGCGCGGCGTGATATCTATTTACTGCTGACCCAGCCAGGCGCGGATCGCATCTCCCAGCCTCATCCGCCGGGATCGGTGGAGCACATCATTGTGACCCAGGGTCGGGCGCTCGTGGGGCTGACCGACGCGCCGGAAGAGCTGGGGGAAGGGGATTACATCTGCTATCCCGCCGATCGGCCGCATATCTTTAAAGCGCTTGAGCCGGATACGCATGCGCTTCTGGTTGCGGAACAAAATTAAACAGCAAGACACGGAAAAACATGTCGCTTAAAGCCATTGCCAAAGAACTGGGGCTGTCCGTTACCACCGTTAGCCGTGCACTCAACGGGTATGATGATGTCTCCAAAGAGACGCGTGCCCGGGTTGAAGCGGAAGCACAGCGCCGCGGCTATCGTCCGAATACCTTTGCCCGCCGTCTGAAGATGGGCAAAATCGACGCCGTTGGGCTGGTTTTCCCGGTGCATCCGGTTCCGCTCAATAACAGCGTATTTATGGAGATGGTCGGCGAAATTAGCCACGAGCTTGCGCGGCATGAGATTGATTTGCTGCTCATTGCCGACGACGATCTGGCCGATAAGCACAGCTATATGCGCATGGTACAGAGCCGCCGCGTGGATGCGCTGATCGTAGCCCATACGCTTGACCACGATCCGCGCCTTGAGCAGCTTCAGAGTATCGGTTTTCCCTTCCTGGCGCTGGGCCGTAGCCAGCTGCCGCAGCCGTATGCATGGTTTGACTTCGACAACTACGCCGGGATGTATCACGCCACGCGCTGGCTGATTGATAAGGGCCATCAGCGTATTGCCCTGCTGGGCGAAAATAATTCTCAGGCTTTTATCACCCAACGCCGCCAGGGCTACCTTGATGCCCTGGCCGAGGCGGGGCTGTCCAGCGAATGGCTGCGCACCATGCCGCCTTCACGGCGTGCAGGCTATACCACGACGCGGGATCTGCTCTCGCTGGCATCGCCTCCAACGGCCATTCTTACCGACTGCAATACCCACGGCGATGGGGTGGCGATGGCCCTGTCCCAGCTTGGCCGATTAACCGGCGATAATGCCGTTTCGCTGGTGGTTTACGACGGTCTGCCGCAGGACAGCATCGTGGATGTCAACGTGGCGGCGGTGATCCAGGCTACCCGTCAGGGCGTCGGCAAACAGATCGCCGACATGGTGCTGCGGTTAATTAACGGCGAGGATATCGCCCAGCTTCAGGTGCTGTGGCAGCCAGGCTTTTCTGCCGGCCAGACGGCGTAAATCTGCCGAAATTCTAAACCCGATCACAAATCCGAAACGTTTTGGTTTGTATCCGAAACGTTTCGGATCAACACTCAAGACATCCCGACGACAGGAGATGTCTGATGCATGATTCGATTTTACGACTGGAAAGCAAGTCGGTAGACGTGGTGTTGAAAACTCACCCGTTTGCTGAAATTCTTTACTGGGGCCCGCACCTTAACCACTTTTCGCCGCAGGATGCAGAGAGTTTGTCTCGCCCGGTTGCCAACGGCAGACTAGACGTTGACTCGCCGGTCACGCTGATGGCCGAGCTGGGTCACGGTCTGTTTGGAACGCCTGGCATTGAAGGCCATCGCGATGGTTTAGACAGCTCGCCAGTATTCAAAACCACACACGTGCAGCAGCAGGGGCAATCCCTCACCGTGACCGCGGAAGATGAGCATGCTGGCCTGCGTCTGGTCAGTGAGCTTGCCCTCGACGCCAGCGGCGTGCTGGTAGTACGCCACGGTTTAACCAATCTGCGGGCGCAGGCGTGGCAGGTCGATCGTCTTGCCGTCACGCTGCCCATTGCCGAGCGCGCCGGAGAGGTGATGGCCTTTCACGGACGCTGGATCCGCGAATTCCAGCCGCACCGTGTGAAGCTCGAACATGACAGCTTCGTGATTGAAAACCGTCGCGGTCGCACCTCTCATGAACACTTCCCGGCGCTAATTAGCGGTACCCAGGCATTCAGTGAAATGCACGGCGATGTGTGGGGCGTGCACCTTGGCTGGAGCGGCAATCACCGTCTGCGGGCCGAGGCCAAAACCGACGGCCGCCGCTATCTGCAGGCCGAAGCGCTCTACCTGCCGGGAGAGAGGGCTGTTGCCGAGGGGGAAACCCTCTGGACGCCGCGCCTGTATGCCAGCTACTCCGCAAACGGACTGAACGGGATGAGCCAGCAGTTCCACCGCTATCTGCGGGACAACGTTATCCGCTTCCCGGAAAATAAGCCGCGCCCGGTGCACCTCAATACCTGGGAAGGGATCTATTTCGACCACGATCCGCACTACATCATGCGGATGGCGGACGAAGCGGCAGCGCTGGGCGTGGAGCGATTTATTATCGACGACGGCTGGTTTAAAGGGCGCAACGACGACCACGCCGCGCTGGGTGACTGGTATCTTGATGAGAAAAAGTACCCCAACGGCCTGATGCCGGTGATTAACCACGTTAAAAACCTCGGCATGGAGTTCGGTATCTGGGTCGAGCCGGAGATGATCAACCCGGACTCCGATCTCTACCGGACGCACCCGGACTGGGTGCTGGCAATGCCGGGATATACGCAGCCCACTGGGCGCCATCAGTTCGTCCTCAATCTGAATATTCCGGCAGCGTTTGAGTATCTGCTGGAACGTATCTCCTGGCTGCTGGGTGAGCACCCGGTGGACTATGTGAAGTGGGACATGAACCGGGAGCTGGTGCAGCCGGGGCACAACGGCAAGGCCGCCGCCGATGCGCAAACGCGCCAGTTCTATCGCCTGCTCGATATCCTTGGCCAACGCTTCCCGCAGGTCGAGTTTGAGTCCTGCTCCTCGGGCGGAGGACGTATTGACTACGAGGTGCTGACCCGCTGCCATCGCTTCTGGGCATCCGATAACAACGACGCGCTGGAGCGTAATACCATCCAGCGCGGGATGAGCTACTTCTTCCCAACGGAGGTGATGGGCGCGCATATCGGTCATCATAAATGCCACGCCACCTTCCGCCAGCACAGCATTGCATTTCGCGGGCTGACGGCGCTGTTTGGCCACATGGGGCTGGAGCTGGATCCGCTCAGCGTCGACCAGCAGGAGCGTGAGGGCTACCGGCATTACGCCGCGCTGCACAAGCGGTGGCGCGAGGTGATCCACACGGGTACTCAGTGGCGCGTGGATATGCCGGATCCCACTACGCTGGTGCAGGGCGTCGTGAGTCAGGATCGAGGCCAGGGCTTGTTTATCGTCAGCCAGCTTCAGATGCCGGATTACACCCTGATGATGCCGCTGCGCATGCCGGGGCTGGAGGCGGGCGCGCAATACCGTATCACGCTGCTCGATCATCCTGACATTCGCTTAACCGGCGAGGGCGGACATACCATGCGCAAACTGCCTGCATGGATGGAAGCCCCGCAGACGGTAAGCGGTGAGTGGTTGATGCAGGCGGGCATTGCACTGCCGATTCTGGATCCGGAAAGCGCCATCCTGATTGGTGTCGAACGGGTGTAATGGTGATGGGCCGGGGAGCCGGCCCAGGCTGAGGATAATAATAATGAGCACAACAACCTGTACCCATAAAGACAACCCTAACTTCTGGATCTTCGGGCTGTTTTTCTTTTTCTACTTCTTCATTATGGCCACCTGCTTTCCGTTCCTGCCGATCTGGCTGTCGGATATCATCGGCCTGAATAAAACCCATACGGGGATCGTCTTCTCCTGTATTTCGCTCTCTGCCATCGCTTTCCAGCCCGTACTGGGCGTGATTTCGGACAAGCTGGGGCTGAAAAAACACATGCTGTGGATCATTGCGGTGCTGCTGTTTCTGTTCGCACCGTTTTTCCTCTACGTTTTCGCCCCGTTGTTGAAAACCAGCATCTGGCTGGGGGCATTAAGCGGCGGCCTGTACATTGGCTTTGTTTTCTCGGCGGGTTCGGGGGCTATCGAAGCCTATATTGAGCGCGTAAGCCGCAACAGCTACTTCGAATATGGCAAGGCGCGCATGTTTGGCTGCCTTGGCTGGGGACTCTGCGCTTCGACAGGTGGGATCCTGTTCGGTATCGACCCATCATACGTATTCTGGATGGGCTCGGCGGCGGCACTATTGCTGATGCTGCTGTTGATTATCGCCAAACCAAAACCAAATCAGACGGCAGAGGTGATGAACGCGCTCGGGGCCAACCAGCCGCAAATCACGGCGAAAACGGTATTTAATCTGTTCCGCCAGCGCAAAATGTGGCTGTTTATTCTCTACGTGGTGGGCGTTGCCTGCGTCTATGACGTATTCGACCAGCAGTTTGCCACCTTCTTCAAATCCTTCTTTGCTACGCCGCAGGAGGGCACCCGCGCCTTTGGTTTTGCCACCACGGCCGGGGAGATCTGCAACGCTATCATCATGTTCTGCTCGCCGTGGATCATTAACCGCATCGGGGCGAAAAACACGCTGCTGATTGCCGGGCTGATTATGGCGACGCGTATTATTGGCTCGTCGTTCGCCACAACGGTGGTTGAGGTGGTTGCCCTGAAGATGCTGCATGCGCTGGAGGTGCCGTTCCTGCTGGTAGGGGCCTTTAAATACATTACCGGTGTATTTGATACCCGTTTGTCTGCCACTATCTACCTGATTGGTTTCCAGTTTGCTAAGCAGCTCGCGGCGATATTCCTCTCCGCTTTTGCCGGGAATATGTATGACCGGATCGGCTTCCAGGATACCTACCTGATGCTGGGCTGCTTTGTACTGGCAATTACGGTGGTATCGGCGTTTACGCTGAGCGGCAGAGGGCGTACAGAGAACACCTCAGACACAACGCCGCTTCCAGCCAGGCGCTGATCGGTAAGGTGTTTTAAAAGGTAAAACCCACCAGAGGTGGGTCTTACCGATAGCATTGCAGATACGTATCCCATAATCGATTTTTGAAAGACAAAAAATAGCGGTAGCTAAAAAATACGGCGCTTTTAAAAATCATGGGAAAATGCAAAGTATGCCTGTTATTAATAATACCAATTTGACGCCAACTCATTATCCTGTCGCCGTTGTTGAGGCAAAAACGGACAGTGGTAATGAATGTTTTTTGATTGATAAAAACAAAGGGCTGGTATATCAGCTCTCAGCAGTGACAAACAGTAGTGTAAAACTAAACCCGGTCGCTTTCTCCACGGTGGAGGCAATGGGCATAAATTTTATAGATAAGATCACCCACTGTAATGCCATGGAGATAATTAAAAATCCGGACTTGATTAATACCGTTCTTAGCCAGTATAGCTTTAGTACTGCGCAGCCTAGCCGATTCCAGGCCATCACCGATTTAGGCGAGGTTGAAAAGAGCCAATATAAACAGCTATCAGACGCTGACAAAACGGCGCAGCTCCGGCTGGAGCTCCTCTCCCTCGTTGACGACGATCTGAAAGGCTCTTTTAATACGCTGTTAAAAGAGTGGGGAACCTATGGCGTTTCTGCCAGCGAGATCGACAGGGAAACCTATGCCGATTTCAAACAATTCTATGACGAAAAAATGGCAAACCACGCGGTTAAAAAGGACGACTACGCGAAACTGGATTTTGCTGCGCAAAATATCAAATCGCAGATTACCGACCCGCGCTGTTTAAATGCCAAACTGACGCCGCTGCAGCTGTTCAAGGCAGCTTATCAGCTAGGCGATATTCCGGGAGTGTCCAACTTCCGCTTTATGAACAATCCGGCCAGTAAAGAAGACGGAAAATACCGGGAGTGGATGTATCACTTTGACAACAGTAATTATGCTGCCGAGTTTAAGCTGATTACCACACGTACCGCCGGTACCGATCGGGCCAACACGGAACAGTGCCTGGCCGCGTTTCCTTATGATACCGAAAAAAGTATCCGTTTTACCCAAAACGAAGCGGCAACTAAATTCCCAACCATGGACGATCTGCAAAAAGAGTTCAGCCATATTCCGGGGGCGAGCTATGTAGTTATTCACAACCCAGACAGTACAACACCGATTGAAACGGGTATTCGTACTGAAATGATCGCGCATCACCGCTCTGCAAGCAGCCAAAACGAAACGGAATCACGCGATTCTGAATTAATGACCTTCCATGGTACCGACCGGTGCCAGCCTTTTCTTACCGCAGAAGAGCTGGACCAGGCCTCGCATCTCACGTCATTACAACGTTTTGTCTTGGGCAAATTCCGTGATGCCGATCCCCAACAGTTTGTCGCAGCATTAAAAGAACAGAAAGAGATCCTCAACGCACAAATAAGGCAAAATCTGACGGCCAATACCTTTAAACCGCTGGAAAAAATAACCGTGGCTAAATTCAGCGGGCAGCGGCTACAAATTACCAACGAGGCTTTATTCAATAAGCAGCTTACCACTTACGATAACCTACCCGAAGTTCTGGATAAGATCCCTAAACTGGATCTCTCCTCTGCCGATTTACCCGAGACGGTGCTCGCTGTCGTTCCCCTGCTAATGAACTACGATCAAAATGCCGAGTTGAAGCCCGATTGTTCCGAGAACAGGGCATTTCCAGCCAGAACCCAACTGCGGGAACGCACCAACGAACAGTTCAAGGCGCCGCTGAAACGCGATTTGCCACACATCCAGTTCAGTAACAGCCCCAATAATCTGTTGCCGATGGATAAACTGATTGATATCACCCATGACATTCAGGGCTTTTACCAAACGGCAACCCAGTCCCTCAACGCACTCAAGGCCGACCCGAAGCTGACGGCGTTGTTTGACAGCCGGGCAGAGTTGGCCCGGGAGTATGTTAGCCAATTCCCGCTGCGCGCAAGCCAGCCCGAAACCCATCAGGTGCTGTCACTATTCACCTACTATATGATTGACGATCTGGACCAGGCCGTTTCCGCCCTGCATAACTTCCGGGCCAACGTCGATAGCACCCTGTTTGACCGCATCAAAGAGCAGCAGCAGCCGCTACTGCAGCATTTCATTACCCACCGTCTGTTAAACGATCGGCTGGCAGCCTGATCCGGTTTACCTGGGGCCATCATGGCCCCTTTCTCCCCCAATAAAGAAATAACCAATATGATTAACCATAATTACCGATCCACGATCGGCCAATTTATACCGCTCCAGCAAGAGAGCAATAAACCCCGTACGGCACATCTAACCCAGGAGAGGCCAGCCGGGGAATGTATCAAAATGGATGTCGTGCCGGGTAATAGCACCAGCAGCATTGAGAAAATGACCCATCCGCTGGCAGGGTGCAGTGAAGAGGGGGGCATGTCGCCCTATATGATAGCCCTGCTTGGCGATCAAAAAGCGCTGAATTTTGCTGAAAAAGTGCTTCAGGCGCCGAGAAAACGCCTGCTGGACCAGCTGGGTATTGATGACCGAAATAAAGTCGAGCGCCATGCCCAGCTACACGCCGAACTGACGTCTCTCACTCGCTTCTATCAGCGTGATGACGCATTACAACCCAAAAGGATCGCATTAAACGGCCAGCCTTTTATTGAACAGGAGCCTACCCGACCTTACTTTGCTGGACAGAAAATCGTCACGCCAGATTTCACTCTGTACCGAGCGGAGCAAGAGCAGCAAAGAAATAATCTCTTATTGTGCAAAACGCGTGATGATAGCGCGCTCTATTTCAATCAGGCTCCGATCGCTGAGCTAAAAACGTATAACGATGATGTTTTTGCCAATGAGTCAGCGCTGCGTGCCGGCGACAATTTTTTGAATAAAACGCAATACTTCACCGCGATGGTCGAGTATTTAACCCGCTACAGCCAGGCTGGGGATATTTTGGTACAAAACTCGCTGGAAACCAGCAGCGATAGAAATACGCCTCATCTACAGTTTATTCCTGGCGATGTCCCTTTACCCCTGTTCTATCAACGCGCTCAGGCACTCACCGACGGAGAATATCAGCAGATTGACTGGTATTTACCCACCCTGGCGATGACCGTGGATAGCCGACAGCATGGCTGGCAAGCAGAGACAGAACGGGCGCAGGCAGTATGCCAGGCATTACTGACCAATCAACACATCAGTACCACTCCGGTGTTCAGAAGCCTGGGTGACGGCCTGGCAACGCTGTATTTGATCTTCAAACAGGACGGCAGCGATATGGCACCAGAACTGCTGCAGCAGGCCCCCGGCTGGCTGGAGGCCTGCGGTATTTTTATTGCCAATACGCCAAAAGCAGTAATGTTCACCGCCCAGGGCGCAGAGCAATATTATGCCTCATACGCGGTCACGGATAAGGAGCAGCTGCTGACAAGTCTGGCGCAACGCCTCAGCGACTGAGCACAAACGTTTGAACAGGAGTAGCCTGGCAACACCTCACGCCAGGTAGAACACCTCTTTCAGCTCGGCGCTTACCGGGCTGTTATCGGCGTTAGTCGGCATTACATCGCGCATATGCTTCCACCAGCGCTGGCAGACGTCGGTATTAGCGACCGCGTTCCAGCGCTCCTCAGACTCAATCTCTACGGTGGCGAACAGCAGGTTACGCGCCTTATCAAGGTAGATCGCGTAGTGATGCGCACCGTGGTCCTTCAGGACCGCCTCCAGCTCGGGCCAGATAGGCGTATGGCGGCGCTCGTACTCCTCGTGGGCGTTGGCGTTGACCTGCATCACAAAGGCTTTGCGGATCATAATGCCTCCAGATAGAGCTCACGCACCTCGTCCCGGCTGGCGGTACGTGGGTTGCAGGGGGCGCAGGGGTCGGCCAGGGCCTTGTCCAGCCAGCCTTCGATATCCTCTTTGGTCACGCCGAGCTGGCTGAAGCCGGAGGGGATACCTACCCGAGCGCTGAGATCGCGAATCGCCTGAATGGCCGTCATGCTGGCGGCTTCGTCGCTCATGCCGCGGGTATCGACCCCCATCGCCTGAGCGATGCGGGCAAAGCGCGCCACCGCGTTCGGGCGGTTAAAGTTTTCGATGATCGGCAGCAGGATGGCGTTGCAGACGCCGTGAGGCAGGTTGTGCGTCGCCCCCGGCTGGTGTGCCAGAGCGTGTACCAGGCCCAGCCCGGCGCTATTAAACGCCATCCCCGCCAGATACTGGCCGAAGGCCATCTGTTCCCGGGCCTCGATGTTTTGCCCATCGCCAACCGCTTTCGGCAGCCAAAGATTGATCAGCCGAATTGCCTCCAGCGCGTTGGCGTCGGTTAGCGGATGCGCGCCGACGGAGACAAAGGCCTCTACCGCGTGGGTCAGGGCATCCATGCCGGTGGCGGCGGTGACCGATGCCGGGATTGCCAGCATTACGCTGGCGTCGTCGACAGCGATATCCGGAATGATGTTGGCGTCGATAATCACCTCTTTTACCTGACGCGCCGAGTCGATGATCACCGCGTTACTGGTCATCTCCGCCGCGGTACCGGCGGTAGTATTAATGGCTACCAGCGGCACGCCGGGATTAACCACTTTATCGACACCGGAGTAGGCGGTTGAGGGGCCAGGGTTAGCGGTGAGGATTTTTACCGCTTTCGCGGTATCGATCGGACTACCGCCGCCGAAGGCGATGATGTAGTCACACTCCGCCGCCTGCCAGGCCGCGTAGCCCGCCTGCACCAGCTCCTCGGTGGGGTTAGGGAAGACGCTATCGAAGAGGTGGTAGGGCATCTGGTGCGCATTCAGGGCGGCAAACAGGCTGTCGAGCAGGCCCAGCTTAACCAGCTGACCGTCGGTGACAACCAGCGCCTTGCCCCACTGCTTGTTTGCTACCAGATTAACCATATCGCCAATTGCACCTGCGCCATGCAGGCTGATTTTAAGCAGTGCCAACATAAAGCTCATGATAGATCTCCGTTCATTACTGTGATTTTTTATGCCCGGCGGCGCTGCGCTTGCGCGGGCCTACAGGACCGTAGGCCGGGTAAACGTAGTGCCACCCGGCAGCTATATTCGTCTTCGCTGCACAATCCGGCGGGTGATGATCGGCAGGGAGATGACCACAATCAGCATCGCGCCGATGATGATCGACATCACGATGCCCGGCACGTTGAGCAGGCTCAGGCCAAAGGTCACCAGCCCCATCAGGAAGGCGGCGATAATCACGCCCACCATGCTGCCGGAGCCGCCAAGAATATTGACCCCACCCAGCACTGCCATAGTCACTACCGCCAGCTCCCAGCCGGTAGCGATAGTGGGGCGGGTACTGCCGAGGCGCGAGGTGAGCAGCACCGAGGCCAGTCCGGCCATCAGCCCCACCAGGGCAAAAAGCAGCAGGTTGTGACGCTTGACGTTGATGCCGGAGTACCATGCTCCAGTTGGGTTATTGCCGATGGCGTAGGTGCGGCGGCCAAAGTTAGTGCGGTGCAGCACGAACGCAAAGATGCCCGCCAGCACGATAAAGAGCGCAAACTCAAACGACAGCGCCCCCCAGACGTAACCCTGGCCGAACCAGGCGAAGCTTTCGGGATATTCGTTCAGCGCCTTATCACCTAGCAGAATATAGGTGATGCCGCGATAGAGACTCATGGTGCCGATGGTGATGACGATAGAGGAGAGATTAAACCGCGTCACCAGCAGGCCGTTAAACAGCCCGCACAGCAGACCGACGCCTAACCCCACAACCACCAGCAGCGGTGTATCCACCCCCGCCTGGGCGCAAAAGCCCATCACGGTGGAGCTGAGGGCAATGGTAGAGGCCACCGACAGGTCTATCTCCCGGGCGATAATTAGCATCGCCATCGGCAGAACGATGATCGCCTTCTCGGTGAAGTTAAAGGTGGCGTCAGAGAGGTTCCAGATATTGAGAAAGTAGGGAGAGGCGAAGGCGTTAATTAAAAACACCAGCAGCGTGACGGCGAGTAAGAAGCCCTCCCAGCACAGGAGCCGTTTCAGCAGCGGCAGCGTTGCGGGAGGGTTGCCTGGGCCGTCAGTAGTTAACATTTTACTCATGATTTCACCGCCTGTTTCTGTCGGGCCAGCGCCGCGTCGCGCAGGATCAGCCGACCTTTGCGTTTATTGCCGCGCTCATTAAGCAGAACCGCTATCACAATCACCGTGCCGGAGATGGCCATCTGCCAGAAGGGTGAGATACCGATCACCGGCAGCGCGTTGTTGATCACGCCGAGGAACAGCGCGCCAAACAAGCAGCCGAGCACGCGGCCCGTACCGCCCATGGTGCTAACCCCTCCGATTACGCAGGCGGCCACCACCTGCAGCTCAAAGCCGTTAGCGACGTCGACATAGGCCACGGCGAAGCGGGAGATCCACAGGTAGCCGCAGAACCCGGCCAGCGCGCCAGAGAGGCAGAAGCTGACGAACTGCATTTTTCCAGCGTTGATGCCGGTGTAGTAGGCTGCCGTGGCGTTGCCGCCTGCGGTATAGAGCGCCCGCCCGGTGCGGCTGTAGCGCAGGAAGTAGCCTACCAGCAGCAGCGCGGCGACGGCGCACCAGCTCAGCAGCGGCAGCCCCAGCACGCTGGCGCGCGGCAGGGCAAGGAAATCGCCGCTCATCTGGTGGGAGTTGATCCAGCCCCCGTCAGAAAGTAGAAAGATAATGCCGCGATAGATGCTCATGGTGCCGAGCGTCACCACAATCGCCGGAATGCCCATCTTCCACACCAGCAGGCCGTTGATCGCGCCCATCACCAGTCCGAGGCCGGTCGCCAGGATCAGCAGCGCCCAGACCGGAATATCAGGATGATGGAAGTTGAGCAGGGCGACGATCATCCCAGTCAGCGCCAGGTTGGCGGCCATCGACAGATCGATGCCCTTGGTCAGCAGCACCATCATCTGGCCGAGGGCGAGAATAATCAGGATCGCCGTATCGTTAAACATCTCCGCCAGGTTGCCAGGGGCGATAAACGACGGTACGCGGCTGCCGATAGCCAGCACCATCAGGACGATCACCGCGGCCAGCAGCGCCTCGCGGTTTTTAAGCAGTTGTTGCCACATTATGCTGCCTCCTGTTTCGCACCGCTGGCAGCGCTAACGATGGTCTCGGCGGTGGCTTCACCCGCCGCGTATTCGGCGACCATCCGCCCCTCATGCATCACCACGATCCGATCGGCCATGCCCATTACCTCAGGCAGCTCCGAGGAGACCATGATCACTGCCAACCCCTGGCCGACCAGCTCGGACATAAACTGATGTACGGCCGCCTTCGAGCCGATATCGATGCCTTTGGTAGGCTCATCAAGAATGATGACGTCGGGGTGCGTGGCGAGCCATTTACCGATCACCACCTTCTGCTGGTTGCCGCCGGAGAGTGTCTCCACCGGCTGTTGCCAGCTGAACGCTTTGACCTGGAGCCGTCTGGCATACTCGTCGGCGAGTCGCCACTCACGGTCGTCGTGCAGCACGCCGTTCGGATTTAGCTTGCCGAGCTGTGGCAGGCTGATGTTCTGGGCGATGGGCAGGGCAATAATGGCACCCTGCTTCTGCCGCTCCTCCGGCACGCAGACGATACCGGCCCGGATGGCATCCGCAGGCTGGTGGAACTGCACCGTTTTGCCGTTAAGCACGATGCTGCCGGAAGAGGGGCGCGACACGCCGGAAAGCGCCTGCATCAGCTCGGTACGACCTGCGCCCACCAGCCCGTAAAAGCCAAGGATCTCGCCCTTGCGCAGGGTAAAGTTGATGTGGGCAAACTCGGTGGGATGGCAGAGATCCTTCACCTCCAGCACCGTTTCGCCAGGATCGCAGGCGATCTTGGGATAGGTCTGGGTAATGGCGCGGCCTACCATCATCGCCACCATCCGCTCTTCGCTAATCTCGCTCATCGCCCCGGAGCCGACGTACACCCCGTCGCGTAGGATGGTGTAGTGATCCGCCAGCTCAAAAATCTCGTCGAATTTATGGGAGATAAACAGGATCGCCTTGCCCTCCTGCTTCAGGCGCTCAACGATCTGGTAGAACTCCAGAATCTCGTGCTGGGAGAGCGCGGCAGTAGGCTCGTCGAGGATCACTACCTGCGCATCAAAGGAGAGGGCGCGTGCAATGGCGACCATGTGGCGCTGGGCGATGCTCAGGGTTTTCAGGGTCGCATTGGGATCGATCTGCACTTCGAGGCGAGCGAGGATATCCCGGGCTTTCTGGTGCATGGCGGGCCAGTCGAGCTTTTTCAAAAAGCCCTTATAGAGGTACTGACCGACAAAAATGTTCTCCGTTACCGACAGCTCATCAAACAGCACGGTCTCCTGGTGGATCGCCGTAATGCCCACCCGATGGGCGGATTCCGGCGCGGGTAGTTGGATAGGGATCGCCTTATAGAGGATTTCACCCTCTTCAGGCTGATAGATGCCGGTCATCACTTTAACCAGCGTGGATTTGCCTGCGCCATTTTCACCAATCAGCGCGGTAACTTTGCCAGGCCAGAGGTCAAGCTGTACGTTCTCAAGAGCGCGCACGCCAGGGAACACTTTGGTGATCCCCTTGAGCTGAAGCAGTGGTGTCATGATAAGTCTCCGTATCGACGGGGGATCGTAGGCCGGATAAGCGCAGCGCCATCCGGCAGAACGGCGGTTGATGCTGGCGCTTATCTCTCCTACAAATCACATCAGAAAATTTTGGAAAACTTATCAATATTGCTGGCATCGTAGACAAACGGCTCAGACATCGCACCACTGCCGTCTGCATCCAGCTTCACCTTGCCGAGTTTGCCCATATTGGCTTCCGTTTTAGTGGCCGTGCCTTTGACCAGATCGTCCGCCAGATAGGTAGCGGCATAGCCCAGATCGATCGGGTTCCAGATAGCAAAGCTCTTGGTTGCGCCGGATTTCACCGCGCCCGCCATCTCAGACGGCAGGCCTAATCCGGTGACGTACACCTTGCCAATCTTGCCCTGATCTTTCACCGCCTGGGCGGCAGCCACGATACCTACCGAGGAGGGGGAGACGATCACCTTCAGATCCGGGTAGGTTTTCAGCAGGCCGACCGCTTCGCGGTAGCTCTTATCGGAGAGGTCATCGCCGTAGGCCACTGTCACCAGGTTGACGGAGGGGTACTTCGGCAGCACCTTTTTCATCTCTTCAATCCAGATGTTCTGGTTGGTCGAGGTTGGCGTTGCGCTGAGGATCGCCACGTCGCCTTTCTCCACGTTCAGCGCCTTCAGCGCCTCGGCGGCGAGCTTAACGTTGGTTTCCCCAATCAGCGCATTGTTGGATGGATTGAGATGGATCTGGCGACCCGCTTTCGCCACGCCGGAGTCCCACGAGACAACTTTGATCCCGCGCTGCATCGCTTTTTTCAGTACCGGCACAACGGCGTCCGGATCGTTTGCTGAGATAGCGATCGCATCTACCCCCTGAGCGATCAACCCGTTAAGCACTTCGATCTGCGCTTCCGCCGTGGTGGTGGTCGGGCCGGTATAAATGACTTTAACATCCCCTAACTCTTTAGCCGCCTCCTGGGCACCGACGTTCGCTGCCTCAAAAAAACCATTGCCGAGGGATTTTGCGACCAGGGCAATTTTGACTTCTGCTAATGCGGAACCGGACAACGCCAGAGCGGCAACGGTGAGGATCAAGCTTGTCTTTATTCTCATTGCTTTTACTCCACTGATATTGAGTGAGTTGTGTAGGGCTTGCAGGTGTGGTTTCGCCCCATCTCAATGAGCGGGGCGCGATGTTCTTATTTATAAAGCTGTAGTGCGCTGGCCATCGGGGTGACGCCAAAACGTTTACCGAGGGCAATTAACTCCTCTTGAGTGATGGTCTGCTTCATGCCGCCCATCGAGTAGACCTTCACCAGTACCTCGGCAGACTTCTCGGCGGTGTCGATCAGGCCAAAGGCTTCGTCCAGCGTTGGACCGCTGCCGAAGACGCCGTGGAACGGCCACAGCACCAGCGAGTGCCGTGACATCTGCCCTGCGGTGGCCTGGCCAATCTCATCGGTGCCGGGGACCATCCATGGCAGAATGCCAACGCCATCAGGAAACACAACCAGGCATTCGGTACTGCCTTCCCACAGTTTGCGGGTGATCACATCCGTATCGTTTTCCAACACATAGGTGAGGGCGATCAGGTTGGTGGCGTGGCAGTGCATAATCACCCGGTCTTTGCCATCGGTAGCCTTGATGCGCTCGCAGTGGGAGAGAAAGTGCGCCGGCAGCTCGGAGGTAGGAACCGCTTCATCGGTGAGCCCCCAGAGAATGTGGTAGCCCGCGCCGTCGCTGTCGACTTTAACGATCCCGAGGTTAGCTACCGGGTCGAGCTGCACGTTACGGAAAAACTTGCCGGAGCCAGTGACGATAAACGGCGTATTGGCCAGCAGCGGCATCGGCTGGCTCAGGGCGATATAGCGCGGGCTGGCGTGGAATTCGGCCGTAAACGGGGCGATATCGCCGTCGTCCAGCCGCAGGGTCAGGTTGCCGCCGTTGCGCTCGTCCCAGCCCTTCAGCCAGGCGTCAGAGGTCGCTTTGATCATCCCCTGGACGAACCATGAAGTAGTGATGGTCTGCATAGTCTTATAGTTCCTTTGAAAATGCCGGGTGGCGCTGCGCTTACCCGGCCTACTGTTTATTTACGGTGACTTAAAATCTCTTTTTCATAGGCCCGCACGCTGTCCAGCCACTGGCTCCCCGCCGGGGTATCGTGACGCTGGCAGTACATCTCCCATACCGCCTGCCACGGCAGCGATTTTTGCTCTTCCAGCAGCGCCAGCCGGGCGGTGTAGTCGCCCTCGGCCTCCAGCGTGCGCAGCTGGTCGGTCGGCTCCAGCAGGGCACGCAGCAGGGCTTTTTTCATATTGCGGGTGCCGATCACCCAGGCGGCGATGCGGTTGATTGACGCATCAAAGAAGTCGAGACCAATGTGCACCCGGTCAAAGAGATCGTGGCGAATGATTTCGCTGGCAATGGCCTGGGTTTCGTCATCCAGCAGCACCACATGATCGCTGTCCCAGCGCACCGGGCGGCTAACGTGCAGCAGCAGGCGCGGGATATAGAGCATGGCGGCGGAGATCTTGTCGGAGATCACCTCCGTCGGATGGAAGTGGCCCGCATCCAGGCAGAGCGCGGTCTGGCGGCTGGTGGCGTAGCCCATATAAAACTCGTTCGAGCCGACGGTGTAGCTCTCCGCACCGATACCGAACAGCTTGCTCTCTACGGCATCGATGTGGTGGTCGAGGCTCAGCTTTTCGCTCAGGGCTTCATCCAGCGCGGCAAGCAGGCGCTGACGCGGGGCGAGGCGGTCAACGGTGACGTCTTTCATGCCGTCCGGAACCCAGATATTCATCACCGACGGCGTACCCAGCTGCTCGCCAAACCAGGCAGATACGCGGCGGCAGGCTTTAACGTGGTCGATCCAGAACTGGCGGATCTCGTCGTTGGCGTGGGAGAGGGTAAAGCCATCGGCGCTCAGCGGATGCGAGAAGCAAGAGGGGTTAAAGTCCAGGCCCAGCTTCTGCGCTTTTGCCCACGCCACCCAGTTGGTAAAGTGCTCGGGCCTGATGGCGTTACGCTCCACCGGCGTCTCTGATTCAAGGTAGATTGCATGCAGATTCAGACGCATTGGCCCGGGGATCAGGCTCAGAGCCTGCTCCAGATCCGTCCGCAGCTCCTGGGCGCTGCGCGCTTTGCCAGGGTAGTTGCCGGTGGCCTGGATCCCGCCGGTCAGGCCGCCCTGCGGGTTCTCAAACCCAGCCACGTCATCGCCCTGCCAGCAGTGCATGGAAACCGGCAGGCGATCGAGCTGGCGCAGCGCCTCCTCAACGTCAACGCCTACCGCGGCAAACCGCTGCTTAGCAAGTTCCCAGGCTTGTTCAATGGGAGTGGTCATGCGCAAAGCTCCTTTCTCTGTTGTTTGGTTTGAAACTGCGCGACGTGGCGGGCAATTTCACTGTCAGGTTGTGTAATAAAGGTTGTCAGGGGGTAATTGGCCGTCACGACCTGACGGAAAGCGTCGACGTTGTCCAGCTCGTCCAGGGTCATGAGTTGAATACCGATATTGCCCAGCGTTGAGGCTTCGATGGGGCCCGCGACCACCGTGACGCCGCAGGCGTCGGCGCAGAGCTGGTTGAGGAGACGGTTCTGGCAGCCGCCGCCAACAATATGCAGCTGGCTGAACCGTTTGCCGCGCAGCGCCGCCAGCTCGCCGAGCACGTCGGCGTAGAGCAGGGCAAGGCTGTCGAAGATGCAGCGCGCCAGTTCAGCCTGGCTGGCTGGCTCTGGCTGGCTTGACTCGCGGCAGGCAGCGCGGATCTCGGCGCTCATGTTTTCCGGGTTGATAAAGCGCTCATCGTTGGGATTAATCAGCATCCGGCATGCGGTTAGCTGCTCGGTTTCCGCAATCAGGGCGGGCAGGTCGGTGACGTTCTGCTCTTTCAACACGCGCTGTAGCAGCCACAGGCCCATGATGTTTTTCAGCACCCGGTAGCGCCCTTCGGCACCGCCCTCGTTGGTGATATTGGCCGCCAGCGCCGCCTCGTCGGTATAGGGGGTTTGGCTCTCAAAACCCATCAGGGACCAGGTTCCAGAGGAGAGGTAGGCGCTGTCCGCATCGCTCAGCGGCGAGGCGATCACGGCGCTGGCGGTATCATGGCTGGCGACGGCCACGACGGGAATTTCACTCCCCTGCGGGCCTCGCCAGTGGCCAATCACGTTGCCCGGCTGGGTCGGTGTGCCAAACCACGCTGGGTTAGCGCCGGTCCAGGCCAGCAGGATGTCATCCCAGTCATTGCTATTGATATTCACCAGTTGGGTCGTGGTGGCGTTGGTGTACTCCCAGTTCATTTTGCCCGTCAGACGAAAGCTGAAGTAGTCTGGGATCAGCAGGGCATGAGCTACCTGCGCCGCCTGCTCTGGCTGCTGTTCGACAAATGTGTGCAGCTGATAGAGCGTGTTGAAAGGCAGAAACTGGATACCGCTGCGGCGGTAAATTGTCTCTCTGCCGAGCTGCGCCTGGGCGCGGGCCATTACGCCGTGGGTGCGCCCGTCGCGGTACGACACCGGCAGACCGACGCGCTGGCCGTGTTCATCAAGCAGCACATAGTCCACGCCCCAGGTATCAATGCCGATGCTATCGATCTGAATACCCTGCTCGCTGACCTTGTTTAGCCCAAGGCGAATCTCACTCTCCAGGCTGTCGATATCCCAGGTAGCAAAGCCGTTCACGTTTTGCAGGCAGTTGACGAAGCGGTGAATTTCACGCAGCCTCAGGGCGCGCTGTTCACTGTCGTAACGCGCCAGCATGACGCGCCCACTGGATGCGCCGAGATCGACCGCGACACAATGGCGAAAGGTCATAGTGGAGTCCTCTGAGAGTCAATGCCGACAGTCTACGAACCCCCTCAGCGGCGTACCTTCTTGCTATGGACAGGCAAAATTAGGCGCTGGCAAGAAAGCAAAGATGAACGTGATAGCGTTCACAATTTCCAGTAATAGCGCCTCTTATCACTGGTGTGACGCCAGCCGCATTTCCGGATCTTTCCCACCGTTTCTTGAAAAAGCGACCGGGTTTGCGCGCTTTGATGTCAAAAATTCAAGGTGGGATTGCCAGCCTTTCATTACTCTTTTTGGCATGTTCTCCATTTCAGGAAGCCGTCATGACCGTACTCCACAGCGTAGATTTTTTTCCGTCAGGTAAAACGCCTGTGGCTATTGAGCCGCGCCTTCCCCAGTCGGCGTTTCCTGAGCATCACCATGATTTCCATGAGATTGTTATTGTTGAGCATGGTACGGGCATTCATGTTTTTAACGGTCAGCCCTACTCCATCAGCGGGGGCAGCGTCTGTTTCATCCGTGACCACGATCGCCATCTCTACGAACACACGGATAATCTCTGTCTGACTAACGTGCTCTACCGCTCGCCGGAGGCTTTCCAGTTCCTGACGGGGCTGAACCAGCTGCTGCCTCAGGAGCAGGACGGACACTATGCCTCCCACTGGCGGGTTAACCAGGGGGCGCTACAGCAGGTGCGGCAGATCGTCGGCCAGATGGAGCAGAGCGCCGAGGAGGAGAGCACCGCCGCTCTTGCCAGCCGGGAGATCCTGTTTATGCAGCTGCTAGTGCTGCTGCGGAAGAGCAGTCTTGAGGAGGGGGCCGTTAACAACGATGCCCGCCTGAATCAGATGATGGCGTGGCTGGAGGATCACTTCGCGGATGAGGTTTGCTGGGCGTCGCTGGCTGACCGTTTCTCTCTCTCGCTGCGTACGCTGCACCGTCAGCTGAAGCAGCACACGGGCATGACCCCGCAGCGCTACCTCAACCGCCTGCGCCTGATTAAGGCCCGCCACCTGCTGCGCCACAGCGATGAAAGCGTTACCGACATTGCGTTTCGCTGCGGTTTCGGCGACAGCAACCACTTTTCGACGCTTTTTCGCCGCGAATTTAGCTGGTCACCGCGGGATATCCGTCAGGGGCGGGATGCTCCGCTGCAATAGCCGTAAACGAGAAGAGAGTCACCGTTTTTTTGCTAAAAAACAGCTAAATATAGAAGGTTGAAGGCTGTTGAGGTGACGCTGTGGCAGGTCAGTTAATTCTGCGGAGGGATGATTTTTTTGCCAGGCCCGGGCAGGCGGTCGCGGTGGCCGATCGCTATCCGCAAAACGTCTTTGCTGAACACACCCATGAGTTCAACGAGCTGGTGCTGGTCTGGCGCGGCAACGGCCTGCATATTCTTAACGATCGCCCGTATCGTATTACCCGGGGCGATCTCTTCTATATCCGCGCCGAGGACCGTCACGCCTACGCCTCGGTAAACGATCTGGTGCTGCAAAACATCATCTACTGCCCGGAGCGGCTGACGCTCAACCTTGACTGGGCTGCGCATATCCCCGGCCTGGACGGCGGAGAGCCGATACCCTACTGGCGCATGGGCAGCAGCGGTATGGCCCAGGCCCGGCAGGTGATTAGCCAGCTTGAGCATGAGAGCACCAAAGCGGATCCGCTCTCCGATCCGCTGGCAGAAACGCTGTTTGCCCAACTGGTATTAACCCTGAAGCGCCATCGCTACGCCACCAATAATCTTTCGGCGACCCGTAGCGAAGCGTTGCTGGATAAACTCATCACCGCCCTGGCCAGCAGCCTCAACCGCGCCTTTTTGCTTGAGCAATTTTGCGAGCAAAATCAGTGCAGTGAGCGTACACTACGCCAGCAGTTTCGTACCCAGACCGGCATGACAATCAACCACTATCTGCGCCAGCTGCGCATCTGTCACGCCCAGTATCTGCTCCAGCACAGCGAGCTGATGATCGGTGAAATTGCCACACGCTGTGGTTTTGAAGACAGCAACTATTTTTCCGTAGTTTTTACCCGTGAAACCGGCGTGGCACCGAGTCAGTGGCGGCACCGCAGCAGGACGCTCACGGGTACATAACAAAAGGTTATAACCATATAAAAACTACGGCATTGATAAACATTTTCAATACTACTTAATTAACTATAATGAACCAACTGCTTACGCGGCGTTAACAGTATCGCCGCCCGACAATTAATGGAGATGATTATGAGTTACACACTGCCATCACTGCCGTACGCTTATGATGCACTGGAACCACACTTCGATAAGCAGACGATGGAAATCCATCACACTAAACATCACCAGACCTACGTTAACAACGCTAACGCCGCACTGGAAAGCCTGCCTGAGCTGGCTAACCTGCCGGTAGAAGAGCTGATCGCTAAGCTGGATCAGGTTCCGGCCGACAAAAAAACTGTCCTGCGTAACAACGCTGGCGGTCACGCTAACCACAGCCTGTTCTGGAAAGGCCTGAAAACCGGCACTACCCTGCAGGGCGATCTGAAAGCCGCCATCGAGCGCGACTTCGGCTCCGTTGAGAAATTCAAAGAAGAGTTCGAGAAAGCAGCGGCAACCCGCTTTGGCTCCGGCTGGGCATGGCTGGTACTGAAAGGCGACAAGCTGGCCGTTGTCTCTACCGCAAACCAGGATAGCCCACTGATGGGTGAAGCGGTTTCTGGCGCATCCGGCTTCCCGATCCTGGGCCTGGACGTGTGGGAACACGCTTACTACCTGAAATACCAGAACAAACGCCCGGACTACATCAAGGCATTCTGGGAAGTTGTGAACTGGGACGAAGCTGCTGCCCGTTTCGCTGCTAAAAAATAAGGTTGCATTGTGACCAGTGAAAAGCGAGTCTTATGACTCGCTTTTTTTGTATCTGGATAAGGCGCGGTGATGCATCATCAGGTTAACGTTTTTACTGGTAAAGTAAGCGATTACGCAGGCAGTCGGCCAAGCGCTATTGCCAAAGTGCAGGTTGACGGCGAGCTGACGTTAACCGAACGGGGGCTTGCGGGGGATGAGCAGGCCGAGAAGAAGATCCACGGCGGGCCAGATCGTGCCCTGTGTCACTATCCACGCGAGCACTATCGCTACTGGGCAAGCGCATTTCCTGAACAGGCGGAGCGCTTTGTCGCGCCAGCGTTCGGCGAGAACCTCTCCACCGAGGGAATGACCGAGCAAAACGTCTATATCGGGGATATTTTTCGCTGGGGTGAAGCGCTGATTCAGGTGACCCAGCCGCGTTCGCCCTGTTTCAAAGTTAACTACCATTTTGCCATTCATGATCTCTCCTCCCTGATGCAGGAGAGCGGCCGCACGGGCTGGCTCTACCGGGTAATTGCCCCGGGCAGCGTCTCCAGCGATGCGCCTCTTGAGCTGGTTTCCCGCTGTAGCGACGTGAGCGTCTATGAGGCCGCCGCCATCGCCTGGCATCTGCCGTTTGACGACGAGCAGTACCACCGCCTGCTCTCTGCCGCTGGCCTCTCAGTGAGCTGGGCCAGAACCATGCAGAAACGACGCCTGAGCGGCAAGATTGAAAGCTTTGCGCCCAGACTGTGGGGCAGGAAATAGCAGGCCGGGGGTTGCCCGGCCTGGAGACTCTACACGTTTAAACTATGAACGCTTATGCAGCGGTAGCCACATCGTTAAGCGTAACCCGCCTAACGGGCTGTCGTCGGCCTTCACCCAGCCGCGGTGCTGCTGGATAGCCGTCTCGACAATCGCCAACCCGAGCCCGCTGCCGCCGGACTCTCGGTCACGCGCTTCGTCGGTACGATAGAATGGGCGGAAAATCTGCTCGCGATCTTCCGCACTGACGCCCGGACCGTCGTCATCCACGTTAACCGTCACGCCCTCTTTATCCACCGCAAAACTCACCTCAATCTTCGTATGCGAGTAGCGCAGGGCGTTACGCACGATATTTTCCAGCGCACTCTCCAGCGCACTCGGGTTGCCGTACAGCGGCCACGGTCCCGGCGGGAAGTTGACGGTCAGTGATTTGCCCATCTGCTCGGCTTCAAAGGCGGCGTTATCCAGCACGTCATTCCACAGGTGATTGGCCTTAACGGTTTCGCTCACCAGCGCATTTTTCTGCTGATTACGCGACATCACCAGCAGATCGTTAATCATGCTGTCGAGACGCTGCGCTTCGGTCTCAATGCGGGCCAGCTCCTTGCTCTCACCGCTGCGGCGGCGCAGCAGGGCGGTGCCCAGCTGTAAACGCGTAAGCGGCGTGCGCAGCTCGTGAGAGATGTCAGAGAGCAGGCGCTGCTGAGTGGTCATCATGCGTTCAAGTGCCGTGACCATCTGGTTAAAGCTGGCCCCGGCAGCAAGAAACTCCTGCGGCCCGGCTTCCAGCTCTGGATGCTGGCGCAGGTTGCCCTGAGCTACTTCGTCCGCCGCGTTTTTCAGCTTACGCGCCGGTTTGGCCAGGCTCCACGCCAGCCAGAGCAGCAGCGGAGAGCTGATCAACATCGTCACAATCAGCAGCAGGAGCGGTCGGTCAAACAGCAGGTTGATAAAATCGGACTGGGAGTTGCTCGCCGGACGGATAAGGTAGAGCTGGTAGTTATCTTCCCCGTCGCGGATGGAAAACGGCCCTACCAGCTCTACCCGTCCATATTTTTTCTTCTGCGGATGATCGGAGTTATCCGCCTGGCCAATAAAGTTACGAATGATCTGCATTTCGCTACGTTCAGCGCCGATCACCCGGCCTTCACTGGTCACCAACAGCAGGCGCTGCCCCGGCGGGGCCCACTTATCAATTGCGCGAAACAGCCGCCGCCACCACATCAAATCGTTCGGTGGATCAAGGGCCAGCTCCGCCTCAACGTGCTGCTCAATCATAATGCCCTGGCGCTGCTCGCTATCCAGCAGCTCCGTCATTTGCCGGGAGTCCAGCTTGGGCACCATTAAGACCAGCATTAGCACCAGTGCCAGCGTTAGCCAAAAAATGGCAAAGATGCGTGCCGTCAAACTTCCTATCATGAAGCCGCAACCATCAGATAGCCGCGTCCGCGCAGCGTTTTAAACCACGGATGGCCATCTTTACGCTCCGGCAGCTTACGGCGCAGGTTAGAGATATGCATATCGATCGCGCGATCGAACGGCGTCAGGCGTTTACCCAAAACCTCCTGGCTAAGATGCTCCCTGGAGACCACCTGGCCGAGATGCTGCGCCAGCAGGTAGAGCAGGGTGAACTCGGTGCCGGTCAGCTCCAGCGACTGGCCATCAAAACTGGCCTCCTGACGGCCTGGATTCAGGCTCAGGGCGTCCACTTCCAGGGTCGGTGAACCGTTATCGCTGTTCTGCTGCTGCTCACTCCAGTGTGAACGGCGCAGAATAGCGCGAATACGGGCCACCAGCTCGCGATCGTTAAAGGGTTTAGGCAGATAGTCGTCCGCGCCCAGCTCAAGGCCGAGAACGCGATCCAGCTCGCTACCGCGTGCCGTCAGCATAATGACGGGTGTCTGGTGTGTCTGGCGTAGCTCTTTAAGGGTGTCGATACCATTCTTCTTTGGCATCATTACGTCGAGCAAAAGCAGATCGATGCTGTCGTCCAGGAGGTCGAGCGCCTGCTCCCCGTCATGGGCAACCTGCACATTGAAGCCTTCCATGTCGAGCAGCTCCTTTAAAAGGGAAGTAAGCTCTCGGTCATCGTCAACTAACAAAATTTTATTCATTATTTAAATACCTCCGAGGCAGAAATTACGTCATCAAGGCTCGCTAATCCATGACTTTACGTTGTTTTACACCCCCTGACGCTAGTTTGCAGCCTGAATCGTAGACTGAGTTCAGTTGATTGGCGACACAAACGATTTTGGGAGCAAGTGATGCGCATTGTTACCGCTGCCGTCATGGCCTCAACGCTGACGTTAAATACCGTTGGCCACGCAGCTGAAGGTGTAACAGGCGAGAGCTGGCACGGCTCTGAAGAGCTGGCACCGCGTAGCACCCAGAGCCATATGTTTGACGGTATTAGTTTAACTGAACAACAGCGCCAGCAACTGCGTGATTTGATGCAGCAGGCGAGGCACAAGTTGCCACCTGTTAATGTTAGCGAAATCGAGACGATGCACGGCCTCGTGACCGCAGAAAAATTTAATGAAAGCGCCGTACGCGCTCAGGCAGAAAAAATGGCGCAGGAGCAGGTTGCCCGCCAGGTCGAAATGGCCCGGGTTCGCAACCAGATGTATCACCTGCTCACGCCCGAGCAACAGGCGGTTTTACACGACAAGCACCAACAGCGAATTAACCAGCTGCGCGACGTTGCAAAAATGCAGCAGGAATCGCCGCTAACGTTATCGAGTAGCAGTACCGGTAGTAAGTAGTAACCAGTAACAACCCTGTTTTCCTTGCCATAGACACCATCCCTGTCTTCCCCCTCATGATGAGGGGGTTTTTTTTGTCAGTCACTTAGAAAAATGGCTTATAAATCAATCATCCGTGCAACAGCCATAAGTAGTTGCAAGGAGGATATCGCGTTATGTGGACCGATCCCGTAAAGCCAGGTAGGTCAGTTAAAGGGCTTTGATCTCAGTTAGTAAGAATTGAGTTTATGCCATGTATAAGTTCAGGAAAGTAGCTTTGATCAATGAGCATGCCACCTTCCAGCGTCCAAAGAGTTAGCCTATTCGGCGTGATTTTGAAATTGAACCCAATAGCGTAAGCGTCTATTGCATGGTGAATATCAAATTGAAAGGTATTAACGCGAGGTGCATAGACTACAGGCGCTGGAGCCCGATGATCAGATAAGCAGTGCCAGAATTGGGTCAGCTTGTCCCGGAGTTCATCAAGATCAAAAAGGCTAAATTCACATTCGCACCCCAGGTTTACGCCCGAACCTTGTACTTCCAACCAGCATATAATCAAATCCTGACGCCTGTCTTCCGGCTCTTCAACCCTTTCAACAAAGGAAAATCGGAAAAGTGCGTCATCGGTTTTTATCTCAAACATAAACGTGGCTCGCTGAGGCTTAATCGTAGTGAAAGTGCATGAAGCGGCACAGGTAAGAGCGCTGATTAAAAAGCATTTCTGGGCGATGGCTGATGATACTTCCATCAGTACGGGAAGTAAGCTTGTCCTGCCTGAAGATGCAGCTGAGTTTATCGACGAGTACAGAGAGACGCTGGGCGTAGATATGTCTGGCTTCAATTTTAACCGCTATTTTCCCAACGCAGGCATTCGTTTCCTGCCCAATGCCATACTTCCGCGCTATCTAAAAACAGATCATCACGTACCCGAACCCCTCACTGTCAGCATGCTTATTGAGTCGGCCGAGGCTGGCCGCTGGTTATTTTAGTGGTTCAGCTAATTTTCTGTTGAAGATGGCCTGGTTAAGGCCATAGCCACCCGCTAAGGCTTAATAGCAGTTAAACCCCTGGCATCCGCCCCGTTTTTTGTCACATTGCCTGATTTATCATCCGTTATACTACTCCCCATGTCCGGGTAGGAGTGCGTATGAATCAAATGTATGGGCAGCTGGTGAGCCGGGCAGCTATTGCCGCGACGGTAATGGCCTCGTTGCTGCTGGTAATTAAAATTTTTGCATGGTGGTACACCGGATCGGTGAGCGTGCTGGCGGCGCTGGTCGATTCGCTGGTGGATATTGCCGCCTCTTTAACCAACCTGCTGGTGGTGCGTTATTCCCTCCAGCCAGCGGATGATGAGCATACTTTCGGGCACGGCAAGGCCGAGTCGCTGGCGGCGCTGGCCCAGAGCATGTTTATCTCCGGCTCGGCGCTGTTCCTCTTTTTAACCGGTATTCAGCACCTTGTTAGTCCTGAGCCAATGAAAGCGCCGCAGATCGGTATCATCGTGACGTTGGTTGCGCTGGTGTGTACTGTGATCCTCGTCACTTTTCAGCGTTGGGTGGTACGAAAAACGCAAAGTCAGGCCGTGCGCGCCGATATGCTTCATTATCAGTCTGATGTTATGATGAATGGCGCTATTCTCATCGCGCTGGGGCTGTCGTGGTACGGCTGGCACCGGGCCGATGCGCTCTTTGCGTTGGGTATCGGAGCCTATATCCTCTACAGCGCGCTGCGTATGGGGTATGAAGCGGTTCAGTCGCTGCTGGATCGTGCGCTACCCGATGTAGAGCAACAGGAAATAATCGCTATCGTTACTCGTTGGCCGGGGGTCAGCGGAGCACACGATCTTCGCACGCGGCAGTCAGGGCCGACTCGCTTTATTCAGATTCATTTGGAAATGGACGACAATCTCCCGCTTGTTCAGGCGCATCTTGTAGCCGAGCAGGTTGAAAAGGCGATTTTGCGGCGTTTCCCGGGTTCCGATGTGATCATCCATCAGGACCCTTGTTCCGTAGTATCCCAAGGATGAATTTCCTGGCGTAAGCCCAGGTTACAAGGTGTAAAAAGGTGAAGCAGACCAGCATTTTGTGGATAAATTACCGCCATTTGGTCTGACCTGAATCAATTCAGCCAAGGGAGATTGATATACTATGCGCAGCATAGCCATTCACTCCCAGGGGCGTCGCTTCGGGCAAGAATTTATTTTGCATTCCTAAGTTCAGAGGTAGTCATGATTAAGAAAATCGGTGTGTTGACAAGTGGCGGTGATGCGCCTGGCATGAACGCTGCAATTCGTGGCGTAGTTCGTGCAGCATTGACTGAAGGTCTGGAAGTTTGCGGCATTTACGACGGCTATCTTGGCCTGTATGAAGATCGCATGGTGCAGCTCGACCGCTACAGCGTCTCTGACATGATCAACCGTGGTGGTACGTTCCTCGGCTCGGCTCGTTTTCCGGAGTTCCGTGAAGAGCACATCCGTGCCGTGGCTATCGAAAACATGAAAAAACGCGGCATCGACGCGCTGGTGGTCATCGGCGGCGATGGCTCCTATATGGGGGCGAAACGCCTGACCGAGATGGGCTTCCCGTGCATCGGCCTGCCGGGCACCATCGATAACGACGTTGCCGGGACCGACTACACCATCGGCTACTTCACCGCGCTGCATACCGTTGTTGAAGCGATTGACCGCCTGCGTGATACCTCCTCTTCCCACCAGCGTATCTCCATCGTTGAAGTGATGGGCCGTTACTGTGGCGATCTGACCCTGGCGGCGGCTATTGCCGGCGGCTGCGAGTTCATCGTCCTGCCGGAAGTGGAGTTTAACCGTGAAGATCTGGTGAGCGAAATCAAGGCCGGGATCGCGAAGGGTAAAAAGCATGCCATCGTTGCGATTACCGAGCACATCTGCGATATCGACGAACTGGCGAAGTACATTGAATCTGAGACCCAGCGTGAAACCCGCGCGACCGTTCTCGGCCATATCCAGCGCGGCGGCTCTCCGGTTCCTTATGACCGTATTCTGGCTTCCCGTATGGGGGCCTACGCCATTGAACTGCTGCTGCAGGGCTATGGCGGCCGCTGCGTCGGTATCCAGAACGAGAAGATGGTGCACCATGACATCATCGACGCTATCGAAAATATGAAGCGTCCGTTCAAAGGCGACTGGCTGGACTGCGCTAAGAAACTTTACTAGCAGGGATTTTCGCCCGGTGGCGCTGAGCTTACCGGGCCTACCGTCTCGCTCCTGTAGGCCGGGTAAGGCACAGCCGCCACCCGGCTTTTTTTCATCCAACGACATCTTTATTCCCCAAGGTTATAGCCAATCTTTTTTTATTCTTTAATCATTGATTCGCTTTCTGGCACGCTGCATTCATCACAACACAATTCAATCTATAAGCGAGTGAGCGATGAACAAATGGGGTGTAGGGTTAACGTTGCTGCTGGCCTCCGGCAGCATTCTGGCAAAGGACATTCAGCTTTTAAACGTCTCATACGATCCAACGCGTGAGCTGTACGAGCAGTACAACAAGGCGTTCAGCGCGCACTGGAAGCAGGAAACCGGTGATAACGTCACCATCCGCCAGTCGCACGGTGGCTCAGGCAAGCAGGCGACCTCTGTTATCAACGGTATTGAAGCCGATGTGGTGACGCTGGCGCTGGCCTATGACGTTGATGCTATCGCCGAGCGTGGGCGCATCGATAAAAACTGGATCAAACGCCTGCCGGATAACTCAGCGCCCTATACATCGACCATCGTTTTCCTGGTGCGTAAAGGCAACCCGAAACAGATCCACGACTGGAACGATCTGATTAAGCCGGGCGTCTCGGTGATCACACCGAACCCGAAAAGCTCCGGCGGCGCACGCTGGAACTACCTGGCGGCGTGGGGCTACGCTCTGCACCACAACAACAATGACCAGGCTAAAGCACAGGACTTCGTGAAGGCGCTGTTTAAGAACGTAGAAGTGCTGGACTCCGGCGCACGCGGTGCGACCAATACCTTCGTTGAGCGCGGCATCGGTGACGTGCTGATCGCCTGGGAGAACGAGGCGCTGCTGGCAACCAACGAGCTGGGCAAAGACAAGTTTGAAATTGTCACTCCGAGCGAATCTATCCTCGCCGAGCCGACCGTCTCTGTGGTCGACAAAGTGGTTGAGAAGAAAGAGACCAAAGCCGTGGCCGAGGCCTATCTGAAGTATCTGTACTCTCCGGAAGGACAGGAGATCGCCGCGAAAAACTTCTACCGTCCGCGTAACCCGGACGTAGCGAAGAAATATGACAGCGAGTTCCCGAAACTGAAGCTGTTCACCATCGATAAGGAGTTTGGCGGCTGGACAAAAGCCCAGAAAGAGCACTTCTCCAACGGTGGTACCTTCGACCAGATCAGCAAGCGTTAAGAAGAACGGCCCTGCGGGGCCGTTTTTTGTCCCACCATTAATGGCGTTTACTGAACCTTCCTGTCGCCGTAGACTCGGTGAAAAAATAGCAGGAGACAGGTATGTCACTCTGGTTAACGCACCCTCTGTTCCTTCCCTCACTGATAATCGGCGTCACCATCGTGCTGTGGGCGACCTCTCTGCTGCCGGAGTTTATTACCGCGCTGCTCTTCTTTGCTGCCGCCATGGTGGCCAAAATCGCCCCGGCGGATGTTATCTTTGGCGGCTTTGCTTCGTCGGCGTTCTGGCTGGTCTTTAGCGGCTTTGTGCTGGGCGTGGCGATCCGCAAAACCGGCCTGGCGGACCGGGCGGCGAGGGCTCTCTCAGCAAGGCTGACCGATTCGTGGCTACTGATGGTGGGCAGCGTGGTGCTGTTGAGCTACGCCCTGGCGTTTGTCATGCCGTCCAACATGGGACGCATCGCGCTGTTAATGCCTATCGTTGCCGCGATGGCGGCGCGAGCCGGGATCCACGAGGGATCGCGGGCATGGTTTGGCCTGGCGCTGGCGGTGGGCTTTGGCACCTTCCAGCTTTCCGCGACCATTCTGCCCGCTAACGTGCCGAATTTGGTGATGAGCGGCGCGGCAGAAGGGGCCTTTGGTATCCATCTCAACTATGTTCCCTATCTGCTGCTGCACACGCCGGTGCTGGGCATTTTAAAGGGGCTGATCCTGATTGCCCTTATCTGCTGGCTCTTTCCCGGCAAACCGCATGCGGCGCGCGATCTTGAACCTGCTACGCCGATGAGCCGGGATGAGAAGCGGCTCGCCTGGATGCTGGCGGTGGTACTCACTTTATGGGTGACCGAGAGCTGGCATGGCATCGGCCCGGCCTGGACCGGTCTGGCGGCGGCCTGCGTTACGCTGCTGCCGCGCATCGGCTTTATTAACGGCGAGGAGTTCGCCGCCGGGGTAAATATCCGCACCTGTATCTACGTGGCGGGCATTCTGGGTCTGGCGATCACGGTGACGCAAACCGGTATTGGCCGCGCCGTAGGGGATGCGCTGCTGCACGTTATGCCGCTGGATCCACAAAACCCGTTCACCAGCTTTGTGGCCCTGACCGGCATTACCACCGCGCTTAACTTTATCATGACCGCTAACGGCGTGCCGGCGCTCTATACCAGCCTGGCGCAAAGCTTTTCTGACGCCACCGGTTTCCCGCTGCTGTCGACGATTATGATTCAGGTGCTGGGTTACTCGACGCCGCTGCTGCCATATCAGGCCTCGCCGATCGTAGTGGCCATGGCGTTAGGCAAGGTGCCTGCGCGGGCGGGAATGCTGCTCTGTCTGGCGCTGGCGATAGCGACCTATCTGCTGCTGCTGCCGCTGGACTATCTGTGGTATCAGGCATTGGGAAAACTCTAGCCCTCCGTCTGTGAACGTCGTTATCTTAATCCTTTGTTTTTGTGAGGTGATAGAGGGATTTATCCTTGATGATGCTGGTTAATACCACGGCGCGCATCAGCGCGCTGAACATTCAAGGATGGATTTATGGACAGATTAACCCCTGTACGATGTTGGCCCGCCATCATTGCTATTGCTATCACTCTGACCATCTCGTTTATTATCCCCGTACCTGCCGATGTGACGCCTGAGGCGTGGCAGCTGCTGGCGCTGTTTATCGGCACTATCGCGGCGATCATCGGTAAAGCCATGCCTATTGGCGCGATTGCGATAGTGGCGATTATGCTGGTGGCAATGACCGGCGTCACCAATCCCGGTAAGCCTTCTGCGGCGCTTAACGATGCGCTGAGCGGCTTCTCCAATCAGCTGATCTGGCTGATTGGGCTGTCGATTATGCTCTCGCAAAGTTTGCTTAAAACCGGGCTGGGAGCGCGTATTGGCTACGGATTTATTGCCCTGTTCGGCAAGCGGACTCTCGGCATCGCCTGGGCCTTAACCCTGGCGGAAACGCTGATTGCACCGGTGACGCCAAGCAATACCGCACGCGGTGGCGGCATTATCCACCCTATTATGCGAGCGATTGCAGAAAGCCTTGGCTCGCAGCCTGGCAGCCGCGAAAACGGCTCAACGGGGCGCTACCTGGCCCTGGTGAATTACAATATTAACCCCATCAGTTCGGCCATGTTTATCACCGCGACCGCGCCAAATCCGCTGATTGTCAGCTTTTTGACCAAAGGCAGCGATGGCGTACTAACGATGACCTGGGGAATGTGGGCCGTTGCCGCTTTGCTTCCGGCGGCAGTCTCGCTGGTTGTCATGCCGGTTGTTATCTGGTGGCTCTATCCACCCGCGATTACGCGTACGCCGGATGCGCCACGTTTTGCCCGGCAACGGCTGGATGCGCTGGGTCCCTTATCCCTTGCCGAGAAGATTACCCTGACGGTTTTCATTTTACTGCTCTGCCTGTGGGCCGGGGTGCCAGAGATGGTAATGGGGGGAGGCTGGGCCGTTAACCCAACCAGCGCAGCGTTAATCGGCCTGTCAATTCTGTTACTCACTGGGGTACTCAACTGGGAGGATATCCTTAAGTGCCGCGGTGCCTGGGATACTATCGTCTGGTTCGCGGCGCTGGTCATGATGGCAGATTTCCTGAACAAGCTGGGTCTGGTGAGCTGGCTGGCAACCAGCGTCGGCAGCGTTATCAGTCAGTTAGGCCTGCACTGGAGCATCGCGACGCTGCTGTTGGTTCTGCTCTACGTCTATGCGCACTACTTTTTCGCCAGCACCACTGCCCATATTACCGCCATGTTTGCTGCGTTCTTCGCTGCGGGGCTGGGTTTGGGCGCGCCGCCCGCGCTGCTTGGGCTGATGCTCGGCTTTTCTTCGTCGCTAATGATGTCGCTGACGCACTATGGGACGGGAACGGCACCCATTATTTTTGGTTCCGGCTACGTTACGCTTGCGGAGTGGTGGAAAGCGGGGCTGGTGATGAGTATCGTTAATCTGCTGATTTGGGGGGTTATCGGTGCCTTCTGGTGGCACTGGCTGGGATACTGGTAATGCGAGAAGAGAGTATGACGGGGGAGGCCCCCGTCATAACAGCATTACGCCTGCTTAGCCGCTTCCGCTGCTTTCACAATCACTGCAAACGCATCAGCTTTCAGGGAAGCACCGCCAACCAGCGCGCCGTCGATATCCGGCTGGGTGAACAGTTCAGCCGCGTTAGAGGCGTTAACCGAGCCGCCGTACTGAATGATCACCTGCTCAGCCACTTTCGCGTCAGCTTTTGCAATGTGGTCACGGATAAACTTATGCACCGCCTGCGCCTGCGCCGGGGTCGCTGATTTGCCGGTACCGATAGCCCATACCGGTTCGTAGGCAATCACTACGCCTTCGAACGCTGCTGCGCCCTGGGTTTTCAGCACGGCGTCAATCTGACGCGCGCACACTTCTTCGGTTTTACCCGCTTCGTTCTCTTCTTCGGTTTCACCGATGCACAGAACCGGGATCAGACCCTGCTCTTTCAGTACGGCGAATTTTTTCGCGATCAGCTCGTCAGACTCGGCGTGGTAGGTGCGACGCTCAGAGTGACCGATAATGATGTACTGCGCGCCCACGTCTTTCAGCATCTCAGCGGAGGTTTCACCGGTGAAGGCACCGGAGAGGTTCACGTCAACGTTCTGCGCGCCGAGGATAATGTGGCTGCCCGCTGCGGCCTGTTTTGCCAGGTCCAGATACATTGCCGGCGGCGCGATGGCCACGCCGCAGCCGGTGACGCCAGCCAGCTCTTTACGCAGGTTAGCTACCAGCTCGTTTACCATGTGGCGGCTGCCGTTCAGTTTCCAGTTACCCATCACTAAAGGATGTCGCATTTTTATTCTCCACGCTTTGTCAGCGAATCAAGGAATATGGCTGCCGTTTGCAGGCAGCATGGTTGTCAAACAGTATAGAGATTCATCCCTGCAAAGGCTTTGCTTTTTATCATTTATTGTTACCTTCAGCACTATCAGATAGCGTCAGCTTAATCGGTTCAACAGCGAAGGTCAGCCCTTTTTCACCGTTATCTGCTGCAACATAGCGCAACGCACCCTCGGTCTCGGCATACCAGGCTTTGCCTTTGCCTCTGTTCAGCAGTTTCTGCAGTTTTTGCAGGCTATTGGCTTTGCTCAGCTGCGGCGAAAAGGCGCGTAATACCGCCGCCATATACTCCTGCGCTTTGGCTTTCGACGCTTTCAGCTCCGGCCCCTGAACAGGAAGCCAGGTAATCTGCATCGACTTGATCTTCAGCGTACCACGCTCAAGAGCCGTAGAGGCGTAGAGCGACTCGTTGATTTTGCTGGCGGCCCGCGTCAGGTTCGCCCGATCGTTGCGAGATTCGATGGCGCGAAACTCGTTGAGCGCCAGCCCAGGGTTATCAGCGTTAAACTTCTCCCGGAACTGACTAATAGATTGATCGAAGGTTGGCGCACCCGCCAGCAGATAGGGGGCCGTGGCCGCCAGGGGAACCTCTACCGCCAGAGCAGGCAGGCAACACGCCAGCCACGCCAGCAATACGCTCCATCTTTTCATGATCTCTCCCTCTGTTTAGCTATCCCGATTAAAACGATAACCGTCTGGCTTGTCAAAAGCTGACCCGACTAAGGTAAACTACGCAGCACTACGATTATAAGGAACCTTACATGACCATACAGCAGTGGTTATTCTCATTTAAAGGACGTATTGGACGTCGTGACTTCTGGATCTGGATAGCGCTCTGGGCGCTGTCGATGGTGGCACTCTTTTCGCTGGCGGGAAGCGGGCTGGTGGATCTGCAGCTGGCAGCCTTTGCGCTGGTCAGTCTGCTCTGGCCCACCACCTGCGTGGTGGTAAAACGGCTGCACGATCGCGGTAAGTCTGGCTACTGGGCCTTGCTGCTAGTGCTGGCGTGGGTGTTGCTGGCCGGGCGCTGGGATGTGCTAGGCGGCGTCTGGACGTGGGCAGTGGGGCGCTTTATCCCGACGCTGATTATGGTCATGCTGCTGGTGGACCTCGGCGCGTTTCTCGGCACGCCGGGCGAAAACAAGTTTGGTAAAACGGCGCTGGACGTTAAATTCCGTTAATTACCAGGTCCGTTAATTACCAGGTCTGTTAATTACCAATAGTGCTCAGCGGTCATATGGCCCGGACGGCGGCGCAGGTGTTTGGCCATCTGCCGGGTCTCTTTCAGCAGCTGCTGAGTATCACGTACCATCTGCGGATTGCCACACAGCATCACATGGCTATCTTCCGCGCGCATTGTCAGCCCGACGGCGCGCTCTAACTCTCCGCTCTCAATCAACGCCGGTACGCGCCCGTGCAGTGAGCCCGCTACCGTTTCGCGACTGACGACCGTCTGGATCCGCAGTTTACCCTCATAGCGCTTTTGCAGCTCCAGCATCAGCGGCAGATAGCTGAGATCCTCGGCATAGCGCGCGGCATGGACCAGCACCAGGTTTTTAAAGCGCTCCAGGTCTTTTCCTTCCTGCAAAATCGACAGATAGGGGCCGATGGCCGTCCCGGTTGCCAGCATCCACAGGGTGTCACACTCAGGGATCTCCTCAAGTACAAAGAACCCTGCGGCCTCGCTCACGATCAGCACCTCATCACCTGGCTTTAGCGCCGCAAGGCGCGGACTGAGCTTGCCGTCCGGGACGGTGACCAGGTAAAACTCCAGATTAGGATCGCTGGGGGCGTTAACGTAGGAGTAGGCGCGCTGGACGCGCTCGCCGTCAATCTCCAGACCCAGCTTGGCAAACTGGCCCGCCTTGAAGGGGTGGATGGGAGCATGAACGGTGAGACTAAAGAGCGCGTCGGTCCAGAATTCAACCTTCGTAACTTTTCCTGTAACCCAATCCGCCATGATCGTCTCCTGTTCTGTATAACCTTATCTTCGTCGCTTAAAGCGAACTTTTCCAGCCCGAGCGGGCCGGAAAGCTCGATTGATCAAATGACCTTAAAGAATGTGGCGCTGTACGTCCGTATCTTTGCGATCGAGGTAATGAATGGACTGGATCCGGCGGATAGTGCGAGATTTACCGCGGATCAACAGGGTTTCGGTAGTGGCCATATTGCCCTTGCGGCTAATGCCGTCGAGCAGATCGCCCTTAGTGATGCCGGTGGCAGAAAAAATCACGTTATCGTTGCGGGCCATATCATCCAGCTGCAGCACGCTGTCTGCCTCAATACCCATCTCTTTACAGCGCGCCAGCTCCTGCTCGCCGATGCGGCGATTCTCTTCGCTGTCGCCCTTCACGTGATGACGTGCCAGCAGGCGGCCCTGCATATCACCGTCCAGCGCGCGGATGGCGGCGGCGGAGACCACGCCCTCTGGCGCACCGCCGATGCCGTAGAGCACGTCCACTTCGCTGTCTGGCATGCAGGTCAGAATGGAGGCGGCCACGTCGCCGTCGGGAATGGCAAACACGCGCACGCCGAGCTGCTGCATCTGGGCGATGACCGCATCGTGGCGCGGCTTCGCCAGGATGGTCACGGTCAGCTCGTCGAGGGGCTTATCGAGCGCGGCGGCCACGTTACGCAGGTTCTCTTCCAGGGGTAGGTTAAGATCGATAGCGCCCTTTGCGCCAGGACCAACAATCAGCTTCTCCATATACATATCTGGCGCATTCAGGAAGCTGCCCTTGTCGCCCACTGCCAGCACTGCCAGCGCATTGGCCTGGCCCATCGCTGTCATGCGGGTGCCTTCGATAGGGTCGACGGCAATATCTACCGCATCGCCCTGGCCGGTACCGACGCGCTCGCCGATATAGAGCATCGGTGCTTCATCGATCTCACCCTCGCCAATCACGATGGTCCCGTCAATGTTGACCTGATTGAGCACAATGCGCATGGCGTTAACCGCTGCGCCGTCGGCAACGTTTTTATCGCCCCGGCCCAGCCATTTGTAACCGGCCAGCGCGGCCGCTTCCGTCACGCGGGAAAATTCAATCGCAAGCTCTCGTTTCATTGCACACTCGTCGTTAAAGAACGTCATTAAAGAAATTGTGCAAAGTTTAACACAGAGAGAGAGGCGGTATGCCCCCTCTCCGGACGGAGAGGGGAGCGGGGTGATGATTACTCGTCGTGCTCTTCCCACGCCATGGCGCGTTTCACGGCCTTTTTCCAGCCGCTGTAGCGGTAGTTACGCTCGGTGGTTTCGATACCCGGACGGAACTCGCGCTCGATAACCGCTTTCTCCTGCAGCTCGTCGAGGTTCTGCCAGAAACCGACCGCCAGGCCTGCCAGGTAAGCAGCGCCCAGGGCCGTCACTTCGCGAACTTCCGGCCGCTCAACGCGGGTGCCGAGAATATCGGACTGGAACTGCATCAGGAAGTTATTGGCTACCGCACCACCGTCCACACGCAGGGCGTGCAGACGAATGCCGGAGTCGGCCTGCATGGCCTCCAGCACGTCGCGGGTCTGATAGGCAATGGATTCCAGCGTCGCGCGGATGATGTGGTTCGAGTTGACGCCACGGGTCAGGCCGAAGATTGCACCGCGGGCATAGGGATCCCAGTAGGGCGCGCCGAGGCCGGTAAAGGCCGGCACCACGTACACGCCGTTGGTATCTTTCACCTTGGTGGCAAAGTATTCCGAGTCGAACGCGTCGCTGATCAGCTTCATCTCGTCGCGCAGCCACTGAATGGATGCGCCCGCCATAAATACCGCGCCTTCCAGGGCGTAGTTCACCTCGCCACGCGGGCCGCAGGCGATGGTGGTCAGCAGGCCGTGCTCGGAGGCTACCGCCTTCTCGCCGGTGTTCATCAGCATAAAGCAGCCGGTGCCGTAGGTGTTCTTCGCCATCCCCTGCTTGACGCAGAGCTGACCAAAGAGCGCCGCCTGCTGGTCACCGGCGATCCCGGCGATAGGAATACGCGTGCCGCCCTTGCCGCCGATGTTGGTCTGACCGTAAACCTCGGAGGATTTACGCACCTCTGGCAGCATGGCGCGCGGAATATCCAGCACCTCCAGCATTTTGTCATCCCACTCCAGGGTGTGGATGTTAAACAGCATGGTACGGGAGGCGTTGGTGTAGTCGGTGACGTGAACGCGTCCCTGGGTCATCTTCCAGATCAGCCAGCTGTCGACGGTGCCGAACAGCAGTTCGCCGCGCTTAGCGCGTTCACGGGAGCCGTCTACATGGTCGAGGATCCACTTCACCTTAGTACCGGAGAAGTAGGGGTCGATGACAAGGCCGGTGGTGGCGCGGATATAGTCTTCCAGGCCGTCGCGCTTCAGATGCTCGCAGATGTCGGCGGTGCGACGGCACTGCCAGACGATGGCATTGTGAATGGGCTTACCGGTCTCTTTATCCCAGATCACCACGGTTTCACGCTGGTTGGTAATGCCGATAGCGGCAATCTGATCGGAGCTGATGTCGGCTTTCGCTAACACTTCTACCAGCGTTGAGCTTTGGCTGGCCCAGATCTCCATCGGATCGTGCTCAACCCAGCCTGGTTTAGGGTAGATTTGTTCGAATTCGCGCTGTGAAACGCTGATGATATTGGCGTCGTGATCCATTACCACGGCGCGAGAGCTGGTTGTACCCTGGTCCAGCGCAACGATATATTTTTTCTCAGTCATCTTTTTTTCCCGTAGTCACATTACAGCGACGCTTTGTGTTGTGCGGCAGTGGCAGCTGGCTCTTTCACCTCTTCCTCGCAGGTGTCGCAGGGCAGATGGCGGCCAATCAACTTACGATAACCAAACGCGCCGAGCGCTGCACCTGCTACCGGCCCGAACAGCGGCACCAGGAAGTAGGGGATATCCTTACCGCCGGTAAAGGCGATGTCGCCCCAGCCTGCAAGCCAGGCGAAGGCTTTTGGCCCAATATCACGCGCCGGGTTCATCGCAAAACCGGTCAACGGCCCCATCGAGGCGCCAATTACCGCGATCAGCAGGCCAATGAGCAGCGGAGCCAGCGGGCCGCGTGGAATACCGTTGCCATCATCGCCGAGCGCCATGATCACGCCCATCAGGATAGCGGTAATCACCATTTCAACCGCGAAGGCCTGCACAAAATTGATGTGTGGGTTGGGGTAGGTTGAAAATATCCCGGCAAGATCCAGGCTTTCAACGCTGCCGCGTACCATGTGGTGGGTCTGTTCAAAATCATAAAACAGGTTGTAGTAGAGGCCGTAGACCAGCGCGGCGGCACAAAACGCGCCTGCAAACTGCGAGGCGATAAACGGCGCGACTTTGCGCTTGTCAAAGCAGGCGAATAGCCACAGCGCAATGGTTACCGCCGGGTTGAGATGCGCACCGGAGACCCCGGCGGTCAGGTAGATGGCCATCGCCACGCCCAGACCCCAGATAATACTGATCTCCCACTGGCCGAAGGAGGCACCCGCCACCTTCAGCGCCGCAACACAGCCAACCCCGAAGAAAATCAACAACCCGGTACCGAGAAACTCGGCGATGCACTGGCCTTTTAAGGTCGATGTTTGACTCATAATCGGATCCTGAAGTGTGTAATGGTTATTGTTATCATGGCGAACAGAGACAACCATGATGTCTGTAGACACAGTGTTAATTTATCGTTAACGAGCAAAAACGAGAAATATCGAAATTAAAATGTGTGTACTGCGTCAACAAAATGAGCGTTTTCGCGCTATGGAGCACATATTTGCTCCGGAAGATAATTTGAGGCTGAATCATTTCATTAACGAATCGATTAACAAATCATACGGCACGGCAGGGTGTAAACCAGGCGAAGGATGAAAAGTGTTGCAAACCGCAAACTACGCGCCCTGGCGCTGGACAGGGGCGACGGGGCTTCATACAATCGGGGCTATGTTGTGCGCGTTTATATTAAAGCGTCGCCTTGCAATTCAGGAGAGGTATGACCATGTCATTAGAAGTGTTTGAGAAACTGGAAGCAAAAGTACAGCAGGCGATTGACACCATCACGTTACTGCAGATGGAAATCGAAGAGCTGAAAGAGAAAAACAACGGCCTGTCGCAGGAAGTGCAGAATGCGCACCACCATCGCGAAGAGCTGGAGCGTGAAAATCATCAGCTGCGCGAACAGCAGAACGGCTGGCAGGATCGCCTGCAGGCGCTGCTAGGTCGCATGGAAGAAGTCTAATTACGCTTTATCTTTCGCGCCGTAGCGGTGTTGGCTGCACTCTGCCACCCCAGTCACGTAGTTTACTACGCTCCTGGGGATGCCTTCGTTTGCCGCCTTGCTACAACACGAAATCTTTCGCGTAATCAGCAATTTTGAGCGGTAAGTAGGCCGGGTAAGCGAAGCGCCACCCGGCTTTTTATTACTCAATATCGAGCGGATCTTCAGAGAGGATAATGCCGGTGTTATCGGCATAGAGGTGGTCGCCGGAGAAGAAGGTGACGCCGCCAAAGTTCACGCGGATATCGCTTTCGCCAATGCCATCACCTGCGGCACCCACCGGGATCGCGGCAATCGCCTGGATACCGATGTCCAGCTCTTCAAGATCGTCCACCTGGCGCACCGCGCCGTAGACCACCAGCCCTTCCCACTCATTCTGGGCGGCAAGGCGTGCCAGCTCGGCATCAATCAGTGCGCGACGAACGGAACCACCGCCGTCAATCAGCAGGACGCGACCACGGCCATTCTGTTCGAGCAGATCGTAAAGCAACCCGTTATCCTCGAAACATTTCACCGTGATGATCTGTCCGCCAAACGACGACCGCCCACCAAAGTTGGAGAACAGCGGTTCCACGACGTTGACATCTTCCTGGTAGATGTCACAAAGCTCGGAAGTATCGTATTTCATAGGATTTACGTTTAGTTGCTGCGAGAACTGTCAGTATATCGCGCATAATGCATTGTTGGCAAAATCATCAATTGTTAATTGATATTTGTCAGCTAAAGCAGCGTCTTGCTGAGCACAATCCCGACAACAAACAGCAGGTTAGTTAAAAGCGTGCCTTTTACAGTGCGTTCCAGCATCGGCGGCATGGCAGCGGGATCCTGCTCACGCAGGATAAAGCGCGCCTGGCGCACCAGCAGCGGAGCGGCCAGAATGAACAGCCAGCCCCACAGGCTATGCAGGTAGAGCAGATTGAACAGCCCAAAGCAGAGCAGCGCGCCCAGCAGCAGACAGGCGTGATAGCGGCGGGCGTTTACCGGCCCCAGGCGCACCACCAGCGTGTTTTTACCGTTGGCGCGATCGCTGTCGATATCCCGCAGGTTGTTGACGTTTAGCACCGCCGTTGCCAGCAGGCCGCAGGCGGTAGCCGGTAAGAACATCGCCGGGATCAGGGTATGCGTCTGGAGATAGCCGCTGCCCATCACGCTGAGCCAGCCAAAAAAGAGCAGCACCGAAATATCCCCCAGGCCGAGATAGCCATACGGGCGGCGGCCAATGGTGTAGGTAATAGCGGCGACGATCGATAATCCGCCCAGTATCATGAAGCCGATAAAATCCCCGACCGTTTGATACGCAACCAGCACCAGCGTCAATCCAGAGAGGCAGCTGAGGGCGACGGTAACCAGCAGAGCGCGTTTCATCTGCGCCAGGCTGATAGCCCCTTTCTGCATGCCACGTAGCGGCCCGATACGGTCCGGTTTGTCGCTGCCCTTCACCGCGTCGCCGTAGTCGTTAGCCAGGTTAGAGAGGATTTGCAGCAGCCCGGCGGTGGTGAGCGCCAGCACCGCGACCCGCAGATCAAAGTGGCCCTGCCACCAGGCAAGCGCGGTGCCCACCACAATCGCGGCAAACGCAAGGGGAAGGGTCTTTGGACGCAGGCTTTCCAGCCAGGCCTGGGTACGCGTCAGGGTATATTCAGTCATAGGATTCAGCCAATAAAAATGGGGCTATATAGCCCCATCAACAGTAATGAAAACGTGCTGAGCGCGATTATAAGATAAAACGGCTCAAATCTTCATCTGCTACTAGCTCATCCAGGTGCTTGCTCACATAAGCGGCGTCGATTGTCACCGATTCACCGTTCAGATCGCTGGCGTCATAGGAGATATCCTCCATCAGACGCTCCAGAACGGTGTGCAGACGACGCGCACCGATGTTTTCGGTGGTCTCGTTCACCTGCCATGCGGCCTGGGCAATGCGTTTGATACCGTCATCGGTAAAGTCGATGTTTACGCCCTCGGTAGCCATCAGCGCCTTGTACTGTACGGTGACGGAAGCATTTGGCTCGGTCAAGATGCGCTCAAAATCTTCCGTGGTCAGCGGCTGCAGCTCAACGCGGATCGGCAGACGACCCTGCAGTTCCGGGATCAGATCCGACGGCTTCGCCACCTGGAATGCGCCGGAGGCGATAAACAGGATGTGGTCAGTTTTCACCATGCCGTGCTTGGTGGAGACGGTGCAGCCTTCTACCAGCGGCAGCAGGTCGCGCTGGACACCCTCACGGGAGACGTCCGGGCCAGAGGATTCACCGCGCTTACAGATTTTATCGATCTCATCGATAAACACGATACCGTGCTGCTCAACGGCGTCGATGGCGTCCTGCTTCAGCTCTTCCGGGTTCACCAGCTTGGCCGCTTCCTCTTCGATCAGTAGCTTCATGGCGTCTTTGATCTTCAGCTTGCGCGGCTTCTGCTTCTGACCGCCCAGGTTCTGGAACATCGACTGCAGCTGGCTGGTCATCTCTTCCATGCCTGGAGGT
Organism: Pseudescherichia sp. AS216; assembly: GCF_037152055.1. Classification (NCBI taxonomy): domain Bacteria; kingdom Pseudomonadati; phylum Pseudomonadota; class Gammaproteobacteria; order Enterobacterales; family Enterobacteriaceae; genus Pseudescherichia; species Pseudescherichia sp. AS216. Next base: position 34,258 of record NZ_JBBCMV010000008.1, on the reverse strand, counting down.
GCCATGATCTCTACGCCCATCGGCGCAGCGGCGAGGTTGATCTCTACCTCTTTGTCATCCAGCTGGCCTTCACGCAGCTTTTTGCGGAACGCCTGGCGGGCAGCAGAGGGCTCCTGGGACTGTTCAGCCTGGCCCCAGTTATCTTTCGCCGGTGGGATCAGCACGTCGAGAATGCGCTCTTCCGCCATCTCTTCCGCACGGTAGCGGTTTTTCTCGATCGACTGCATACGCACCATTTTCACAGCGGCATCGGTCAGATCGCGGATAATCGAGTCAACTTCTTTACCGACATAGCCCACTTCGGTGAATTTAGTCGCTTCTACTTTGATGAAGGGCGCATTGGCCAGCTTCGCCAGACGACGGGCGATTTCGGTTTTACCGACGCCGGTTGGACCGATCATCAGAATGTTTTTCGGCGTCACTTCGTGGCGCAGCTCTTCGTCGAGCTGCATACGACGCCAGCGGTTACGCAGGGCAATAGCAACAGAGCGCTTGGCATTGTCCTGACCGATAATGTGTTTGTTCAGTTCGCTGACAATTTCGCGTGGGGTCATTTCAGACATGGGAGATCCTTACGCTTTAGAGTTTAATTCTTCGATGGTGTGGTTATGGTTGGTATAGATGCAGATATCACCTGCAATATCCAACGCCTTCACCGCAATGTCGCGCGCGTTCATGTCGGTGTTTTCTAACAGGGCGCGGGCGGCGGCCTGGGCGTACGGGCCACCAGAGCCGATAGCAATCAGGTCGTTTTCCGGCTGCACAACGTCGCCGTTACCGGTGATAATCAGCGAGGCGTTTTCATCCGCTACTGCCAGCAGCGCTTCGAGCTTGCGCAGCATACGATCGGTACGCCAGTCTTTGGCCAGCTCAACGGCGGCTTTTACCAGGTGGCCCTGGTGCATCTCCAGCTTGCGCTCAAACAGTTCGAACAGCGTGAAGGCATCTGCGGTACCGCCTGCAAAACCGGCGATCACTTTGTCGTTATACAGGCGACGCACTTTTTTGACGTTGCCTTTCATTACGGTATTGCCCAGCGTGGCCTGGCCATCACCGGCAATCACGACCTGGCCGTTACGGCGAACACTTACAATTGTTGTCACGAGCAGACCCCTTTGTTGCAATCAGATGAGTCGCCCCGCACGGTGTACGGGGCAGAATGCAATTATAGATGGGGGAGATTTTGGGGGTTTCAACCCCCGGAGGCGAGACGAATGCAGTTTGCGTGACCAGCCAGCTTCAGGCGGTTGATAGTACCATCGGCGTTATCTTTGCCTTTGACCGGGCCAATTACCACGCGATTCCAGCCGTTGTTGGTGGTGATCCGTGAGTCAAAGCCTTCAAACGCCAGCTGGGCGCGGACGGTCTCCGCCTGCTCTGCGCCTTTAAACGAACCGCACTGCACCATCCAGCGACGCTCATCTTTTTTCTCAGCGGCAGGCTTCGCCGCTTCCGGCTCACGGGTGATCGGGGCAGCCTGCTGCGTTTTCGGCGCGGCGGCAGCGGTATGCGCCGGCGTTTGCAGCAGATCCTGATACGGCTGGCTGTTTGCTGCGGGCTTCGGCTGCTGCGTCTGGCGTGGTGCCTGCGCGCTCTGCACCGTGCGAGTCTGCGGCTGCTCCGTCAGGCGCGGCTGGGTTTTTGGCGCAGCGGCGGCCCATTGCTGCTGGGTCTGCTGCTGAGTTTGCTGCTGTTGCAACTGCTGCACCTGACGCTGGCGCTGCAGAGTCTGCTGGCGTTGAGCAGGCGTCTGCTCGTTCCACGGCACTTCGTTAAGCTGGGTAGGCTGCTGGCGCATATCGGCCTGCATCTGCTCTAACAGCTGACGCTGCTCGTTGGTCAGCTGATCCGGGTTCATCACTTCCCCGCCCGCTGACGGTTCAGTTGGCGCACGTACGCCCGGCTGACGGCTCTCCAGCTCTTTAATATAACGCCAGCGCTCTTCCGGCTTCGGCGGTAGCCCGTTGCCCGTGACCTTCTGGCTCTGCAGGGTCTCGGACTCCTCTTTTTTATGATGGGTAATAAAGTAAAGGCCACCGAGAAAGGCCACCAGCACGGCGGCTGCAATCGCCACCATAGCAGGCGAGACAGCAGGCGTATTACGTTGCTTCTTCCTTGAGGTGCTCGTTTTTCGCCGCGAAGGAGCCGATTGGCTGCGGCGTACATAATCTCGTTGGGCCACTATCGTTTCGCTGTATTCATTCGTTTATTGGGCCGTCATGTTACTTAAGCGACGGGACTTTGACCAGACGCGGAAGTCCGAAAGCAGGCGCTGTTACGTAAGCGCCTGTGTCGACCCGCGCACGATTAATTCGCAATCCAGCAGGCGCGATCCGCTGCTGACTACCTGGCCATGTAGCTGATCCAACAGCAATAGCATCGCCTCACGGCCAATCTCAAAGCGCGGCTGGGCGACCGTCGTCAGCGGCGGATCGCAGAACTGGGCGAGTGAAATATTATCGAAACCAATAATAGACAGATCCTGCGGAATTTTAAGACCCTGCCGTTTCGCGCAGGAGAGTGCGCCAAGGGCCATGACGTCGCTGTGGCAGAATACCGCCGTAGGCGGCTTCGGCAGCGCCAGCAATTGCTCCATGGCACTGCTCCCCGCCTCGTAGGTGAAGTTGCCGCGGGCGATATAGTGCGGGTCAACGGTGATGCCGGATCGGCGCAGCGCCTGGACGTAGCCCTGCAGGCGGTAGTGGCACAGCGGCATCTCTTCCGGCCCGGCAATACAGCCAATCCGCTGATGCCCCTGCTCCAGCAGGTAGTTAACGGCGTTAAAGGCCGCCGTCAGGTTATCGATGTGCACCGTGGGCAGCTCCAGCTCCGGCGCGAACTCGTTGGCCATCACCATCGGCGGCAGGTTGCGCTGCTCCTCAATGCTGGCGTCAAAGGGCAGACGCGAGCCGAGCAGCAGCATACCGTCAATCTGCTTGGTGATGATCAGATCGATGAACGTCTTCTCCTGCTGGTTCTGGTGGGCGCAGTCGCCAATCAGTACCAGATAGCCCTGCTCGGCGGCGGTCACTTCAATACCGCGAATGATTTCGCTGAAAAAGGGATCGCAGATATCCGGCACGATGACCAGCAGCGTGCGCGATTCGTTGCGTTTAATGTTGCGGCCCATCGCCTGTGGCAAATAGCCCACCTCCAGCGCCGCCTGCTCAACGCGATTGCGGGTCGCCTGGGAGACTTTATCTGGGTTCATCAATGCCCTGGACACGGTTGCCGTAGAAACCTTCGCTTTCTGGGCCACATCTTTCATGGTCGCCGCAGCAACCTCTTTCTTAACCTTCAACTCTTTCTCCTCGCATGCCTGGCATAAGCGCAGGCGCATCCCTTATGTGCGACATTACCCACATTTTTAGCAGATCGTTTATCAGTACGGTTACACTATTTTCAGGAAAATTGTGATGGAGGTTGAATTTTTCGATCCGACTCGCATCCCTGGCCTCGCTAACCCTCAATCGGATCCACGTCCAGCACCCACTTCACCTTGCGCGCCTCCGGCAGGGTATTAATCAGCGCCAGCGTGCCGCTGACGATATGCTGCAGGCGAATACGCGAGGGGTGCTGAAGCAGCAGCTGCCAGCGATAGCGACCACCGCGTTTCGGAGCAAGGGCAGGCACCGGGCCGAGTAGCCAGAGATGGCTATCCACCAGCGGGCTGGCCTGCAGCAGATTGCGCAGCTGCTGCAGAAAGAGCGGGGCCTGCTGGTTGTTATGATCCTCTGCGCGGATGATGACATGGCTGGTCCACGGCGGCAGCTGTAGCGTCTGCCGCTCTGCCAGCGCCTCTTCGGCAAAAGCATCATAGCCTTTATAGAGCAGGGTTTGCAGAAGCGGGTGCTCAGGGTGGTGGGTCTGTAAAATCACCTCCCCCTGTTTGCCCGCGCGTCCGGCACGGCCGGAGACCTGGGTGTAGAGTTGGGCAAAACGCTCGGCGGCGCGGAAGTCAGCCGAGAACAGCGCTCCGTCGACGTCCAGCAGCGCCACCAGGGTGACGTCCGGGAAGTGATGCCCCTTCGCCAGCATCTGCGTGCCGATCAGAATACGCGCGCCGCCACGATGCACCTCTGCCAGATGCTGCTCCAGCGCCCCTTTGCGGCTGGTGGTGTCACGATCGATACGCGAAATAGCCACGCCAGGAAAGAGAGGCGTGAGCGCCTGCTCAAGCTGCTCCGTGCCCAGTCCCACCGGGACCATATGCGTGGAGCCGCAGGCGGGGCACTGGCGCGGCACCGGGCGCTGGCTGTCACAGTGGTGGCAGCGCAGCTGGTGCTGGGCCTGGTGTAGGGTGTAGTAGTGATCGCAGCGCGGGCACTCGGCAATCCAGCCGCAGTCGTGGCACAGCAGCGCCGGAGCAAAGCCGCGACGGTTGAGAAACAGGATCACCTGGTTATTGGCCTGCAGATGCTGGCGCATCCGGCTGATTAATGCCGGGGAGAGACCCGCCTGCAGCTGCTGACCTTTGAGATCGAGCACGTGCTGGTTAGCCGGTCGCGCGTTGCCTGCCCGTCGAGTGAGGCGCAGCAGGCGATACTTCTTCTGCCGTACGTTGTGCAGGGTCTCCAGCGCAGGCGTGGCCGAGCCGAGGATAATCGGGATCTGCTCGCTGTGGGCGCGGTAGACCGCCAGATCGCGAGCGTGGTAGCGCCACCCCTCCTGCTGTTTATAGGAGCTGTCATGCTCCTCGTCGATCACAATGACGCCGAGGTTTTTAAACGGGGTAAACAGCGACGAGCGGGTACCAATCACAATCGCCGCCTCGCCGTTCCTGGCCTTCAGCCAGCTGCTCAGGCGCTCGCTGTCGTTCAGCCCGGAGTGGAGCACCTCTACCGGGGCGTTAAACCGCTCCCGGAAGCGGGCGATGGTCTGCGGCGTCAGGCCAATCTCCGGCACCATCACCAGCGCCTGCTTGCCCTGGGCCAGAATATTCTCCAGCACGCTCAGGTAGACCTCGGTCTTCCCGGAGCCGGTCACGCCCGCCAGCAGCCAGGCGGAGAACGTATTGGCCTCGCTGTGAATCGCCCCCACGGCCGTGGCCTGCTCGGTGTTGAGCCGCAGGCGCTCGCCGCTGACGGCGTAGCCTTCGCGCCAGTCGCGGGGGACGGGCGCTTCGCTGTTCAACTCGCACAGGCCTTTGTTGCGCAGCGCCTGGAGCGCCGCATCGTTAAATTCCAGATCCGCTACCTGATGTCGCCAGATCTTCCCCTGGCGCAGAGCAGAGAGCGCCTGCTGCTGCTTTGGCGAGCGCTTCAGGCTGTTGATATCCACCGCCTGGCCCTGTTCAGTGGCGAACCAGTACCAGAGCGGTGCGGCGCTGGCGGGCTTCCCCTGGCGCAGCAGCACGGGCAGGGCGTGAAACAGCACGTCGCCCAGCGGATGGTGGTAATACTCCGCTGCCCACAGCAGCAGTCGCCAGACCGAGGGGGAGAACACGGGCTCACTGTCCAGCACCTCCGCCACGCTCTTAAGCTCGGCCAGAGGCAGCTCGCTCTCGTCGCTTACCGCGACCACGATGCCCACCCGCTGCTGCTTGCCGAACGGCACGCGCACGCGGCAGCCCGCACGGGCAGACAGATCGGCGGGCAGCAGATAGTCAAAGGTGCGGGGCAGCGGGACGGGTAGGGCAACGTGAGCAACGGGCATTTTTTTATCCATGCACTTGAAATTGGCGGGATAGTATACACATTGTAAGAAGGCAGATGCGGATCTGTTTGCATACGGCGGTTAATTTCTGTATGATTCGCCGCCTTTGGTGTTGCATTCTGCCGCCAGAGCTTAAATTAATTATCTCGCATGGTGTCCGGCGTTAGGGCTGGAAGAGCGATGCGGCCTTAACTGAGGTTTCTCCCATGAAAAAAGGTATTCACCCGAATTACACTGCGATTACTGCAACCTGTTCTTGCGGTAACGTGATCAAAACCCATTCAACCGTGGGTCACGATCTGAACCTGGACGTGTGCGGCGCTTGCCACCCGTTCTACACTGGCAAGCAGCGTGACGTTGCTACCGGTGGCCGTGTTGACCGCTTCAACAAGCGCTTCAGCATCCCAGGCAGCAAGTAAGAATCCGCTGCTTAGAAAAAACCGCCTTCGGGCGGTTTTTTTGTGCCTGAATGTTGCCCATCATTATTACCCATAATTTAATCTGCTCGGTGTTCACCCATTTGCTGGGCTGGCTAATCATGAGCATAAGCACTTTCCCTCAAAAAATTTTTCAGTGAACAGGATTACACTCAGAATGAGTAGTACGTCAGATTGCAGTTTGCTGACAGATGGACAGGGAGTTAGCGAGAGCGCTCGTTTTATCTTCCTGTGCACTAAAAGAGCTAACATACAAAGAGGGAATGCGAATGATTTTAGGAGCGGCAGAAAGGCATGAACCAGGACGGTATTACACTTTTGAGTCAAGATTACCCCAAGGGGAGTTCTTTGAGCTTCGACCACATCATTTACCGCGTAATGCTCAACCAATATTAGATGAGACAAGCGGCATTTGTATTGGATACACTGTGGTCCAATCTCCTGGCCTTTGGCAAGTTTATGACACTCACGGTCATTTTGTTCGGCTTGAAGAGGCCCCGCTTGAAACCCCCTTAATTGATCCAACAGATATTGCGCTGCTCGCCTTTGGTGTCTTCCGCATTTTCCGTACTGGCAGCGCCTTATTTGAGGCTGGCACAAAAACCGCTATTACAGCTAAACTTAGCCAAAGCACCATTTTATTTTTACGAACCAGATTTAAGCTTGGCTTGTCAGCACGTAATTTGAAAATGACCGAAACGGCTGCCAGGCACATGTTGGAACCGGGTCGGTATGTTCCTTTGTATATTCAAGAAAAAGCTATTCGCTACGGTAAGCGCATGGCCGATCCTCGTAAGATTAAAGGACTGTACAGATACGAAATTGAGATGTACAAGCTATATCGTAAAAAAGCCGCTACTGAGTATAAAAAATACACCCTGGAAGTTGTGGTAAGGGAGTCTGACTGGACGATTACCCATTTCATGTATTTTTGAATGATGATAGGAGTCTATCGATGTTCGATATTAAAAATGAAGAGCTTACTTTTACAGTATCTCCTTTTGAGAGAGTTATTGATAACGAAATTGACCCCGAGCATCATCGTTGGGATTGGATTAAGTCTTTTATTGAATTTTCAGTTCCGGGCCTCACCGCACAATTCCAGACTGAGTTTACAGTAGGTGAGTTACAGACGCTGCGTAAGCAGTTTTCTGCTCATTATGATGCACTCATCACCCGACGTGAAATAAAGCCCTTTGAGTTTCGCAGCGAACGGTGTCAGCTGAATATGATAATCAGAAAAATGGCTGGCACTGACAGTGTGATTATCGAATATGAGCTTCGACCGGAAGCACATGCTGATAGTGTTCAGGTCAAAGGTGATTTTAGTATTAACGAGAGCTATTTCGCCGATATTTTGAAGCGGTTGGATGAAATGATTGCATGGGTTTCTTAGATGAATACTGCGGGTTTACACCAGCCCCGTATTCACCCGCTTGCCAATATCGCTAAGCTTTGAGTACTTCTCAAGCAGCTGCGGCGCATCGTCCAGGCTCATCACGAACATCCACAGGTAAGTTATTACCGAGTAGATGTGGCCCGCTTCAAGATGGGGTCTGAGGGTTAACATGGTTATCGCTATGCCAAACAGCATTGCACTGCCGATACCGATGGCAAGGTAGCCCCACGCCTCACGGTCAGAAAGACGAATGCGCAGCCGGGCCATCAGCAAGTAGTGGCGCGTCAGCGTTTGCTCTCTCGCCACGCCAACAAATCCCACCTCTTTCTCGAGCCGGTTATTAAGCCGGAACCAGAGCGCATCATTGACCTTCACGTAGCGGGGAAGCAGGGCGGCAAAAAACACGACCATCAGCAGCGCGCCCGCGCCGACAACCGGCTCCAGAGCGAACAGCATCAGCGCCGCACCGACGATGGAGATCGATGAGGTCACCAGCACCGGCATATGGGTCTCAAAGAAATCCACAAACTCACGGGAGAGGGTGACGCGAGCCGCCACGGTGGAGTGCGCCTGCTGATGGCTGCGCTGGTGCAGTATGACCGGCACGGCAAGCTGGGCATAGATGCGTGAGAAAGTGCGCGTATCGACGCTGCGTCGGGCTGCGCCCACTGCCCACATACCAAGCACAATCAGGGCATAGACCAGCGCCTTATGCAGATTGCCCGCCATCATGGCGTTGATGGCAAAGCCAGCAAATAGCGGATAGGTAATGAGCAGAATGTTCTCGGCGAGCACCAAGGAAAAGGTCCAGATCAGCTTTTTCGCATGGAGAACGGTGAGCTGGCGCAGGGTGCCCCAGGCCGTTGAGGATGATGTTTGCAGCATGGTATTTCTCAGATAATATAGGAAATAGAGCGATCGCTCTATTTGCGATGAATTTACTTGAGCAGTCGCTCAAAGTCAATAAGGTGAGTATGACCCGACAACCATCTGAACAGCGGCGTGAGGCAATCTTATCTACGGCTATCGCGCTTTTTCGTACCAAGGGATTGCTGCAAACATCGACCCGGGACCTGACCGAAGCGCTGGGGATCTCACGCAGCCATATCTATCACTACTTCCCTAACTGGCAGGCGCTGTGCGTGGCCGCGCTGGAGTACTACATGCAGCAGGACTGGCAGGAAGCGAGAGATGAACTGGCGGAGATGGAGCCGGAGGCCGCGCTGAAACGGCTGACCGAGTGGTTTTTGCCGGACGAGGTGGATCCAGACTGGCTGATCTATGCCGATGCCTGGCAAATTGCGGCTCGGGATGAGGCGTACAAGGCGCTAGCGCAGAAAGTGACGGTGGAGTGGAATGGTTTGATTGAGCAGGTCATTACGCGAGGATGCCAGACGGACGTGTTCCGCTGTAAAGATGTCGCGCAGACCGCCCGGCTACTTGGCGGAACGATCAATGGCTATGCCGATATGGTCTCTCTCGAACCCAGCGGCCACAGCCGACAGCAGGCGCTGGCGGATATCGATACCTTAATCAAGGTGTTGTTGCAGCTGACATAAGCCCGGCGGCGTTCCACTTGCCGGGCCTACGGGATAGAGCGATTTGGTAGGCCGGGTAAGGCGACAGCCGCCATCCGGCGTATCACGTCCAGCAAAAAGGGGCCGCAGCCCCTTTTCCATTAGTATTCCCATGTGTCCGGGTCGATGCCCAGCTCGCGCATGATAATCTTCGCCTCTTCAGGGATTTCGTCGCTGCGCTCTTTGCGCAGGTCTTCATCGTTCGGCAAAGGCTGGCCGGTGAACGCATGCAGGAACGCTTCGCACAGCAGCTCGCTGTTTGTGGCGTGACGCAGGTTATTGACCTGACGACGGGTACGTTCATCGGTGAGGATCTTTAACACCTTCAGAGGAATGGAAACCGTAATTTTTTTTACTTGCTCACTCTTCTTACCGTGCTCAGCGTAGGGGCTGATATATTCGCCGCTCCATTCAGCCATGAGATACCTTAATCCTCTTTCTCATTAATAAATGGCCAAAACCCGACTTACCGCAGGGACAGGGCCGTAATCTCGCGTAGTTTACCGTAGAGACGCCACCGTGACACGGAGTATTGGCTCCGGGGATGTGCGCTAATGCAGATAATTTTAACGGTTATTCGCGGTTTGCTCAATCTATACGCAAAGAAGTTTAGATGTCCAGATGTATTGACGTCTATTGTCACAATGCTATTCTGTGGCCTGATTTTTCATCCATTAAGCCAGGAAGCCTTCACATGACGCGTAAACAGGCCACCATTGCAGTGCGTAGCGGATTGAATGATGACGAGCAGTACGGCTGCGTTGTCCCGCCGATCCATCTCTCCAGCACCTATAACTTCACCGATTTTAACGAGCCGCGCGCGCATGACTACTCCCGCCGCGGTAATCCGACGCGTGATGTGGTCCAGCGTGCGCTGGCGGAGCTGGAAGGCGGGGCGGGGGCCGTGCTGACCAATACCGGCATGTCCGCTATCCACCTGGTGACCACGGTTTACCTGAAGCCTGGCGATCTGCTGGTGGCCCCGCACGACTGCTACGGCGGCAGCTACCGTCTGTTTGACAGCCTGGCGAAGCGCGGCTGCTATCGCGTTCTCTTTGTCGATCAAAACGATGAGCAGGCTCTGAAGGCGGCGCTGGCTGAACAACCGAAGCTGGTGCTGATCGAAAGTCCAAGTAATCCATTGTTGCGCGTCGTGGATATTGCGAAAATCTGTCAGCTGGCCCGCGAAGCCGGTGCCGTGAGCGTGGTGGATAACACCTTCCTCAGCCCGGCGCTGCAAAACCCGCTGGCCCTGGGGGCGGATCTGGTGCTGCACTCCTGCACCAAGTACCTCAACGGTCACTCCGACGTGGTTGCAGGTGTGGTGATTGCCAAAGAGGAAGCGACCGTCACCGAACTGGCATGGTGGGCGAATAATATTGGTGTAACCGGCAGCGCGTTTGATAGCTACCTGCTGCTGCGCGGCCTGCGTACGCTGTCGCCGCGTATGGAAGTGGCCCAGCGTAATGCCCAGGCGATCGTTGCGTTTCTGAAGACGCAGCCGCTGGTGAAGAAGCTTTATCACCCGTCGCTGCCGGAAAACCAGGGCCATGAGATTGCTGCCCGCCAGCAAAAAGGCTTCGGCGCGATGCTGAGCTTTGAGCTGGACGGTGATGAGCAGACCCTGCGTCGTTTCTTAAGCGGCCTGTCGCTGTTTACGCTGGCAGAGTCGCTGGGCGGGGTGGAAAGTTTGATCTCCCATGCGGCCACCATGACGCACGCGGGCATGGCCGCCGAAGCGCGCGCTGCCGCCGGCATCTCCGAGACGCTGCTACGCATCTCGACCGGTATTGAAGATGGTGAAGATTTAATTGCCGATCTGGAAAATGCATTCCGGATCGCAGCGAAGGGGTAAACATGAGTGTGATTGCGCAGGCAGGGACGAAGAGTCGTCAACTGCATAAGTTTGGTGGGAGTAGTCTGGCGGATGTGAAGTGTTACCTGCGTGTCGCCGGTATCATGGCGGAGTATTCGCAGCCTGGCGATATGATGGTGGTCTCGGCCGCCGGCAGCACCACCAACCAGTTGATCAGCTGGCTGAAGCTCAGCCAGACCGACAGGCTCTCTGCGCATCAGGTTCAACAGGCGCTGCGCCGCTACCAGTCCGAGCTTATCAGTGGATTACTTCCCCCTGAGACAGCCGATGGATTAATCAGCGAATTTATTCACGATCTGGAGCGTCTCGCCGGCCTGCTCGACAGCGGCGTTACCGATGCGGTCTATGCCGAGGTGGTAGGCCACGGCGAGATCTGGTCCGCGCGATTGATGTCCGCCGTACTTAATCTGCAGGGGCTGAACGCCGCCTGGCTGGACGCGCGGGAATTTTTACGCGCCGAGCGCTCTGCCCAACCCCAGGTTAACGAAGGGCTTTCTTATCCGCTGCTGCAACAGCTGATGGTGCAGCACCCTGGTAAACGGCTGGTGGTGACCGGTTTTATCTGCCGCAACGATGCGGGAGAGACCGTACTGCTGGGGCGTAACGGCTCTGACTACTCGGCAACGCAGATTGGCGCCCTGGGCGGCGTCTCTCGGGTGACCATCTGGAGCGACGTGGCCGGGGTCTACAGCGCCGACCCGCGTAAGGTAAAAGATGCCTGCCTGCTGCCGCTGCTGCGTCTCGACGAAGCCAGCGAGCTGGCCCGTCTGGCCGCGCCGGTGCTGCACGCCCGCACGCTACAGCCGGTCTCCGGCAGCGATATCGATCTTCAGCTGCGCTGCAGCTACAACCCGGAACAGGGCTCTACGCGCATCGAGCGCGTGTTGGCTTCCGGGACAGGCGCGCGCATCGTCACCAGCCACGATGACGTCTGCCTGATTGAGTTCCAGGTTCCGCCGAGCCAGGACTTCAAGCTAGCGCATAAAGAGATCGACCTGATCCTGAAGCGCGCCCAGCTGCGTCCCCTGGCGGTAGGCGTGCATACCGATCGCAACCTGCTTCAGCTCTGCTATACCTCAGAGGTTGTCGACAGCGCCCTAAAGCTGCTCGACGAAGCCGGGCTGCCGGGCGAGCTGCGTTTGCGCCAGGGGCTGGCGCTGGTAGCGCTGGTTGGCGCGGGCGTGTGTCGTAATCCACTCCATAGCCACCGCTTCTGGCAGCAGCTCAAGGGTCAGCCGGTAGAGTTTATCTGGCAGTCCGACGACAGCATCAGCCTGGTGGCGGTGCTGCGCGTGGGCCCAACGGAGAGCCTGATTCAGGGCCTGCACCAGTCGCTGTTCCGCGCCGAGAAGCGCATTGGCCTGGTGCTGTTCGGCAAAGGCAACATCGGTTCGCGCTGGCTGGAGCTGTTTGCCCGCGAGCAGAGCGCGCTTTCCGCCCGCACCGGCTTTGAATTTGTGCTGGCGGGGGTGGTAGACAGCCGTCGCAGCCTGCTGAGCTACGAGGGGCTGGACGCCAGCCGCGCGCTGGCCTTCTTTAATGACGAAGCGGTGGAGCACGAAGAGGACTCCCTGTTCCTGTGGATGCGGGCGCACCCCTATGACGATCTGGTGGTGCTCGACGTCACCGCCAGTGAGCAGCTAGCCGATCAGTACCTCGACTTTGCCAGCCACGGTTTTCACGTTATCAGCGCCAACAAGCTGGCCGGCGCGAGCACCAGCGACAAGTATCGCCAGATCCACGACGCCTTCGAAAAAACGGGCCGTCGCTGGCTCTACAACGCCACCGTGGGCGCGGGCCTGCCGGTGAACCATACCGTACGCGATCTCATCGACAGCGGTGACTCAATTCTCTCTATCAGCGGCATCTTCTCTGGAACCTTGTCGTGGCTGTTCCTGCAGTTTGACGGCACCGTGCCCTTTACTGACCTGGTCGATCAGGCCTGGCAGCAGGGGCTGACCGAGCCGGATCCACGCGTGGATCTCGCCGGTAAGGATGTCATGCGCAAGCTGGTGATCCTCGCCCGCGAGGCGGGGTATAACATCGAGCCGGATCAGGTACGCGTTGAGTCGCTGGTACCCGCCGGGTGTGAAGAGGGCTCGGTGGATCACTTCTTTGAAAACGGTGATGTGCTGAACGAGCAGATGGTTCAGCGTCTGGAAGCCGCGCGTGAGATGGGGCTGGTGCTGCGCTACGTGGCGCGCTTTGATGCCAACGGCAAAGCGCGCGTTGGCGTAGAGGCGGTGCGTCCCGAGCACCCGCTGGCGGCGCTGCTGCCGTGCGATAACGTCTTCGCCATTGAGAGCCGCTGGTACCGCGATAACCCGCTGGTGATCCGTGGCCCAGGCGCAGGGCGTGACGTCACCGCGGGCGCTATTCAGTCGGACATCAACCGCCTGGCGCAGCTGCTGTAGTTAATATTTATCCCCTCTCTGCCAGGAGAGGGGCCTTCTGCCTCTGACATGCGCTTTTTTCATCATCCCTGAATACTCCTCACCTATAACCGCGATATTTCTGTTGACGTTATCCCGCTTTTACGTCATTTTGGCATCTGGACGTCTAAACGTATAGAAGTTCACACGACAACAACCAAGACACGCGATTGATGAGGTAAGGTATGAGCTTTTTTCACGCCAACCAGCGGGAAGCCCTGAATCAGAGCCTGGCAGAAGTGCAGGGGCAGATTAACGTATCCTTTGAATTTTTCCCGCCGCGCACCAGTGAAATGGAACAAACCCTCTGGCACTCCATCGATCGCTTAAGTAGCCTGAAGCCGAAGTTTGTCTCGGTCACCTACGGGGCGAACTCCGGCGAGCGCGACCGCACTCACAGCATCATCAAGGGCATTAAAGATCGTACCGGCCTTGAGGCCGTGCCGCATCTGACCTGTATCGACGCGACCCGTAACGAACTGCGCGCGATTGCTCAGGATTACTGGAATAACGGTATTCGCCATATTGTAGCCCTGCGCGGCGATCTACCGGCAAACGGCGGCAAACCAGAGATGTACGCTGCCGATCTGGTTGCGCTTTTAAAAGATGTTGCCGATTTTGATATCTCTGTGGCCGCCTATCCTGAAGTGCATCCCGAGGCCAAAAGCGCCCAGGCAGATCTGCTCAACCTGAAGCGTAAAGTCGACGCCGGTGCGAGTCGGGCCATCACCCAGTTCTTTTTTGACGTCGAGAGCTATCTGCGTTTTCGCGACCGCTGCGCGGCGACCGGCATTGACGTTGAGATTATCCCAGGCATTCTGCCGGTCTCTAACTTCAAGCAGGCGAAAAAGTTTGCCGACATGACCAACGTGCGTATTCCAGCCTGGATGTCGCAGATGTTTAACGGCCTCGATGACGATGCCGAAACCCGTAAGCTGGTAGGGGCAAGCATCGCCATGGACATGGTGAAGATCCTGAGCCGCGAAGGGGTAAAAGATTTCCACTTCTATACTCTGAACCGCGCTGAAATGAGCTACGCTATTTGCCACACGTTGGGTGTACGTCCAGCGCTGTAAAAACCGCTTCGGCGGTTTTTTATTGTCCAATTGATTCGGGTGATGAATGCCATTGTCAGAACCCATATCTGCCACTTAATTACTAATAAAAACAGACGGATTTAACTATCAAATCTGTGGATGAATTCAACTATCTCTCATTAACAGTGGTGTATATCGTAGCGGTAACACCATATTGGGAGCAGATAGATGAGTGCATCAGACGATATCCATAACACACTTTCCACAGGCAAATGTCCGTTTCACCAGGGCAGCGTCGACCGCAGCGCCGGGGCGGGAACAACCAGCCGCGACTGGTGGCCGAAACAGCTCCGCGTTGACCTCTTAAATCAGCACTCAAACCGCTCTAATCCGCTGGGCGACGATTTTGACTACCGTAACGAATTCAGCAAACTCGACTACGCTGCACTGAAAGGCGATCTCAAAGCGCTGCTTACCGATTCACAGCCCTGGTGGCCTGCGGACTGGGGCAGCTACGTCGGTCTTTTCATCCGTATGGCATGGCACAGTGCAGGGACCTACCGCTCTGTCGACGGGCGCGGCGGCGCGGGTCGCGGTCAGCAGCGTTTTGCCCCTCTTAATTCATGGCCCGATAACGTCAGCCTGGACAAGGCGCGCCGTTTACTGTGGCCGGTTAAGCAGAAGTATGGCCAGAAAATTTCCTGGGCCGATCTCTTTATCCTCGCCGGTAACGTGGCGCTGGAGAACTCTGGTTTCCGCACCTTTGGTTTCGGTGCCGGACGTGAAGACGTTTGGGAGCCGGATCTGGACGTTAACTGGGGCGACGAAAAAACCTGGCTGAAGCATCGCCATCCTGAAGCGCTGGCAAAAGCGCCGCTGGGCGCAACCGAGATGGGCCTGATCTACGTTAATCCGGAAGGCCCGGACCATAGCGGGGAGCCTGTCTCTGCCGCTGCCGCCATTCGTGCCACCTTCGGCAACATGGGGATGAATGACGAGGAGACCGTGGCGCTGATTGCAGGCGGCCACACGCTGGGTAAAACCCACGGCGCGGCGGCAGCTACGCACGTTGATGTCGATCCTGAGGCCGCGCCTATTGAAGCGCAGGGCCTGGGCTGGAGCAGCAGCTACGGCAGCGGCAGCGGCGCAGATGCCATCACCTCCGGGCTGGAAGTGGTCTGGACGCAGACGCCAACCCAGTGGAGCAACTACTTCTTTGAGAACCTGTTCAAATACGAGTGGGTGCAGACCCGCAGCCCGGCGGGCGCGATCCAGTTCGAAGCGGCTGATGCCCCGGAAATTATCCCCGATCCTTTCGATCCGGCGAAAAAGCGTAAGCCCACCATGCTGGTGACCGATCTGACGCTGCGTTTCGATCCCGAGTTCGAGAAGATCTCCCGTCGCTTCCTGAACGATCCGCAGGCTTTCAACGAAGCCTTTGCCCGGGCCTGGTTCAAGCTGACGCACCGTGATATGGGGCCAAAAGCGCGCTACATCGGCCCGGAAGTGCCAAAAGAGGATCTGATCTGGCAGGACCCGCTGCCGCAGGCGATCTTTAATCCATCTCAGGACGATATTGCCAGCCTGAAAGCTGAGATTGCCGCCTCTGGCCTCTCGGTAAGCGAGCTGGTGTCGGTTGCCTGGGCTTCTGCCTCTACCTTCCGCGGTGGCGATAAGCGTGGCGGCGCGAACGGGGCACGGCTGGCGCTGGCTCCGCAACGTGACTGGGAGGTCAACGCAACGGCGGTTCGCGCTCTGCCGGTGCTGGAGGCCATTCAACGCACGGCAAACAAGGCATCGCTGGCGGACATTATCGTTCTGGCTGGGGTGGTCGGCGTTGAGCTGGCGGCGAAAGAGGCGGGCGTGGCTATCGATGTGCCGTTCGCACCGGGTCGCGTGGATGCTCGTCAGGATCAGACCGATGTCGATATGTTTGAGCTGATGAACCCCATTGCCGACGGTTTCCGTAACTACCGCACGGCGCTTGATACGTCGACCACCGAGTCGCTGCTAATCGATAAAGCGCAGCAGCTGACGCTGACCGCACCGGAAATGACGGCGCTGGTAGGTGGCCTGCGCGTGCTGGGCGCGAACGCCGACGGCAGTCAGTACGGCGTCTTTACCCAGCGCGTGGGCGTACTCAGCAATGACTTCTTTGTTAACCTGCTGGATATGCGCACCGAATGGAAGGCAACGGATGATAGCGCTGAGCTGTTTGCAGGGCGGGATCGCCTGAGCGGCGAGGTGAAATATACCGCCACCCGTGCCGACCTGGTGTTTGGCTCTAACTCCATCCTGCGGGCGCTGGCGGAAGTCTACGCCAGCAACGACGGCCACGAGAGGTTTGTGAAGGCCTTCGTCGCCGCCTGGGTGAAGGTGATGAACCTCGACCGCTTCGATCTGCGCTAAACGCTAAATATGAAAATCCCCGCTTGTGCGGGGATTTTTTTAGACGTTATTGCACGGTGTCCAACGGCAGTGCATCAAAGTCATGCAGGGCGTTTTTCTTGTACGGGTTACCAATCCAGCGCGTGGCCTGCACAAACTGCGGGCTGGTGATTGACCGGGTAGGGTCAAAGCCATCGTAGCGCAGCCCTGCCAAATCGGACCAGGTATGGATCAGCTGTGAGCTGCTGTACTTGCGGTCGACGTCGGCGGCCAGGTCGCGCGGGTGCGTCTCCTGCCATGACGGTGAGGTCCACAGAATAAACGGGATGGTATACATATGCCGCGTCGGGGCCTCTTCATTACGCCCTTGAATATTATGCGGCGGTGTATCGTAGACCTCTTCCCCATGATCCGAGAAGTAGAGCAGGAAGCCGTTGGGATCGGTGGCTTTGTAGTCGTTAATCAGGCTAGCCAGCACATGGTCATTGAAATGGTTAGCGTTATCATAGGCATTATACGATGCCAGCTGATCCGGGCTTAGGCCTGCCGGTGCACCTTCGGTTTTGCCATCAAAGGTGTTCCACTGTTCCGGGTAGCGGTATGCGTATTTGATATGCGTACCCAGCAGATGCACGATGATGAACTTCTTCGGCGCGGGATCGGCCAGCACCTTCTTAAACGGATCCAGCACGTTGGTGTCGTACTCGCGAGCGCTCTGAGTGCGCTGCTGGTTCATATAAAACTGCTTGTCTGTCTGCTGTGAGAACACCGTCAGCATGGTGTTGCGTTCGGTCATGGTCTGCTGGTTGGTGATCCAGAACGTCTTATACCCGGCCTGCTTCATCAGGTTCATCAGCGACGGTTTGGTCAGGTAGAGATCCGGGTTTTTCTCGTCGGCAAAGGTCAGCGCCTGCTGCAAAATCTCAATGGTGTAAGGGCGCGACGTCACCACGTGGTTGAAGACCGTCAGGTTCTTGTCGGTTTTATGCATCTTATCCAGCTCCGGCGTGGTTTCACGCGGGTAGCCGTAGAGGCTCATATGGTTACGCTGCGTTGACTCACCAATGACCAGTACCAGCGTGCGCGGTGCGCTGCCGGAGCTATCCTGCAGGTTCGCCAGCGGCGGCAGGGCACTGTTGCTATCTAACAGTTTGGTCAGGCTCGCCAGCTGATGGCGATATTCGACATAGCCCGAGACAAACTGCCACGGGGCGGCGGGCTCAAGGCGACCTGAGAGACTGATCAGCGCCCGCTTAACGCTCTTCTTCTGGAACAGCACCTTATGCGCGATCGGGTTAACGATCAGCCCATAGAAGATGGCAACGCAAACCAGCCAGCGCGATGGCTTCGGAACCGTGACCGGACGCAGGCGCGTCCACAGGAAGATGGCCACTGCCGTATAGCCCAGCGCCACCAGCACCAGCTTCAGGCTGAAGTACTGGCTCAGAAATTCACTGGCCTCGCTGGTGTTGGACTCAAACATGACGTACAGAACGCTCTGAGAGAACTCCTGCCCGTAAATAACGTAGTAGCCCAGCGCGGCGAGCGAGGGGAGCCACAGAATAACGCCGATAATCGCCGCCGTTGTACGTATACGTTGCGGAAAGAGCAGCAGCGGAATCAGCCACAGGGAACTGAACAGCAAGGAGTCGCGCAGGCCCACGGAGCCGCTGTAGCCGGTGACAATAATGGCGACCTGCAGGACGGAAGAGAAGTAACAGACAAAGAGCAAGGCCCACAATAAGGCCTTCCAGCTAAAAGCGGCCTTCGCCGGAGAAGATGTAGAGAGCATAACAAAAACGTGCCTTATCAAAGTCGCTGGAGTAGCGCGCAAAGATTAAGCAGGGTTGCTTAAGTTAACCTTAACGAGGCGAGGGTAATGTAAATAGCGCTTCCCCCGCCCGATTGCGGAGGAAGCGGAGAGGAGCAGGATTAACCGGTGTTACGCATGCCAGCTGCCACGCCAGCGATGGTGACCATCAGCGCCTGCTCAACGCGCGGATCGGGCTCCTGACCTTGCTCTTCCGCCTGACGCGAGCGGTGCAGCAGCTCGGCCTGCAGCACGTTGAGCGGATCGGTGTAGATGTTACGCAGCTGGATAGACTCGGCGATCCACGGCAGATCGGCCATCAGATGCGAGTCGTTGGCGATGGCCAGTACCACCTTGATGTCATCTTCCAGCAGCTGACGTAGCTCGCTGCCCAGCGGCCACAGCGCCTGTTTAACCAGACGGCGGTCGTAGTAGTCCGCCAGCCAGAGGTCGGCCTTAGCGAAGACCATCTCCAGCATCCCCAGACGGGTGGAGAAGAACGGCCAGTCGCGGCACATCGTTTCCAGATCGCTCTGTTTACCCTCCTGCATCACCTTTTGCAGGGCTGCGCCCGCGCCTAACCAGGCAGGCAGCATCAGGCGGTTCTGCGTCCAGGCAAAGATCCATGGAATAGCGCGCAGGGACTCCACGCCGCCGGTAGGGCGACGTTTTGCCGGACGCGAGCCGAGCGGCAGTTTGCCCAGCTCCTGCTCCGGCGTGGCGGAACGGAAGTAGGGGACAAAATCTTCATTTTCACGTACGTAGCCGCGATACATCTCACAGGAGATATCCGACAGCTCGTCCATGATGTGACGCCACTCCTCTTTCGGCTCCGGCGGCGGCAGCAGGTTGGCTTCCAGAATGGCGCTGGTGTAAAGCGACAGACTGCTGACGGTGATTTCCGGCAGGCCGTACTTGAAGCGGATCATCTCGCCCTGCTCGGTCACGCGCAGGCCACCTTTCAGGCTACCCGGCGGCTGGGAGAGCAGCGCCGCATGGGCCGGGGCACCGCCGCGGCCAATGGAGCCGCCGCGACCGTGGAACAGCGTCAGCTCAATGCCCGCTTTTTCACAGGTCTTGATCAGCGCATCCTGCGCCTGGTACTGCGCCCAGGAGGCAGCCATCACGCCCGCGTCTTTCGCGGAGTCGGAATAGCCGATCATGACCATCTGCTTGCCCTGAATAAAGCCGCGATACCAGTCGATATTCAGCAGCTGGGTCATCACGTCGTTGGCGTTGTTCAGGTCGTCGAGGGTTTCAAACAGCGGCGCAACCGGCAGGGCAAAGGTGATCCCCGCTTCTTTCAGCAGCAGGTGCACGGCCAGCACGTCGGATGGGGTTTTCGCCATGGAGATGACGTAGGCGGCAACGGAGCCCTGCGGTGCATCAACAATCGCTTTACAGGTGTTGAGCACTTCACGGGTTTCGTTACTTGGCTCCCAGCTGCGCGGCAGCAGGGGACGCTTCGAGTTCAGCTCGCGGATCAGGAACGCTTGCTTGTCGGCTTCGGACCAGCTTTCGTAGTCGCCAATGCCGAGATAACGGGTCAGTTCGCCCAGCGCTTCGGTATGGCGGGTGCTCTCCTGGCGAACGTCGATACGCACCAGCGGCACGCCAAAGCACTTCACGCGACGCAGGGTGTCCAGCAGCTCGCCGTTGGCGATAATACCCATGCCGCAGGCCTGGAGGGATTTATAGCAGGCGTAGAGCGGCTCCCACAGCTGCTCGTTCTGGCTGATCAGGCCAGCCGGCTTCGGCAGGCGTTGGCCCTTCAGGCGCGCTTCCAGCCAGACCTGGGTCGCCATCAGCTGGCCACGCAGGCCTTTCAACAGGTAGCGGTACGGCTCGCTTGCGCCGGCTTCGCCAACCAGCTCGCTCAGCTCATCGGTACACTCCACCATCGACAGCTCGGAGATGAGCACCTGAATATCTTTCAGGAACAGATCGGTGGCTTTCCAGCGGCTCAGCAGCAGCACGTGGCGGGTGATCTCTGCGGTGACGTTCGGGTTGCCGTCGCGGTCGCCGCCCATCCAGGAGGTGAAACGCACCGGGACAAAATCCACCGGCAGCTTATAGCCGAGGTTTTCGTCGAGCTGCTCGTTCAGCTCGCGCAGGTAGTTCGGCACCCCTTCCCACAGGCTGTTTTCCACCACCGCAAAGCCCCACTTGGCCTCGTCAACCGGGCTGGGACGGTGCTTGCGGATCTCATCGGTATGCCAGGACTGGGCAATCAGCTGGCGCAGACGGCGCATCAGCTGATGGCGTTCGTAATCGGCAATCTCTTTATTATCCAGCTGCTTGAGGCAGTTGTTGACCTCTACCATCTTGTGGATCAGGGTCCGGCGGGTGATCTCTGTCGGATGCGCGGTCAGCACCAGCTCCAGCGACAGCGACTCCACCGCTTTTTTAATGATGCCTTCATTGAGATCGGGCTGATCTTTCAGCTTTCTGAGGGTGCGGGCAATCACTTCCGGGTTGCTGGCCGCTTCGCCCTGCGGCGAAATGCTGTGGTACTGCTCGGCGGTATTCGCCAGATTCAGAAACTGGCTAAAGGCGCGGGCGACCGGCAGCAGTTCGTCATTTGACAGATTTTGCAGCGTGGTAAGCAGCTCCTGGCGGTTGGCTTCGTTGCCCGCGCGTGAGGATTTAGAGAGCTTACGGATCGTTTCGACGCGGTCGAGAATGTTCTCGCCCAGCGCCTCTTTGATGGTCTCTCCCAGCAGCTTGCCGAGCATACTGACATTACTACGCAAAGCGGAATATTGTTCGTTCATGTTAACCCAGACACCCCATCTCAATTATAAATGTCCTGTATCTGAAACCTGCCGGACATTTTTCTCAGTTGTTCTTTATAAAGCCACGTAAAACCCCGGGCGTCAATTGCGGCGAAATCGGTTCAGCAAACGAATAAACGTGCGTAATTTACGAAATTTAATTCGCTTTAAAGCAGATAAGTAGAACTTATGTTAACGGCGGCGTTTTACCCTCTCCCGCAGGAGAGGGTAGCGTGTTTAGTGCCAGCAAAAGTGGTGCACGACCTGGGTAATCAGCTCCCGGGTGGGCTTGATAAAGCGTGTCTCCAGGTACTCATCCGGCTGGTGGGCCTGGTTGATCGACCCTGGACCTAATACCAGAGTTGGACAGAGCGTCTGAATAAACGGCGCTTCGGTGCAGTAGTTCACCACGTCGGTCCTGGTGCCGAGCAGCTTTTCCACGACCTGAACCAACTGGTGATCCGGCGGGCATTCGTAGCCTGGGATCGGCGGATGCAGCTCGGCAACGTTCAGACGTCCCGGCCAACGTTCGCTCACCGGGGCCAGCGCGTCGTTCACCAGACCGTTGAGATCGTTCAGCGTCATGCCCGGCAGAGGGCGAATATCCATGTGCAGCTCGCAGCAGGCGCAGATGCGATTTGAGGCATCGCCGCCGTGCAGGCTACCGAGGTTCAGCGTCGGATAAGGTACGGTAAAGGCCTCAAAGTGATAGCGCTCTTTCAGCGCGTCGCGCAGCTGCATCAGGCGACCAATGGCGTCATGCATCAGTTCAATGGCGTTGACGCCGCGCGCCGGATCGCTGGAGTGGCCTGACTGGCCCAGCACCCGTACCGCCGTAGAGATATGGCCTTTATGGGCGCGGATCGGTTGCAGCGAGGTCGGTTCGCCAATGATCGCGCAGTCCGGACGAATGGCAGCATTCTCAGAGAAGTAGCGCGCCCCCGCCATGCTGGTCTCTTCATCGGCGGTTGCCAGAATATAGAGCGGCTTTTTCAGCCTGGTCACGTCCACGTCACGCAGCGCATCAAGAATAAAGGCGAAAAAGCCTTTCATGTCCGCTGTGCCGAGGCCGTAGAGCTTGTTGTCATGCTCGGTCAGGGTAAAGGGATCGCGGGTCCAACGACCATCATCGAAGGGCACCGTATCAGTATGTCCGGCCAGCAGCAGGCCGCCTGCGCCCTCGCCAATGCTGGCCAGCATGTTAAATTTGTTGCGCGTGTCGGGTACCGGCTGGATCTCTACGTTAAACCCGAGGTCACCAAACCATCCGCCAAGCAGATTGATTAAAGACGCATTGCTCTGATCCAGCGCTTCTTCCGTTGCGCTGATGGACGGTGTGGCTATCAGGGCGCGGTAGATCTCGATAAATGGCGGTAAATTCATTTTCATTGTTGACACACCTTAGGTCGTGATAGTATCAATATTCATGCAGTAAATGTGAATAAAAATACATTAACGTAGAGCATAAAGGAACCCGATGTTGAATACGCTGATTGTAGGCGCTAGCGGTTATGCGGGCGCAGAGCTTGTAAGCTACGTGAATCGCCATCCTCATATGACCATAACCGCTTTGACCGTGTCAGCGCAAAGCAATGATGCAGGAAAATTAATCTCCGATCTGCACCCGCAGCTGAAAGGCATTGTCGACCTGCCCCTGCAGCCAATGTCCGATATCAGCGAGTTTGTTGCAGGTGTCGACGTAGTGTTCCTGGCCACCGCCCATGAGGTGAGCCATGACCTCGCCCCGCAGTTTTTAGCCGCGGGCTGCATCGTGTTCGACCTCTCCGGCGCGTTCCGCGTAAACGATGCCGCTTTCTATGAAAAATTCTACGGCTTTACCCACCAGCACCCGCAGCTGCTTGAGCAGGCGGTATATGGCCTGGCGGAGTGGAGCGCTGACAGACTGAAAGAGGCGAAGCTAGTCGCGGTGCCGGGCTGCTACCCGACGGCGGCGCAGCTGTCGCTGAAGCCGCTGATCGACGCCGGGCTGCTGGATCTCAACCAGTGGCCGGTGATCAACGCCACCAGCGGCGTCAGCGGTGCCGGGCGCAAGGCGGCCATCTCAAACAGCTTCTGTGAAGTAAGCCTGCAGCCGTACGGCATCTTTAACCATCGCCATCATCCAGAGATCACCACTCACCTCGGCACGGATGTGATTTTTACCCCACATCTGGGTAGCTTTCCGCGTGGGATCCTCGAAACCATTACCTGTCGCCTGAAGCCGGGCGTGACCAAAGAGCAGGTTGGGGTCACGTTCCTGCAGGCGTACGCCGATAAGCCGCTGGTGCGCCTCTACGATAAAGGTGTACCAGCGCTGAAAAACGTGGTGGGTCTGCCGTTCTGTGATATCGGTTTTGCCGTGCAGGATGAGCACCTGATTATCGTCGCCGCAGAAGATAACTTACTCAAAGGCGCTGCCGCCCAGGCAATGCAGTGTGCAAATATTCGTTTCGGCTACCCTGAAACGCAGTCTCTTATTTAAGGTGTGATGATGAATCCATTAATTATCAAACTCGGTGGTGTACTGCTGGATAGCGAAGAGGCGCTGGCGCGTCTGTTTACCGCCCTGGTTAACTATCGTGAGGCGCATCAGCGTCCGCTGGTGATCGTTCACGGCGGCGGCTGCGTGGTGGATGAGCTGATGAAGCAGCTTAACCTGCCGGTGACCAAGAAAAACGGCCTGCGCGTCACGCCTGCCGACCAGATCGACATTATTACCGGCGCGCTGGCGGGCACCGCCAACAAAACCCTGCTGGCCTGGGCGAAGAAGCATAAGATTGCCTCGGTGGGTCTGTTCCTCGGCGACGGTGATAGCGTCAAAGTGACCCAGCTTGATGACGATCTGGGCCACGTGGGCCAGGTGCAGCCGGGTTCGCCGGTGCTCATTAACTCCCTGCTGGCGGGTGGTTTCCTGCCGGTTATCAGCTCCATCGGCGTGACCGACGAAGGTCTGCTGATGAACGTCAACGCCGACCAGGCAGCGACGGCGCTGGCGGCAACGCTCGGTGCGGATCTGATCCTGCTCTCCGACGTGAGCGGCATTCTGGACGGTAAGGGCCAGCGCATCGCCGAGATGACGGCGGCAAAAGCCGAGCAGCTGATCGATCAGGGCATTATTACCGACGGCATGATCGTCAAGGTCAACGCCGCGCTGGATGCCGCCCGCACGCTGGGCCGCCCGGTGGATATCGCCTCCTGGCGTCACGCGGAGCAGCTTCCGGCACTGTTCAACGGCACGCCGATTGGCACGCGCATTTTGGCATAATCGATTTATTGTTTTGTAGGCCCGGTAAGCGCAGCGCCACCGGGCAATGAAATTCAAAGATATTAAGGAAGCATGTTATGGCACTTTGGGGTGGGCGTTTTACACAGGCAGCGGATCAACGGTTCAAACAGTTCAACGACTCTTTGCGCTTCGACTACCGCCTGGCCGAACAGGATATCGTCGGCTCTGTGGCCTGGTCCAAAGCGCTGGTGACGGTGGGCGTACTGACCGCCGATGAGCAAGTGCAGCTAGAAGCGGCGCTGAACAACCTGCTGGAAGAGGTGCGTCTTAACCCGGAGCAGATCCTCGAGAGCGATGCCGAAGACATCCATAGCTGGGTGGAAGGCAAGCTGATCGACAAGGTTGGCCCGCTGGGTAAAAAACTGCACACCGGCCGGAGCCGTAACGACCAGGTGGCAACCGATCTGAAGCTGTGGTGTAAAGAGACCGTGGCCGAGCTGCTGGCGGCAAACCGTCAGCTGCAGGGCGCGCTGGTTGAGACCGCGCAGGCTAACCAGGATGCAGTGATGCCAGGGTATACCCACCTGCAGCGTGCGCAGCCGGTGACCTTTGCCCACTGGTGCCTGGCCTACGTTGAGATGCTGGCCCGTGACGAAAGCCGCCTGCAGGATGCGCTGAAGCGTCTGGACGTTAGCCCGCTGGGCTGCGGGGCGCTGGCAGGAACGGCCTATGAAATTGACCGCGAGCAGCTGGCGGGCTGGTTAGGCTTTGCCAGCGCGACCCGTAACAGCCTCGATACCGTATCCGATCGCGACCACGTGCTGGAGCTGCTCTCTAACGCCTCTATCGGCATGGTGCACCTGTCGCGCTTTGCCGAAGATCTGATCTTCTTTAACACCGGTGAAGCAGGCTTCGTTGAGTTGTCTGACCGCGTCACCTCCGGCTCTTCGCTGATGCCGCAGAAGAAAAACCCTGATGCGCTGGAGCTAATCCGTGGCAAATGCGGTCGCGTGCAGGGGGCACTGACCGGCATGATGATGACCCTGAAAGGTCTGCCGCTGGCCTATAACAAAGATATGCAGGAAGACAAAGAGGGGCTGTTTGATGCCCTGGACACCTGGCTGGACTGCCTGCACATGGCCGCGCTGGTGCTGGACGGCATTCAGGTGAAACGTCCGCGCTGCCAGGAAGCGGCGCAGCAGGGTTACGCTAACGCCACCGAGCTGGCGGACTACCTGGTCGCGAAGGGCGTGCCGTTCCGTGAGGCGCACCATATTGTGGGTGAAGCCGTGGTAGAAGCGATTGCCCAGGGTAAACCGCTGGAGGATCTGGCTCTCGCCGATCTGCAAAAATTCAGCAGCGTGATTAGCGACGACGTCTATCCAATCCTCTCTCTGCAATCCTGCCTGGATAAGCGTGCGGCGAAGGGCGGGGTATCGCCAACGCAGGTTGCGCAGGCCATCAACGATGCTAAAGCTCGCCTGATTTAATCACGCCATCGCAAGAGACGCCGGGCCTGTGCCCGGCTTTTTTTTGTACAAAAAATGGCATGCAGGGTCAGAGAGTGCTTGATAGGGATAATCATTGATTGCTATTCTATCTATCGCCATGAACTATCGTGGCGTCGGAGGATGAATAATGAATATTCGTGATCTTGAATACCTGGTAGCGTTAGCCGAACACCGTCATTTCCGCCGGGCGGCGGACTCCTGCCACGTTAGCCAGCCCACGCTCAGCGGGCAGATCCGCAAGCTGGAGGATGAGCTTGGCGTGATGCTGCTGGAGCGTACCAGCCGTAAAGTGCTGTTTACCCAGGCTGGCCTGCTGCTGGTAGATCAGGCGCGCACCGTATTGCGTGAGGTCAAGGTGCTCAAGGAGATGGCAAGCCAGCAGGGGGAGGCCATGTCTGGACCGCTGCATATTGGCCTGATCCCGACCGTTGGACCCTACCTGCTGCCGCAGATTATTCCGCTGCTGCACCAAACTTTCCCTAAGCTGGAGATGTATCTGCACGAAGCGCAGACGCAACAGCTGCTGGCCCAGTTGGACAGCGGCAAGCTGGACTGTGCCATTCTGGCGCTGGTGAAAGAGAGCGAAGCCTTTATTGAAGTGCCGCTGTTTGATGAGCCCATGATGCTGGCAATCTATGAGGATCACCCGTGGGCGAACCGCGACCGCGTGCCGATGGCAGACCTCGCTGGTGAGAAGCTGCTGATGCTGGAAGATGGCCACTGCCTGCGCGATCAGGCGATGGGCTTCTGCTTTGAGGCGGGTGCGGACGAAGATACACACTTCCGCGCAACCAGCCTTGAAACGCTGCGTAATATGGTTGCTGCAGGCAGCGGGATTACCCTCCTGCCAGCGTTGGCCGTGCCGCCTGAACGCAAGCGCGACGGGGTGGTTTACCTGCCGTGCATCAAGCCGGAGCCGAAGCGCACCATTGGCCTGGTTTACCGTCCGGGATCGCCGCTGCGCAGCCGCTATGAGCAGCTGGCTGAGGCCATCCGTACAACAATGGATGGCCATTTCGACAGAGCGTTAAAAGAGGCGGTTTAAGCCATTTAACGCGGCTACCCGATAGGCTTCCGCCATGGTTGGGTAGTTAAAGGTGGTGTTAACAAAGTACTCAATGGTGTTACCGCCGCCTTTCTGCTCCATAATCGCCTGGCCGATATGAATAATTTCGGCCGCGCGCTCACCAAAGCAGTGGATCCCCAAAATCTCTTTTGTCTCGCGGTGGAACAGGATCTTCAGCGTCCCGACGCTCATCCCCACAATCTGCGCCCGCGCCAGGTGCTTAAACTGCGCCCGACCCACCTCATAGGGCACCTTCATGGCGGTGAGCTGCTGCTCTGTTTTACCGACCGAGCTGATCTCCGGAATGGTGTAGATCCCGGTGGGAATATCTTCCACCAGATGCGCCGTCGCTTCGCCTTTGACCATCGCCTGAGCAGCAATGCGCCCCTGATCGTAGGCGGCAGAGGCCAGGCTTGGGTAGCCGATAACGTCACCCACGGCGTAGATATGCGGCTGCGCGGTCTGGTACATGCTGTTAACCTTGAGCAGTCCCCGGCCGTCAGCGTCCAGGCCAACGTTGGCCAGCTGCAGGCTATCGGTATTACCGGTGCGTCCGTTGGCGTAGAGCAGGCAGTCGGCCTTAAGCTTTTTGCCTGACTTCAGGTGCATAATCACCCCGTCGTCCGTACCCTCAATCTGCTCGTACTCTTCGTTGTGGCGGATCACGACGCCGTTGTTCCAGAAGTGGTAAGAGAGCGAGTCCGACATCTCCTGATCGAGGAACGCCAGCAGACGATCGCGGGTGTTGATCAGATCGACTTTGACATCCATTCCCCGGAAGATCGACGCGTATTCACAGCCGATCACCCCTGCACCGTAGATGATCACATGGCGTGGCTCATGCTGCATGCTTAGGATCGAGTCGCTGTCATAAACGCGAGGATGGGAAAAGTCGACGTCTGCCGGATGGTAGGGGCGGGAGCCGCAGGCAATGACAAACTTCTCTGCCGTCAGCGTCTCTACCGTACCGTCATGGCACTCCAGCGCCAGGGTATGCGCATCAACAAAGTGGGCATCGCCCTGCAGAATTTCACAGCGGTTACGCTCGTAAAACCCCTGACGCATGCGCGTCTGCTGATTGATAACGCTGTCGGCGTGGTTAAGGATGTCGGCAAAAGAGGAGCGCAGAAGGCGGGAGTGATCGCTGTACAGAGGGTTTTGATTAAATTCGATAATCCGGCTGACCGCGTGGCGAAGCGCCTTCGAGGGGATGGTGCCCCAGTGGGTGCATCCACCGCCCACGTTATGGTATCGCTCAAGGACGGCGATCCTGGCACCTTGTTTCACCAGCCCCATGGCAGCACCTTCGCCACCGGGACCGGAACCTATCACTATTGCATCGTAATCGTAAGTGTGTGGCATGGTAGGGCTTACCTGTTCTTATACATAAAAACAACATAATACTAACATCGTTAGGGTGATAACCCAATTATCGCGCTGTTTTTTTGCCGTGCTATTTTTTAATTCTGCTGGCGCGCGCATTAACATCATTAAAGGTGCAACAGTATGTAAACAATCATTCACAAAGCCAGGCAAACCGATTAGCTTATCTCTGGTATAGTGCCAGCAGGCCTTTGGAAGGATTCAGACATCGTGATGGGCGTTAGAGCGCAACAAAAAGAACGAACCCGGCGTTCGCTGGTGGAAGCGGCATTTAGTCAGCTAAGCGCTGAGCGTAGTTTTGCCAGCCTGAGCCTGCGCGAAGTGGCGCGTGAGGCGGGCATTGCCCCCACGTCATTCTATCGCCACTTCCGCGATGTCGATGAGCTCGGCCTGACCATGGTCGACGAGAGCGGCCTGATGCTGCGCCAGCTGATGCGCCAGGCGCGCCAGCGCATTGCCAAAGGCGGGAGCGTGATCCGCACCTCCGTCTCTACCTTTATGGAGTTTATCGGCAATAACCCCAACGCGTTTCGCCTGCTGCTGCGCGAACGTTCAGGTACCTCCAGCGCTTTTCGTGCTGCCGTCGCCCGCGAGATCCAGCACTTCATCGCGGAACTTGCCGACTATCTTGAACTCGAAAGCCATATGCCGCGGTCATTCACCGAGGCACAGGCCGAAGCGATGGTCACCATTGTATTTAGCGCCGGCGCAGAAGCGCTGGACGTCGGTCCGGAGCAGCGCAGGCAGCTGGAAGAGCGCCTGGTACTGCAACTGAGGATGATTTCGAAAGGCGCTTACTACTGGTATCGCCGTGAGCAGGAAAGAATGTCGCACCAACCCGAAGAGTGAAGGACGAGTAATGAAACAGTCAGGTCAAGATAAAGGTACGTTGCTGCTGGCGCTGATCGCTGGCTTATCGATTAACGGCACGTTTACGGCGATTTTTAGCTCGATTGTGCCGTTTTCGCTGTTCCCGGTTATCTCGCTGGTGCTGGCTGTCTACTGCCTGCATCAACGCTATCAAAACCGCACTATGCCGCTGGGGCTGCCGGCGCTGGCCGCCGCCTGCTTTATCTTAGGCGTGCTGCTCTACAGCGCGGTGGTGCGGGCCGAGTATCCGGCCATTGGCTCTAACTTTGTCCCTGCGGTGCTGTCGGTGGTGCTGGTATTCTGGATTGGCTACCGCATGCGTAACCGCAAGTACGAGCTGACAGAGTAGACGAAGCGTCAGGGTTATTAAGTAGGCCGGATAAGCGTAGCGCTATCCGGCGTTTTCAGCAGGCAGTAGGTTTATTTTCTGGTCAGCAGCACCCCGCACTCCATATGGTGCGTATAGGGGAACTGATCAAACAGCGCCAGGCGTTCAACCTGATGCGTCTGGCTGAAGGTTTCCAGATTCTGGCACAGCGTCTCCGGGTTGCAGGAGATGTACAGAATACGTGGGTAGGCCTGCACCATCTTCTCTGTTTCGCTATCCAGGCCGCTGCGCGGCGGATCGACAAAAATCGTTTCACAGCAATAGCTCTTCAGATCGACGCCCTGCAGGCGGTTAAATTCACGCACCCCGTTCATCGCCTGGGTAAACTCCTCTGCCGCCATGCGGATAATCTGCACGTTGTCGATCTGGTTAGCGGCGATGTTGTACTGCGCCGCTGCCACCGACGGTTTGGCGATTTCGGTCGCCAGCACGCGCTCGAAGTTGCGTGCCAGCGCCAGAGAGAAGTTGCCGTTACCGCAGTACAGCTCCAGCAGGTCGCCGGTTGACCCTGCGGTCACGTTCAGCGCCCACTCCAGCATCTGAATGTTCATCGCCGCGTTAGGCTGGGTAAAGCTGTTCTCTACCTGACGATAGATCATCTCCTGGCCCGCTACCGGCAGACGCTCGTCAACGTAGTCCCGATCCAGCATGACCTTGGTTTTGGTCGCCCGACCAATGATATGCACGTCCAGTCCCTGCTCCCGCAGCGCAGCGCGCAGAGCCTGCGCCTCGGCATGCCACGCTTCGTCCAGCTTTTTATGGTACAGCAGGGTCACGATAGCCTGACCGCTAAGGGTGCTGAGGTAGTCGATCTGGAACAGCTTGAAACGCAGAACATTATTACCCCGCACGCTGTTCATTATTGCAGCCATTAACTGGTTGATCAGAGCGCTGGCGGCTGGGAAACTATCTACACGGATCCGGCTTTTGGTCTGCTGATCGAAGATGATGTGGTACAGGTCATCTCCGTCGTGCCAGATACGAAACTCGGCCCGCATCCGGTAATGGCTTACAGGAGAGCGAAACACCTCCGGCGCAGGCGCGGAAAAGGGCGTCATCATCTTTTGCAGACGGACCACTTTTTCGGCCAGCTGAGCGTCGTACTGTTCTATCGGGAGGTGTTCGGGGGTCATGATGCGTCCTGAGTGAAAATAGATTACGCGGGGATTGTAGGGATTGCGTGCGTATTGTCCAGTCCCAGCGTTTTTACTTTTCTTCTCTTAGCAGTCTGGACATCTATAAGTACCTACAGGTAGCATCCACGCTCCGGTCCTGTGAGTTAAAAGGGAATCCAGTGAAAATCTGGGGCTGACGCGCAGCGGTAAGGAGAGTTGGAGTGATAGCAAAAGCAGACACTGCCGCAAGGCGGGAAGTCATCACTCCGGAAAATCTCCAAGCCCGAAGACCTGCCGGTATACGTCGCATTTGGCTTTCATCATCGCGAGCTATTGATGGGCCTGCGGCATCCTTCTTATATTGTGGATGCTTTTACAATGATAAAAAAAGCTTCGCTGATGACGGCGCTCTCCGTCACAGCATTTTCCGGCTGGGCGCAGGACAGCAATCCAGACACCTTGGTCGTTACCGCAAGCCGTTTTCAGCAGCCGGTAAAAACGGTGCTGGCACCAGTCAGCGTTGTCACCCGCCAGGATATCGATCGCTGGCAGTCAACCTCCGTAACCGATGTGATGCGTCGTCTACCTGGCGTAGATATCTCGCAGAACGGCGGCCTGGGGCAGATCTCTTCTCTTTATGTGCGCGGCACTAACTCCAGCCATGTGCTGATCCTGGTCGACGGCGTGCGCCTCAACCAGGCCGGCGTCAGCGGCTCGTCCGATCTCAGCCAGTTTCCGCTGGCCTTAGTACAGCGCATTGAATACATTCGTGGCCCGCGTTCGGCAGTGTACGGCTCCGACGCTATCGGCGGGGTGGTGAATATTATCACTACGCGCGAGAAAAACGGCACGACGCTGTCGGCAGGCATCGGCTCGAAAGGCTATCAGAACTACGAAGCCAGCACGCAGCAGGATCTGGGAGACAGCACCCGTGTGACGCTGGCAGGCGACTACACCTATACCAAAGGCTTTGATATCGGTGCTGAAGGGAACACCGGTGGCCTGGCGCAGCCTGACCGCGACGGGTTTATGAGCAAGACGCTATACGGTGCGCTGGAGCATAGCTTCTCTGAACAGTGGAGCGGCTTTGTGCGCGGCTACGGCTATGACAACCGTACCGACTACGAAGGCTACTACAGCAGCTTCACGCCGGACGTGTTGGTAGATACGCGCCAGCTCTACAGCCAGACCTGGGACGCGGGTCTGCGCTTTAACGGCGATATCTTCCGCTCTCAGTTGCTGACCAGCTATGGTCACAGTAAAGACTTTAACTACGATCCGCATCTGGGGCGTTATGACTCTAACGCCACGCTGGATGAGATCAAGCAGTACAACGTACAGTGGGCCAATACCGTTGACGTCGGGCAGGGCAACGTCGGGGCGGGCTTCGACTGGCAGAAGCAGAGCACCGAGCCGGGCACCAACTACGTTACCGACGGTTACGATCAGCGCAACACCGGCGTCTACCTGACCGCGCTACAGCAGCTGGGTGACTTCACTTTGGAAGGCGCGGTGCGTAGCGATGACAACTCGCAGTTTGGTCGTCACGGTACCTGGCAGAGCAGCGCCGGCTGGGAGTTTATCGAAGGCTATCGCTTTATTGCCTCCTACGGTACTGCGTATAAAGCACCGAACCTCGGTCAGCTGTATGGCTTCTACGGCAACGACGATCTCAACCCGGAAGAGAGCAAGCAGTGGGAAGGCGCTTTTGAAGGCCTGACGGCGGGCGTGAACTGGCGCGTCTCCGGCTACCGTAACGACGTAGACAACCTCATCGATTATGACGATGGCGCGATGAAGTACTACAACGTGGGCAAGGCGCGCATTAAAGGCGTGGAAGCGACGGCATCTTTCGATACCGGCCCGCTGGGACACAGCCTGAGCTACGACTACGTCGATTCACGTAATGCGGTGACTGACGAGCCGCTGGCACGCCGTGCGAAGCAGCAGGTGAAGTATCAGCTCGACTGGCAGGTCTACGATCTGGACTGGAGCGTAACCTATCACTACCTGGGCACGCGCTACGATACGGACTACACCACCTATCAGCGGATCAAGATGGGCGGCGTCAGTTTATGGGACGCAGCAGTATCGTATCCGATCACCTCACAATTCACCGTTCGTGGTAAAATAGCTAACCTGTTCGATAAAGATTACGAGACAGTTTATGGCTACCATACTGCAGGACGAGAATACAACGTCTCTGGCAGCTACACCTTCTGACCCAAGACCCACCGTGCTGGTGTTTGACTCTGGCGTCGGTGGGCTATCCGTCTATGATGAGATCCGGCGTCTCCTGCCGGACCTCCATTACATCTATACGTTTGATAACGTTGCCTTCCCGTACGGGGAGAAGTCAGAAGCATTTATCGTTGAGCGCGTGGTGGAGATTGTCACCGCCGTTCAGGCCCGTTATCCGCTCTCTCTGGCGGTGATTGCCTGTAATACTGCCAGCACCGTCTCACTTCCTGCGCTACGCGAGAAGTTCGGCTTCCCGGTGGTGGGCGTTGTGCCCGCTATTAAGCCTGCGGCACGCCTAACCGCCAACCGCATCGTTGGCCTGCTGGCAACTCGCGGCACGGTAAAGCGTCCTTATACGCACGAGCTTATTCAGCGCTTTGCTAATGAATGTCACTTTGAACTGCTGGGCTCGTCTGAGCTGGTGGAGATAGCCGAAGCGAAGCTGCATGGCGAACCGGTCTCTCTCGACAAGCTACGTCGTATTCTTCGCCCGTGGTTACGGATGCCGGAGCCGCCGGATACCGTTGTCCTCGGCTGCACCCACTTCCCGCTTCTCCAGGAGGAGCTGCTGCAGGTGCTCCCGGAAGGAACGCGGCTGGTGGATTCCGGCGCGGCGATTGCGCGTAGAACCGCATGGCTGCTTGAGCATGATGCACCCGATGCTAAATCCTCTGATGAAAACATCGCATACTGCATGGACGTAACGCCGGAGACTGTACAATTACTGCCCGTTTTGCAGCGATACGGCTTCAAATCGCTTGAAAAACTCGCAACAGATAGCGGGTTTGCACAAAAAAGAGACGCTTGAAAGATTTTTTGAAATTAGCTCTTGTCAGCCCGGAATAACTCCCTATAATGCGCCTCCACTGACACGGAACAACGGCATACAGGCCGCCGGGTCAGCGGGACTTCTCCGGAAGTTCTGACAGAGAAAAGCGAAAAATAAACGCTTGACTTTGAATGAGGAAAACGTATTATACGGGACCTCGCAACGGTGAGCGAAAGCCGCGTTGCACTGCTCTTTAACAATTTATCAGACAATCTGTGTGGGCACTCGAAGACATGGATTCTTA
>NZ_JBBCMV010000007.1:0-200554 GCF_037152055.1 Pseudescherichia sp. AS216 | reverse complement strand
CAGTGCAACGTGGCTTTCAGCTCACCGTTGCGAGGTGGCGTATATTACGCTTTCCTCATTCAGAGTCAAGCGTTTATTTTCGCTTTTCTCTGCCGAAGTGCCCGGAGGCGCTTCGCTGACCGGCCGGCTTATTCGCCGTTGTTCCGTGTCAGTGGAGGCGCATTATAGGGAGTTATTCCGGGGTGACAAGTCTTAAATGCAAAAAACTTTTTAAACGCGCTATTTTTCACCAGGGCGTACTAAAAACCATCACAATGGGCTGCATTTGTTGAATTTTGCGCCGATAACCTGTGTCAGGTGGCATACTGAAAGAGATAAATAGAAGAAGGAATATGATATATGCCATTAAGCGCACAGCATTTAGCCGCTCAGAAAAACCTTTCTTATGTTCTGGCAGAGAAGCTGGCCCAGCGGATCTTAACCGGTGAGTATGCGCCAGGCTCAATTTTGCCTGCAGAGATGGAGCTAGGGGAGGAGTTTGGCGTAAGCCGAACGGCGGTCAGGGAAGCCGTAAAAACATTAACGGCGAAGGGAATGGTGCTACCACGTCCACGTATCGGTACGCGTGTTATGCCCAAGGGAAGCTGGAACTTCCTCGATCAGGAGCTGCTCTCCTGGTGGATGACGGACGATAACTTCCAGGAAGTGATTAACCACTTTCTGGTTTTGCGCAGTACGCTGGAGCCGCAGGCCTGTAGACTGGCGGCCGAGCTGGGTAGCGCCGAGCAGAAAGCGCACCTGAATACGCTGATGGAAGAGATGGTAGAGTTAAACCAACATTTTCATCGCGAACGCTGGCTAGATGTGGATACCGCCTGGCATGAACATATCTATGCTATGAGCAGTAATCCCTTCCTGTCGTCGTTTGCCACGCTGTTTCACTCGGTTTATCACACCTACTTCAACTCTATTACCCATAATGAAGTGGTTAAACTTGAAAATCATCAGGCTATTGTGGATGCCATTCAGGATAGCGATGGTGAACGCGCCTTCAGCGCATGTCAGGCATTACTTAACACGCCTCACCCGCCGGAGACTAAATAACAGGACGCAGTATGACCAAGAAAAAAGCGCGCAGCATGGCCGGTTTGCCATGGATTGCGGCGATGGCCTTCTTTATGCAGGCGTTGGACGCCACTATTCTCAATACCGCGCTACCGGCTATAGCGCACAGTCTTAACCGCTCCCCGCTGGCGATGCAGTCAGCAATTATCAGCTACACCCTGACCGTCGCTATGCTGATCCCGGTCAGCGGCTGGCTGGCGGACCGTTTCGGTACGCGACGCATCTTTATGCTGGCGGTTTCGCTCTTCACTCTGGGATCGCTGGCCTGCGCACTTTCAAATTCGCTGGGGATGCTGGTTGTCTTTCGCATCGTGCAGGGGATAGGTGGCGCAATGATGATGCCGGTTGCCCGCCTTGCGTTGCTGCGAGCCTATCCGCGCAGTGAATTACTTCCGGTACTCAACTTTGTCACCATGCCTGGCCTGGTGGGCCCCATTCTTGGCCCGGTACTCGGCGGGGTACTGGTTACCTGGGCAAGCTGGCACTGGATATTCTTGATCAACATTCCGATTGGCATTGCCGGGCTGTTCTATGCCCGTAAATATATGCCGGACTTTACGACGCCGCGCCGCCGTTTCGATATGAGCGGTTTTCTGCTGTTCGGCGTAAGCCTTGTGCTCTTCTCTATCGGCATTGAGCTGTTTGGCGAAAAACTGGTGGCCAGCTGGCTGGCGCTCACCATTATCTTCAGCAGCATAGTGCTGTTCTATGCCTATATCCGTCACGCTCGCAATCATCCCTCACCGCTGATTGCCCTGCCGATATTCAAGACCCGCACCTTCTCGGTGGGGATTGCGGGCAACATCGCCTCGCGCCTCGGTACCGGCTGCGTTCCTTTCCTGATGCCGCTGATGCTTCAGGTCGGCTTCGGCTATACGGCACTCATTGCGGGCTGCATGATTGCGCCTACCGCGATAGGGTCGATTCTGGCGAAATCCACCGTTACCCAGGTATTACGCTGGTTCGGCTACCGCAAAACGCTGTTTGGTGTGACGGTCATCATTGGCGTAATGATTGCGCAGTTTGCCCTTCAGTCGCCGTCGATGGAGGTGTGGTTGCTGATCCTGCCGCTCTTTATATTAGGCATGGCGATGTCCACGCAGTTCACGGCCATGAACACCATTACGCTCGCCGACCTGACCGACGAGAACGCCAGCAGCGGTAACAGCGTACTGGCTGTCACCCAGCAGCTATCGATTAGCCTTGGCGTTGCCGTCAGCGCGGCGGTACTGCGGTTTTATGAAGGCTTTGAAAGCGCCAATACCATTGAGCAGTTCCACTACACCTTTATTACCATGGGCATAATCACCCTGATATCGGCATCCGTCTTCCTGCTGCTTAAAGCGAAAGATGGGCGGAATCTGATTAAG
This sequence comes from Pseudescherichia sp. AS216, assembly GCF_037152055.1. Taxonomy (NCBI): domain Bacteria; kingdom Pseudomonadati; phylum Pseudomonadota; class Gammaproteobacteria; order Enterobacterales; family Enterobacteriaceae; genus Pseudescherichia; species Pseudescherichia sp. AS216. The sequence continues at coordinate 198,119 of NZ_JBBCMV010000007.1, read as the reverse complement.
GAGCGGCACAAGCCTTAAGCGGAGCCGCGCGTCATTAGCACCGGCGTCAACTGTAGCCGCTGCTGGGAGAGGGTTGGATCGGCAATGCGATGAGTCAGAACATCGATCGCCAGCTCACCCAGTTCATCCTTAGGCTGATGAACGGTGGTGAGCGGTGGCGTCATATAGCGCGCCAGTTCGATATCGTCGTAGCCGATAATGGCCATATCCTCCGGGACCTTGAGTCCCGCCTGATACAGCGCCTGATAAGCGCCAACGGCCATCGCATCGTTACCGATAAATACCGCCTGAGGCCGCTCCTGCTGCGCCAGCAGCGCCTGCATAGCGGCAACACCGCCGCCGAACTCAAAGTCACCGACGATCTCATCGCCTTCACGCACCGTCAGCCCTGCCCGGGCCATTGCCGCCCGATACCCCTCCAGACGTAAACGCGCAGGGGTTTTATCCAGCGGGCCGGTAATGCAGGCGATACGGGTAAAGCCTTTATCAATCAGATACTGGGTTGCCATATCGCCACCCAGCAGCGAGTTGTCCTGGATGATATCGATATCACCCTCAAAGGGGGCCCAGTCCATCATCACGGTGGGAATAGAGGGATAGCGCTGGATAATCTCTCGCGAAAGCTGATGCGTCTCGGTACACAGCACCAGCAGCCCGTCGACGCGCTTTTGCATCAGCGTCTCCAGGTTACGGTTCATCCGCTCTTCATCGCCTTCGGTATTACAGAGCACCAGGCTATAGCCACGTTCGAAACAGCTGCGCTCAACGCCGCGCACCAGTTCAGAGAAGAAGGGGTTAGAGCTGGCGGTGATCAGCATCCCAATGGTGCGCGTCTGCTTAAGCTTGAGACTGCGCGCCAGTGCCGAAGGAGCGTAGTTAAGGCTTTTGATCGCCTCTTCCACCTTTTCCCGAATCGCATCGCTGACAAAGCGATCGTTATTAATGACGTGCGAAACCGTCGAGGTGGAAACGCCCGCCAGGCGGGCAACGTCCTTCATGGTGGCCACGCTTTACCCCTGCTGACTCAAGAAATCGTTGATCTCGTTACGCCATGGCACAGAGGGCTGCGCGCCTTTGCGCGTAACGGCAATCGCCGCCGCCGCATGGGCAAACACAATGGCCTCATCAAGCGGCTTATCCTCCAGCAGCGCGGTCACCAATGCGCCGTTAAAGGTATCACCCGCCGCAATCGTATCAATGGCGTTGACCTTAAAGCCCGGCACCCGGCGACCCTCACCGTTGACGCTGGCCCATACGCCGCGGCTGCCAAGGGTGATGATCACCGTACCGATGCCTTTATCGTGCAGTGCGAGCGCTGCACGCTCGGCATCGCTGTCGCTTTCTACGCAAATGCCCGTCAGCCTTTCCGCTTCGGTTTCATTGGGGGTGATAATGTCCACCAGCGCCAGCAGCTCGTCAGATAATACACGCGCCGGGGCCGGGTTCAGTACGACAGTGGTATGATTTTCATGGGCAATTTTCGCGGCGGCCAGAACGCTCTCTACCGGCGACTCCAGCTGCATCAGCAGCGCGTCCGCGTCGGTAATCAGCGCCTGCTGAGCGGCAACCCGCTCGGGAGAGAGCGCGGCGTTGGCTCCCGCATGAATACCGATGACATTCTCCCCTTCGCCGTTGACAAAGATCAACGCGACGCCGGTAGACTCTCCGTCAACCACGCTCACGGGCGCAACGTTGATGTTATCGTTGGCCAGCTGGGCGCGGATCCGATCGCCGGTATCGTCGCTGCCGGTGCAGGCGATAAACGCGATCTGCGCCCCGCTGCGCCCGGCGGCCACCGCCTGGTTTGCCCCTTTACCGCCAAAGGCGACCTGGTAGTGCGTACCGGTCACGGTTTCGCCCGGCATCGGGAAAGCGTCAAGGTTGAGAATGTGATCGGCATTGATGCTGCCAAGGACAACGAGCTTACCTGCTGTTTTCATGGTGGGATCTTCCTGTAAGGTACGCCACCCTGGGGTGGCGTAAGCCTTAAAACGTGATTACTGTTTAATAACCAGCTTCAGGTCAACCGGGTATTTCGCCTGAACCTTCTCGCCTTTCAGCACTTTATCAGCAGTTTCAACGCCTTTCGCGCCAATCTGCTCCGGCAGCTGGGCAATGGTCGCCGCCAGTTTGCCGTCGTTTACTGCTTTCTCACCGTCCGGCGTGCCGTCGAAGCCCACTACCATCACGTCGGATTTACCCGCCGTCTGCAGCGCGCGCAGCGCACCCAGCGCCATCTCATCGTTCTGAGCAAATACGGCCTGCACATCAGGATGCGCGGTCAGCAGGTTCTGCATCACGTTCAGACCTTTGGTGCGGTCGAAATCTGCCGGCTGGCTAGCCAGCACGTTGAATTTATGCGCCGTCACGGCCTGCTGGAAGCCCTCGCCGCGTTCGCGAGCGGCAGAGGTGCCTGCAATACCCTGCAGCTCAATCACCTTCGCGCTTTCACCGGCTTTCTTCGCGATGTAATCGCCAGCAATTTTGCCGCCCAGCACGTTATCTGAAGCAATGTGGCTCACGACTTCACCTTTGGCCGCTACGCGGTCCAGGGTGATAACCGGGATTTTAGCCTGGTTCGCCATCTTCACGGCGTTACCGACTGCATCAGAATCGGTCGGGTTGATCAGCAGGATTTTCGTGCCGCGCACGGTCAGGTCCTGCACGTTAGCCAGCTCTTTCGCCGGGTTGTTCTGGGAATCCAGCACCACCAGGTTATAGCCCAGCTTGTCGGCTTCTTTCTGTGCGCCATCCTTCAGTGAAACAAAAAATGGGTTGTTCAGGGTAGAGACCACCAGCGCAATGGTGTCTTTCGCCATCGCGTTTGCGCTCACGGTTGCACTCAGTGCGACAGCAGAGACCAGAGTAGCCAGTTTTTTCATGTTCATAATCAGATGTCCTGTAATGTCATTTATTACTGCTTTTTGTTGTCTACCAGCACCGCCAGCAAAATTACCACTGCCTTAACGATCATCTGGTAATAGGAGGAAACACCCAGCAAGTTCAGTCCGTTGTTAAGGAAACCAAGGATCAGTGCACCGATTAGCGTGCCTACAATGCGCCCTTTACCGCCCGCGAGGCTGGTACCGCCCAATACAACCGCAGCGATGGCATCCAACTCGTAGCCGGTACCGGCTGTGGGTTGTGCAGAGGAGAGGCGCGCCACTTCAATGATGCCCGCCAGCGATGCCAGCAGGCCACTTAAGGAGTAGACGATGATTTTGACTTTGTTAACGCTGATCCCGGAGAGGCGCGTGGCCGCTTCGTTACCGCCCAGGGCATAGATATAGCGGCCCAGGCGGGTATGGTGCAGCATATACCACGCGGCCAGGAAGACGATGCCCATGATCCAGACCGGCGTCGGGATACCCAGCGGCCGGCCAATACCAAACCAGCCAAAGAGATCGGCGTTATCGGTAAAGCCGGTATTCACCGGGCTACCGTTGGTATAGACCATGGTCACACCGCGCAGCAGCAGCATCATGACCAGGGTGGCGATAAACGCCTGCACCCGCCCTTTCGCGACAATGACCCCGGTCATTGCCCCTACCGCAGCGCCCAGCGCCAGCGCGGCGGCAATCGCCACCAGAGCATTAACTTCCATACCGACAATCGAGGCTGCCACCGCGCCGGTGAGCGCCAGCAGCGAGCCCACGGAGAGATCGATCCCCGAGGTCAGGATCACCAGCGTCATCCCCACCGCCATAATGGCGTTTACCGAGGTCTGCTGCAGAATGTTAAACAGGTTATTGATGGTGAAAAAGTTAGGGCTCATCGTGGAGACAATCGCAATCAGCACCAGCAGGGCAATCAGCGATTTTTGTTCCATCAGCCACGCCTTATTAAAGTAGCGGCGGGGGGTAACGGTCTGGGTACTCATATCGTTGACTCCTGGGTCTCGCGATTTAGCTTGCCGACGGCGGCAGCCATCAGCACTTCCTGGGTTGCCTGCTCACGGGTGAACTCGCCACCCAACTCTCCTTCATGCATCACCATGATGCGATCGCTCATGCCAAGCACCTCTGGCATTTCTGACGACACCAGAATGATGCTCAGCCCATCCGCTTTAAACTGGTTGATGAGCTGATAGATCTCTTTTTTGGCACCGACGTCCACGCCGCGCGTGGGTTCGTCGAGGATGAGCACCTTCGGGCGCGTCATCAGCCCGCGGGCGATAGCGATTTTTTGCTGGTTACCGCCGGAGAGCAGGCCGATAGGCTGCTCCATCGAGGGGGTTTTGACGTTAAACAGACGGATAAAGTCGCTCACCGCCTGCTGCTCATCGCTATGCTTCAGGCTACCGCCGCTGCGGCTGAAGTAGCGCAGCGCGGTCAGGGACATGTTCTCTTTCACCGACATGCCCAACACTAAACCATCGCGCTTACGATCCTCGGAGATGTAGACGATACCGTTAGCCAGGCCATCCTGCGGCGAACGGGTCACGACCTCGCGACCATCAAGGGTAACGGTGCCGCCGGTACGCGACAGCGCGCCGTACAGCACCTTCATCAGCTCGGTACGTCCTGCGCCCATCAGCCCGGCTACGCCGAGGATTTCACCCTGGCGCAGAGTAAAGGAGACATTGTTCACCCCCGGTCCGCACAGGTTATCGACCTTCAGACGCATCTCACCCGGTGCTTTATCAATATGTGGATACTGATCTTCCAGCTTGCGTCCCACCATCATCTCAATCAGCGTATCTTCAGTGAGCGAGCTAACCTCACGCTCGGCGATAAACTGCCCGTCACGGAAGACGGTCACGTCATCGCAGATCTCGAAGATCTCTTTCATGCGGTGAGAGATGTAGACAATGCCGCGTCCCTGAGATTTCAGCTCGCGGATCACGCGAAACAGGGAGTCGGTTTCGGTATCGGTGAGGGCATCGGTCGGCTCATCCATTACGATGACCTTCGACTCAAAGCTCAGCACCTTGGCGATCTCGACCATCTGCTGATCGCCAATGGAGAGATCCCCTACCAGCCTGTCGCTCTTAAAGCGCAGGTTGAGTTTCGCCAGCAGAATGTCCGCTTCGGCATACATCTTTTTCCAGTCGATTTTGCCAAAGCGGTTAACAAACTCACGGCCTAAAAAGATGTTTTCGGCGATGGTCAGCTGCGGGATCAGGTTCAGCTCCTGATGGATAATCCCGATCCCCGCCTCCTGCGACGATTTTGGTCCATTAAAGGTCGTCTCCTGGCCCAGCCACAGTAGCGAACCGGCATCGCGAGTGTAGATACCGGTTAACACTTTCATCATGGTGGATTTGCCAGCGCCGTTCTCGCCCACCAGCGCCATCACGCGGCCAGGGTAGACGTTGAGCGCTGCGCCGGAGAGGGCTTTTACGCCGGGGAACGCTTTGTCGATCCCCTTAAGCTGAAGTAGTGCGTCCATGATGGCCTCAGAAGGTGACGCCAGCACAGAGAATGATATTCGCATACGGGGAGCACTCCCCGCTGCGAATAACCGCCTGGCTTGCTGCGGTGTGTTGTTTAAATGCTTCGTGCGTGGTGTAGCGCACTTCGATGGTATTTCCCTGGTGTTGTTGCAGCTGCTCAATATGGTTGAGCAACGCTTCGTGGAGCTGCGGATTATGCTGTTTGATTTCCGTAGCGAGAATGGCTGCCTCAACCTGCATCTCGGTGGTGACCACCTCAAGTACCTGCATAAACGAAGGTACGCCCTGGGTTAATGCCATATCGATGCGTTGCGTACTGTGGGGAACCGGCAACCCGGCGTCGCACACCACGAGCGTATCGGTATGCCCCAGACGGGAGATAACCGATGAGATTTCAGAGTTCAGTACAGATCCTTTCTTCATTTTTTCTGGCTCCACTAGCGAAACGTTTCGCTGAGGCCAGTGTATGCCGGATAGCGTTCATTTAACCATCACCACGTTAAAGATCTGTGATCGGCATCGAAACGTTTCGCTAACGGAAATTGAGAGGAAGAGAAGCAGGCCGGGTAAGCGAAGCGCCACCCGGCATATGGCAGGTTTAGATTTCTACTTGCGTACCCAGCTCAATAACCCGGTTGGGCGGGATCTCGAACTGGTCCGGGGCGCGCAGGGCGTTACGCTGCAGCACCAGGTAGAGCTTGCCGCGCAGGCGCAGATACCAGGGACGTTTGCCCACGATCAGCGACTCGTGAGACATAAAGAACGAGGTCTCCATCATACGACAGCTCAGCCCCTCCAGTCCGCAGCGGTGGAAGACCTCCTCCACGTTCGGCGTCTCGCGCCAGCCGTAGCTGGCTACCACGCGCCAGAAGGTCGGCGAAAGCTGCTCGATCTGTACCCGGCGGACGTTATGCACATAGGGTGCGTCCTCCGTGCGCAGGGTCAGCAGGATCACCCGCTCGTGCAGGACCTTGTTGTGCTTGAGGTTATGCAGCATCGCGAAAGGAATAACGTTCAGCGCCCGCGACATATAGACCGCCGTGCCCGGTACCCGCACCGGCGGGGATTTCTCCAGCGAGGCGATCATCGCCTCCAGAGAGTTACCGTGCTCGTGCATACGCCGCAGCAGGCGGAAGCGCTCGCTTTTCCACGTCGTCATAATCAGGAACATCACGAGGCCGAGACTCAGCGGCAGCCAGCCGCCAGAGAGCAGCTTGTCGAGGTTCGCCGAGAAGAGCGGAATGTCGATGCAGAGGAACGCCACCAGAATCAGCGCCACAAGGAACTTGTTCCAGTGCCAGTTTTTACGTGCCACGGTGGTGGAGAGAATAGAAGTAAGCACCATAGTGCCGGTCACCGCGATACCGTACGCCGCCGCCAGGTTGCTTGAACGCTCAAAGCTGACGATCACAATCACTACGGCAAAGTAGAGCAGCCAGTTAACAAAGGGAATGTAGATCTGGCCGGACTCCATCTCCGAGGTGTGAATAATGCGCATCGGCGACAGGTAGCCCAGACGCACCGCCTGACGCGTAAGCGAGAACACACCGGAGATCACCGCCTGGGAGGCAATAACCGTTGCCAGGGTGGCGATAAGCAGCATTGGGATCAGTGCCCACTCAGGGGCCAGCAGGAAGAACGGGTTCTTAATTGCCTCCGGGTTTTTCAGCAGCAGCGCGCCCTGGCCGAAGTAGTTCAGCGCCAGCGACGGCAGCACCAGGCTAAACCACGCCAGGCGGATCGGCAGCTTGCCGAAGTGCCCCATGTCGGCATACAGCGCCTCTACGCCGGTGATCGACAGCACCACCGCACCCAGCGCCACGAACGACACGGCTTTATATTCGAGGAAGAAGTGCACCGCCCACATCGGATTCAGCGCCTGCAACACCTCCGGATTAGCGATAATCCCGCGCAGGCCCAGCACGGCCAGGATGATAAACCACGCCAGCATAATTGGCGCAAACAGCTTACCCACCAGCCCGGTGCCGTGTTTCTGGATCATAAACAGCAGCGTCAGCACCATGATGGACAACGGTACCACCCAACTATCTAGCGAGGGCGCAATAATCTCCAGCCCCTCGATAGCCGACATCACCGAGATCGCAGGCGTGATCACCACTTCGCCATAGAAGAAGCTGCCGCCAATCAACCCCATGATCACCAGTACCGAAGTCATTCGCGCCGAGGTGTTGCGCCCCGCCAGCGACATCAGGGTCAAAATCCCCCCTTCTCCGGCGTTATCGGCCCGCATCACGAAGGTCAGGTACTTAATCGAAACAACAAAAATCAGCAGCCAGAAGATGAGTGACAGAAAGCCAAACACCGCGTCGCGTTCGACGCCAAAACCAAACTGACCGGACAAACATTCACGAAGAGTATAAAGCGGGCTGGTTCCGATATCACCGTAGACAACCCCAATTGCTGCGAGGGTTACCGCAGACAATGATTGCTTATTATCAGTGCTCATAGACTAATCTTTTGTATGGATGACAAGTGTGCGCTTAGTCCCTTGGCCCACAAAAGCGCACAGTATGCATGATTCTTCAATAAATCGAAGCCTTAAATGCGCGAGGGTTATCCTGACGCAAAGAATGTGAAGGCATTATTCCGTCTATTACAAGCCCTTGTTGAAACGTATACTCACTTTTGTCCACCGACAGCGGCGAAAGGATGCAGAACAATTATGGCTCACTCACATTTATTAGCAGAAAGAATTTCCCGTCTCAGCAGCGCGCTGGAAAAAGGCCTGTATGAGCGTAGCCACGCTATCCGCCTGTGCCTGCTGGCCGCGTTAAGCGGGGAGAGCGTATTTCTTCTTGGCCCGCCCGGTATTGCTAAAAGCCTTATCGCCCGCCGGCTTAAATACGCCTTTCAGCACGCTCGCGCCTTTGAATACCTGATGACCCGCTTTTCGACACCGGAAGAGGTTTTTGGCCCGCTCTCTATTCAGGCGCTGAAAGATGAAGGGCGCTACGAGCGCCTGACAGCAGGTTATCTTCCGGAGGCGGAGATCGTCTTTCTGGATGAAATCTGGAAAGCCGGCCCCGCTATCCTGAACACCCTGCTGACTGCCATTAACGAACGGCGTTTTCGCAACGGGGCCAGCGAAGAGAAGATCCCGATGCGCCTGCTGGTGGCAGCCTCTAACGAGCTGCCGGAAGCCGACAGCAGCCTCGAGGCGCTTTACGACCGTATGCTGATCCGCCTCTGGCTGGATAAGGTTCAGGATAAGGGAAACTTCCGTTCAATGCTGGTCAGCCAGCAGGATGAGAACGATAACCCGGTTCCGGCCTCACTGCAGGTAACGGACGAGGAGTATCAGCAGTGGCAGCAGGAGATAGGCCATATCACCCTGCCTGACGCGGTGTTCGAGCTGATCTTTATGCTGCGTCAGCAGCTGGATAACCTTCCCAACGCCCCCTATGTCTCTGACCGACGCTGGAAAAAGGCCATCCGCCTGCTGCAGGCCAGCGCCTTTTTCTGCGGGCGCGATGCGGTCTCACCCATCGATCTTATCCTGCTGAAAGATTGCCTGTGGCATGACGCCCAGAGTCGGGAGCTGCTCGCCCAGCAGGTCGACATATTGATGACCGGACACGCCTGGCAGCAGCAGGCCATGCTGGTCCAGCTGGGCGCCATTGCCCAACGGCGTATCCAGCTCCAGCAGCAGCAGAGCGATAAGACCGCCCTCAAAGTGCAGCGCCAGAGCGGTATGTTTAGCCGCCGCCCGCACTATGAGCTTCCCCCAGACATCAGCGACGATACGCTGACCCTGCTGCTTCAGCAGCCGCTTAAGCTGCACGATATGCAGGTCGTGCACATTACTCTCGAACGCGCCCCGCTGGAGCAATGGCTAATGAAAGGCGGCGAGATCCGCGGCAAGCTCAACGGGATTGGGTTTGCCCAGGTGCTTAATCTGGAAGTGGATGCCACCCTGCACCTGATCGTGCGCGATGTAAGTCTACAGGCCTCCCGGCTGGCGCTGCCCGGATCCTCTCAGGAGAGCGTACCAGAGGAGATCCGCCAGCAGCTTGAATCACTCGATAACACGTGGCACCAGCAGCACACCCGCTTCAGCGAACAGCAGAAGTGCCTGTTTATTCACAGCGACTGGTTAGGGCGCATTGAAGCCAGCCTGCAAGACGTCGGCGCGCAGATCAAACAGGCCCGGCAATGATCACCCTCGACACGCTGAATGTGATGCTGGCGGTGGGTGAAGAGGGGCTCATTGAAGAGCTGATTGTCGCCCTGCTGGCCTCACCGCAGCTGGCGGTGTTCTTTGAAAAGTTTCCCCGGCTCAGGCGCGCCATTACCGAGGACGTCCCCCGCTGGCGAGAGGCGCTAAGAAGCCGCCTAAAGGAGACGGCGGTTCCGCCGGAGCTGACCGAAGAGTTTCTCTGCTACCAGCAGACCCAGCTGCTGGCGACGCCGCAGTTTATTGCCCAGCTTCCGCAGATCCTCACCCTGCTCGCAAAGGTGCACTCGCCCTATGCCGAACAGGCCAGCCAGCTGATCGCCGATAATCCAACCCTTACTCCCGCGCTGCACACGCTGTTTTTACAGCGCTGGCGATTAAGCCTGGTGGTGCAGGCAACCACGCTCAACCATCAACTGCTGGAGGAGGAGCGCGAGCAGCTCTTAAGCGAGGTTCAGGAGCGCATGAAGCTGAGCGGTCAGCTTGAGTCGGTGCTGATCGAAAATGAAAACGCAGCCGGACGGCTGTGGGACATGAGCGCCGGGCAGCTAAAACGCGGTGACTATCAGCTCATCGTCCGCTACGGCGACTTCCTTGCCGAGCAGCCGGAGCTGAAACAGCTGGCCGAACAGCTTGGCCGCTCCCGGGAGGCAAAATCGGTACCGAAAAAAGATTCGCCGATGGAGACCTTCCGCACGCTGGTACGCGAGCCAGCGTCGGTGCCAGAGCAGGTAGATGGCCTCCAGCAGAGCGATGATATTCTGCGCCTGCTGCCGCCCGAGCTTGCGACCCTCGGCATTACCGAGCTGGAGTATGAGTTCTACCGTCGGCTGGTGGAGAAGCAGCTTCTCACCTACCGCCTGCACGGTGAAGCCTGGCGGGAGAAGATCACCCAGCGCCCGGTGGTGCATCAAAGCGTTGATGAACAGCCGCGCGGGCCGTTTATTATCTGTGTCGATACCTCTGGCTCGATGGGCGGTTTTAACGAACAGTGTGCGAAGGCGTTCTGCCTGGCGCTAATGCGGGTGGCGCTGGCGGATAACCGGCGCTGCTATATCATGCTGTTTTCCAGCGAGGTGGTACGCTATGAGCTGTCGGGATCGCAAGGGCTAGAGGAGGCGATCCGCTTCCTGAGCCAGCGCTTTCGCGGCGGAACCGATCTCGCCAGCTGCTTTCGCGCCGTGATTGAGCGGATGCAGGGCGGTGAGTGGGCGGATGCCGACGCGGTGGTGATCTCAGACTTTATCGCCCAACGCCTGCCTGACGAGGTGGTGAATCAGATCAAAATGCTACAGCAGGTGCATCAGCATCGCTTTCACGCGGTAGCGATGTCTGCTCACGGCAAGCCAGGGATCATGCGTATTTTCGATCATATCTGGCGCTTTGACACCGGTATGCGCAGCCGTCTGCTGCGTCGCTGGAAGCGTTAATCTCAACCCAATAGTGAACAATAACGGCTGAACATTATGGAAAGTTACCAGATCGACAACCTCGACCGGGGCATTCTGGAGGCGCTGATGGCCAATGCCCGCACGGCCTATGCTGAACTGGCGAAGCAGTTTGGCGTCAGCCCTGGCACCATCCACGTCCGCGTAGAGAAGATGAAACAGGCGGGCATCATCACTGGCGCGCGCATTGACGTCAGTCCGAAACAGCTCGGCTACGACGTCTGCTGCTTTATCGGCATCATTCTCAAGAGTGCCAAGGACTACCCGTCGGCGCTGGCCAAGCTGGAGAGTCTGGAGGAGGTCACCGAGGCCTACTACACCACCGGCCACTACAGCATCTTCATTAAGGTCATGTGCCGCTCGATCGACGCCCTCCAGCAGGTACTTATCAACAAGATCCAAACAATTGATGAGATCCAGTCCACCGAGACGCTGATCTCCCTGCAGAACCCGATCATGCGTACCATCCGCCCCTAGCCGGGAAAAATAATCACCACATTTTCCACAGGTAGATCCCAGCTGATTCACAGCGTACAATACCGCTCTTATTCATCGGAGCGGATCATCATGGCAGACATTACTCTCATCAGCGGCAGTACGCTGGGCGGCGCGGAATACGTTGCAGAACATCTGGCTGAGAAGCTGGAAGATGCCGGTTTCTCTACCAGCACGCTGCATGGGCCTCTGCTTGAGGATCTTCCCACCGATGGCGTATGGCTGCTGATCTCCTCTACCCATGGCGCAGGGGATCTGCCTGACAACATTCTGCCTTTATATGAAGAGTTGCAGGAGCAGCAGCCGGATCTCTCCCAGGTTCGCTTTGGTGCGGTGGGTCTCGGTAGCCGTGAGTACGATACTTTCTGTGGTGCCATTGAGAAGCTGGAAGAGGTATTGAAAGGCTGCCAGGCAAAACAGATCGGCGAAACGCTAAGGATCAACGTCCTCGAACATGAGATTCCGGAGGATCCGGCGGAAATTTGGCTGGGATCGTGGATCAATTTACTGAAAGAAGTGTAAAGATCGTGCGATCAGTTGTGGGTAACTCTGGTTAAAAGCATTGATCAACCGGTAGTTATCCACTGTATAAGGTTTGTTTAAAGTTTCACCTGTGCATAACACGCCATTTTGATCCCAGCTTATACGGTGTGGGATCACCGATCTTTCACAGCAAACGATCCTCAATAACGCGTTGATCTTAATGGGAGGATCCGCCTTATCCACAGGAGAGGGCGATCCTAATAAGAGATCATAATAAAACAGATCTTAAATAAAAAAGATCTTCTTTTTAATAGTCAGGATCCCGGCACTTTCTCGATGGGCTAAAGTTGAGTAGAATCCACGGCCCGGACCCCAATCCACTTTCTAACCGCTCTGTGCGAGGCAAATCACCATGTTTTATCAGGATCCTTTTGACGTCATCATCATTGGCGGGGGTCATGCAGGTACCGAGGCTGCAATGGCCGCTGCACGTATGGGTCAGCAGACCCTCCTTCTGACACACAATATCGATACGCTAGGACAGATGTCCTGCAACCCGGCTATTGGCGGTATTGGGAAAGGACACCTGGTAAAAGAAGTGGACGCGCTGGGCGGGCTGATGGGCACCGCAATCGACCATGCAGGCATTCAGTTTAGGATACTAAACGCGAGCAAAGGTCCCGCCGTACGGGCGACCCGTGCTCAGGCGGATCGTGTGCTCTATCGCCAGGCGGTACGCACCGCGCTGGAGAACCAGCCGAACCTGATGATCTTCCAGCAGGCAGTTGAGGATCTGATCGTCGAAAACGATCGTGTGGTGGGTGCAGTGACCCAGATGGGTCTCAAATTCCGGGCGAAGTCGGTGGTGCTGACGGTGGGGACCTTCCTCGACGGCAAAATCCATATCGGGCTGGATAACTACAGCGGTGGCCGGGCGGGCGATCCGCCGTCCATTTCACTCTCGCGCCGCCTGCGTGAACTGCCGCTGCGGGTAAACCGTCTGAAAACCGGTACGCCGCCGCGTATTGACGCCCGTACCATCGACTTCAGCGTTCTCGCCCAGCAGCATGGCGATAACCCGCTGCCGGTCTTCTCGTTCATGGGTAGCGTTGACCAGCACCCGCGTCAGGTGCCGTGCTATATCACCTACACCAACGAGAAAACACATGACGTGATCCGCAATAACCTCGATCGCAGCCCGATGTACGCTGGCGTGATCGAAGGGATCGGGCCACGCTACTGTCCGTCGATCGAAGACAAGGTGATGCGCTTTGCCGATCGTAACCAGCACCAGATCTTCCTGGAGCCGGAAGGGCTGACCTCAAACGAAATTTATCCGAACGGCATCTCTACCAGCCTGCCGTTCGACGTACAGATGCAGATCGTCCGTTCCATGCAGGGGATGGAGAACGCGAAGATTGTGCGTCCGGGCTATGCCATCGAGTATGACTTCTTCGATCCGCGTGACCTGAAGCCGACGCTGGAGAGCAAATTTATCCAGGGCCTGTTCTTTGCCGGACAGATCAACGGCACCACCGGCTACGAAGAGGCCGCTGCGCAGGGGCTGCTGGCGGGTCTTAACGCCGCCCGCTTCTCTGCCGAGAAAGAGGGCTGGGCACCGCGCCGCGACCAGGCCTACCTTGGCGTGTTGGTAGACGATCTCTGCACTCTGGGCACCAAAGAGCCGTACCGCATGTTTACTTCCCGTGCAGAGTACCGTCTGATGCTGCGTGAAGATAACGCCGACCTGCGTCTGACGGCCGCTGGCCGCGAGCTGGGTCTGGTAGACGACCAGCGTTGGGCACGCTTTAACGAGAAGCTGGAGCGTATTGAGCGTGAGCGTCAACGCCTGAAGGATATTTGGGTGCACCCGCACTCTGAGCAGGTTGACGAAGTGAACGCTATCCTCAGCGCGCCGCTGTCACGCGAAGCCAACGGTGAAGATCTGCTGCGTCGTCCGGAGATGACTTACAGCGGCATGGTGAACCTCTCGCCGTTTGCGCCAGGCCTTGACGATCCGCAGGCCGCTGAGCAGGTCGAGATCCAGGTCAAATACGAAGGCTACATCGCCCGCCAGCAGGATGAGATTGAAAAGCAGCTGCGTAACGAAAGCGCTATCCTGCCAGCGACCCTGGACTACCGTCAGGTGAGCGGCCTCTCCAACGAGGTGATCGCCAAACTTAACGATCACAAACCGTCGTCTATTGGTCAGGCGTCGCGCATCTCAGGCATTACCCCTGCGGCCATCTCCATTCTGCTGGTCTGGCTGAAAAAACAGGGTATGCTGCGCCGCAGCGCCTGATGTCAACTTTCGGCGGGTGGCGCTTCGCTAACCCGCCCTACGAATTTGTAGGCCCGGTAAGCGCAGCGCCACACCGGGCAATTCAATTTTAGACAGGTAACTACCGTGCTCAACAAACTCTCTCGTCTGCTCAACGATGCAGGCATTTCGCTCACCGATCACCAGAAACAGCAGCTGGTGGCCTATGTCGATATGCTCCACAAATGGAACAAGGCGTACAACCTCACCTCGGTACGCGATCCGAACGAGATGCTGATTCGCCACATTCTGGACAGCGTGGTGGTTGCGCCTCACCTGACGGGAACCCGCTTTATCGACGTAGGAACAGGGCCTGGCCTGCCTGGCGTGCCGTTGGCCATCGTTCTGCCCCAGGCGCACTTCACGCTGCTGGACAGCCTTGGCAAGCGTGTTCGCTTCCTGCGTCAGGTGCAGCATGAGCTGAAGATTGACAACATCGCGCCGGTGCAGAGCCGCGTAGAGGAATTTCCGGCCGAGCCGCCGTTCGATGGCGTGATCAGCCGCGCCTTTGCCTCGCTCACTGATATGGTTAGCTGGTGTCATCACCTGCCGGCAGGGGAGGGGCGTTTTTACGCCTTGAAAGGCCAGCTGCCTGACGATGAGATTGCTCAGCTGCCGTCTGGGTTCAGCGTGGAGTCGGTGGTAAAACTGCGCGTTCCGCAGCTGGAAGGAGAACGTCATTTGGTGATCGTTAAGGCAAACTCGCTTTAATTTTTATCAAAAAATAGCTATTTTCCGCTGTAGAGAATCTGTTAAAAAAAGCGAAACAAAGCAGCGGAAGATTTTTCAAGATTTAACCTTGATTTTACTGTGACTTTTCCAGTTGTTAACCTGCTATTTTGCTTAACCGTGAAAATAGTCAACAGGGAAAGTATCAGGCTGCTAAAAATCAGCAAAATAAATTTTACAGAGATGTTAAATGTTTATTAAGAATGTCAATAAAAGGTTTTTATTGTATATCGTGCTTTTTTAGAAAGAGTGGATAAGATTCAGCAAAAATATCAAAAAGATGAGTCAACTTAATTTCTTAGCACGAATAATATGTTCTGAGCGCAAATGTTCAATTTGTGATCTGATGCACGCTTTAACATCAGTGTTGGCGCGCAATACCCAAATTTGCACTAGCGCTCACAGTTTGTCAGAAAGTGAAAAAATAGCCCTCGGGAAATTTATTTAAACATTTATTCACCTTTTTGCTACTTATTGTTTGAAATCACGGGGCCGCACCGTATAATTTGCTCGCTTTTTGATGCTTGACTCTGAGCCGTAAAGAACGTTTTATACGACACGCGACATACCTCGAAGTGAGCAGGAGTAAAAACGTGATGTCTTTGTCGCTCTTGAGTAGAAACGTTGCTCGTAAGCTTCTGTTCATTCAGTTTCTGGCTGTGATAGTAAGTGGATTACTGTTTAGCCTCAAAGACCCCTTCTGGGGCGTCTCCGCATTATGCGGTGGACTGGCAGTCGTGCTGCCAAATATGTTGTTTATGATTTTTGCCTGGCGTCATCAGGCGCATACACCTGCTAAAGGCCGCATGGCCTGGTCCTTCGCCTTCGGTGAAGCGTTCAAGGTGTTGGCAACCTTCGTGTTGCTGGTGGTGGCGCTGGCGGTTTTGAAGGCGGTTTTTTTGCCGCTGATCGTGACGTGGGTTTCGGTGCTGGTTGTACAGATACTGGCACCCGCTGTAATTAACAACAAAGGGTAAGAGGCATCATGTCTGCAGGAGAAATCTCAACACCGCAGGACTACATCGGTCACCATCTGAACAACCTTCAGATTGACCTGCGTACGTTCTCGCTGGTGGATCCGCATAACCCCCCGGCCACATTTTGGACGCTGAACATCGACTCCATGTTCTTCTCGGTGGTTCTGGGCCTGTTGTTCCTGATGGTGTTCCGTGGCGTTGCCAAAAAGGCAACCAGCGGCGTCCCAGGAAAATTCCAGACGGCGATTGAGCTGGTCATTGGTTTTGTCCACGGTAGCGTGAAAGACATGTACCACGGCAAGAGCAAGGTGATCGCGCCGCTGGCCCTGACGATTTTCGTCTGGGTATTCCTGATGAACCTGATGGATCTGCTGCCTATCGACTTCCTGCCGTGGATTGGCGAGCACGTTCTCGGCCTGCCGGCACTGCGCGTGGTTCCGTCTGCGGACGTGAACATCACCCTGTCGATGGCGCTGGGCGTATTTATCCTCATTCTGTTCTACAGCATCAAAATGAAAGGCATTGGCGGCTTCACGAAAGAGCTGACGCTGCAGCCGTTCAACCACTGGGCATTTATTCCTGTCAACTTAATCCTTGAAGGGGTAAGCCTGCTGTCTAAACCGGTTTCGCTCGGTCTGCGACTGTTCGGCAACATGTATGCCGGTGAGTTGATTTTCATTCTGATTGCTGGTCTGTTGCCGTGGTGGTCACAGTGGATCCTGAATGTGCCGTGGGCCATTTTCCACATCCTGATCATTACGCTGCAAGCCTTCATCTTCATGGTTCTGACGATCGTCTATCTGTCGATGGCGTCTGAAGAGCACTGATTTTTTTACCAACACTACTACGTTTTAACTGAAACAAACTGGAGACTGTCATGGAAAACCTGAATATGGATCTGCTGTACATGGCTGCCGCTGTGATGATGGGTCTGGCGGCAATCGGTGCTGCGATCGGTATCGGCATCCTCGGAGGTAAATTCCTGGAAGGCGCAGCGCGTCAACCGGATCTGATCCCTCTGCTGCGTACTCAGTTCTTTATCGTTATGGGTCTGGTGGATGCTATCCCAATGATCGCTGTAGGTCTGGGTCTGTACGTGATGTTTGCTGTCGCGTAGTAAGCGTTGCTTGATTTTTACGGGCAATATCAGAACGTTAACTAGATAAGAGGCATTGTGCTGTGAATCTTAACGCAACAATCCTCGGCCAGGCCATCGCGTTTGTCCTTTTCGTTCTGTTCTGCATGAAGTATGTATGGCCGCCGTTGATTGCTGCCATCGAAAAACGTCAAAAAGAGATTGCTGACGGTCTTGCTTCTGCTGAACGAGCTAAAAAGGATCTGGACCTTGCACAGGCCAACGCGACCGACCAGCTGAAAAAGGCGAAAGCGGAAGCCCAGGTAATCATTGAGCAGGCGAACAAACGCCGTGCCCAGATCCTGGACGAAGCCAAAACCGAAGCAGAGCAGGAACGTACTAAAATCGTGGCGCAGGCGCAGGCAGAAATTGATGCCGAACGTAAGCGCGCTCGCGAAGAGCTGCGTAAGCAGGTTGCGGTCCTGGCTGTTGCTGGCGCCGAGAAGATCATCGAACGTTCCGTGGATGAAGCTGCTAACAGCGACATCGTGGACAAACTTGTCGCTGAACTGTAAGGAGGGAGGGGCTGATGTCTGAATTTGTTACGGTAGCTCGCCCCTACGCCAAAGCAGCTTTTGACTTTGCCGTCGAACACCAGAGTGTAGAGCGCTGGCAGGATATGCTGGCGTTTGCCGCCGAGGTGACAAAAAACGAACAAATGGCAGAGCTTCTCTCCGGTGCGATAGCACCGGAAGCGCTCGCTAAGTCGTTTATCGCAGTATGTGGAGAGCAGCTGGACGCCAACGGCCAGAACCTGATTAAGGTGATGGCAGAGAACGGTCGTCTGAATGCGCTCCCTGATGTTCTTGAGCAGTTTATTCAATTGCGTGCAGCCAGCGAGGCTACCGCTGAGGTTGAAGTCACCTCGGCAACCGCACTGAGTGAAGAACAGCTTTCGAAAATCAGCGTCGCGATGGAAAAACGTCTGTCACGCAAAGTGAAGCTGAATTGCAAAATCGATAAGTCTGTGATGGCAGGCGTTATCATCCGTGCGGGTGATATGGTCATTGATGGCAGCGTACGCGGCCGTCTTGAACGCCTCGCAGACGTCTTGCAGTCTTAAGGGGACTGGAGCATGCAACTGAATTCCACCGAAATCAGCGAACTGATCAAGCAGCGCATTGCTCAGTTCAATGTTGTGAGTGAAGCTCACAACGAAGGTACTATTGTTTCTGTAAGTGACGGTGTTATCCGTATCCACGGTCTTGCTGACTGTATGCAGGGTGAGATGATCTCCCTGCCGGGTAACCGTTACGCTATCGCACTGAACCTGGAGCGCGACTCCGTAGGTGCAGTTGTGATGGGTCCGTACGCTGACCTCGCCGAAGGCACCAAGGTTAAGTGTACCGGCCGTATTCTGGAAGTGCCGGTCGGCCGTGGCCTGCTGGGCCGCGTGGTAAACACCCTGGGTGCGCCAATCGACGGTAAAGGTCCGGTAGAACACGATGGCTTCTCGCCTATCGAAGTTATCGCACCGGGCGTAATCGAACGTCAGTCCGTCGACCAGCCGGTTCAGACCGGTTATAAGTCTGTTGACGCCATGATCCCAATCGGCCGTGGCCAGCGTGAGCTGATCATCGGTGACCGTCAGACCGGTAAAACCGCGATGGCAATCGATGCGATCATCAACCAGCGTGACTCCGGCATCAAGTGCGTGTACGTGGCTATCGGCCAGAAAGCGTCCACCATTGCTAACGTAGTGCGTAAGCTGGAAGAGCACGGTGCGCTGTCCAACACTATCGTTGTGGTGGCTACCGCCTCTGAATCCGCTGCGCTGCAGTATCTCTCTCCGTATGCTGGCTGTGCGATGGGCGAATACTTCCGTGACCGCGGTGAAGATGCACTGATCGTGTACGATGACCTGTCCAAACAGGCCGTTGCTTACCGTCAGGTCTCCCTGCTGCTGCGTCGTCCGCCAGGACGTGAAGCATTCCCGGGCGACGTGTTCTATCTCCACTCCCGTCTGCTGGAGCGCG
Source organism: Pseudescherichia sp. AS216 (assembly GCF_037152055.1). Taxonomy (NCBI): domain Bacteria; kingdom Pseudomonadati; phylum Pseudomonadota; class Gammaproteobacteria; order Enterobacterales; family Enterobacteriaceae; genus Pseudescherichia; species Pseudescherichia sp. AS216. The sequence goes on along the minus strand of NZ_JBBCMV010000007.1, from coordinate 178,966 downwards.
CATCCCGCGTAAACGCTGAGTACGTTGAGAACTTCACCAAAGGTGAAGTAAAAGGTAAAACCGGCTCTCTGACCGCGCTGCCGATCATCGAAACCCAGGCGGGTGACGTTTCTGCGTTCGTTCCGACCAACGTAATCTCGATTACCGACGGTCAGATCTTCCTGGAAACCAACCTGTTTAACTCCGGTATTCGTCCGGCGGTTAACCCGGGTATCTCTGTATCCCGTGTGGGTGGTGCTGCTCAGACCAAGATCATCAAGAAACTGTCCGGTGGTATCCGTACCGCGCTGGCACAGTATCGTGAACTGGCTGCGTTCTCTCAGTTCGCATCCGATCTGGATGAAGCAACCCGTAAACAGCTGAGCCACGGTCAGAAAGTGACCGAGCTGCTGAAGCAGAAACAGTACGCTCCAATGTCTGTTGCGCAGCAGGGTCTGGTGCTGTTCGCGGCTGAACGCGGTTACCTCGAAGATGTGGAACTGGCGAAAATCGGTAGCTTCGAAGCCGCTCTGCTGGCTTACGTTGACCGTGACCACGCTCCGCTGATGCAAGAGATCAACCAGTCCGGTGGCTATAACGACGAAATCGAAGGCAAGCTGAAAGGCATCCTCGATTCCTTCAAAGCAACCCAGTCCTGGTAACGTCTGGCGGTCTGTCTTAGGGCAGACCGCAAGGCATTGAGGAGAAGCTCATGGCCGGCGCAAAAGAGATACGTAGTAAGATCGCAAGCGTCCAGAACACGCAGAAGATCACTAAAGCGATGGAGATGGTCGCCGCTTCCAAAATGCGTAAATCGCAGGACAGAATGGCAGCCAGCCGTCCTTATGCAGACACCATGCGCAAAGTGATTGGTCACCTTGCACACGGTAATCTGGAATATAAGCACCCTTACCTGGAAGAACGCGACGTTAAGCGCGTGGGCTACCTGGTGGTGTCTACCGACCGTGGTCTGTGCGGTGGTTTGAACATTAACCTGTTCAAAAAACTGCTGGCGGATATGAAAGCGTGGTCCGACAAGGGCGTTCAGAGCGAACTCGCGATGATCGGCTCGAAAGGCGTCTCGTTCTTCAACTCCGTAGGCGGCAACGTTGTCGCTCAGGTAACCGGCATGGGGGATAACCCTTCCCTGTCCGAACTGATCGGCCCGGTAAAAGTGATGTTGCAGGCCTACGACGAAGGTCGTCTGGACAAGCTTTACATCGTCAGTAACAAATTTATCAACACCATGTCCCAGTCTCCGACCATCACCCAGCTGCTGCCGCTGCCGGCATCAGAGGATGACGATCTGAAACATAAAGCATGGGATTACCTGTACGAGCCCGATCCGAAAGCGCTGCTGGATACCCTGCTGCGTCGTTACGTCGAGTCACAGGTGTATCAGGGTGTTGTAGAAAACCTGGCCAGCGAGCAGGCCGCGCGTATGGTGGCGATGAAAGCCGCAACCGATAACGGCGGTAGCCTGATTAAAGAGTTGCAGTTGGTTTACAACAAAGCTCGTCAGGCCAGCATAACTCAGGAACTCACCGAAATCGTCGGTGGCGCGTCTGCGGTTTAACCAGGTTTAGGAAATTCGTAGAGGATTCAAGATGGCTACTGGAAAAGTTGTCCAGGTAATCGGCGCCGTGGTGGACGTCGAGTTCCCGCAGGACGCCGTACCGAACGTGTACGACGCCCTCGAAGTGACAAATGGTAATGAGCGTCTGGTGCTGGAAGTTCAGCAGCAGCTCGGCGGCGGTATCGTACGTACCATCGCTATGGGTTCTTCTGACGGTCTGCGTCGTGGTCTGGAAGTTCAGGATCTCGAGCACCCGATCGAAGTGCCGGTAGGTAAAGCGACCCTGGGTCGTATCATGAACGTACTGGGTCAGCCGATCGATATGAAAGGCGACATCGGTGAAGAAGAGCGTTGGGCTATCCACCGTGCAGCACCGTCCTATGAAGAGCTCTCCAGCTCTCAGGAACTGCTGGAAACCGGTATCAAGGTTATCGACCTGATGTGTCCGTTCGCCAAAGGCGGTAAAGTCGGCCTGTTCGGCGGCGCGGGCGTAGGTAAAACCGTAAACATGATGGAGCTGATCCGTAACATCGCGATCGAGCACTCCGGTTACTCCGTGTTTGCAGGCGTGGGTGAGCGTACTCGTGAGGGTAACGACTTCTACCACGAGATGACCGATTCCAACGTTCTGGACAAAGTATCCCTGGTGTACGGCCAGATGAACGAGCCGCCGGGAAACCGTCTGCGCGTTGCACTGACCGGCCTGACCATGGCTGAGAAGTTCCGTGACGAAGGTCGTGACGTTCTGCTGTTCGTTGACAACATCTATCGTTACACCCTGGCCGGTACGGAAGTATCCGCACTGCTGGGCCGTATGCCTTCAGCGGTAGGCTACCAGCCGACGCTGGCGGAAGAGATGGGCGTTCTGCAGGAGCGTATCACCTCCACCAAAACCGGTTCTATCACCTCTGTACAGGCGGTATACGTACCTGCGGATGACTTGACTGACCCCTCTCCAGCCACCACCTTTGCGCACCTTGACGCAACCGTGGTACTGAGCCGTCAGATCGCATCTCTGGGTATCTACCCGGCCGTTGACCCGCTGGACTCTACCAGCCGTCAGCTGGATCCGCTGGTAGTTGGCCAGGAGCACTACGACACCGCGCGTGGCGTACAGTCTATCCTGCAGCGTTACCAGGAGCTGAAAGACATCATCGCCATCCTGGGTATGGATGAGCTGTCTGAAGAAGACAAACTGGTGGTAGCACGCGCACGTAAGATCCAGCGCTTCCTGTCCCAGCCGTTCTTCGTGGCAGAAGTGTTTACCGGTTCTCCGGGCAAATACGTCTCCCTGAAAGACACTATCCGTGGCTTTAAAGGCATTATGGAAGGCGAGTACGATCACCTGCCGGAGCAGGCGTTCTACATGGTGGGTTCCATCGACGAAGCCGTGGAAAAAGCCAAAAAACTTTAACGCCTTAATCGGAGGGTGATATGGCAATGACTTACCACCTGGACGTGGTCAGCGCAGAGCAACAGATGTTCTCTGGTCTGGTCGAGAAAATCCAGGTAACGGGTAGCGAAGGTGAACTGGGGATTTTCCCGGGTCACGCCCCGCTGCTCACCGCCATTAAGCCTGGTATGATCCGCATCGTGAAACAGCACGGTCATGAAGAGTTTATCTACCTGTCTGGTGGCGTACTTGAAGTACAGCCAGGCACCGTGACCGTACTGGCTGATACTGCGATTCGTGGCCAGGATCTCGACGAAGCGCGAGCCCTGGAGTCGAAGCGTAAAGCAGAAGAGCACATTAAGAGCTCGCACGGCGACGTGGATTACGCTCAGGCGTCTGCGGAGCTGGCCAAAGCTATTGCGAAACTGCGCGTTATCGAGTTGACCAAAAAAGCGATGTAACACCGGCTTGAACGTACGAAGCCAGTCTGGTCTCCAGGCTGGCTTTTTTTATGCCTGTGCGTTGGCTTCGTGGGTTATTGAAAAGGTGTTTTATCTTTTTTGTGACTTTAATCACAAAAATGTTGATCGATTAATCAACGCGGCGTAGACTTATTTTTGTGAAGTAAGTCACATTAATAAATCCATCGACCGGGAAAACATCATGAAACTGATTAACAAAATCATCGCTTTCTTCAATAACATGAACGTTTCTTTTGGTACGTTTAATCTGTAGTCACGCCTGATACCGCCGATTAGAACCACCACCGCTGGCGGTGTGAACAGAACATAACAAGGGCTGCCTGACGGGCGGCCTTTGTGTTTTATGTGGCTCAACCAATGTTGTTCAACCAATATCGCCCGATCGACCTGGATTCTCCTCTTCGGGATCCCCTTATACTCACCCTCAATTTACGCCGAAGCGGCAGCTGGTTTACTGCGCCCTCTTTATTCAGGCAACGAAAGAAACATAAAAACATCGGCATAGCGAGTACATGGGCAGCAATATGTACGCTTTATGCAGCAATTCGTTTTATGATGGGCCAAAATAAGGGGAGCAACGCGAATAAAAGATGCAAAACGCACATTTTATACGCACCCCATTTCACGTTGAAAAAAATGTAGTAATTTCAACAGTAAACGGTAAAAATTCTTCTTCAAATCAGAGTCAGGACGCGTATGTTGAACAATAGCATGAGCGTGGTGATCCTTGCCGCTGGCAAGGGAACCCGCATGTATTCGGATCTTCCTAAAGTGCTTCATACTCTCGCCGGGAAAGCGATGGTACAGCATGTCATTGATGCCGCGAATAATCTCGGCGCACGTCACGTTCACCTGGTCTACGGCCACGGCGGGGATCTGCTTAAGCAGACGCTGCGTGACGATAACCTGAACTGGGTGCTGCAAGCGGAACAGCTGGGTACGGGCCATGCTATGCAGCAGGCTGCCCCGGGCTTTGCCGATGACGAAGATATCCTCATGCTCTACGGTGACGTACCGTTGATCTCCGTTGAGACTCTGCAGCGCCTGCGCGATGCCAAGCCGCAGGGCGGCATTGGGCTGTTAACGGTCAATCTTGACGATCCCACCGGCTATGGCCGCATCACCCGCCAGGACGGGAAGGTCACCGGCATCGTTGAGCATAAAGATGCGACCCCTGAACAGCATAAGATTCAGGAGATCAATACGGGCATCTTAATTGCCAACGGTGCGGATCTGAAGCGCTGGCTGAGCAAGCTCACCAATGATAATGCGCAGGGTGAGTACTACATCACCGATATTATCGAACTGGCCTACTTCGAAGGGCGTGAGATCGCCGCGGTGCATCCGCAGCGTCTGAGCGAAGTTGAGGGCGTGAACAACCGTCTGCAGCTTTCTCGTCTGGAGCGTGTCTATCAGTCCGAGCAGGCAGAAAAGCTGCTGCTGGCTGGTGTGATGCTGCGCGATCCGGCACGTTTTGACCTGCGCGGTACCCTGAGCCACGGCCGTGATATCGAGATCGACACCAACGTTATTCTGGAAGGCAACGTCACGCTGGGCAACCGGGTCAAAATCGGCGCGGGCTGCGTGATCAAAAACAGTGTTATCGGCGACGACTGCGAAATCAGCCCTTACAGCGTGGTTGAAGATGCGACCCTGGAAGCCGCCTGCACCATCGGTCCGTTTGCTCGTCTGCGCCCTGGCGCAGAGCTGCTGGCCGGCGCGCACGTCGGTAACTTCGTCGAAATGAAGAAGGCGCGGCTGGGCAAAGGCTCGAAGGCAGGCCATCTCACCTATTTGGGCGACGCGGAGATTGGCGACAACGTTAACATCGGGGCCGGTACCATTACCTGCAACTACGACGGTGCCAACAAGCATAAAACCATTATCGGCGACGACGTTTTTGTCGGCTCCGATTCACAGTTTATCGCTCCAGTGAGCGTAGCCAGCGGCGTCACTATTGCTGCGGGTACCACGGTAACCCGTGATGTTGCCGAGGACGAGCTGGTAATCAGCCGAGTGAAACAGACCCATATCAAGGGCTGGAAACGTCCGGTCAAGAAGAAGTAAACCATTTTGTAGCCGGCCTGGCGTTCGCGTCGTCCGGCATACAGGGATGAGGCGGTCAATATAGATCGCCCGCCCACCAGCAGTAGCTATAAAAATAACCCCACTCTCTACAAGGCTCGGGGCGCCCGGAAAACGGGTAACGCAGGTTGACCGACAACGCATGGCTTACGCCATAATCAGGAAATCTAACTATGTGTGGAATTGTTGGCGCAGTTGCGCAGCGTGATATTGCTGAAATCCTTCTCGAAGGCTTACGTCGTCTCGAATACCGTGGCTATGACTCTGCCGGTCTGGCAGTAGTCGACAGTGAAGGGCATATGACCCGCCTGCGTCGTCTCGGTAAAGTCCAGATGCTCTCTCAGGCAGCGGAAGAGCATCCGCTGCATGGCGGAACCGGTATTGCCCATACCCGTTGGGCGACGCACGGTGAACCGTCTGAAGGCAACGCTCACCCGCATGTCTCTGAACATATCGTGGTGGTGCATAACGGCATTATTGAGAACCACGAGCCGCTGCGCGAAGAGTTAAGATCGCGCGGCTATGAATTTGTCTCCGAAACCGATACCGAAGTGATCGCTCACCTGGTGCACTGGGAGCTGGCAAAAGGCGGCTCGCTGCGTGATGCCGTTCTGCGCACTATCCCGCAGCTGCGCGGCGCGTACGGTACGGTTATCATGGATACCCGCGATCCGAGCACCCTGCTGGCCGCCCGCTCCGGTAGCCCGCTGGTTATCGGTCTTGGCATGGGCGAAAACTTCATCGCCTCTGACCAGCTGGCTCTGCTGCCGGTGACCCGCCGCTTTATCTTCCTCGAAGAGGGTGACATTGCGGAAGTGACCCGCCGTAGCGTCGTGGTGTATGACCGTGAAGGTCAGGAAGTGAAGCGCCCGGACATCGAATCTAATCTGCAATATGACGCAGGCGATAAGGGTATCTACCGCCACTACATGCAGAAAGAGATCTACGAGCAGCCGAACGCCATTAAAAACACCCTGATCGGGCGTATCAGCCACGGTGAGATCGATCTCAGCGAGCTGGGCGAGAAAGCCAACGAGATGCTCTCTCAGGTTGAGCATATCCAGATCATCGCCTGCGGTACCTCCTACAACTCCGGGATGGTGTCACGCTACTGGTTTGAATCGCTGGCCGGTATCCCGTGCGATGTGGAAATCGCCTCTGAATTCCGCTATCGCAAATCCGCCGTGCGCCGCAACAGCCTGATGATCACCCTCTCCCAGTCTGGTGAGACGGCGGACACCCTGGCCGCGCTGCGCCTCTCCAAAGAGCTGGGCTACCTCGGTTCGCTGGCGATCTGTAACGTGCCTGGCTCCTCGCTGGTACGTGAATCCGATCTGGCGCTGATGACCAACGCTGGCACAGAGATCGGTGTGGCGTCGACCAAAGCCTTCACCACCCAGCTCACCGTGCTGCTGATGCTGGTGGCGAAGCTGAGCCGCCTGAAGGGTCTGGATGCCTCTATCGAGCAGGATATCGTGCATGGCCTGCAGGCGCTGCCGAATCGTATCGAGCAGATGCTCTCCCAGGACAAACGTATTGAAGCGCTGGCAGAGGACTTCTCTGAGAAGCACCACGCCCTCTTCCTGGGCCGTGGCGATCAGTACCCTATCGCTCTTGAAGGCGCGCTGAAGCTGAAAGAGATCTCCTACATCCACGCGGAAGCCTACGCCGCAGGCGAGCTGAAACACGGCCCGCTGGCGCTGATTGATGCCGATATGCCGGTTATCGTTGTGGCACCTAACAACGAACTGCTGGAAAAACTGAAGTCCAACATCGAAGAAGTTCGCGCCCGTAGCGGCGTGCTCTATGTCTTCGCCGGTCAGGATTCCGGTTTCACCAGCAGCGATAACATGCACATTATCGAGCTGCCGCACGTGGAAGAGGTGATTGCGCCGATCTTCTACACCGTGCCGCTGCAGCTGCTGGCCTACCACGTCGCGCTGATCAAAGGCACCGACGTTGACCAGCCGCGTAACCTCGCGAAATCTGTAACCGTAGAGTAATGTTCCTCTTACGTCCCGTCGCTACTGGCGGGACGTCTCTCCTCGTTGTGCTATTTTTAAACAATCCATAGACCATTTTCGGTCAAATAAGCGCCTGTCATAAAAATGTCATAATACGTACATTTAACTGTCACCTGGTTGTCCTATTTTGCATATCGTAGAAACCAAACAACGATTTACAATCCCTCAGGAGACATTATGAAAGTCATGCGTACCACTGTCGCTACTGTTGTCGCCGCGACCTTATCCCTGAGCGCTTTCGCTGTTAGCGCAGCGGCAAGCCTGACCGGCGCGGGTGCAACTTTCCCAGCGCCAGTGTATGCCAAATGGGCGGATACCTATCAGAAAGCGACCGGTAGCAAAGTTAACTACCAGGGTATCGGCTCCTCCGGCGGCGTGAAGCAGATCACTGCTAACACCGTGGATTTTGGCGCGTCTGACGCTCCGCTGTCTGATGAGAAACTGAATCAGGAAGGCCTGTTCCAGTTCCCGACCGTTATCGGTGGCGTGGTGCTGGCGGTTAACCTGCCGGGCGTGAAATCCGGTGAGCTGGTGCTGGACGGTAAAACGCTGGGTGACATCTACCTGGGCAAAATCAAAAAATGGGATGACGAAGCGATCGCTAAGCTCAACCCAGGCATGAAGCTGCCTTCACAGAATATCGCCGTAGTGCGTCGCGCTGATGGCTCCGGTACCTCCTTCGTCTTCACCAGCTACCTGGCGAAAGTAAACGAAGAGTGGAAATCAAAAATTGGCTCTGGCTCTACCGTGAACTGGCCGACCGGCCTGGGCGGCAAAGGTAACGACGGTATCGCCGCGTTCGTACAGCGCCTGCCTGGCTCTATCGGCTACGTAGAGTACGCCTACGCTAAGCAGAACAACCTGGCCTACACCAGGCTGGTCTCTGCCGATGGCAAACCGGTTTCTCCGACTGAAGAGAGCTTCTCTAACGCCGCGAAAGGCGTGGACTGGAGCAAAACCTTCGCTCAGGACCTGACTAACCAGAAGGGTGATAACGCGTGGCCGATCACCTCTACCACCTTCATCCTGATCCATAAAGAGCAGAAGAAACCTGAGCAGGGCGCTGAAGTGCTGAAGTTCTTTGACTGGGCCTACAAAGACGGCGCGAAACAGGCTAACGATCTGGATTACGCAACTCTGCCGGACAGCGTGGTTGAGCAGGTTCGTGCCGCATGGAAAACGAATGTGAAAGACAGCAGCGGTAAAGCGCTGTACTAACAGGATCTTTTTGACGAAGATGGCGGGAGGCGTAGGCTTCCCGCCCTACGGATAAAAACTGTAGGCCCGGTAAGCGTTCGCGCCACCGGGCAAATTCGTAAGACGTACATAACAGAAGAGTAATTTATGGCTGCAACCAAGCCTGCTTTTAACCCACCGGGTAAACAAGGTGACATGATCTTCGGCGCGCTGGTCAAACTGGCTGCGCTGATTGTGCTATTGCTGCTTGGCGGCATCATCGTCTCCCTGATTGTCTCCTCCTGGCCAAGCATCCAGAAATTTGGTTTCTCTTTCCTGTGGACCAAAGAGTGGGACGCCCCGAACGATATCTACGGTGCGCTGGTGCCGATCTACGGTACGCTGGTGACCTCCTTTATTGCGCTGCTGATCGCCGTCCCGGTGAGTTTCGGTATCGCACTGTTCCTGACGGAGCTGGCTCCCGGCTGGCTGAAGCGTCCGCTGGGTATCGCTATTGAGCTGCTCGCTGCTATCCCCAGTATCGTTTACGGCATGTGGGGGCTGTTTATCTTCGCTCCGCTGTTCGCCACCTATTTCCAGGAGCCGGTGGGCAACGTGCTCTCTACCATTCCGTTTGTGGGCGCGCTCTTCTCCGGCCCGGCGTTTGGTATCGGTATCCTCGCTGCGGGTATTATTCTCGCCATTATGATCATTCCGTACATCGCCTCGGTGATGCGCGACGTGTTTGAACAAACCCCGGTGATGATGAAAGAGTCAGCCTACGGCATCGGCTGCACCACCTGGGAGGTGATCTGGCGCATCGTGCTGCCGTTCACCAAAAATGGCGTGATCGGCGGGGTCATGCTTGGCCTGGGCCGCGCGCTGGGTGAAACCATGGCGGTGACCTTTATCATCGGTAACACCTACCAGCTCGACAGCGCCTCGCTCTATATGCCGGGTAACAGCATCACCTCTGCACTGGCTAACGAATTCGCTGAAGCGGAGTCCGGGCTGCACGTTGCCGCGCTGATGGAGCTGGGGCTGATCCTGTTTGTGATCACCTTTATCGTGCTGGCGATTTCGAAAGTGATGATCCTGCGTCTGGCGAAAAACGAGGGGGCACGCTGATGGCTACGCTCGAAATGCAAACCACGACGGCGCTGGCCGAGTCGCGCCGTAAAATGCAGGCGCGTCGCCGCATGAAAAACCGTCTCGCGCTGACGCTGTCGATGGCAACCATGGCGTTTGGCCTCTTCTGGCTGGTCTGGATCCTTTTCTCCACCGTGACGCGCGGTATCGACGGCATGTCGCTGGCGCTGTTCACCGAGATGACGCCGCCGCCGAACACCGCGGGCGGTGGGCTGGCAAACGCCCTGGCGGGCAGCGGCCTGCTGATCCTCTGGGCGACCGTATTTGGTACGCCGCTCGGTATTATGGCGGGCATCTACCTTGCCGAGTACGGGCGTAAATCCTGGCTGGCCGAGGTGATCCGCTTCATCAACGATATTCTGCTCTCTGCCCCCTCTATCGTGGTGGGCCTGTTTGTCTACACCATCGTGGTGGCGCAGATGGAGCACTTCTCCGGCTGGGCAGGCGTGATTGCACTGGCGCTGCTGCAGGTACCGATCGTTATCCGCACCACCGAGAACATGCTGAAGCTGGTTCCGGACAGCCTGCGTGAAGCCGCCTATGCGCTGGGCACGCCGAAATGGAAGATGATCTCTGCGATTACGCTGAAGGCCTCTATCTCCGGCATCCTGACCGGCGTGCTGCTGGCTGTGGCACGTATCGCTGGCGAAACCGCGCCGCTGCTCTTCACCTCCCTCTCCAACCAGTTCTGGAGCACGGATATGATGCAGCCTATCGCGAACCTGCCGGTCACCATATTTAAGTTTGCCATGAGCCCGTTTGCCGAGTGGCAACAGCTGGCCTGGGCTGGCGTATTGATTATCACCCTGTGCGTGCTGCTGCTGAACATCCTGGCTCGCGTCATCTTCGCGAAGAAGAACGGTTAAATTTTGCGGCGTGGCTCCGGCCGCGCCCAGTTGAGGAAAAGAGTAAATGAGTATGGTTGACACCACCTCCGGCAAGATTCAGGTTCGCGATTTGAACTTCTACTACGGGAAGTTCCACGCCCTGAAAAACATCAACCTGGATATTGCCAAGAATCAGGTAACGGCGTTTATCGGCCCGTCAGGCTGCGGTAAATCCACCCTGCTGCGTACTTTTAACAAAATGTACTCCCTCTATCCAGAGCAGCGCGCCGAGGGTGAAATTTTGCTGGATGGCGAGAACATTCTCACCCACAGCCAGGATATCGCTCTGCTGCGTGCCAAGGTGGGGATGGTGTTCCAGAAGCCAACGCCGTTCCCGATGTCTATCTATGACAACATCGCCTTCGGCGTGCGCCTGTTTGAAAAGCTCTCTCGCACCGATATGGACGAGCGCGTGCAGTGGGCGTTGACCAAGGCCGCACTCTGGAACGAAACCAAAGATAAACTGCACCAGAGCGGGTACTCTCTCTCCGGTGGTCAGCAGCAGCGTCTGTGCATTGCGCGCGGTATTGCCATTCGCCCGGAAGTGCTGCTGTTAGATGAGCCGTGTTCAGCCCTCGACCCTATCTCTACCGGGCGTATTGAAGAGCTGATCACCGAGCTGAAGCAGGATTACACCGTGGTGATCGTGACCCACAACATGCAGCAGGCTGCACGTTGCTCCGACCATACGGCCTTTATGTATCTGGGCGAGTTGATTGAGTTCAGCAACACGGACGATCTGTTCACCAAGCCCGCGAAGAAACAAACAGAAGACTATATCACCGGCCGTTACGGTTGATCGGGAGAGCACCGTGGATAACTTAAATCTTAATAAACATATCTCCGGCCAGTTTAACGCTGAGCTAGAGAGCATTCGCACCCAGGTGATGACCATGGGTGGGATGGTAGAGCAGCAGCTCTCTGACGCGATCACCGCCATGCACAACCAGGACAGCGAGCTGGCCAAGCGCGTTGTTGCCGGTGACCATCAGGTCAACATGATGGAAGTGGCGATCGACGAGGCCTGCGTGCGGATTATCGCTAAGCGTCAGCCGACGGCGAGCGACCTGCGTCTGGTGATGGCGATCATCAAAACCATCGCCGAGCTGGAGCGCATCGGTGACGTCGCGGATAAAATCTGCCGCACCGCGCTGGAGAAGTTCTCCCAGCAGCACCAGCCGCTGCTGGTGAGCCTGGAGTCGCTGGGCCGCCACACGGTGCAGATGCTGCACGACGTGCTGGATGCCTTTGCCCGTATGGATCTTGATGAAGCGGTGCGTATCTACCGTGAAGACAAGAAGGTGGATCAGGAGTACGAAGGTATCGTGCGCCAGCTGATGACCTACATGATGGAAGACTCACGTACCATCCCAAGCGTGCTGACCGCGCTGTTCTGCGCCCGCTCTATCGAGCGTATCGGTGACCGCTGCCAGAACATCTGCGAATACATCTTCTACTTCGTGAAGGGGCAGGATTTCCGCCACGTAGGCGGCGACGAGCTGGACAAGCTGCTTGCCGGGAAAGATCCGAAAGAGTAATTCGCTGTAAAATGCCCGGTGGCGCTGCGCTTACCGGGCCTACATGACTACCGCGTGACGTCCCAGCCACGCGCTTTCCACAACGCCGGCAGCTGCGCCAGATCGGTAAAGGTGGTCACCTTCGGGTGATCGATCGGCTTGTTGTGCGGATCGGCGCAGAAGTAGAACACCTCCATCCCGGCATCAATCCCTGACTGCGCCCCTGCTGCAGAGTCATCCACCAGAATGCACTTTGTCGGATCGACGTCCAGCGCGCTGGCGGCATGGAACATTAGGGCCGGATCCGGCTTCCAGCGCTGAATATCGTAGCCGCTGAACAGCAGATCGGGGAAATAGTGCAGCATCCCGAGCTTGCCAAGCGAGTGCTGCATTTTGCTCACCGGACCGTTTGACACCACGCACATTGGTACGCTGACGGATGCCAGCAGCGCATCTGCCCCGGCAATCATCTCCAGCTCGGCATCGAACAGGCGTGCGACCTCGGCGCGGTAGATCGGCTCCAGCTCTGCTTTTTCCAGGGTTACCCCGTGCTCGGCGTTGATAATGTCGATAATTTCGTAGAGCTTAACGCCCTTAAAGCGTTTAAAAATCTCCGCCAGATCGAGCGTAATACCAAACTGCGCGAACATATGCACGTACGCGCGGGAACAGATCACCTCGCTGTCGACCAGCGTGCCATCACAGTCGAAAAAAATCGCTTCTATTTGGGACATGCCGTTTCCTGTTTTATTACAAGTTTAACGTTTACTTGCGGCAGATTCCTCCGCGCAATCGATGCCGTATAAGCAAACGCAATGAAAAAAAGTGTGTGATAACCGTCAATATTGTCGCATTTTGGTATAGGATAGCGACGAATTTTCCTTCCCTGTTCGGAAATAGATAATGAGCCAACAACACACTACCCAGGCCGCGGGCCAGGGGTTGCTCGACCGCGTGTTTAAACTGCGCGAGCATGGCACCACGGCACGCACCGAGGTGATCGCCGGTTTTACCACCTTCCTGACGATGGTGTATATCGTCTTTGTTAACCCACAGATTCTGGGTGTTGCTGGCATGGATACCAGCGCGGTATTCGTTACCACCTGTCTGATCGCCGCCTTTGGCAGCATTCTGATGGGGCTATTCGCTAACCTGCCGGTAGCGCTTGCGCCTGCGATGGGTCTGAACGCCTTCTTCGCCTTTGTGGTCGTTGGCGCAATGGGCCTGCCGTGGCAGGTCGGAATGGGGGCCATCTTCTGGGGCGCTATTGGCCTGCTGCTGCTGACCATCTTCCGCGTCCGCTACTGGATGATTGCTAACATCCCGGTGAGCCTGCGCGTTGGCATCACCAGCGGTATCGGTCTGTTCATCGGCATGATGGGTTTGAAAAACGCTGGCGTGATCGTGGCGAACCCGGAGACGCTGGTGACCATCGGCAACCTGACCTCTCACAGCGTGCTGCTGGGCGTGCTGGGCTTCTTTATCATCGCCATTCTGGCCTCGCGTAACGTCCACGCGGCGGTGCTGGTCTCCATCGTGGTGACCACCCTGCTGGGCTGGTGGCTGGGCGATGTGCACTACAGCGGGATTATCTCCGCGCCGCCGAGCGTGACCAGCGTTGTCGGCCACGTTGATCTCGCCGGCTCGTTTAACCTTGGCCTCGCAGGCGTGATCTTCTCGTTTATGCTGGTCAACCTGTTCGACTCCTCCGGAACCCTGATTGGCGTCACCGATAAGGCCGGTCTGGCAGATGAGAAGGGTAAGTTCCCACGTATGAAGCAGGCCCTGTTTGTCGACAGCGTCTCCTCTGTCGCGGGCTCCTTTATCGGCACCTCGTCGGTCACTGCCTATATCGAATCCTCTTCCGGCGTCTCCGTCGGCGGGCGCACCGGCCTCACCGCCGTCGTGGTAGGCGTGCTGTTCCTGCTGGTGATTTTCCTGTCGCCGCTGGCCGGGATGGTACCGCCGTATGCCGCTGCGGGTGCGCTGATCTACGTTGGCGTGCTGATGACCTCCAGCCTCTCCCGCGTGAAGTGGGACGATCTGACCGAAGCCGTGCCGGCGTTTATCACCGCCGTGATGATGCCGTTCAGCTTCTCGATTACCGAAGGCATTGCGCTGGGCTTCATCTCCTACTGCATCATGAAGATTGGGACCGGACGCTTCCGCGACCTTAGCCCTTGCGTGATCATTGTTGCGCTGCTGTTTGTGTTGAAGATTGTGTTTATCGACGCGCATTAACAGCGAAAAACAGGCCCGGCAGGCTCTTGGCTGCCGGGCTTTTTTTATGCCCTGACTTTCTTGATGTAATCACCAAACGCCGTCAGCTGGCCGGTCAGATGGTCCAGAGTGCTCTGATCGATAACCTCGCCCGTCTGCGGATCCACCTTGTTCTGGATCACCCCGCCCATAAACTCCGGCTTGTTCATCACCATCGCGTCGAGGAACACCAGAATCTGTCGCAGATGATACTGGCAGCGCGCGCCGCCGATAGCGCCCATTGAGCTGGTCTGGATCAGCACCGGCTTACCGGCCAGCGGCTGCGCGGGCAGGCGTGACAGCCAGTCAATGGCGTTCTTCAGGCCGCCCGGTACGGAGTAGTTATATTCCGGCGTCACAATCACCACGCCGTCAGCGTTGCGGATCTGTTCGGCAATGGCCTCAACGCTCTGCGGGAAACCCTCTTCCTGCTGGATATCGGCATCGTACAGCGGGATATCGGCGATGGTCGGCAGCGGCGCAACCGTCATGCCTTCCGGCGCGATTTTCGGCAGCGTACGGGCCACCATTGCATTGAATGAGCCTTTACGCAGGCTGCCAAGTAACGTAACGACGTGCAGTGAATCAGACATCTTTACTCCTTACCGGTAAATGTAGTGAAGCGAGTTACGCAGGCAGGCTGGTAAAACGCATCAGGCGGGTAGCGGGATTGTTCGCTCGGGTTTGAATATCTGACAGGCCGCGCCACCCCCGCTTCGTATCAAACTCCCAAATCTTGAGGCTTTCAATGGCGGGCGAAACCGCCACGGACCAGATTAGCACGTCCTCTGCGTCGCAGAGCACCTCAATCGGTGCAACCTGCGCTGCACGCAGCTTGCCGGAGCCTGGCAGCAGCTGCAGAAAGCCTGGCGCGTCCTGCGTCTGCCCGGCCATTTTCAGCACGCTCTGCCGCAGGGTCACGATCTGCGACTGGGCCTCGTTGGGATCGCTCTGGTTGTTGATCCACAGCCTTTCGTTGCTGGAAAAAACCCGTGGTTCCTGAGCGTGAGGGCTGTGAAAACCCCGCGTCGCTCGCTGTAACGCCATATTCAGACCGCACAGGCCGCTGGTGGCGATGGCGACGCCGACCATGTTTCCGACATAGGCCAATGAAAAATGGGGCAGGCTGCGATCGGCAAAGACCGGGCGGCCATTGGACTGGATGATGATTTCAGGCAGCTCGCTTAACCCGTAGAGCATAAATACCAGCTCGGCGAGCAGGGCGCGGGAAGCTAAGTAGCGGGTACGGTGGTGTTCCGGCAGCGCCCGGGCCCGATCGTGACAGGACGAGGGCAGGCGGACAGAGACCAGCTGTCCATCGGTAAGGATCCCTCTTGCAAAATGTGTCGCCATTTTTCACTCCATGATAATGGTTAGCCCGCTCGCAACGGTAGAAGCAGTATGTCGTATTGTGTGCAGGTTTTAACACGGATAAAAGGGGGTAAAAAGCACTCTGCGGGACTTTTACAATTCATGTGATAAATAGAAGGAAGGAGGAGAGGATCGTCATCCATTGCAGCTGAATATTGAGGCGTGCGTCGAGCTCCACTATGTAGCCGCAAGAAGCTGTGTTTCTGTTCCTGGCGAGAAAGAAGTGAAGATACGGGGTAAACGCGCATCAGAACCGTTGTTACGGCTTAAGCAACCTCTACCGGTACTCCTTTCATGCTGCTTTTCATTTTTAAAAAATAAAAAATGAGGGGAGAGCAATTATACAAAATATAAATTGGTAAGTGTTCACTTATATTTTTTATCGCAAGGTTTAGAGGGAACGCAATTTTAAATTTATTCGTGTAGGTAAAATTAAAAATAATCTTCCAGGATAAAAACGCATAAAAATAATTGTCATTGAAAATTAATCGGTCGTACAATGCGATTAAATAGATATCTTAAGAGGTTTTTATGGCTTTCATGTCTTTATCTACAATGGCCGCAAAAAGCGGCCGGGTGGTACAAAGTAACTACGTTACTGTTACCCAGCGCAGACGCACTGCTGGCTCTGTTGAACTAGGATTCAGAATTAGTCGGGGTGCAATGGACACCACAGGAATCGAGATAGGCGATCGTGTTGATATCCTTTACGATAATGAATCATCTGTGTGGATGATAAAGGCTGTTCTGGAGGGGGGCTTTGGCGTTGCAGGGCAGAAGAATAAATCAGGTGAATATTCATCGTGTGTAATCAGAATCACGTACAGGCCAGGATTTCCTCGTTTGTCTGACGATGGTGATATATCTGTAAAACAATTCTCACAGGACTCAGAAACTAAGATGGGGACAGGAAGGATCATTTTCAAACTCGGTGATGAATAGCGCGATAACGAAGCAAGGTGGAGGGCAACTTCACCGTAATGTTATGATGGGGCTTATGGGTTTAAGTTTTCTTATCATGCGTAAATCATTTAAAGTGCTTGGTAGTGTCACTATTTTTGCTGCCGCAGCGCTGGCCTATGTCTGGCCTTATATCGTAATGGAGTTCGCCGGGAGCGCACACTATAACGCCCGATCTTCTAAAAGAAATACCACGGATTTCTCCCCGTTATGACTTCGACTTTGCCAATATCACCGGTCCGGCATCATGGACAGCCCTAAGGCGCTATTAGTTTCGGTTATCTATAACTCCTAATCCATGTATGCCGTCTTTTTATACTCGGCGGCGCTCCGCGTACACGGGGTTGGGGTCTGGCAGGTTTGGTAGGCCGGGCAAGCGGAGCGCCGCCCGGCGTTTAGCACTTACTTCCCGATACAGAAGCTTGAGAAGATCCGTCCTAACAGGTCGTCGGAGGTAAATTCGCCGGTGATCTCGCTCAGGCTCTGCTGGGCGAGGCGCAGCTCTTCCGCCAGCAGCTCGCCTGCCCACGCGCCGAGCAGCTGGGCTTTGCCCTGCTGCAGGTGCTCTGCCGCCAGCTCCAGCGCCTGCAGATGGCGGCGACGGGCCAGGAAGCCACCCTCCATCTGCGTATCAAAGCCCATGCTCTGCTTAAGATGGTTACGCAGCACGTCCATGCCTTCGCCGGTGTAGGCGGAGAGGCGGACAAGTGAGTGACCATTCACCTCGCTGAGCCCCAGCGTTTCGCCGGTCAGATCGGCTTTATTACGTACCACGGTGATCGGCAGCTTCGCGGGCAGGCGGGCGATAAAGTCCGGCCAGATATCGACCGGATCTACGGCGTCGGTGGTGGTGCCATCGACCATAAACAGTACCCGGTCGGCCTGCTCAATCTCCTGCCAGGCGCGCTCAATGCCGATGCGCTCGACTTCGTCGCTGGCATCGCGCAGCCCGGCAGTATCGATGATATGCAGCGGCATGCCGTCGATATGGATATGCTCGCGCAGCACGTCACGGGTGGTGCCGGCAATATCGGTCACGATAGCCGCCTCGCGCCCGGCCAGGGCGTTCAGCAGGCTCGATTTCCCGGCGTTCGGGCGACCGGCGATGACCACCTTCATCCCTTCACGCAGCAGGCTGCCCTGGCGCGCTTCCGCCCGTACGGCATCGAGATCGGCCATCACACCGTTAAGCTGCGCTTCGATTTTGCCATCGGAGAGGAAGTCGATCTCCTCGTCGGGAAAATCAATCGCGGCCTCTACGTAGATCCGCAGGTGAGTGAGTGCTTCCACCAGATGATTAACACGGGCAGAGAAGGCGCCCTGAAGCGAGTTCAGCGCCGAGCGTGCGGCCTGTTCCGAGCTGGCGTCGATCAGGTCGGCAATCGCTTCGGCCTGGGCCAGGTCCAGCTTGTCGTTGAGAAACG
The DNA here is from genome assembly GCF_037152055.1 of Pseudescherichia sp. AS216. Classification (NCBI taxonomy): domain Bacteria; kingdom Pseudomonadati; phylum Pseudomonadota; class Gammaproteobacteria; order Enterobacterales; family Enterobacteriaceae; genus Pseudescherichia; species Pseudescherichia sp. AS216. The sequence goes on along the minus strand of NZ_JBBCMV010000007.1, from coordinate 160,684 downwards.
CGCGCTCGGAAAACTCGCCAGGGCGGGCGATGCGCAGGCCGGGCAGGGTCAGGATACGCTTTAACAGCAGGTCAAGGATCACCGGCCCGCCGTGTCCCTGCAGCTCCAGTACGTCTTCGCCGGTAAAGGAGTTCGGGCCGGGGAACCACAGGGCGATGCCCTGATCCAGCGCCGTGCCGTCCGCGTCGTTAAACGGCAGGTAGTCGGCGTAGCGCGGTTTCGGCAGCTTGCCCAGCACGGCCTGCGCGACGTCGCGGGCCTTGTGACCAGAGATACGCAGAATGCCCACACCACCGCGTCCCGGTGGGGTTGCCTGGGCGACGATAGTGTCGTTATGGCTCATGATATGTCTCTATTGTTACCAATAAAAAGGGCGGTCATCTGACCGCCCTCTCTGTACTTTCCTTTGCCGGGTGGCGCTGTGCTAACCCGGCCTACAGCTTACGATTAGGAGCTTTTCTTCTCGCGGCTATGCAGGCCACGCTTCTCCAGACCGCGGTAGATCAGCTGCTGCTGCAGAATGGTCACCAGGTTGCTGACGATATAGTACAGCACCAGACCAGACGGGAACCACAGGAAGAAGACCGTAAAGATGACCGGCATAAAGGTCATGATCTTCTGCTGCATCGGGTCGGTCACGGTGGTCGGCGACATCTTCTGGATGAAGAACATCGTCACGCCCATCAGGATCGGCAGGATGTAGTACGGGTCCTGTGCAGACAGGTCATGGATCCACAGGGCGAACGGCGCATGGCGCAGCTCAATGGAGCCCATCAGCATGTAGTACAGCGCAAGGAAGATAGGCATCTGGATAACCAGCGGTAAGCAGCCGCCCAGCGGGTTAACCTTCTCAGCTTTATACAGGGCCATCATCTCCTGGCTCTGACGCTGTTTATCATCGCCCAGACGCTCACGCATGGCCTGAATCTTAGGCTGCAGCATACGCATCTTCGCCATGGAGGTGTACTGCGCTTTGGTCAGCGGGTACATGATGCCACGAACGATAAAGGTGATGATGATGATTGAGAAGCCCCAGTTACCCAGGAAGCTGTGGATCCACTTCAGCAGCTTAAACAGCGGCTGAGAGATAAACCACAGCCAGCCGTAGTCTACGGTCAGGTCCAGATGCGGCGCAACGGCAGCCATCTTGTCCTGAATTTCCGGGCCGACCCACAGGGTGCTGGTCAGCGCGGCGGTCTGGCCAGGCTGAACCAGTACCGGTGCAGATTTGTAGCCAATAGCGGCCACGCCGTTGCCCAGGTTGCTGGTGTAGAAGTTGTTCGCGACGTCGCTGCGCGGGATCCATGCGGTGGCAAAGTACTGCTGCAGCATGGCGACCCAGCCGCCGTTAGAGGTCACGTTCAGGTTCTCGTTGTCGGCGATAGTATCGAATTTATATTTTTCGTACTTCTCGTCTGGCGTAGAGTAGGCCGCACCGCGGAAGGTATGCAGCGCAAAGTTGCTGCTGCCGGTGTCGCGATGGGCTGGCAGGTTGATGGATTGCTTCAGCTGGCCGAAGGTTGCGATCTCCAGCGGCTTCGCGCTGCTGTTCGCCACGTTGTAGCCCACGTTCACCGCATACTCACCGCGTTTCAGAGTAAAGGTTTTGGTGAAGGTGTTGCCTGCGGCGTCGGTGTAGGTCAGCGGGATCGCCAGTTCGTTCTGGCCTTCGGCCATCACAAAGGTATCGCTGTTAACGTTATACAGCGGACGCGCGCCGTTTGCCGGGTTATCCGGGCCGTCGCGACCGGTCAGGCCGCTCTGTGCCTGATAGATGAACTCAGGCGTGGTTTCCAGCAGCTGGAACGGCTCGGTAGACTTCAGCTCTTTCGGGTAGCCCAACAGCAGCGCCTGCTCAACATCACCACCACGGGTGTTGATGACAAGCTCCAGCACGTCGGTCTTAACGGTAATGAGTTTCCCCTGGCCACTGGCTGGTACGCCCTGGTCTGCGGCACTACCCGCTGCGGTGGTCGTAGTCTGCGTGGTCTGCTGCGTCTGAGGCTGAGGATTTTTATCCTGCTCCCAGGCTTGCCAGATCATGAAAGACACGAACAACAAAGCGATGACAAAAAGATTGCGTTGCGAATCCATCGTTAGTGTTCTCTGGTATTAAAAGGTCCTGGCGGGACGGGGTCGTCGCCACCCGGGTGTAAAGGGTGGCATTTTAATACGCGTTTCACCGTCAACCAACTGCCTTTTATCACTCCGAACCTGCGCAATGCCTCAATTCCATATTGCGAACAGGTCGGTGTGAAACGACAGTGCGGCCCAAGCAGCGGACTGATCAGGCGCTGATAACCCCGAATGAGGGCTATCAGGAGCCGTGAGCCAGGCGACAGTGGCGGCGCCATAGTTTTTCCAACGCTTCCGTGAGAGCACGGTTATCGAGGTCAGCAACCCCCTTCTTCGCCACCACCACGAAATCCATTGCTGGCAGTTCATGCTGGCGTAAGCGGAAGCTTTCACGCGTCAGACGTTTGATCCGGTTGCGTTCATGCGCACGCTTAACATTTTTCTTGGCGACGGTAAGACCGATGCGGGGATGCCCCAGCGAATTCAGGCGGCCGAGGATGGTGATTTGCGGCGTGCCAGCCCGTTGTGGCTGCTGGAAGACGAATGTGAAATGATTGGGAGTTAACAAGCGTAACTCCCTGGGAAATGCGAGCTTAACCACTCAGGGTTAGCTTTATTACTTGGAAACGGTCAGACGAGAGCGGCCTTTAGCACGACGACGTGCCAGAACCTGACGACCATTTTTAGTAGCCATACGAGCACGGAAGCCGTGAGAACGGTTGCGCTTCAGTACAGACGGTTGAAAAGTGCGTTTCATGGCGATTTCTACCTAAACTTGAATGAATTCACTGAATTTCGCGTCGGTCCGCTGGGCAGTGCCAACGTCTTACGCCTCAGTGTTGATGATTAAAGAGGCCGGATTGTAATAATTGTACACTCCAGAGTCAATTCTCTTTCCTTATATACCGCCTAAATTCTGCTGTTTTTGCTTGAAAAGTAGACGGCAGTCGACGCAAGAAATCAAGCAGCGCGCGCCGGGTGGAGGATTATACGGGCTGAGGGGCAAAGCGCAAGGATCCTTCAGGATCTTCATTAGATCGTTTCGGCCATTTTTTATCGATCCTCATTAATTTTTCCAATATGCGGCCTAAATCGTGCCGCACCGGCACCAGGATCGTTTACACTTAGCCGATTCGGATCGTCCTGTGGATAAATCGTGAAGAATCTGTGAGAAACAGAAGATCTCTTCGGCGGTTTACGTTATGATCCGCGGTCCCGATCCTGCATCCCGGATCCGGATCGGGGCAAAAAACCGCAAATAGCGGTTCGCACGTCACCCTTCAGGGGTCTTTTCGACGTGTGTCTACAATCATTAATTTCAGCTTTCGTCTTTTATTATCGACTTTTGTTCGAGTGGAGTCCGCCGTGTCACTTTCGCTTTGGCAGCAGTGTCTTGCCCGACTGCAGGATGAGTTACCAGCCACAGAATTCAGTATGTGGATCCGCCCATTGCAGGCGGAACTGAGTGACAACACGCTGGCTTTGTATGCGCCAAACCGTTTTGTACTCGATTGGGTCAGGGACAAGTACCTTAATAATATCAACGGACTGCTGAACGAGTTCTGCGGCTCGGATACGCCGCAACTGCGCTTTGAAGTGGGTACCCGGCCGGTTGCCCATACGCTAAAGGAGCCGGCAAGCGTCGCCGCGCCTGCCCAGGTCGCAGCGGTGCAGATGCCTCGCGTCGCCCCTGCGTCGCGCTCAAGCTGGGACAACGTTCCCGCTCCGGCAGAGCCTACCTACCGCTCTAACGTCAACGTTAAACATACGTTTGATAACTTCGTTGAAGGTAAATCGAACCAGCTGGCCCGCGCGGCGGCTCGTCAGGTGGCCGATAACCCAGGCGGAGCATATAACCCGCTGTTTCTCTACGGTGGCACGGGCCTCGGTAAGACGCACCTGCTGCACGCGGTGGGTAACGGCATCGTGGCGCGCAAGCCCAATGCCAAAGTAGTCTATATGCACTCCGAGCGCTTTGTTCAGGACATGGTAAAAGCCCTGCAGAACAACGCCATTGAGGAGTTCAAACGTTACTACCGCTCCGTAGATGCCCTGCTGATCGATGACATCCAGTTCTTTGCCAATAAGGAGCGCTCCCAGGAGGAGTTCTTCCACACCTTTAACGCCCTGCTGGAAGGCAACCAACAGATCATCCTTACCTCGGATCGTTATCCAAAAGAGATCAACGGCGTCGAGGATCGTCTGAAGTCGCGCTTTGGCTGGGGATTGACCGTGGCGATCGAGCCGCCTGAGCTCGAAACCCGCGTGGCGATCCTGATGAAAAAGGCCGACGAAAACGACATTCGTCTGCCGGGCGAAGTGGCGTTCTTTATTGCCAAACGTCTGCGCTCCAACGTGCGTGAGCTGGAGGGGGCGCTGAACCGCGTGATCGCCAACGCCAACTTCACCGGCCGCGCCATTACCATCGATTTCGTTCGTGAAGCGCTGCGCGATCTGCTGGCGCTCCAGGAAAAGCTGGTCACCATCGACAATATTCAAAAGACGGTGGCGGAGTACTACAAAATTAAAGTGGCGGATCTGCTCTCCAAGCGCCGATCCCGCTCGGTAGCGCGTCCGCGCCAGATGGCGATGGCGCTGGCCAAAGAGCTGACCAACCACAGCCTGCCGGAGATCGGCGATGCGTTTGGCGGCCGCGACCATACGACCGTGCTCCACGCCTGCCGTAAAATCGAGCAGCTGCGTGAAGAGAGCCATGATATCAAAGAAGATTTCTCCAATTTAATCCGAACTCTATCGTCGTGATGCTATGAAATTTACCGTTGAACGTGAACACCTATTAAAACCGCTTCAGCAGGTCAGTGGCCCGCTGGGAGGCCGTCCTACGCTGCCGATCCTGGGCAACCTGCTGCTGCAGGTGGCCGACGGCGCGCTGTCCCTGACCGGCACCGATCTGGAGATGGAGATGGTCGCCCGCGTCGTGCTGGCCCAGCCGCATGAACCCGGCGCAACCACCGTCCCGGCGCGCAAATTCTTCGATATTTGCCGCGGCCTGCCGGAAGGCGCAGAGATCGCCGTGCAGCTGGAGGGCGACCGGATGCTGGTGCGCTCCGGGCGCAGCCGTTTCTCACTGTCGACCTTGCCGGCAGCGGATTTCCCGAACCTCGACGACTGGCAGAGCGAAGTAGAGTTTACCCTGCCGCAGGCGACCATGAAGCGCCTGATCGAGGCGACCCAGTTCTCGATGGCCCATCAGGACGTGCGCTACTACCTGAACGGCATGCTGTTTGAAACCGAAGGCGAAGAGCTGCGCACCGTGGCGACCGACGGCCACCGTCTGGCGGTCTGTTCCATGCCGGTTGGGCAGTCGCTGCCAAACCATTCGGTGATCGTGCCGCGTAAAGGTGTCATTGAGCTGATGCGTATGCTCGACGGTGGAGAGACACCGCTGCGCGTGCAGATTGGCAGCAATAACATCCGCGCACACGTGGGCGACTTTATCTTCACCTCCAAGCTGGTGGATGGTCGCTTCCCGGACTACCGCCGCGTGCTGCCGAAGAACCCGGATAAGCACCTCGACGCCGGGTGCGATATTCTCAAGCAGGCCTTTGCCCGCGCGGCCATTCTCTCTAACGAGAAGTTCCGCGGCGTGCGTCTCTACGTCAGCGAAAATCAGCTTAAGATCACTGCTAACAACCCCGAGCAGGAAGAAGCCGAAGAGATCCTCGACGTCACCTACGCCGGGACAGAAATGGAGATCGGCTTTAACGTTAGCTACGTGCTGGACGTACTCAACGCCCTGAAGTGCGAAAACGTGCGTATTCTGCTGACCGATTCCGTATCGAGCGTACAGATTGAAGATGCCGCCAGCCAAAGTGCGGCTTACGTTGTTATGCCAATGAGACTGTAATGTCGCTCACCCGCCTGTTGATCCGCGACTTTCGCAATATCGAAAGCGCGGATCTTGCTCTCTCCCCCGGCTTTAACTTCTTAGTTGGCGCTAACGGCAGCGGCAAGACCAGCGTGCTGGAAGCGATCTATACGCTCGGCCACGGCCGGGCGTTTCGCAGTTTGCAGATTGGTCGCGTCATTCGCCACGAGCAGGAGGCGTTTATCCTGCATGGTCGTTTACAGGGCGAAGAGCGTGAAACCTCCATCGGCCTGACCAAAGATAAGCATGGGGACAGCACCGTTCGCATCGACGGCACCGACGGCCACAAAGTGGCCGAGCTGGCGCTGCTGATGCCAATGCAGCTGATTACGCCCGAGGGGTTTACTTTACTCAACGGCGGCCCCAAATACAGAAGAGCCTTCCTCGACTGGGGATGCTTCCATAACGAAGCCGGGTTCTTTACTGCCTGGAGCAACCTGAAGCGGCTCCTGAAGCAGCGCAACGCCGCCCTGCGCCAGGTGACGCAATACGCCCAGCTTCGTGCATGGGACAAAGAGCTGATCCCGCTGGCGGAGCAGATCAGCCGCTGGCGAGCCGAGTACAGCACCGCTATCGCCCAGGACATGGCGGACACCTGTAAGCAGTTTCTGCCGGAGTTCTCCCTGAGCTTCTCTTTCCAGCGCGGCTGGGAAAAAGAAGCTGACTACGGCGAGGTGCTGGCGCGCAGCTTTGAGCGCGACAGGGCGCTGACCTATACCGCCCACGGCCCACACAAGGCGGATTTTCGCATTCGTGCCGACGGCGCGCCGGTGGAGGATACTCTCTCCCGCGGGCAGCTTAAGCTGCTGATGTGCGCCCTGCGCCTGGCGCAGGGGGAGTTCCTGACCCGCGAGAGCGGGCGGCGCTGTTTGTACCTCATAGATGATTTTGCCTCAGAGCTTGATGACACGCGGCGCGCGCTGCTGGCCAGCCGCTTAAAAGCCACGCAATCACAGGTCTTTGTCAGCGCGATTAGCGCTGAACACGTAATGGACATGTCGGACAAAAATTCGAAGATGTTCACCGTGGAAAAGGGTAAAATAGCAGACTAATCCAAGACAAATTGAGCGAGAAACGTTGATGTCGAATTCTTATGACTCCTCCAGTATCAAAGTCCTGAAAGGGCTGGATGCGGTGCGTAAGCGCCCGGGTATGTATATCGGCGACACGGATGACGGTACCGGCCTGCACCATATGGTATTTGAGGTGGTAGATAACGCTATCGACGAGGCGCTCGCGGGTCACTGTAAAGATATCGTCGTGACGATCCACGCCGATAACTCCGTGTCGGTCTCGGATGATGGCCGTGGGATCCCGACCGGTATTCACCCGGAAGAGGGCGTCTCCGCCGCTGAAGTTATCATGACCGTGCTGCACGCAGGCGGTAAATTCGATGATAACTCCTATAAAGTGTCCGGCGGCCTGCACGGCGTGGGCGTCTCCGTGGTTAACGCCCTGTCGCAAAAGCTTGAGCTGCTGATCCGCCGTGAAGGCAAAGTGCACCAGCAGACCTACGTGCACGGTGTGCCGCAGGCACCGCTGGCAGTGACCGGCGATACCGACGTTACCGGTACCGTGGTGCGTTTCTGGCCTAGCCTGGAGACCTTCACCAACGTCACCGAATTTGAGTACGATATCCTGGCCAAGCGCCTGCGCGAGCTGTCATTCCTGAACTCTGGCGTTTCCATTCGCCTGCAGGACAAGCGCGACGGTAAAGAGGACCACTTCCATTACGAAGGCGGCATCAAGGCCTTTGTTGAGTACCTCAACAAGAACAAAACGCCTATTCACCCGAACGTGTTCTATTTCTCCACAGAAAAAGACGGTATCGGCGTAGAAGTTGCGCTCCAGTGGAACGATGGCTTCCAGGAAAACATCTACTGCTTTACCAACAACATTCCGCAGCGCGACGGCGGTACCCACCTTGCGGGCTTCCGTGCGGCAATGACCCGTACCCTGAATGCCTACATGGACAAAGAGGGCTACAGCAAGAAAGCCAAGGTCAGCGCTACCGGTGATGACGCTCGTGAAGGCCTGATCGCCGTTGTTTCGGTAAAAGTGCCGGATCCGAAATTCTCCTCTCAGACCAAAGACAAGCTGGTCTCCTCTGAGGTAAAATCGGCGGTTGAACAGCAGATGAACGAGCTGCTGAGCGAATACCTGCTGGAAAACCCGTCCGACGCTAAAATCGTCGTCGGTAAAATTATCGACGCGGCCCGCGCCCGTGAAGCGGCACGTCGTGCCCGTGAGATGACCCGCCGTAAAGGCGCGCTGGATCTCGCAGGCCTGCCGGGCAAGCTGGCGGACTGTCAGGAACGCGACCCGGCCCACTCCGAACTCTACCTGGTGGAAGGGGACTCGGCGGGCGGCTCGGCGAAGCAGGGCCGTAACCGTAAGAATCAGGCTATCCTGCCGCTGAAGGGTAAGATCCTTAACGTTGAGAAGGCCCGTTTCGACAAGATGCTGGCCTCTCAGGAAGTGGCGACGCTGATCACCGCCCTGGGCTGCGGCATTGGCCGTGACGAGTACAACCCGGACAAGCTGCGCTATCACAGCATCATCATCATGACCGATGCGGACGTTGATGGCTCGCACATCCGTACGCTGCTGCTGACCTTCTTCTATCGCCAGATGCCGGAGATCATTGAGCGTGGTCACGTGTACATCGCTCAGCCGCCGCTCTACAAGGTGAAAAAGGGCAAGCAGGAGCAGTACATCAAGGATGACGAGGCGATGGATCAGTATCAGATCTCTATCGCGTTGGATGGTGCCACCCTGCACACTACCGAAGGCGCACCTGCGCTGGCCGGTGAGGCGCTGGAGAAAATGGTCTCCGAGTATAACGCCACGCAGAAAATGATTACCCGCATGGAGCGTCGTTTCCCGCGTGCGCTGCTGAAAGAGCTTGTCTACCAGCCGACGCTGCAAGAGGCCGATCTCACAGACGAAGCGAAAGTGACCCGCTGGGTCTCTGCGCTGATCGCCACGCTGAACGAAAACGACGTGCACGGCAGCACCTGGAAGTACGACGTGCGTGAAGACGCCGAGCTGAAACAGTTCGAGCCGATTATCCGCGTGCGTACTCACGGTGTGGATACCGACTATCCGCTGGATCATGAGTTCATTATCGGTGGTGAGTATCGTCGTCTGTGCACGCTGGGTGAGAAGCTGCGCGGCCTGATCGAAGAGGATGCCTATATCGAACGTGGCGAGCGTCGTCAGCCGATTGCCAGCTTTGAGCAGGCGCTGGAGTGGCTGGTGAAGGAGTCCCGTCGTGGCCTGGCGATTCAGCGCTATAAAGGGCTGGGCGAGATGAACCCGGAGCAGCTGTGGGAAACCACCATGGATCCGGAGAGCCGCCGCATGCTGCGCGTGACCGTGAAGGATGCGATTGCTGCCGATCAGCTCTTCACTACGCTGATGGGCGATGCCGTTGAACCGCGTCGTGCGTTTATCGAAGAGAACGCCCTGAAAGCGGCGAATATCGATATCTAATCGGTCTGTTCCCCGGCGGCAGTGACGCTGCCGGGGCTACCACTCCTGTAAATGGGGAATATACCGCTCCGCTCCTGTCCCCCTTTTCCCTCCTTGCACTTACTGTCTTTTGCGCAGAATCACGCTAGCATAAGAGTTAACTCTTTTACGCTGGGGAAACCATGGCTATTAAACTCATTGCAATCGACATGGACGGCACCTTGCTGCTGCCGGACCATACCATTTCACCTGCTGTTAAAAATGCGATTGCCGCCGCGCGTGAGCGTGGGGTCAACGTTGTGCTCACCACCGGGCGTCCCTATGCCGGCGTGCACAACTATTTGAAAGAGCTGCATATGGACAGGCCAGGCGATTACTGCATCACCTATAACGGCGCGCTGGTGCAGAAAGCCAGCGACGGCAGCACCGTGGCGCAGACCCCGCTCAGCTATGACGACTACCGCTACCTCGAACAGCTCTCCCGCGAGGTAGGCTCCCACTTCCATGCGCTCGACCGCAACACGCTCTATACCGCTAACCGCGACATCAGTTACTACACGGTGCACGAATCCTACGTCGCGACCATTCCGCTGGTGTTCTGCGAAGCCGAGAAGATGGATCCGGCCATCCAGCTGCTGAAAGTCATGATGATTGACGAGCCGGCGATCCTCGATCAGGCGATAGCGCGCATTCCGGCAGAGGTAAAAGAGAAGTACACCGTGCTGAAAAGTGCGCCTTACTTCCTTGAAATCCTCGATAAAAGCGTCACCAAGGGCACCGGTGTGAAATCGCTGGCCGATGCGCTGAACATCAAGCCGGAAGAGGTGATGGCGATTGGCGATCAGGAAAATGACATCGCGATGCTGGAGTATGCCGGTATGGGTGTTGCCATGGACAATGCTATTCCGTCGGTGAAAGAGGTCGCTAACTTTGTGACTAAAACCAACCTTGAAGATGGAGTGGCTTACGCTATCGAGAAGTTTGTCCTGAACTAAATTTCGCTCCTCCCGTCCGCTAAAAACCCGCCCACCGCTGTAATGCCAGTCAGTTAAGCCGACTGGCATTTTTTGGCAAGGGCGGGAAGAATATGAAGGGTCGCTAAGGTTTCCGTTCACCTCATGGACGGTGCTCCTTTGGGAAACCTACACACGTGAACGTGCCAGGGTGGCTCGCCGCCACCACCCTGGCGACCCGGGCTCCCGGCAGGGAAAATCGCCGCTGCGCGGGTGCCTCGGCTTATCCCTTCCGGCTTTCGGGTCGGGCGTGAGGTAACTTCCCTGTAAGGCACGCCCTCAGCCCGCATCCATGCGGGCTGCCCCGGCCAGAAGTGAACGCCCCGGCGATTTTCAGCCGGACCCAACACCTCGCTTTAATTCCGAGCCTACAGCGATGTCTTTGTCGCTATAGATTCCAGTCTCACAGCGCGGGTGTTGAGTCCCCGCTGAAACCGGCGAACCGGAGACCGGATGACAAGGACTGGACGCCAGGGAGGGCGGCCAGAGGCGAAACGAGACAGGACAAAATCGCCCGGAGCGATTTTGAACAACGCTTTGCGTTGGCCCCGAAGGGGCGAGTCCTGGGGATGGGACGAGTAATCTCGAGTCGAGCCGACCGTCGGTCAGCCGGACGGGAGGTGAGCGCAGTGCGCAGCACCGGTTTCCCTGCGGGGCCGCGGGGATCGATAAGGGGGCCGCGGTGGCCCCCTTATCACGTTCACGTGTGACACTCGTTATATGTTCTGCCCTACATGAGGTGAACGGAACACATATACCAGAGTCACATATTTCCCTTCTCCAGCAGCTTAACTGACTGGCATTAGCCCACCGCTGCGGGTTTTTTATTGCCCCCCGTTTTTTTACAGTTTATTTACCACGTGTCGTTTTTGTGATCTGGATTGTAGTACAACCCAAAGTGATTGTACTACTATATGTTCACGGTATGGCGAACGACTCGCATATTTGTACTTCAATAGTGCGGACTTTTACGCCGGTAAGGATAAAGTAATGGTAAAGCCTCTTCTTAAAGGATCTGACATGACCATTACAAAAACGGACCGCATCATCGCCACCCTCGGGCGGCAGATTGTCAGCGGCAAATACGTCCCTGGCGCAGGGCTGCCTTCCGAGACCGACCTGTGTGAAGAGTTTGAAACCTCGCGCAACATCATCCGGGAAGTCTTTCGCTCCCTGATGGCGAAGCGGCTCATTGAGATGAAGCGCTATCGCGGGGCGTTTGTCGCGGCACGCAACCAGTGGAACTACCTTGATACCGAGGTGCTGCAGTGGGTGCTGGAGAACGACTACGACCCCCGACTAATCAGCGCGATGAGCGAGGTGCGCAACCTGGTAGAGCCAGCCATTGCCCGCTGGGCGGCTGAGCGAGCTACCTCCAGCGATCTGGCGCAGATTGAGGCGGCGCTCAACGACATGATCGCCAATAACCAGAATCGGGAAGCGTTCAACGAAGCGGATATCCGCTATCACGACGCCGTGCTGCAGTCGGTGCACAATCCCGTTCTCCAGCAGCTGACGGTGGCGATTGGCTCCCTGCAGCGGGCAGTATTTGAACAGACCTGGCGCGGGGACGAGGCCAACATGCCGAAGACGCTTCAGGAACATAAGGCGCTGTTTGATGCGATCCGGCATCAGGACGGCGATGCAGCAGAGCAGGCGGCGCTGACTATGATCGCCAGCTCAACTCAAAGGCTGAAGGAAATAACATGACATCACGCTATATCGCCATCGACTGGGGTTCCACCAATCTTCGCGCCTGGCACTATCAGGGCGATGAATGCCTTGAAAGCAGGCAGTCTGAAGCGGGCGTAACCCGCCTGAACGGACGCACCTTCGAGGCGGTATTAGCGCAGATCACCGAGGGCTGGGCGCGGGAAAACACGCCTGTGGTAATGGCGGGCATGGTCGGCAGCAATGCCGGCTGGGTCAACGTCCCGTATCTCCCTTGCCCGGCCCGCTTTGACGATATTGGCCAGCAGATTACCGCCGTTGCCGACAATATCTGGATCGTTCCCGGCCTGTGCGTCAACCAGGAAGATAACCATAACGTGATGCGCGGCGAAGAGACTCAGCTGCTCGGCGCGCGCGATCTCCAGCCCGCCCAGGTGTATGTCATGCCCGGCACCCACTGCAAATGGGTGCTGGCCGATAGCGAGCAGGTGAGCGACTTTCACACCGTGATGACCGGCGAGCTGCATCACGTGCTGCTTAACCATACGCTGGTGGGTGCAGGCCTGCCCGAGCAGGAGACCTCCCCGGATGCCTTCACCGCTGGCTTAACCCGCGGCCTTGACTCGCCCGATCTGCTGCCTCGCCTGTTTGAAGTGCGGGCTTCCCACGTGCTCGGCGCGCTGGCGCGTGAACAGGTGAGCGAATTTCTTTCCGGTCTGCTCATTGGCAGCGAATTGGCGAGCATGAAAGCCTGGATCGCGCCGCAGCAGACCATCACCCTCGTTGCCAACCCCTCGCTGACCGCACGCTACCAGCAGGCTTTTGACCTGCTGGGCTATAAGACGCAGGCGCTACGCGGCGACGACGCATTTCAGGCAGGTATAAGGAGCATCGCTCATGCAGTGGCAAAATAAACTCCCGCTAATCGCAATTCTGCGCGGCATCACGCCCGAAGAGGCGCACGCCCACGTGGCGGCGGTGATCGAGGCCGGGTTTGAAGCGGTCGAAATTCCGCTCAACTCACCCCGCTGGGAAGAGAGCATTCCCGCAATGGTAAAAGCCTTTGGTGATAAAGCCTTAATTGGCGCGGGCACGGTATTAAAGCCTGAGCAGGTCGATACGCTTGCGGAGATGGGCTGCACCCTGCTGGTCACGCCAAATATTAACCCGGAGATTATCCGCCGGGCGGTGGCGTACGGCATGACAGTCTGCCCCGGCTGTGCGACGGCAACCGAAGCCTTTACGGCGATTGAGGCCGGTGCTCAGTCGCTGAAAATATTCCCCTCTTCGGCGTTTGGCCCGGACTACATCAAAGCGCTGAAGGCCGTGCTTCCGCCGGAAATCCCTGTGTTCGCCGTGGGGGGCGTCACGCCGGAAAACCTGACCCAGTGGCTCAAGGCAGGCTGTGCCGGTGCCGGACTGGGCAGCGATCTCTACCGTGCCGGGCAATCCGTTGAGCGCACCGCGCAGCAGGCAGCCGCATTTGTAAAAGCGTATCGAGAGGCAGTGCAATGAAAATTACTAAACTAACCACCTACCGTTTACCCCCGCGCTGGATGTTTTTGAAAATCGAGACTGACGAAGGCGTGGTGGGCTGGGGTGAACCGGTGATCGAAGGCCGGGCGCGTACCGTTGAGGCGGCCGTTCACGAGCTGGGCGAATATCTGATTGGCCAGGATCCAGCCCGCATCAACGACCTGTGGCAGGTCATGTACCGCGCGGGCTTCTACCGTGGCGGCCCGATCCTGATGAGCGCCATCGCCGGTATAGACCAGGCGCTCTGGGACATTAAAGGTAAAGTCTTGGATGCCCCGGTCTGGCAGCTGATGGGCGGTCTGGTACGCGATAAAATCAAGGCCTACAGCTGGGTGGGCGGCGATCGTCCGGCGGAAGCCATCGCGGGTATTACTAAACTGCGCGAAATTGGCTTCGATACGTTTAAATTAAACGGCTGCGAAGAGTTATCGATTATTGATGATTTCCGTAAAGTGGAAGCCGCGGTAAATACCGCCGCGCAGATCCGCGAAGCCTTTGGCAATGAAATTGAATTTGGCCTCGATTTCCACGGCCGCGTTAGCGCCCCGATGGCGAAAATATTAATTAAAGAGCTGGAGCCGTACCGTCCGCTGTTTATTGAAGAGCCGGTGCTGGCCGAGCAGGCGGAATATTATCCGAAGCTGGCTGCGCAAACCCATATTCCGATTGCCGCCGGGGAGCGGATGTTCTCACGCTTCGAATTTAAGCGCGTGCTGGAAGCGGGCGGTCTGGCCATTCTCCAGCCCGATCTCTCCCACGCCGGGGGCATCACCGAGTGCTACAAAATTGCCGGCATGGCAGAGGCGTACGACGTGGCGCTGGCACCGCACTGTCCGCTTGGCCCGATTGCGCTGGCGGCCTGTCTGCACGTGGACTTTGTCTCCCACAATGCGGTGTTCCAGGAGCAGAGCATGGGCATTCACTACAATCAGGGCGCGGAGCTGCTCGACTTTGTGAAAAACAAAGAGGACTTCAACATGGAAGGCGGCTTCTTCAAACCGTTGATGAAGCCAGGCCTGGGCGTAGAGATTGATGAAGAGCAGGTTATTGCCCGCAGTAAAGATGTCACCGACTGGCGCAATCCATTATGGCGACATGAAGACGGTTCCGTAGCCGAGTGGTAATTTCCTGATTCAAAAAAATAACGATAGCTAACCGCCTGTATATGAACAGAGGGATCGCCTCGTGCATATACGGCTGGGTGAGGTTTTTACTATGAATACCGACCTGTACTCTACAACCTTAAAACAGCTTAATGCGAAAATAATTCCTTTCATCATTATCTGTTATTTTGTCGCTAACCTCGATAAAACCAATATCTCTATTGCGGCATTACAAATGAATGCCGATCTCGGCCTGAGCGCCAGTATGTATGGCCTTGGCGTCGGGATGTTCTATATCTCGTATATTATTTTTGAAATCCCCAGCAACGTTATTATGACGCGGGTGGGTGCCCGGATATGGATCGCCAGGATTATGATTACCTGGGGCATCGTCAGCGCCGGGATGTCGCTGGTGCAAACGCCCACGCAGCTCTACGTCATGCGCTTTTTACTCGGTATGGCGGAAGCGGGCTTTACGCCGGGCATTATTTACTACATCTCCTGCTGGTTCCCGAAAAGTAACCGTGCGCGGGCCATGTCGTTCTTCTACATGGGCTCGGTGATGGCGTCGATTATTGGCCTGCCGATCTCTGGCTCAATTCTGAACATGCACGGCATTGCGGATATTGCGGGCTGGCGCTGGCTGTTTGCGCTGGAGGGCATTCCGGCCATCGCTCTGGGGATCATGGTGCTGTGGCGCCTGCCGCAGACGCCGGATCACGCCGCGTGGCTGACGCCGGAGCAGAAAGGCTGGCTGAAGGCGGAGCTAGAGCGCGACAACGCCGGGGTTGAGGTGGGTAAAAACCACAGCTGGCTGAGCGCGCTGAAAAACAAGACCGTGCTGCTGCTGAGCCTGGTGTGGTTCCTGCAAGCCTTTGGCTCTATCGGTATTACGCTGTTCCTGCCGCTGATCATCAAAAGTATGGCCAGTGACCAGAGCAACATCGTTATCAGCCTGCTCTCTGCCGTGCCCTTTATCGCTGCCTGCTTGTTTATGTATTTCAATGGCCGCCACTCTGATACCACCAGGGAACGTTCGCTGCACCTTGGGCTGCCGCTGATTATCTCCGGGCTGTCGCTGGCTATCGCTATCTACTCCAGCAATCTGCTGGTGGCTTACTTCCTGCTGATCCTCACCGTTGGCTTCAACTTTGCGCTGACGCCGATCTTTTGGGCCGTGACCACCGAGAAGCTGGCTGGCGTTGCTGCAGCGGCCTCTATCGCCTTCATTAACACGGTGGCTAACTTTGTCGGTCTCGGCCTCCCGCCGCTGCTGGGCAAAATCAAAGATGCCACCAACAGCTACCACTATGGACTGCTGATTGTGGCGGTAGCGCTGATCCTCGGCGGCATTATTGGCATCCTGGTCTCGCGTCCGACGCAGCCAAAAGCCGCAAAACGAACCGCTACACGCCTCTCCTGATAGGAAAACGATATGAAACAGAAAGTACTGAAACAGGCGGGTCTGCCGGATGCGCTCACCGCTGAACTGCAAACGCGCTACGACCTATACGATCTGGCTGAGATGGATACCGCTAAGCTCGCCGCTATCGCTGATGAAGTCACGGTGGTGATAACCAACGGCGAAGCGGTGGTGACGCGTGACTTTATCGCCTCGCTGCCTGCCCTGAAGCTGATCGCCGTCTTTGGCGTCGGTTACGATGGCGTCGACGTGGCGGCGGCACGGGATCACGGCGTGGCGGTGACCCATACACCGGGCGTACTGACTGACGATGTGGCCGATCTGGCTATTGGCCTGATGCTGGCAACCTCGCGCCGCATCGTGGCTGCGCAGAAGTTTATTGAGCAGGGCGACTGGTCGGCGGGTGGTTTCCAGTGGACGCGCAAGGTCTCTGGCGCACGTCTGGGTATTCTCGGCATGGGGCGAATTGGCCAGGCCATCGCGCGTCGTGCCAGCGGGTTTGATATGCATATTGCCTACACTGACCGCAAGGCACACAGCGCACTGCCGTGGGATTACGTCGCCGATCTACGCGAGCTGGCAGAGCAGAGCGATTTTCTGATGGTCTGTGCGCCGGGTGGCGCAGAGACAAAAGCGCTGATAAACCCGTCGGTACTCGAGGCGCTTGGCCAGCAGGGCGTGCTGATCAACATCTCACGTGGCAGCGTGGTGGACGAAGCCGCGCTGATCGCTGCCCTGGAGAGTGGCACGATTGCCGGTGCCGGACTGGACGTTTTTGCCGATGAGCCCAACGTGCCTGCCGCGCTGCAACAGCGCGATAACGTGGTCATCACTCCCCATATGGCCAGCGCAACCTGGGAAACGCGTCGGGAGATGTCACGCCTGGTGTTAGAGAACGTTCAGGCCTGGTTTGAGGGTGAACCGCTGGTAACACCGGTTCCCTGATAGTTTTTTTGCTGTAGATCTCTTACCCTGATGCGACATCTGCGCATCAGGGTCTCTTCATGAAACAAATCACCTTCGCTCCCCGCCATCATCAGCTGACCAATATCAATACCTGGACGCCCGACAGCCAGTGGCTGGTGTTTGACGTGCGTCCTTCCGGCGCCTCCTTTACCGGTAAAACCATTGAACGCGTCAACGTGGAGACCGGTGAGGTAGAGATAATCTATACCGCGACTCAGGGCGCGCACGTTGGCGTGGTGACCGTTCATCCCAGCGAAGAGAAGTATGTGTTTATTCACGGGCCGCAGGATCCGGACGAGAGCTGGCAGTACGATTTTCACCATCGCCAGGGGGTAATTGTGCAAGACGGCAGGGCAAGCAACCTCGATGCGCTGGATATCACCGAACCCTATACCCCCGGCGCGCTGCGCGGCGGCAGCCACGTACATGTGTTCAGCCCGGACGGCAGCAAGGTGAGCTTTACCTATAACGACCACGTGCTGCACGAGCGCGATCCAGAGCTGGATCTGCGCAACGTCGGCGTCGCCGTTCCCTTTGGGCCGGTTATGCCTGGGGGCAATCATCCGCGAGAGTATGCTGGCAGCCACTGGTGCGTGCTGGTCAGCCGCACGACGCCCACCCCTGCGCCCGGCAGCGATGAGATCAACCGCGCCTATGAAGAGGGCTGGGTAGGCAACGGCAGGCTGGCGTTTATTGGCGATACGCTGGCGTTAAACGGTGAAAAAGTGCCTGAACTGTTTATCGTCGATCTGCCCGCTGATGAGCAGGGCTGGAAGCGGGCGGGCGAGGCCCCGCTGGCTGGCACATCAACCACGATGCCGTCGCCGCCGGCGGGCGTGCAGCAGCGGCGGCTTACCTTTACCCATCAGCGTCGTTACCCGGGGCTGGTCAACGTGCCGCGCCACTGGGTGCGCAGCAACCCGCGGGGCAGTAACATTGCTTTTTTGATGCGTGATGAGGCAGGCGTGGTGCAGCTCTGGCTGATTGCCGCAGAGGGCGGCGAGCCGCGCCAGCTGACGCATAACGCCACGGACATCCAGTCGGCGTTTAACTGGCACCCCTCTGGCGCAGCGCTCGGCTTTGTGCTGGAGAACCGCATCGCCCTGTGCGATAGCGCGATGGGAACGGTCGCGTTTTTAACCGACACTCACCCTGAGCATCAGCCCTCGGCCGATGCGGTGGTCTTCTCGCCGGATGGTAAGAAGATCGCGTGGATGGCAGCCGTCGCAGGCTTCCGCCAGCTGTGGATGGCCGATACCGGCCTGTAATCGGCCAGAGCGAATTTACGGTGCGGGCATGGCCGCAGGGGGAATAACGGAGTTGGTGGCCAGGTTGGCCTCCTCCGCTTTCTCAACGCGAGATTTTACCGAGTTGTCTTTGCGGAACATATCCCAGGGCAGCAGCAGCGTATCGGCTACGGCGGTAAACGGCATATCGAGGACCACAAATGATTTCACCGCCAGGTTCGCGTCATCATCCATTAGCATTTTTGAACTGGCGCGCGTGCCGGGGTAGAGTCCCTCTTTGCCGCCGGTGTGCGACATCACGCTGGAGCAGCCGCCCAGCGTCACCATTCCGCTGACAATAGCCACTTTTAACAGAACATTTTTCATGATGGTTTTTTTCTTATCATCGTGCACTCCTTGCTTATAACGACCCTTAAGGGAAATGAATAGCTTTCGTGTGCCGCTCTGTGGCGGCAATCGCAATTTAGCGTTAAGTGTCGTAACTCAGTCTATGCCCTGAGTGAGAAAGTGCAAAAAAAAGTCAGACTTCTGCCCTTGAAAATTCTCTCGCTGCACCCATTTTTACAACGTAGTCGGAAGAACATGCCTGCGGGGTGTTCTGGTTTTAAGAGCCTGTCCATAGTGGAAGGTTCAAAAATTTCTCGCTGATTTCAGGAGCTTATTGTATGCGTAACTTCGATCTCTCTCCGCTTTACCGTTCTGCCATTGGTTTTGACCGCCTGTTTAACCTGTTAGAAAACAACCAGAGCCAGAGTAACGGCGGCTATCCTCCGTATAACGTTGAACTTGTTGACGAAAACCACTATCGCATTGCGATTGCCGTGGCCGGCTTTGCCGAAAGCGAACTGGAGATCACCGCTCAGGACAACCTGCTGGTGGTGAAAGGCGCTCGTGCAACCGAGCAAAAAGAGCGTAGCTATCTCTATCAGGGCATTGCCGAACGTAACTTCGAACGTAAATTCCAGATCGCTGAGAACATTCACGTTCGCGGCGCGAATCTGGTCAACGGCCTGCTGTTTATCGAACTGGAACGCGTGATCCCAGAAGAGAAAAAACCGCGCCGTATCGAAATTAACTAATTTCCCGGGTCGCCGTGGCGGCCCAGATCGTACCCTTGCTCGCCGTCAGGGAGCAGATGCGCGTCACACGATGCGTAGAACATTTCTTGCTTCAAAGAAGGAGAAACACCATGCGTAACTACGATTTATCCCCGCTGCTGCGTCAATGGATCGGTTTTGACAAACTGGCCAATGCCCTGCAAAACGCCAGCGAAGGCCAGACCTTC
Source organism: Pseudescherichia sp. AS216 (assembly GCF_037152055.1). Lineage (NCBI taxonomy): Bacteria > Pseudomonadati > Pseudomonadota > Gammaproteobacteria > Enterobacterales > Enterobacteriaceae > Pseudescherichia > Pseudescherichia sp. AS216. Next base: position 141,001 of record NZ_JBBCMV010000007.1, on the reverse strand, counting down.
CCGCCCTATAACATCGAGAAGAGCGACGATAACCACTACCGCATTACCCTTGCGCTAGCCGGTTTCCGCCAGGACGATCTGGAGATCCAGCTGGAGGGCACGCGCCTTAGCGTTAAAGGCACCCCGGAAAAACCGGCTAACGAGCCGAAGTGGCTGCATCAGGGGCTGGTGATCCAGCCGTTCAGCCTGAGCTTCACCCTGGCCGACCATATGGAGGTCACCGGTGCCACCTTCAATAACGGGCTGCTGCATATCGACATCAGCCGCAACGTGCCGGAAGCCATTGCTCCCCAGCGCATCGCCATTAGCGAGCGCCCGGCGCTGAACAGCTAATCTGCACGATGTAAAAAGGCCCCGCATGGGGCCTTTTTTGTTTTTTGCCAGGCCATAGGGGAAGGGATACACTGACCTCAGACAAGCATTCTGGAGGCTGAAATGTTAGGCGAAAAACTGGAATTTGCAGGGCTTACCGGCGTTGGCCGTGTTCAGCTGGATCTTGAGCCAGACCAGCATATCTATACCTTTATAGGCGAAAACGGTGTCGGTAAGACCAAGACCCTTGAAGCGCTATTTCAGGTTGCTTTTGTTAGTAATAAAGCGGTAGCGCAAATATGGGATGAATTTGCAGAGCTCGACTTTAAGTTTAGCGCTTTTTTCAAGGAAGACTCCCCTGATATTTCTGTAAATCTAAGTTCCGTAAGCTGTCGTTATATTGCAAACTGGCATCAGGCATGTTTTTCCGCAATGGCACATGATCTCCCTGCTGTTTATTTAGGTGCTCAGGCCAGAGGAGTAATAAAAAATAGTGATATATCGCATAAATTACATCTCGGCACGTTAAAGCAGCGTAGAGAAGAGTATCTGTCCAATGTTATTAGTAAGATGATGACCGACTTCAGCTCTCTCAATATGGGTACCAGTATTGAAGAGTGGTTTGTCACCCTGGCCCGATCGTCCAATCCCTATCAGAAAAAAGAGGATAACCGGGACGTCGAGATTAAAACGGTCATCCGGCTGCTCTCTGAAATCGATAACCGTATCGATTCTGAGTTTATGGAAATTAGCGGAGACGATCGCGTTAGTCTGAAAATTGAAAATCAGAAGCGAGAACTGAGCCAGCTCAGCTCAGGCTTTGCCTCCATTCTCAAGCTCATCCAGGCCATTGTCTCCGGCTACGGCTACTTTACCAATGAAACTAACCTGCAGCATGTTAAAGGGATTGTGTTCATTGATGAAATAGAGAGCCACCTGCATCTCACGTGGCAGGCAAATATCATCCCGCTGCTGAAGACGCTTTTCCCGAACACCATATTTTATATCACCACCCACTCGTCGATTGTGCTGTCACAGCTTAAAGAGGGCGAGGCCTACACGCTTTACAGAGACGATTCGGGCACTGTGAAAAGCAGGAAGATTGAAGCACCGAACAAGGCGGCGTTGGTAGATATCATGAAAGACGTGTTCAAGGTCGATCTTAACCAGATGAAGCTGGAAAACAGCAATGCTGATGAGCAGCAGGAGGCGAAAAGTACTCTTCTACAGTTGCTCAAACAGCAGGAGAAAAAATGATGACAAGGAATGTTTTGCTGGACACTAATTTAATTATCGCAGCCTTTGATCCTCATGGTACAACTTCGCCAGAGATAAAAAGCCTGGCGATTAGACAGCTTTCAACGCTTTTAGAAGATCCCGAAGCTGTGCTTTTTATCACGCCTTTAGTGCGCTATGAGGTATTACGCGGGATTACGTGGCAGAGTGAGGAGCAGTTCCTCGCCATGAAAAACGTATTAAAAGTTTTTACCGAGCTGGATGTCACTCGCGATATCTCAGAGCTGTCGGCTAACCTTTTCCGCTTTGATACTTGGCTAGCCCAGCAGGCAAATGACAGAAACAGAAATGTCGATAAGCGCAAATTCGATGTGTTTCACTACTGTAGCGCCCACTGTAATAGCCTGGAGTTTTGTTCAAATGACACCGATATCGGCAGGATCAGAACGTTACATACCGCTTATGAAGAGGCGTTAGCCTCCTGAAACACCGGTGTTACGTTAACGTCAGGCCAACCACAAGGACACCGCATGAAAATTTCTCGCCTCGGTGAAGCGCCGGACTACCGCTTCTCGCTGGCAAACGAGCGCACTTTTCTCGCCTGGATCCGCACCGCGCTGGGTTTTCTGGCGGCGGGAGTAGGCCTCGATCAGCTCGCTCCGGATTTTGCCACCCCGCTTATTCGCGAGCTGCTGGCGCTGCTGCTCTGTCTTACCTCCGGCGGGCTGGCCGTTTTTGGCTACCTGCGCTGGCTGCGCAATGAGAAGGCGATGCGCCTGAAGCAGGATCTGCCCTATACCTATAGCCTGCTGGTAATTAGCATCATGCTGCTCGTCGTTGCCGCGGTGGTGATGGCGCTGGTCTTCTATGCCGGATAGCCGCAAAGCCCGCCGTGAGCAGGACCCCGGCCTGCAGCCCGAGCGCACGTCGCTTGCCTGGCTGCGCACCCTGCTGGGCTACGGCGCGTTGCTGATGCTGGCGGTAAAGCACAACGGGCAGCAGGCTGGATCGGCTTTCTGGGTGGCGATTGCCCTGCTGGCGGCGGTGGCGCTGATCCTCTGGCGCTACACCCTGAAACGTAACCTGATGGACGTCGGACGCAGCGACTTTCTGCGCCCGTCAGCGGTGCGGGACAAGCTGCTGGTCGCGCTAGGGGTGCTCTCGCTGGCGCTGCTGTTTGCCGCTACCCATTTCCAGCAGATCGCACTTTTTCTTCTCGCTGCGCTACACGCCAGTTAAAAAAGCATGCTAAAAAATAGCGGTGCGTTAACTCACCTTTTCAGGCTACCCGTGTATAAGCTTTCCATTGCTGCTGCGTTACTGCTTGCTACCCCTGCCGTTTATGCTGAGCCGCCGCTGACGGCCGCACGCTATGCGGCGCAGCTCGGTGTCGGGATGGACGTTGACTGGGCGCGCACCGAGCGCGGCATCCGCGAGTTCGATCCGTTAGTCGTGCGGGATTTTGCCGCGCAGGGGATCCGCCATGTCCGCATCCGGGTAGCAGGCGAGCCGACGGAGGCGCGGCTGATTCATCTGCGTAAGCTGGTTCAAGCCTGCGAGCAGTACGGCGTGATCCCGATTATCGCCTGGCAGGCTGATGAGTATAAAAACGATCCGAAACCCGAGAATGAAAAAGAGGTGGTGAATTGGTGGATCGCCGTTGCGCACTACTTTGGTAACAGCTCGCCGCAGTTAGGCTTCGATCTTATTTATGAACCCGCAGACAAGCTGAACCATAATCTCGTCTCGCTCAACCGCGTCTACGAAAAAACCATCAAAGCCATTCATGATATTGACCCACAGCGCATGATCTTTATCGCGCCGCGCCTGCGTGCGGCCCCGGAGGATCTCGCTAACCTGAAGCTACCCGCACACAGCCAAAATTACCTGCTGGCGGAGTGGCATATCTTCCCGTGGGGACCGCTCAAGAGTAACGGCAAGTATCCGTGGACATCGGGCACGGCGGCGGAGAGGTCAGCGATTCGAAATCGCATCAACGTCGCGCTGCGCTGGCAGCAAAAAACCGGCCACGTTAGCTGGGTGGGCGGCTGGGGCGTCGGGGAATCGAGCCATTTTACCCCCACCGCATCGCAAATGGCCTTTGCCACCTTTATGGCCTGTGAGCTGCAGCAGGCAAAAATTCCTTACGCCATCAATGCCGATTCGCAGTTTTACGATGGCGAAGAGGGGGCGTGGCGTCCCATCGCCGAACCGCTGCTGAAGACAATGGTGGCCCCGACATGTGAAAAGCCCGGCGAGAAGCCGGGCCATCATAATGTTAAACAGGCTGTTCGTGATGCGGGACACGCGACGCCAGCGGCAGCCAGCACAGTAAAATCAGCAGTCCCATCAGGGTCATCAATAAACCGAGGCTAGCCTGGCCGGTTTGCGGCATCAGGGCAGAGAGCCATGCCAGCGCGCCGGAACCGATATTCTGTAGACCACCGACCAGCGCGCCCGCCGTCCCGGCGAGGAACGGGAACGGCTCCATTGCGCCACTGGTGGCGAGTGGGAAGAGCATCCCCGCGCCAAAGAAGAACAGCGCCGCCGGGATCAGCAGGGTCCAGACGCTCATTACGCCAAACAGGCCCGGGATCCACATCATCACCCCTGCCAGCAGGCAGCTCATCACCGACTGCCACATCAGGGTGGAGAAGCGTTTATTCTGGCGTCCGGCGAACCATGCGCCAAAGAAGGCCGCCGGGATCGGCAGAATAAACAGAATGCTTACCACCATACTGCTCAGACCGAGCCCTGCGCCCAACAGTACGCCGGAGCAGGCTTCAAATACGGCGATACCCGCCAGGCCACCAATCAGCATCAGCAGATAACAGTTGAATGACCCGCTACCAAAAAGCACTTTGTAGCTGGTGAGCAGTTTTGTGCGCGGTGCGTCTGCGGGGCGGGTTTCGGGCATCCAGCGCGCCATGCTGAAGGTGACTAACACGCACAGCACCAGAAGGAAGGCGAAGCAGGCGCGCCATGACCAGAGGGTATTCAGCAGGCCGCCAATCAGCGGAGCCAGCAGCGGACTCACCAGAATTCCCATGTTTAACAGGCTGTTGGCATGACGAAGCTGGGTACCCTGATACATATCGCGCGGTAAGGTTCGCGCCATCACGCCGCCGACGCCGGTTCCGACACCCTGCAACGCGCTGGCTGCGATTAATACGGTCAGGCTATGGGTGGTCAGGGCAATCAGCGTCGCCACCATGAAGATGCTCATCCCCACTAAAATAACCGGGCGACGCCCTACGCGATCGGACAAGGGGCCATAGACAAGCTGCGAGAGCCCATAAGTCAGCAGATAGGCCGCCATCACGCTCTGCACTGCGCCGTCACGAACGTGAAAGTCCTTTGCCATGTCGGCAATGGCTGGAATGTAGATGGTTTGCGCCATCTGACCGACCGCCACCAGTAACACCAGCATCAACAATAAGTTAACGTTCCTTTGTCTTTTCATGTCGCCGAATATGTTTGCCAAATAAGAGAAATAAAGAATAAGTCACTGCGCATTCCATAAATGCGCGAGAAATCTACCACAGTACGGCGATAAGTTAAGTATCAGGCTGATGAATGGGCAAGAGCGAAAAGGCAGGATTTATGAACAATGTTGGCAACTAATATTGCCTGGGTGTTACGCCAGGCGTAACAGAATAGCTCCGCAGGCAATGCCCAGCGCAGCAGCGATGCGTACGCCAGCAACCCGCTCTTTTAAGAGTAGAAAAGCGATAAGCGCGCCGAAAAGTATCGACGTTTCGCGCAGAGCCGCGACCACGGCCAGCGGAGCTTGGGTCATGGCCCACAGGGCCAGGCCGTACGATCCCATGGTTCCCGCCCCGCCAAACAATCCTTTTTTCCAGTGCAGGCGCAGATAGTTGGACGCTTCGCGGCGGCGCGCCACCATCGCCCAGCAGAGCAGACAGAAGCCGTTCATAAAGAAGGTCCACAGCGTATAGCCCAGCGCGGTGTCAGACAGACGCACGCCGGTGCCATCCACCAGCGTATACCCGGCGATAAAGCAGGCGTTCAACAGCGCCAGCCAGATGCCCTTGCGTGACTGCATGCGGCCATTCAGCGCCATAGCCAGTATCGACAGACAGATGACGCCGATCCCACCCCAGGCGAGCCACGAAAGTGTATCCTCTAATGCCAGGACGCTAATCAGCGCGACCAGCAGCGGGGCCGTGCCGCGCATCAGGGGATAGGTTTGGCTCATATCAGAAACCTGATAGGTTTTTGCCACCAGCACCGTGTACACCACCTGTAACGCGCAGGATACCGCTAAAAAAGGCCAGCTGGCGGCGGAGGGCTGCGGCGAGAAGGGTAGCAGGATCAGGGCGATAAGCGCCGCGGAGCCGCTAACGCCGATCGCGGCGTAGAGTTTATCCGTTCCGGCTTTTACGATGGCGTTCCAGCTGGCATGCAGCAGGGCGGCGAATAATAGAATGCAGAAAACAGAGAGCGTCATAGCGAATCGGGTGATGAATTGTCATACAACTGTAACACTTAACCCTGTTTTAGCCGCGTTTTTGTTTGGCGTTGAAACGTGATCGGTCACACATTTTTATCGCCGCTGCGATAAAACGATTGTCATGCTGCACCGGCTGTGTTTGTATAAATTCAGCTAATAAATAAACAACACAACATACATACAGGTCCCTAATGAACCCAGCCATGCTGACATCGACTCTACTACGCACCGCGCCATCTGCCGCGGTCGTCGTCGTGCGTGTGGTGGTGGTCGTCGGCATAGCGCCGTAGGGTCCGGAACACACGATTCCAAAACCCCGCCGGCGCAAACCGGGCGGGGTTTTTCGTTTAGACCGCCCGGCAAGCCGGCCCAGAAGAAAAGGACTGGAGCATGGGCACAACTTCGCAGGCAAGGCGCTTTACGGGCGCGCAGCTGATCGTTCATTTACTGGAGCGCCAGGGCATCACCATCGTCACCGGCATCCCGGGTGGCACGGTGCTGCCCCTGTATGACGCCCTGAGTCAAAGCACGCAGATCCGTCACGTACTGGCTCGCCACGAGCAGGGCGCAGGCTTTATTGCCCAGGGCATGGCGCGCACCCAGGGGAAACCCGCCGTCTGTATGGCCTGTAGCGGGCCGGGGGCCACCAACCTGGTGACCGCCATCGCCGACGCGCGCCTCGACTCTATTCCGCTGGTCTGCATTACGGGCCAGGTACCCTCGTCGATGATTGGTACCGACGCCTTCCAGGAAGTGGACACCTACGGCATCTCTATCCCCATCACCAAGCATAATTATCTGGTGCGCGACATCCGCGAGCTGCCGCAGGTGATCGCTGACGCGTTCCGCATTGCCCAGTCAGGCCGTCCCGGCCCGGTGTGGATAGATATTCCTAAGGATATTCAGACCGCAGAGATCGAGTTAGACACCCTGCCGGAGCCGGGTGGCGCTGCGCCCGCCCCGGCATTCAGCATTGAGAGCGTGCATGAGGCGGCGGCGATGATTAACCAGGCCCAGCGCCCGGTACTCTACCTGGGCGGTGGGGTGATTAACGCTCCTGAGCAGGTGCGGACCCTGGCGGAGAAGGCCAGCCTGCCCACCACCATGACGCTGATGGCCCTTGGCATGCTGCCGAAACAGCATCCGCTGTCGCTGGGCATGCTGGGGATGCACGGTGCGCGCAGCACCAACTTTATCCTGCACGAAGCCGATCTGCTGGTGGTGCTGGGGGCACGTTTTGATGACCGGGCGATTGGCAAGACTGAAACCTTCTGCCCGAACGCCAAAATTATCCATGTGGATATCGACCGCGCAGAACTGGGTAAGATCAAGCAGCCGCACTGTGCTATTCAGGGCGACGTCGGCGAGGTGCTGGCTCAGCTGATCCCGCTGATTGCAGAGGAGACACGTGACGCCTGGCGCGATACCGTGGCACAGCTGCAGCAGGAGTTTCCGGCTAACATGTCGGGCGCGGACGATCCGCTGAGCCACTACGGGTTAATTAACGCCGTTGCGGCCTGCGTTGATGACAGCGCGATTATCACCACCGACGTCGGGCAGCACCAGATGTGGACCGCTCAAGCCTATCCGCTCAACCGTCCGCGCCAGTGGCTCACCTCCGGTGGGTTAGGCACTATGGGCTTTGGCCTGCCGGCGGCGATTGGCGCAGCGTTGGCCAATCCCGATCGCAAGGTGCTGTGCTTCTCCGGCGACGGCAGCCTGATGATGAACATTCAGGAGATGGCAACCGCCGCTGAAAACCAGCTCGATATCAAAATCATTTTGATGAACAACGAGGCGCTGGGGCTGGTGCATCAGCAGCAGAGTCTGTTCTACAAGCAGGGCGTGTTTGCCGCGACCTATCCGGGCATGATCAACTTTATGCAGATCGCCGCCGGGTTTGGCCTGCACACCTGTGATTTAAACGCGGCGACCGATCCGCACGCGGCTCTGCAGGAGATCATCTCCCGGCCGGGTCCGGCGCTGATCCACGTCCGTACCGACGCCGAGCAAAAAGTCTATCCAATGGTTCCGCCGGGCGCGGCCAATACTGAAATGGTGGGGGAATAAGCCATGCCACACTCAACACATGACAACGTTATTCTGGAACTCACCGTGCGCAACCACCCTGGGGTCATGACCCATGTCTGCGGCCTTTTTGCCCGACGCGCCTTTAACGTGGAGGGTATTCTCTGCCTGCCGCTACCGGGCGGCGAGCAGAGCCGCATCTGGCTGCTGGTGGCGGACGATCAGCGACTGGAGCAGATGATGAGCCAGATCGACAAGCTAGAAGATGTGGTAAAAGTGGTACGTAACCAATCCGATCCCACCATGTTCAACAAAATTGCCGTGTTTTTCGAGTAGGTTATTCGCTTTCAGCGTCAGGGGTGATCGCCTTGACCGAGCCGTTCCGGCAGTGGAGAGCGTACTCTGCCGGTAGCGGGCGGTCACTGATTAGCACATCAAACTGTGCCAGCGGGGCGATACTGGCGGGGGCGACCTCATCGAAGAGGGCGTAGCGTGCCAGCAAAATCTTGCGGATGCCGTGCTCCATCGCTTTGCGCTTCACCGGCAGATCGTCGAGGTTGAACCAGGTCACACCGTAGTGCTCGTGTACGCCGCTGGCCGAGATAAACACCTTGCGCGGATTGAGCGAATCCAGAATCGACGGGTTATTGGGATCGTAAAAGGCGTCGCTCTTGGCGCGGTAGGTGCCGCCGCAAAGCATGGCCGTGGCGTTAGGCTTGGCGTTCAGCGCCATAAAGACCTGATGCGAGTAACAAATTCCGGTGAAGGTAATCTCGTCAGGGATCATGTCGATCACCAGCGGCATCTCCGGGCCGTTGTCGAAAAACACCAGATCGTTCTCGCTCACCAGCCCTGCGGCGAGGATCGCAATCGGCGTATCATCCCGATGATGGCGGCGCGTGGCTGCGGCAGGCTGGCTGGTGGCCGGGCTGGCGGGCTTGTTAACCATTACGATATAGCCCCCGAGCAGCGCCAGCGGCAGCGGCTCATCCTCCTGGCTAAAGTCGCGGCGAATGGTCATCACAGAAACCTCCAGCATCCGCGCCGCATCTTTAAGATGGATGCGGTCGGTCTTTTTGAGCAGCTCCGTCAGGCGACGAATACGCTCTTTCTGCTTGGTTTCCATTTTCTCTCTCCGCTTTACCAGCCTAATCATCTTCTTATGTTCCTAAAGTAACATTTTCCACCCAGAGCGGGAACGCTGCGGTATCAAATGTTGCTGTAATCGCGAGCGGAGTCACAAATGATACTAAAATAACATGATAATGTTACTTTAATATCATTGTTAAGCGTTTGTTTCTGAGAGGTAGGAAAATGGATATCGCAGTCATCGGCTCCAACATGGTGGATTTAATCACCTACACCCACCAGATGCCGAAGGAGGGTGAAACCCTTGAAGCCCCGGCGTTCAAGATTGGCTGCGGCGGTAAAGGTGCCAACCAGGCCGTTGCCGCAGCGAAGCTCAACTCCAAAGTATTGATGCTGACCAAAGTGGGCGATGACATCTTTGCCGACAACACCATCCGCAATCTCGAATCCTGGGGTATCAATACCACCTACGTTGAGAAAGTGCCGTGCACCAGCAGCGGCGTCGCACCTATTTTCGTTAACCCTAACTCCAGCAACAGCATCCTGATTATTAAAGGGGCGAACAAATTCCTTTCGCCAGAGGATATCGATCGCGCCGCTGAAGATCTGAAGAAATGTAAGCTCATCGTTTTGCAGCTCGAAGTGCAGCTGGAGACGGTCTATCACGCCATTGAGTTTGGGAGAAAGCACGGTATCGAGGTGCTGTTAAATCCGGCTCCGGCGCTGCGCGAGCTGGATATGGCCTACGCCTGCAAATGTGATTTCTTCGTGCCGAATGAAACCGAGCTGGAAATTCTCACCGGCATGCCGGTCGACAGCTACGACAATATTCGTCGCGCCGCCCGCAGCCTGACTGATAAAGGGCTGAACAATATTATCGTCACCATGGGCGAGAAGGGCGCGCTGTGGATGACCCGTGATACGGAAGTGCATGTTCCAGCGATCAAAGTGAATGCCGTCGACACCAGCGGCGCGGGCGATGCCTTTATTGGCTGCTTTGCGCACTACTACGTCCAGAGCGGTGATGTAGAAACCGCCATGAAAAAAGCCTCGCGTTTCGCGGCCTTCAGCGTAACGGGCAAAGGCACTCAATCGTCCTATCCCAGTATTGAGCAGTTCAATGAGTTTCTGGCGATAAACGAATAATAAAAACCCCTGCACTGTAAAAGGTAGCACTATGAACGATAAAAACATCGTTCAGATGCCCGATGGGTATCTGAATAAGACCCCTCTGTTCCAGTTTATTTTGTTATCGTGCCTGTTCCCATTATGGGGCTGCGCCGCAGCGTTAAATGATATTTTAATTACGCAGTTTAAGAGCGTATTTTCGCTCAGCAACTTCGCCTCTGCCTTAGTGCAGAGTGCGTTTTACGGCGGCTATTTCCTGATTGCTATTCCGGCATCGTTGGTGATTAAAAAGAGCAGCTATAAGATTGCGATTTTAATTGGCCTGACGCTCTATATTGTCGGCTGTACGCTCTTTTTCCCGGCGTCGCACATGGCTACCTACACCATGTTCCTTGCCGCCATTTTTGCGATTGCCATTGGTTTAAGTTTCCTTGAGACCGCTGCCAACACCTACAGCTCAATGCTGGGGCCAAAATCCCACGCTACGCTGCGCCTCAACGTTAGCCAGACCTTCTACCCGATCGGGGCGGCGGCGGGCATTCTGCTCGGCAAGTACCTGGTCTTCTCTGAAGGCGATAGCCTGGAGAAGCAGATGGCGGGCATGACGCCGGAGCAGATCCACGACTTCAAGGTGCTGATGCTGGAGAACACCTTAGAGCCGTATAAGTACATGATCATGGTGCTGGTCGTGGTGATGGTGCTGTTTATGTTGACCCGCTTCCCGACCTGCAAAGTTGAGCAGACGGCCAACCGTAAACGCCCGTCGGCGATGGACACCCTGCGCTATCTGGCGAGCAACGCCCGCTTCCGCCGCGGCATTCTGGCCCAGTTCCTTTATGTCGGCATGCAGGTCGCCGTCTGGTCGTTCACCATCCGTCTGGCGCTGGAGCTGGGTGATATTAACGAGCGGGATGCCTCCAACTTTATGGTTTACAGCTTTGCCTGCTTCTTTATCGGCAAGTTCATAGCCAACATTTTAATGACGCGCTTCAACCCGGAGAAGGTGCTGATCCTCTACGCTGTCATCGGCGCGCTGTTCCTGGCCTACGTGGCGCTGGCGCCAAGCTTTAGCGCGGTCTACGTGGCGGTGCTGGTGAGCGTTCTGTTTGGGCCATGCTGGGCCACCATCTACGCTGGCACGCTGGATACGGTGGACAACGAGCATACCGAGATGGCGGGAGCGGTGATCGTGATGGCAATTGTCGGCGCGGCGGTGGTGCCAGCGGTGCAGGGCTACGTGGCGGATATGTTCCACTCGTTACAGCTGTCGTTCCTCGTTTCCATGCTCTGCTTCATTTACGTCGGCATCTACTTCTGGCGTGAAAGCAAAGTGCGTCGCGAACTTACCCCAGCAACCGCTTCCTGAGGAGAATGGCTATGAAAACCTGTTTGCCACTGTGGCGTGAGCTTTTTACCACGCAGCCGCGAACGCTGCTGGAGAACGCAGAATTTACGGTCAGCGCCTTCCGCTATCCGAGCGGCGTTGAGGGCCTGAGGGTGGCAAACGCCCGCGGTCATCTGGTGATCTTACCCTGGCTGGGGCAGATGATCTGGGACGCGGAGTTTGACGGCCACGAGCTGACCATGCGTAACATGTTCAGCCAGCCGAAGCCGGCGAGAGAGATTGTCGCAACCTATGGCTGCTTCGCCTTTCACTCGGGCCTGCTGGCAAACGGCTGCCCCTCGCCGGAGGACACCCATGCGCTACACGGAGAGATGGCTTGCGCAGAGATGGACGAGGCCTGGCTGGAGATCGACGGCGACACGCTGCGCGTCGGGGGTCGCTACGAGTATGTGATGGGCTTCGGCCACCACTATCTGGCGCAGCCTGCGGTCACGCTGCGTAAGGCCAGCGCGCTGTTCGACATTGATATGACGGTAACCAACCTGGCCTCGGTGGCAATGCCGCTCCAGTACATGTGCCATATGAACTACGCCTATGTACCCGAGGCGACCTTCAGCCAGAACCTGCCGGACGAAGCGCTGGCGCTGCGGGAGTCCATTCCGGCACATGTGAAACCTACCGAGCAGTGGCTGGCGTTCAACCAGCGTATCCAGCAGGGTCAGACCACGCTGAAGACGCTGAGCGAGCCGGAATATTACGATCCTGAGATTGTCTTCTTTGCTGACAGGCTGGATCGCTACACTGCGACGCCGGAGTTTCAGATGACCGCCCCGGACGGGACCACCTTTGTGACCCGGTTCTCCAGCGCAGAGTTCAACTATGCGACGCGCTGGATTTTATACAACGGCGATCAGCAGGTCGCAGCGTTCGCGCTGCCGGCTACCTGCCGTCCGGAAGGGTTCCTGGCCGCGCAGGCTAACGGCAGCCTGCTGACGCTGGCCCCGCAGGAGAGCCGCAGCTTCACGGTAACGACCGGGATAGCGCACTAAAGAGACTGTATGCGTCGCCGCGTTTACCCGTATGATAAGCATTCTGAGATTGGGCAGGAGCTTTCATGATTTGGTTAACGCTGGCGACGCTGGTTGTTGTTTTTGTAGTGGGTTTTCGGGTTTTGACCTCCGACTCCCGGCGGGCGGTACGCCGTCTGAGCGAGCGGCTGGGCACCACGCCGATGCCGGTTGAATCGATGATCGATCAGCTGGGCAAAGCGGCGGGTGCGGAGTACATTCAGTACCTCTCCCGTCCGGACGAGGCGCATCTGCAAAACGCGGCGCAGACGCTGCTGATCTGGCAGGTGTGCATTGTCGACAGCAGCGAGCAAAACCTCCACTACTGGCACCGGACGCTGCAAAAAGCGCGCCTTGCCGCGCCGCTGACCGACGCCCAGGTGCGTCTGGCGCTGGGCTTCCTGCGCGAGCTGGAGCCGGATGTAGCGGAGATCAACAATTTTCAGATGCGCTACAACGCCTTCTTTATGCCCGACGAGGGCGTGCACTGGCTACATTGAGTACCGTAGCGCCGGATGGCGCTGCGCTTATCCGGCCTACGATATATCCCACGCTCAATTGTTGAATAGTTGCTAAAACGTTAAATGCGTCACACTGAGAATGTTACACTGCGCGACTTTACCGCAATGTGACGTTGCCTGGAGGCAAAATGAGTGAGCATTTACAGGGAAAACCCCACCCGGAACTGGCTCGGCCAAACTGGTCAGCCGTCTTCGCCGTCGCCTTTTGCGTGGCCTGCCTTATCACCGTGGAGTTTCTGCCGGTCAGCCTGCTGACGCCGATGGCGCAGGATTTAGGTATTTCTGAAGGCACCGCCGGGCAGTCGGTCACCATGACCGCCTTTGTGGCCATGTTCGCCAGCCTGTTTATCACCCAAACCATTCGCACCACCGACCGCCGCTATGTGGTGCTGATCTTCTCGGTGCTGCTAACCCTCTCTTGCCTGCTGGTGTCGTTTGCCAACAGCTTTGCCCTGCTGCTGGTAGGGCGCGCCTGCCTAGGTCTCGCCCTCGGCGGTTTCTGGGCGATGTCCGCCTCGCTGACCATGCGCCTGGTGCCAACGCGCGTAGTGCCCAAGGCGCTGTCGGTAATTTTCGGCGCGGTGTCGATTGCGCTGGTAATCGCTGCGCCGCTGGGCAGCTTCCTCGGCGGTATCATTGGCTGGCGTAACGTTTTTAACGCGGCGGCGGTGATGGGGATCGTCTGTACGCTGTGGGTCTGGAAAGCGCTGCCGTCCTTGCCGGGCGAGCCGATGCAGCACAAGCAGAATATGTTTGGCATCCTGAAGCGTCCGGGCGTGCTGGCGGGAATGATCGCCATCTTTATGGCTTTTGCCGGTCAGTTTGCCTTCTTTACCTATATCCGCCCGGTTTATACCAGCATGGCGGGCTTTGACGTCGATGGCCTGACCCTGGTGCTGCTCAGCTTTGGTATTGCCAGCTTTATTGGCACCTCAATGTCGTCCGCATTCCTGAAAAAATCGCTGAAAACGGCGCTGGCCGTTGCCCCCCTGGTGCTGGCCCTGAGCGCTCTGACGCTGATCCTCTGGGGCAGCGATAAAATCGTCGCCTCTGTGGTAGCGGTAGTGTGGGGATTAGCCTTTGCGCTGGTGCCGGTGGGCTGGTCGACGTGGATCACCCGCTCGCTGGCGGATCAGGCGGAAAAGGCTGGATCGATCCAAGTGGCGGTGATCCAGCTTGCCAATACCTGCGGCGCGGCGGTCGGCGGCTACGCACTCGATAACCTCGGCCTGCTCTCGCCGCTGGTGCTCTCCGGCAGCCTGATGCTGCTGACGGCGCTATTGGTGGCTGCGAAAGTACGCGTAAAAGGGTAATTGCTCTCTGCCCGGCTGGCTCTGCGCCGCCGGGCATGACGCTTTAACTACATCAGAACCACGCTTCCCACATCGCGCCGACGTTGAACGAGTCCAGATTGCTCTCTTCCGTACCGTTTACCCGCGCGGTGCGATCGTTATCTACCTGACCGCCAGTGACGTAGAAGCGCAGCATCGGACGGAACTCCGGTCCCATCGCAATCGAAATGTTCTGCGACAGGGTCAGCTTCCAGCCGTGGTTATCCCCGCCCTGATCGAAATCAACCCGCTGATAGCCCGCTTCCAGCCAGGTAGAGTGCACGTCGTTCCACCAGTACATCGGACGAACAATCGCGCCGTAGTTGCGTCGGTTATCCACGCTATTGGCATCATTATCGTAGTCGTGGAAGGCGAGCAGGTACTCGATCTGTGCCTGCTGGGTAAACTTGTAGTTCCCCTCAAAGCTGGCGTAGATCGCCGTCAGATCGTCGGTTTTGTTGTAGACGCTGTTGTCTGAGTTGTCAGAGTAGCGGGCAATCACTTTGTTCACCCCTTTCTCACCGGTGTGGCTCAGCACTACGCCGCCCTGCCAGGCATTCTTACGCTCGTCGGTATCCACCGCCTTCGAGTCGAAGCCGTAGTTAGCATACAGCTCCAGATCCAGCGGGCCGACCTTCATGCCGTGCACTTTAGAGGTAATGGCGTAGTTGCCTTTATCGCCGGTGCCGGAGCCGCCGGTACAGGTGATACGCGACGGGTTACCCTCATCGTTCATCACTTCCGGACTACAGGACTCCACCGCCGCCACCGCTGCGACGTCAAACTGCACGCCGCCGATGTCGAAGTTTTTCACCCCTGCGCCCTGGCCGTCGTGGTTCATCCAGAAGTAGTCGTTGATCCCCTGCTGCGGACGCTGGTGGAAGTCACGGCCTGCCCACAGATAGGCGTTGGGATTGGATTCAAGAATATTGGTCACCCCGGCGTAGGCTTTTTTCAGGTTCACCTCGTCGCCCCAGTGATCGAACATCACGTTGATGTCCCAGATAGCGCCGTTATTGCCTTTAAAGGCTTTCGAGAGCTGGAATTCACCGCCGTTGCCCTCGTTGCCCAGACGACCGATGGCGGAGGAACCGTTATAGGAGCCGTCAACACCAACGAACTTCTGATCGCCGCCCTGGAACTGCGCCCCGTAGCGGGCATAGCCGGTAAACTTCACGCCGAAGGGGATCGCCATATCCGGCGACTGGGCCGCGGTTTGTGGCTCGGTAATTACATCGGCTTTCTTATCGATCGCCACATCCATTTTTTTCTGCCGCTCCGCAAGGGCTTTATCGACCGCTTTTGCCACAATCGCGTCGATCTGTTCCTGAGTAAACTCCTGGGCGCTGACTGAACCAGAGCAAAGGGCAGCCATCACCGCCAGCGCGACTGGAAGTTTTTTATTGATATTCATTTTTTGTCTCAATCTAATATATTATTTTTAGACAATAACTATCCCGCCGCCGAGTGCGGAACAGTTGCGCTATCACCATTAATAGTGAGGTACTGACGTAGGTACAGACTATTTAAAAATGGGCTATCGGTTTCTCCGTAATAAATTAACGTTGATAGAGACGAATAATCTCTTCGGACAGTTCACGGGCCAGCAGCGACGTCATTAAGTGATCCTGAGCGTGAACCATAATTAAGGTCATCGGCTGACGGGCTTCCCCGGCGTCCTGCTCGATCAGTTTGGTCTGCATATGGTGCGCCTGGCGAGCGTAGCCGTCCGCCTCGCGCAGCAGGCTGTTTGCCTCGTCAAAGTTGCCTTCGCGCGCGGCGTGCAGAGCCTCGAAGCAGAGGCTGCGCGACTGGCCAGCGTTGACGATAATCTCCATGACGGCCTCTTCCAGTTCAATCATCTTATTGCTCCTCGTTAAATCCGTTATTGGCGGCGGTAGCGGCAAACCACTCTCCGCTGCGTTTTATTGTCCGCGTCTGGGTGGCTAAATCGAGCTGTACAAAACCGTAGCGGTTTTTATAGCCGTTACACCATGACCAGTTATCAATAAACGTCCACATATGGTAACCGAGGCAGTGACAGCCCTCCTGAATACCCTTATGCAGCCACTTCAGATGGCCGGAAACAAACTCAATCCGGTATTGATCGTTTATTTGGCCATTCTCAATAAAACGCTGCTCGTTTTCGACCCCCATGCCGTTCTCTGAAATAAAGCAGCGTGGGTTGCCGTAATTAACGCGTAAATTAGTGAGAATGTCGTAAATACCCGGCTCGTATATTTCCCAGCCGCGATAGGGGTTCATTTTCCGGCCCGGCATCTCGTAATAATCAAACAGCCACTCCGGCATAAACGGCGAGGCCGGGTTGACCGCGCTGTCGCGACACTTCACGCGTCGCGGCTGGTAGTAGTTGATCCCCAGCAGGTCGATTTTACCGTCGGCAATCAAGGCGCTGTCCTCCGGGAGGCAGGCCGGCAGCTGATCGTACTGCTTGAGCAGCGCCACTAAGTCTGCCGGATACTCGCCAACCAGCACCGGGTCGAGGAAGCTGCGGTTAAACAGCAGATCGGCATGGTGCGCGGCAGTGAGATCCGCCGGATTGTTTGAGCGCGGATAGGACGGCGTCAGGTTGAGAACAATGCCGATCTCCCCTGGGTAATGCCCGGCGCGGTAGGCGCGAACCGCCGAGGCGTGCGCCAGCACGGTATGGTAGGCCACCGTCGCCGCGCGTTTAAAATCCACCACGTTGGGGTAGTGGAAGTCATACAGGTAGCCGCCTTCCACCGGCACAATTGGCTCATTGAAGGTAAACCAGTGCAGCACCCGATCGCCAAACAGGTCGAAACAGATCTGCGCGTAGCGGCTAAACGCCTCTACCACCTCACGGTTCTCCCAGCCGCCTTTCTCCTGCATCACCATCGGCATATCAAAGTGGAACAGAGTGATAAAGGGGACGATCCCCTGGGCCAGCAGCTCATCAATAACGTTGTTATAGAACGCCACCGCCTCAGGATTGACCTCGCCCACGCCGTCCGGGATCAGCCGCGACCAGCTTAGCGACGTACGGAAGCTGTTGTGGTTGAGCTGCTTAAGCAGGGCGATATCCTGCCGCCAGTTCTGGTAAAAGGTGGAGGTGTCCTGCGGGCCGACCTGCTGGTGAAAACGGTACGGCTGGCTCGCATACCAGTGGTCCCACGTTGTGGCACTTTTGCCGCCCTGCTGACTCTGCCCTTCGGTTTGCAGCGCGGAGCTGGCGCTGCCCCACCAGAAATGCTCTGGAAATGCGTATTTCATCTCTTTTCTCTCCCGTTAATTACTGACGCACGGTGCCAGCCAGCGGCGTCACGTCCTGCGCTTTCTGCTCTTCGGTTTTCATCAGCGAACGCTCATAGGCCCGCAGGAAAGGCAGGTACATCAGGGCGGACAGCACCATGCAGATCCCGCACATAATGACCGGGCTCAGCGCCCAGTTAGCGGCCCAGGATGCGCCGATAGGGGCAGGCGTTGTCCACGGCGTTAGCGAGACCACCTGTGCCAGCCAGCCCAGTTTCGTTGCGGCATAGGCGAGGCAGGCGTTAATCATCGGCACGAAGACGAAGGGGATAAACAGCATCGGGTTCATGATGATCGGCGCGCCAAACAGAATCGGCTCGTTGATATTAAAGAAGCTCGGGACGATGCCCATTTTGCCGATGGTGCGCAGATGGGTAGCACGGCTACGCAGCAGCAGGAAGGCCAGCGGCAGGGTAGAGCCGACGCCGCCAATCAGCAGGTAGTGATCCCAGAAGCCTTGCAGATAGATGTGGGGCAGCACCGTGCCCGCTGCCAGCGCGGCCTGGTTAGCGGAGAGGTTCGCCATCCAGAACGGGTTCATAATGCCGGTAACGATCAGTGACCCGTGAATGCCGGCAAACCAGAAGATCTGGCACAGCAGCACAGAGAGCAGGATGGCAGGCAGCGAATCCGACGCCGAAACCAGCGGCTCCAGCAGGTGCATGATCGCCTGGGGCAGGATCATGCCGGTTTGCGCCTCGATAAACAGGTTCAGCGGGTGCAGCGTGCCGATAATCACCACTACCGGGATCAGGATCTCAAACGAGCGCGCCACACCGGTGGGGACCTCTTTCGGCAGGCGGATAGTGATGTTGTTCTGCTTCAGCCACGCATAGACGCGGGTGGAGTAGATCGCGGTGATCAGCGCGGTAAAGATCCCCTGGCCAGAGAGGTACTGGGTGGAGATTTTGCCGTCGGCATAGGGTGCAGCCACCAGCAGGAAGGCCATAAACGCCAGCAGCCCGGACATCACCGGATCGAGATTAAACTGCCGACCAAGGCTGGCACCGATCCCGACCGAGATAAAAAAGGTCATGACGCCCATGCTCAGGTTAAAGGGCAACATCAGCTGTTCGCGATAGGTCTGGGAGAAGTCGAGCCAGCCGCGCGCGAAGCTGTTGGTGGTGTCGGCGGAGAAGGGCGGGAAGATAAATACCAGCATGAAGGAGCCGATGATCATAAACGGCAGCGCGGCGGTAAAGCCATCGCGGATGGCGATGACATACTTCTGTTGCCCCAGACGTCCCGCCAGCGGCGTAATGGACTGCTCGATAACGGCAACCATGGATTGATATAACGAACTCATAGGAACACCCTTTTAGTGTGCCGCTTCAATGAGCGACAGAGCAAAGTCCAGCACCTTATCGCCGCGCTGCATACCGTAGTCCATTGGATTAATGGGCTGAACGGGAATGCCGTGGGCGGCAGCCTTTTCTGACAGCGAGTTAAGCATGTATTTTACCTGCGGTCCCAGCAGCACCACCTGGTAGCGTGGAAACTGAGTATCAAACTCCGCTACGCCGTACGCATCGATCTCAACCGGTAAACCTCTCTCATCTGCCGCTTCGACCATTTTTCTGACCAGCAGACTCGTAGACATTCCTGCAGAGCAGCACAGCATGATTTTGTTCATCATCCCCATCCTCTAAATGTTAAAAGTTATTACAATGATGATTGGATATCATATGGAAACCGGTTTCCATCACTCAGGCATCGAAGTGTGATACCCATCAAAGTCCGCAGGATATAGGGTAATTTTCCTGGATTTACATCACAGGTTTTATGGCTCACTACCCGCAATAAGGGATAAACGGAAAATCGGTTTCCATGGGAAATAGAATGCAGCTATACTGCTGCTGGCGATATTATGCTCCATGTTTTGCTTGTTTTTCGGGCTGTATATTCGGCCTGACAGGGGAAAAAGATGTCTACAATCAACGATGTATCACGTCTGGCGGGAGTATCTAAAGCAACCGTCTCACGGGTGTTGAGTGGGTCACGCGGCGTCAAAGAGGCCAGCCGGCAGGCGGTATTAAAAGCCGTCGAAGAGCTAAACTACCGGCCCAACGTCATTGCTCAGTCTCTGCTCAGTCAGACCACCGGCTGCATTGGCGTCATCTGCGCCCAGGATAATATCAACCAGACCACTGGCTACCTCTACGCGCTGGAGAAGCACCTCAGCCAGCATCAGAAGCACCTGCTTTTGCGCTTTGCCAACAGCCGGTCAGAGGTGATTAGCGCTCTCGACGAGTTGACCTGCGGTCTCTGCGATGATGTCCTGATTATCGGCGCGCGTTTTCCGCTGAATAACCTTGGCTATGATGATGTGATTCTGGTGGACTGCGCGGAAGCCGATATGCCGAACAGTATTCAGTTCGATCACGCTTTCGCGGCGGAAACGGCCTGCAACTATTTGATTAGTCAGGGTCGGCGCCAGATAGCGCTTATCCACCCGGACGTGAGCGGCTCCGCTGAGCGGGTGCTGCTGGGCTACAAGCACGCCCTGGAAAACAACTTCCTGCCCTTTAACCGTAACCTGGTGTTTATGGATTCTACCTCGGCCTCGGTTGCGCTCCAGGTGCTGCTTAACAACGCCACCACGCTGAACTTTAATGCCCTACTGGTCGCCGATGAGCAGGAGGCGCAGCGGGTGATTACCCAGCTGCAGGCGTTTAATAAATCGGTACCGGGTGACATCATGGTCTTTAGCCTTGCTGGCTCCGTGCACCTGCCGGGGATCCCAACCATCCCGGCTATCGAATACTCAATGGACGCGATGGCGGCCCGCATCGTCAGCTGGCTGAGCGAAAAAACCCAGGACGTGCTGGGCGCATGCGTACTGCGCGGGGATCTCATTATTCCGGATATGCGCCAGCGCTAACCTACCCTACGGTCGGAGAAGCCGGGCAAACGCAGTGCCGCCCGGCATTTTGCTTAGTTCACCTTCGGGAAATCCACGACGGTGTCGTTCACCCGGTTAATCATATTGGTGAACAGAATGGCGCTGACCGCGCTGATGGTCTCCACGACCTGACGATCGCTAAAGCCCGCGTCGCGGAAGCGAGTAACGGTCTCCTCCGACAGCGTGCCGCGCGTCGTCACCAGCACTTTCACAAATTTCACCAAGGCATCAATGTGCGCATCTTCCGGATAGTCGGCCCGGCGCAGCTGCTCGGTCTGCTCAACGCTGTAACCCGCCATCTTGCCGGTCAGGGTATGGGCTGCCAGGCAGTAGTCACAGCCAGAGGCTTCGCTGACGGCAAGGTTAATTGCCTCCAGCTCGCGTTTGTTCAGACTGCTTTTCGCCAGTGTGGCATTGTGCTGCAACGCCTGGGCGAGCATATCCGGCGCGTTGCCGATGGTCTGGTAGGCGTTGGGCACTTTGCCCATCGCACGTTTAATGGCGCTAAAGAGTTCAGCAGTCTGGCCAGTGGCGCTATCGGGCTGGATGGTGGTTAAACGGCTCATGATCTTCTCCTGTCAGTTTATGGGTTCCGCCGTATCGGCGATGGACTCATAATAGGGCGTCCGCGGCAGGGCCATTGCCGCTTATCGTCTCGATTTTTTGTCCTGTCGTCTCAGGAGAAGTTATGGATAGCCTTAGCCAACTGCTTGCTATGCTGGCCCCGGCGTGCGCCGTTAACCTGCACTGCCGCTTTGCCGGGCGCTGGGAGGCCGACCATCCGCAGCTTGCCGCTGGCACCGTACCCTGGCACGTCATTCTGCGTGGCGAAGCCCGGCTGGTGATGGCGGGCAGGACCCTTGACGTGCGCGCCGGAGATATTCTTCTGCTGCCCCACGGATCGCCGCATCTGCTGCAGGGGCTGGTGGAGTGGGGGCAGGTCGCACCCGTGGCGAAGCGCCATAACGGCACGCTAACCGAAGTAGAGACCCGCGGGCCGGGTCCTGCGGTAGAGGTGCTGTGCGGCGAGTTCCATTTTGGGCCGGGGTATAGCTGGCTCTTTGCCGAAAACGCGGCGCTGATCCATCTGCAAACCCACGATCGCGAAGATTGTCCGGAGCTGGAGCTCCTGCTGACGATGCTGGTACGGGAGAGCCTGACCCCGCAGCCGGGCGCGGCCACGATTGTCAAAAGCCTGGCCGCGACGCTGCTGGCGTTGCTGATGCGGATTTTACTCTCCCTGCATGAACCTCCTGCCGGGCTGCTGCGCCTGATGAGTGATAAACGGCTGGCCCCGGCGCTGCTGGCGGTATTGGCCGATCCGGCCCACCCATGGACAATGGAGATCATGGCCGAGCGCTGCTTCTTATCCCGCGCCACCTTTGCCCGCCACTTTGCCCGCAGCTATCACCAGACGCCCCAGGCCTGGCTCTCCCAGCTGCGCCTGGCCCTCGCCTCGCGCCTGTTGCTGGAGGAGAAGCAGTCAACCGTGGATGCGGTCGCCGGACGCTGCGGGTTTCTGTCACTGGCCTCGTTTACACAGGCCTTTAAGCGCCTGTATGGTATGACTCCAGGCCAGTATCGAAAGAGAACAAAAGCATGATTCGCCTTGAAGATGTGACGCTGTTTGTGCGCGCGGCGGCGCTGGGAAGTTTCTCCAACGCCGCACGGGAGGCCGATCTGCTCCCGGGTCAGGTAAGCGCTGCCGTTCACCGGCTGGAGCGCGATCTCGATAAGCGCCTCTTCGCCCGCTCTACCCGCAGCCTGCGGCTAACGGCAGAGGGGGAGACGTATCTGCCGTTCGCCCAGGAGCTGCTGGCCGTGATGCAGGCCGGTGAGGAGAGTCTGCACAGCGGTAATGACGAGCTACAGGGCGAGCTGAAGGTAGCGATGCCGTCGGATATCGGGCGCAACGTCCTGCTGCCGCCGATCACCCGCTTCTGCGACCAGCACCCGAAAATCACGCTGCGGCTCTCTCTCTCCGATCAGGTCAGCGATGTCTTTCGCGATCCGATAGACGTTGCCATTCGCTACGGCGTGCTGGATAACAGCAGCTACGTGGCGCTGCCGCTAGCAGAGAACAACCGTCGCGTGCTGGCCGCTTCCCCGGCCTACCTTGAAAAGTACGGTCGGCCCGCCAGCCTTGACGAGGTGACGCAGCACCACTGCCTGCTGTTTACCATGAACAGCCACGTCTACGACAAGTGGAGCTTCCCTGAGAACGGCGCCCGCCGCCAGCTAACGGTCAAAAGCCGCCTACTCTGTGACGACGCCGACGTAGCACGACGCTGGGCCGTAGAGGGCATGGGCATTGTCTATAAATCGTGGATAGACATCAGCGCCGACGTGCAGGCCGGACGGCTGGAGATACTGCTGCCCACGCACCCAGGGGAGGCCGCGCCGTTGAATCTCATCTGCCCGCACCGCAAACAGTTCTCTCCGGCTATTCGCCAGCTACACAGCACGCTGCGAACACATCTGACCGCGATTACCCAACTGCTACCCTGACACGAAGATGTCCTGAATCACTACCCTCTACGTCATTTAAGACATCACGAAAGGGCATAAGATGATTTCACCAACCCAATAACACAAGGTGAACATCATGAAGCTGACCCATAACACTGTTTTTATCACTGGCGGCACCTCTGGCATTGGCCGGGCGATGGCTGAGCAGTTCCACAGGCTGGGCAACCAGGTGATCATCTCCGGTCGCCGCAAAGCGCTGCTCGATAGCGTCACCGCTGCCAACCCGGGGATGGATTCGGTAGTGCTGGACGTTACCGATGCGGCAAGCGTTCAGGCGGCGGCCGAGAGCGTACTGTCTCGCTACCCGACGTTGAACGTCGTCATCAACAACGCGGGTATCATGCCTTTTGATAACGCCGCTGGCGTGCAGGATGACGCGATGGCCGTCTCGTTGCTCAATACCAACCTGCTGGGGCCGGTACGCGTTACCTCAGCATTTATCGAGCATCTGAAAAAGCAGCCGGATGCGGTGCTGATCAACAACAGCTCCATCCTCGCCTTTATCCCGTTGGCGAGTAACGCGCTCTACTCTGCCACCAAGGCGGCGATCCACTCCTACACGCTCTCCCAGCGCTTCCTGCTGCGTGATACCGGCGTGAAGGTAATTGAGATCTCCCCGCCGTGGGTCGATACCGATCTGATCTACCGCAGCGGTGACGACCGGGCCATGCCGCTGGATGCTTTCATCAGTGAGACGTTCGAGAAACTGGGTACGGATAATATCGAGGCTATCGTTGACCGCGTGCTGCCTGCCCGCGCCAATCCAGGGGCGAATGAGCACACGGTAGTGAACCAGTTCAACCAGGCGATGGTTGAGAATCCAATCCCCGTTGCGTAACCGCTGGCTGGCTCCGGCCTGAAGAGATCAAGGCGATGAAAACTGACATTACCCTATCCCAGCGCCGGGCGCTTTGGGCTCTAAGCCTGGCCTATTTTGTGCAGGCGACCGGAGCGCTCTCCGTGGCGGGGAGCCTTGGACCGATTTCCCACGCCTGGGGACTGACCGATGCCCAGAGCGCTCGCCTGCTGGCCATTTTCGGTCTTACCTTTGCCGTGGGTGCCCCGCTGGCACAGGTCTTTTTCGGCCACGTCAGGCGTCGCCAGCAGGTGGTTGTCGGGATGATTGTCTTTGGTTTGGGGGCATTTCTGTTTGCCCTCGCCCCGAGCTACCGCGAGCTGCTACTCTCGCGGGTAGTGATGGGCCTCGGCGCATCGCTGATCGGACCGGTGCTGGTGGCGCTCGGCTCGGAGTTGGTTAAAGAGAAGGAGCGGGGTAGCGCCATCGCCACGATCCTGCTGGGCGTGTCGATGGCCAGTATGGTCGGCATTCCGCTGGCGGCCTGGGCTGCAAACCTGCTGGGAGCGCGAATGCTGTTTACCCTTGTTGGCATAATGAGCGCATTGTCGGTCATCAATATTATGCTGAGCGTGCCGAACAGCGTTGCCGGGGTGAATGTACGTCTGCGCCAGGTCGGGCAGGTACTGGCGCAGCCGAAAGCTCTGATGGCGTTTCTGGTTGTGTTTTTTATTACCGCCGGCGTCTACGACATGTACGCTTTTATCTCGCCGATTGTGCGTGATACCTGGCATGGGAGCAGCAGCAGCGTGTCGGTTGCGCTGGCGGTAATTGGCGTGGCAGGGATCCTTGGAAACCTGTATGTCTCGCGGGCTGCCAGGATCTATAGCGCTGAGCGCCTGTTGAGCGCTGGCATCGTGCTACTGATAGCGGATATGGTGGTCATAACTCTACTGACGGGCAAGCTCGCGCTGCTCTATATTGCGCTGGTGTTCTGGGCCTTTGCCACCGACCTGCTGTGGCCCACGCAGCAGCGCAGGATCGTGGAGATAGCCGATCCGCAGACACGGGGCATCTCTCTGGCCCTGACCAGCGCATTTATGTTCTGTGGGATAGGTTTTGGCTCCGCCGTCGCCGCGTGGATCTATCCGCTCTATGGCTTTTATGGCGTAATGGTCAGCGCAATACTCTTTCTGCTGCTGGCACTGGTAAGTCTTTGGCTCTCAGAGCATTTTCGCGCGCAGCCCCGCCAGGCGGTAAACGTCTGAATTTTCATTCTCGGTAAGGTGACACGATGCACAGGATTGGTTTAATTATTTCCGATAATTTTCAGATGCTGGCCCTCTCAACGCTCACCGTTTTTGAGTTTGCCAATATTGTGGCGGGGGAGAGTTTCTACCAGACGGCGGTCTATTCCGAACATGGAGGAACGGTGCGCTCATCGTCGGGTATTGGCGTCGATAGTGCGCCGTTATCCGCTGAGGTGCAGATGGACACCTGGCTGCTGGCGGGCGTACTGATGCCTACCGAGCAGCCTGCCACGCCGGGTCTTATCGCTTTTCTCCAGACCTCCGCCCATCAGGCGCGGCGAGTTGCAGGCATATGTACCGGTGCGTTCGTGCTGGCCCAGGCGGGCCTGCTGGAGAGACGCCGCGCCACCACCCACTGGGCGCATGCTCCCAGCATGAAGCGGCTGCATCCGGCCGTGCAGCTTGATGATGACTGCATCTTTATTATCGATGAGGCGTTCTGGACCTCGGCGGGTCTCACCGCCGGACTGGATATGGCGCTGGGAATGGTAGAGAAAGATTTAGGGGCAGACGTGGCCCGTGGCGTGGCGCACCGGCTGGTGATGAACCAGCGCCGCTCCGGCGGTCAAACCCAGCACTCGGAGATGCTGGCCCTGGCTCCCCGCTCTGACCGGCTGCAAAGTGCGCTGGAGTATGCTCGTAACAACCTGCGCAAGCCGCTGACGGTGGATGATTTAGCGGATGCCGTGCATCTCAGCGCCCGTCAGCTGACGCGTCTGTTTCGCGCCGAGACAGGTAAATCTCCCGCCAAGGCGATTGAGGGGCTGCGCCTTGAGGCGGCCCGACTGATGATCGAGCAGGGTCGTTTAACCCTCGATGCTATCGCCCGGGAGTCTGGCTTTCGCGACCGTCGCCATATGCGCGAAGTTTTCGTTCGCGGCTACGGCGTGCCGCCGCAGGCGCTGCGTCAGGGGCGATCCGCATCGCGGGCGGCGTGAATTTTTCCGCGGAAGATCCAGAAGCCCCAGCTATTGTAGAGAAGCGTAATCGGTACAAATGTGCCGAAGGCGATAAGCATCAGCTTTTGCGTGGCGGGCGGGGCGGCGGCCTGGGTCAGCAGCAGGCCGGGCGGCAGAATGAACGGAAACACCGCCAGCAGCATGGCCCCAAACGCGGCGCAAAAGAGCGTGAGCGCCATAGCCAGCGGCAAGAATTCACGTTTGTGGCGTAGCGCGAGGATAAATCCCGCCAGCGCCAGCAGGGCGATAAGCGCCAGCGGCCCGCTGTAGCGCCATGCCAGCAAATGTAGCCGATAATTCTCATGAAGCTGCGTTGTCCAGATAACCAGCCCGGCCAGCAGCGCGGTGGTAAACAGCGCCAGCCGTATCGCCTGGCGTCGGCTCCATGCGGCCAGCTTGCCTTCGCAGCGCCACACCAGCCAGCAGGCACCGAGCAGCGCATACCCCACGGTGAGTGAAACCGCGCAGTAGAGCGAAAACGGTGAAAGCCACGCCAGAGGGCCACCGGTGAACTGTTCGCCGTTATGCGCTACTCCCTCAATCCATGCCCCCATTGTCGCACCCTGGCTCAGCGATACCATCCAGGAGCCGCCGATAAACAGCGCGTCGAACAGCGCCGGGTGCTGATGACGGAACTCTATCGCCATGCCGCGCACGATCAGCGCCAGCAGCATGATATAGACCGGTAGATAGAGGGCGCTGTAAAGGATGCTGAAGGCGACCGGGAAAAGCGCCAGCATCGCGCCTGCGGTCAGCACCAGCCAGGTTTCGTTCCCGTCCCATACCGGCAGAAGAGAGATGTTCATCTGCTGGCGCGCCTGCGGCGGCTGAAACGGCGCGAGGAGGCCGACGCCGAGATCGGTGCCGTCCAGCACCACGTAAACCAGCACACCGAAGGCCAGAGCGATGGCACTAAGCAGCGTTAACGGTGGCATAGAAAGGATGGCCTCAAGCATCGTAGCGTCCCCTTATACTCTGCGGCGTGATACCGCGTCCGGTCTGCTCCGCCACTTCCGCATTCGGCTCTCTTTCATCGTGCGACGGCGGCCTGCCAAGCAGACGCAGCAAAAACCACAGCCCGATGGCAAAGATAAGCAGATACACGATCAGAATGGCAAAAAACGAGGTCAGCACCAGCGAGGGAGCAACAGGGGAAACGCTGTGTGCGGTGCGCAGCACGCCGTAAACCGTCCAGGGTTGGCGTCCGGTCTCGGTCACAAACCACCCGGCGAGCATGGCGAAAAAGCCCGCTGGCGCCATCCATACCATGCCGCGTTGTAGTTTTTGAGAAGTCCATAGCCTGCCGCGCAGGCGCGCGATCAGCCCGGCCGCGCCGAAAAAGAGCATCAGCAGCCCAAGCCCTACCATCGCGCGAAACGCAAAGAACACGCCGGGCACCCAGGGACGTTCATCGCGCGGATACTGGTTCAGGCTGTGAATGGTGCCGGTGAGGTTGTGGCGCAGGTAGAGCGAGCCGATATTTGGAATAGCCAGTTCAAAGTGGTTGCGCTGCGCCTGCATATCCGGAATGGCGAAAAGCCGCAGCGGCTCGCCTTCGCCGGGCGGCGGTGGGTTCCAGCTACCTTCCATTGCCGCCAGCTTCACCGGCTGATGGTCGCGCGTGTTTTCACCATGCAGATCGCCTACCACCACCTGAATCGGGGTGATGACCAGCAGCAGCCACAGGCCCCAGGAGAACATAAGCCGCGCGCCACGGTTATCCGGACGTCTTAGCAGGTGCCAGGCTCCTGCGGCGGCGACAAGGCAGGCGGTGGCAAGCATCGCCGCCAGCGTCATGTGGACAAAACGCCAGGGGAAAGAGGGGTTAAAGATCACCGCCCACCAGTCGAGGGGCTGAAAACGGCCATCCGCCCCGGTGATAAAACCCGCGGGCGTCTGCATCCAGGAGTTAGCGGAGAGGATCCAGAAGGCGCTGAAGATCGACCCGACGGCCACCATGCAGGTGGCGAAAAAGTGCACCCAGGGGCGCACCTTGCCCATACCGAAGAGCACCACCCCCATAAAGCCAGCTTCAAGGAAAAAGGCGACCAGCACCTCCATGTACATCATCGGCCCCATGACTGCACCGGCACGGTTTGCCAGCGCGCCCCAGTTGGTGCCGAACTGAAACTCCATCAGCACGCCGGTTACCACGCCCACCGCGACGTTCAGCGCGAATACCTTGCTCCAGTATTTGTAGAGATTGCGATAAACGCGCTGTTTACGCCACAGCCATAGCCCCTCCAGCAGCATCAGCCACTGGGCGAGGCCGATGGTGAAGGCCGCCAGCACAATGTGAAAGCCGATGGTAAAGGCGAACTGACTGCGTGCCAGCCACAAAGCCGTCTCCTGGCTTAACATGCGTCCTCCACGGAAGCTTAAGCGTCGCTGGGTTTGCCGCTAAACGAGGAGATGGGCTTGTCCACCTCCTCCTCCATCCGGCGCGAAAAGGCCTTCATGCCGTTAAGCAGCGGCATGAGAGAGTGCCAGAGCTCGTCGTCATGCAGCATTTTCCAGGCACCGCGCGCCCCCGGTGCACTGCCGTTCGCGCTTTGCGACTGCTCTTCCTCATGGCCTTCGCGGCTCAGTTCGGCCATAAAATCCCGCAGGCCGAAGGCGAGCTTGTACATGCGCTCCGGCGGGATGGTAGAGAGCGCCATCAGCAGCACGGAGATATTCTGAATAACGTTCAGCGAGCCTTTGCGGCTCAGGCCGTCGACAATCACCTTGAGCCAGTCGTTGTTGCTGGCCACCATGTCATTGGCCAGGCGCAGCACGCCATGCTCATGCAGCGTCTGCAGCAGACGCTGTAGTTCTTCCTCGGCGGTGGGGCCGATGACTGGCGGCTCCACCTGATAATCAATCGCTTTAGCCATTAAAATTTCTCCGGATGCGGGGCCTGTTCAGGCGGTAGACGATAGTCGTCGCGCTGCCACTTCTCCTCAACCTGCACGTGCGGTATCGGCGTGCGATTGCCGTAGCGGAAGTTGTGCCGCGGCAGTGGGGAAGGGTGCGGCTCGCGTGAAAGCTTCTCCAGCCGGATAGCGATCTCTTTATAGGCCGGGGTGTTGACGTCCGGGTCGTGATGTTCGCCCGTCAACAGGTTAATGCCCGGCTTGCCCTGGTGAATAGAGATAAACAGCGTGCCGCCCGCCACGCGATCGGTGACGACCACGGGCACTTCGAGCGAGCCGCGCCGCGAGGTGAGTTGCACCCAGTCGCCCTCTGCAAGGCCACGCTCGGCGGCAAGCTCAGGGCTAATTTCCACAAACCAGTCCGGTGACAGGGAGGTCGTGCGCCCACCGCGCCCGCTCTGGTTGGTTGCCTGGAAATGCTCCAGCATGCGGCCGTTGTTGAGCGTCAGGTCATACTGCTGATCGGGGACTTCCTGCGGCGGCTGCCACGCAAGCGGGTAAAGCACAGCGCGCTTGTCGGGAAATTTAAAACCGTCGGTATACAGCAGTGGCGTGCTCTCGCCATCGGGCTTCACCGGCCAGAGCTGCGAATTCCACCCCTCCAGCCGCTCATAGCTCACGCCGGCGAAAAGGGTGGCGATGCGCGCCGCTTCGGCCATAATCTGCGACGGGTGCGTATAGCCCCAGTCGTGTCCCATACGGGCGGCAAGCTCGGTGAGAATGCGCCAGTCCGGTCGACTATCACCAAGCGGCTTCAGCGCCTCGTAAAAGCGCTGAATGCGCCGCTCGGTGTTGACGTAGGTGCCCTCTTTTTCCACGCTGGGGCAGGCTGGCAGCACTACGTCGGCGAACTGCGCCGTGCGGCTAAAGAAGAGATCCTGCACCACCAGAAAATCGAGGTTGGTAAAACCCTCGTGAACGCTGGTGGTGTCGGCGTCGGCAAAGGAGGTCTCTTCGCCAATCACATACATGGCGCGAATTTGTTTCGTGCGCGCGTGTTGAACCATCTCGAAGTTATCCGAGCCCGCCTCCAGCGACAGCCGCTCCGGCTCGACGCCCCAGGCGCGCGCCCACTTCTCGCGCACGCTCTCATCGGTTACCGACTCGTAGCCGGGGTAGTAATCTTTCAGGCAGCCGAAGTCGCTTGCCCCCTGCACGTTGTTGTGGCCGCGCATCGGGTAGCCGCCGGTGCCGGGCCGGCCATAGTTGCCGGTCACCAGCAGCAGGTTAGAGAGCGCGGTGCTGGCATCGGCACCGTGGCTGTGCTGGGTAATACCCATCGCCCAGACGATGCAGACGGCGCTTGCCTTGCCGATCAGCTCGGCGGCGGCAGTGAGTTCTTCAACGGCAAGCCCCGTGATCTCCGCTGCGAATTCCAGCGTGAAGGGCGCCAGCGACTGGCGATACTCCTCCACCTGGTTGACCCGCTCAGCCAGAAACGCCTCGTCGGCATAGCCGTTATCAAACATATAGCGGGCCATCGCCGAGGCCCATACCATGTCAGTGCCGGAACGGGCGCGCAGGTGCAGGTCGGCGCGCTCGGCCATCTCATGACGGCGCGGGTCGACGACCAGCAGCTTCTGGCCGTGATGCTTTTTCGCTGCTTTTAGCTTTGCGGCGATAACCGGGTGGTTTTCAGCTGTATTGCTGCCGACGATGATAACCAGGTCCGCCTTCTGCAGATCCTCTATCGTGCCCGCGTCGCCGCCGTAGCCTACGGTGCGGAATAACCCTTGGGTAGCAGGGTTCTGACAGTAGCGGGAGGAGTTATCCACGCTGTTGGTGCCGATAATTAGGCGAGCGATCTTCTGCGTCAGGTAGGCCTCTTCGTTGCTGCCTTTGCTGGAGCCGATAAAGCCGATGCTCTGCGGGCCGTGCTGGTCACGAATATGCAGCAGGCGGCGCGCCACCAGCTCCAGCGCTTCGTCCCAGCTCGCTTCGCGAAAGCGGTCGTTTTCACGAATAAGCGGCGTGGTGAGACGCTCTTTATCGTTAATAAAATCCCAGGCAAACTTGCCCTTAACGCAGGTAGAGATGCCGTTGGCGGGGGCCTCGGCCATCGGCTGCACTTTTAGCACGTGACGGTCGCGGGTCCAGATCTCAAAGCTACAGCCTACGCCGCAATAGGTGCAGACGGTTTTGGTGCGCTTGATCTCCGGCTGACGCCAGTGCATGTCCATCACCGAAATACCGGTGACGATTTCCGCGCCGGTGCTGTTTTCTACCGCCTTCACCAGATCGATCATGGGCCGCTTAAGCGACTGTTTCATGCTGGTAAACGGCCCGGCGTCCGGCTGCATGGTTTTCTCAAGCAGCGCATTGCAGGGGCAGACGGTGACGCAGTGGCCGCAGCTAACGCAGCTCGATCCGGCGATGGTTTCGCCGCCATCCCACAGCACGCGCGGGTGTTCCATGGTGTAGTCGATGCTTAGCGTTTCGTTCACTTCTACGTTCTGGCACGCCTCTACGCAGCGGCCGCAGAGAATGCACTGGTCGGGATCGTAGGTGTAGAACGGGTTGGAGTGATCTTTCACGTAGGGCTTGCGCTGGTATTCATAGCGCTGAATGGGGATATGCATATCCGCCATGGTGTTGTGCAGCGTGCAGTCGCCAGTATTGTGTTCGCAGACGGTGCAGTAGAGCTCATGCTTCGCCAGCAGGCGGTCCATTCCTTCGTGCTGTGCCGCCTCGGCAAGCGGCGTGCGGCTGACTATCTCCATGCCTTCGGCGCTTTTAAGCGTACAGCCGCGCACCAGTTCGCCATTGTACTCCACCCAGCAGACGTCGCAGGTTTGCATGGGTTCTAGAGAGGGGTGATAGCAGACATGGGGCAGTTTCAGGCCGCCCGCGGTCAGAAAATCGATTAGCGGGACGTTCGACGGGCCAGTAACCGGCCTCCCGTCGTAAAACAGGGTACACAGGGGTTCGCTCATTTTACTTCCTCAACCTTGCCAATCGCTATCGGCAAACCGCACCGCAGCAGAGTGAAGGCGTCTTTTCCCGCAGGACGCGCCTTCGTTATTGTCGTTTAAAGGTAGCTATGGTTAAGAGGGATCGCCAGGCGAGGGAGGTTTTCCTGACGGCGCCACCTGCCGCTACAGGTGGCGCATTTTTAGTCAGAACGTTTCTTGTGGGATCAGCGTTTGAGCAGGCGTTTTGAGCAGCACCCACAGCAGGATAGCGCCGACCACGTCGAAGCCGGAGAGCACGGCAAACAGGGGGCTAAAGCCGACGGTATCGGCCAGCGCGCCCACCACCAGGGCAAACAGGGTGCTCGCCGTCCAGGCCGCCATGCCGGTAAAGCCGTTAGCGGTCGCTACTTCGTTGGAGTCAAACATATCTGAAGAGAGGGTAATCAGCGCTCCGGAGAGCGACTGATGGGCAAACCCACCGACGCACAGCAGACCAATCGCCACCATCGGGCTGCCGAACAGCCCTACCAGGCCGGGCAGGATCATCAGCGCTGCGCCCATCGTCACCACCAGTTTACGGGAGACGATAATGTTAACGCCGAACAGTTTCTGGAACATTCCCGGCAGATAGCCGCCCACGATGCAGCCTACGTCGGCAAACAGCATTGGGATCCAGGCAAACATGGCGATATCCTTCAGGCTAAAGCCGTAGGTGTGTACCATAAACAGCGGGATCCAGGCGTTAAAGGTTCCCCATGCTGGTTCGGCTAAAAAGCGCGGCAGCGCGATGCCCCAGAACTTACGCTGTTTCAGCAGATGGCCAATGCGCACCTTCTCCACATGCTCCTTCTCCGGCTGTCCACCGGTGATGTAGAGGTACTCTTCTTTGGAGAGGGATTTAGCCTTTGCCGGACGGTTATAGGTGAAGTACCAGCCCACCGCCCACAGCACGCTGGAGACGCCGACAATGATAAAGGCCAGCCGCCAGTCGCGCATAAAGATCGCCCAGGCCACCAGCGGAGGCGCAATCACTGCGCCAATAGAGGAGCCAACGTTAAAGTAGCCCACCGCCACCGAGCGCTCGCGATCCGGGAACCACTCGGTCACCGCTTTCAGTCCGGCGGGGATCATCGCGCTTTCGGCAAAACCGCCGAGACCGCGGAAGAACGCCAGCCCCGTCCAGCTGGTAGAGAACGATGCGCCGATGCAGAACACGCCCCACAGCACGCCAAAGATGGTGTAGCCCATTTTGGTGCCGAGTGAATCCAGGATATACCCTGCGATTGGCTGAGCAATGGTATAGCAGGCGGAGAAGGTAGCAATAATCCAGGAGTATTGCTGCGTAGTGATGTGCAGATCGTTTTGTAGCGTGGGGGCCGCCGCCGAAATGGTGTTTCTGGTTAAATAGCAAAGAACGGTACCGAGCGTCACCAGCGAAACCATAAACCAGCGCATATGACCTGTTTTGCGCATACATACCTCTTTTTTAATGCAATAGACTGGCTGACCGCTGCAAGGCAGCAGGCAAAAAATCGAATAGAGATAGAGAGGAAACGCGGCGCTACATAGAGCGTCGGTGAGTTATCAGCGCCCGGTCCTGGGCTTGTATTTGTTATCTTGCTCACACTTCGCAGGCATGATGAACCGTTGTTTCACTATTTTTTGTGATCTAACTCAATTTAGGCGGCAAGTCGTGCCAGAGGCGTTTTGGTGTGTGATCGGCATCACACTTTAGAGGTAGGCAAGCGGTAGGTCGGGTAATGCGAAGCCGCCACCCGGCGTAAGAGAGAGTGAAGACTCTATCGCCAAAGGCGGATATAAAATCATCTGGCAGGGCTACTTTTTAGCAGAGCGTTTTATCCATGCGGCGCGCATGATGGGCATAAACGTCGGCGGGATGATACCCATTTTCGGTAGTGGGATTGTGACCGTGACGCCAGGTGATGAATGAAACCACACGTCGTTAAAAGGCAGTTTTTGAAGCCTGTTCAGATCGAACTTAGTCGGAACTTCTAGTCCGGCCGTATCCAGTTGGTCATCAATGACAAACTCACCGTCGTAAACTTTACCGATCTGAGACGTTCCATAGGTGATAAGCACCGCGTGAAGGTCGGTAAACACGTTCAGGACAAGCCCAAGACGCGGATATGGCCCCGGGTTGCCTAAGTCCTCATCATGAGGAAATTTGCACCAGAGAATATCTCCAGCTGCCGGTAAAGGATTAAAGTTATGAGCCATATGCTTCCTGCTTATTTAAATAATGGCGAATCCAGGTCTTCGTCTGTGATTTCCATGCCAGACAGTCGGGTAATGGTGGCGTGCTGTTTGTCGGTCAGCGGGCCGTTATCCAGTTCGTAAGCCGGTAATACGTCGTGTGCCAGGTAGCGCAACGCTTTATGAACGAGTTCAGTCTGGTTAAGCTCCAGCGCCTCCATAAGGCGAGTGAAGGTTTCTTCGCTTACGCCGTACTCGTTGTCACGTGCGCGCAGCTGGAAAAGGAACTTTTTCGGCGCAGCCGGTGCAGGGGTTTCCGCCTTGCTTTTAACGTTGCGTGGACGGCGTTTAGCGGTCGCAATCGCGTTAGTTGCAGAACCAGGAGCCATGATTTACCTCTCTCTTGTGACTATATAGAAAGTATATAACAGAAGTGTGATATTTTCTATATAGATTGTATATGGCCAAAATGAGCCTCGTAGTTTCATCTCTCACACTCCACCGTCGCGCTACCGTAGCGTGAGGCGAAGTATGGTAATGTCATGGCATAGCGAGTGACGGTAAGGAGTTCTGATGTGAAGCGCACTATCGGCGGGGTACTGTTTCTTCTTTTCGCGCTGTGCCAGTCGGCTCATGCAATCAACACTGAAGGGCTACAGGCCTTCCTGAAGCAGGAGGAGACACGGTTGCCGGGTAAGATTGGCATGTCCATCTTCAACGCCGACGGCCAGCCGATTTTTGGCTATCGCCAGAGCGAACGCTTCCCGTTAACCAGCACTTTTAAAGTTCTCGCCTGCGCCGCGCTACTTGATCGTCTGCACAAGACCGCTGGCTTGCTGGATGAGACGGTCACCATTAAACCTGACGAGCTGCTGAGCTACTCTCCGATCACCAAAAACTACGTTGCTCCGGCGGCCATTACGCTGCAAACCCTGTGTTCGGCGGCGGTGAGCTATAGCGATAATACCGCTGGCAACAGCATTCTGGCTTACCTTGGCGGTCCTGATGCAATAACGCGTTTTATGCGTGAGAGTGGCGACGACGTTACTCGACTGGATCGCACCGAGCCGACGCTCAATGAGGCCACGCCAGGGGATGCGCGCGATACCTCCACGCCGGAACGTATGGCATCCGGGCTGCATACGCTGCTGGCGACGCCGCGTTTAACTGCGCCGCACCGGGAGATGCTGGAGCAGTGGATGCGGGATGACAAGGTGGCCGACAACCTGCTGCGCGCCGCTCTGCCCGAGGGCTGGGCCATCGCGGATAAAACGGGTGCAGGCGGCTACGGCTCAAGGGCGATTATTGCTGCGGTGTATCCCAAGGGGGCACAACCTGTCTATATGGCGATCTACATTACTCAGACTGATGCCGAAATGAAGGTGAGCGACGGGGTGATTAAAAGGATTGGGGAGCGGGTGTTTCGGTGATCGGGAAGTAAGAGAGATAACGCGAAAGGAGGTACGCTGCCGCATGCATAAGAAATTGAAGATTATGGGTCTTGCCGTCGTGTTGGTTGGCGGCGTACTGATATATGCCACGCCATACATTAAGATGGAGTTTGCTGGGAGTGCAACGTATACCGAGCAGAATGCAAGAGAATACCTTTTTTATACGCCAGAAATACTAAAAAAGATGCCGCGCATTTCTGGCCGCTATGAATTTGATTTTGCTAATATCACTGGGCCAGCTAAACATGTACATGCAGTAAAATTCTATGGTACCAGTGATGTCAGTAAAATTGATTCATATCTGGAATCCATTGGTTATAAAAAGCAGAAGGAATGTGATATAGACGCCTCATGCTGGCGAGGTTCTGACAAGCAGGAAACCGTTTATGTAGGTATGCTTAATGGCGAAAAAACGATCTTGGTACAGGTAGTAACTGATTTTTCAAATGATTAACAGACGGTTTAAAGTACTCCATCAGGAAATTAATCGCGCAGGTTAACAACGCCAGTAACTTACTGGCGTATCGTGATAATAGTTATTTACATCCGTCCATACTTCTCATTATGGCTTCTCTACCACCGATACAACAATCGTTTCCGGCTTCGGCACGACACCGACTGATACTGTTATTTTCGGATCTTTCCCCTGCCAGCATTCACCCTCAATATCACAGACACCAAGACGGGTATATCCATTTTCTGCAAGATAAGTATCAATCCTGCTGATATCGGATGTACCATAAAACTTTACATCATAAATAAGCAGATCCGGCCCGGAAACGTTAGAGTAGCCGAACTGATATGTTTCAGATACACGCGGTAATTTTTTTAAAAGATCAGGAGTGAAAAATTCGTATTGTCTTTTGTCCTGCTCTGTATAGTTAGCACTTTCAGCAAAATCCATTTTAACGTAGGGCCACACGTAAACTAAACCTACAACAATAGCGATCAGAGCTATGAGTAAAATCTTGGTAGATGTTTTCATATTATTGGTGCTCCCTTTTTAAACTCTATAAAACTTCCATCGCGTGATGAGATACCAACATTTCCTGATTTCCAGTCATTAAAAGGGCAAATAGTTTTCACGAAAAAACTCTTTATCCCTGGTTTTCAGTGAGGAAGAAATAGATGGTGATAAAGTTTATCTGCTTTTTATTTGATTTGTCTGCACTTAAAATGCCATATGTGTAAACTCAAATATAGAGCAAATGCTTTACCATAAAGCCAAGAAAAAGTGATAAAAATGTTACAGGTAAGGGATTAACTATATCTAATTAAGATATAAGATTTACCAGAAGGAAGCGAAGGAATTTTGGCGGAAGATCACAGGAGTCGAACCTGCCCGGGGCCGCTGGCGGTCCCAACTGGATTTGAAGTCCAGCCGCCTCACCGGAGACGACGATCTTCCGCGCCTGCATTGCTACATGGAGGCGGGCGCATTATAGCTACTTTCCCGCCTTTACACACATCTATTAGCGCTTTTTTCACTGTCCCGTTTCGTTGCCACCCTCCATTTTGGTTAAAACCCTATAGTTTCCGAAAGTTACAAACAAACCCGCCGGTTTAGCCTACCGGGATCACAGAAAACAAGAATCGTAATTTGATAACCAGAAAACGGAATACCCGCGCCAGGAGGGATGGTTTACAACGGCTTTAACCGGTCTCAGAACGCTTTGTTACTGAAGGATAAGAGGAATGAACAGTCAGATTATCTCTGTGAAGGAGAAGATAGGCTACGGCATGGGCGACGCCGCCAGCCATATCATCTTCGATAACGTCATGCTGTACATGATGTTTTTCTACACTGACATCTTTGGTATTCCCGCTGGCTTTGTTGGCACCATGTTCCTGCTGGCCCGCGCGCTGGACGCTATCTCCGACCCCTGCATGGGACTCATTGCTGACCGTACCCGCAGCCGCTGGGGCAAGTTCCGCCCGTGGATTTTGTTCGGCGCTATCCCCTTCGGTGTCGTCTGCGTGCTCGCCTACACCACGCCGGACCTCAGCCATAACGGCAAGCTGATCTACGCCGCCGTGACCTACACGCTGCTAACGCTGCTCTACACCGTGGTTAATATCCCCTACTGCGCCCTCGGCGGGGTGATCACTAATGACCCCACTCAGCGCATCTCGCTCCAGTCCTGGCGCTTCGTGCTGGCAACGGCGGGCGGCATGCTCTCCACGGTGCTGATGATGCCGCTGGTGCATCTCATCGGCGGGGATGATAAAGCGCTGGGCTTCCAGGGGGGCATCGCGGTGCTCTCGGTGGTGGCGTTCCTGATGCTCGCCTTCTGCTTCTTTACCACCCGCGAACGTATCCAGGTGCCGCCGAGCACTACCCCGATGCGGGAAGACCTGCGCGATATCTGGAACAACGACCAGTGGCGCATCGTCGGTTTCCTGACGCTGCTAAACATCCTCGCGGTCTGCGTGCGCGGCGGGGCGATGATGTACTACGTCACCTGGATCCTCGGCCAGCCGGAGACGTTCGTTGCCTTCCTTACCACCTACTGCGTCGGCAACCTGATCGGCAGCGCGCTGGCGAAGCCGCTCACCGACTGGAAGTGCAAGGTCAGCGTCTTCTGGTGGACCAACGCGGCGCTGGCGGTGCTGAGCGTAGCGATGTTCTTTGTGCCGATGAGCGCCAGCCTGACTATGTTTGGTTTTATCTTCGTGATTGGCGTTCTGCATCAGCTGGTAACGCCGATCCAGTGGGTCATGATGTCCGACACCGTCGACTACGGCGAGTGGTGCAACGGTAAACGCCTGACCGGGATCAGCTTCGCCGGCACGCTGTTCGTGCTGAAGCTGGGCCTGGCCCTCGGCGGAGCGATGATCGGCTGGGCGCTGGCGGGCGGCGGCTACGATGCGGCGGCAAAAGCGCAGAACGGCACCACCATCACCATTATTATTGCCCTCTTTACCCTTGTCCCGGCGGTCTGCTATCTGCTGAGCGCCATTATTGCCAAACGCTTCTACACCCTGAAGACCCCTTTCCTGACCGCCATGATGCAGCAGCTCGCCGTGGGCGCACGCCGCAACCAGCAGGAGTTTGACCAGGAATCGATCGGCAAAGAATTAACGCATTAAAAGGAACAGACCATGAAAATCAGTGATGGAAACTGGCTTATTCAACCCGGCCTTAACGTGATCTCTCCCGTGCAGGTCTTTGACGTGGAGCAGCAGGGCAACGAGCTGTTGATCCACGCCGCCCCGCGTGACGTCCGTGAGCGGACGTGGCAGCTGGATACGCCACTCTTTACCCTGCGCCTCTTCTCGCCGCAGGAGGGCGTGATCGGCGTGCGGATGGAGCACTTCCAGGGCGCGTTGGATAACGGCCCGCACTACCCGCTGAACCTTCAGTCAGACGTAGAGATCGAGCTGCAAAACAGCGAGGCGTTCGCATCCCTGACCTCCGGCAATCTCACCGCGCGGGTCACTAAAGGCGAAACCTGGTCGCTGGATTTTCTCCGTAACGGGGTGCGGATCACCGGCAGCCAGCTGAAGAACAGCGGTTACGTGCAGGATGCGCATCACGGTAAAAACTACCTTTTCGAGCGACTGGATCTGGGCGTGGGAGAGGCTGTCTATGGCCTGGGCGAGCGCTTTACCGCCCTGGTGCGCAACGGCCAAACGGTGGAGACCTGGAACCGAGACGGCGGCACCAGTACCGAGCAGTCGTACAAGAATATCCCCTTCTACCTCACCAATCGCGGCTACGGCGTGCTGGTGAACCATCCCGAATGCGTCTCCTTTGAGGTGGGATCGGAGAAGGTGTCGAAGGTGCAGTTCAGCGTTGAGGGTGAGCACCTTGAGTACTTCGTGATCGACGGCCCAACGCCGAAAGAGGTGCTTAACCGCTACACGCAGCTCTCCGGCCGCCCGGCGCTGCCGCCTGCATGGTCGTTTGGTCTCTGGCTCACCACCTCGTTTACCACTAACTACGATGAGGCCACGGTAAACAGCTTTATCGACGGCATGGCCGAGCGCAATCTGCCTCTGCACGTCTTTCATTTCGACTGCTTCTGGATGAAAGCCTTCCAGTGGTGCGATTTTGAGTGGGACCCGGTGACCTTCCCGGATCCAGAGGGGATGATCCGCCGCCTGAAGGCGAAAGGGTTGAAAATCTGCGTCTGGATCAATCCTTACATCGGTCAGAAGTCCCCGCGCTTTAAGGAGCTGAAGGAAAAAGGCTACCTGCTCAAACGCCCTGATGGCTCGCTCTGGCAGTGGGACAAGTGGCAGCCGGGGCTGGCTATCTATGACTTTACCAATCCCGAAGCCTGCCGTTGGTACGCCGACGAGCTGAAGAAGCTGGTGGCGATCGGCGTCGACTGCTTCAAGACCGACTTTGGTGAACGGATCCCTACCGACGTACAGTGGTTCGACGGATCCGATCCGCAGAAAATGCACAACCACTATGCCTATATCTACAACGAACTGGTGTGGAACGTGCTGAAAGAGACGGTGGGCGAGCGCGAGGCGGTGCTGTTTGCTCGCTCTGCTTCAGTCGGGGCGCAACAGTTCCCGGTGCACTGGGGCGGCGACTGCTATGCCAACTACGAGTCGATGGCGGAAAGCCTGCGCGGCGGGCTATCGATTGGCCTCTCCGGGTTTGGTTTCTGGAGCCACGACATCGGCGGTTTTGAGAATACTGCCCCGGCGCATGTCTATAAACGCTGGTGCGCGTTCGGGCTGCTCTCCAGCCATAGCCGCCTGCACGGCAGCAAATCCTATCGCGTGCCCTGGGCCTATGACGAAGAGTCCTGCGATGTGGTACGCCACTTTACCCAGCTGAAGTGCCGCATGATGCCCTATCTCTATCGCCAGGCGGCGCTGGCCCGTGAGCAGGGTACCCCGATGCTGCGGGCGATGATGCTGGAGTTCCCGGACGATCTCGCCTGCGACTACCTTGACCGCCAGTATATGCTCGGCGACGCCGTGCTGGTCGCACCGGTCTTCTCCGAGGCGGGTGACGTGCAGTTCTACCTGCCGGAGGGGCGCTGGACGCACCTGTGGCGCAACGATGAGCTACAGGGCAGCCGCTGGCACAGACAGCAGCACGACTTTATGAGCCTGCCGGTCTATGTACGCAGCAACACGCTGCTGGCGCTGGGAAGCAATGACCAGCGGCCGGACTATGCGTGGCATGAGGGCACCGCCTTCCAGCTCTTTGCCCTGGAGGAGGGGCATGAGGCCATCTGCGAGGTGCCGGGTAACGACGGCGCGGTGGTGTTTACCCTGAAGGCGACGCGCGAGGGCAATACGCTGCACGTAGTGGGATCTGGCGAGGCACAGCGCTGGACGCTTTGCCTGCGCAACGTGCAGCAGATTGGCGGCGTGCAAGGCGGCACATCGGCTGGCAGCGAGTGGGGCGTGGTGGTGAGCGCCGAGGGGAGCACCCTCACCATCGAGCTGTAGGCCCGGCAAGCTTACTGCACGATTTCGCCGTTGCGCATCGTCTGAGTAAGCTGCTGCTTCATCACGTTGATCGCTTTCAGCTCGCCGTTCACGGTTGGCTTCAGCGGTGCCTCAGCGTTGACCCTGCCAGTGGCGGTGAGCTGGATATTACCGCCGCCGGAGAGGGGCAGAGCAGGCCAGCCCCACTGCTGCAATATGCTGAGCGGAATGCCGCGCCCATTGAGGTTAACGTTCACCTGCCGCTCTGGCCCCTGTGAGACGGTGGCGGTGCCTTCCAGCAGACCCTCGCCTGTGAAGGCGCTCAGCTCGCTGATGTTGACCGTACTACGGTCGGCGGCCAGCGCCAGCGAGGGACGACGAACGTCGACGCGGTTAAAGGTCGCGGCGGCGGCGTTGAGCTTGGCGCTGCCACCCCACACGCCCCACTGGCGATCCCGCGCCAGCTGTAGGTTCGCACCGTAGCCATCCAGAGCGGTGATCTGCCACGGGAACGCAGGATCGATGTCGATCACCAGGTTACGGCTGGCGCTAAACCTTTTCAGCGTTACGCTGTTCAGCCAGCTCGGGAGTTGATCCATCCACAGCCGTTTCCAGTTAGCGGGCAGGGTATATTCCAGACCTGCCAGCGCCGTGTCGTCCAGCACCAGCGCTTTGCCGTCCCGCAGCCAGTTGCCCGAGGTACGCACCATGCCACCCTCCCAGCGGGAGGTGAACTGGCGCAGCGCCATGCCTTGCGGAGAGAATTCGGCGTTAAAAATCGGATCGAAGAGGTGCAGCGAACCAAAGATAAACTCGCTGGCGTTCATCGAGAGTCGGCCATCCTCGCTCTGCCAGTCGCCCCGCGTCAGGGTCAGGCCGCGAGCGCTGAGGTCGAGATCGGTCACTGCCCAGTCCGGTCCCTGCAGGCGGGCATCGGTGACTTCAAGGCGGCCAATCTGCAGCGAGGGCAGGGTAGTCAGCGGGGCGAAGAAATCGGTCAGGGATTTATCGCTCTGTAGACGAATGTCGTTCAGGCGCAGGCTATCGACAATCCAGCCCCCGTCGGCGGTGCGGCGGGCCGTACCGGTGAGCGATCCACGCGCCATATCTGCGCCAATAGTGCTTAGGGTCACGTCGCTATTATCAATACTGCCCTGAATCAGCACGTTGCTGACGGGGACGCCGTTCAGCGTCATCGAGCCAGCGCTGAACTGGATCTGTGCTTTGCTGCCCATCACGTTGCCCGCTATCGGCTCCCAGGGGGTAATACCACCGGTTACCCGCTGGGCGCTAAGATCCCAGCCGGTGGCCGGACTGTTAAAGGCCATATCGCTCAGCTGCAGGCGGTCGGCCTTGAGCGGCAGCGGCGCGGTGGCGGGCGAGAGGTTGAGCGTTCCCTCCTGGAGCAAAATAGTGTCCGCGTGCAGCGGATCGGTGAACTGGCGGCTGCTAAAGCCGATGTCCACGCTCTTCGCTTCCAGCGTCGCGGGCTGACCTTTACGACCAAAGTTGACGTTCTTGAGCAGCAGATGGGAAGGCGAGGAGAAGCGGTGATCGGCGGCGTCAAAGGCGAGGTGATAGTCGGTGTTACTGCTAACCCATTTACCAACCTGCGTTGCACCCCAGCGCGTCTGAACCAGAAAATAGCAGGCCACAATCGCCAGCAGCAGGGCGATCGCGATGTAGAGCAGCATTTTTCCAATCAGTTTCATGGTCTTCCTTCCCGATGAGCATACAAGGAGTTTATGCACGATTTGTGCGCAATGCTCAAGGAAGGAATGGTGAGACAGTGTTACGGCGGCAGCAGGTGAATACCGCTGCCGCGAGGGGGTTAGTTCTTCTCTGGCGGGAAGACGAGGTTCAGCACGATAGCGGTGATACCGCCCGCGGCGATGCCAGAGGAGAGCAGGTTTTTCAGCCAGTCAGGGGCAAACTGCAGGATCAGCGGCTGCTGGGAAACGCCAAGGCCAACGGCCAGCGAGAGGGCGATAATCATAATCGCACGACGGTTCAGCGGCTCGCGGGAGACGATACGCACCCCGGAGGCGGCGATAGTGCCGAACATCACCAGGGTAGCGCCGCCGAGCACCGGCTCAGGAATGTGCTGGACGAAGCCACTCACTGCCGGGAACAGGCCGAGCACGATCAGCATCAGCGCCACGATAAACCCGACGTAGCGGCTGGCGACGCCGGTCAGCTGGATCACGCCGTTGTTCTGGCCGAAGCAGGAGTTCGGGAAGGTATTGAACACCGCCGAAACAAAGGAGTTCAGGCCGTTAGCCAGCACGCCGCCCTTCAGGCGCTTCATATAGAGCGGACCGGAGACCGGCTGCTCAGAGACGTCGGAGGTGGCAGTGATGTCGCCAATGGTCTCGAGGGAGGTGATCATAAAGACCAGCATCAGCGGCAGGAGCAGGCTCCAGTCAATGCCCAGACCGTAGTAGAGCGGGGTCGGGACCATGAT
Source organism: Pseudescherichia sp. AS216 (assembly GCF_037152055.1). Lineage (NCBI taxonomy): Bacteria > Pseudomonadati > Pseudomonadota > Gammaproteobacteria > Enterobacterales > Enterobacteriaceae > Pseudescherichia > Pseudescherichia sp. AS216. Next base: position 97,324 of record NZ_JBBCMV010000007.1, on the reverse strand, counting down.
CAGGTCGCGGCTGGTCGGCGCGCTGTTCTGCGGCAGCATGCCCATCCACCAGGCTAGCAGATAGCCTACCGCCATGGCGATCACCAGCGAGGCCACGCGCAGGTAAGGATTACGCTGGCGGTTCAGCAGGATAATCACTGCCAGCACCACGCCTGCCAGCAGCAGATTTTTCGGTGCGCCGAAGGTGTGATCCGCCATCGCACCGTAGCCGCCACCGATGGAGGTCAGGCCAACCTGAATCAGCGACAGGCCGATAATCATGACCACCACGCCGGAGACCAGCGGGGTGATCACCCGGCGGGCCAGGTGCAGCACGCGGGAGATGACCATCTCGGTGCAGCTTGCCAGCATCAGGGTGCCGAACAGCGCTGCCATCATCGTCGGGACGTCCGCGCCGCCGGTTTTCAACGCTGTGCCGCCCATGATCAGCGGGGCAACAAAGTTAAAGCTGGTGCCCTGAATGGAGAGCAGACCTGAGCCCACCGGACCCCAGGCTTTAATCTGGATAATCGAGGCGACGCCGGAGGCGAACAGCGACATGCTGATGATGTGCTGCGTATCCTGCGCGGGCAGGCCGAGGGCCTGGCAGATCAGCAGTGCCGGAGTAATGACCGCAACAAACATCGCCAGCAGGTGCTGGCAGGCGGCAAAAAGGGTTTGCGCCAGCGGCGGACGATCTTCCAGACGGTAGATCAGTTCGCTATTGTGTGGCTGCGCAACCGGTTGCGCATTTTCAGACTCGACGGTGTTAACGGACATCTCAGGCAATTCCACGGTGGAAAAGCGGGCATTTTAGCTGAGCAACCCATAAAAGCAAACGATTGCATTTATAAATTTTACAAGGTGTATCTGAGAGGCGTTATCAGGCGTTGGAATAACGCTCGGTTTCCGGCATCCAGCGCTCAATCAGCGCTGCGGCCTGCTCCGGGTAGCGTTCATGAATATGCCGGGCAAGGCGCTGTACTTCGGGGATCATCGCCCGGTCACGCAGCAGATCGGCGACCTTAAACTCGGCGTTACCGGTCTGACGGGTTCCCAGCAGCTCGCCGGGACCACGGATCTCCAGATCTTTTTGCGCAATCACAAAGCCGTCGTTGCTGTCGCGCAGCACCTGCAAACGCATTTGCGCCGTTTTTGAAAGCGGAGATTTGTAGAGCAGCACGCAGTGGGAGGCAACCGCACCACGGCCCACGCGGCCCCGCAGCTGATGGAGTTGCGCAAGTCCCAGACGCTCCGGGTTCTCGATGATCATCAGGCTGGCGTTGGGTACGTCCACGCCCACTTCAATCACCGTGGTCGCCACCAGCAGATGCAGCTCGCCCTGCTTGAACGCCTGCATCACCGCCTGCTTCTCGGCGGGCTTCATGCGGCCATGGACCAGGCCAACGTTCAGCTCTGGCAGAGCCAGCTTCAGCTCCTCCCACGTTGCTTCGGCGGCCTGGGCCTCCAGCAGATCGGACTCTTCAATCAGCGTGCAGACCCAATAGGCCTGGCGGCCTTCATTGGTGCAGGCATGGCGCACGCGCTCGATAATCTCGCTGCGCCGCGTATCGGCAATCGCCACGGTAGTGACCGGGGTACGCCCCGGCGGCAGCTCGTCGATGGTAGAGGTATCGAGATCGGCATAGGCGGTCATCGCCAGGGTTCGGGGAATAGGGGTGGCGGTCATGATCAGCTGGTGAGGATGAAAGCCCTGCTGCTGACCCTTCTCCCGCAGCGCCAGCCGCTGGTGGACGCCAAAGCGGTGCTGCTCATCGATGATCACCAGCGCCAGGCCGTTAAACTGTACCTGCTCCTGGAAAATGGCATGCGTGCCGACCACCATCTGCACCTGGCCGCTGGCAATCGCCTCCTGCTGTGCAAGACGAGCCTTACCCTTCTGCTTGCCCGCCAGCCAGCCCACCTGAATGCCCAGTGGCTCAAACCAGCTGCGGAAGTTGTTGGCGTGCTGCTCAGCCAGCAGCTCGGTGGGTGCCATCAGCCCTACCTGCTTGCCGTTGGCAATGGCGCGCAGCGCGGCCAGAGCGGCCACCAGCGTTTTGCCCGAACCCACGTCGCCCTGCACCAGGCGCATCATTGGAATATCCAGCGCCATATCGTGCTCGATCTCTGCTGTAACCCGCGCCTGGGCGGCAGTGGGCTTAAACGGCAGCGCCGCCAGCAGCTGGTTTTTTAACGTGTCGTTGGCCTTCAGGGACTGGGCGTGAAACCGCTGCGCCCCGGCGCGTAATGCCAGCATGCTGAGGTTATGCGCCAGCAGCTCTTCAAGGATCAGGCGGCGCTGGGCAGGATGCTGGCCAAGCTCTAAGTCAGCCAGCTGTAAGGTCGGCGGCGGACGATGCAGCGTGCGCAGCGCCTCCGGCAGGCTCATCATCCCCTGCGCCAGCTCAGGCGGCAGCAGCTCTGCAATGGCGCAAGTGTCGAGCAGATCCAATGCCTGGTCAGTCAGCTTACGCAGCGTTCCTTGCTTGATACCTTCGGTAGTCGGATAGACCGGGGTGAGGGTCTCCTGCATCTCCGGGGTGCTGAGATCGCCCTGAATGCGGTACTCGGGGTGGATCATCTCCGCGCCGTACTTGCCGCGCTTCGCCTCACCATAGGCCAGCACGCGGCGGCCTGGAGAGAGGCTATTTTTCATCGCCGCGTTGAAGTTGAAAAAGCGCATCGTCAGGATGCCGCTGCCGTCGCTGATCTGGCAGGTCATCATCCGACGGCCGCCGAAGGTCACGTTGCTATTAAGCACTTCACCTTCGACCGTGGCATACACGCCCGGCAGCAGATCAGCGATGGGATAGAGATGGGTACGATCTTCGTAGCGCAGCGGCAGATGCAGGAGCAGATCCTGGACGTTCACTAAACCGATTTTGGCCAGCTTGCTGCTTTGTGCCGCGCCAACGCCGGTGAGAGAGCTGAGCGGGACAGCATCGAGCAGTTTGCCTTGCATAATCTTACCTTGCTGCCTGCATGGTGGACCACCACGCGTCGTCGGCTTCGATTTCGCCATCCGCGTTGAGGTCGGGATAGGGCAGCCCTTTCTGCTTCGCTACGCGGGCAAGCACGGGGTAACTGCCTTCAAACAGCAGTCGATGCTGGTCGTCATAATCTATGGTGCTGGTATCGCGAGCGTACATCCCGGCGTTCTGCCGCTGGCGCTGCGCCTCATAGAGGATCAGCGCGGAGGCGACCGAGACGTTAAGTGACTGCACCATACCGATCATCGGAATGATAATGTCCTGGTCCGCCAGGTCCAGCGCCTCCTGGGTGATACCGGTCTTCTCCTGCCCCATCAGAATACAGGTAGGGCGGGTATAGTCGATATCACGGAAATCTACGGATTTTTCAGAGAGATGGGTAGCCAGCACCTGCATCCCCTGGCCTTTCAGATGCCCGACGGCATCGGCAATGGTGCGGTGCGTTTTAACCTGTACCCAGCTGTTACTTCCCGCAGCGGAGGAGGCCATGATGCGCATCCGGTTTTCCGGCCAGACGGCGTGGACTTCATGCACGCCGACGGCATCGGCGGTGCGAATGATTGCCGAAACGTTATGCGGCTTATGGACCTGTTCCATGCAGACGGTCAGATCAGGCTGGCGCCTGGCGAGCATCTCACGTATACGCGCATAACGTTTCAGAGTCATAGGGCTAGTTTCGGTTACGGGTGACCTTGATCACGTCCGGCAGCACGCGGATTTTGCGCATGATATTCGCCAGGTGCACGCGGTCGCGGCAGGTCAGGCGGATAAAGGCGCTGTAGACGCGACCATCTTTCTCTTCCGTATTCAGGCTTTGAATATTGGAAGAGGCCGTGTTGATTGCCGCCGTCAGGTTTGCCAGCGCGCCCTGATGGTTGAACATATCCACCTTGATCTCGGTGATAAACTCCTGCGCCGTCTCTTTATCCCACTCAACCGCCATAAACTTCTCAGGCTCTTTCTGATAGCCACGGATGTTACGGCAGGACTCATGGTGGATCACCAGCCCTTTACCCGGGCTGACGTGCGCAATAATCGGGTCGCCGGGGATCGGACGGCAGCATTTCGCAAAGGTGATCAGCACCCCGTCCGCGCCCTTAATCGGCAGATGCCCATGGCTCGGCGTGGTAGACACAGCGGAGGCTTCGCCCTGCTGTAGATTTTTCGCCACCACCACGCTCATGGCATTGCCGAGGCCAATCTCCGCCAGCAGATCGTCAAGGGAGACAAGCTTCATGCGCACCAGCTCGCGCTGGATATTCTCAGACGGGATCTCCGCCAGCTTGCGGCTACCGCCGAGGGCGTGATTCAGCAGACGACGGCCCAGGCTAACCGAGTCATCGCGCTTGAGGTTTTTCAGCATCTGGCGGATTTTGGCGCGCGCTTTCGAGCTCACGACAAAGTTAAGCCAGGCGGCGTTCGGGCGTGCACCCGGTGCGGTAATAATCTCTACCGTCTGGCCACTCGCCAGCGGCTGCGACAGCGGGTAGGGCTGCCGATCGACACGTGCGCCTACGCAGGCGTGGCCGATATCGGTATGTACCGCATAGGCGAAGTCGACCGGCGTCGCACCGGCAGGCAGCTCAACGATGCGCCCTTCCGGTGTGAAAACGTAAATCTCATCTGGGAAGAGATCGGATTTAACGCTTTCGATAAATTCAAAGGAGCTACCTGCGCTCTGCTGGAGCTCAAGCAGGCTCTGCATCCAGCGCTGGGCGCGGATCTGTGCGGTGGTGCTGCTCTCGCCGTGCTCTTTATAAGCCCAGTGTGCCGCAACCCCCATCTCCGCCATCTGGTCCATATCTTCAGTACGGATCTGCACCTCAACCGGCACGCCGTGCGGGCCAATCATAGAGGTGTGCAGAGACTGATAGCCGTTCGCTTTCGGAATGGCGATATAGTCCTTCATGCGTCCAGGACGCGGCTTGTAGAGGCTGTGCATCTGACCCAGCACGCGATAGCAGGTGTCGAGATCCTCAACAATCACCCGGAACGCATAGATGTCCATGATCGAGTGAAAACGCTGCTCTTTCAGCACCATCTTGCAATAGATGGAGTAGAGATGCTTCTCGCGACCGCTCACACGGCAGGGGATACCCGCCTCCTGCAAACGCCCTTCGATCTCCGAGAGGATTTTTTGAATCATCTCTTTACGGTTGCCGCGCGCGGCCTTCACCACCTCTTTAATCACGCGGTAGCGGTTCGGGTGCAGCGCTTCAAAGCCCAGCTCTTCCAGCTCGGTTTTGATGTGGTGGATACCTAAGCGGTGCGCCAGCGGGCTGTAGATTTCGAGGGTTTCACGGGCGATGCGGCGACGCTTGTCCGGGCGTAGTGAGCCCAGGGTGCGCATGTTATGGGTGCGGTCAGCAAGCTTGATGAGAATGACGCGGATATCCTGCACCATCGCCATGATCATCTTACGAAAGTTTTCGGCCTGCGCCTCTTTCTTATCGCGGAAATTCAGCTTATCAAGCTTTGAGACCCCTTCCACCAGCTCGGCCACGGTTTTGCCAAACAGCTGCTCCATGTCCTGATAGGTGGCGGGGGTATCTTCAATTACGTCATGCAGCAGCGCGGCCATCAGCGTTTCGTGGTCGAGTTTCATCTCGGCCAGAATACAGGCCACCGCTACCGGGTGCGTAATGTAGGGTTCACCGCTTGAACGTGTTTGGCCCTCGTGAGCGTCACGTGCAACGAGATACGCCTGCTGGAGACGTTTGATCTGGTCTTCCGGCAGGTAGGTGCGAATCAGTTGATTCAGGCTTTCAAACAGATACAAGGGTGACCTGCAGCGTTATTAACGACGACCTTCAGCAATAGCGGTGACGGCCTGTAACTCAGCGGCTTCCTGCTCTTGCTGCTCCTGGCGCTCACGTACGTCGAGGATCTGGTTGGTGATCAGACCTTCTTCGATTTCGCGCAGCGCGATAACGGTAGTTTTATCGTTCTCTTCCGCTACCAGCGGATCTTTACCGCCAACCTGCATCTGACGAGCGCGACGCGCGGCCACCAGTACCAGGTCAAAACGGTTACCAATTTTCTCTACAGCGTCCTGAACAGTTACGCGTGCCATACTTAAAGTGCTCCACAGATGAAGAAATGACTGGGCATAATACTTAAACCCGGTTCAATCTGCCAATAGTTTGCTGATTAAAGCGTCATGTCGCTGCATTTGGCGGCCCATGCGCAGACGTTCAGCACGGATGATAGTCTTCATATCGCTGATAGCGGTATCAAAATCATCGTTCACAACCAGATAATCATATTCGGCGTAATGGCTCATTTCTGCAACTGCCTGGGCCATACGCTTGGCAATCACCTCTTCGCTATCCTGGCCGCGACCACGCAGGCGGCGATCCAGCTCCAGCTTCGACGGCGGCAATACAAAGATGCTGCGCGCCTGAGGCATTTTTGCGCGGATCTGCTGCGCGCCCTGCCAGTCGATATCGAGGAAGACGTCTACGCCCGTGGAGAGCACCTGCTCAATGGCGGCCCGGGACGTACCGTAGTAATTGCCAAATACTTCCGCATGCTCAAGGAACGCATCGTTGCCAATCATGGTTTTGAACTCGTCATGATCTACAAAGAAGTAGTGTTCACCGTGCACTTCACCGGGACGCGGCGCGCGCGTGGTATGTGAAACAGAAACCTGGGTGTCGTACAACGGTTGGGTCTTTAACAAAGCCTGAATGAGGCTTGATTTGCCCGCGCCGCTAGGGGCGGAAACGATATAGAGCGTGCCTTGAGCCATGAGTATCTTTATATGTAATGAACGAACGGAAATGTCTACATACGTGCCTATTATACACGTCGGCACCCTTTAACGTAGTTTTTGTCACATTTTCCCACGAGATTATTGCATTTTGCGCACTCTCTTCCTGATTCATCTCTTGTTTGCAGCAACGTTTTAAAAAGCGCTGAAGCCGCCTCGCAGCCTGCTGTTTTGCTCTTCGCCAGCCGGTTCGCTACGCGGTATACCGTGCTGGTCGAGGCAAGGGAGAAAAAACATGTGGAAACGTAGAGGATTGGCGCTCGGCTTAACGCTCTGGAGCTGCTATAGCACGGCGGCCTGTCCGTCCTGGTCGCCCTTTCGGGCGCAGCTGGAGATCGCCCGGCTCCAGCGACAGGTTACCCAGTGGAACCTGGCGTACTGGCAGGAGGGGAGCAGCGGCGTGAGTGATGCGGTGTACGATCGTCTCAGCGATCGGCTGGCACAGTGGCAGCGCTGCTTTATATCCCAGCCGCTGCCCGACGTCTCAGCGCCGCCCGTGGGCGGTACGGTGCCGCATCCGGTGATGCATACCGGGGTGCGCAAGCTGGCGGACAAATATGCCCTCAAGCGCTGGATGGGCGACCGCCGTGATCTTTGGGTACAGCCTAAGGTTGATGGCGTGGCGGTGACGCTGGTCTACCGCAATGGGCGGCTAGCAGAAGCCATCAGCCGTGGCGATGGCCGTAAGGGGGAGTCGTGGACCGAGAAAGTGCGCCTTATTCCTTCCCTGCCTCAACGGATTGCCGGGCCGCTGGCAAACAGCGTTCTGCAAGGGGAGATTTACCTGGCGCGTGATGGACACATCCAGCAGCGGATGGGGGGAATCAACGCCCGCGCGAAGGTAGCGGGTGCCCTGATGCAGCGAGAGAACTCGCCTCTTTTGAATGAACTGGCGCTCTTTATCTGGGCCTGGCCGGACGGCCCTGCTGCGATGGAGCAGCGCCTGAAGCTGCTGAGCGAAGCCGGGTTTAACACCAGCGCGCGTTTCAGCCTGCCGGTGAAAAACGCAGATGAGGTTGAGACGATCCGCGCCCGCTGGTTCACCTCGCCGCTACCCTTTGCCACCGACGGGGTTGTGATCCGCGCGGCGAAAGAGCCGGAGGGCAGGCGCTGGCGACCCGGCGAGGGGGACTGGGTCGTGGCCTGGAAATACCCGCCCGTTGAGGAGGTTGCCGAGGTAACCAATATCCGCTTTGCTACCGGACGCAGCGGCAAGATCGCCGTGGTGGCGGAGCTTGAGCCGATACAGCTGGATGACAAAACGGTGCGTCGGGTAAGCCTTGGCTCTGTTCGCCGCTGGCAAGAGCTGGACATCGCGCCGGGCGATCAGGTCCAGGTCAGCCTGGCGGGTCAGGGTATTCCGCGCATCGATCGAGTGATATGGCGTAGCCTGGCGCGTGACAAACCCGAGCCGCCGCCCGCGTATTTCAATTCGCTTACCTGCTTTTATGCTGCACCCGATTGTCAGGCGCAATTTTTCGCCAGGCTGGTATGGCTTAGCTCAAAGCCGGTGCTGGATATTACAGGCATGGGCAACGCGGGCTGGCGGCTCCTGCATCAGGCGCATCGCTTTGAGCATATCTTCTCCTGGCTGGCTCTGACCCGACAGCAGCTAGAGAACACGCCGGGATTGAGTGCAGCCAGAGGGCGGCAGATCTGGCATCAGTTCAACCTGGCCCGTGAGCGACCATTTATCCGCTGGGTGATGGCGTTGGGTCTGCCGCTCACTCAGGCCGCGCTGCGGCTCTCAGGTGATAGTAGCTGGTCGCAATTTACCGGGCGCAATGAGCTTAGCTGGCAGCAGTTGCCGGGCGTTGGTGTGGAGAAGGCGCGGCAGCTGGTTACCTTCGTGCATCATCCGCTAGTGCAGAGCCTTAGCGCATGGCTGGCGAAGCAGGGGATAAGGGGGTTTTAAAACAAAACTAGCCGATGCAGGTGATGACCGCGTCGTTGAGAAACATATAGCTACCGCTAAAGGCGGTTCCACATTTTAGCTTTGGCGTTAAGGTCTCGGTGAGGGTCAGAGTAAAGCGCTGCTCTGCTTCATCGACGTGGGTGACCTTTGCCGCCTGGAAATCAAAGTAGCGCCTCACTTCAGGCCACTGGGATTTATACAGGCTCTCCTTAGCTGAAAAGAGCGTTAGCAGCGCCTGCGGATAGGGCAGGGATAACGAGGACAATAGCTGCTGTTCGTCTGACGAGGCGACCATGTCTGCCGTCTCCAGCATCACCTCGGGCTGCCACTGCTCAATGTCGATACCCGGCATAAGTCCCGCTGATTCAGGGGCGATAACAACCAGGGCATACTTATCGCTGTGGGAGATACTGCCCCGCCAGCCAGCTGGCCACTGGGGAACGCGCTCATGGGTGCCAATAATCGTTGAGTTGGCCTGCGCCTGCGCGAGCAGAACCTGCCCGCAGTAGCGGCTCGCCAGATATTCGGCCCTGCGCTTCGCCACCGCATTAGTTAGCGCATCTGGGAACGGCTGCGAGAAACGCTGAAACAGCGCGTCGCTGTAGTGCGCCCGCTCATACTCAACGAGGCAGTAGGTGAGGGCAGGGAGATGGCGAATAGAGCCGGACTCCGCACGTAAGATAAAGGGCGGGGCGTCGAAGGTATGGGTGGGGCAGAGTAGGGTAGTTGTCATGGGTTGGTTAAACCTATTTTTGCTCTTCCTCAATTAAGCGGTGGCACACTGACAGATTTAAGGCCACGAATTCCTCCCAATTGTAAAGGTGGACATAGTTTAACTGAAACTGCAGATCGACCCGACAGATATCTGGACGCCGATCGTAAATGTGGCAGCCTTTATTAACAGCATCATAGTGTCGGCAGGTACCGTCTCCCCTATCGAGAAAGCGGGTCTCCTCTGCCACATCTACATGCTGGCAGCACAGCCCGCACTGGAGGCAGGGAAAAGGTGAAAGCTTTTTTTCGCAATGCATTATCGTCACCAGCAATCAGGCTCGCCTATAGCAGCGAGCCTGATGTCACCATTACACTTCTAAATCATCCAGCTCAGCTTTCTCACCTGCTGATACGGCAGCAATATCGATGATGCGTTTTTCAGTTGAGAGCACCAGATTACCATCCTGATCGAGGATGGGGGTATCAATCATTGCTTTTAGCAGTTGCGCATACTTGACGGACATAAATACGGCTTCTTTGCTTTCCTGTGGAAAATCACGGAAGTTTTCACCGTAGTTTTCCAGCGCGTCTTTCATCTCGTGAACCGCGCCGCGCAGGCGGCCGCTGGTCAAGGAGAATACATTATTTGCAAGAGAGGTCACTTTTTCAATGGCCTGAAGTTTAGCTACCATCAATGCACCATCATCGCAGAAGGTTTTTGCCTGCTCCATATTGCTCCGGGCATTATTCAGCGCCTCTTCACCTTTGTTACCCAGAATATGACCAAAAATAGCCAACGCTGGACCCGCAACAATGCCGCCCAGTACCATCATACCGCCAGCCATACCGAAACCACCGGTTGCTAGGGAGCCACCGCCAAGCCATGCCAGAGTTGCGTTAGTGGCAGCAGCACCAGAGAGAGAAGAGATTGCCGTACCGGTACTTGCCGTAGCCAGCAGCATGGTGCCGTTATAAGCACCAAATGCTAATGCGGCACCGCTCCCCATTCCTGTCCCCAGACCCAGGCCTGCATCTTTCAGCATCTGGTAGTCCTGTTGTAGATCTGCCAACGTCGTCTTAGTGAAATCTCCTGCTTGAAGCTTTTCCAATTCGGGACTGGCAGACAGCTCGACGTTTTTGATACGGCCAAAAGTATCGATAAATTCGCTGATTACGCCGTTAAAAGCACGCAGCTTGCGTTGACCATAATCTTCAATAACGCTATTAGTCGCTTCACGACTTTGGTTAATAAGGGCGCAGGTCTCATCTACACTATTTTTCGCGCTTTGGTTAATATCTTTGGCATTGCTATGATCTTTTGCACCGCCCACGCCTTTTGCGATGCCGTAAAGGCCCGCCGCTGCGGCTACTGCACCGATAATAATTGGAATTGGCATGTTATAAATCCTCTATTCAAGAATAAGGGCAAGCGTTTTATTCATTTCACTATTCAGCGCTTCGGCGCTATTGAGCAGGTCTTTAAAAATGAAATCTGGCAGATGGTAGTGGAGCTGAATCTCCTTTAGCAGCATCCATTCAATGCTGGAAATTTGACCAGCCCGCAGTGAAAACAGGAAAAGCTGGAAGATAACGATCTTTGGCTCTGCAAGCGCGTCCGTTTTTTTAGCCTCAAGTAAGGATCTCAATACCGCAGTGGCGGCCTGAACACGACTTTCAGGTGCATCTATTTTGGCCAACGGAAACGCTTTAAGCTTTTCAATCAGCCTCTTTTCAGTTGCCGTATGCCAGTCGTGCTCGTATATGCCAATCAGCGGATAGGAGCGCGGTGAAGTATAGTGTCCCAGTTCCTCCAGCAGTTTGGTCTCCAGCTCGGTCCTTTGAATAGATAACTTACTGAGATCGGAATCGGAGGTCAGTTCTTCCTTGGTCTTACCGTCCCATAAAAAAGGGCTATTGGACAGCGACAGGAGCTTTGCAAGCTCAATTAGAAGGACCTTTTTCTCTTCAGATAGCATGTTAATAAACATAGTGGTGCCGCTTTCCTTACAGTATTAATGGCTTATCAGAGTCCATAAAGTCCTCGAACTCAGACATCGTCTGGAATTGCAGTTTTTTACCTAACAGAGTGGCAAAATCATTTATCGCAAATACAAGGTCATCAATGTTATCGGAGCCGTGAGACATGGCTTTAAAAAAACATTCTGTATCTTGACGTAACTGCGGCATTTCCCGACGGGTAAAATCGTCAAGCAGAGCTTTCTCTTTCGCTATTTGGGCTCGAGCTTCTATCTCAATAGCGCTGATACGGGCCAGCCTTTCACGAGATAAAGCCGCGCCGCGTGCAGCCTCAAGCGCGCTTTGATAAAACATGGAGGAAAGTGTGTACCCAATCATACCCCCAATGGCCGCGCCCACGACCGGAACAGGAATAACAATCTGACCTAGCGCAGCCATCATACCGCTAGAGAGCATTCCGGCTCCCTTCTCACCGACTTCCGCCAGCAGTTCGGCCTCATCGATTTCATTGTTAACATAGCGTTTAATAGATATGCCCAACGACAGACAGATATTCACTGCTAACGCCGGTGCGGTCGTACTAGAAACGGCTCGCAGCAGCTGGCTTTCAGACTGCTGCAGGCCCGCTTTTATAGCAGAGCCAGCAAACGCGGTTCCATAGCCTAAAGCCGCTGCTTTTGCCGTATCGATGGCAACATCCTGAATTGCTTCGCCAAGTTCTTTTTTTTGCTGTGCCACGTTAAAGAGGTTTACGACCAGCGAGATTGTTCCGCCGACAGCCGCACCTGATTTCGCGCCTTCTAACCCTGCACGATGGCTGGTACGTGCGATGTCCATGGCTGTTGCGAGCTTAGGGTGCTCACGATAGTAAATAGCCTGTTCGGTGGTCAGGCCACTATCACAGACGTTATCAGCGAGCTGGTCATAATTTCCCGCTTCATGACGAAGCTTGGCGGCAACCTCAGTTTTGCCCTGTGCTTCAACTTTGTTTGCCTGCTCACGCAGCATAGTGGCTTTATTACGACAAAATGTTGCAGCACCCTCATATTGCTCAGAGGGCAATTCCAGTTTAACGCCGCGATAGCGAGCAAACTTACCGTCGTCCTTAGCGATATCGCTGAAAAGCCCATCCCTGTCGGTCACAAATTTCATTTGGCTCTGAGAGCCTTCGATAATAGTACCATCCAGGATCTGCACGCGGTCGACGACGTTGTGGTTTCTACCATACTCTGGCAAATCGTCGCTACGCACGGTGCGCGCTGGGGTGCGATTGATAATAGCTTCTGCATTGTCCCGGCTGGTAGTGGCGATTTCAGCAGAAAAGCCCGCCTGCTGCTTAATATTCTGCGCTGCGTAATCGGGGTTAACCTTATGTTTTGCAACGTCAGCCAGACCTTTAGCCATTTTCTGGCCGGTTTCGTTATTGACGCCGCGATAGCCTTTCAAATATTCAGCGCCTGCGCTGCCGAAGCGTTCTATCACTTCACCTTCTGCCAGAGCAGTGGCAGTACGAAATTGATCACGTCCAATTTCATGCCGATTGTATTGGCTTTTAGCCGTTTCAGAAAAGGGCGAGGAGCAATCATCTTTTTTGTTCATATAACATCCTGATCAGCTGTATTCGCTTATTATTTTGTTAAGGACGAGATATCGTGCCATTACTATTTAAGGCGATTAATTGATAGACACATATCAGTAATGTGTATCTAGAATATGAAGCCTGTATACTCTTTACCATACTGTATAGATAAACATGTCGCATTTTGGAGCAGATATGACACTGAGTTCACTCTCATGGGAACAGAATCAACGCTTTCGTTTTCTGGAGATCGTGCTGTTTTGGGAGGGGTGTCTTAACACTCACTATCTGTGTAACGCTTTTAATATTGGGCGTCAGCAAGCATCCAGAGATATTAATCGTTACATCAGTGAAGTATCACCTGATGGGCTGTTTTACGATCGACACGCGAAAACCTATAAGCCAACCGCTTGTTTTACGCCACGCTTCATTAAGGGTACTGCTGATGAATATTTGCATTTACTTCAGGGTAAAAAACCGCAGTATGAACGTCAGGACGAGGCAAAGAACTTGCCGCTGATTGACCTGCGTGACGGCCATATAACTATACTTGATGTCCCACCGCGGCATATCGCCCCCTCTATTATTCGCGGCCTTGTTCAGGCGGCACGTCATCAGCTCAGGGTCGATGTAGACTATATCTCGTTAAATTCAGGCGACCAAGTTGGCCGCAATATTGTCCCCCATACACTTGTATATGATGGCATACGCTGGCACGTACGGGCATATTGTGAGAAGAAAAAGGATTATCTCGACTTTGTTATGAGTCGCTTTCGCGGCGTACCCGATCTTCTTGGTAAATCTGAACACGGCCTCAACGGCGATGTTGAATGGAATACGTGGTTAAGTGCAGTTGTGGTACCCAACCCCTTCCTTAGCGTAACGCAACAGGGCATTATTGCTAGCGACTATGCGATGGCACAAGAAGAGCTAATAATTTCTCAACGTATCCCGTTAATGCACTATGCCCTACAACGATTACAGGTAAACTATGATGGAGGATATGAAGAAAACCCGCAGCTTCACCCCTTGGTATTAGCCAATCGTGATGAGCTGATTGCCCATGGCTGTAGCTTTAAGCTTAAAAACGCCGATTTACACGGCTTATAAGCTGAACTGTTATAGATAGCATTAATACAGCCCCTATTAATAATGATTTTATCGGGTTAAGATATTTCAGGAGGTCTAAACACCTACCCAATATTATGAGCCTGCTTGCTCAGCACTCTGAGTTCGATGGCGAAAGCCGTGATATCGCATTGATAGAATTCGATTTGGCAATGTCGACTCGCGGTGAAAGACCTATATGATAAATTTCAGGTGGTGGCCCCGGCCTTTTTAACGTGCGCGTTGCAAGTAATAAGTGGAAAAGGTCAGGGTCTTTACGCAGCCAGCTATAAGATACAGTGCTTGTCAGGCGTTATCTTGCTTGAGGATTTTTCGTGATTAATCAACCATATCTTACGTGCAACACCGCCACCGTAGCCCGTCATGGAAGCATCTTTGCCAATAACCCGATGACAGGGGATGATAATAGCCACCCTATTCGCGCCACAAGCCGATGCTACTGCACGCGTAGCCATAGGGTTACCAATATCTACCGCAACCGCTTGGTAATGGGTTGTCTCGCAATAAGAAACCCTCTGCAAACCTTGCCAAACGCTACGCTGAAATTCGCTGCCTGGCGTATCTAACGCTACGCTGAAATGTTGCCGTTGACCCGCGAAATACTCGCCAATTTCTTTCTCTGCCTGGCCAGTATGGCTGTTTTCCCCCGCGATGATATTTGCATTAAACAGACGTTGTAGATCGCTGAACTCCGTCTCTAATGCTCGCCTGTCAACAAACTCCAGCAGACAAATACCGCGATCGGTGGCGCATACAAACATGGGTCCCAGGGGAGTCGTAAATCGATGGATCAAAATAACCTGACGGTGCTTGCTGGGCGCCGATCCGGTCAACTTCTTGCACGTATAGCCAAAGCCGCTAAGGGAATCATAACCACTGTCGAACGCGACATCTGTCGTTGAGCGGCCCGCTTTTAGCTCTTGCAGCGCCACATTAACACGCTGCATACGCTGAAATGCCTGAAAGGTCATTCCATGGTTTTGCAGAAACCAGCGTCGTACTCGCTCTGGGCTAATATTATGCTGGCGCAGTTCGGCATCGCTGATGCGCTCTTTTGGCGTTTCCCGAACCAGCTGTAACGCTTGCTCAATAAAGTCGGGCGCAGCAAAGGCATTCTGCGTGGGACGACAAATTTTGCACGGGCGGAACCCGGCGCTGAGTGCCGACTTGAAATCCTGATAAAATTCGACGTTTTCCCGCTTGGGTTTGCGTGCCCGGCAAACTGAGATACAGAATACGCCGGTCGTTTTAACCCCGACAAAAAAGACGCCGGTATACTCGACCGAACGGGCAAGTAACGCCTGATACCACATGTCACACTGAGCGCTATCGGTTATTTTCATGGCTAAAAATGTCCACAAAGTTTTGATTTTGCTGAACCTTACTGAGCAGCTCTTTTAACCTGGACTGCGTTGCCGCATGGATAAAATTGCCCATAGAGATACGCCTTACCCCGAGTGAAGCCAGAGTGGCGAAATCTGGTAGCATCGGCATACACATAACGTTTAAAGGCAGAGTAACATGCTGAGCCAGTGCAGCAATGCTATCAGGTTGTGTGACACCAGGGACAAAAAAACCATTTGCACCACGCGCCGCATATAGCTGGCCACGATAAATTGTCTGCTCAAGCGTATCTTCTACGTTGAGTAAAAACGTATCGGTTCGCACATTAATAAACATGCCCGGGCAGGCTTCGGTGATTTCCTGAAGTTTGTACGCAAAGGCGTGTGCGTCATCGAGGCTTCGTACACCGTTCACCACATGACTATCTTCAAGATTTATGCCGATAACGCCTGCCTGAGCCAGACAGCGGATATTTTCAATAATGCGGCTCGTCGTATTGCCATAACCTGCTTCCAGGTCAACGCTTAACGGGAGAGCTGTAACTGCTTTAATGCGAGTAACGATAAAAAGCAGTTCGTCGAAATGCATACCTTCGCCGTCTTCATATCCAAGCAGGCTGGCAATAGCGGCGCTGGACGTACCCAGCGCGTGATACCCAGCCTGCTGTGCAGCCAGAGCGCTGCTGGCATCCCAGACGTTGGCGATAAGCAGGGGGTGGTTTTGATGATGAAGTGCGTTGAAATCCATGATGCTCTCCGGGTGTGGTAGTGCAGGAGAGTGTGTGGTTTTACCCACCTCTCTCACAACCGAAAAGTGGACGACTATTTTTTAAGTATTGCGGTAAGCAAGGCTATTAAAGGGAAATAAATTCTATAATTAGCTCTAATAATTTTGGATTGGCTTTGTTCTAATTAAAAAATGTTTAATCAGATTCGTCTTTCACTAATTCTCCTTTTTTGTTTATTCGGTATTCGTCATTGGGAGTGATAAAAGAAATTCCTGAGCTCTTAGTATAAGTGATATAAAGAATCATATTTTTATCTATACAGTTTTTGGGGGATTTAAGATCAGCAAAACAAAATCTGTCATCCTTACTTTCATCACCTTGTTCTTTATAACCTTCTCCGAAATCCCAAACAACGATGCCAAAATCTCCATCTGAATCTGGTTTAGGGATGTCATAATGGTTTTTAAGCATCTTTGAGTTTTTTAACCACCAGTTTATTTGTCCTTTAGCAGTGATTGGGAAATCTTTTACTAAAAGATAACTATAGCTGCCGTCTTTATGAACATCGACAATATCCACCGGACGTAGCGATCGCCAGAGAAGATAAGCTATCACTACGGAAATGACTAAAGATATTGTGAGGAGCGTTTTATTATTTTTCTTTTTATTGATAATTTCCACCATTGTTATTTAATCCTATTTTCAAAAAGAGCAAGTTTTGCTAAAATAAATAATTTCTCAGAGGAAGTCTCTTGGTGTATAAGTAAATATAATGAGTGGTGAGCTTGTAATATCAAAAAATTAATTTGATTAGTCTTTAATTTTTTTTAGTTCACCCTCTCTTTCCATGCGATATACCCCATCATAAACCGTAAATAATATCGAGCCATCTCTATCATTTTCGACAGAGAAAACCGCAGTTTTATCTATGCAATTTTTAGGTGGCTTCATGTCAGCAAAGCACCGGCGGTCATATTTACCTAGCTTTTTATAACCTTCGCCAAAATCCCAAAAATTTATGTAGAAATTGCCATTCTCTCCCGGCCTTGGGATGTTATATTTATTTTTTAATAGTTCTTTATTCTTAAGCCACCATTTGATTTTCCCCGCATCCGTTATTGGGAAATTTTTTACTAGAACCTCACTAAAATTTTCTTCCTGGTGAACGGCTATAATTTTTACTGAAGTTGAGTCTGACCATGAAACATAGCTTGCCAAAGTGAGAAGAGATAGTGAAAGCACAATTAAACTAACTTTTAAATTTGTTCCCATAATAAATTATAGAGGTTGTCAACACCCGCCTTTGTTTTAAATTTTTAATTAGATTTCATTTTTACTAATGCACCATCTTTTTTTATTCGATATATTGCGTGGTCAGTAACAAACGATATGCCTGTGTCCTTACCAGAGCTTATATAAAATAATTTTCTTTTGTCAATACAGTTTTTGGGAGGCAAAAGATCAGAAAAACAAAATCTATCATCTTTGCTTTCATCACCTTTTTCTTTGTAACCATTTCCAAAATCCCAGAAAATTACTGTGAAACTCTTCTGTGATTCAGATTGGGGAACGTTATAATGAATTTTTATTGTTTTTTCATTTTCTAGCCACCAATTTATCTTTCCTTTATCTGTAAGAGGGAAGCTTTTCACTAGAATATGGCTAATATCACCATCTTTATGAACATCAACGATTTTTACTGGCCGTAATAATAACCAGAAAAGATAGCCCAGCGTTATGCAGGTTAGAGATGATAAAATGTAAGTATCTTTTTTATTCTTAAAGTTCATTCGCGCTTCCAACAATTTCTATATCAGTTTCTATATTGGTTATAAAAGGCTTGAATCCGAATAAATTGTATCGTTGAAGTATAAACCAAATACGGAAAAATCGAAATTGGCTGAATTTATTTTTCATAATGTCATCGTCATCTAATCCAAAGTGATCCTGCACTTTGTAATGTACCACCGCTTGATAAGAATTATTATCAATATGAAGTGATTTAATTGTGATCTGCGTTGCCCACGTGTCATGAACAGTAATACCCATGCCATTAAAGTTATCCTGGAATCTGTCAAATTTAGGGAGTATGCCGGAGCTAATAGCATTATATAGTTGCACTTTCTGACTTTCTGGAAAGATCCTTCTACTCCAATCTATTTTATCAAAAATAGTTTTTTTTAGTGACAATCGAGTACTATTGTATTGTGAACTATCATTAACAATAATCTCCTTCAACGCCCTGTCCAGCAACATATCACGGAAAGGTGCGCCGTTGCCATACTGCATGTGCGTAATCATTTTATCGATCAGGTGCCGATAGGGGCTAAACAGAGCAAACATGCGGGAAAGGTGGCGGAATTCATCAAAAAGAATTCTGGCGCACTGCTGCGGAGTCATTTTAGCCATATCGCCTCGATAACCATACGGCATCAGCTGTGACTGGCTGAAAGGTATAACCTTGGTCAATGTATAAGGATTGACGCGGGTAGACACATTTTCCAAATGGTAGTGTTTTCTGAGTTGTGCTTCGGTTAAGTCCCCATAGCGCATGTCTCTGGCCCCGTAGTCATCCATCCATTTCTGAGTTTTGAAGATGGTACACGGGAATTGAAGGGCAGTCATAATGTTAACTTCCTTGTACTGGTATCTCTGTATGTAAATAACACACGTTTAACAAATAGAACGTGGTGTTGGATGAGCAATGCATTCCCGGCAGCTTACCCTAAGCGTTATTTTTAATATGAATTATTAGTGCGGTTTTTTTTGTTAATTGTGGCGCTGAAATAGCATGTCGCCATCTGTATTAGTAATAGATGGCGTAACAAGACTCATTGCTTATGATGTGGAAGCCATCTCTCGATGTGCTAAATCCATTACGTATTCTAGTTATAGCTTTACATAGTAAATCTAACAACTATACTTTAAACACTCGAATAACAAGGTATGACAATCTCTGTTATTTAATTGTTGTCTTAAATCTTTCACCGTCAATAAGTTCACCGGAAGGTTTTCGATAGTATTCATTACCATCAAGTCTATAATAAATGTAGCCATCTTTTGCTTTGATGATGTCTATTATCCAGTTTTCCTTGTCTATACAATTTTCTTCTGCTTTTATGTCATTGAAACATAGTAAATAATCAATATCATGGTCTGGAAACCACCCTGAACTCTTCGGAGCAAGTTTTTGATACTTACCGTCGAAATTCCAGACCGAAACATAGTATGTCTGAGAGGATGAGATTAATTTAACACCATTATTATCCCACCACTTAATTTTATTACTGTCAGTAAAAGGCATGTTTTTAATTAGTAAGTCTTTATTAGAACCAAGGCCATGAATGGCAAGGACCTTTGGAGTCTTGAAAGACAGCATATAAAATAATTGTATTATCACCAATGTAACAATAAAAACTATAAATATTCTGACTTTCATCCATTTCTCCCGCTAATTATTCCGAACTGTGATTGCATATTGATAAAAAATATTAAAAAAACTAAATCAGTTGATCCAATCAATGATTAGATTCATTAGTAGAAATCAAAATGCAAAAAAGCCCATTTAACATGGGCTTGTAGAAGCTATAGGTTTGGAGTGAAGATCACTCAATATTCTGGATCTGCTCGCGCATCTGCTCGATCAGCACCTTCAGCTCGATAGCAGAGGTGGTGATATCAGCATTGATAGACTTTGATGCCAGGGTGTTCGACTCGCGGTTGAACTCCTGCATCATAAAGTCCAGGCGGCGGCCCACGGCCTCTTTCTTCTTCAGAATGTTGTAGGTCTCTTTAACGTGCGCGTCGAGACGGTCCAGCTCTTCAGCGACGTCGATGCGCTGAGCCATCAGTACCAGCTCCTGCTCAAGACGGTTGTTCTCCAGCTGCACCTGAGCATCTTCCAGCTTGGCAACCAGACGCTCGCGCTGCCACTTCAGCACTTCCGGCATCTGGGCGCGTACTTTGGTGACTTCCGCGCTAACGCCTTCCAGACGCTGCTCGATCAGGCCCTTCAGCGCCTGGCCTTCGGTCTCGCGGGCAACAATAAAGTCATCCAGCGCGCCGTCCAGCGCAGAGAGGATCTCAGCGGCAATCGCGTCCAGATCCTGCTCCTGAGCGGCCATCACGCCTGGCCAGCGCAGAATATCAACCGGGTTAATTTCACCCTCGTCGCTCTGCATTTTGACCCAGTTCGCGGCTGTGACCAGCTGCTTGGCCAATTTTTCATTGAGAATCAGCTCGCTTTGCGCGCTAACGTCTGGCTCAAAACGCAGGTTACATTCGATTTTACCGCGGGTCAGACGGGTGCGGATACGCTCGCGTACTACAGGCTCAAGGCTGCGGAACTGCTCCGGCAGGCGAAACCAGGTTTCAAGATAACGCTGGTTAACCGAGCGCAGTTCCCAGACTGCGCTGCCCCATTCACCCTTGATTTCACGCCGGGCGTAGGCTGTCATACTGCGGATCATAGACGTTCCTGTTTTTAAAGAGGAGATGGGGGGATTATAGCTTTCGGGGCCTTCTCAAGATAGGAATAAGCGTATTTAGTCCGTATAATGCGCAGCCACATTCGTAAAAGCCGGAGAAATCATCATGCGTCCAGCAGGCCGTAGCGCTAATCAGGTGCGTCCCGTCACCCTGACCCGAAACTATACAAAACACGCTGAAGGTGCCGTGCTGGTTGAATTCGGTGACACTAAAGTTCTGTGTACCGCCTCTATTGATGAAGGCGTGCCGCGTTTTCTGAAAGGCCAGGGTCAGGGGTGGATCACCGCTGAGTATGGCATGCTGCCGCGCGCTACCCATACCCGTAACGCGCGTGAAGCCGCCAAGGGCAAGCAGGGTGGCCGTACGCTGGAGATCCAGCGTCTGATCGCCCGCTCTCTGCGCGCTGCCGTAGACTTAAAAGCGCTGGGTGAGTTCACCGTTACCCTCGACTGCGACGTCATCCAGGCCGACGGCGGTACCCGTACCGCCTCCATTACCGGCGCATGCGTGGCGCTGGCAGATGCGCTGAACAAGCTGGTCGCCGCGGGTAAGCTGAAGACCAACCCAATGAAAGGCATGGTGGCGGCGGTCTCCGTAGGCATCGTCAACGGCGAAGCGCTGTGCGATCTGGAGTATGTTGAAGACTCCGCCGCCGAAACCGATATGAACGTGGTGATGACCGAAGATGGCCGCATGATCGAGGTGCAGGGCACCGCCGAGGGCGAGCCGTTCACCCATGAGGAGCTGCTCTCGCTGCTGGCGCTGGCCAGAGGGGGGATTGAATCCATCGTAGCGGCGCAAAAAGCGGCGTTAGAAAATTGATTTGATTTTAAGGGCGACGTAGTCGCCCTTCTTTTTGTCTGTCATAAAGTGAGAAAAGGAGCGAATCCATGAAACCCTATCAGCGCCAGTTTATTGAGTTTGCGCTTAACAAGCAGGTACTTAAGTTCGGCGAGTTTACGCTGAAATCCGGGCGTAAAAGCCCCTATTTCTTCAATGCCGGGCTGTTTAATACCGGGCGCGATCTGGCATTGTTAGGCCGTTTCTATGCCGAAGCGTTGGTGGATTCCGGTATCGATTTCGATCTGCTGTTTGGCCCTGCCTATAAAGGTATTCCGATTGCGACCACCACTGCGGTCGCGCTGGCGGAGCACCACGAGCGCGACGTGCCTTACTGCTTTAACCGTAAAGAGGCCAAAGACCACGGCGAGGGCGGCAATCTGGTTGGTAGCGCGCTGCAGGGCCGCGTGATGCTGGTAGATGACGTGATCACTGCCGGAACGGCGATCCGTGAGTCGATGGAGATTATCCAGGCTAATAGCGCAACGCTGGCTGGCGTGTTGATCTCACTTGACCGGCAGGAGCGCGGACGCGGCGATATCTCGGCGATTCAGGAGGTCGAGCGTGACTACGGCTGCAAGGTGATTTCGATCATCACCCTGAAGGATCTGATTGCCTATCTGGAAGAGCGCCCGGAGATGGCGAACCATCTGGCGTCGGTGCAGGCGTATCGGGAAGAGTTTGGGGTATAAGCGTTAAATAGCCCGGTCGCGCGAATGCGGACCGGGCTTACGGATCGCCAGGCTACGGGATTAATGTAGCTGGGCCACCATCAGCGGCCAGCGGATGTCAAAGTCGTCCGTGGGCCGATATTTGAACTCGCTGCGTACAAAGCGCGACAGCATACCTTCACACTGGGCCAGCAGCTGGCTCGCCAGCAGCGTTTCATCCACGGTAAAGCCCTCACCCTCGCGCATCTTCCGCTCGCGCAGAACCTGCCGCAGCTGCGATTCAATCCGCTCAAATAGCTGGTTAATACGGCTCTGTAAGCGATCCTGTTCAAACATCAGCGCGTGACCGGTGAGGATCCGCGTTAGTCCAGGATTGCGTTCACCAAAGCCTAAAATCAGCTGAATGATAAGCCGCAGGCGTGCCAGCGTATCTTTCTCATCTTTTAGGATTAAGTTGATACGCGTCGTCAAGCTATCTTCGATAAACTCGATCAAGCTGTCAAACATGCGCGTTTTGCTTGGAAAATGACGATAAAGAGCTGCTTCGGAGACGCCAACCGACGCCGCCAGCTTGGCCGTGGTAATGCGTTGACTGCCATCGCTGGATTCAAGCATAAGTGCCAGAGACTGAAGTATTTCTTCGCGACGATTCCTTTTCGCGGTTTGTTTTTCTGCCATCTTTTAGACGCATCCTGGATGATATAAGGACGAGGCGACCTACTGACGCCCGGAATGGCCGAAGCCGCCTTCACCACGTTCAGAGCTGTCAAACTCTTCTACCAGGTTGAACTCTGCCTGCACCACCGGCACAAATACCATCTGTGCAATACGTTCGCCCGGCTCAATCGTGAAGCTCTCCTTGCCGCGGTTCCAGACCGACACCATCAGCTGCCCCTGGTAATCTGAATCAATCAGGCCAACCAGATTGCCCAGCACCACGCCATGCTTATGGCCGAGGCCCGAGCGCGGTAAAATCACGGCGGCCAGCGACGGATCGGCGATGTGAATAGCCAGGCCCGTCGGCAGCAGCGTCGTTGCGCCCGGAGCCAGCTCTACGGCGTCATCAAGACAGGCTCGCAGGTCAAGACCGGCAGAGCCGGAGGTGGCGTAGGTTGGCAGCGGAAACGCTTTGCCAACGCGCGGGTCCATAATTTTAACGTCGATTTTTTTCATCATAACGGGTAACGATCTCGTCCAGTAGTAGTTGTCCCAGAAGTGCTTTGCGCTCAAGCGGCAGGACTTTATCGCCATCCTGCCAGAAAAGGTGTAATGCGTTGCTGTCGCTATTAAACCCTTGATTTTCATCAGATACGTCATTGGCGCAGATCAGATCAAGGTTTTTGCGGATACGTTTTTGCCGGGCGTATTCTTCCACATTATTTGTTTCGGCGGCAAACCCTACCACGTAGGGGCGGTTCGTACTCAGCGCCGCAACGCCGGCAACGATATCCGGGTTTTTAACCATTTTTATTGTAATTTCATCGCCTTGCTTTTTGATCTTCTCATCGGCAACGGCGGCGGCACGGTAGTCAGCAACGGCAGCACAGCCAATGAAAATCTGCTGCGACTGAACCTGAGCCTGTACGGCGGCTTCCATCTCCAGCGCGGTCACCACATCGACACGCTTCACCCCTGCCGGCGTCGGCAGCGCCACCGGGCCGCTCACCAGCGTCACGTTCGCGCCGAGGCGGGCAGCGGCAGCGGCAATGGCGAAGCCCATCTTGCCGGAGCTTTTATTGGTGATGTAGCGCACCGGATCCAGCAGCTCCTGCGTTGGACCTGCGGTAATCATGATATTCAGATGTTGCAGTGTTTTGACAGGCGAAAAGTGCGCTGCGGCCAAATCGACGATAGCCAGCGGGTCGAGCATTCGGCCTGGGCCCACGTCACCACAGGCCTGGCTGCCGCTGTCCGGCCCCCACAGCAGCAGGCCACGTGCGGCCAGTACGCTGAGGTTATGCTGTGTGGCGGCGTTGCGGTACATCTGCTGGTTCATCGCCGGTACTACCGCGACGGGCGATGGAGTGGCCAGGCAGATGGTTGTGACCAGATCGTTAGCCATACCGGCGGCCACGCGGGCGATCAGATCGGCGGTTGCCGGGGCGAGGATTACCAGGTCAGCCCACTTGCCCAGCTCAATATGCCCCATTGCCGCTTCGGCAGCCGGATCCAGCAGGCTATCGGAAACCGGATAGCCCGACACCGCCTGCAGGCTCAGGGGAGTAATAAAGGCTTTGGCACCCTCTGTCATTGCCACACGCACCTCTGCGCCGCGATCGCGCAGACGACGCACCAGCTCCGGCGTTTTGTAGGCAGCAATGCCGCCGCTCACGCCAAGAACGATTTTTTTACCGGCCAGGCTCATCATGATTCATTCCTGTTGGGGTTTCACCAGAAGGTGGGCATTTTATCACACTCTGCAAAGTGACGTGCTTTTGCGCATAACTCACTTTACGAGCTGCTACGCAAAAGCAAAGACCGCAGGTCGAGCCGCTGCGCGTGCCGTGGCAAAATCGGGTTTTCACAGGGAGGAGCGCTATGGAGATGACGAGATCGCTGACGTCATATGAGAACATGCCGCGTGAAAAGATGCCCCGCGAGAAGATGCTGCGGCTAGGGATCGCGTCCCTCACCGATATCGAACTGCTGGCGCTGTTTCTGCGTACCGGCACGCCGGAGCGCAGCGTGATGGCCTTCGCCGAATATCTGGTCGCGCATTTTGGTTCGCTTTACGATCTGCTCTCTGCGGACGCAGAGCAGTTTGCCGAGGTGTCGGGTATCGGCCTGGCGAAGTTTGCCCAGCTCAAAGGCATCGCCGAGCTGGCGCGCCGCTACCACGCCTCCAGCATTCAGGAGGCGCTGACCCTGGACAGCCCGCAGGCCACCAGAGCGTTTCTGCAAAGCCAGCTTGCCGACGAGCCGCGCGAGATCTTTCTGGTCATCTACCTCAACAATCAGAACCGGGTGCTCAGGCACAGCCGCCTCTTTTCCGGCACGCTGAGCCACGTTGAGGTGCATCCGCGTGAAATTGTCCGGGAAGCTATCGCGATCGGCGCCGCTGCCGTGATCCTTGCTCATAATCATCCTTCGGGTTATGCGGAACCCAGTTTTGCCGATAAACAAATCACCGAACGTGTGGTAAAATGTTGTGAATTCATGGATATCCGTGTATTAGATCACCTCGTGGTAGGCCGGGGAGAGTGGGTTTCATTTGCCGAACGTGGTTGGATTTAAACCACCCCGCGCGATCCAGCGGGATCTTTGTCTGTTCGGGACTTGAGCACACAGCCGACACAGCGTATACTACGCCACCTTTGAGAATCTCGGGTTTGGCATTTGGGCCTGGCAATCGCGAGTTCACACTGAACCGCCGTGACCGGGCCTTACAGCCTGACGAGGCGTCAAAACCCTATACGAAGCTCGAGCTAATTTGATTTTTGGAGAATAGACATGTCCCGAGTCTGCCAAGTTACTGGCAAGCGTCCGGTGACCGGTAACAACCGTTCCCACGCACTGAACGCGACTAAACGCCGTTTCCTGCCGAACCTGCACTCTCACCGTTTCTGGGTTGAGAGCGAGAAGCGTTTTGTCACCCTGCGCGTATCTGCTAAAGGTATGCGTGTAATCGATAAGAAAGGCATCGATACAGTTCTGTCTGAACTGCGTGCCCGTGGCGAAAAGTACTAAGTACTTAAAGAGGAAATAAATCATGGCTAAAGGTATTCGTGAGAAAATCAAGCTGGTTTCTTCTGCTGGTACTGGTCACTTCTATACCACTACGAAGAACAAACGTACTAAGCCGGAAAAACTGGAACTGAAAAAATTCGATCCAGTTGTCCGTCAGCACGTTCTTTACAAAGAAGCTAAAATTAAATAAATTTTAGTTTTCTTGTACAGAAACCCGGCTTCGGCCGGGTTTTTTGCATTCTGCGTCTCTAAGGAGGAAACATGCCTGAATTACCTGAGGTAGAAACCAGCCGCCGCGGTATAGAGCCGCATCTGGTAGGGCAAACTATCCTGCACGCGGTGGTGCGTAATGGTCGCCTGCGCTGGCCTGTTTCCGACGAGATCCACCGCCTGAGCGATAAACCGGTGCTGAGCGTGCAGCGGCGGGCAAAATATCTGCTGCTGGAGCTGCCCGACGGCTGGATCATCGTCCATCTCGGCATGTCCGGCAGCCTGCGCATCCTTCCCCACGATCTGCCTGCTGAGAAGCACGATCATGTCGATTTGGTGATGAGCAACGGCAAAGTGCTGCGCTATACCGATCCCCGCCGCTTTGGTGCCTGGCTGTGGACCAAAGAGCTGGAGGGACACAACGTGCTGGCGCACCTGGGGCCGGAGCCGCTCAGCGATGCGTTCAATGCCGAGTATCTACAGCAGAAGTGCGCCAAAAAGAAAACCGCCATTAAACCCTGGCTGATGGATAACAAGCTGGTGGTGGGGGTGGGCAATATCTACGCCAGCGAATCGCTGTTTGCTGCCGGGATCCATCCTGACCGGCTCGCCTCGTCGCTCTCACAGGAAGAGTATGCCCTGCTGGTGCAGGTCATTAAGGCGGTGCTGCTGCGCTCGATAGAGCAGGGTGGGACAACGTTAAAAGACTTTTTGCAAAGCGATGGCAAGCCGGGCTACTTCGCCCAGCAGCTACAGGTTTACGGGCGCAAAGGCGAACCCTGCCGCGTCTGCGCGACGCCAATCATAGCGACCAAGCACGCCCAGCGCGCAACCTTCTACTGCCGCAACTGCCAGAAGTAACCGACCGTAGGCCCGGCAAACGCAGTGCCGCCGGGCAACGCGTTATTTAAGCTTCTGCAACAGTGCCTGGTGCACGTTTGGCGGCAGGAAGTCAGTCACGTCACCCTGATGACGCGCAACCTCTTTGACCAGCGACGACGAGATAAACGACCACTCCTTGGCAGGCATCAGAAAGACGCTCTCCAGCTCCGGCATCAGGTGGCGATTCATATGCGCCAGCTGGGTCTCATACTCAAAATCCGCCACCGCCCGCAGACCACGGATCAAAATGGTCGCCTGCTGGTTACGGGCGAAATTTGCCATCAGATCGCTAAAGCCAATGACCTCAACGTTTTCCAGATGAGCAGTTGCCTCCTGCGCGAGGGCAACGCGCTCCTCCAGCGAGAAGAGTGGCTTTTTGCCTGGACTGGCGGCAATCGCCATGATAACCCGGTCGAACATGCCCGCGGCCCGGGTAATGATGTTGATATGGCCGTTAGTAACCGGATCGAAGGTGCCAGGGTAAATTGCGCGCTTTTGCATATAAAAACCTTAATGGGCTTTTGGTGGCAGATAGGGTTCCAGCAATTGTAACAGACGCTGTAGCGCGCCCTGGTTTTGATAGAGCACCTCTACCGCATGGCGACCGTAAAAGTTACGGTAGTCCTCATCGGTCAGCAGGGAGGCGACCTCTTTGCTCAGCGAGGCGACGTCCGTCACGGTGATCAAACCATCGGCCTGGGTCAGACGGGCACAGATGTCTTTAAAGTTGAAGGTGTGCGGCCCCATCAGCACCGGAATAGCGTGCGCGGCGGCTTCCAGCGGGTTATGCCCGCCGCGCTCTACCAGCGAACCACCAACAAAGGCGAGATCGGCAATACCGTAGAGCAGCATCAGCTCGCCCATGGTATCGCCCACCACGACCTGAGTGCTGCCGGAGGGGACTTCCCCGGACGAGCGGGTGATGTAGCTCAGGCCCGCCTGGCGCACCAGGTTGATGGCGTCCGGGAAACGTTCCGGATGGCGCGGAACCAGAATCAGCAGCAGGTTAGGAAACTCTCTTAACAGCGTCTGGTGTGCTTCAATGACCGCGCTCTCTTCACCCTCGTGGGTGCTGGTGGCGA
The DNA here is from genome assembly GCF_037152055.1 of Pseudescherichia sp. AS216. Taxonomy (NCBI): domain Bacteria; kingdom Pseudomonadati; phylum Pseudomonadota; class Gammaproteobacteria; order Enterobacterales; family Enterobacteriaceae; genus Pseudescherichia; species Pseudescherichia sp. AS216. The sequence continues at coordinate 69,336 of NZ_JBBCMV010000007.1, read as the reverse complement.
TCCACACCGGGCGATGCGGAGCCCACTGGCGGCGCAGCGTCACTGCCCGGGAGGCAAGCTGGGGCGTAACCGAGATATCGAACTTCAGGCTACCGGTGACGGTGAGCTGGTTACGCTTCGCCCCAAGGGCAATAAAGCGCTCGCCATCCTCTTCGTTCTGAGCAGCGATCAGCGTGATACGGCGCAGCAGAGTGCGAATAAAATCGCCCAGCTTGGCATAGCCTTTAGCGGAGCGCGCAGAGAGACGGGCGTTGGCGATCACCAGCGGAATTTTGCGCGTGTGCAGGGCGGCAATCAGGTTTGGCCACAGCTCGGTCTCCATCACCAGTACCAGCTTCGGATCCACAGCGTTGAGAAAACGATTGAGCGCGTCCGGCAGATCGTAGGGCAGGTAGACGTGTTGAACGTCATTACCAAAAGCGGAAAGCACGCGTTCGGAGCCGGTCGGCGTCATGGTAGTGACGGTAATGGGGAGATCCGGGTAGCGATGGCGCAGGGCGCGAACCAGCGGGATGGCCGCCAGGGTTTCGCCTACGGAAACGGAGTGCATCAGAATGCCGCCGGGCTTCAGCGGTTGCTTATAGAAGCCGTAACGCTCGCCCCAGCGTTTGCGGTATGCCGGTGCTTTGCGACCACGCACCCAAAGACGCAGCCAAATAAGCGGCTGAATCAGGTAGAAAAGAGTGGTGTAAAGCAATTGAAGCATAGTACGCACTGGCTGATGGATGTGCTGGGAATTCTATGTATTTAGCTGCATCAATGCTATTACTTTTGCCGAATTCGCTGCAAATCCCCCCTTCGGCGGGCGATGAATCCTAAAACCTGTGCTTTTTTGTTGTATTTTTATAAAGTTAGTTGAAATCAGCACGTTGCTGAAAAAACATTCGTGTCGGTTTAGATAGCAAAAAATGCTACACTAGCGCGCAAAAATAAGCGCGTTACGGTGCACGGGTAGCGGGTTAGCCTGGGCAGCAGCGTGCTTATTGTCGTCTATATTGGTCATCATCAACGGATAAGAGCCGCCTGTGGAAAAGCCATTTCAAAGAATTCTGCTGATAAAAATGCGCTTTCATGGGGATATGCTGCTCACGACGCCTGTCGTAAGCACCCTGAAACGCCGCTACCCTGACGCGAAAATCGACGTGCTGCTCTACCAGGATACAATCCCTATCCTGTCAGAAAACACAGAGATCAACGCGCTCTACGGCCTCAAAAATAAAAAAGCCAAAGCCGGGGAGAAAATCACCAACTTCGTGGATGTGCTCAAACAGCTGCGCGCTAACCGTTACGATCTTATCGTCAATCTCACTGACCAGTGGATGGTCGCCGCGCTGGTGCGCTGCCTGCCTGCCCGCGTCAAGATTTCACAGGATTTCCCCCATCGTCAGGCGGCTTTCTGGCGTAAAAGCTTTACCCATCACGCTCCTGTCGTTGGCGATCATATTGTTGAGCGCAACCTCTCGGCGCTGCGTCCGCTGGGGATCGCGGAAGATTATCGCCAGCTCACCATGAGCTATGCCGGGCAAAACTGGCAGGCGATGCGCGAGCAGCTAACGGCCGCCGGAGTAGGGGAGCACTATGTCGTGATCCAGCCTACGGCGCGCCAGGCCTTTAAGTGCTGGGATAACAGCAAATTCTCTCAGGTCATCGACGCCCTGCATCATCAGGGCTATGAGGTGGTGCTCACCTCCGGGCCTGGCGCGGACGATCTGGAGTGCGTGGAGGAGATTGCCAGCGCCTGCGAAACGCGTCCGGTCACCGCGCTGGCGGGAAAAACGCGTTTTCCTGAGCTGGCCGCGCTCATCGATCACGCCGCGCTGTTTATTGGCGTCGACTCCGCACCCATGCATATCGCCGCAGCGGTAAAAACCAAAATCATTGCCCTGTTTGGCGCGACCGATCATATTGCCTGGCGTCCGTGGTCAGAGGACGCCGTCGTGCTCTGGGCCGGAAACTACCAGCCAATGCCGACGCGTGACCAGCTCGATCGCAATCGGCGCTACCTCTCCGTGATACCGGCCGAGGAGGTTATCGCTGCCGCCCGGACGCTGCTCCCACCGCTCAACGCTGCCGTGCAGGCAGGGGGCTCCCTATGATCGTGGCCTTTTGTCTCTACAAATACTTCCCGTTTGGCGGACTTCAGCGCGATTTTATGCGCATTGCTCAGACGGTAGCAGGGCGCGGCCACCAGGTGCGGGTCTACACCCAGTCCTGGCAGGGCGAATGTCCCGCAGAGTTTGAGCTGATTGTCGTTCCGGTCAGGAAACGCACTAATCACGGGCGCAACGCTGAATACTATCAGTGGGTAAAAGCGCATCTTGCGCAGCATCCTGCGGCGCGGGTGGTAGGCTTTAACAAGATGCCGGACCTCGATATCTACTACGCGGCAGACGTCTGCTACGCCGAGAAGGTGGCGCAGGAGAAGGGCTTTTTCTACCGCCTGACGTCACGCTACCGCCACTATGCGGCTTTTGAGCGTGCCACCTTTGAACAGGGCAAGAAGACGCAGCTACTGATGCTGACAGATAAGCAGATCGCCGATTTCCAGCGCCACTATCATACCGAGCCTGAGCGTTTTCACATTCTGCCGCCGGGGATCTATCCCGATCGCAAATACAGCCAGCAGATCCCCGACAGCCGTCGCGTCTACCGCGAAAAAAACCGTATCGGTGAGGATCAGAACTTTGTTCTGCAGGTGGGGTCAGATTTTAACCGCAAGGGCGTGGCGCGCACTATCGAGGCTATCGCCGCGCTGCCTGACGCGCTGCGGCAAAATACGCTGCTGTTTATTGTCGGCCAGGATAAACCTGGACACTTCGCTGCCCTTGCCGCAAAGCTGGGCATCAAAGAGAATGTGCACTTCTTTGCCGGACGCAGCGACGTGGCGGAGCTGATGGCCGCAGCGGACCTGCTTGTGCATCCTGCGAAACAGGAGGCGGCGGGCATTGTACTGCTGGAGGCGGTGGCGGCAGGGCTACCGGTGATTGTCACCGAGGTCTGTGGCTACGCGCCTTATATAACGGATGCCCGCTGCGGCGTGGTGATTAACGAGCCGTTTTCGCAGGCAGCGCTGAATAAGACGCTGGCCGATGCGCTGGGCACGCCGTCGCGCTTGCGCGAATGGGCGGCCAACGCCCGTCACTATGCGGATACGCAGGATCTCTACAGCCTGCCGGAAAAGGTAGCTGATATGATAACGGGTAAAGTGAATGGTTGAACTGAAAGAGCCGCTGGCGACCTTATGGCGCGGTAAAGATGCCTTTGCCGAAGTGAAGAAGCTGCAGGGCGATGTGTTTCGCGAGCTGGAAACGCGCAGAACGATCCGCTTTGAGCTGGCTGGCAAGAGCTACTTCCTGAAGTGGCACCAGGGCACCTCGGTCAAAGAGGTGGTGAAAAACCTGTTCTCTCTGCGCCTGCCGGTGCTGGGTGCTGACCGGGAGTGGAACGCGATCCATCGCCTGCACGAGTGCGGCGTCGACACCATGCACGGGGTTGGCTTTGGTGAGAAAGGGGCCAATCCGCTCACCAGGACCTCGTTCATTATTACTGAAGATCTGACCCCAACGATCAGCCTTGAGGACTACTGTGCTGACTGGCGCGAGAATCCGCCCGATCTGCACGTGAAGCGGATGCTGATCCGCCGCGTCGCCACTATGGTGCGCAAGATGCATCAGGCTGGCGTCAACCACCGCGACTGCTACCTGTGCCACTTTCTGCTGCATCTGCCTTTTTCCGGAGAAGAGCAGGATTTAAAACTGTCGATAATCGACCTGCATCGGGCGCAAATCCGCCGCCAGGTGCCACAGCGCTGGCGTGACAAAGACCTTATTGGCCTCTACTTCTCTTCGGTCAATATCGGTCTGACGCAGCGGGATATTCTACGTTTTATGAAGATCTATTTCGCCACGGATCTGAAGGCGATATTTAAGAGTGAAGGGCAGTTACTATCGTCATATGAGCGTAAGACTCATAAGATCGTAACGCATTCGCAGCGCAATAATCTGTAGCGCTTTTACTGTTGATAGCCAGTTTTATGATAGGTTTTAATATGATAGCCGTTCAGTCTTTAGCGAACCTTTCCGCTAAAAAAGTCACCACCTCGCTTCTGCTTTTCTGTTTCTGCGTTCTGTGTTTTGTCTGGCCGATCGAAAACTCAAATCTGCCTGCTAACCGCAACCTGTTTATCTACGTCGGCCTGGCGATGACCCTGTTTCTCTATTTTAAAAAACAGGGCATGCCACTGGCGCATAACGTTAAAACACGTATGCCGATTTACATACTGGCTGGCCTGCTGATCTTTACCTTATTGAACGGGCTGCTGGTGGCGCCGGATCTGAAGCAGATGTTTCGCAGCTGGCAGGGCCAGTATCTGCGCGCCGCGCTGCTGTTTTTCATTGGCCTACTTATCTACTCCTTTACCGCCAGCTGCTTCCGAGGCTTAAGTAAAACCCGCTTTCTCTCTCTCGTGGTGCTTTGCTCGCTGGGCGTGATATTTATTCATGTTATTCAGACTGCCTTTATGTACCTGCGTAACGGCTATATTGACTGGGGCGTTACCTGGATTGTGCGCACCCGCACCGAAATGAGCTTCCAGATTAACTTTATCTGCGGGATTCTCTTTGCCGAGCTGCTTTCCCGTCTGTTCCTGCACCGCAAGTTTTTAATCTTTAAGACCAGCCTGCTGCTCTTTTTTATTGCCGTCTGCTTTGTCGCCACTGCGTTAGTCAATACCCGCTGGGGCACGATAGGTTTAATCGGCAGCACTATCTCTATTTGCGTCTTTATTGCCGCCAAAATGCTCAACCGCAGCAATCGCAGGAAGATGCTGCTGACCGGTGCAGCAGTCGCGCTAATGGTCGTTGCCGTAGGTTATAGCTCCTGGACCCAGGATCCGCGCTGGCAGAGCCTGAGCCAGGATGCCGTATCCGGGTGGAATCTGTCGGTGGATAACCGCTGCTATGATGGGTTTACAGGACCGACCCTGCGGGACAGCACCGGTAGGGTTTTGGATGAGTCTAACGCCTGCCGTTCGACATTCTTCCATCAGGGCTGGAAGCTGGTGTTTGAAAATCCTTTTGGTACCGGGCCGCGTAAAGACGCCTTTTTAGTCCTGTTACAGAAGGCCTATCATGACCCTACGATTGAGCAGGAAAACAGCCACTACGGCGTGATCGATTTTGCGCTACAAAACGGCTTTCTGGGTCTGGCCGGCTGGTTATGTTTCGTGATCTCGTTAATTGTGGCTGGCTGGGACGCGTTTTCTAAAAAGCTCGTTATGCCGGGTCTCTTCTTATCATTAATGGCGGTGAGCTTCCTCTTCCGCTCCAGCGTAGATAACATGCTACGCGATCACTTCTTAGAGCAGTTTATGGCCTTTACCGGCCTGATGATCGGGCTGATTGTGACCAAAGATAAAAATAGCGTGCCGGGGAGTGCGTCATGAAGGTTTTGATTATTCGTCGCGATAATATTGGCGACCTGATTCTGACTACGCCGCTGATTGCAACCATTGCCCGCGAAACGGGAACCCAGGTTGATCTGCTGGTCAACACCTACAATAAGCCGGTGCTGGATAATAACCCGCACGTCGGCAAGGTGTTTCTCTACAGCAAGCTGCACCATCGTAGCAAAGGGACGTCGGCGTTAAGCGTTCTGTGGCAGCGGTTAAAAACCATTATCGATCTGCGCCGCGCGCGCTATGACGTGGCGATTGTTGCCAAAGAGCGCTGGGACAAGCGTCCGCTGCAGTGGGCAAAGCTGGCGGGAGCGAAAAAAATCATCGCTATCGGTAATGACTGCCCGCCTGAAGTGACCGATGCGCTGCCGGAATCAACCCAGAACGAGCACCTGGTGAAGCTGCTGGCGCGGCTGGCCGAGCCGCTGGGCATCACCGCCGAGCCGGGCCCGCTGGAGCTGTACGTGCGGCCTGAAGAGACGGCGGCCATCAAGCAGAAAATTCGGCTTCCCGATGACGGCCTGCCGATCTACGGATTACAGATCAGCTCCCGTCGGCCCGAGCAGCGCTGGCCGGTAGAGCACTTTGTCGCCCTGGCGCAGCGGCTTGCCGCGCAACGGCCGTGTCATATCCTGCTTTTCTGGTCGCCGGGCAGCGCAGATAACAAACTGCATCCGGGCGATGATGAGAAGGCTCGCTACATCATCGATAACTGCCAGAACGTCTCGTTAATTCCCGTGGTTACGGAAAACATCCGTGAGCTAATGGCGGGCATGTCGCTGTGCAATCAGATTGTTACCAGCGACGGCGGCGCGCTGCATATTGCCGCAGGGGTACATAAACCGATTGTTGCCCTGTTTGGTAATAAAGCGGCCTGGCTCTGGACGCCGTGGGCTGTACCGCATGAACTGCTACAGGGTGAGGGCTATGATGTCCGCAACATCCCGGTTGATGAGGTGTATAATGCCTTCATTCGTCTGCAGGAACAGCGTTAATAAGACAGGTTTCACTGAATGATTCGAGCACTGAGAAAGAAGATACAGCTAATTCTGGTTAACCTGTTTTTGCGGCTGTATACGGGAAAGAACGGCCTGGCCTCTACCCAGGCGGAATTCGCCCAGGAAGATAAGCGCAATATCAAAAATATTGTTATCTACTCCTCGACGGCGCTGGGTGATTTCATGATGAACTCCCCGGCGATCCACGCCATTCGCCGGGAGTACCCTGATGCGCATATTACCCTTATCTGCCATAAAAAAATGGTGCAGTTTCTTTCGGCGGGTAAAGATTGGGATAGCCTCATTGCCTGGGATAACAAGCTGACCACGGTCTCCGCGCTGGTAGACAACATCAAACAGCAGGGCCGCCCGGATGCGGCAATTATTCTGCACTCCCATACGCCGTATGATTTTCTCAGCGCCCTCCGCGCCGGGGCAAAATATGTCTTTATCGATAACGATAAGCAGGCTATTCCCCTGGTCAGCAAATGGGCCACCAGCCGCCTGAAGAATTTTGTCGGTCATACTATTCAGCGCAAGCTGGAGCTGATTGCTCCCTTCCTTAGCCATGAGCCTTCCCGGGCCATGCGCCTGCCCGCAGAGGTGGTGGTAGATGAAACGACCCGCGATCCGGCGGTGAAGTACGTTGGCTTCCAGATGGGGGCGTCGAGCCTGCGTAAATGCTGGTCGACAGAGAATTTTGCCCGCCTCGCGACCCAGATGATTAACGACAACGACGCGGTAAAGATCGTGCTGATTGGCGCACCAAACGAAGTCGCGCTGCAGGATAAGTTCCTGCAGCAGCTCGATGCCCGCTATCACGATCGCGTTCTGCCCCTGATTGGCAAAACCACTATTCCCGGCCTGCTGCAGGAGATCAAGAAGATGAGCCTGCTGGTGACGTCCGATACCGGTCCTCTGCACCTGGCCGTAGCGATGCAGGTCCCGACCGTCAGCATGTTCGTGGTGACCTCGCCTATGCTCTATGGCCCCTACCAGGATCCAGAGCTACATTCGGTTATCTATAAAGCCTTTACCACATTTGATGAACAACATTACGCCTCCGCATTGGATAAAATCAGCCTTAACGAAGTGTATGCGCGGGTGAAAACGTTTCTCTAGCTTCTGCCCGCCGGTATAAGGAAAACAATAATGAGCGTGGCGTTTAGCCGTAAACAGGGTTTTGAGATCTATCAGCGTATCAACGATGATGATTTCACCGCCCTGCTTACGCAGTATAAAAATAACCAAATTCCGGTACACAAACTGGCCAGCGGCAGTGCCGCCAGGTCAGTGGCGATTATCGCCTCTGAGAAGCGTAAATACATTCTGAAAGAGGATCGCGAGCGGGATAAGCGGCTTGAGAAGAAGATCGCCAACTTTATATTTGGCCCGTTCCAGTCACGCCTTATTAAACTGATGGATCGCGCCGTTAACGAAGGCTGCCACGTTTTCCAGGAGCTTTACTTCGTTGCCGAAAAGAACCGTTTTCGCACCACGCAGGATGTGTACGCCTTCTATGAGTACATTGAAGGCACGCCCCTCACCGAGGTAGATAATCCCGAGCAGTTCATTCCGCAAATCATCGAATGCATTCTCGAGCTGCACCGTCACGGGCTGGCCTCAAACGATATCCACTTCGGCAATTTTATCCTGACGCCTGACGGCACTCTGCGTATTATCGATATCTCCTGTAAGGCAAGCGTGAAGGTGTGCCAGGCAAACGATCTGCTGACGCTGCGCAGGAAATTCGGCGTGGAGATTGAAAGCAGCAGCGGGGTGTATAAAATCATCCGTGCTAAAGAGGCCCTGCGGCGGAAAATCCGCGCGCTCAAGCATAAAAAATAACGCCCTGTCAGGGCGTTATAGTTTTAAACACCGTTTCCGCCGTCAGCTGCTGCAGATCGCCATGGGGCGATCGCACCGCCAGCTGATTTTTGCCGTAGCCGCCAATCAGCCCCGGATCGGTCGGGCCGTAGAGCGTAAAGTTGGGTCGGTCGAGAGCGGCGGCCATATGGCTCAGTCCGGTATCCACCGACACCACCATCCGGGCACCCGCCAGTTCGCGAGCCACCTTCTCCAGGCTCAGGCGCGGCAGGACTTCTACGTAATCAAACCCCTCCGCCAGCCGTCTGGCACGCGCCTCTTCATGCGGTGCCCCCCACGGAAGCTTAATCTTTAACCCCGACGCCGCCATCAGCGCCAGCAGATCCCGCCAGCGGGCTTCCGGCCAGTGCTTATCATCCCGCGTGGTAGCGTGCAGAAACACGGCGTAAGGCTCACCCGCAGCGCTATCTTCGACGAAATGCCGGGCAATGGCGTAGTCGCCCTGGGTCTGCGGCTTGCTGTAGCCCAGGCTTTTCGCAAACAGCTCCCGGGTGCGCTCCACGGCGTGCTGCTGCCGGGCAATGTGATGGCGGCGGTTATAGAACAAGCTGGCCAGCGGCTCACGAGCGCTTTGCCAGTCCATGCCGTGCTTCAGGCCATGCGCCAGCCGGGTGACCAAAGCCGCACTTTTCACCAGCCCCTGGGCATCGATCACTGCGTCATAGCGCACTGCCCGCAGGGTTTCACGAAACGCCTGGCGCTCTGCTTTCACCGGATCGGAGAACCAGGCTTTACGCCAGCGGCGCAGGGCCACCGGGATGACGCGATCCACCGCCTCATGCCAGGAGGGGATCTGAGCAAACCCCTCCTCCACGACCCAGTCAAAGCGGATCCCGGCAATCGCCTGCATGGCATCTGTCAGAGCGGGCAGGGTATGCAAGACGTCACCCATCGACGAGGTTTTAACGATCAGTACCCGCATCCGTTAGCCTTCTTCATCCAGCAGGAGGCCGTTGAGCGTCTCCAGCACCTGCTCAGGCTGAATATCGATCAGGCTCTGATGGTAGCCCTCTGCGGCATCGCCTTTACGTACCTTGTGGTAGCCGGTGATAAGACGGATCACCCGCGCCTTATGCGACAGCGGCGGGGTAAAGTCCGGGCTGCTGGGACCGTACAGCGCTACCAGCGGGCGGTTAAGCGCGGCGGCAACGTGCATCAGGCCGGAGTCGTTGGTGACTACGGCCCGGCAGGCCGCCAATAAAATCACCGCCTGCTCAAGCTGGGTCTCACCGGCCAGGTTACGGCACCATGCCTGCTGCTCAAGGCTCAGCATGGTCAGGATCTCGTTCCCGGCTTCGTGATCTTTCGCGGAGCCAAACAGCACCACCTGGTAGCCTTCGTCGATCAGCTGCTTCGCCAGCTCGGCGTAGTGGTAGTGCGGCCAGCGCTTCGCCGGGCCAAACTCCGCGCCGGGGCAGAAGCCGATGAGGGGGCGATCGCTCAAGATGCCGAAGGTGTTACAGGTGCGGCGCTGCTCGCTCTCGTCCACCTGCAGCTGCGGCCAGAGCAGCGGCTGAGGCAGATCTTTTGCTGAGTCCATCACGCCTTTATCGTAGGCCAGCGCCACGTAGCGCTCGACCATCAGCGGCCAGGCCTGCTTATCCAGTACGCGGGCATCGTTAAGCACGCCGTAGCGCATCTCGCCGCGCCAGCCGGTGCGCACGGGGATGTTGGCAAAGAAAGGCACTAAGGCAGATTTATAAGAGTTAGGCAGCACGTAAGCGCGATCGTAGCGGCGCTCGCGCAGGCTCACGCCAAGACGGCGACGTGCGCCAAGCTCCAGCGCCCCATGCCCAAGCGGCATAGGGATCGCTTCATTCACTTCCGGCATCCGCGACAGCAGCGGACGACACCATGCAGGGGCCATCACGTCGATTGTCGCCTGGGGATAACGCGCCTTGAGCGTGCGATAGAGACTTTGCGACATCATCATGTCGCCCACCCATGACGGGCCGATCACCAGTATTTTCATGCAGGTTCTTACGCGTCGCGGTTCAGCCAGGCCATATACTCCGCTACGCCTTCGGCAACGGTTTTAAACGGCTTGTCGTAACCTGCTGCACGCAGATTGGTCAGGTCCGCCTGGGTAAACGCCTGGTAGCGGCCTTTCAGCTTCTCCGGGAACGGGATGTATTCGATCTCGCCCTTTTTGTGGAATGCCAGCGCGGCGTCGGCCACGGCCTGGAAGGACTCTGCGCGGCCGGTGCCGAGGTTGTAGATACCAGAGACGCGGTTTTCCCAGAACCACAGGTTTACCGCCGCCACGTCGCCCACGTAGACGAAGTCGCGCTTGAAGCCGTCGCTGCCTTCAAACAGCTTCGGCGTTTCGCCGTTGTTCAGCTGGGTGTTGAGGTGGAAAGCGACGCTGGCCATGCTGCCTTTATGGCCTTCACGCGGACCGTAGACGTTGAAGTAGCGGAAGCCGACGATCGGCGAGTTTGCTTCTGGCAGGATCTGGCGCACGTACTCATCAAACAGGAACTTGGAGTAGCCATAGACGTTCAGCGGCTGCTCATACTCGCGGGACTCAATAAAGTCGCTGGTGCGTCCGCCGTAGGTGGCTGCAGAGGAGGCGTACAGGAACGGAATATCGCGCTCCAGGCAGTAGTGCAGCAGCTCTTTGGAGTACTGATAGTTGTTATCCATCATGTACTTGCCGTCCCACTCGGTGGTGGAGGAGCATGCGCCTTCGTGGAAGATGGCTTCGATGTCGCCGAACTCTTCCCCCGCCATAATCTGGATGAGGAAATCCTCTTTATCCATATAGTCGGCGATGTTCAGATCGGCCAGGTTAACGAACTTGGTGCCGTCTTTCAGGTTATCGACCACCAGAATGTCAGTGATGCCTTTGTCATTGAGCGCTTTGACAATGTTGCTGCCGATAAAGCCTGCGCCGCCGGTAACGATAATCATAACTGTAACCTTTAAATGTGGATGCACTGAGACAATCTCAGGCATGAATACCTTTATCATACCATCACATTGCCGACCCTTCAGCCCTTCGCCGCGATCCCAGCGGGCCGTACGTGATTTGTGCTGCAAAAACGATAACCGGTGCGGCATCATCTCGTATCAGCGTAATGCTTTCGGTAAGATGTGCTGAAATTTGCCCAGTCTGGAGAATTGCAATGCGTGGGGATTTTTACCAACGGTTGAACAGCGACCTTGAAACCGCCCGAGCGGAAGGGTTGTTTAAAGAAGAACGCATTATCACCTCGGCCCAGCAGGCCGATATCACCGTTGCTGACGGCAGCCAGGTGATCAACTTCTGCGCCAACAACTACCTCGGTCTGGCGAACCATCCGGATCTCATCAACGCGGCGAAGGCCGGAATGGACAGCCACGGCTTCGGCATGGCCTCCGTGCGTTTCATCTGCGGTACCCAGGACAGCCATAAGGTCCTTGAGCAGAAGCTGGCCGGCTTCCTCGGCATGGAAGACGCCATTCTTTACTCCTCCTGCTTCGACGCCAACGGCGGCCTGTTTGAAACGCTGCTGGGGGCGGAAGACGCGATTATCTCTGATGCCCTGAACCACGCGTCTATCATCGACGGGGTACGCCTCTGCAAAGCCAAACGCTATCGCTACGCCAATAACGATATGCAGGAGCTGGAGGCACGTCTGCAGGAGGCGCGTGACGCGGGCGCGCGTCAGGTACTGATTGCCACCGACGGCGTCTTCTCTATGGACGGCGTGATTGCCAACCTGAAGGGCGTCTGCGACCTGGCAGACAAATATGAGGCGCTGGTGATGGTCGACGACTCTCACGCGGTGGGGTTTGTTGGCGAAAACGGCCGGGGTTCACACGAGTATTGTGACGTAATGGGCCGGGTGGACATTATCACCGGCACGCTGGGCAAGGCGCTTGGCGGTGCATCCGGCGGCTATACCGCAGCCCGTAAAGAGGTCGTGGAGTGGCTGCGTCAGCGCTCGCGTCCGTACCTGTTCTCTAACTCGCTGGCACCGGCGATTGTTGCCGCCTCCATCAAAGTCCTGGAGATGGTGGAGTCCGGCGCGGCGCTGCGTGACCGCCTGTGGTCAAATGCCAGCCTGTTCCGCGAGAAGATGACCGCGGCGGGCTTTACCCTGGCCGGGGCCGATCACGCCATTATTCCAGTAATGCTGGGCGATGCGGTCGTGGCGCAGAACTTTGCCCGCGAGCTGCAGAAAGAGGGGATCTACGTGACCGGCTTCTTCTTCCCGGTGGTGCCGAAAGGCCAGGCGCGCATTCGCACCCAGATGTCGGCGGCCCACTCCCCTGAACAGATTGAACGTGCGGTGGAGGCCTTCACCCGCATTGGTAAACAACTTGGCGTGATTGCCTGAGGACGAAAGATGAAAGCGTTATCCAAGCTGAAACCGCAGGAAGGGATCTGGATGACCGACGTGCCAGAGCCAGAGGTGGGCCATAACGATCTGCTGATCAAGATCCGCAAAAGTGCGATCTGCGGCACGGACGTGCACATCTATAACTGGGACGAGTGGTCACAAAAAACCATTCCGGTACCGATGGTCGTCGGCCATGAGTACGTTGGGGAAGTGGTCGGGATTGGCCAGGAGGTCAAAGGCTTTAAGATCGGCGACCGCGTTTCTGGCGAAGGCCACATTACCTGCGGGCACTGCCGTAACTGCCGCGGCGGCCGGACCCATCTCTGCCGTAACACCGTTGGCGTCGGCGTGAACCGCCCCGGCTCTTTTGCCGAGTATCTGGTTATTCCGGCCTTCAACGCCTTTAAAATTCCAGACAACATCTCTGACGAGCTGGCTGCGATTTTCGACCCGTTCGGCAACGCCGTGCATACCGCGCTCTCCTTCGATCTGGTGGGTGAGGACGTGCTGGTCTCCGGTGCGGGTCCTATCGGTATCATGGCGGCGGCGGTGGCGAAGCACGTTGGCGCACGCCACGTGGTGATCACCGATGTCAACGAGTACCGTTTGGATCTGGCGCGCAAAATGGGCGTTACCCGAGCGGTTAATGTGGCAACCGAGAGCCTGGATGATGTCATGGCCGAGCTGGGCATGACCGAAGGGTTTGACGTAGGGCTTGAGATGTCCGGCGCACCGCCGGCGTTCCGCACCATGCTCGATACCATGAACCACGGCGGCCGCATTGCGCTGCTGGGCATTCCGCCGTCAGAGATGTCTATCGACTGGAACAAGGTTATCTTTAAAGGCCTGTTTATCAAGGGTATCTATGGCCGCGAGATGTTTGAAACCTGGTACAAGATGGCAGCGCTGATCCAGTCTGGCCTGGACCTCACGCCGATCATTACCCACCGTTTCGGCATCAATGAGTTCCAGCAGGGCTTTGACGCCATGCGCTCCGGCCAGTCCGGAAAGGTGATCCTGAGCTGGAATTAATCTTCCGCCAGCGTTAACTCAGACCAGGCCCCAAAAGCCTGGTCTTTTTATTTGTACAGCTTTTAACCTTATCTTAATATTCGGCTGGTAAAAGGGAGGGATATTCTAAAGATGGAATGATTATCCCATGACAACCCCTACAAAAAAGCTGAGCGTCATTATCCCGCTGTACAATGCCGGGAACGATTTTAAAGCCTGCATGGAGTCGCTGATCGCCCAGACATGGACCGATCTGGAGATCATCATTGTTAACGATGGCTCGACGGATAACTCCGTGGAGATCGCTAAGTTTTACGCCGAAGCGTACCCTCACATTCGCCTGCTGCATCAGGCAAATTCCGGCGTCTCCGTCGCCCGCAACCGCGCGCTGGACGTGGCAACCGGGGATTATATTGCCTTTGTCGACGCCGATGACGAAGTCTATCCCACCATGTATGAAAAGCTGATGGCAATGGCGATGGCGGACGACCTGGATGTCGCCCAGTGCAACGCCGACTGGAGCTCGCGGGCTACCGGCAAGGTATGGCAATCCATTCCCACCAGCCGCCTGCGTTCCACGGGCGTACTCACCGGGCCGGACTGGCTGCGGATGGGGCTGAGGTCACGCCGCTGGACGCACGTGCTGTGGATGGGGGTCTATCGCCATGATCTGATCAAACAGCACCGGATCCGCTTTGTACCGGGCCTGCATCATCAGGATATTATCTGGAGCACCGAGTTTATGTTTAATACCCGGCGCGTCAGGTACACCGAAGAGTCGCTGTACAGGTATTATCAGCACGATAACTCCGTTAGCCATATGAAGCGGCAGGGGGATAAGAACCTCGCCTATCAGCGGCACTACATCAAGATCACGCGCCTGCTGGAGAAACTCAACAGCGACTATGCGGGACGTATCCCTATCTATCCGGAGTTCCGCCAGCAGATTACCTATGAGGCGCTGCGCGTGTTTCACGCCCTGCGTAAAGAGCCAGATACCCTGACCCAGCAACGCATGATTGCCGAGGTATTCACGTCAGGGATGTACCGCCGAATGCTGACCAACGTGCGCAGCGTCAAGATGGCCTACCAGGCGCTGCTCTGGTCGCTGCGGCTCTACAGGTGGCGCGATAAATCGCTGTCGCACCACCGTATTGCCCGCAGGGTGCTGAACCTGGGTTAGCTTTTTCCCCAGCCCTGCCACTGCTGCTGGAACCATGCCGTGACCGAACTCTGGCTAATGCTTTCGCCCAGCACGGTAAAGAAGCGGCTGGCGTGAACCGGCTGCAGAGGCTGCTTCGGTTTACACAGCTTCACGCCGTGGAACGGATTGCGCGGCGCATTGGGTTGAGTGCTGCCAGCAGGCGGCGTCAGGTTCGGTCTTGAGGTATCCGTCTGCGGTTCGTTAAGCAGGCTGCTCGGACGCACCAGGGTGATATCCCCCGGCAGGCTGTAGATCATCTGCTGCAACACACGCACGGTCGAAGGGTGAGGGTGGCCAATGGCGATCGCCGAGCCGTTGCGGCGGGCCAGGTCTACCGCCCGGTTAAACTGGCGGCGGATATCGCCTTCATTCTGCGTATCATCAAGAAATACCCGACGCTTGATTACCTTTACGCCCGTCCCGGCGGCGGCGCGCATCGCCTGGCTGTTGCCGATGGTCATGCTGTCGAGGAAGTAGAGGTTATAGCGCTCCAGGGCCTGCATCACCTTCTGCATGCCAAACAGGCTTGAGGTCATGGCGCTGCCCATGTGGTTATTCAGGCCGACGGCGTAGGGCACTTTGCCATAGGCGTCGCGAATGATGCGCTCGATCTCGTCGCTGCTCATCTCCGGGCGCAGGGTATCTTTTTCCAGCGGCTGCTTGCTCAGCGGGGCCATCGGCAGGTGGATCAGCACCTCATGGCCGCTATTGTGCGCTTTAGTGGCCATCTCATGGGCATGAGGCGCGTTGGGCAGCACGGCCACGGAAACTTCAGCGGGCATCGCCAGCACCTGGTTTTCCGTATGCGGGCGATAGCCGAAATCATCAATAACAATGGAGAGCTTGCCGGCGTGCGCCGGAACAATGAACGGCAGAAGCGTCATAATCGAGAAAAACAGACGACGAAGCTGAAGCAAAACTTATCTTCCCAACCACGGTTGTGGATTAACCGCCTGACCCTGACGACGAATTTCAAAATAGAGTGACGGACGGCCCTGACCGCCACTGCTGCCCACGAGGGCAATGGGTTGACCGGCGCGAACCTGGGTTCCAACGCTGACCAGAGCGCTCTGATTATAGCCGTAAAGGCTCATATCGCCTTTCCCGTGCTCAACCACCACCACCAGGCCGTAGCCCTGTAGCCAGTCGGCGAGGATCACCCGTCCATCAGCGATAGCTTTCACTTCGCTCCCTTCGGACGCACCGATCACAATCCCTTTCCACCGTAGCTCACCCTGCAGCTGTTCGCCATAGCGATGGAGCAGCGAGCCGCGAACCGGCCAGTAGGCCTGACCACGCGGCGAGCCTAAGCCGCCGGTACGCGACATTAGTGAGCGTTCGCTCTCGGTGGGTTTATAGGTGGTGCCTTTGCGTGACGCTTCCTGCTGGCGATCGCGTACTGCGTCGGCCTCGCGCGCCTCGCGCTCTGCCCGCGCTTTTGCTGCGGCTTCGGCCCGGGCAAGGCTGTTACGCAGACGGGATTCGTTAGCTCGCAGCTCGCTCAGCTGCTGCTGGCCCGCCTGAATGGAGCTTTCCAGACTGGTAAGGGTCTTTTTACGCTCGTTGCGCGCCTGCTCCAGCTTCGCCTGCTGGGCCTGCTGTTCATAGAGCAGCGTCTGCTGCTGGCTCTGCTTCTCTTCCAGCTCGGCACGCTGGGCAGCCACCTCTTCGCGGGTCTGCTTGAGCTGGGCGATAGTCTCCTGGCGAGCCTGGTTCAGGTAGCCATAGTAGGCCTGCATGCGCTCGCCGCGGGCGGTCTCTTCGCTGTTAAAGATATACTGCACGCCGGAATGCTCGCCCTGGCGAAAGGCGGCGTCGAGCTGGGCCGCCAGGTTACGCTCCTGGCTGGCTTTCTGCTGCTCAAGCTTTGCAATTGACGCATTCATGGCGTCGATCTGCTTGTTGAGTTCGTTGAGGGTGCTTTGGGTTTCACGCAGCTTGCGGGCGGCGGCGGAGATCGCCTCCTCCTGGACTTTAAGCTGCGCCAGAAGCGTAGCGCGCTGCTGCTGCTGCTGCCGTACCGCTCGCTCTTTGCTGGCGATATCGGCCTGAATCGATTTTAGCTGGTCGCGATCGTCCGCGTGGGCAGGAAAAACGCACAGCAAAACGCCAGCGCTGAGCGCGCTGGCACAGAACAATGGCCGGACAGTGTCGGCCCATGTAATTGAAAAAATCGCCTTTCCCCTCATGGGGAGCGATTATTCCACGATAAACAGCGGCCTGCCAGTCATCTCTTGCGGGATTTCCATGCCCATCAGGCTCAGCATGGTCGGCGCGATGTCGGAAAGTTTACCGCCGCTGACTGCTTTAACCGATTTACCCCCGACGTAGATCAGCGGAACCGGCAGGTTAGTGTGGGCGGTATGGGCCTGACCGGTGGCCGGGTCGCGCATCTGCTCGGCATTGCCGTGATCCGCGGTAATCAACAGCTGGCCGCCTGCGGACTCTACCGCGTCGGCGACCTCGGCGATGCAGTTGTCCAGCGTTTCGACGGCGGCAACGGCAGCCTCAAACACGCCGGTATGGCCGACCATATCGCCGTTCGGATAGTTGCAGATGATGGTGTCGTACTTGCCGCTCTTGATAGCAGCGACCAATTTTTCAGTTAATTCTGCAGAGCTCATCTCTGGCTGCAGATCGTAGGTCGCCACTTTCGGAGAGTTGATCAGGATGCGATCTTCACCGCTGAACGGCTCTTCCACGCCGCCGTTGAAGAAGAAGGTGACGTGCGCGTACTTTTCCGTTTCGGAAATGCGCAGCTGAGTTTTGTCGTTCTTCGCCATCCATTCGCCAAAGGTATTGGCCAGCGAGGCTGGCGGGTAGGCACAGGACGCGGTGATGTCAGCAGCGTATTGCGTCAGCATCACGAACTCACCCAGCTTGATGGTTTTTTTCCGCGCGAAGCCGTCAAAATCGGCGCTGACGAAGGCGCGGGTGATCTCACGGGCGCGGTCGGCACGGAAGTTCATGAAAATCAGCGCGTCGCCATCCTGCATGGCCGAGTCGGCCTGGCCTGCGGCACGGATCACCGTCGCCTTCACGAATTCGTCGTTCTCGTCGCGCGCGTAGGCGGCCTGAAGACCCGCCACGGCGGTGTCGGCCTGGTATTCACCCTTCGCCTGGGTCATCAGGTCATAGGCCTGCTCAACGCGATCCCAGCGGTTGTCGCGGTCCATGGCATAGTAGCGGCCAATAATCGTCGCGACGCGGCCTTTGCCCAGCTCGGCAAACTTCTCTTCAAAACGTTTCAGCGAGGATTCTGCGCTACGCGGCGGGGTATCGCGTCCGTCGAGAAACGCATGCAGGTAGAGCTTCTCCGCACCGCGTGCCGCAGCCAGCTCTACCATCGCCAGAATGTGATCTTCATGACTGTGCACGCCACCTGCCGAGAGCAGGCCCATAATGTGCACGGCTTTACCTTGTGCGACGGCGTTATCTACCGCGCCCGCCAGCGCCGGGTTGCTGAAGAAGGTACGCTCTTTGATCTCTACGTCCAGACGGGTGAGATCCTGATAAACAATGCGGCCTGCGCCCAGGTTGACGTGACCCACTTCAGAGTTACCCATCTGGCGGTCCGGCAGGCCCACTTCGAGGCCGGAAGCGTCAACCAGCGTGTGCGGACGTTTCGCCCACAGTGCATCCATGACCGGCGTTTTGGCATTAAAAATAGCGTTATCCTGCTGATCTTCGCGGTAGCCGTAGCCATCCAGAATCACCAGTACCATAGGTTTTTTAGTAACCGACATTGCGACAACCCTCAAGCTCATAAGACAAAAAATTTGCCTGATTTTACTACGACTGAATCGATTAAATAGCCGCAGAAGATCAAAGAAAAGGGTGGTGAAAGGCGTGGTTTGGGCCGCTTTTCGCGCTTTTTTCCGTGACGGTACGCAGAAAATGCATTCCTTATTGCTCGCTGGCTGTATTTGCCACACTGCACAGGTATACTCCTTTCCTGGTTTTTTTATTCACTGAGTCGGGAGCTGTTACCCCCCATGCAAGAAATTATGCAATTTGTTAGCCGTCACCCCATCCTCTGTATCGCGTGGGTTGTATTACTGGGGGCGGTGCTGTTCACCACCTTCAAGGGCCTTACCTCCAAAGTAAAAGTGATCACCCGTGGTGAAGCGACGCGTCTGATTAACAAAGAAGAGGCCGTAGTTGTCGATCTGCGTCAGCGTGATGATTTCCGCAAAGGGCATATCGCCGGCGCGGTGAATTTGCTGCCAGCCGAAATTAAAGCCAATAATGTAGGTGAGCTTGATAAACACAAAAGCAAACCCATTATTGTTGTAGATGGTTCTGGCATGCAGGCGCAGGAGCCTGCCAGCGCGCTGGTCAACGCGGGCTTCACACAGGTCTATGTGCTGAAGGATGGCGTGGCAGGCTGGAGCGGCGAAAACCTACCGCTGGTTCGCGGTAAATAATCTGGAGAAGCGTTATGGCCAACATTGAAATCTATACCAAAGCAACCTGCCCGTTCTGCCACCGTGCAAAGGCGTTGCTGGACAGCAAAGGCGTGACCTACGCGGAGCTGCCGATTGACGGCAATGCCGTGAAGCGCGAAGAGATGATTCAACGTAGTGGCCGTACGACCGTGCCGCAGATTTTTATTGATGCACAGCACATTGGCGGCTGTGACGACTTGTATGCGCTGGATGCGCGTGGTGGACTCGATCCCCTGTTGCGCTAAGGCGTTTGAGTATATTACTAAGGGTTTTTCTCATGTCAGAACAAAATAACACCGAAATGTCTTTCCAGATCCAGCGTATCTACACCAAGGATGTCTCTTTTGAAGCGCCGAATGCGCCTCATGTATTCCAGAAAGACTGGCAGCCAGAAGTTAAACTGGATCTGGATACCGCATCCAGCCAGCTGGCTGATGACGTATACGAAGTGGTCTTGCGTGTGACCGTTACCGCAAGCCTGGGCGAAGAGACCGCGTTCCTGTGCGAAGTGCAGCAGGCCGGTATCTTCTCCGTTGGTGGTATCGAAGGCAACCAGATGGCGCACTGCCTGGGCGCGTACTGCCCGAACATTCTGTTCCCGTACGCCCGCGAATGCATCACTAGCCTGGTTTCTCGCGGTACCTTCCCGCAGCTGAACCTTGCGCCGGTCAACTTTGATGCGCTGTTCATGAACTATTTGCAGCAGCAGGCTGGTGAAGGTACTGAAGAACATCAGGATGCCTGATGAGTACACCTAATGCTCATATGACTGTGATCGGTGCCGGCTCTTACGGCACCGCTCTTGCCATTACGCTGGCAAGAAATGGCCACCAGGTTATTCTCTGGGGGCACGATCCAAAACATATCGCGACCCTGCAGCACGATCGCTGCAATGCCGCATTCCTTCCCGATGTGCCTTTTCCCGACACGCTGCACCTTGAGAGCGATCTAGCGACCGCAGTACAGGCCAGCCGCAATATTCTGGTGGTAGTACCAAGCCACGTGTTTGGCGACGTGCTGCGGCAGATCAAGCCGCTGATGCGTGACGATGCGCGTATCGTCTGGGCGACCAAAGGTCTGGAAGCCGAGACCGGACGCCTGCTGCAGGACGTGGCGCGTGAGGCGGTGGGCGACACCATTCCGCTGGCGGTGATCTCCGGGCCAACCTTCGCCAAAGAGCTGGCAGCGGGTCTGCCGACGGCCATTGCGCTGGCCTCGACGGATAGCGCCTTTGCTGAAGATCTCCAGCAGCTGCTGCACTGCGGCAAAAGCTTCCGCGTCTACAGCAACCCGGACTTTATCGGCGTCCAGCTGGGCGGGGCGGTGAAAAACGTCATCGCCATTGGGGCAGGGATGTCGGACGGCATCGGCTTTGGGGCCAACGCCCGTACCGCGCTCATTACCCGTGGGCTGGCAGAGATGTCACGCCTCGGCGCTGCGCTGGGTGCTTCTCCCGAAACCTTTATGGGGATGGCAGGGTTAGGCGATCTGGTGCTGACCTGTACCGATAACCAATCCCGCAACCGTCGTTTCGGCATGATGCTCGGCCAGGGTATGGACGTGCAGCAGGCCCAGACGCAGATCGGTCAGGTGGTAGAAGGCTACCGCAATACGAAAGAGGTCCGCGAGTTGGCACACCGCTTTGGTGTCGAAATGCCGATTACCGAGGAGATATTTCAAGTATTGTATTGCGGTAAAAATGCGCGCGAGGCAGCATTGACCCTGTTAGGGCGCACGCGCAAGGACGAGCGTAGCAGTCAGTAAAGTCAAATCATCTAAATGGACACGGCCAACGTAGATTGGCCGGTCTCTTTTATTACGTCTGGAGTATGCAATGCCGTGTGAAGAGCTGGATCTGGTCTGGAATAATATTAAAGCCGAAGCCCGGGCGCTGGCGGACTGTGAGCCCATGCTGGCCAGTTTCTATCACGCGACGTTACTCAAGCATGAAAATCTCGGCAGCGCGCTGAGCTATATGCTGGCCAACAAGCTGGCATCGCCCATCATGCCCGCCATCGCTATCCGCGAAGTGGTCGAAGAGGCCTACGCCGCCGATCCAGAGATGATCGCCTCTGCCGCCTGCGATATTCAGGCGGTGCGCACCCGTGACCCGGCGGTAGATAAATACTCTACGCCGCTGCTCTACCTGAAAGGTTTCCATGCGTTGCAGGCCTACCGCATCGGGCACTGGCTATGGGCAGAGGGCCGCCGCGCGCTGGCTATCTTCCTGCAAAACCAGGTCTCGGTGTCGTTCCAGGTCGATATTCACCCGGCGGCGCGGATTGGCCGCGGCATCATGCTCGACCATGCCACCGGCATTGTGGTGGGTGAAACGGCGGTGATTGAAAACGATGTCTCGATTCTGCAATCCGTCACCCTCGGCGGGACCGGCAAAACCAGCGGCGATCGCCATCCGAAAATCCGTGAAGGGGTGATGATTGGCGCAGGGGCAAAAATTCTCGGCAATATCGAAGTCGGACGCGGCGCGAAGATTGGCGCAGGTTCAGTGGTATTGCAGCCTGTACCGCCTCATACCACTGCCGCAGGGGTTCCGGCACGCATTGTCGGTAAGCCTGAGTCGGACAAGCCCGCAATGGATATGGATCAGCACTTCGCTGCCCATCATGGGTTCGAGTACGGCGACGGAATATAATCCGCACGCATGATGTAGGCCGGGTAAGCGTAGCGCCACCCGGCGAAACCTCAACTCCGTAGCACCGCTCCTGCGTATCCCAGCTGACGCCACGCCTCATACACCACCACCGACACTGCGTTAGACAGGTTCATGCTGCGGCTGTCCGGCATCATCGGGATGCGGATCTTCTGCTCTGGCGGCAGCACATCGAGGATCGTCGCGGGCAGGCCGCGCGTCTCGGGACCAAACATCAGATAGTCGCCCTCCTGATAGCTCACCGCGCTGTGCGCAGGCGTGCCCTTGGTGGTGAGCGCAAACAGACGCTGCGGATTTTCCGCTGCCATAAACGCCGCGTAGTCAGCGTGACGCTGCACGGCGGTGAACTCATGGTAATCCAGCCCCGCCCGGCGCAGGCGCTTATCGTCCCAGGTAAAGCCCATCGGTTCGATAATATGCAGACGGAAGCCGGTATTGGCGCAAAGACGAATGATATTCCCGGTATTCGGCGGGATCTCCGGTTCAAATAAGACGATGTTCAGCATGGTGCCCCCTCAATAACGCGGGGCAGCATAGCAGACTTACGCGCAAATTACGCCGCGTCGCCGGTCTTCACCGGTTCAAATACCGACTCGTGCTCAACGTTCTGCACCAGCAGGTCGCGGGTGATCTCCTTAATGGATTTCGCCCCGGTCAGGGTCATCGCCACGCGCATCTCTTTCTCGATCAGGTTCAGCAGGTTGGCGACGCCCGCCTGGCCGTGGGTTGCCAGCGCATAGAGGTAGGCCCGGCCCAGCAGCACGCTGTCCGCCCCGAGGGCAATCATCCGCACCACGTCGAGGCCGTTACGGATCCCACTGTCGGCCAAAATAGCGATGTCGCCCTTCACCGCATCGGCAATCGCCGGCAGCGCCCGGGCGGAGGAGAGCACCCCATCCAGCTGGCGGCCGCCGTGGTTCGACACCACAATGCCGTCCGCACCAAAGCGCACCGCGTCACGGGCATCTTCGGCATCAAGGATCCCCTTGATCACCATCGGGCCGTCCCAGAATTCGCGGATCCACTCCAGGTCTTTCCACGAGATAGAGGGATCGAAGTTGTTTGCCAGCCAGCCAATGTAATCTTCAAGCCCGGTCGGCTTGCCGAGATAGGTAGAGATGTTGCCGAGATCGTGCGGACGACCGTGCAGGCCCACATCCCAGGCCCAGCGGGGATGGGTCACTGACTGCCAGTAGCGGCGCATAGCGGCGTTGGCCCCGCTCATGCCAGAGTGGGCATCCCGGTAGCGTGCGCCTGGCGTCGGCATATCTACGGTAAACACCAGCGTCGAGCAGCCCGCCGCTTTTGCCCGCTCCAGCGCATTGCGCATAAAGCCGCGATCGCGCAGAACGTAAAGCTGGAACCACATCGGGCGCTTCAGGGTAGGGGCTACCTCTTCGATCGGGCAGACCGAGACGGTGGAGAGGGTAAATGGAATACCCTTCGCATCGGCAGCGGCGGCGGCCTGCACCTCACCCCGGCGGGCATACATGCCGCACAGTCCTACCGGCGCGAGCGCCACCGGCATAGAGAGCTTTTCATTAAACAGCGTGGTCTCCAGGCTCAGATCGGCCATGTTTTTCAATACGCGCTGGCGCAGGGCAACCTGGGCAAGATCCTCAACGTTGCGGCGTAGGGTATATTCCGCGTACGCACCGCCGTCGATGTAGTGGAACAGGAAAGGGGGCAGGATGCGCTGAGCCGCTGCGCGGTAATCACTGGCTGCAGAAATAATCATGCGGTGTTCTCCCTGGTAGGGTCGGGATCGCCCGGCAGGCGGGTGATGCGTGCCTGACGAGCCTGATCTTCATCGAATTGTTTAATGGTGGTGTGGACAAAGCCCAGATGCGCCATCATCGCTTTTCGTGCGGCTTCGGCGTCGCCGGCCAGGATAGCGTCGAGCACCGCCTGGTGCTGTTCAGTAAGCTGGGCGAACACCGGCGGAACCTGATACATGCGCTGGCGGCTCTGCTTAACCGACGACTGCAGCAGATCGAAGAAGCCGCGCATAGTCTGTAGCAGCACCACGTTATGTGATGCTTCGGCGATGGCCAGATGAAAACGCACGTCGGCCTGCGAGGCGATGTCCGGATCTTTGCTCTGGGTCGCTTCGTAGCAAACACGGAGTTTCTCTTTATCGGCATCGGTGGCGCGCATCGCCGCGTGCCAGGCAGTGCTGGCCTCGATGGCGTGGCGGGCCTCAAGGATATCGAAGCTGTAGTCGGGGTCGTGCTCCAGCAGGGTTTTCAGCGGCTGGACAATATTTTGCTCAGACCAGTCGTCATGCTGCCAGCGAACAAAGGTGCCGCCACCGCGACGGCTCAGCAGCACCCCTTCGTTGACCAGCGTAGCCAGCGCTTCGCGCAGCGAGTTGCGTGACACGCCGAGCTGCGCGGCTAGCTGACGCTCGGCGGGCAGCTTCATGCCCGCCTCCAGCTGCTGGTCTTTTATTAGCGCCCGCACGCGAGAGGCGATCTCAGCGGAGAGGCGTTTAGGCATCACGATCACGGGATCATCCAGGTTAAGACGTAGGCCTGAAGGGTGGTAATAATCCCCACCATGCAGGTGAAAATCAGGCTGTGTTTCACGGTAAAGCGGAACAGATCCGACTCTTTACCCACCAGCCCCACCGCCGCACAGGCAATGGCAATGGACTGCGGGGAGATCATTTTCCCGGTCACGCCGCCGGTGGTGTTGGCCGCAACCAGCAGCACGTCCGAGACGCCAATCTGCTGCGCGGCCGTTGCCTGCAGGGCGGCAAACAGGGCGTTTGACGAGGTATCGGAGCCGGTAAGAAATACCCCCAGCCAGCCAAGGAACGGCGAGAAGAAGGTAAAGGCGTGTCCGGTATGGGCCAGCGCCAGCGCCAGCGTCGAGGAGAGACCGGAGTAGTTAGAGATAAAGGCGAATGCCAGCACCATACCGATAGAGTAGATAGGCAGGGCCAGCTCCTTCAGCGTGAGGGCGAAGGTCTGCACCGCCGCCGCTGGCTTCATCCGCAGCCAGACAATCGAGAGCAGGGCGGCAAACAGGATCGCCGTACCGGTGGCCGAGAACCAGTCAAACTTATAGACCGCCGCATAGGGCGTTGCCGCGTTAACCACCGGCGGCATGCGGGCGACCAGCTTATCCAGGTACGGGACCGAAATGTTGATCACCATGTCGTACAGCGCCCCGCCCGGTGCAAACAGTGCTTTGAACGGCGGCACGCTCCACAGCGTTACCGTGGCGGTAAGGAACAGGAACGGCGACCACGCCTTGATAATCTGGCCTGCGCTGTAGCGGGTGCGGGCCAGGGTCTCATCAACCTGAGAGGCACCCATATCGCCGAAGCGGAAGATGCGCACCGGCTGCCAGCGTTTCAGGAACAGCGTCAGACAGACCAGCGACACCAGCGAGGAGATGATGTCCGGCAGCTCGGGACCAATAAAGTTAGAGCTCAGGTACTGGGCGATGGCGAATGAGCCGCCCGCCACCATCACTGCCGGCCAGGTCTCTTTAATGCCGCGCCAGCCGTCCATAATCGCCATGATCCAGAACAGCACGATAATGGTTAAAAACGGCAGCTGACGCCCCACCATCTGGCCGATCTCAAAGCTGTCCAGGCCGGTTACCTGCCCGGCCACCAGAATGGGAATGCCCATCGCGCCGAAGGCCACCGGCGCGGTATTGACGATCAGGCACAGCCCGGCGGCATACAGCGGATTAAAACCCAGCCCCACCAGCAGCGCGGCGGTGATTGCCACCGGCGCGCCAAACCCTGCCGCCCCTTCAAGAAACGCGCCGAAGGAGAAGCCAACGATCAGCATCTGCAGGCGCTGGTCTGGGGTAATAGAGAGAATGGATGAGCGAATAATATCGAACTGCCCGGTCTTGACCGAGATTTTGTAGACAAACACCGCGGCAATAATGATCCACGCAATTGGCCACAGGCCGTAGAAGAAGCCGTACACCACCGACGCCATGGCGCGGTCCACCGGCATCTTGTAGAAAAAGAGCGCTACCAGCAGGGCGATGGCGACGGTGTATGTCGCGGCAAGGTAGCCCTTCAGCTTGAGCTTAATCAGCGCGAAGAAGAAGAACAGGATCGGCAGGGAGGCGATTAGGCTCGACAGCCAGATATTGCCAGCCGGATCGTAGTTTTGTTGCCACAGGCTCATTGCAGGTCTCCTGGGGACCTTGCTGGCCGATCGGCGGTGAGTCTGCGCTCATCTCTGCGTCACAGTCAGTGTAAAAGTGGTCCAGCCAATTGGGTTGTGTAGGGTTTATGACAACAAATGGTTAACCAGATGTTATGTTTCGGCAATGAGTTTGTAAGTGCAAATCGTGGAAGTGTGAAGCGCAGGGCGGTTGGTCAAAGGATTGGTAGGGCCAATTTAGGGAGGAGGGAATGAAGCCGAGCAAGCATAGCGCCGCCCGGCAAAAAATCAGAATGCGGTCTTCGCGAAGCCGGTCATCTCTTTCAGACCCATCTCGCGGCCCAGGGCGGTCATCGGGTGCACGACTACCAGCCCGCGCGTGCTTTTCTTCAGCTTGCCCATATCGGCCTGCTCTTTTTTGGTAATCGCCCGGCGGAAAGGCAGATCCATTAGCTTCTGCGCCTCTTTACTCAGCTTCTGGCCGTGTACTTCGCGCAGGCGAGTAATCTCCGCTTCCAGCGTCTCTTTCTCTTTTTCCAGCTCGGCGTACTTCTCGGCAGATTCAACCAGCGACAGGGCAGCCTGCTGGTGGCGGATAGCATCAAGGCGATCGCTCAGGCGTTTAATTTCGTTCTTTTCGATTTCTTTCATAACGGATGACTCTAAAAACAGGGGAATTACTGCAAAGGATACACTAATGTGCGCAACGTTACTTCTGAAAGGCTTTTTTCAGGCTGATGCGTGAGATCAGCCCGGTCAGAGAGAGCACCATGGTTGAGCGCACCACCTGCTGGTAACGCTGTCTCTGCATGGCGTAGAGATCGGCGTCGCTGGTATCAAACTGGGGCACGGGGGGCAGGGCAGAGACGCAGTGCAGCTCGCCAAAGGGGCCGAGGATCTCGTCATCGGTAAACCCGTACTCGTTGCCGTCGTGGTTCAGCTCTTCACGCAGGGCCATCAGCAGCTCTGCGTCCTCATATTCGTGACGACTAATCACGCCGAGGCCGTAGATCAGCTTTAAGCGCACGGAGAGATCGCCCAGCGGGCCATCGCCCTCCAGCAGCGGCTCCACGGCGTATTTCACCGCATAATCGTCTTTGCGGAACACCTGAAGTACCAGAATATTCACCGCTTCCGTGAGTAGCTCAACGGCGGCGATGAGGAAACTTCGGACGGTTTTGCCAGCATTCAGACGCTCAAGCACACGGTTTTCAAAGGCCTGGGTTTCTTCCATTATTGCCTGCATATCCGACAATCTTATATTCGGGCGCGGAGTCTCACTCCGCGCCGGGTAGGGCATCATGCCTGAGCGTTATAAACGTTAACCGCTTCGGCGACAACGTCGCTTGCGCTCTCCAGACCGGAGATCTGCGCCAGCGCAGCCTGCGGGCCTTTCTCGTCAATCAGCGCCGCCAGCTCAAGGGCCTGCGGATCCTGCTCGCTGCGGTAGTGCATGGCAGCGGCGATCCCTTTGACCAGGTTCTCGTGCGGCAGACGATACTCAAGGGTGCCGAGCAGCGGCTTAATCAGACGGTCGCCAATGCTCAGCTTACGCAGCGGCTGACGGCCTACGCGCTCAACGTCATCCTTCAGGTACGGGTTCTCAAAGCGGCCGAGGATCTTCTCGATATAGGCAGCGTGCTTCGCTTCATCAAAGCCGTAACGCTTGATCAGCACTGCACCGCTCTCCTCCATCGCCCCTTTCACCACCGCGCGGATCGTCTCATCAAGAATGGCGTCGCGAATGGTCTGGTGGCCCGCCTGGCGGCCAAGGTACGCGGTTATAGCATGGCCGGTGTTCAGGGTGAAGAGCTTACGCTCGACAAACGCCATTAAATTATCTGTTGGTTCCATGCCCGGAATGTTCGGCAGCGCGCCTTTGAACTGGGTCTTGTCAACGATCCACTCGCTAAAGGTCTCCACGGTCACCTCCAGCGGATCGTGGGTAGCAGAGGCCGACGGCGGAACAATGCGGTCTACGGCTGAGTCGACGAAGCCAACGTGCGCTTCAACCCAGGCTTTGTCCTCATCTGCCAGCGCAATGAGAACGTGACCTTTCAACTGTGTCGTACCGCGCACCATGTTCTCACAGGCGATAATGTTCAGCGGGGTCTCTACGCCCTGCGCTTTACGCTTCGTCAGCCCTTTGGCAATCGCGGGTGCAATGCGCTCCAGCACAACCGGGCCAACCGCCGTGGTCACCAGGTCCACTTCGGCAATCAGATCGACCACCTCATCGCCAATGCTGCTCACCGCGTTGACGCCGGAGACGGTATCAACCTGCTCGTTTTCACCCACCACATGAACCTGATAGCTATGACGGGCATTCAGGGCGTCGAGCACCGTCTGATTCACATCGGCGAACGTCAGCGTAATTCCAGCGTCCGCCAGCAGTTTGCCGATGAAGCCACGTCCGATATTACCTGCGCCAAAATGTAATGCTTTCATAGTATTAACCTTCATTAATGTTTTTACCCGAGAGGGCTGGGGTGAGGCTCTGACCTCACCCAAACCCTCTCCGCAAAGGGAGAGGGGAGGAGGGCTTACTTGTTCAGCAGCGCCAGCACTTCTTCAACGCTATCGGTATGCGCCAGGCGCTCGATAATAGACTCATCGTCCAGAGCATTGGTCAGGCTGGTAATCACCTGAATGTGCTCATTATTACGTGCGGCGATACCGATGACCAGACGAGCAATGTCCTCTTCTTCTTCGCCGAAGCGCACGCCCTGCGGATACTGGCAGAACACGACGCCGGTTTTCAGCACGCGATCTTTCGCTTCAACCGTACCGTGCGGAACCGCGATGGACTCACCCAGGTAGGTCGGGGTCAGCTTTTCGCGCTCCAGCATGGCGTCGACATACTCCGGCTGCACATAGCCGCCTTTCACCAGCTGCTCACCGGCAAAGCGAATCGCCTCTTCTTTATGGCTCGCGGTGCGGCCAAGGAAGATGTTCTCCGCGCCCAGCTTGAACAGGTGGCTGTTGCTCTCGTCAATGCTGTCCTGCAGGCTGGTGCGCACTTTCGTCTCGTTGTCCGTATGACGCTGGGCCGCCACCAGACGCTCGGTCAGGTTGCTATAGAGGCCGCTGTCGAGGAAGTTAGTCAGCGAAATGTGCTGCGCCTGCGGAACCTGGCGCATCGCACGCTCGGTCAGGTCGCGGTGGGTAATAACCACGTCCACGTCTGCCGGCAGGCTGTTGATCGCGCTGTTGGTCACGGAGATGTTGGTCAGGCCAGCATCCTGCACTTTCTTACGCAGTACGCCTGCACCCATGGCGCTTGAACCCATCCCGGCGTCGCAGGCTACGATGATTTTACGTACGTGGCTGAGGTCGTTAGAGACCGCGCCCGCCGCCAGCGGCGTTCCAGCAGCGGCAGCGGTTGCGCCTTTGGATTCTGCTTTCATGTCGTGCATACGGCGGGTTGCCGCTTCGATATCGTCCTCTTCTTTCACCTTGCTGGTTTTCAGCAGGATGGCGGAGATAACGAAAGAAACAGCCATCGCAGCGACGATAGCGGCGATGTTAGCGAAGTAAGCACCTTTCGGCGTCATCGCCAGTACAGCCAGGATAGAGCCAGGAGAAGCCGGAGAGACCAGGCCGCCGTTCAGCACGCTCAGGGTAAACACGCCGGTCATACCGCCGAGGA
The DNA here is from genome assembly GCF_037152055.1 of Pseudescherichia sp. AS216. Taxonomy (NCBI): domain Bacteria; kingdom Pseudomonadati; phylum Pseudomonadota; class Gammaproteobacteria; order Enterobacterales; family Enterobacteriaceae; genus Pseudescherichia; species Pseudescherichia sp. AS216. The sequence goes on along the minus strand of NZ_JBBCMV010000007.1, from coordinate 39,546 downwards.
TAACGGCGATCAGCAGGCGCGGGTTCATCAGCACATACGGGAAGTAAATTTCGTGGATACCGCCCAGGAAGTGGATGATAGCCGCACCGCCTGCAGACTGTTTCGCGCTGCCGCGACCGAAGAACATGTATGCCAGCAGGACGCCCATGCCCGGACCCGGGTTTGCTTCAATCAGGAAGAAGATGGACTTGCCGATATCATGAGACTGCTGAATACCCAGCGGTGAGAAGATACCGTGGTTGATGGCGTTATTGAGGAACAGGATTTTCGCCGGTTCAACAAACACAGAGGCCAGCGGCAGCATGTCATGGACAACCATGAAGTTAACGCCAGCGGCCAGGGCTTTAGAGAGCACCTCTACCGCCGGGCCAATGCCGAGGAACGCCAGAATCGCGAGGATCATACCGATGATGCCCGCAGAGAAGTTGTTCACCAGCATTTCAAAGCCGGATTTGATCTTGCCATCAACCCAGACGTCAAAGCGTTTGATCGCCCAGCCACCCAGCGGACCGGCAATCATTGCGCCGAGGAACATCGGCATATCGGCACCGACGATCACGCCCATGGTGGTGATAGCACCGACCACGCCGCCGCGATCGCCGCCCACCAGGCGACCACCGGTATAACCGATCAGCAGCGGCAGCAAATAGGTAATCATTGGGCCGACAAGTTTTGCCAGCGTTTCGTTAGGCAACCACCCTGTTGGAATAAACAACGCGGTGATAATACCCCAGGCGATAAATGCGCCAATGTTGGGCATTACCATGTTGCTGAGAAAACGACCAAAGCTTTGCACCTTGATCTTGATATCGGATGACATAAAACACCCCTTCTAATGTTTGCTGTCGCGCAGGGCGGAGGCCCAACTTTTTTTGTTAACGAGGCGGCAGAGGTAGCCGAACCCATGTTCTGTGTGGCGAATCTGGCACCGAATCGAGAAACTGTCCAGATAGCGCGATTTAGTGTGATTCAGATCACACTAATACAGGGATAACGCCCTGTTTATGTGTGACTTCGATCACAAATCGTAGGTGTAAAAAAAGAACGGTGGGTAAAAAAAAGACGGTACAGGGCTGTTAATGTGATGTTAATCACATTTGTATGTCGTTACTTTGTTTGTTGTTTGTGATTTAGATCACAAGAAATTTTCACCTGGACTTTTCTTAACGTGAGCGGCAGCAACTTCTTATTGCCAGACTCGGCAATACTGTAAGTCAGCAACATCTTCTCAGCGTAGATTCGAGGTCAACATTATGTTCCTGAATTACTTTGCGCTCGGCATCCTCATCTTTGTCTTCCTGGTGCTCTTTTACGGCATCATTATTATTCATGACATTCCTTATCGAATTGCCAAAGCCCGTAATCATCCCCACGCCGATGCGATCCATATTGCAGGCTGGGTGAGCCTTTTTACCCTGCACGTGCTGTGGCCGTTTCTCTGGATCTGGGCCACGCTCTACCGCCCGGAACGCGGGTGGGGGATGCAGTCTCACCTTAACGGCGGCAGCGAGCTACCGCTGCAGCAGCGCGTGGAGGCCCTTGAAAGAGAGCTGAAGCGAATGCAAACCCGAGCGGGAGAGTAGCGTATGGATCTGCTGATCGTCCTAACCTACGTCGCCCTGGCCTGGGCCATCTTTAAAATATTCCGCATTCCGGTTAACCAGTGGACGCTCTCCACAGCGGCGCTGGGAGGCATATTCCTTGTCAGCGCCCTGATCCTGCTCATGAACTACAACCACCCCTATACCTTCACGGCGCAGAAAGCGGTGATCTCAATTCCGATTACGCCGCAGGTCACCGGCCTCGTCAGTGAGGTAACCGATAAATCAAACCAGCTGATTAAAAAGGGCGAAGTGCTTTTTAAGCTCGATCCAGTGCGCTATCAGGCCCGGGTCGACAGGCTTAATGCCGACCTGGTGACGGCCACCCACAATATCCACGTGCTCAAAGCGCAGCTGGTGGGTGCCCAGGCCAATACCCTGCGCGTCTCGGCCGAACGTGACCGCCTCTACAAAGATTATCAGCGCTACGTGCGCGGCAGCCGGGCAAGGGTGAATCCGTTTTCTGAAAGCGATATCGACAACGCCCGACAGAACTATCTCGCTCAGGATGCGATGGTAAAAACCTCCGTGGCCGATCAGGTGCAGATCCAGAGTCAGCTGGACAGCATGGTCAACGGCGAGCAGTCACAGATCGTTAGCCTGCGGGCGCAGCTGACGGAAGCGAAATATAACCTTGAACAGACGGTGATCCGCGCCCCCAGCGACGGCTACGTGACTCAGGTGCTGATCCGGCCGGGAACCTACGCCGCCGCGCTGCCTCTGCGTCCGGTAATGGTCTTTATCCCCCAGCAGAAGCGGCAGATTGTGGCCCAGTTCCGCCAGAACTCTCTGCTGCGCCTTGAGCCTGGCGACGAAGCAGAGGTGGTGTTCAATGCCCTGCCGGGACAGGTGTTTAAGGGCAAGCTGACCTCTATTCTGCCGGTAGTGCCGGGCGGCTCCTACCAGGCGCAGGGCGTGCTGCAATCGCTGACGGTAGTACCCGGCACCGACGGCGTGCTGGGCACTATTGAGCTGGAGCCGAATGCCGAAGTAGATGCCCTGCCGGACGGCATCTATGCCCAGGTCGCGGTCTACTCCGATCATTTCCACCACGTCTCGGTGATGCGCAAGGTGCTGCTGCGGATGACCAGCTGGATGCACTATCTCTACCTTGACCATTAATCTCAAAAGGCAGGAATGTGCCAGGCATCACCTGCCTTTTTTTCAGCGCTGATCCATAATTACTTTTTTCTGGGTAGACAGGATCAGTCAATGAAACTTATCGGCAGCTATACCAGTCCGTTTGTACGTAAAATCTCCGTTATCCTGCTGGAGAAGGGGATCACATTTGAATTTGTGAATGAGTTCCCCTACAACGGCGAAAACGGCGTTGCGCACTACAATCCGCTGGGTAAAGTCCCGGCGCTGGTCACCGACGAGGGCGACATCTGGTACGACTCGCCTATCATAGCTGCCTGGCTGGAGCTGCTGGACGTCGCGCCCGCGATGCTGCCGCCGGATCCAAAGGCGGCGTTGAAGCTGCGCCAGATAGAAGCCCTGGCCGATGGGGTGATGGACGCCGGGCTGGTCTCGGTGCGCGAGCAGGCCCGACCGGCAGCCCAGCAGTCAGAAACCGAGCTGCTGCGCCAGCGGGAGAAAATTAGCCGGGCGCTGGACATGCTGGAAAAGCACGTCAGCGAGGGCGATATTCAGCCGGACGATCTTAACGTTGCTACCATCGCCGTGGCCTGCGCCATCGGCTATATCAACTTCCGCCGCATCTCGCCCGGCTGGTGCGTGGACAGGCCGCAGCTGGTGAAGCTGGTAGAGAATCTGTTCCAGCGGGAAAGCTTTGCCCGCACCGAACCGCCAAAGTCTTAGCCCATCATACTGACAGCCTGCGCCGGTACGCTGTACAATCCCCCTTCACGTCGAATCCTCTCCGGCGGGAGGGGTAATCTACCGCAGGCTCTGTCATGACCCTTGAACAACGCTCACTTTTCAGCCAGATCCCGGCAACCGATCGTCTGCTGCACGCCGACGCGTTTGCTCTCTTAGTCGACACCTTCGGTCATCGCCGCGTCGTGGATACCCTGCGCCAGCTTCAGGACGAGGCCCGCCTTGCGGTGCGCGAAACCCAGGCCCTGCCTGCCTGGTGCGCGGACTGGGCGGCGGCAACGGAGAGCCGTTTGACGCAGCATGAAACCCGCGCCCTGCGGCCGGTATTTAACCTCACCGGCACGGTGCTGCATACCAATCTCGGACGCGCGCTACAGGCGGAAGCCGCCATTGACGCGGTTGCCGAAGCGATGCGCACTCCGGTGACGCTGGAGTATGCCCTTGATGAAGCCGGGCGCGGTCATCGCGATCGCGGCGTCGCGGATCTGCTCTGCCGCCTCACCGGCGCAGAGGATGCCTGCATTGTGAATAACAACGCGGCGGCGGTGCTGCTGATGCTGGCCGCGCTGGCGAACGGCAAAGAGGTGGTGGTGTCGCGCGGCGAGCTGGTAGAGATTGGCGGCGCGTTCCGCATTCCGGACGTGATGCGCCAGGCGGGCTGCGTGCTGCACGAGGTAGGGACGACCAACCGCACCCATGCCAAAGACTACCGTGAGGCGGTGAACGAGAATACGGCGCTGCTGATGAAGGTGCATACCAGCAACTATGCCGTCACTGGCTTCACTAAAGCGGTGGAGGAGGCGGAGCTGGTGCAGATCGGCCTGCCGCTGAACGTGCCGGTGGTGGCCGACTTAGGCAGCGGCTCGCTGATCGATCTCAGCCAGTACGGCCTGCCGAAAGAGCCGATGCCGCAGGAGATGATTGCCGCAGGCGTCAGCCTCGTGAGCTTCTCCGGCGATAAGCTACCCGGCGGCCCGCAGGCGGGGATCATCATCGGCAAGCGCGAGCTGATTGCGAAGCTCCAGCAGCACCCGCTGAAGCGCGCTCTGCGGGTGGATAAGATGACCCTCGCCGCGCTGGAGGCAACGCTCAGGCTCTATCTGCATCCGGAGAAGCTGGCCGAACGGCTGCCAACGCTGCGCCTGCTGACCCGCAGCGCGGACGAGATCCGCCAGCAGGCCGAGCGGCTGCAGCCCGCCCTGGAGAACCACTACGCTGAGTTTTTAGTTCAGGTTGAAGCCTGCCAGTCGCAAATCGGTAGCGGATCGCTGCCGGTAGACAGGTTACCCAGCGCAGCGCTGACCTTTACTCCCCGCGACGGACGCGGCAGCCGCCTTGAAGCACTGGCGGCACAGTGGCGTGCCCTGTCGCAGCCGGTGATTGGCCGCATCTCCGACGGTCGTCTGTGGCTCGATCTACGCTGCCTTGACGATGAATCCCGCTTTTTGAACAGGTTACTGAAATGATTATTGCAACCGCCGGGCACGTCGACCACGGCAAAACCACGCTGCTGGAGGCGCTCACCGGTATCAACGCCGACCGGCTGCCGGAAGAGAAGAAGCGTGGCATGACTATCGATCTCGGCTACGCCTACTGGCCCCAGCCGGACGGGCGCGTGCCGGGCTTTATCGATGTGCCGGGCCACGAGAAGTTTCTCGCCAATATGCTGGCGGGCGTCGGCGGTATCGACGGCGCGCTGCTGGTGGTTGCCTGCGACGACGGTGTGATGGCTCAAACCCGGGAGCACCTGGCGATTTTACAGCTCACCGGCAACCCGGCGCTGACCGTGGCGCTGACCAAGGCCGATCGCGTGGACGAGGCGCGGATAGCCGAGGTTGAGGCCGAGGTGCATAGCGTGCTGGCAGAGTACGGCTATCCGCAGGCAACGCTGTTTACTACCGCCGCGACGCAGGGAGTGGGCATTGAGGCCCTGCGCGCGCACTTGCTGGCGCTGCCCGAGCGCGAGCAGACCGACGAGCGCCGCTTCCGCCTTGCCATCGATCGCGCCTTTAGCGTCAAGGGCGCGGGGCTGGTAGTGACCGGCACAGCACTCTCCGGTAGCGTAAAAGTGGGCGATACCCTGTGGCTCACCGGGGTGAACAAGCCAATGCGCGTGCGCGGTCTCCATGCGCAAAACCAGCCGGTTGAGCAGGCCCACGCCGGGCAGCGCATCGCCCTGAACATCGCGGGCGATGCGGAGAAAGAGGCTATCAGCCGCGGCGACTGGCTGCTGACCGAGGCTCCGCCTGAGCCTGTGACACGACTGATCGTGGCGCTGCACACCCACGCGCCGCTGGGCCAATGGCAGCCGCTGCACATTCACCATGCCGCCAGCCACGTTACAGGCCGCGTCTCGCTGCTCGACGATAATCTTGCCGAGCTGGTGTTGGATACACCGCTGTGGCTGGCGGATAACGATCGGCTGGTGCTGCGCGATATCGCTGCTCGCGCTACGCTGGCCGGGGCGAGGGTGGTCACGCTCAATCCGCCGCGCCGGGGCAAACGCAAGGCGGAGTACCTGGCGTGGATCGCTGCGCTGGCGGAAGCGGGTGACGATGCCGGTGCGCTGGCGGTGCACCTGACACGCGGCGCGGTAGATCTGCCGTCATTCGCGTGGGAGAGACAGCTTAACGTTCAGGGGCTGGCGGCGTTGACCGAGACTCCACACATGATTCAGGCGGGAGACAACCTGATTAGCGCCGCGGTAGCCGCCCGCTGGCAGCGCAAGATCCTTGATACTCTGGCCACCTACCATGCCCAGCATCGGGACGAGCCGGGGCCAGGGCGCGAGCGTCTGCGCCGCATGGCCTTGCCGATGGAGAACGAGGCGCTGGTGCTGACGCTGATCGAGCGGATGCGGGAGAGCGGAGAGATCCACAGCCACCACGGCTGGCTGCACCTGCCGGATCATAAAGCGGGCTTCACCGCCGAGCAGGAGGCGATCTGGCAGAAAGTCGCCACGCTGTTTGCGGATGAGCCCTGGTGGGTGCGCGACCTTGCGCGGGAAGTAGGCGCAGATGAGCAGATCATGCGCAGCGTCCTGCACCAGGCGGCGCAGCAGGGGCTGATCACGGCGATCGTAAAGGATCGCTACTACCGCAACGATCGCATTGTGGCCTTTGCGAACCTGATCCGCACCCTGGACGGCGAACGTGGATCAACCTGTGCCGCCGATTTCCGCGATCGGCTCAACGTCGGACGCAAGCTGGCGATTCAGATCCTCGAATATTTCGACCGCATCGGCTTTACCCGCCGACGCGGCAACGATCACCTGCTGCGCGACGCGCTGCTGTTCCCGGCGGAACCGCAGGCGTAACCCTGTCGCGCCCTATTCACCACCGGGCGCGAATTTCTGCTTCGCCAGCCACACCGCCCCCAGTCTGCCCGCCTGGTTACCCAGCTTGCAGGGGTGGATCGGCACGCGCAGCGCCTCCCACATCTCAAAGGTCTCCAGGTGACGATCGAGCAGCTGGTAAACTTTCTCCTGTTCGCTTATCCCGCCGCCAATCAGCACCGCTTCGGGGTCGAACATGGAGATCACGCTATAGACTCCGCGTGCCAGGAACAGCGCCCACTCGTTAATGGCCTCGCGCAGGTGGACGTCGCTGTCCATACGCTCGAACAGCTCTTTACCGTGCGGCAGCTCGTCGGCAGAGACCGCCAGCGCCTGGCGACAGGCTTTCATCAGGCCGCTGCCGGAGGCGACCTCGTGCATGCACTCGCCGTTGTTGCCGACCGGGATCACGCCAAACTCGCCGGCGTGGAAGTGCACCCCCCGGAACAGTTCACCGTTGACGATGATCCCACCGCCAATGCCCGTCCCCACGGTGATGCAGACGAAGTTTTCGAACGCCTGTCCAGCCCCGCGCCAGCGCTCGCCGAGCGCCGCACAGTTGGCATCGTTTTCCACCACTACGGGCAGATCGGTAAGGGTCGAGAAGAGATCGTGCAGGTTTGCGCCATCCATAAAGTCCAGCGCGCCCGCTTTTGCCGCTTTGCCGGTATGCACGTTGATATGGCCAGGGAAGCTGACGCCGATGCCAGCGATCTCACGATCTTTTTGGTAAGTTTCAACGATTTCTTTCCACGCTTTTTTAAACGACGCTTCATCTTCGGGTGTATCAAACTCATCCGAAGAGAGCTCTTCGCCATGCTCGTCGATCAGGCCATGCTTGATGTGGGTTCCCCCGACATCAAAACCAATAAAGTAGTGCATAGGTATTTCCCTTTTCCGGTTCCTTACGCTTAATTATGGCTCAGGCCGGACGGGAAAACGTAAAGTAAGGTAATACGTGAACGGCGTCGAAAAGCGGCAATCTTTCCGCTGCTTTTTTAACCGCCGCGTCTACCCTTGAAGGACACCCCTGCAAGGAGACGGCCATGACAAACAATCCCCCCGGCAACCGCATCCAGCCTGGCGAATACGGTTATCCTCTTACCTTAAAAGCGCGTTATGAAAACTTTATCGGTGGCGACTGGGTTCCACCCGCTGAGGGCGAGTATTACCAGAACCTGACCCCGGTCACCGGGCAGCCGCTGTGTGAAATCGCCAGCTCAAGCAAGCGTGATATCGATCTGGCGCTGGACGCGGCCCACAAGGCAAAAGATAAGTGGGCGCATACCTCCGTGCAGGATCGGGCAGCCATTTTACTGAAGATAGCCGATCGCATGGAGCAGAACCTGGAGCTGCTGGCGACCGCCGAAACCTGGGATAACGGCAAGCCGATCCGTGAAACCAGCGGGGCCGACGTGCCGCTGGCGATTGACCATTTCCGCTATTTCGCCTCCTGTATTCGTGCTCAGGAGGGTGGCATCAGCGAGGTAGACAGCGAGACGGTGGCCTACCACTTCCGCGAGCCGCTGGGCGTGGTCGGGCAGATTATCCCATGGAACTTCCCGCTGCTGATGGCGAGCTGGAAGATGGCACCTGCGCTCGCCGCCGGGAACTGCATCGTTTTAAAACCCGCGCGCCTGACGCCGCTCTCTGTGCTGCTGCTGATGGAGATTGTTGGCGATCTGCTGCCGCCGGGGGTGATAAACGTGGTCAACGGCGCGGGGGGTGAGATTGGTGAGTACCTTGCCACCTCGAAGCGCATCGCCAAGGTGGCCTTTACCGGCTCTACCGAAGTGGGCCAGCAGATCATGCAGTACGCGACCCAGAACATTATTCCGGTCACCCTCGAGCTGGGCGGCAAGTCACCGAACATCTTCTTTGCCGACGTGATGGATGAAGAGGATGCCTTCTTTGACAAGGCGCTGGAGGGCTTTGCCCTGTTTGCCTTTAACCAGGGCGAAGTCTGTACCTGTCCGAGCCGGGCGCTGGTGCAGGAGTCGATCTACGAGCGCTTTATGGAGCGCGCCATCCGCCGGGTAGAGAGCATTCGCAGCGGTAACCCACTGGATACCGTCACCCAGATGGGCGCGCAGGTCTCCCAGGGGCAGATGGAGACCATCCTGAACTATATCGACATTGGTAAAAACGAGGGAGCGGACGTGCTCACCGGCGGGCGACGCAAGCTGCTGGAGGGCGAGCTGAAAGAGGGCTACTACCTTGAGCCGACCATTCTCTTCGGGCAGAACAACATGCGCGTCTTTCAGGAGGAGATCTTTGGCCCGGTGCTCGCCGTGACCACCTTTAAAACCGTGGAAGAGGCGCTGGAGCTGGCCAACGATACCCAGTACGGGCTAGGGGCGGGCGTCTGGAGCCGCAACGGCACTCTGGCCTATAAGATGGGGCGCGGTATCCAGGCCGGGCGCGTCTGGACCAACTGCTACCACGCCTATCCCGCCCATGCGGCGTTCGGCGGCTACAAGCAGTCCGGCATCGGGCGCGAAACCCACAAGATGATGCTGGATCACTACCAGCAGACCAAGTGCCTGCTGGTGAGCTACTCCGATAAACCGCTCGGGCTGTTCTGAGTCCTGTCGCCGGGCAGCGCACGCTTGCCCGGCCTACGGTGGCTTATATTAACCTTCATTCACCCAAATACGCATTTCACCTTCGCCGCGATTGGCCCAGCTAAACCATGGAATAAACGTCAGGGTCTGTGGCTCGCGCTTAGCAGGTGGCGTGTCGAAATACCACAGCGGTTGCTGCTCCGCCTGGGCGGCTATCTGCTTCGCGCCTTCTACCTGGATAAGCACCTTATGGGCAAATACCCCTTTACCCTCAACAAGTTTGAATTCGCTCTCCTTAGGTAGCCAGACGTTATGCAGCCCCTCGCCGTTATCGGCTTCTTCAAGACAGTAGACCAGCGGACCGCGCTGAATCGCCACCTTACCCGCAACGCTGCGCACCAGCGGATTGCCGTATACGCGACGAACCGGCATCGGCAGCGTAAGCGACAAGGTGTCACCTTCACGCCAGAGTCGATTAAGATGCAGGTAGCCTTTATGCAACTCGCCCTGTACCGCTTCGCCGTTGAGCAAAATTTGCGGATCGCTGCACCACGCCGGCAGGCGCAGGGCCAGCGTATGCTGCACTGGCAGAGGTGAATCAATGCGAACCTCAACGTTCTCCTGCCACGGATAGTTGCCGCTGATCCGCACCCGAAGCGTCTCATCACCCACGGGGATCTCTGCGCTATTGCCGATATAGAGATTGATAAATAGCGCATCAGAGCGGGGGGTATAGATATAGTGACCGATAGAGGCGAGCACGCGGGCAATGTTTGGCGGGCAGCAGGCACAGCCAAACCAGCGCTGGCGAACCGGCTGGATATGATCATAGATATGGTTGAACTTCAGCGACTTGGGCTGCACCTCCAGCGGGTTAACGTAGAAGAAGTGTTTACCGTCGAGCGCCATTCCACCCAGCACGGTATTGTAAAGCGCACGCTCCATCACGTCGGCATACTGGCCGTCGCCCTCCATCTCCAGCATTCGACGGGCAAACATCATCAGCCCGATGGAGGCACAGCTCTCGGCGTAGACGGTATCGTTTGGCAGATCGTAATCGCTGCTGAAGGCCTCTCCCCGGCTCTGTGAGCCTATACCACCGGTAATATAGAGCTGGCGCTGGGCCATATTTTGCCACAGCCGCAGACAGTCCTGGCGAAGACGCTCATTGCCCGAGAGCCGCGCCAGGTGTGCCACGCCGGTCATCAGATAGACAAAACGCACCGCATGACCGATAGCACTCTGCTGCTCTGACAGCGGCAGGTGCGCCTGGCTGTAAGCTTTATCGTTCACCATCCACGCCGTGCCGTGGTTAGGCCAGAACCAGGTGCCGCCGCGCTGAGCAAACTCCTTATCGTAAAAGTGCGGCTGCGTGCCGCGCTGCTCAACGAAGAAATTTACCAGATCGCGATAGCGTGTCTCCTGGGTCACCTCAAACAGGCGCATCAGGGCCAGCTCAATTTCGGGATGGCCATCGTAGCCCTGCAGCTGGTTAACGCCGGGACCAAATACGCTGTCAATATGATCCGCCAGGCGGCAGGCGACCTCCAGCAGGCTGCGCTTGCCGGTAGCCTGAAAATAGGCCACCGCTGCTTCGATCATATGTCCAGCGCTGTATAGCTCATGACATTCGGCAAGGTTGGTCCAGCGCTCGGCAGGCGCTTTTACCGTAAAATAGGTGTTCAGGTAGCCGTCATCACACTGCGCTGCCGCAACCAGGGCAATCACCTCGTCAGCCGTTTTCTCAAGCTCGGCATCGGGTTTCTGGCACAGCGACCAGGCCACGGCTTCCAGCCACTTCGCCACGTCGCTGTCCTGAAAAACCATGCCATAGAACTCGCCCTCGGCGAGGCCAGCGGCAATGCGAAAGTTTTCAATCGCATGACTAGGATCGGCTTCGGAAATACGGTCGTTCAGCGCCTCCCACTGGTAGGGGATCACCACGTCGCGCACCAGTCGCTGGTACTGGCCTAAAAACGGATCGGTAACGTTAAGCTTATGCAGGTCGGTTTCCATAATAGTCATCATACTCTCCTCAGGACTGGACATGACGCTGGCGCAGGTCAGTTGAAATACGCTCCATCATTGGGTTACTCAGCTTGCAGACGCGAACCGCCAGCGCCAGCAGCAGGTGGAACAGGGCAGGCAGCAAGGTTTCCATCGCAGTGATCCCCTGTAACGAGGCGGGGGTCTGATTGCCGGCTCCGGGCTGGTAGGCCACAACAATAAATACCAGGCTGATAATTCCTGCGCTCGAGGCCCAGGCGAGCTTGATAAAGAACAGGTTGAACGCGAAGTTCATGCCCGACGAGCGCACGCCGGTTTTCCATTCGCCGTAGTCATCGGAAAACGCCATCAGGGAGAAGTGCAGCGGTAGCGTAAAGCCAAGGATAATGCCGTTACCAAGAATAACCGTCAGCCACAGCGTCTGATGCTGCGGTCCGCCCGGCAAAAACCACATGCCGACGGCCAGCACGGCCAGCACCAGATTGGTGTAGTAGTAGAGCTTAACGGCATCAATACGACGGGTAAGCGGGTTGACGATAACCGAGCCGAGGATCGAGGCAAAGGTCACCATCGTAAAGAACAGCGAGGTATAGGCCGTACTCCCCTCCAGCACATAGGTGATGAAGTACATGTAGCCTCCGCCCCGCAGATTGAAAACATTGATCAGCAGGAAGGACATCACCAGCATCAATAACAGCTGGTCGTTTTTACGCAACCCAGCCAGATGCTCACGCAGCGTAAACTTGCCCATCAGCGCCAGCGGTACACGCTCGCGTACCCAGAAGAAACAGCACAGGAACATCACAACAGCAACAGCGCACAGCACGCCAACGCCCATCTGGTAACCTCTGGCGGCGCTGCCCTGGCCGAAGAGATCGACCATCCACGGCAGGCCTACCGAGACCAGAAAACCCGCGACGCCACACAGCACGAAGCGCCATGACTGGCAGGAGATGACCTCGCTATGGCGCGTGGTCATGGTATTAATCAGTGCGCAGTAGGGGACGTTAATTGCGGTGTAGCCGACGGAGAGCAACAGATAGGTGCCAAATGCCCAGGCGATTTTTACTCCCATGCTGGCATCCGGCACGGTAAAGGTCAGTACGCCAATGATGCCAATGGGGAGCGCCACCCATAGCTGCCAGGGGCGAAAGCGTCCCCAGCGACTTTGCGTGCGGTCAGCGATTACGCCCATGATCGGATCGGAAATAGCGTCAAAAACGCGCAGGGCGATAAACAGCGTGCCGACCAGCGCCGGGGTTAGACCAAAAACGTCGGTATAGAAAAAGGTGAGAAAATTCATGATCAGGCAGGTGAGCACCGTGCCGCCTGCGTCGCCCAGGCCGTAGCCCACTTTTTCGCGAATCGACAGTTTATCGTCAACCGCACCCTGAGCTATGTCTGTATGGGTAATCGGTGTAGAGGTCATAGATAACTCCTCGTAGGGTGGAGATCTCTTTCTTAGCTATCCGCCCCGCAGGGCAGGCCTGTTATTGGAAATGACCTGATTAATTCTGCCTGTTAAACAGTGGGCAACAAGGCAACGAAGAAGTATAAAAAGATAACGATTCCGACCTGGTGTAGAAAGTGTGAAGCCGATCGGGAAAAATGACACTAATCTATTAATAATCAACAGGAAAAGAGTTTTACGGCGACCTAAAAAGCGGGAATTACCATATCTATGCTTGAATTATCCATAATGCTTCCGGTTAAAGTGCAAAATGGGGGGCTGTTTATCTCCCGCGGCGTTGGCCGACACCCTTCCCGCAGGCTCGACTCCTGGGAGATCATTTTTGTCGAAAAGGGGACGCTGACGATCCGGGAAGAGGGGAGGCTGTTTCAGATTAACGCCGGAGAGAGCCTGCTGCTTTGGCCGCAGCGCAGGCACGTTGGCGTTGAGGATTTTCCGCCGGATCTGAAATTCTACTGGCTCCATTTTGAAGTAAAAGCTGAGGCGGGCAACTCATCGTGGATAACAACGCTATCCATTCCTCAGCATACGAAGATCCGCGAGCCGCAGTATATGATCTCCCTCTTCCGACAATTTTTAAGCGAGCAGGAGAAAATGGCGCGAACGGCAGCGCTTGAATTTATCCTGCTGATGATTCTGCAGCAGATGACCCCTGGGGAACAGCTTAAGGAGGAGAGTAACGACAGCGGCGTTGCCCTCGCCTGGCGAGCACAGCAGCTTATCCGCACCCGTTTTCATCTCCCCCTCTCCACTAGCGCCCTCGCCAGGGAACTACACTGCAACGCAGACTATTTAGGCCGCGTCTATCGTCGCGTTTTTCGCCTAACGCTCACTGAAGCTATTCACCGCCAGCGCGTGCGGGCAGCGGAAAAGCTTTTAATCAGCGATGCCCGCTCGCTTAAAGAGGTAGCGGATCTGTGTGGCTTCAGCGATGTAGGGTATTTCCGGCAGATCTTTCGCAAGCATACTGGCCTGACACCCGCCGTCTGGAAGCGGCGATACTGTAAGGAGCATATTAATTCCTGAACGCTAAGATGCCGGGTGGCGCTGCGCTTACCCGGCCTACGGCTCATGGCCTTTGCCTGGAAGCTCGCAATAAAATGCAACGTTTTGCCCACTAAATAAATCTCTTTTCGTACCGCTTTCCAATCTGGAAATCCTCTGGCAGCTTCCATTTTTGTCATGCGCTATTGTGATCCTGTAGCCAGTAACTGTGTGTATGATGTGTATAATCCGGTGAAGGATAGGGATGTGAAAAGACATTAAACCGGGTACGCTGGCACAGATTTGGCGTCAGGCTGGTTTAAAACTTTAATATGCAGGAGTCTCTATGTTTTATCCGGCTTATATTCATGCCGATGCTGATGGTAGCGCCAGTGGTTTCTTTCCGGATGTGCCGGGCTGTTTCTTTGCTGGCGATACGTTAGATGATGCCTTTCAGGATGCGAAAGCGGCCTTAACGGCACATTTTGAGTTAATTTGTGAAATCGGCGAGACGATTCCAGGGCCCGGATCGATAGAAGCACATCTGAAAAATAATCCTGCTGATTTTACAGACGGGCAATGGTTACTGGTTGATATTAATATCAACCAGTTTGATGGCCGTGCAGAACGAATCAATATTACGTTGCCAAAGCGATTGCTAACGAAAATTGACCATTTTGTTCGTGAGCATCCCGACTACAGCAACCGAAGCGCCTTTCTGGCTGAGGCTGCCAGACGCGTGCTGCCAGGCCGCTGAATCGCCGGGCAGCGCACGCTTGCCCGGCTTACAACGGTGTTAATTAGCTCGCTCTTGCCAGGCTATCTCCACCTCTTCGGCGAGAATTTTCACCCCGGCTTCGATTTTTTCCGGGTCCGGCACGTAGTTCATGCGCATGCACTGGTGGGTGTGCGGCCAGGGCTTGTCGAGACCTGGGAAGAAGTAGTCGCCGGGCACCATCAGCACGCCGCGTTTCTTCAGACGCTGATAGAGCAGTTCGGTAGTGATCGGCAGGTCTTTAAACCACAGCCAGAGGAAGATAGCCCCCTCGGGCTTGTGAATAAGACAGCGCTCCTCCGGCAGATAGCGACGCAGCGTGGCCATCGTCTCCTGCACCCGCTGGTAGTAGAACGGCTTGATTACCGTCTCCGACAGGCGCAGCAGGTCGTTGCGTTTGATCATCTCGCACATCATTGCCGGGCCAATCCCGCCGGGAGCCAGGCTGATGATGCCGTTCATGTTGCGGATCGCCGAGATGGTCTGCTCATTAGCAATAATAATGCCGCAGCGGCTGCCGGGCAGGCCCAGCTTGGAGAGGCTCATGCAGAGAATGGTGTTCGGGTTCCACAGCGGGCGCGCCTCGCTGAAGATAATCCCCGGGAAGGGCACGCCGTAGGCATTATCGATCACCAGCGGGATGCCGTGCTGGTTTGCCAGGGCGTCCAGCTTGATCAGCTCCTCGTCAGTAATAACGTTGCCGGTTGGGTTGGTCGGCCGGGAGACGCAGATCATGCCGGTCTCTTCGCCAATGTGCAGATGCTCAAAGTCGACGTGATACTTAAACTGACCGCCCGGCAGCAGCTCAATATTTGGGCGAGCAGAGACAAAAAGATCCTCCTCCAGCCCGGAATCCGCATAGCCGATATACTCCGGGGCCAGCGGGAACAGCACCTTCCTGGTGGTTCCATCGGCGCGGCGGCCAGCAAACAGATTGAACAAGTAGAAAAACGCGCTCTGGCTGCCGTTAGTCAGTGCAATATTCTGTGGTGCAATATCCCAACCTAGCGTAGTGCGCAGCATGTCCGCCAGCGCGACCAGCAGCTCGGACTTCCCCTGCGGACCGTCATAATTGCACAGCGCATCAGTGGCTTTGCCTGAGGCAAGCATCTCCGCCAGCAGCTTCTGGAAGTAGTCGGTCATCGCCGGGATCTGCGCCGGGTTGCCGCCGCCTAACATAATTGCGCCAGGCGTGCGCAGGCCGTCGTTGAGATCCTCCATCAGGCGCGTAATGCCTGAGTGGCGGGTAAATTTGTCGCCGAAAAGTGAAAATGTCATAGCAGGTGTTCTGTCGGTCTGATTTTAAAATTTGCACACCTTAACGCTAGCGCAGGCGCGGTGCAAATCGCTGGCCTGGCCGCGCTTTGTGTTTTTATGCTAAAGACAGTCTCACCGCCAGACGTTAATTCTGTTTCCCTGCCCACACCACCATAATTTTATCTGTGCCGTTTTCACGCATAAATCCGCTGCCCTGGGCCAGCTCCAGCGACGACTGTTTACCTGCCCCCACGGCAGGGTGACGCGCGCGGAACTGCCCGAGCTTCTGCCAGTGCGCCACGGTTGCCGCTGACTGACCGCTTACATCCTGCCAGTTCATATCCGAGCGGGTGCCCTGCAGCGGGTCGGAGCCGGTGGGGCCGAAAGGTCTTGCCGACTCATCGCCATAGAAGATCTGTACCGCACCGGGGGCCAGCAGCAGCAGCTCGGCGGCCCGCTGCCCACCTTCGCGGAACAGGCGGGTATCGTGAGAGGAGAGGTAGCTCAGCACGTTAAAATCCTGCAGTTTGTCGGCCATCTGCTGCCAAATCGGCACTATATTTGCCAGACAATCGCTGGCTTTGGCCGCCTGCTCCTGATAATCAAAGTTGATCATCGCATCGAAGCCATGGCGATAGTATTCGCTCTGCATCACGCCGTGGCCCCAGGCCTCGCCGGTCATCCAGAACGGCGCGTCGTCGCGTTTTTTATCCGGGTTCGCCTGCTTCCACTCTGCCAGGGCCGCCGTTGCCTCGGACTTAAGCTGCTGCCACGCGGCCATCTCAACATGCTTAGCGGTATCTACCCGGAAACCGTCGATGCCATACTCGCCTACCCACTGGCTTAGCCAGTGGGTTAGATAGTCGCGCGGCGTAAAGCCGGGGATCTCTTTGGCCCGCGTGTCGGGCTTATGTTGATAGAAAACCGGCAGGCCAGACGGGGTAGTGGATTCAGTTTTGATATCCGGTAGGAATGCGAGAGACATGGTGAGATCGTCAAAGCCAGGGCTGTCATAGTCGCCAATGTCGGTGCGGATCCAGTTCTTGCCCCACCACCTCTCCCACGCCGCTTTATCGCTAAAGTTAATGTAGTCATTAAAGCTGTGCCAGTTTTGTCCGGCGGCGGGTTTCCAGTCCGTCCACCTTTCACCGAGGAGTTTCTGTCGCTCCTCGCCCTGCAAATAGAGCGCGCCGAACTGGTAGGTCTGCATATCCGCCAGCGTGGCATAGCCGGTATGGTTCATTACCACGTCCAGTAGCACACGAATACCGCGCTGGTGCGCGCCGTCGACCAGCGCGCGCAGATCTGCCTCACTGCCCATGTTGGCATCCAACGTCGTCCAGTCCAGGGTGTAGTAGCCATGGTAGGCATAGTGCGGGAAGTCGCCTTTGGTGCCGCCGCCTACCCAGCCGTGGATCTGCTCAAAGGGTGCGCTGACCCACAGCGCGTTAACCCCCAGCCCGGCGAGGTAGTCCAGCTTGCTGGCTAGCCCCTTCAGATCGCCGCCGTGAAAAGTAGCGATCTCCTGCATACCGTCCTTATGGCGGCCATAGCTGTTGTCGTTGGCCGGATCGCCGTTGACGAAACGGTCGGTAAGAACGAAGTAGACGGTGGCGTTGTGCCAGTTAAACGGCGCATCCGCAGGCGCATCGGCCTGCTCAAGCAGCAGCAGACCACCGCTGTTAGCATCGGGTTGGAGCGTGATTTTCCCTTCGCTCACCGTGGCCACCTGCTGGCTATAGAAGTCACGCACCTGGCTGCCTTCGGCAAAGGTTTTGCTGACGTCCACCGTCAACGGCGTGCCGTTCCACACCGGACACTGGCGCACGGTGGCGGCGCTGGCCTCCGCCTCGGGCGGGGCGGCTACCGTCAGCATCAGCGTTGGCGTACCCGAGCGGGTATCTATCTGTAGCGCGTAGTCGCCGTCGCGAAAGATGCGCCACTGCGGCGCATCACCGGTGCAGGGCTGAAGCGATAGCATCTGGTTGAGCTTAGGGGCAGTGGCAGGCTGCCAGCACGCATTGTCACTTTTTAAGGTGAGCGGAGTGGTACCCTTTTTGAACGTGGCCTCACTGTGATAAACCCCACTGCCGGTAGCGCTGAACGCGGGAAAGCCGGGCGCGGTCCATTCGGACCAGGCGGTGATGGGCAGCAGTAAAAGCGCAAGGGCACAGCGTTGCATAGTGGCATCCTCTTCAGGGTTTCCCTCAGTGTGCCACCCGTTGTGCTGGGCAAACTCATCCCTGACGGGCGTTTGCCAGGGTGGAGGTCAAAGGCTGAGCGATCTGCGCCACATTTAGGGGGAAGTTTGTGATAAGCCACACAATTTTTGACTATTTTGTATGCTGTAGATCCATTCGGCTGATGACACCAATTAGGAAATGGACTATTTCTTAGAGTGCTCGCAAGGGGTATTTTTGATACAATTTGAGATTCCGCTCTCAAAATCTTGTAAAAATAAGGTGTTGGAATGCATCAATCCGACCAGGAGACCTAATGATATCGACTCCCATTCGACGATATGGGGCTGCGATACTCATGTTACTCACCGCGGCATTTTCAGGTGAGGTGATTGCGAAAACGCACGCACAGACAACGAGTTACAAAGCCCACACAAGCAGCCATAAGCACAGTAAAACGTTAAGCAGTAGTAAAAAGGTTAGCAGTAAAACGATTAGCAGTAAAAAAGTTAGCAGTAAAAAAGTTAGTAGTACGCTGGCAAGCAGTAAACAAGAGTATTCTCGCAATAGTGCAAAGAGCAGTTCACTTCCTGATTTGCGAAAATACCCTTCCGGAACACCAAGGAAAAAGGCGTTTCTCCGGACGGTTATGCCCTACATCACTAGCCAAAATGCTGCCATTACCGCTGAGCGCAACTGGCTGGTGTCTAAACAGTACGACAATCGCTGGTCGCCGACCGAGCGTGCGCGTCTGAAAGACATTGCTAAGCGTTACAAGGTGAGCTGGTCGGGTAACACCCGCCGCATCCCATGGAATACGCTGCTGGATCGCGTCGACATTATCCCTGACAGCATGGTTGCCACTATGGCGGCGGCCGAAAGCGGCTGGGGAACGTCGAAGCTCGCGCGCAGCAACAACAACCTGTTCGGCATGAAGTGTGCGAAAGGCCGCTGTAACAACGGCCCCGGCACGGTGAAAGGGTACTCTCAGTTTGACTCTGTGAAAGAGTCAGTGAGCGCCTACGCGACAAACCTCAACACCCACCCGGCGTACGCATCGTTCCGTAAATCCCGTGCGCAGCTGCGCAAAGCGGATCAGGAAGTGACGGCCAGCACCATGATCCACAAGCTCAGCGGCTATTCGACGCAGGGCCAGCGCTATAACAACTACCTGTTTGCCATGTATCAGGACAATCAGCGGTTGATCGCAGCGCATATGTAATTTAATGCCGGGTGGCGCGTCGCTTACCCGGCCTACATTTCTATATCACGATCTCGCTATAGCGATCCCGGTAATCCTTCGGCGTGCTGCCGTACTCCTTCTTAAACACCGAATAGAAGTATTGCAGCGACGGGTAGCCGCACATCTGCGAAATCTCGTTAATCGACAGCGAGGTTGAGATCAGCAGGCTGCGCGCCTTCTCCAGCTTCTCTGCGTGGATCATCGCGTGAATGGTCTCACCTACCTCCTCCTTAAAACGCTTCTCCAGGTTCGAGCGCGAGATCCCTACCGCATCCAGCACCTGATCGACCTTAATGCCTTTGCAGGCGTGATTGCGAATGTAGTGCATGGCCTGGATCACCGCCGGGTCGTTGAGCGACCGATAGTCCGTTGAACGCCGGGCCACTACCCGCACTGGCGGCACCAGCAGCCGCTGGAGGGGCATCGCTTCGTTATCCAGCAGGCGATGCAGCAGCTTTGCCGCCTGGTAGCCCATCTGCCGCGTGCCCTGCGCCACAGACGAGAGCGCTACCCGCGACAGATAGCGGGTCAGCTCCTCGTTATCAATGCCAATGACGCACAGCTTCTCCGGGACCGGGATATGCAGATGCTCGCATACCTGCAGCACGTGGCGGGCACGGGCGTCGGTCACGGCGATAATGCCGGTCTGCGGCGGCAGGGTTTGCAGCCAGTCGGCGAGACGGTTCTGGGCGTGCTGCCAGTTCTCCGGGGCCGTCTCCAGCCCCTGGTAGACCACGCCGCGATACTTCTCCTGCGCGACCAGCTGGCAAAAGGCGTACTCCCGCTCCGCCGCCCAGCCTTTGCCGCTGGAGGTGGGCAGGCCATAGAAGGCGAAGCGGTGCACCCCTTTCTCTTTCAGATGCAGAAAGGCGCTCTCGACCAGGGCGTAGTTATCCGTGGCGATATAGTGCACCGCCGGATAGTCCTCTGGGCGATGGTAGGAGCCGCCTATGCCGACGATGGGAACATCCACGTCGGCCAGTACGCGTTCGATCTCGCCGTCGTCGAAGTCGGCGATGACCCCATCCCCTAGCCACTCTTTGATATTGTCGAGGCGGATGCGGAAATCCTCCTCAATAAAGATATCCCACTCTGATTGGGAAGCCTGGAGATATTCTCCTACGCCTTCAACAACCTGGCGATCGTAGGCTTTATTGGCGTTAAACAGCAGCGTGATGCGATGGCGCTTGGCAAACATGTTGATCTCTTCCTGATAAATCACCGTTTTTGATTATCACATTCAGCACAAAGCCGGAGAGATTTTCCCCGGCAGTGTGATCATCCCTGTAATTTCTCCGCTATGTGCGGCGTTTTGTGGCAGAGTCCATCCACACCGCCAGCAGCAAAATAGCGCCCTTGACGATGTACTGCCAGAAGGTCGGGACGTCCATCATGCTCATGCCGTTATCCAGCGAGGCCATAATAAAGGCCCCCATCACCGCGCCCGCCACGCTACCGACCCCGCCCGCGAGGCTGGTACCGCCGATAACACAGGCGGCGATAGCGTCCAGCTCGGCAATATTCCCCGCCGACGGGGAGCCTGCGCCGAGGCGCGAACTGAGGATCAGCCCGGCGATGGCCACCATCAGCCCGTTGATAGCAAACACCGCCAGCTTGGTGCGCTCGACGTTGATCCCCGACAGGCGCGCCGCCTCAATGTTACCGCCGATGGCGTAGATCCGCCGCCCGAAGGCGGTGCGGGTGGCCATAAACATCCCCGCCAGCAGCAGGAACACCAGCAGCAGCACCGGCGTTGGCACGCCACGGTAGTCGTTGAGCAGCCAGATTGCCCCCAGCACCACCACCGCTATCAGCGCCTGCCTGCCGACCACCATCGTGGAGGCCGACGTTGCCAGTCCCAGCGACTGACGGCGTAACCGCCCGCGCCACTGCCAGAGCACAAACAGTACTAGTCCCAGGGCACCGACGCCAAAGCCAAACCCGTCCGGCAGGTAGCTCTGGCCAATCTGCGACATCGCCGCGCTGGTGGGCGAGACGGTGGTGCCGTTGGTGATGCCAATCAGCACGCCGCGAAACGCCAGCATCCCCGCCAGAGTGACAATAAACGACGGCACCTTGCGGTACGCCACCCACCAGCCGTTCCAGGTGCCCAGCAGCAGCCCCAGGACCAGCGTTACCGCGACGGTAAGCGGCAGCGGCCAGCCCAGCCAGACGTCAAAAATCGCCGCCGCGCCGCCCAGCAGGCCCATCATTGAACCCACGGAGAGGTCGATCTCGGCAGAGATAATCACAAACACCATCCCCACGGCGAGGATGCCGGTGATGGCGGTCTGGCGCAGCAGGTTAGAGATGTTGCGCGCGCTCAGATACGAGCCGTCGGTCATCCAGGTAAAGAAGAGCATGATTGCCACGATGGCGGCAATCATGACAAAGACCTGGAGATTGAGAGATTTTAGCCCGCTAAAGGCCCCGGGAGCCGGGGAGGCGAGCTTAAGTTCAGACGGATTGCTTTTCGACATGATGTTCGCTCCTCAGCGCCGCTTCCATAACCTGTTCCTGGGTCAGATGGTGATTTATGAGATTGGCCTTGAGCTGGCCTTCATGCATCACCAGCACCCGATCGCTCAGCCCCAGCACCTCTGGTAGCTCGGATGAGATCACGATGACGGCAATGCCCTGCTGTACCAGCTGGTTAATCAGCTTGTAGATTTCATACTTTGCGCCGATATCGATCCCGCGTGTGGGTTCGTCAAGGATCAGAATGCGCGGATTGAGCAGCAGGCAGCGGGCCAGAATCGCCTTCTGCTGGTTGCCGCCGCTGAGGCGGCCAATCGCCAGCTCCGGCGAAGAGGTTTTAACTTTCAACCGTTGAAGTGACTGCAAAATACATTGCTGCTCTGCGGCATCGTCAAGGGTGCTGAGCGTGCCGGAAAACTGATCCAGCGCCGCCAGGGTAATATTCTTGCCAACGGCCATCACCGGCACAATGCCATCTCTTTTCCGATCCTCTGGCACCATGGCGATCCCGTGGGCAATGGCCTGCTGGCAGTTGCTTATCTTCACCGGCTGCCCGTCGATAAACACGCTGCCTTCGTAGCGGCCTGGCCAGATGCCAAACAGACACTGTACGGCCTCGGTGCGCCCGGCCCCCACCAGCCCGGCAATGCCTAAGATCTCCCCGCGTCGCAGGGAGAAGGAGACGTCGTTGACCCGCTTAATGTGCCGGTTAACCGGATGCCAGGCGGTGAGGTGCTCCACGCGCAGGATCTCATCCCCCGCCGTATGCGGCTCGCTCGGGTAGAGCGCGGTCAGTTCGCGGCCCACCATCATGGTGATAATGGCGTCTTCGCTCATGCCCGCCGCGTCGCGCATTCCCACCGGCTTGCCGTCGCGGATCACGCAGATAACGTCGGCAATCTCCTTTACCTCGTTCAGCTTGTGTGAAATGTAGATGCAGGCGATATCGTGATTTTGCAGGTCGCGGATGATATCCAGCAGCACCGCCGTCTCCTGCTCGGTCAGGGAGGCGGTAGGCTCGTCGAGGATCAGCAGCCGCACCTGCTTGTTGAGCGCCTTAGCAATCTCAACCAGCTGCTGCTGCCCTAAACCCAGATCACCCACTCGGGTATCCGGTGAGATGGCGAGGCTGACCTGCTTAAGCAGCTTGTCGCAGCGCAGCGTCATGGCGTCATAGTCCATCACCCCGTGGTGGGTCAGCTCCGCGCCAAGAAAAATGTTCTCCAGCACCGTCAGGTGCTTAACCAGCGCCAGCTCCTGGTGAATGATGGCAATACCCCGGCGTTCGGTATCGCGGATATGGCTGGCGATGAGCGGCTCACCGGCAAAGAGGATCTCGCCATCGTAGCTGCCGTGTGGATAGATGCCGCACAGCACCTTCATTAAGGTAGATTTGCCCGAGCCGTTTTCACCGCACAGGGCCAGCACCTCGCCGGCGTTGAGCGCCAGGCTTACGTTATCGACGGCTTTTACCGCGCCGAACGCTTTGGTGATGTTTTTCATTTCCAGTAAATAAGGCATACCTGCTCCGCGTGAATCGTTGGAATAACAGTGCCTGAGGGCGCTCCCCCGTTGTGCCGGGGGAGGATGTGATGCTTACAGCTCGCTTTTCTTGTGGAATCCGTCTTTCACCACGGTGGCGTCGATATTGTCTTTATTCACTTCGATAGGCGTTAACAGGCGGGCAGGAACATCTTTCAGGCCGTTATTTAACGAGGTATCTGCTTTCGGCTGCTGACCATTTCCCAGCTCGACGGCGATTTCAGCGGCGGTATTGGCCAGCTCGGTGATAGGCTTATAGACGGTCATGGTCTGGCTGCCGTTCATAATACGCTTAATCCCGGCAAGGTCGGCATCCTGACCGGAGATAGCGACTTTGCCCGCCAGCCCCTGGGCGCTAAGGGCCTGGATTGCACCGCCTGCGGTGGCGTCGTTCGAGGCGACTACCGCATCAATTTTGTTATTGTTGGCGGTTAGGGCGTTTTCCATAATTTTCAACGCGTTTTCCGGCAGCCAGCCGTCGGCCCACTGATCGCCTACGACTTTAATTTTGCCGCTATCGATATAGGGTTTTAATACTTTCATTTGGCCCGCCCGGAACAGCTTGGCGTTATTATCCACCGGCGAGCCGCCCATCAGGAAGTAGTTGCCTTCAGGCACCTTTTTGACCAGGCTCTGCGCCTGCATCTCTCCTACTTTTTCATTATCAAAGGAGATATAAAAATCGATATCAGCATTATTAATCATGCGGTCGTAGGCTAATACTTTAATACCCTCCTGCTTAGCCTCTTTTACCACATTACTTAAAACCTGGCCGTTGTAGGGAATAATCACCAGTACGTCAACGCCACGGTTGATCATATTTTCAATTTGCGACATCTGTGTCTCTTCGTTACCGTTGGCCGACTGGACAAACACTTCTGCCCCCAGCGATTCGGCTTTTTTAACAAAGATATCGCGATCTTTTTGCCAGCGTTCGAGGCGCAGATCGTCAATGGCCATCCCAATCTTGACCTCTTTAGCATGGCTCGCGGCGCTAGCGAGCAGCAGCGAGGCGCAAAGCGTAAGGCAAAGGTTCTTTATCTTCATAATATTAATACCTTTTGTAGGGTTATCGGGCTTGAGATAAAAGAAACATGCACAGCGACAGACGTAGCAAGTTTTTAACATCTTATTGCGGGCTGGCAATTACTGATTTTTATCTTCTGATTACGTTTTTTGGTTTATTTTCTAATTTATGACCGCGATCTTATTTTAAGCCGCTAAATGAATATTTGAGAGCTAGCGCACGTTTGTGCATTCTCTCAATGGCAGTGTGAAATAACGTAATTGAGCAACGCCCGTTGAATATCCACTATTAATGCCACTGATACCCTCTGCCGCAGACATTGATTATGGAGCTGAATATGCAAGCCTATTTCGACCAACTTGACCGCGTTCGCTATGAAGGCCCGAAAACTGCCAACCCGTTGGCCTTTCGCCACTACAATCCGGACGAACTCGTGCTGGGCAAGCGCATGGAAGACCATCTGCGTTTTGCCGCCTGCTACTGGCACACCTTCTGCTGGACCGGGGCGGATATGTTTGGCGTCGGCGCGTTCGAGCGCCCGTGGCAGCAGGCTGGCGATGCGCTGGCGTTGGCAAAACGCAAAGCCGACGTGGCCTTTGAATTTTTCCACAAGCTCAACGTTCCCTACTACTGCTTCCATGATGTGGATGTCTCCCCGGAAGGCGCATCGCTGAAGGAGTACCTCAATAACTTTGCCACCATGACCGACATTCTGGCCGAGAAGCAGCAGCAGAGCGGCGTTAAGCTGCTGTGGGGCACGGCGAACTGCTTCACCCACCCACGCTACGGCGCGGGCGCGGCGACCAACCCGGACCCAGAGGTCTTTAGCTGGGCGGCAACCCAGGTGGTGACCGCCATGAACGCCACCCATAAGCTGGGCGGCGAAAACTACGTGCTGTGGGGCGGCCGGGAAGGGTACGAAACGCTGCTCAATACCGACCTGCGTCAGGAGCGTGAACAGATCGGCCGCTTTATGCAGATGGTGGTTGAACACAAACACAAAATCGGTTTCCAGGGCACGCTGCTGATCGAGCCGAAGCCGCAGGAGCCCACCAAGCATCAGTACGACTATGACGTGGCCACGGTCTACGGCTTCCTCAAGCAGTTCGGTCTTGAGAAAGAGATTAAGGTCAATATCGAGGCCAACCACGCCACGCTGGCTGGGCACTCCTTCCATCACGAAATCGCCTCCGCCATTGCGCTGGGCATTTTCGGCTCCGTGGATGCTAACCGCGGCGACATGCAGCTGGGCTGGGATACGGACCAGTTCCCGAACAGCGTCGAAGAGAACGCCCTGGTGATGTATGAGATTGTGAAGGCAGGGGGCTTTACCACCGGTGGCCTCAACTTTGATGCCAAAGTGCGCCGCCAGAGCACCGACAAATACGATCTGTTCTATGGCCATATTGGCGCGATGGACACCATGGCGCTGGCGCTGAAGGTGGCGGCGCGCATGATCGAAGACGGCGAGCTGGATAAGCGCGTGGCGAAGCGCTACGCGGGCTGGAATGGTGAGCTGGGCCAGCAGATCCTGAAAGGGCAGCTTACGCTGACCGAGCTGGCGAAGTACGCTGAGCAGCAGAACCTGGCCCCGCAGCACCAGAGCGGTCATCAGGAGCTGCTGGAGAACCTGGTCAACCACTATATTTTTGATAAGTAGTCAGTATCGCCGGGCGGCGCTGCGCTGGCCCGGCCTACAGATCCGTAGGCCCGGTAAGCATAGCGCCACCGGGCGTGTTCATTAAGGAATCCCGCTATGTATATCGGCATCGATCTGGGCACGTCGGGTGTAAAAGCCATTCTGCTGAACGAGCAGGGCGAGATGCTGGCTTCGCACACCGAGAAGCTTTCCGTCTCACGCCCGCATCCGCTCTGGTCAGAACAGGATCCCGAGCAGTGGTGGCTGGCAACAAATAGCGCATTGAAAGCGCTGGGACAGCAGCAGTCGCTTTCCGGCGTTAAGGCCATCGGCATTGCCGGGCAGATGCACGGCGCAACGCTGCTGGACCGCGACGACCGTATTTTGCGTCCGGCCATTCTGTGGAACGACGGTCGCTGTGCAGAGGAGTGCGCTCTGCTGGAAGCGGCGGTACCTGACTCGCGGCAGCTCACCGGCAACCTGATGATGCCCGGCTTTACTGCACCCAAGCTGCTGTGGGTTAAACGCCATGAGCCAGAGGTATTTGCCCAGGTGGCGAAGGTGCTGCTGCCGAAAGACTATTTACGTCTGCGCATGACCGGGGAGTACGCCAGCGATATGTCCGACGCGGCGGGAACGATGTGGCTGGACGTTGCCCAACGCGACTGGAGCGATGAGATGCTGGCCGCCTGCGGTCTCTCTCGGGATAACATGCCCGCCCTGTTTGAGGGCAGTGAGATCGCCAGCACCCTGCTGCCGGAAGTTGCTGCCGGATGGGGCATGCCTGCCGTGCCGGTTGTGGCTGGGGGTGGAGATAACGCTGCGGGCGCGGTAGGCGTCGGTATGGCGGACGCCGGGCAGGCGATGCTCTCTCTGGGCACCTCTGGCGTCTACTTCGCGGTCAGCAACGGCT
This sequence comes from Pseudescherichia sp. AS216, assembly GCF_037152055.1. Classification (NCBI taxonomy): domain Bacteria; kingdom Pseudomonadati; phylum Pseudomonadota; class Gammaproteobacteria; order Enterobacterales; family Enterobacteriaceae; genus Pseudescherichia; species Pseudescherichia sp. AS216. The sequence continues at coordinate 12,692 of NZ_JBBCMV010000007.1, read as the reverse complement.
TTCTTAGCCGGCCCGAAAGCGCCGTACACAGCTTCTGCCATGCGCTGCCCAATCGCTGGCATCTGATGTCGGTAATGCTCAGCGCAGCGTCCTGTCTCGACTGGGCGGCGGCGCTCACCGGGCTGGGTTCGGTCTCTGCGCTGATTGCGGCGGCGGAGCAGGCGGACGAGCAGGCGGGCGATCTCTGGTTTTTACCCTATCTTTCCGGGGAGCGGACTCCGCATAACAACCCGCAGGCGAAGGGCGTGTTCTTTGGCCTGACGCATCAGCACGGACAGCGCGAGCTGGCTCGGGCGGTGCTGGAGGGGGTTGGTTATGCGCTGGCTGACGGGATGGATGCGGTACATGCCTGCGGCGTAACGCCGAAGAGCATCACCCTGATCGGCGGCGGGGCGCGCAGCGCTTACTGGCGGCAGATGCTGGCAGATATCAGCGGTCAGCAGCTTGACTACCGCACCGGCGGCGACGTTGGTCCGGCGCTAGGCGCGGCGCGGCTGGCGCAGATTGCCGTTAATCCCGAAACGCCGCTGGCGGATCTCCTCCCGCAGCTACCGCTGGAGCAGGCCCATCGTCCGGATGCAGACCGCCATCGGGCTTATGCTCTCCGGCGCGAGACCTTCCGCAAAATTTATCAGCAGTTACTACCGTTAATGTCCTGATCCCCAGGCCCGGCAAGCGTTAGCGCCGCCGGGCGTTATCAACTCACAAACCTGCGCGTATCAATTCGCTGTAACAGCATCGACAGCAACAGGCTAATGACCACCGTCACGCTGAAAATCCACACGATATCCGCTACTGGCCAGGGCAGCTCGACGCCGCGGGTGCGCAGGGCGTGGATCACCAGTGCGTGAAAGCCGTAGATCCCCAGCGAATGCCGGGAAATCAGCCCCAGCCCCGGCAGCGGGCGCGTGTTAAGCCTGTTTTTCACCAGCGTCAGCAGCGAGACCGCGCAGATAAACACCATCGGGCCGCAGTAGACATACCAGGTATCGGCGAAGTCGCCGCGCCACTGTAGCTCATAGAGGGTGCCGCGCGAGATGATCGCCACCGCCACGACAAACAGCGCCCCACAGATCCAGCTGAGGTACTTTTTATCGGTGTCCATCGTGCCGAGAGCGCGGCCGAGCAGGCCGTAGAGCACGTAGTAAAAGGTATCCCCGGCGATATAGAGATTAACCGGCAGCCACTCCACGCCGCCCGCTTTCAGCGGCACGGTATTGGGGTTCGCCACAATCCCCAGCACCACCATCAGCGCCAGCAGCATCTTGCCGCTGACGCTTTTCACCTGAATCAGCGGCGAAACCAGGTAGATCACCACGATGGCGAAGAAAAACCACAGGTGGTAGAAGACCGGCTTTTGCAGCAGGTTGCGCAGACTGAGCTCGCTGTTTATTGAGGTAAACAGCGTGATGTAGAGCAGGGCGACGGCGCTGTAGAAGAGCAGGCAGAGCGCGATACGCAAAAAGTGGCGCGGCTGGGCGCTGCGTTCGCCAAAGAAGAGGTAGCCGGAGATCATAAAGAAGAGCGGGACGCTGACCCGCGAGGCCGAGTTGAGCACGTTGGCGATATCCCAGTTGAGCAGGCTGATGCTCTGCGCATCGGTAATGTATCCGCTGGTGGTGTGGATCATCACCACCATTAAGCAGGCGATCCCGCGTAGGTTATCAATCCAGCTGATTTTTGACGCCATCCGACTCTCTTTCTCCTGCTGACAATGACAGAGCGATAACCATGTGTTATCTAATAGATAACATAACAGCCAGCTCATCCTGCGGGGATTAAAATGATGACAAAGTGTTGCATAACGGCGCTGATTTTTCTGCTTGTTGGCTGCGGTTCAACGCAGCAGGCCGCCGTGCAACCCGTTCCTCAGCCGAAGGTGAGCCCGGCCACCACCCTGAGCATGGAGCAGCTTTGCCGGGAGACCGCGGCGCAGCGTTACAATACCCGCGAGCAGAGCATTGCGGTCACCGGAATGGTGCAGTTTCAGGCCAGCTACGAAATGCGCGGCCTGACGCCGCGAGAAGAGCGTTTCGTCTGCGCATTCGATCCTGATGGACAATTTTTACACCTTTCCATGCGTTAGCAGGCCAATTTTCCCAAACAACCCCGTTTCGTACTGTATATCTTGCGGTCAATGGGTATACTGGCTGCTTCCTTTAAATCCACACGTATCCAGCACGAAATACTATGCAAAAGTTTGATACCCGGACCTTCCAGGGCCTGATCCTGACCTTACAGGATTACTGGGCTCGCCAGGGCTGCACCATTGTTCAACCGTTGGACATGGAAGTTGGCGCAGGCACCTCCCATCCTATGACCTGCCTGCGTGCGCTCGGCCCGGAGCCAATGGCCGCTGCCTACGTGCAGCCGTCACGCCGTCCGACCGATGGCCGCTATGGTGAAAACCCGAACCGCTTACAGCACTACTATCAGTTCCAGGTGGTTATCAAACCGTCGCCGGACAACATTCAGGAGCTGTACCTCGGATCGCTGAAAGAGCTGGGTATGGATCCGACCATTCATGACATTCGCTTCGTCGAAGATAACTGGGAAAACCCGACGCTGGGTGCCTGGGGTCTCGGCTGGGAAGTGTGGCTGAACGGCATGGAAGTGACGCAGTTCACCTACTTCCAGCAGGTTGGCGGCCTGGAGTGTAAGCCGGTAACCGGTGAGATCACCTACGGCCTTGAGCGCCTGGCAATGTACATTCAGGGCGTGGACAGCGTTTACGACCTGGTGTGGAGCGACGGCCCGCTGGGGAAAACCACCTACGGCGACGTGTTCCACCAGAACGAAGTGGAGCAGTCCACCTATAACTTCGAACACGCCGACGTCGACTTCCTCTTCACCTGCTTCGAGCAGTATGAGAAAGAGGCTCAGCAGCTGCTGGCGCTGGAAAACCCGCTCCCGCTGCCTGCTTACGAACGTATTCTGAAGGCCGCCCACAGCTTCAACCTGCTGGACGCGCGTAAGGCCATCTCCGTGACGGAGCGTCAGCGCTACATTCTGCGCATTCGCACGCTGACCAAGGCCGTTGCCGAGGCTTACTATGCGTCCCGTGAAGCCCTTGGCTTCCCGATGTGCAACCGAAACAAATAAGAGGCGGCCATGTCTGAGAAAACTTTTCTGGTGGAGATTGGCACTGAAGAGCTGCCACCAAAAGCCCTGCGCAGCCTGGCAGAGTCCTTTGCTGCAAACGTTACTGCCGAGCTGGATGCAGCCGGCCTCACCCACGGCAGCGTAGAGTGGTTTGCCGCTCCGCGTCGCCTGGCGCTGAAAGTGGCTAACCTTGCGGCGGCTCAGCCGGATCGCGAAGTTGAAAAACGCGGCCCGGCGATCTCCCAGGCGTTTGACGCCGAGGGTAAACCGAGCAAAGCGGCAGAGGGCTGGGCGCGTGGCTGCGGTATCACAGTAGATCAGGCCGAGCGTCTGACCACGGATAAAGGCGAGTGGCTGCTCTATCGCGCCCATGTGAAAGGCGAGAGCGCGCAGGCGCTGCTGCCCAACATGATCGCCACCGCGCTGACCAAGCTGCCGATCCCAAAACTGATGCGCTGGGGTGCAAGCGACGTGCAGTTTGTCCGTCCGGTGCACACCGTGACCCTGCTGCTGGGCAGCGACGTCATTCCCGCAACCATCCTGGGCATCGACTCCGATCGCGTGATCCGCGGTCATCGCTTTATGGGCGAGCCAGAGTTCACCATCGACAATGCCGACCAGTATCCGCAGATCCTGCTGGAGCGCGGCAAGGTGATGGCCGACTACGAACAGCGCAAAGCCAAAATCAAAGCGGACGCCGAAGCGGCGGCGCGCCAGATTGGCGGCAACGCTGACCTGAGCGAAAGCCTGCTGGAAGAGGTTGCCTCGCTGGTAGAGTGGCCGGTGGTGCTGACCGCGACCTTCGAAGAGAAGTTCCTCGCCGTGCCGGCTGAGGCGCTGGTCTACACCATGAAGGGCGACCAGAAGTACTTCCCGGTCTACGCCAACGACGGCAAGCTGCTGCCGAACTTTATCTTCGTCTCCAACATTGAGTCGAAAGATCCGCAGCAGATCATCTCCGGTAACGAGAAGGTGGTGCGCCCGCGTCTGGCCGACGCCGAGTTCTTCTTCAATACCGACCGCAAGAAACGTCTTGAAGACCATCTGCCGCGCCTGCAAACCGTGCTGTTCCAGCAGCAGCTGGGTACCCTGCGCGACAAGACCGATCGCATCATGGCGCTCTCCGGCTGGATTGCCGCCCAGATTGGTGCTGATGTGGCTAACGCCGAGCGTGCGGGCCTGCTCTCTAAGTGCGACCTGATGACCAACATGGTGTTTGAGTTTACCGACACCCAGGGCGTAATGGGGATGCACTACGCGCGTCACGACGGCGAAGCCGAAGAGGTGGCCGTTGCCCTGAACGAGCAGTACCAGCCGCGCTTTGCTGGCGACGACCTGCCGTCTAACCTGGTGGCCTGTGCGGTCGCCATTGCCGATAAGATGGATACCCTGGCGGGCATCTTTGGCATCGGCCAGCATCCGAAAGGCGACAAAGATCCGTTTGCGCTGCGTCGTGCCGCGCTGGGCGTGCTGCGAATCATCGTTGAGAAGAACCTCAACCTCGATCTGCAAACCCTCACCGAGGAAGCGGTGCGCCTGTATGGCGACAAGCTGACCAACGCGAAGGTCGTGGATGACGTCATCGACTTTATGCTGGGCCGCTTCCGCGCCTGGTATCAGGACGAAGGCTACACCGTGGATACCATCCAGGCGGTGCTGGCGCGCCGTCCGACCCGTCCGGCAGACTTTGACGCCCGTATGAAGGCGGTCTCGCACTTCCGTACGCTGGACGCTGCTTCGGCGCTGGCAGCGGCGAACAAGCGTGTCTCCAATATCCTGGCGAAGTCAGATGAAACCCTGAACGAGCGCGTCAATGCGGCCACGCTGAAAGAGGCGGAAGAGATCGCCCTGGCGATGCAGGTCGTGGTACTGCGTGACAAGCTGGAGCCATACTTTGCAGAAGGCCGCTATCAGGAAGCGCTGGTTGAGCTGGCGGCGCTGCGCGAGCCGGTCGACGCCTTCTTTGAGAAGGTGATGGTGAACGTTGAGGATAAAGAGCTGCGTGTCAATCGCCTGACGATGCTGGAGAAACTGCGCGAGCTGTTCCTGCGCGTGGCGGATATCTCGCTGCTGCAGTAATCGTTCCCGGCTCGCAGAAACCAAAAACCCGCCTCTGGCGGGTTTATTTTTTTTATCAAACGGGTACAGCGGGCAAAAATCACTCCATCAGCTGACGGCTGAGACGTGGGTTTGCCTGAATCAATCGCATCAGTTTTAATTCGGTGGAGGAAGGTTTTACTCGTTTAGATTCCCACTCATGCACCATCGCTACGCTAACGCCCATCACTCGGGCAAAATCATCAATCTTCAGGCCGGTGCCCTTACGCAATTTCTCGAATTCGCTAAACGGATTCGGTTTTTGGATCTGACTTACTTTTCGAGATTCATCTTTAAAAACAATTTGTTCCAGGCTGCTAAGCAGCTCAATCATTGGATCTTTGTATTCCATCGAATACTCCTCATAAAACACACATCGAGGCCGTGAACAGCACAGAGAGATTTAAGAATAGCCGCTAAAAAATAACCCGGTGGTTGGATGAGAGAATTATTTGCCATACAAATCAATTTTACGCACCTTGCCTGCATAGTTATGTGACTTTTTACGACCTAACAGATTGATTTCTCTGCCTGCCTCTGCAGACGAAAATTTTTGTCAATGCTTTGCAAAAAAATCGCTAACTACCCCCGCCGCGTCTTTTCTCCCGACGCTGATTTTCCCCACAAGATTGCAACGAAAGGGGTATCTTGCGCGGCCCACCTGGACTATCCTTGTCAGCGTCAGGCACACGTGTGCCGGTGTGCGCTTTTTTTGGGTGAAAGGAGTAATAAAATGGCGACAGGAAAGTCCTGCTCTCGCTGGTTCGCGCCTCTTGCGGCGTTATTAATGGTAGTTAGCCTGAGTGGGTGTTTTGATAAAGAGGGCGATCAGCGCAAGGCGTTTATCGATTTTCTGCAAAATACAGCGATGCGTAGCGGTGAGCGACTCCCGACGCTGACTGCCGATCAGAAAAAGCAGTTCGGCCCCTTCGTGTCGGACTATGCCATTCTGTATGGCTACTCCCAGCAGGTGAACCAGGCGATGGATGCCGGTCTGCGTCCCGTAGTAGATAGCGTGAACGCCATCCGCGTCCCACAGGATTATATGACCCAGCGCGAGCCGCTGCGTCAGGCTAACGGCTCCCTGGGCGTGTTGAGCCAGCAGCTACAGAATGCCAAAGTGCAGGCCGATGCCTCTCGCTCTGCATTAAAACTGAACGATGACCTGAAACCGGTCTATGATCAGGTGTATGAGAAAGTCGTGACCCAGCCGGCTAACGCGTTACAGCCGCTGATCCCGGCGGCGCAGGTCTTTACCCAGCAGCTGGTACAGGTGGGTGATTTCATCGCCCAGCAGGAGGCGCAGGTGAGCTTTGTTGCCAACGGTATTCAGTTCCCGACCTCTCAGCAGGCCAGCCAGTATAATTCGCTGATTGGGCCGCTGGCTTCCCAGCATCAGGCGTTTACGCAGGCCTGGAGCGCGGCAGTGAACGCGACGCAGTAACACGCGTACGTTTTTGATGCCCCCGTCTGCGGGCGGGGGCATTGTAATGAATCGTAAGTAAAACAATTAGTGCTTGCCATGACGTCTGTAAAATGAGTTAATGCGTCATCGGTTTGATATACAGACCTTAAAGCAGTTTAGTAAAGCAGTCCCCTTCAAGAGTTATCATAGATACTCCTCGTAGTGAGCTCTCCTTTATCGCTTAAAAAATCTGTAAAGCACGCCATAGCGCCGGAAGGCACACTTAATTAAAAAGGTAATATCTATGTCTAACAAAATGACTGGTTTAGTAAAATGGTTTAACGCTGACAAAGGTTTCGGCTTCATCACTCCTGACGATGGCTCTAAAGACGTGTTCGTACACTTCTCTGCTATCCAGAACGATGGCTACAAATCTCTTGATGAAGGCCAGAAAGTATCCTTCACCATCGAAAGCGGCGCTAAAGGCCCGTCTGCTGGTAACGTTGTAAGCCTGTAAGCTTAACGTTTAAAGCACGATGTTAAAAAAACCCGCCTCGGCGGGTTTTTTGTTGTCTGCTCTATTCTAGTTTTCACAGGTTGGCGTACTCTAAAATTTCCTCTCCCATCAGGATACAGTCGGAAGAGAAGATCAGCCGCATTCTGTATCGCCCCTTATAGATGTATCCCCACGTTTCCAGCACATTAAGAAGCTGCTTTTCGTTAGCAGGATTTTTTATCTTCGCTAGCGGCGTAACCTTGTCATCAATGACGATACGATCGTCATTGTCGCGATAGAAAGCGAGCAACTTTTGCGATGCATTCAATGCGTCTTGTTTACAGGCTAATGATGAGCTCTGCGCAGCTGCACAGGCACCGCCTGTGACTAATGTAGAAATCAGAATTAGAAGCTTTAAATAGCGCACTGTTGATAGCCTTGGCATAAAAAAGCCCCATCATAGTGATGATGGAGCCAGCTTTCTTACGCTTTGATGCTTACTTCGCTATCTGTGGATTCATGCAGTTTTTCTCTACCTTGCCGTTAAGGGCGTCGATCAGGTTATCGACGGCGCAGGCGGCCATGTTGTAGCGCGTCTCGTGCGTTGCCGAGCCGATATGGGGCAGGGCGACGACGTTGGGCAGGCTCAGCAGCGGCGAGCCTGGTGGCAGCATCATGCCGCAACCAAAGTGCAGTTTTTTATGAATATTTAATTAGATTCTTTAGGGGAAAAATAAATTCTCGCTCTGAAGGAGAATTAAATAATAAATTAAATATGCAAATTTGATCATATTCATTCTTCGTTATAAAGATGTGACCCTCACATATATAATCACATAAACTTTCAAATGCTAATGGTTCTTCCCCAAAGTCTATGTAAATCAACGCCTAATTCAATTGATTTTTTGTAATTTTTATCATTAAATTGCTCGCCGAAGCTCTTCAACTTTGTACCAGTAACTTTAGTCATCATTTTACTCCTGATAAATATGGAACGGGGCCGTCGCTGTGAAGAATATGCTTTCGTGCTTTTGGATTACAACCAAATAAGTCAGGAGGGTTGAATGGATTAGGTGAATAAACACAGAGGCGATATCTCCATTTAGCTTCGCTGGGTCCTGCACGGTGAACCGTCCCACCTGGGGGTCGTAATACCTGAACAGGTTGTAATGCAGCCCCGTTTCGCTGTCGGCGTACTGTCCGGCGTAGCGCAGGAGCTCAGAGTAGAAAATATTACTTTGTAACATCTACTCCTTTCTAATGACAAGTTCTAGGTTTTTATTTAATAAAGTCTTGAGTCTGAGCGTGGTTCAATTTCTCTTATACCAAGCTGGCTTGTTTTTTCTAAAATTAAATCATAGCAATAGACAATACCATCATCTTTTTCTAAATGAACTCCTTCAAGGCTGACTTTATATATTCCCTTAGGGATGTTGGTATTATTCCATCCGGTATATTTCTCCCATTCCCAAAACGCTGACATATCAGAAATGAATAAATCACCTGTTATATTCAGGTAAAAATATTTATCACTGAATATTACGCGCCTGTCTTCATCGCTAGGATGTTCATTTAGAAAAAAACGAACAAAATATCCCCCATCATCAATGCCCATGATAGGTAGTGCAATACCTTCATCAAGGACAATATCCCCTTTGTTTGTGGTGGTAAATTCCTGAAGAATATTTTCTCCATCTTCGATTTTTCCGCAAAATGGGTTCAGTATCCCCGGATAGTCGAATATAATTATCCCATTAAAATCAACATCTATGCTTATTATCTTAACCACATTTAACTCCCGAGATTTTACCCATTTGTTTTTCGTTGAACCATTGCAACAATTTTGAATGCGCCTCTATAGGTGTTATGTTTCTGGCTAATACCTCTCCCGTTGCAGGGATTTTTAAATCACCTCTAATATGAGAGGCTGAGTCTAAATTACGACTAGTGGCAATGAATAAATCATCCGCTGTGCCTGTCCACGGGCCTTGAATTTTACCTATGTCACCTTTAATAACTCGATGCAGTTCTTCATGCATTCCTGGACTATAAGGATCAGGAAAAAATGTTGGCGTATTGTTCATAGTACTAAGGTCGGTCAGACCGATGCTATTAGCCTTGTTTCTTGGGATTAAATGGTGTCCCATTCCATTAGGATCCCATGCCCAAGGCATTAACCCTAAGGGATCTATCCAAGTTAACGGATTAGGAACGTATAAGTACAGATTCAGCCCACCCAGTAGCCCAATCGGGTCCTGCACCGTGAACCGTCCCACCTGCGGGTCGTAATACCTGAACAGGTTGTAATGCAGCCCCGTTTCGCTGTCGGCGTACTGTCCGGCGTAGCGCAGCGGCTGAGGGTCCGGGGTGGTAGCCTGCAACAGCCGTGAGAAGCCGTCGCTCTGATACCGCACCTCGCCGAAGCTGCCGTACTGGCCGCTCCAGCAGATGCTGCCCTGTTCATCCGTGACGTCCAGCGGGGCACCGTTCAGGTCGGTGCTGAACCAGCAGATGTCGCCCTGGCTGTCATTCCTGAGATGGTCGATACGCGCCAGCGGGCTGTAGGCTTCGTTCGGATCATAAACATAGGTCCGGCAGCGATCTTTCTGCTGCTCCTGCAGCAGGCGATAACCCTGCCACAGGAAGCGGGTCTCTGACGTGCCGCGCTGCGTGGTGACGGTTTTTCGGGTCCGACGGCCCAGCGCATCATAATGATACTGTGCCGTAAACCTGCCTTCCGGTCCCGTGCCTTCTGCCTTTATCAGCCGGTTTTCCGCATCATAGACATAATGCTGATCGCCCGTGCCGCTGCGGCGGCTGACAAGATTACCCCAGGTATCATATTCCATTACCCGGTGCTGCCAGTGCAGCAGGCGGTTACCGGTGACCGGCAGGGCAGGCAGGTTATCATCCGGCAGCAGGTTACCGGCGGCGTCATAGCGAAAATGTAAGGTGCTGTGCCCCTGACGAGCTTCATAATGTTTCAGCAGGCGGCCTTCGGCGTCGTAACCGTACTGTATTTCACCCCGCAGGGTGTCGCTGACGCCTGCCAGCTCGCCCAACTCATCCCACTCAAGGTGCAGAGTCGACCATCTCTATTGACCATATAACTTATGGTATCAGTTCTAAACTTGCCGGGTCACAAGTATTAAATTTTATTTTTATGTTAGTAGTTGACTCTACAAGAACAGTATTCCGGTCACACTCGATAATATTAAAAAATGGATTTGATGTTTCTGAGTAAATGACCCAAATTAACTCTTTGCTCTCATCAAGATATGCGATAAATCCTTCTGAACCATAACTACCCTCGCCAACACAACAATAACAGCCATTGGATAATTTGATGCTCATTATTATATCAATGGATGTAACCTCCTCTTTATTATTTTTATAAAAATCAGTAAAATCAAAGACATTTCCTTTTTCTACATTTGGAGCGGGGTAAGATGTAATCTTATAAGAGATAGCGCTTCCATCACAGAAATAAATGGCATCCTTTATTGGAAGGATCTCCCGACCCCATAATTCCGATATAATATTTTTCATTTATTTATCCACATGTTGTTGGGCGCGTACTTAAACCTTCATCTGGGACAACTCCACCAGCTTTGATGTTTCGGCGATCGCTAAATCTTTGCTGGAATTTTTCCCACCATGTTTTTCCTGTAGAAGAATTTGGATGAGGTGAGTAGGGATCAACTATAGTAACTTTGACCTTATCTAAATCTGCTTCTAAGGCTGCATCTAATCGCCTGTTGTCGTAAGTAACTAGTTGACCGTTAACATCAACAACATTTAACGGCGATCTATTCCAGTCCCACTGACCATTTCTCATCATTTCAGCATAATCGTTAGCTGAAATGGTCCTCTGTGAAAAATTGATATAATTTGGGTTGACCCACTCACCTGTCAATCCCCACGGATCAATCCACCCCAGCGGATTCGGCGCATACTGATAAAGATTCAGCCCACCCGCAAGCCCTATCGGGTCCTGTACCGTGAAGCGTCCCACCTGCGGGTCGTAATACCTGAACAGATTATAGTGCAGCCCCGTTTCGCTGTCGGCGTACTGTCCGGCGTAGCGCAGCGGCTGAGGGTCCGGGGTGGTAGCCTGCAACAGCCGTGAGAAGCCGTCGCTCTGATACCGCACCTCGCCGAAGCTGCCGTACTGGCCGCTCCAGCAGATGCTGCCCTGTTCATCCGTGACGTCCAGCGGGGCACCGTTCAGATCGGTGCTGAACCAGCAGATGTCGCCCTGGCTGTCATCCCTGAGATGGTCGATACGCGCCAGCGGGCTGTAGGCTTCGTTCGGGTCATAAACATAGGTCCGGCAGCGATCTTTCTGCTGCTCCTGCAGCAGGCGATAACCCTGCCACAGGAAGCGGGTCTCTGACGTGCCGCGCTGCGTGGTGACGGTTTTTCGGGTCCGACGGCCCAGGGCGTCATAGTGATACTGCGCTGTAAACCTGCCTTCCGGGCCGGTGCCTTCTGCCTTTATCAGCCGGTTTTCCGCATCATAGACATAATGCTGATCGCCCGTGCCGCTGCGGCGGCTGACAAGATTACCCCAGGTATCATATTCCATTACCCGGTGCTGCCAGTGCAGCAGGCGGTTACCGGTGACCGGCAGGGCAGGCAGGTTATCATCCGGCAGCAGGTTACCGGCGGCGTCATAGCGAAAATGTGCGGTGCTGTGCCCCTGACGGGCTTCATAATGTTTCAGCAGGCGGCCTTCGGCGTCGTAACCGTACTGTATTTCACCCCGCAGGGTGTCACTGACGCCTGCCAGCTCGCCGCGTCCGGTATAGCGATAAATACGCTCCAGCATCGCCTGTTCCGGCAGCGTGACGTCGGGAAGCCGTGCGCTGCGCTGCAGGCTGCGTCTGCCGAGTCTGTCATACTCACGGTGCTGGGTGCGTACACCCTGGCTGCGTTCGGTTTCCCGGTGCAGGCGGTCGCGGGTGAAGTCGCTGATGGTCTGCTGGTTAAAGCGGACGGCGCTGACGTGGCCGGAGCCGTAATGCAGCCATGACAGCCGCTGCCCGCCGGGCAGGGTGAGGGCGGTCAGGTTACCCAGCGCGTCACAGACATAGTGCAGCTCACCGTTGACACCCTGTTCACCGAGCAGGTTTCCCGCAGCGTCATAGGTAAACTGAATCTCATCCTCACCGACACCCCGGGCCATGCCGTCGGCTGTTGGCGTGCGCAGCAGGCCGGTAAGCTGCCCGTTCTGGTTACGCCGGTAGCGGTATCCGGCATCACGGGTGGTCCGTGCAGTAAGCAGGCCGCTGCTGTCATAGCCGAACTGCTGCCACCGAAGGCCAGCCCCGCCGTCGGCGGCAGGGCTGCCGCGCTCTTCAAGGGCCGTGAGAAAACCCCGCGCGTCCCACTGCATCTGCCGTGACGTCTCATCGGGCCGGATCTCGCTCAGCGGGTGGCCCGTGGCGTCATAAGTAAAGCGGTATTCAGCGCCGTTGCCGTTCTCCAGCCGTAACAGATTGCCACGCGGATCGTAGTGCCAGCGGCGGGTATGCCCGGTACGGTCGGTGAAGCTGACGGGCAGGCCCAGGACGTTATACGCCTGGCGCA
>NZ_JBBCMV010000006.1:0-212585 GCF_037152055.1 Pseudescherichia sp. AS216 | reverse complement strand
GCCGCAGTTCTCGCCCGCACGACCTTCGTCCAGCAGTTTGCGGAACATTTCAACGCCGGTACAGGTAGATTTCGCAGTATCTTTGATACCAACGATTTCAACTTCTTCACCAACTTTGATGATACCGCGCTCTACACGACCGGTAACAACGGTACCACGACCGGAGATGGAGAATACGTCTTCGATCGGCAGCAGGAACGGCTTGTCAATCGCACGCTCTGGTTCCGGGATGTAGGAATCCAGGTAGCCAGCCAGCTCAACGATTTTCTCTTCCCACTCAGCTTCGCCTTCCAGCGCTTTCAGCGCGGAACCACGAATGATCGGGGTGTCGTCGCCCGGGAAGTCGTACTGGGACAGAAGTTCACGCACTTCCATCTCAACCAGCTCCAGCAGCTCTTCGTCATCAACCATGTCGCATTTGTTCAGGAACACGATGATGTACGGAACGCCTACCTGACGACCCAGCAGGATGTGCTCACGGGTCTGCGGCATCGGGCCGTCAGTCGCAGCAACAACCAGGATCGCGCCGTCCATCTGCGCAGCACCGGTGATCATGTTTTTAACATAGTCGGCGTGGCCCGGGCAGTCTACGTGTGCGTAGTGGCGAGTCGGGGTGTCATACTCAACGTGAGAGGTGTTGATGGTGATACCACGAGCTTTCTCTTCCGGCGCGTTATCGATCTGGTCGAATGCACGAGCAGAACCACCGTAGGTTTTAGCCAGAACGGTAGTGATGGCAGCGGTCAGGGTAGTTTTACCGTGGTCAACGTGGCCGATAGTACCAACGTTAACGTGCGGTTTTGTACGTTCAAATTTTTCTTTAGACACGGCTATATTCCTTACTATAGTGCTCTCCCCTTCAGGAGAGAGCACGGGACTTAGATTTTAACCCTGCGGCTTATTTACCGCGGGCTTCAATTACGGCCTGAGCAACGTTGTTCGGCGCATCATCATACTTCAGGAATTCCATGGAGTAAGATGCACGACCTTTAGTCAGTGAACGCAGCTGAGTTGCATATCCGAACATTTCAGACAGCGGAACTTCAGCGTGGATCTGAACGCCAGTAGCGTTAGATTCCTGACCTTTCAGCTGACCACGACGACGGCTAAGGTCACCGATAACGTCACCGGTGTTCTCTTCCGGCGTCTCTACTTCAACCTTCATGATCGGCTCAAGCAGAACTGGTTTTGCTTTCTTAAAGCCATCTTTAAAGGCAATAGACGCAGCCAGTTTAAACGCCAGCTCAGAGGAGTCAACGTCATGGTAAGAACCGAAGTGCAGACGCACGCCCAGATCCACTACCGGGTAACCCGCCAGCGGGCCAGCTTTCAGCTGTTCCTGGATGCCTTTATCAACGGCTGGGATGTATTCGCCAGGAATTACACCACCCTTGATGTCGTTGATGAACTCGTAACCTTTCGGGTTAGAGCCCGGCTCCAGCGGGTACATGTCGATAACAACATGACCGTACTGACCACGACCACCAGACTGCTTGGCGTGTTTGCCTTCGATATCGGTAACTTTTGCGCGAATCGCTTCACGGTAAGCAACCTGAGGTTTACCGACGTTCGCTTCAACGTTGAATTCACGCTTCATACGGTCAACGATGATGTCGAGGTGCAGCTCACCCATGCCCGCGATGATAGTCTGGTTAGACTCTTCGTCAGTCCAAACGCGGAATGACGGGTCTTCTTTAGCCAGACGACCCAGAGCCAGACCCATTTTTTCCTGGTCAGCTTTGGTTTTCGGCTCAACGGCGATAGAGATTACCGGCTCAGGGAACTCCATACGCTCCAGAATGATCGGGTGATCCGGGTTACACAGGGTGTCACCGGTGATCACGTCTTTCAGACCGATTGCTGCAGCGATGTCGCCTGCGCGAACTTCTTTGATCTCTTCACGTTTGTTAGCGTGCATCTGAACGATACGACCGAAACGCTCACGTGCAGATTTCACGGAGTTCAGTACGGTATCACCAGAGTTAACCACACCGGAGTACACACGGAAGAAGGTCAGGTTACCTACGAACGGGTCGGTAGCGATTTTGAACGCCAGCGCCGCGAACGGCTCGTCATCACTTGCGTGACGCTCAGCCGGGGTATCTTTACCGTCATCCAGCATGCCGTTGATCGCCGGTACGTCGATCGGAGATGGCAGGTAATCAATTACCGCATCCAGCATCGCCTGAACACCTTTGTTCTTAAATGCAGAACCACAGGTTACCAGGATGATTTCGTTGTTCAGAACGCGCTGACGCAGAGCCGTTTTGATCTCTTCTTCAGTCAGTTCTTCACCGCCCAGGTATTTCTCCATCAGCTCTTCAGAAGCTTCAGCAGCGGATTCGATCAGGTTCTGGTGCCATTCTTCAGCCAGATCCTGCATGTCAGCCGGGATATCTTCGTATTCGAAGGTAACGCCCTGGTCGGCATCGTTCCAGTTGATGGCTTTCATTTTCACCAGGTCAACAACACCGGTGAAACCTTCTTCAGCACCAATCGCCAGCTGCAGCGGAACCGGGTTCGCGCCAAGACGGGATTTGATCTGACCAACAACTTTCAGGAAGTTCGCACCCATACGGTCCATTTTGTTAACGAACGCGATACGTGGAACTTTATATTTGTTTGCCTGACGCCATACGGTTTCAGACTGCGGCTGAACACCACCAACTGCGCAGTAAACCATTACCGCACCGTCAAGAACACGCATGGAACGTTCTACTTCGATGGTGAAGTCAACGTGGCCCGGGGTGTCGATGATGTTTACGCGATGCGGTTCATACTGCTTCGCCATACCAGACCAGAATGCAGTGGTCGCTGCGGAGGTGATGGTGATACCACGCTCCTGCTCCTGCTCCATCCAGTCCATAGTTGCCGCGCCGTCGTGTACTTCACCGATTTTGTGGTTTACACCGGTGTAGAACAGGATACGTTCGGTAGTAGTGGTTTTACCGGCGTCGATGTGCGCACTGATACCGATGTTACGGTAGCGTGCAATGGGTGTTGTACGAGCCATTTGATTCCTCTATTGCCTTAGCGTTCAAGTTATGTAGCCCAAAGCGGGCAGCTTACATAAAGCGCCCGCTTGGTGACTATTACTCCGAAGGGATTACCAACGGTAGTGGGCGAACGCTTTGTTGGCTTCTGCCATACGGTGAACGTCTTCACGTTTCTTAACTGCAGTACCTTTGTTGTCTGCAGCATCAGAAAGTTCGTTCGCCAGGCGCAGAGCCATGGATTTATCACCGCGTTTACGAGCAGCTTCAACGATCCAACGCATTGCCAGAGCATTACGACGAACCGGACGAACTTCAACTGGAACCTGATAAGTAGAACCACCAACGCGGCGAGACTTAACTTCTACAGTCGGGCGCACGTTGTCGAGAGCGACTTCGAAAGCTTCCAGTTCATTTTTACCAGAGCGCTGAGCCAGGGTCTCAAGAGCACTGTATACGATTGCTTCTGCAGTAGATTTTTTACCATCTACCATCAGGATATTTACAAATTTAGCCAGCAGTTCTGATCCGAACTTAGGATCCGGCAGGATTTTACGCTGACCAATGACGCGACGACGTGGCATGGAAATACTCCGTTGTTAATTCAGGATTGTCCAAAACTCAAAGAGTTTAGTTTGACATTAATTTAAAACGTTTGGCCTTACTTAACGGAGAACCATTAAGCCTTAGGACGCTTCACGCCGTACTTGGAGCGAGCCTGCTTACGGTCTTTAACGCCTGAGCAGTCAAGTGCACCACGAACGGTGTGGTAACGAACACCCGGAAGGTCTTTAACACGACCGCCACGGATCAGGATCACGGAGTGCTCCTGCAGGTTGTGACCTTCACCACCGATGTAGGAGGTAACTTCGAAACCGTTAGTCAGACGCACACGGCAAACTTTACGCAGTGCGGAGTTCGGTTTCTTAGGAGTGGTGGTATATACACGAGTACATACACCACGTTTCTGCGGGCAGGCTTCCAGCGCAGGCACGTTGCTTTTCGCAACTTTGCGTGCACGTGGTTTGCGTACCAGCTGGTTAACTGTTGCCATTAAATAGCTCCTGGTTTTAGCTTTTGCTTCGTAAACACGTAATAAAACGCCCTCATACAATATGAGGACGCGGAATTTTAGGGCTGTGCTCAAAAGGTGTCAAGAAATATACAGCGGATCTCACACTACCAGGCGATCTGAGCAGCGTGTTTTACCGTCAGGCTAACGAAATCAGTATAGCTAACCAGGACGATTCTGTTCGAAATTTGACCAGAAAGAGCGCGGGCATCAACGTCTTCCTGTAGAGCATGAACTGTTATGGGGGCAGCCAGCAGTAAATCAAGGTAGTGACTTCCCACCACCGCCGCCGTAACGCCATCAGAGAGCAGCAGCAGGTCATCCCCCTCCTGCAACGTGCGCATCAGCGTAGCCATGTCGCACTGCCAGGGAGAGTAACGAAGAGTATGCAGCATAACAGCCTCAAAACGTCATAACGACGTCATAGCGATGTAGACACTCGCGCAGCGCTTCAGGTTCCAGCGGCTGGGCATTGAGAATAAAAGAGTGTGAGGCGCTCAGCCCGCGCTCGCGCAGCGAGGCCGCGCACAGCCAGAGCTGCTCGATATCGTAGAGCGGTAGCACCTTAAAGGTAGCGATATAGTCGCGGGCGAGGATATCGCCAGGGCGCTGGTTAGCCAGCAGCTGAAAAACGCCATCGCCAAGGAAAAAGACGCCAATCTCCTCAGTCAGGGCCGACATTGCCAGCAGCGCATCCAGCCCTTCCCGTCCGGCAGATGAGCCGTGCGGTGCGGAGTTAAACACAAATGCCACGCTTTTCATCAGAACTGCACCACGCGATCGCAGGTTAACGCCGCCTCGGCCAGCGCGCCTAAGCCGCTGAGGGTAAAGCCCGGCTGAAGGTTGGCAGCGGGTAAGCCAGCACGCTGCGCTTCGCTCTCGTCGGTTACGCCACGCCGCAGCGCTGCCGCAACGCAGATATGCAGCTCGACCTGATGATCAAGGTGCAGCCCCTGCCAGGCCCGAACCAGATTGAACTCGTCGCTTGCTGGGGCGGTAAGCTGGTTGGCGTTATAGACCCCTTCGCGGTAGAAAAAGACGCTCGCCAGCTCGTGACCCGCTGCCAGCAGTGCCTGAGCAAACTGCCATGCGGTGCTGGCCTGCTGCGTGCCGTAGGCAGGCCCCGTCACCATTAAGGCAAAACGCATTACTTATCCTGCCCCTGGAAGTCGCCGCTCTTGAACTGGCGAATGTAGAGGTAGACCGTATGCTTGGAGATATTCAACCTATCGGCCACCTGGTTAATCGCATCTTTAATATCAAAAATGCCTTTTTCGTAGAGGTTCAGCACGATTTGCCGGTTCTTCGCATTGTTAGAGACGTTCCGGTCGGCGTTCACCTCTTCGATGGTGAACTCCAGGGTCTGCATCACCAGATCGTCCACTGAGGAGGCAAAGTTCACGGCGGAGCCGACGTCCGGCGTCTCCGGCGGAATAAAGGTGTTCATAATTTGCGAGAAGGGAACATCAAGGTTCATGTTGATGCACAGCAGACCAATGACCCGGTGCTCGCGATTGCGGATGGCAATCGTGACCGACTTCATCAGCACGCCGCTTTTGGCACGGGTGAAGTAGCACTTCGAGACGCTGCTGTCTGCGCCCGTCATGTCGTGCAGCATGCGCAGGGCAAGATCGGTAATCGGCGAGCCAATCTTACGCCCGGTGTGTTCACCGTTAGCAATACGAATGGCGGAGCATTTGAGATCCTGCAAGGAGTGCAAGACGATTTCACAGTGGGCACCAATGAGCATCGCTAACCCATCGACCACCGCTTCGTAGGATTTCAGGATATCGAAGTCGGTCTGATCAAAAGGCCGTTGATCCAGCAGATCGAGCTCGCTGGTTTCGTTGGTTAATAGCGACCTGGACATGAAAAAAAACACTCCTTTTCAGGAGCCTGTCGTTATGTTTTCAGGGCAGGCTCATCATTTACAGGGACATCTAAATTAATACAGCGGCCATAGCGCTGCCAGTGTTAATTATACCTGCCCTGTAATAAAAAACCGCCGCCTGATTAGGCGGCGGCTGTCAGCGTATTACTTTTTATCCGCAGCGGCAGGTTGCTCTGCCGGTGCTGCCGCTTCCGGCTTCGGCTGCGCATCCGCTTTCGGTGCCGGTTTGATATCCAGCAGCTCTACGTCGAAGACCAGCGTAGAGTTAGCCGGGATACCCGGAACGCCGGTTTTACCGTAGGCCAGCGCCGGTGGGATCACCAGCTTGATTTTGCCGCCTTTCTTGATGTTTTTCAGGCCTTCGGTCCAGCCTGGGATCACACCATCGAGGCGGAAGGAGAGCGGTTCGCCACGGGTGTAGGAGTTATCAAACTCTTTACCGTCGATCAGCGTACCTTTGTAGTTAACCACCACGGTATCGCTATCTTTCGGTGCATCGCCGGTCCCCTCTTTCTCTACTTTGTAGAGCAGGCCGGTAGAAGACGTTTTCACATCCTTCTCTTTAGCAAAGGTATCGCGGAAGGCTTTGCCTTTGGTTTCGTTCTCAGTCGCGTCCTTCTCCATCTTCTCCTGAGCGGCACCCTTCACGCGTGCTTCAAAGGCCTGCAGAGTCTGCTCAATCTCCTGGTCAGAGAGCTTGCTCTTGTTGGCAAAGGCGTCCTGAACGCCGGCGATCAGCTGAGCCTGGTCCAGCTTGATGCCCAGTTTTTCCTGTTCTTTCAGGGAGTTTTCCATATAACGACCCAGTGACGCGCCCAGCGCATAGGCTGATTTTTGGTCGTCGT
Source organism: Pseudescherichia sp. AS216 (assembly GCF_037152055.1). Classification (NCBI taxonomy): domain Bacteria; kingdom Pseudomonadati; phylum Pseudomonadota; class Gammaproteobacteria; order Enterobacterales; family Enterobacteriaceae; genus Pseudescherichia; species Pseudescherichia sp. AS216. The sequence goes on along the minus strand of NZ_JBBCMV010000006.1, from coordinate 205,784 downwards.
TTTTGAATGCCGCTTTGCTGTCGGTGGTTGCCGGGGCTTTAGCCGGAGCGTCAGCAGCAAAAGAAAGAGGTGCATTCAGCGCAACGGCCATCGTGGTCGCCAGCAGCGTGACTTTAAACAGTGATTTCATCCATATCTCCAGGGCCGGGGGCAAATTGCTCCAGGGTTTGCGTATTTGAAAAACGTACTATAAATCGTTGTGGGAGAAATCTATATAACGACATTCCCGATTGTTGCCTCTTTTGAGACTATTTTTGTTTAAATTAGTTTCTTAAGGATGTCAGGTAGGCTGCGCAGCCGCGTAAAGTTGCGTAGAATCCGGGCTAAAACAGATGAGGTGAAACATGCAGAATATGACGCTGGAAGCGCGGCTGGCAGAGCTGGAGAGCCGTCTGGCTTTTCAGGAGATTACGATCGAGGAGCTTAACCAGACGGTCACCGCCCACGAGCTGGAGATGGCGAAGCTGCGGGACCTGATGCGCCTCGTTACCGAAAAGCTGAAAGCCAGCCAGCCTTCACACATGGCCTCTCAGTCAGAAGAGACGCCGCCGCCCCACTATTGATTTTTAAAACGCGAGGCGTAAAAAAAGCGGGGATATCCCCGCTTTTTGAAAGACGAAGTCTTTAGTGGCAGCCGCAACCGCCGTTGCCACAACCACCTTTACCATGACCGTGGTCATGATCGTGGCCGTGACCACCGCAGCAACCGTCGCCGTGTTCATGGTCGTGACCATGATCGTGGCCGTGCGGGCCGTGAACGTGGCCGTGGGCCAGCTCTTCTTCGGTCGCTTCACGAATGGCAACGACTTCAACGTTGAACTTCAGGTTCTGGCCAGCCAGCATGTGGTTACCGTCAACCACGACGTGGTCATCTTCCACTTCGGTGATCTCAACCGGCACCGGACCCTGGTCAGTTTCAGCCAGGAAGCGCATGCCTACCTGCAGTTCGTCAACGCCCATGAAGACGTCTTTCGGTACGCGCTGCACCAGGTTCTCGTCGTACTGACCGTAAGCGTCATTTGCGCCCACCGCCACGTCAAATTTGTCGCCAGGTTCGTGACCTTCCAGCGCGGACTCCAGACCAGAGATCAGGGAGCCGTGACCGTGCAGGTAGTCCAGCGGCGCACTTACCGGAGACTCATCAACCAACACACCGTCTTCTGTACGTACCTGATAGGCCAGGCTGACCACCAGGTCTTTTGCTACTTTCATGATATCTCCTGAGCGTGGGTAAATTGCTGGCGCAGATTGTAACGGAATTCTGCCCCTGTGTACCCTTAAGCTTAAAAAAAGCTAGGGCATATCGCTAGTCCGGATGAAAAATCCCGATAACTTGCTCTTCTTTGCGAACGTGCTCACGGGCCTCTTTATCCGCCTCGCGCATCTGGTGGCCGCACTTAACGCACTCAACAATATCGACATTATTTTCGCGCCACATCGCCAGCGTATCCTGGGCCTGACAGGCTGGGCACCTGGCACCCGCGATAAAACGTTTACGTATCGCCATACTTTTTACCCTCTATTCAAACTCGTCCCAGCCATCCGGCTGCCGGCGCTCATGCTGCATTTCACGCTGGAAAATCTCTTCCAGCTCGCGCCGCGCCTCCCGGACGCGGGAGATCTGCTGTGTATCAGTATGCACCACCGGCATCAGTTCGCGCAGCATCCGCATATCAAGTCGACGGAAATGCAGCTGTGCTCGCTGCGCCTGGTGAGGATGCATGCCCAGCGAGACCAGCGCCTTGCGCCCCAGCTCCAGCGCGCTGGAGAAGGTCTCACGGGAGAACTGTGTCACCCCCGCCTGAAGCAGTTCGTGCGCCTCAAAACGTCCCCGCGCCCGGGCAAGAATGGCCAGGTGTGGGAAATGCTGCTGGCAAATGGCGACCAGCTTCATGGTGTCTTCCGGCTCGTTGCAGGTGATGACGATCGATTCCGCCGCCTCTGCGCCCGCCGAACGCAGCAGCTCCACCTGAGTCGCGTCGCCGTAGTAGACCTTATAGCCATATTTCCGCATCAGGTTCACCACGCTGATATCGCGCTCCAGCACGGTGATGCGCATCTTGTTGGCCATCAGCAGGCGACCAATCACCTGGCCGAAGCGGCCAAAGCCAACAATGATGACCTGCGGCTTGTCATCTTCAACCCACTGGGCTTCCCCCTCCTCTTCCGGGCTGTTGAAGCGCCGGGAGAGTCCCTTATCAATGCCTTTCATCAGCAGCGGCGTGGTCATCATCGACAGGGTGACCGTGACCAGCAGCAGCGCCATCTGATCGTTATGGAACAGCTTCTGCGAGGAGGCGGTAGAGAAGAGCACGAAGGCAAACTCACCGCCCTGACTGAGCACGCCGGCGAACTGCATCCGCTCCGAGCTTCGCAGGCCATAGAGGCGCGCCAGCAGATAGAGCACCGTGGTTTTGACCGCCACCAGAGTGGCGACTGCCGCGATAACCCACGGCAGATGGGTATAGAGCACGCCCAGGTTAAGCGCCATCCCCACGGAGATAAAGAACAGCCCCAGCAGCAGGCCTTTGAACGGATCGATGGCCGATTCCAGCTCGTGGCGGTACTCGCTCTCTGCCAGCAGCACCCCGGCGATAAAGGTACCGAGGGCCATCGACAGCCCCAGCGCGTCCATAAAGAGCGCCGAGCCGAGCACCAGCAGCAGCGTGGCGGCGGTAAACACCTCCCGCACTCCGGAGGCGGCAATAAAGCGGAACACCGGGCGCAGCAGATAGCGACCGCCTAGCAGCATCCCGGCAAAGGCGATCACCTTCATGCCGATCTTGATCCAGTCGAAGTGGTCATCGCCGCTGCCCGCCAGCAGCGGCACCAGCGCCAGGGCCGGGATCACCGCCAGATCCTGGAACAACAGCACCGAGAATCCCAGCTGTCCCGCCTCGCTGCGGTTCATCCCCTTGTCGCGCATAAGCTGGAGCGCCATCGCGGTGGAGGACATCGCGAGACCAATGCCGCCAATCACCGCCGCCTGCCAGGCAAAGTCGGTCAGCATCAGCAGCCCGGCAAGGATCGCGGCGCTGAGCAGCACCTGCGCCGCCCCGACGCCAAAGATCGACTGCCGTAGCTGCCACAGCTTCGATGGGTTGAGTTCCAGGCCGATGATAAACATCAGAAACACGACGCCCATTTCAGAGAAGTGGAGGATCTCATCAACGTCGCTGATAAATCCTAGCCCCCATGGGCCGATGGCAATACCTGCCAGCAGATAGCCCAGCACGGCACCAATGCCCAGCCGGGCAGCCAGCGGCACGGCGACTACGGCGGCAAATAGAAACAGTACGCCCGCCAGCAGCAGATCGGTTCCGTCCATTAGCGACCTCCCGTCGCGGTGGGTGATGCCAGCCAGTCGCCGTAGGCCTTAGCATGGCTGGCCAGTTCCTCTTTCGGCTGGCGGCGTGCCCAGTAGACGATAAACGGCGTCATCCACTGCATGTGGCACATGGCTGCCGTCAGCTCAAAGGGACGCAGGATATCGCTAAGCGGATAGCGGTTGAGACCGTCGTAGCGGTAGGCGCTCTCCGGCTCGCCAGTGGTGACCACGCAACGCCAGCGCTTGCCTGCCAGCTGGTTGCCTCCCGGTCCGCTGGCGAAGCCGCGGGTGAGAACGCGATCCAGCCACTCTTTAAGCAGCGCCGGACAGCTATAGGTGTAGAGGGGATACTGAAAAACGATAACGTCGTGCTCGCGCAGCAGCGCCTGCTCGCGAGGGATATCGATAAAAAAATCTGGATAGTGCGCATAGAGATCGTGCACTGTCACGTTGTTGAGTTGCATTGCCGGCTTAAGCAGGACCCGGTTAGCTACCGAGTCCTGGGATTCCGGATGGGCATACAGCAGCAGCACTCTGGCTGTCTGGGACATCGCTCCCCTCCCGGTGATGTTTTAATGATTTTGTGTATCGCTGTCGTTTCGGGCTACCATTGCGCCCCGGTGCGGCATTATAGGCGCACTCCACATTATCATAATGACAAATTAACATAGTCGGAACATACGGCGCTCTATGATTGTTTTCTCCTCACTACAAATTCGTCGCGGCGTGCGTGTCCTGCTGGATAACGCCACCGCCACCATCAATCCCGGCCAGAAAGTCGGGCTGGTGGGTAAAAATGGCTGCGGGAAATCGACCCTGCTGGCGCTGCTAAAAAACGAGCTTACCGCCGACGGCGGCAGCTTCACCTACCCTGCCAACTGGCAACTGGCGTGGGTGAATCAGGAGACCCCGGCCCTCAACGAGCCCGCCATCGACTATGTTATTGATGGCGATCGCGAGTATCGTCAGCTGGAGGCCCAGCTCAACGACGCTAACGAGCGTAACGACGGCCATGCCATCGCTACCGTGCACGGCAAACTCGACGCCATTGACGCCTGGACCATCCGCTCCCGCGCCGCCAGCCTGCTGCACGGACTGGGCTTCTCTACCGAGCAGCTTGAACGCCCGGTAAGCGACTTCTCCGGTGGCTGGCGTATGCGTCTCAACCTTGCCCAGGCGCTGGTCTGCCGCTCGGATCTGCTCCTGCTCGATGAGCCCACCAACCACCTCGATCTCGATGCGGTGATCTGGCTGGAGCGCTGGCTGAAGAGCTATCAGGGTACGCTGATCCTCATCTCTCACGACCGTGACTTTCTCGATCCGGTGGTGGATAAAATCATCCATATCGAACAGCAGAGTATGTTCGAGTATACCGGCAACTACAGCTCGTTTGAGCGCCAGCGCGCCACCCGTCTGGCGCAGCAGCAGGCTACCTACGAGAGCCAGCAGCAGCGCGTAGCGCATTTGCAAAGCTTTATCGACCGCTTCAAAGCCAAGGCCAGCAAGGCCAAACAGGCCCAGAGCCGGGTGAAGATGCTGGAGCGCATGGAGCTGATCGCCCCGGCGCACGTGGATAACCCCTTCCACTTCAGCTTCCGCGCGCCAGAGAGCCTGCCCAACCCGCTGCTGAAGATGGAGAAGGTGAGCGCGGGCTACGGCGATCGCACCATTCTTAACTCCATCAAGCTCAACCTTGTGCCGGGCTCGCGTATTGGTCTGCTGGGACGTAACGGCGCGGGTAAATCGACGCTGATCAAGCTGCTGGCGGGCGAGCTTGCTCCTACCGGCGGCGATATTGGCCTCGCGAAAGGCATTAAGCTCGGCTACTTCGCCCAGCACCAGCTGGAGTTCCTGCGAGCGGATGAGTCGCCACTGCAGCATATGGCGCGCCTTGCGCCGCAGGAAGCGGAGCAGAAGCTGCGGGACTACCTGGGCGGCTTTGGCTTCCAGGGCGATAAGGTCACCGAGAACACCGAGCGTTTCTCCGGCGGTGAAAAGGCCCGGCTGGTGCTGGCCCTGATCGTCTGGCAGCGTCCTAACCTGCTGCTCCTCGATGAGCCAACTAACCACCTGGATCTCGACATGCGCCAGGCACTGACCGAAGCGCTGATCGAGTTCGAAGGCGCACTGGTGGTGGTGTCGCACGATCGTCACCTGATCCGCTCCACCACCGACGATCTCTACCTGGTCCACGACGGCAAAGTTGAGCCGTTCGACGGCGATCTGGAGGATTACCAGCAGTGGTTGAGCGACGTGCAGAAGCAGGAGAATCAGCCTGCCGAGGCGGCGAAAGAGAACGGTAACAGCGCCCAGGCGCGGAAAGACCAGAAGCGTCGGGAAGCTGAGCTGCGCACCCAGACTCAGCCGCTGCGCAAAGAGATCGCCCGTCTGGAGAAAGAGATGGAGAAGCTCAACGCCCAGCTGGCGAAGGCCGAAGAGAAGCTTGGCGACAGCGGCCTGTACGATCAGAGCCGCAAGGCCGAGCTGACCGAGTGCCTGCAGGCCCAGGCGAGCGCGAAGTCGGGTCTGGAGGCGTGTGAGATGGCATGGCTTGAAGCACAGGAGCAGCTTGAAGGCATGCTGCAAAGCGAGTAACGCCATGGACATCGCCAGCGACATCACCTTTCGCAAGCTGACCATCTTCATGACCTTTATGGAGAAGGGCAACATCGCCCGCACCGCCGAGGCGCTGGAGATCAGCGGCGTCAGCGTTCACCGGGCGCTGCACACCCTGGAGGAGAGCGTCCGCTGCCCGCTGTTTGTGCACAAGGGACGCAACCTGCTGGCGCTGCCCGCCGCCTGGACGCTGCTGGAGTATTGCCAGGAGGTGACGCAGCTGATGGCCCGCGGCCTTGAGGAGACGCGCAAAACGGCGGGCGTCGGCCAGGGTCGGCTCCGGGTAGGCACGCTCTACTCGCTCACCCTGGAGACGGTGCCGCGCCTGATCATGGGGATGAAGCTGCGACGGCCGGAGCTGGAGATTAACCTGACGATGGGCTCCAACGACATGCTGCTGCAAAAGCTGGAGGATGGCGAGCTGGATGCGATCCTCATCTCGCTCTCTGAGCACCAGGTTGATCTGGCTCAGTTCGAAGTGCTACCCCTGTTTCACGATGACATCTTTCTTGCCGCACCGGCCTCCGCTACGCTGAATAGTGACGAGCTGGCGGATCTACGCGACTACCGCCAGCAGAAGTTTGTCTCGCTGGCAGAGGGATTTGCGACCTACGCCGGGTTTCAGGACGCGTTTCACATCGCTGGCTTTGAGCCTGAGATCGTTACCCGTGTGAATGATATCTTCTCGATGCTTAGCCTGGTGCAGGCCGGGGTAGGCTTTACCCTGATGCCGGGGCGGATGAAAAAGGTGTATGAGAGCTCGGTACAGCTGCTGAAGTTAGCCGAGCCGTACCAGATGCAGCAGCAGATTGGCATTGTCTTTGCCCGCAGCCGCGAGCACGATCCCAATCTGCTGGCGCTGGCCGCCGAAGGACGCATGTACGCCCGTAGCCTGGAACAGAACGTTACGCCCTGAGACGCTTCGCCAAATGGGCGACAACGTCCACGCCGCTGCGCTCAAGCGAGATCGCTTCCCCTTCCCACGCGGCCTGACGGGTCAGGCAGGTCAGAATGCCACCCGGTGGCATCTCAATGGCCAGCCGCGCCTCGCGCTCATTGGCGGCAATCACCGCCTCCTGCCAGCGCACCGTTCGCGCCATGTTCATTGCCAGATCGTCTGCAATGCGCTCTGGCTGCCACAGCACGCGGGCGCTACTGCCGCTAAGATAGGCGCAGCGGGGACGAGAGAGCGTTACCCCGGTAAAGGCCTGCGCCAGCTTCTGCGCAGGGGCATTAAGCAGCGCGCAGTGCGACGGCACGCTTACCGCCAGACGCTGGGCTTTCGTTGCCCCCAACGCCTGCGCCTGCTGCGCCACCTGGGCCATATCTTCATCGCGCCCGGCGATTACGATCTGCGTCTCGGCATTGAGATTGGCTATGTACGTGCCGCTGCCCGCTACCAGCGCCTCCACCTGCGTCAGGGTCAGGCCCATGATCGCCGTCAGGCCATAACCGTGCGGGTAGGCCTGCTCCATCAGATCGCCGCGCAGTGCCACCAGGCTTAACGCATCTTTAAACGCCAGCGCCCCGGCGATGACGGCCGCAGGGTATGCGCCAATCGACAAGCCGCTGACCAGATCCGGCTCAATGCCGCGACGCTGCATCGCGCGCGCCCAGGCAACGCCGGCAATCAGCAGAGAGAGCTGCACCGCGCGGGTATGCTTTAGCGCCTCCGGGCTGTCGAGAGTATCGATCTCCGCGCCCAATACTTCACGCGCTTCGGCCATCTCGTGACCCGGCAGATTTTGCAGCATGCCAGGGCGCTGGGTCCCCTGTCCGGGAAAGGTAAACAGAATTTTCATTAATCCTCCCTGTGCCAGGGATCGCTGACCAGACGCGGGCCCCGGCTGGTTTTAAGCAAGACGCGCCCGTCGCGCAGCCACTCGTTGAGGGCAAAGCCACCGATTGGGGTATCCACCTGGGTATCTACCCGACACAGGGCATGCATCAACGGCGCCTGCCAGCGGAGCAATAGCTCGCGGGAGAGCGGCTGCGGAGCGCGGATCAGCAGGTCAAGATCGCTGCTGGCGTGGATCACCGGAATACCGGTGGCCAGCGCATAGCCGCTGCTGCCGGTGATGCCCCAGACCCACGGCCACGTCTGCTGAGCAAGCTGCAATGCCACCTGTACCGGCGGCTGCGAGATAAACGGCGAGCGCAGCAGATCGTTACTGTCTACCAGCTGTTCTGGGGAGACCACACGTACTACCTGCGTCGCGTCGGTCCAGCCTGCCGCGCGCTGGTCGCGGCGAAGACCGCGCACCCCAACCGGGATGCGCTCTCCGTCCATGTCACGCCGCACCACCACCGGTAATCCTGGGTGCCATACCGTCTCTACCCAGGGTTCACCAACCCCATCGAGAGCCTCGCGGTTTTTCAGCCAGATAAGATCGTGGGGGCGCAGCGTGGTCATGGTTACATTCCTGAAGTCAGCGAGATAAACAGCGGTAGCGACAGGATACACAGCAGCGAGCTTAACAGCAGCACGGCTTCTGCATCCGGGGACTGCACGCCAAAGCGGTTACCAAACACCACGCCGAAGAAGCCCGCTGAGAGTGCAATCATCAGAATGGCGGTGATCGCCACGGAGCCGGAGAGGCCAAGAGCCAGCACGATACCCCAGGCAATCGCGGGCTGGATCAGCAGTTTGGCGATGGTTGAGGTGATCACCATGGTGTTAATTTGCAGCTTCCGTGCGGAGAGGATCACCCCGGTCAGGAACAGCGCAGCGGCGGTAGCAGCCAGACCCAGCGGTTTGATCGCCGCCAGCACCAGCTCCGGCATGCGAATGCCGATAGCGGACAAGATCACCCCCAGCAGCGGTCCCATGACAATTGGTTTTTTAATCGAGCGCCACATCAGTACCGGCAGCATGGAGAGCGTAGAGCCGCTGTTGTTGCCTTCGGCACGCGCTTTTTCGCGTTCAAGGATCAGCAGGCAGAACGGCGTCATCAGCACGGAGCCGCAGGCGATAGAGACCGCCACGGAGAGCGAGGTAGAAGAACTTTCACCCAGCACGCTGCCCAGAATCGGCAGGCCCAGCGCGGCGTAGTTCGGCAGCGCAACGGTCAGCGTGAGCACGGCGGCATCCTGCGGCGACTTTATAAAGACTTTTGTCGCCAGGAAGTAGATCGCGGCGTAGGTGATCCACATCGCCAGGGTCAGGACCAGAATCAGCGGCGACTGGGCGACGATGCCGGTCCACGGGGTCTGCACGGTGGCGCTAAACAGCGCGGCGGGCAGGGCAAAATCCATCACGAAAATATTGAGCAGGGAAACATTTTTATTATCAACCATCTTTGCTTTGCCGGCCCAGAATCCCAGCAGCATGATGACGAAAATCGGTGCGAGAGCATGAACAATTACGTAAGTCATAAAAAATCACCTGTGGTTAAAAGTTTTAGCACTGGCGCGATGATTATTATTTTTTCAGGGCGTCGTTCTCCTCGCGGGCGCAGCGAATGCGCCCACGGGGACTTACCTCTGGCAGGTCTCTCTTTTCTTACCAGCTCGCTTTCATGCGCTCGCGCACAAGAAGAGAGCTATGACGGTTGTCAGCCCCGAGACGGTTTTTCAGCGTCCGGTCCTGACGAGCATCATGGATGGCCTGTTGCAGGGCGCTGTGCACCTGCGCCAGGTCGTTATCGGTTGGGGCGTCGGGATTGCTGATATCCAGCAGGTCAGCCAGTAGCCCGAGGGTGGCGTAGTTGCTGATGTCGTAGGCCATCGGCGGAATCGTTGCCGCCAGCTTCTCCAGCGCCTCGACGGTACGCAGCGTAATACGTGCCGCAGACGCTTTACCCATCGCATGGATCAGCACGCCCTTGTCGTTAAAGGCGATCAGCCGGTTGGCCTGGTAGCCGTGGGCCAGAAACGCGCCGGACATGGCTTTACCGACGATCAAACCAATCACCGGATGTCCTGCCAGCCGTGCGTTCGCATAGGCCGCAGCGGCCCCGGCCAGCGCCTGATGGATACCAAACGCCTCTTCACGCCGGCCATAGGCCTGGCTAGGCACGTCGATCACCGCCACAATCGGGCGCTTAACATCGTTGTCAGCATCCAGGGCGATGGTTTCACTCACTACCTTCGCCAGAGTCCACCCCTCCAGCAGCCCCACTTCGCCTTGAGCGGCGCGAGGATAGTGGTTGTGGGCATCCGGAACCACGGTAATGAAGCGCACAGGTTCCCCGTTAAGCTCGCCATCAGCGGCCTGAACAGAGGGACACAGCCCCGCCAGACGTTTGGCGTTGGGGACCAGGGTTTCCAGCCATAGTTCGCCGCGGCTAATTGAGTTACTCATTATTTATCCTCCCGGGCAAAGAGCGCTTTAATCTGTTCTGCATCAGCCTGCTTAGTGGTATCGAAACGGCTCAGGCGATCCAGATACCAGGCGTAGTTGTCGGTACGGTGCTTAGCCGGTACGCCTTTGGCGATGAAGTCATTCATCGCGCCTTTTACGGCGTTGATGCCGTCGCCGACCAGGGCATCCACCAGCCCGCTCTGATAGCGCACCTCACCACCGGTCATGCTCCAGATAAACGGCCGGTCGCGGGAGTCGTACTCGGCAATGCCCGCCTCCTGCTCAATCACTTGCGGACCGTTAAGGCCGAGGCGCGCCTCGCGGGTGACGATCAGGTAGCTACAGAGCGCAGCGGCAATGGACATGCCGCCGAAGCAGCCCACCGTACCGGCCACGATGCCGATAACCGGGGTGTAACGACGCAGATCGACAATCGCCGCATGGATATCGGCAATCGCCGCCAGGCCGAGGTTGGCCTCTTGTAAACGCACCCCGCCGGTCTCCAGACACAGTACGGCCTGGGTGGGAATGCCGTTGCGGTTGTCTTCCGCCGCCAGCTCTAACGCTGCCGCCATCTTCGCACCAGAAACCTCGCCCATGCTGCCGCCCTGGAAGGTGCCTTCGATAGCCACGACCACGGCGGGTTGGCCATTGATGGTGCCTTTAGCAACCACCATGCCGTCGTCGGCCTGCGGCACGATGCCCTGCGGCCCCAACCACGGTGAGATAATGCCTTCGAACGGATCCAGCAGCTCGCGGAAGCTGCCCTCATCCAGCAGCGCCTGCGCACGCTGGCGCGCTTTCAGTTCGATAAAACTGCGATCGTCACGCATGGCTTACCCCCTCAAAGACCTGTTCGATACGAATGCGTGCCACGCCCGGCGTTGCGCCAAAGTCATGGATCACCAGCTTGCCGGCAGGCAGCTCGCTTACCATGCCAAGGCGGTTAAACAGCGCTTCCCAGCGGGCGCGGCTGTTGTCCACGGAGGTGGTGATATCAATAGTGAGCGTTTCGCCCGGCGCGGCGGTGAATAACACCTCCATATCGCCGGATCCGACAACGCCTGCCAGCGCTTTGCCGCTTAGCGTGCGGCTGGCGGGCACAGAGATTGTGATCTGTTCCATAACATCCTCTTAATGCTTTAAATAGGGCGATTCGACACGGTCAAGAAACAGGGTGGCAGCGAGCAGATCCGCTGCGCCACCCGGCGAGGCGTTGAGCATCAGCATCTGGCGATCTAACCTCGCCAGCGCCTGCTGCCCGGCCAGCTGCGCGGTGCCGCCCGCGTTGAGTACGGCTCGTGCGCCATGCTGCATGGCCTCAAGCCCCTCCATCCCGGCGCGGGAAAGTACGCAGGTGTCGGTCAGCGAGGTCATGATCGCCATCAGGGCATCAAGCCTGGCGTGCGTCTCGCTGCTGCCGTTCAACCGGCTCTGCTGCAACTGCGGCAAGGCGTACTGCATGATGTGCGGAAACGCCTGCTGAGCCTCTTCACGTGCACCCGGCACGCGATAGCGATGGGTAGCCCGCAGCCCTTTACTGAAGACCTTTGGGGCAGCGTCATCCGGCAGCATGGCCAGGCCTGCGGCAGTGCGGGTAATCGCCTGCGCATTGCCCTCGCCGCCGAGCATCGCCACCGCGCTGACCAGTAGCCCCAGCGCCCAAATCGCGCCCCGGTGGGTATTCACGCCGTGGGTGGCCGCCATCATCTGCTGCTCCCCTTCACGGCCGAGTCGTCCAATCGTTTGTCTGAGCGCAATGTCCGCTGGCCGCTGCCAGCTCTGCTGCGCCAGGGCCTGAAACGTCGGGGTCAGGCTGCGCGCCGAGCGCTCCATCAGCGCTAACGACAGGTCGTGATGCGCGCCGTTTCCCCGGCTGTCCACAAGTCCGGGCTTCGGGCTGAGTCGTGCTTCGTCAATCAGACACTGGGTGGCGGTATGCGCCAGCCATTCGGCACCGCCCTGAGCCTGAATCTGTGGCAGATGTTTCATTACCAGCTCCGGAATTTTGCAGGTGGGTTGTAGAGGCCGTCTGACCACTCAACCAGGTCAGCCACGCTGCCCGCCGCCAGCAGGGAGCGGGTGGCGTCGGAGCGGCGAATACCCATATCTTCCGGGTAGAGCACCTTGCCGCTTTGACGCAGCGCCGCAACGCGTTTAGCGTCAACGCCCAGACCGATGTCGGTGATCCCAGCGACCGCGGCGACCATCGCCCGGCGCTCTTCCATGCTCTCGGCGCGCCACAGGTGAGCCAGCCCCTCTTCGGTCAGGACGTGGGTCACATCGTCGCCGTAGATCATCACCGGTGCCAGCGGCATGCCGGAGGCTTTGGCCACCTCAACCGCGTCGAGTTTCTCAACGAAGGTGGGTTTAACGCCGGCCTGGAAGGTTTCGACCATCTGCACCACCAGTTTTTTACCGCGCTGCATTGGATCGGGCTCAGTCATCATGTTGAGCCAGGCCGGGGTAGCGTGACGGCGGCCGTGGGGATCGTGGCCCATGTTAGGCGCGCCACCAAAGCCAGAGAGACGACCGCGGGTCACCGTTGAGGAGTTGGCATAGCCATCCACCTGCAGCGTCGAGCCGATAAACATATCTACCGCGTACTGGCCCGCCAGCTGGCAGAAGGCGCGGTTCGAACGCATCGAGCCGTCGGCTCCGGTAAAGAAGACGTCAGGGCGGGCGCGGATATACTCCTCCATGCCCAGCTCGCCGCCGAAGCAGTGGATGCTCTCTACCCAGCCGCTCTCAATCGCCGGGATCAGCGTAGGATGCGGGTTCAGGGTCCAGTGCTTACAGATTTTGCCTTTCAGGCCGAGCTGTTCCCCGTAGGTAGGCAGCAGCAGCTCGATAGCAGCGGTGTTGAAGCCGATACCGTGGTTCAGCGACTGCACCTGGTGTTCGGCGTAGATACCTTTAATCGCCATCATCGCCATCAGGATATGCTCCTGCTTGATCAGGCGCGGATCGCGGGTAAAGAGCGGTTCGATAAAGAACGGCTTGTCAGCGACCACCACGTAGTCAATCCACGATCCGGGAATATCGACGCGAGGCAGATCGTTCTCGTCATCCACCAGCTCGTTGACCTGTGCAATAACGATACCGTCATGGAACGCGGCGGCTTCCACCAGCGCCGGGGTATCTTCGGTGCTGGCCCCGGTATAGAGGTTGCCCTTGCGGTCGGCTTTAAAACCGGCGATCAGCGCCACGTTCGGAGCCAGATCAACGTAGAGACGAGAATAGAGTTCGATGTAGGTGTGAATTGCACCGATCTCAAGCTGATCGTCTTCTAACAGCTGAGAGATGCGCAGGCTTTGCGTTCCGGAGAAAGAGAAGTCCAGCTTGCGGGCGATGCCCTTTTCAAAAATATCGAGATGTTCGCTGCGCCCGACGCTGGGCATGATCATATGCAGGTCGTGCACTTTTTGCGGGTTAACCTCCGCCAGCGAACGAGAGAGGAAGTCCGCCTGCTTCTGGTTGTTCCCCTCAAGGACCACCCGGTCGCCCGGCGCAATCAGTTTTTCTAGCATGGCGACCAGGTCGTCGGTCGGTAGCACTTTGCCTTCTACCGGGACAGAAGCCAGACGACGCTGTTTCTCAGTGCGTCGTGTGTTCCATACCCGTGCAGGCGTTTGCCCAGATAACATTATTAACCTCCTGATTCAGCAATCGTTTTGATTTGCTTAACGCTGAAGGAAGTGTGCGCCCTGCTGAAAAATGCATCAATAAAGCGGTTAGCAGGATCATTAGCCTGAGAGTAACGATCAAAATAGGAATTTGTGATTCAGATCAGCCCAGAGGGGAGAAAAATGCGCTACGACAGGAGAAGAGTGACCCATTTTCATAAACATAATTTATTCGTGCAGGTATAGTATTCCGCAGATAACTGAAAAATAACTCGCACGACATGACCCAAATAACTCCCTTACTGCTTCCCGCTGCGGCGGAAGATAACGTTGAATTCCGCCCGATGCCGGGGGCAAGCAACCCGCATTTGCAGACCATGCTGCCGCGTATTTTGCGTCGCCGTCTGCAGTTCACCGCCCAGTGGCAGCGCCTTGAGCTTCCCGACGGCGACTTTGTCGATCTGGCGTGGAGCGAAGATCCGCAGCAGGCAAAAGATAAGCCCCGGCTGGTGGTATTCCACGGCCTGGAGGGCAGCCTGCACAGCCCCTATGCCCATGGATTAATTCACGCCGCCAGGCAGCGCGGCTGGCTTGGGGTGGTGATGCACTTTCGCGGCTGCAGCGGCGAGCCTAACCGCCTGAACCGCATCTATCACTCCGGCGAAACCGAAGACGGCAGCGCGTTCCTGCACTGGCTGCATAGTGAGCTGGGCCCGGCACCCACGGCGGCTGTGGGTTACTCCCTCGGCGGCAATATGCTTGGCTGCCTGCTGGCTAAAGCGGACGACAGCCTGCCGCTCAACGCGGCGGTGATTGTCTCGGCTCCGCTGGTGCTGGAGGCCTGTAGTCTCCATATGGACAAGGGTTTCACACGCGTCTACCAGCGCTACCTGCTGAACCTGCTGAAAGCCAACGCCACGCGCAAACTCAAGGCCTATCCCGGCTCCCTGCCGATCGATCTCGCCCAGCTCAAGCGCGTGCGCCGCATCCGTGAGTTTGATGACCTGATCACGGCGAAGGCGCACGGGTTCGATGATGCCATCGACTACTACCGCCGAAGCAGCGCCATGCCGCTCCTGCCGCAGATCCGCAAGCCGACGCTGATTATCCATGCCAAAGACGATCCCTTTATGGATCACCACGTCATTCCCGCGGCGGGCCATTTACCCGCTAATATTGAGTATCAGTTGACCGAACATGGTGGCCACGTTGGCTTCGTTGGCGGCACGCTGCGCCGTCCTGAGATGTGGCTTGAAAAGCGCATCCCCGACTGGCTGGCACCCTATCTGGAGGCATAATGATTATTCCCTGGCAAGAGGTTCCACCCGAGACGCTCTAC
Organism: Pseudescherichia sp. AS216; assembly: GCF_037152055.1. NCBI lineage: Bacteria > Pseudomonadati > Pseudomonadota > Gammaproteobacteria > Enterobacterales > Enterobacteriaceae > Pseudescherichia > Pseudescherichia sp. AS216. The sequence continues at coordinate 190,572 of NZ_JBBCMV010000006.1, read as the reverse complement.
AGCCTGATTGAGAGCTTTGTCTTGCGCGAAGGCACCGATTATGGTGAACATGAGCGTTCGCTTGAGCAAAAGGTTGCCGACGTAAAGCGTCAGTTGGAGACGGGTGAGGCCGTGCTGGTGTGGTCAGAGCTACACGAGACGGTCAATATTATGCCCCGCAAACAGTTTCGCGAATAACGCTGCGTCAGGCGATCCGCCCTCTTCTGCTGTTTATCAGGGAGTCGTTCGCTATGTCAGCCAAACATCCGGTGATTGCTGTGACAGGTTCCAGCGGGGCAGGAACCACCACCACCAGCCTCGCCTTTCGTAAAATTTTTTCCCAACTCGGGCTACGCGCCGCCGAGGTGGAGGGCGATAGCTTCCACCGCTATACCCGTCCGGAGATGGATATGGCGATCCGCAAGGCGCGCGATGCCGGGCGACATATCAGCTACTTTGGCCCGGACGCCAACGACTTTGGCCTGCTGGAGCAGACCTTTATCGAATATGGTCACAACGGCACCGGGCAGGCGCGCAAGTATCTGCACACCTACGACGAAGCCGTGCCCTGGAACCAGGTGCCGGGTACCTTTACGCCGTGGCAGCCGCTGCCGGCACCCACCGACATTCTTTTTTACGAGGGATTGCACGGCGGCGTGGTGACGCCCCAGCACGACGTGGCGCGCCATGTGGATCTGCTGGTGGGGGTGGTGCCGATTATCAACCTGGAGTGGATCCAGAAGATGATCCGCGACACCAGCGAGCGCGGTCACTCCCGGGAGACGGTGATGGACTCGGTGGTGCGCTCGATGGATGACTATATCAACTTCATTACGCCGCAGTTCTCACGCACCCACATCAACTTCCAGCGCGTCCCCACGGTCGACACCTCCAACCCCTTTGCGGCCAAAAATATCCCCTCGCTGGACGAGAGCTTTGTGGTGATCCACTTCCGCGATCTGGAGGGGATCGATTACCCATGGCTACTGGCGATGCTGCAAGGCTCGTTTATCTCCCATATCAACACCCTGGTGGTGCCGGGGGGTAAAATGGGGCTGGCGATGGAGCTGATCATGCTGCCGCTGGTGCAGCGGCTGATGGAAGGCAAGAAGATTGAATAAGATAGTGCCCGGCGGCGCTACGCTAACCGGGCCTTTAACGTTACGCTTCAATCACTTCGTATGAATGGGTGATGTTGACCGCTTTCTCCAGCATCAGCGCCACGGAGCAGTACTTCTCTGCTGAGAGATCCACCGCACGGGATACTGCCGCATCCTTCAGCTCTTTGCCGGTAACGATAAAGTGCAGGTTGATGTGGGTGAAGAGACGCGGTGCCTCTTCCCGGCGCTCGGAGGTCAGCTTCACTTCGCAATCGGACACGCTATGACGGCCTTTCTGCAGGATCGACACCACGTCGATGGCGCTGCATCCGCCTGCCGCCATCAGCACCATCTCCATTGGGCTGGGGGCTTTATCCCCGGAGTTGCCGTCCATTAACACCTGATGACCAGAGGCGGATTCGCCAAGGAACGTCAGCCCTTCAACCCATTTTACGCGTGCTTGCATTTTCATCACTCCAGAGTGGCAATTTTCCCGACAGATTACGCGCGCCGAGTAAAACGCGCAACGGAAGGCGACATGCATCAAGCTGAAGCGAGACACCAGGAGACACACGGCAAAAGCTATGCTAAAACAGTCAGGATGCTACGGTAATGTATTGACATTATGCAGGTATGCAGAGGACTTCAACCATTACAGGCCGCATGCCTATATTGACGGCCCCCTTCCCAGGATTCGGGAAGCATATGATTGCAACCCCAGCCGCCGGATCCGTCCCGCGACTGGCGCCAGCTTATAACAGAGGATAACCGCGCATGGTGCTTGGCAAACCACAAACAGACCCGACTCTCGAATGGTTCTTGTCTCATTGCCACATTCATAAGTACCCATCGAAGAGCACGCTGATTCACCAGGGTGAAAAAGCGGAAACGTTGTATTACATCGTCAAAGGCTCAGTGGCAGTGCTCATCAAGGACGAAGAAGGGAAAGAGATGATCCTCTCTTACCTGAACCAGGGAGACTTTATCGGTGAACTGGGCCTGTTTGAAGAGGGCCAGGAGCGCAGCGCATGGGTACGGGCGAAAACCGCCTGTGAAGTGGCCGAAATTTCCTATAAAAAATTCCGTCAGCTTATCCAGGTCAACCCGGATATTCTGATGCGCCTTTCGTCGCAGATGGCTCGCCGCCTGCAGGTCACCTCTGAGAAAGTGGGCAACCTCGCCTTCCTCGACGTGACCGGCCGTATCGCGCAGACCCTGCTGAACCTGGCTAAACAGCCGGACGCCATGACCCATCCGGACGGGATGCAGATCAAAATCACCCGCCAGGAGATTGGCCAGATCGTCGGCTGCTCTCGTGAAACCGTGGGCCGTATTCTGAAGATGCTGGAAGATCAGAACCTGATCTCCGCGCACGGCAAAACCATCGTCGTCTACGGAACACGTTAAGCTTTAAAAACGGCGTATCGCCTCGCGGACGCCGTTTTTGCTCTCCTCCTCATGTGGCGCAGGTTAATCTACCACCCCGAAGTTAACTACGCACTGCGGCAAACGCTGGTGCTGTGTCTTCCCGTGGCCATCGGCCTGGCGCTGGGTCATCTTCAGCATGGTCTGCTGTTCTCGCTGGTGCCCGCCTGCTGCAACATTGCCGGTCTCGATACCCCCCACAAACGCTTCTTTAAGCGCCTGATTATCGGCGGCTCGCTGTTTGCCGGCTGTAGCCTGGCGGTGCAGCTGCTGCTGGGGGCCAACGTTGCGCTCCCGCTGATCCTCGCCGGGCTGGCAATGCTGCTTGGCGTCACGGCGGAAATCAGTCCTCTACACGCGCGCCTGCTGCCCGCTTCGCTTATCGCCGCTATATTTACCCTGAGCCTGGCGGGCAATATGCCGATCTGGGAGCCGCTGCTCATCTACGCCCTTGGCACGCTCTGGTATGGGGCATTTAACTGGTTTTGGTTCTGGCTGTGGCGCGAGCAGCCCCTGCGCGAATCGTTAAGCCTGCTCTACCGCCAGCTCGCCGACTACTGCGAGGCGAAGTACAGCCTGCTGACGCAGCACGCCGATCCGGAGAAGGCGCTGCCACCGCTGCTGGCGCGTCAGCAAAAGGCGGTGGATCTCATCACCCAGTGCTATCAGCAGCTGCATATGCTCGCTGCCAACCAGCATAACGACTACAAACGCCTGCTGCGGGCGTTTCAGGTGGCGCTGGATCTGCAGGAGCACATCTCGGTAAGCCTGCACCAGCCGGAAGAGGTGCAGAAGCTGGTGGAGCGCAGCCACGCCGAAGCGGTGATCCGCTGGAATGCGCAGGTAGTCGCTGCCCGGCTTCGGGTACTGGCGGACGACATTCTGTATCATCGCTACCCGACCCGTTTCACCATGGAGAAGCAGATTGGCGCGCTGGAGAAGATCGCCCGCCAGCATCCGCAAAACCCGGTTGGGCAGTTCTGCGCCTGGCACTTTAGCCGTATCGCCCGGGTGCTGCGTACCCAGCGCCCGCTCTATAGCCGCGATCTGATGGCCGACCAGCAGCGCCGCCAGCCGCTGTGGGAGGCGCTAAAAAGCTACCTGTCGCTGAAATCTCCGGCGCTGCGCAATGCTGCCCGCATCAGCGTCATGCTGAGTATCGCCAGCCTGATGGGCAGCGCCCTGCATCTGCCGAAGCCCTACTGGATCCTGATGACGGTACTGCTGGTCACGCAGAACGGCTACGGCGCTACCCGGGTACGTATTTTACACCGGGCGGCGGGCACGCTGGCAGGGTTAACGGTTGCCGGGGCTACTCTGCACTTCCATGTCCCGGAGGGGTATACGCTGCTGGGCATGCTGTTTATCACGCTGATCAGCTATCTGATTATTCGCAAGAGCTACGGCTGGGCGACGGTGGGGTTCACCATTACGGCGGTGTACTCGATTCAGATCCTGACCCTGAGCGGCGAGAACTTTATCGTCGCCCGGCTGATCGACACCCTGATTGGCTGCCTGATCGCCTTCGGCGGGATGGTCTGGCTCTGGCCGCAGTGGCAGAGCGGCCTGCTGCGCAAAAACGCCCATGATGCCATTGAGAAGGATCAGGATGCGATTCGCCTGATCCTCAGCGACGACCCGCAGCCGACGCCGCTGGCCTACCAGCGCATACAGGTCAACCAGGCGCACAACGCCCTCTTTAACTCGCTCAATCAGGCGATGCAGGAGCCGGGGTTCAATACCCACTATCTGGAAGATATGAAGCTCTGGGTGACCCATAGCCAGTTTATTGTCGAGCATATAAACGCCCTGACGACGCTGGCCCGTGAGCACACCATGCTGACGCCGGATCTGACCCAGCGCTATCTCGAGTCATGCGAAATTGCGCTTCAGCGCTGCCAGCAGCGGCTGGACTATGACGGGGCCGGGGCTTCCGGCGACGCGAATATTCTTGAAGCGCCGGAGACGCTCACCCAGGGTCCAATGAGCCCAATGGAGATGCATCTTCAGCGCATTATCGGGCATCTGAACAGCATGCACACCATCTCGTCGGTGGCATGGCGTCAGCGCCCGCATCATGGCATCTGGCTTAATCGCCGGTGGAGTAAAGATTAAGCCCGAGTGATGTTGGCCACCGCCACAGCAAAGCGCTGCATACCCTCATCAATATCCTGCTCGCTGACCACCAGCGACGGCGCAAAGCGCATCACGTCCGGCCCGGCGTTCAGCACCATCACGCCCTCATCGGCGGCCGCGTAAAGCAGATCGCGGGCGCCCCCCTTGTATTGAGGTTTTAGCTCTGCGCCAATCAACAACCCCATGCCGCGAATATCGCTGAATACGTCAAACTGCTCGTCGATCTGCTGCAAATGCTTCACAAAGCGCTGACGCTTCTCGCTCACGCCTTGCAGCACCTCAGGCGAGCTGATGATGTCAAAAGCCGCGCCCGCTACCGCGCAGGCCAGTGGGTTACCGCCGTAGGTCGAGCCGTGAGAGCCCACGTGGAAGGCGCTGGCAATCGCCTCGGTGGTCAGCACCGCGCTAATCGGGAAGCCGCCGCCCAGGGCCTTGGCGCTGGTGAGGATATCCGGCGTCACGCCGTAGTGCATGTAGGCAAAGAGATCGCCGCTGCGCCCCATCCCGCACTGCACCTCATCAAAGACCAGCAGCGCCTGGTGCTGGTCGCACAGCTCACGCAGACCCTGTAAGAATTCTGGCGTTGCGGCAGTCACGCCCCCTTCCCCCTGCACCGGCTCAACCACCACCGCACAGGTGTGATCGTCCATGACCGCTTTCACTGCATTAAGATCGTTGAACGGCACGTGGATGATATCGGCGGGTTTTGGCCCGAAGCCGTCAGAGTACTTCGGCTGGCCACCAACCGAGACGGTAAACAGCGAGCGTCCGTGGAAGGCATTATGGAAAGCAATGATTTTGGTTTTGTACGGACTGTGGCGCGTAGAGGCATAGTAGCGCGCCAGCTTAAAAGCGGTTTCGTTGGCCTCGGTGCCGGAGTTCATAAACAGCACGCGTTCGGCAAAGGTGGTATCGATAATCTTGCGCGCCAGGCGCAGCGCCGGCTCGTTGGTAAAGACGTTGCTGGTATGCCACAGGGTTTCGCCCTGGCTCTTCAGCGCCTCCACCAGCGCAGGATGGCAGTGGCCCAGCGCTGTCACGGCAATCCCGCCGGCGAAATCAACATACTCCTTGCCCTGCTGATCCCACACTCGGCTGCCTTTGCCTTTCACCGGAATAAACTCCGCCGGTGCATAAATGGGCAGAATTACTTCGTCAAATGTTGCGCGCGTAACTGCGTTCTGTTCAGTTGCCATGTCATGCCCATCCGTTATATGCAGCAATGATTATGAAAATATAATCACAAAATATGCATAAAAAATCAGTGCATGGCAACTAAAAATCGGCATGGTTGAGAAAGTTTGCCAGTAGCGCGTGCCCCTGCTCGCTCAGGATGCTCTCCGGGTGGAACTGCACGCCCTGCAGATCCCACTCCCGATGACGAATAGCCATAATCTCCTGGGTATCGCTCCAGGCGGTCACCTCGAAGCAGTCGGGCAGCGTAGCGGGATCGATCAGCAGCGAGTGGTAGCGGGTGACGGTAAGCGGATTGTTGAGCCCATGAAACACGCCCCGCCCGCTGTGGGTAATCGGCGAGGTTTTGCCATGCATCACCTTCTGCGCCCGCACGATGGTCGCGCCAAAAACCTGCGCAATGGCCTGGTGGCCCAGACAGACGCCGAGGATCGGCAGTTGACCGGCGTAGTGACGGATGACCTCCAGCGATATGCCCGACTCGTCCGGCGTGCAGGGTCCGGGAGAGATCACGATCTTCTCCGGGGCCAGCGCCGCGATATCGGCGAGGGTTACCTCGTCGTTGCGCTTCACCACGACCTCCGCTCCCAGCTCGCAGAAGTACTGATAGAGGTTCCAGGTAAAGGAGTCGTAGTTGTCGATAAGCAGGATCATGATAAGTCACTTGATAACTCTCTTTGCGACATTGTACGCAGCTTGAGAAATTCTGACTATGACCTACTGAAAGAAGTGCTTACTATTGCACTAAGTGCTACATTAAAGTGAACAGGGATGTAAATCAAATGCGGATTTTTAAAACAAAATGGTTCAGTAAAACGGCAAAAAACCATGCCATCAAGGACGATGAGTTATGTTTGGCTATCAACGCGGCATGTGAAGGAAAAGCAGATGACCTTGGCGGTGGCGTCTATAAAAAGCGCCTAAACCACAATCGCGATCGCGCCATTATCCTGGCTAAAGGTGGGAGGAATTGGTTTTACACTTTCCTGTATGCCAAACAGGATATGGCAAATATCACTCATGAAGAACTCTCAGGCTTTCGAACACTCGCAAAGCATTACGGGTGTCTGAAAAATGAAAAACTGAGCCTATTAATTGACGCTAAAGAGTTGCTGGAGATTTGTCATGATCGCAAAAGAGAAATTTAAAAGCACCGCTTTTGAAGCGATTCATAGCGCTGCTGCGGGATTACACAGCGTAGATGCTATCTCCCAAGAAACAATGCGTAGCTTTGATAAAGCCTGCATTGGCCAGGTAGATGATATTCAACCCAATGAAATCAAAAAGCTGCGGGAGAAGTTTAACGTTAGCCAGCCTGTTTTTGCCCACTACTTAAACACCAGCGTTTCAACCGTACAAAAATGGGAAAGCGGAGCTAAACGGCCGAATGGGTTATCGCTAAAGCTGTTAAGCGTTATACAAAAGCATGGGCTGGACATATTGATATAGATATGTCCGCCCTTACGCAGGCCGGATAAGCGCAGCGCCATCCGGCAACGTTCTACTCCGCTTCGCTCACCACCTGAGTGAAGATAGCGATCAGTGCCGAGAGGTCGCCCATTGCGCCGCTCTGGTTGGCCGCGCTCCAGGCGTCTGGCTCAATGCCGCGCCAGTCCAGCAGATAGCCTGCATGGATCGCCAGCTGCTCGAAGAAGATCCGCTCGGCAATGCCGTTGCCGATCCGGAACGGGTGCAGGACGTTAATTTCGCAGTAGTAGTGCGCTAAACGCTCAATAAACGCGCTTTTCTCCAGGCCCTGCAACCACTCTTCATCTTCCAGCGCCTGCATCAGGGCGTTGCCCTCTTTCTCGATATAGTCAAAATTACAGAAGCGCGTATCGCCCTGATAGATGTTGACCTCACGGATCTCACCGGCCCATTCAAAGATATCCTGGTAGAGATGACGATGGATGGCGCAGAGGTGCGGCAGGCCGCGGGCAACGGGACCCAGCTCCAACGTCGCGGCACGCAGTGCGGTAAATTCGTACGCCGCCTCTTCGAGCTGTTTCGCCTGGTGAATGCCCAGCCGGTTGCTCATCACGTTGCGGCCGGCGTAGAAGTACGGGTCGCGCCCGTCGCCAAACTTATCGCTCATGCTGCCTCCGCAGCGCCTCAAGGCGCGCCTCTGCTTCTTCTGCGTTGAGCGTTACCAGGGCGCACTCCACCCCTTCCAGCCGTCTGCTGGCCTGGAAATTGACGTTACGCTGCTGCTCCCAGAGACGGGATTTTTGCCGGTCGGTGAGTTTTTTCGCCATTGTGTCTCCCTGATGATGTGCGTCATTTGCCACAAGTATAAGCGGCATTTTCACGTTACGCAGGGAAGCAGGCGGAGCACGGGCAGGTGATGCCCGTGCAAAAAAGCGTTAGGGCAGAACTTTTGCGGAGAGAATAACCACCGGTTTCGATGGCACATTCTGATAAGGACCGACGTTGTGGGTCTGTACCTGGGAGATCTTGTCCGCGATATCCATGCCTTTCACAACTTTACCAAAAACGGCGTAGCCGAAGTCGCGCTGGCCGTGATCGAGGAAAGCGTTATCCGCCACGTTGATGAAAAACTGGCTGGTGGCGCTGTCTTTATCAGCGGTACGGGCCATGGAGATGGTGCCGCGGGTGTTGCGCAGGCCGTTGTCCGCTTCGTTCTTGATCGGCGGGTTCGGCTGCTTCTGCTGCATCTGCTCGTTAAAGCCGCCGCCCTGCACCATAAAGCCGGGGATCACGCGGTGAAAGGTGGTGTTGTTGTAGAAACCGCTGTTCACATAGTCAACAAAGTTCTTCACTGATACCGGGGCTTTCTGGCTGTTCAGCTCCAGCTCAATGTTTCCCGCAGAGGTGGTTAACAGAACATGAGGATCGCCTTTTGCGGCGAAGGCAGCCGGAGAGAGTGCAGAGAGAGCAAAAATAGCCGCTACAGCCGCCAGAGTCGTTTTAACCATGTGAATTCCTACAGTGAACAGAGAAGAGAGCGAGTCGCTTGATTCTAAAGAGCATGCTGCCCCCAGGCCAGCGCTTTACTCAATTTTACGAATTTGAAACAGTTGTGTCTGTAGCGCTCTGTGCCGCAACAGACGGAAAATATGTGACACATTTCAAAATAAAATGTGCAACATGAGCAATTTTCATTTTTAAAGATTTAAATGTGTCACCTGAACGCATAAAATCTGCCCGTTCACGACGCAGTCAATGCGTTTTACACTTCTCTTCACAGGCCAGTCATGACTAACAGCAACAGAATTAAGCTCACATGGATCAGCTTCTTCTCCTACGCCCTTACCGGTGCGTTGGTGATCGTCACCGGTATGGTGATGGGCGATATCGCGAAGTACTTCGATCTTCCGGTATCCAGCATGAGCAACACCTTCACTTTCCTGAACGCTGGGATCCTTATCTCTATCTTCCTGAATGCCTGGCTGATGGAGATCGTCCCGCTAAAAACGCAGCTGCGTTTTGGCTTTGTACTGATGGTGCTGGCCGTCGCCGCGCTGATGCTGACCCATAGCCTGGCAATCTTCTCTGGCGCGATGTTCGTGCTGGGGCTGGTGAGCGGTATCACTATGTCCATCGGCACCTTCCTGGTGACGCAGATGTATGAAGGTCGCCAGCGTGGCTCTCGGCTGCTGTTCACCGACTCCTTCTTCAGCATGGCCGGAATGATCTTCCCGATGGTGGCCGCTTTCCTGCTGGCCCGCAGCATCGAGTGGTATTGGGTCTACGCCTGCATTGGTCTGGTCTACGTCGCTATCTTTATTCTGACCATTGGCTGCGAGTTCCCGGCCCTGGGCAAACATGCTGCCCCAAGCGACAAGCCGGTGGTGAAAGAGAAGTGGGGCGTTGGCGTCCTGTTCCTCTCTATCGCCGCGCTCTGCTACATCCTCGGCCAGCTGGGCTTTATCTCCTGGGTGCCGGAGTATGCTAAAGGTCTGGGCATGGACGTCAGCGGCCAGGGCAAGCTGGTCAGCGACTTCTGGATGTCTTACATGGTCGGTATGTGGGCGTTTAGCGTTATTCTGCGCTTCTTCGACCTGCAGCGTATTCTCACCGTGCTGGCAGGAATGGCGACCGTGCTGATGTATCTCTTCATCACCAGCAGCCCGGAGCATATGGCGTGGTTTATTCTGGCCCTTGGCTTCTTCTCCAGCGCCATCTACACCACCATCATTACCCTTGGCTCTCAGCAAACCAAAGTGGCGTCGCCGAAGCTGGTTAACTTTGTCCTCACCTGCGGCACCATTGGTACCATGCTGACCTTCGTGGTGACCGGACCTATCGTGGCCAACAGCGGCCCACAGGCGGCGCTGATGACCGCTAACGGCCTCTACGCCGTGGTATTCGTTATGTGCTTCGCGCTGGGCTTCGTGACTCGCCATCGCCAACACAACACTACCGCCTCCGCGCACTAAGCTATTCCCGCCCCTTTTCGTCCTGAAAAGGGGCTAGCTCCTCTCCTCCTCAAGGGTTCACTCCCATTAATCTTTAGTGGTAACTCTTCCTGCGCAAAAACCCTCTTTTTTGTATGTAATTTGCTCTACGCCGAAAAGCCAGCTAATTCCGTGACTTAGAAAAAAGCTTTTAAATCAGCAATATACTCCTTAGGGAGTAGGTAAAGGTGAACTTGATTTGCATCAATAAACGCCACGGCTGAATCGTTAAGGTAGGCAGTAATAGAAAAGAAATCGAGGCAAAAATGAGCAAAGTCAGAATCGCTATTATCGGTAACGGCATGGTCGGCCACCGTTTTATTGAGGATCTCCTCGATAAAGCTGACGCTGCCCGCTTCGACATTACCGTATTTTGTGAAGAGCCGCGGAAAGCCTACGACCGCGTCCATCTCTCTTCCTACTTCTCTCACCACACCGCCGAAGAGCTCTCCCTGGTGCGCGAAGGCTTCTATGAGAAGCATGGCGTCAAAGTGCTGGTGGGCGAACGAGCTATCACGATCAACCGTCAGGAGAAGGTGATCCACTCCAGCGCGGGCCGCACGGTCTATTACGATAAGCTGATAATGGCCACCGGCTCCTATCCGTGGATCCCACCGATTAAAGGCTCCGAAACCCAGGATTGCTTTGTTTATCGCACTATCGAAGATTTGAACGCCATTGAAGCCTGCGCGCGCCGTAGCCGCCGGGGCGCAGTGGTGGGCGGCGGCCTGCTCGGTCTCGAAGCCGCCGGGGCGCTGAAGAACCTCGGCGTTGAGACCCACGTCATTGAGTTCGCACCGATGCTGATGGCCGAACAGCTTGACCAGATGGGCGGCGAGCAGCTGAAACGCAAAATTGAGAGCATGGGCGTGCGCGTGCACACCAGCAAAAATACCCAGGAGATCGTCCAGGAGGGCGTCGAAGGGCGCAAAACCATGCGCTTTGCCGACGGCAGCAGCCTTGAGATCGACTTCATTGTCTTCTCAACCGGTATTCGCCCACGCGACAAGCTGGCGACCCAGTGCGGGTTAGCAACGGCCCAGCGCGGTGGGATCATGGTGAATGACACCTGCCAGACCTCCGACCCGGATATCTACGCCATCGGCGAGTGCGCCAGCTGGAACAACCGCGTCTACGGCCTGGTTGCGCCGGGCTACAAAATGGCACAGGTGGCGGTGGACCATATCCTTGGCACCCCGAACGCCTTTGAAGGTGCCGACCTCAGCGCCAAGCTGAAACTGCTGGGCGTGGACGTCGGCGGCATTGGCGATGCCCATGGCCGCACGCCAAACTCCCGCAGCTACGTCTACCTGGACGAGAGCAAAGAGGTCTATAAACGCCTGATCGTCAGCCCGGATAACAAAACCCTGCTCGGTGCGGTGCTGGTAGGCGACACCAGCGACTTTGGCAATTTACAACAGCTGGTGCTGAACGCCATCGAGCTGCCGGAAAACCCGGATGCGCTGATCCTGCCCGCCCACGCGGGCAGCGGCAAACCCTCAATTGGCGTTGATAAGCTGCCGGACAGCGCGCAGATCTGCTCCTGCTTCGATGTGACCAAAGGCATGCTGATCTCGGCCATCAACAAAGGCTGCCATACGGTAGCGGCGCTGAAGGCAGAAACCAAAGCCGGTACCGGCTGCGGCGGCTGTATTCCACTGGTAACCCAGGTGTTGAACGCCGAGCTGGCGAAACAGGGTATCGAAGTGAACCACAGCCTGTGCGAACACTTTGCCTACTCCCGCCAGGAGCTGTACCACCTGATCCGCGTGGAAGGGATCAAGACCTTCGACGAGCTGCTGGCCAAACACGGTAAGGGCTACGGGTGCGAAGTGTGTAAACCCACCGTTGGCTCCCTGCTGGCCTCCTGCTGGAACGAGTACGTTCTGAAGCAGCAGCATACGCCGCTGCAGGATACCAACGATAACTTCCTTGCCAACATCCAGAAAGATGGCACCTACTCGGTGATCCCGCGCTCTGCCGGTGGCGAAATCACTCCGGAAGGGCTGATGGAGGTGGGGCGTATCGCCCGTGAGTTTAACCTCTACACCAAAATCACCGGCTCACAGCGTATCGGCCTGTTTGGCGCGCAGAAAGATGACCTGCCGGAGATCTGGCGTCAGCTGATTGAAGCCGGGTTTGAAACCGGTCATGCCTACGCCAAAGCGCTGCGCATGGCGAAAACCTGCGTCGGTTCAACATGGTGCCGCTACGGTGTCGGCGACAGCGTGGGCTTCGGCGTCGAGCTGGAGAACCGCTACAAAGGCATCCGTACCCCGCACAAAATGAAGTTTGGCGTCTCTGGCTGCACCCGCGAATGTGCGGAAGCGCAGGGTAAAGACGTGGGCATTATCGCCACAGAAAAAGGCTGGAACCTCTACGTCTGCGGTAACGGCGGGATGAAACCCCGCCATGCGGATCTGCTGGCGGCGGATCTCGACCGCGACACCCTGGTACGCTACCTCGACCGCTTTATGATGTTCTACATCCGCACCGCCGATAAGCTGACCCGTACCGCGTCCTGGCTGGACAATCTGGAAGGCGGCATCGAGTACCTGAAGAGCGTGATTATCGACGACAAGCTTGGCCTGAACAGCCAGCTGGAAGCAGAGATGGCCCGCCTGCGCGACGCCGTTATCTGCGAGTGGACCGCTACCGTTAACGATCCGCAGGCGCAGGTCCGCTTCAAACACTTTATCAATAGCGATCGCCGCGACCCGGCGGTACAGATTGTACCGGAACGTCAGCAGCATCGCCCGGCCACGCCGTATGAGCGTATTCCGGTCACTCTGGTGGAGGAAACCGTATGAGCCAGTGGAACACCGTCTGTCAGCTCGCTGACATCGTGCCAGCAACCGGCGTCTGCGCCCTGTTGAATAACCAGCAGATCGCGATTTTCCGCCCGCGGGCCGATGAGCAGGTCTATGCCATCAGCAACATCGATCCCTTCTTTGAGGCCAGCGTGCTGTCGCGCGGCATCATTGCCGAGCACGACGGCGAACTGTGGGTTGCCAGCCCGCTGAAGAAACAGCGCTTCCGCCTGCGCGACGGCCTGTGCATGGAGGATGCGGACCACTCCGTAGCCCGCTTTGATGCCCGGGTTAAAGACGGCGAAGTACAAATTAAAGCGTAATACCCCGGCGGGGGTGCAATGCCCCCGCCTGTTAACCTTCTCTTTTTTAGCTTTTTTCTATTTAACTTTGGATAATCATCATGTTCGCAGACACTATCAACAAGTGTGCGGCTAACGCTGCGCGCATTGCACGCCTCTCTACAGATAATCCGCTGGGCTTCTGGATCAGCTCTGCAATGGCCGGCGCCTACGTGGGCCTGGCGATTATCCTCATCTTTACCCTTGGCAACCTGCTTGACCCGGCGGTACGTCCGCTGGTAATGGGCGCGACCTTCGGCATCGCGCTGACGCTGGTGATCATCGCTGGCTCCGAGCTGTTTACCGGCCACACCATGTTCCTGACCCTGGGCGTGAAAGCGGGCACCATCAGCCGCGGCCAGATGTGGACGATCCTGCCGCAGACCTGGCTAGGTAATCTGGTGGGGTCGGTTTTTGTTGCCCTGCTCTACTTCTGGGGCGGCGGTAGCCTGCTGTCGGTCGATACCAGCCTGGTGCACACCGTAGCGCTGGCAAAAACCAGCGCTCCTGCCAGCGTGCTGTTCTTCAAGGGTGTGCTCTGCAACTGGCTGGTGTGTCTGGCGATCTGGATGGCGATCCGTACCGAAGGCGCGGGGAAATTCCTTGCTATCTGGTGGTGCCTGCTGGCATTTATCGCCTCTGGCTATGAGCACTCGGTCGCCAACATGACTCTGTTCGCCCTATCCTGGTTTGGTCATCACAGCGACGCCTACACCCTGTCCGGTATTGGGCATAACCTTTTGTGGGTAACCCTGGGGAATACTTTATCCGGAGCCATATTTATGGGACTGGGATATTGGTATGCTACCCCTCGCGCAGAGCGTCCTATACCAGCTAAAAACGCCGCGCAGGAAACCGTTAGCCCTTAAAGCGAGTTAGCGCTTAAAACTACAACGAGGTTACGTCGTGCACCATCTTCCTATTTTTTGCCAGTTACGCGATCGCGACTGCCTGCTCGTCGGCGGTGGCGATGTCGCAGAGCGTAAAGCCCGCTTACTTCTGGAAGCCGGTGCGCGGCTTACCGTCAATGCGCTGCACTTCGATCCGCAGTTTACCGTGTGGGCGGACGAGGGCATGGTCACTCTGGTAGAGGGCCACTTTAATGAGGCGCTGCTCGATCCCTGCTGGCTGGTGATTGCCGCTACCGACGACGATGCGGTCAATCAGCAGGTCAGCGATGCGGCGGAAGCGCGCCGCATCTTCTGTAACGTGGTTGATGCACCGAAAGAGGCAAGCTTTATCATGCCGTCAATCATCGACCGCTCGCCGCTGATGGTAGCGATCTCCTCCGGCGGCACCTCGCCGGTCCTGGCGCGCCTGCTGCGGGAAAAGCTGGAGTCGCTGCTGCCGCTGCACCTTGGCAAAATTGCTGGCTACGCTGGCACCCTGCGTGGACGGGTGAAGGCCACCTTCGCCACCATGGCCGAGCGCCGCCGCTTCTGGGAGAAGTTTTTCACCAACGACCGTCTTGCCCAGTATCTGGCCAACAGCGATCGCCTTGCCATCGACAACGAGACGGAGTCGCTGTTTAACACGCCGCTCGATAACCGCGGGGAAGTGGTGCTGGTTGGCGCAGGGCCGGGCGATGCCGGGCTGCTGACGCTGAAGGGCCTCCAGCAGATCCAGCAGGCGGACGTGGTGGTCTATGACCGCCTGGTCTCCGACGACATTATGAACCTGGTGCGCCGCGACGCCGACCGTATTTTTGTCGGTAAACGTGCGGGCTATCACTGCGTGCCGCAGGAGGAGATTAACCAGATCCTGCTGCGCCAGGCGCAGTCCGGCAAGCGTGTGGTGCGCCTGAAGGGTGGCGATCCGTTTATCTTTGGTCGCGGCGGCGAAGAGCTGGAGACGCTGTGCCACGCGGGGATCCCTTTCTCCGTGGTGCCGGGCATTACCGCTGCCTCGGGCTGCTCCGCCTACTCGGGCATTCCGCTGACCCACCGCGACTACGCCCAGAGCGTGCGGCTGATCACCGGCCACCTGAAAACCGGCGGCGAGCTGGACTGGGAAAACCTGGCCGCAGAGAAGCAGACCCTGGTGTTCTATATGGGGCTCAATCAGGCCGCAACGATCCAGCAGAAGCTGATCGAGCATGGGATGCAGGCGGACATGCCGGTCGCGCTGGTGGAAAACGGTACGGCGGTACAGCAGCGGGTCGTGAGCGGGGTATTGAGCGAGCTGGGTACGCTGGCGCAGCAGGTTGAGAGCCCGGCGCTGATTATCGTTGGCCGCGTCGTCGCCCTGCGTGACAAGCTGAACTGGTTCTCGCACCACTGATTTTTGAAAAACGCCCGGCGGCACTACGCTTGCCGGGCCTACATATTACATCCGAAAATTACGGCTTGGCCACAAAGCCAATCGCTGCGTATACCGCTTTCAGCGTCTCTGCGGCGCGGGCGCTGGCTTTCTCGGCACCCTCTTTCATAATGCGCTGCAGGAAGGCTTCATCGTTACGGTAGCGGTGGTAGCGCTCCTGAAGCTCGGTCAGCATGCCAGAGACCGCTTCCGCCACTTCACCCTTCAGGTGGCCGTACATTTTACCTTCGAAGTGCTGCTCCAGCTCGGCAATGCTCTGTCCGGTCACGCCAGAGAGGATATCCAGCAAGTTAGAGACGCCCGCCTTCTCCTTCACATCGTAGCGCACGACCGGCGGCTCTTCGGAGTCGGTTACCGCACGTTTGATCTTCTTCACCACCGACTTCGGATCTTCCAGCAGGCCGATAACGTTGTTGCGGTTATCGTCAGACTTGGACATCTTCTTGGTCGGCTCCAGCAGGGACATTACGCGCGCGCCGGATTTCGGAATGAACGGCTCCGGTACTTTAAACACGTCACCGTAGATAGCGTTAAAACGCTGGGCGATATCGCGGCTCAGCTCAAGGTGCTGCTTCTGATCTTCACCAACCGGTACCTGGTTAGTCTGATAGAGCAAAATGTCTGCCGCCATCAGCACCGGATAGTCAAACAGGCCGGCGTTGATGTTCTCAGAGTAGCGCGCTGACTTATCCTTAAACTGGGTCATGCGGCTCAGCTCGCCGAAATAGGTGTAGCAGTTCAGCGCCCAGCCAAGCTGCGCATGCTCCGGCACGTGGGACTGCACGAAAATGGTGCTCTTCTCGGGATCGATCCCGCAGGCCAGGTAGAGCGCCAGCGTATCCAGGGTAGCCTTGCGCAGCTTCTCTGGATCCTGACGGGCGGTAATGGCGTGGAGATCCACGATGCAGTAGATGCAGTCGTAGTCATCCTGCATGGTTACCCACTGACGCAGCGCACC
The DNA here is from genome assembly GCF_037152055.1 of Pseudescherichia sp. AS216. Classification (NCBI taxonomy): domain Bacteria; kingdom Pseudomonadati; phylum Pseudomonadota; class Gammaproteobacteria; order Enterobacterales; family Enterobacteriaceae; genus Pseudescherichia; species Pseudescherichia sp. AS216. Next base: position 173,892 of record NZ_JBBCMV010000006.1, on the reverse strand, counting down.
CATATAGTTGCCGATGGTCAGTTCACCTGAGGGCTGTGCGCCACTAAAGACGATGGGCTTAGTCATTTTTCTGTTCCTGATGTTCACTATATGGAAGCCCAAGCGCGGGCAGTAACTCTTTGAAATGGTCGAAGATATGATCCGGTTCGCTCAGCGCGATGGCTTCGCCGTAGTTGTAGCCGTAGGTGAGGCCCACGGCACAGCAGCCAGCCGCTTTCGCCGCCTGAATATCATTCCGCGAATCGCCAACAAACAGCAGCGCCTGCGGCGTCACCCCGAGCTTCTCCGCGACCAGCAGCAGCGGCTCCGGGTGCGGCTTTTTGTTTTTGACATCGTCACCGCCGATCACCAGCGTGAAATAGCGGGCAATATCCAGCGCCTCCAGCAGGGGCGCAACAAACGGCGTCGGCTTATTGGTTACCAGCGCCAGCGGATAGCCCTCTTCATGCAGGGCGGCCAGGGTGGCGGCTACGTCCGGGAAGAGAAAGCTGCCCTCTTCAACCACGTCGGCATAGTAGCGATCGAAAAGCTTGCGCAGAATGCGGGCCTGCTCCTCTTCGGGAATAGCCGCGTGATCGATTGCCGGTTTGCCCGCCATTGCACGCTGGCTGGCGTGCTCCTGACGAGACCATGCCAGCGCCCGCTGCATCAGCACGTCAGCGCCGTTGCCGATCCACGTGACTACCCGAGCCTCACCGGCAGCGGGCAGCTCCAGGGCATAGAGCGCCTGGTCTACGGCGTGGGTCAGACCCGGAGCGCTATCGACCAGCGTACCGTCGAGATCGAAGGCAATAGCCTGAATTCCATCGATTTTCTTAGCCATGATGAACCTTTGCCAGTTCGCTGCGCATTTTATCGATCACGCTACGGTAGTCCGGCTGGTTAAAAATAGCCGAGCCAGCGACAAACATATCTGCGCCTGCGGCGGCAATTTCACCGATGTTATCCGCCTTCACGCCGCCATCAACCTCAAGGCGAATGTCATAGCCGGAAGCATCGATGCGACGGCGCACTTCGCGCAGCTTGTCGAGCGTATGAGGAATAAAGCTCTGGCCGCCGAAGCCCGGGTTGACGGACATCAGCAGGATCACATCGAGTTTGTCCATGACGTAGTCAAGCCAGCTCAGAGAGGTTGCCGGGTTGAACACCAGCCCCGCTTTACAGCCGTGCTCTTTGATCAGCTGCAGCGAGCGGTCGACGTGTTCGCTGGCTTCGGGATGGAAAGTAATAATGCTCGCCCCTGCGGCAGCGAAATCGGGGATCAAACGGTCTACCGGTTTCACCATCAGGTGGACGTCAATGGGGGCGGTGATGCCATAGTCGCGCAGGGCTTTCAATACCATCGGCCCCATCGTCAGATTGGGGACGTAGTGGTTATCCATGACGTCAAAATGCACCACGTCGCCACCGGCCGCCAGCGCGTTAGCGGTGTCCTCACCCAGGCGGGCAAAGTCAGCCGACAGAATTGAAGGGGCAATCAAATACTGTTTCATCCGCATCTCCTTGAGAACTATTTTTTGTCTGCCGGGCGATAGAGCGCCAGCAGTTCGTCCACCTTTTTGCGTGTGCCACCGTTGCTGCTGATACTGCGGCGCACTTTAACCTGAAAATGCGTCGCGGCTTTGTACCACTCACGGGTGTCCGGCGTATCGTGATTCGAAATTAACACTGGGATTTGCTTACTGACCAGTAATTCCGCCATCTCTGCCAGACGCGCCTGCTCTAGCGGACTAAAGCTGTTGGTATGATAGGCGGTAAAGTTCGCCGTCGCAGAGAGAGGTGCATAGGGCGGATCGCAGTAGACCACGGAATTAACGTCGGCGAGTTCCATGCACGCCTCATACGAGAGGCAGCGAAACTCTGCGTTCTGGGCCTTTTCAGCAAAGTGGTACAGCTCGGCTTCCGGGAAGTAGGGTTTTTTATACCGGCCAAAGGGCACGTTAAACTCGCCGCGCAGGTTATAGCGGCACAGACCGTTATAGCCGTGACGGTTTAGATATAAAAACAGCACCGCGCGCCGCAGCGGATCCCGGCACTGGTTGAACTCGGTACGCAGCCGGTAGTAGACCTCAGCCTGGTTATGCTGCGGCGTAAACAGCTCGCGGGCGTTGAGGACATACTCATCGGTGCGGGTTTTAACGATGTTGTAGAGACCGATCAGATCGCTGTTGATATCCGCAAGGATATAGCGAGAAAAGTCGGTATTCAGAAATACCGACCCGGCCCCGACGAAGGGTTCTATAAGACACTCACCGGGTGGTAAATGCTTTTTAATGTCGTCGAGCAGGGGGTATTTCCCCCCTGCCCATTTCAGAAAAGCGCGATTTTTTTTCATGCTGACTAACTAATGACACCCTTTGCAGCTGGGGCGTGAGCCCGACAGCATTTGCGCTTTACTCATTACTTGAGATCGGCCTGCACCTGATGCAGCGGCTTCGCCCACGGGTTTTTCGCCTGCACGTCGGCTGGCAGCGTAGAGACGGCGCGTTTAGCATCATCTTTCGACGCATAGACACCGCTTACCAATACGTACCACGGCTGACCGTTACGCGAAGTCTGATAAACCACGAAGTTTTTCAGGTTCTCTTTCTTCGCCCACGCGTTCAGGTTGTTGTAGTTCGACGAGCTGCTCAGCTGCAGCGTGTAGTGGCTGCCCGGCGCTGACTTCAGGGAACCCACGTTGCCAGTAGAGGCATTAGCCGTGGCCGCAGGCGCTGCTGCTGCCGGTGCGGCGGCCGCTGGCGCAGGGGTCGTGGCAGGCTTCGCCGACTGGGTCGGTGCCGTTGCCGTGACCGCTGCGGACGGTTTCGCCGCAGGGGCTGCGCTGGCCGTTGCTTTTGGCTGGGCCGTGCTGGTCGTCGCTGGCGCGGTCGTGGCCGCCGTCTCGGTGCGCTTCGGCTGGGCTGCTGCTTTCGGCGCGCTTTGGGTTGGCTTCGGCTCGATTACCGCCTGCTGGCGCTCGGTGCGCGGCGCGGCGCGGTGCTCGGTTGCGGAGGCCTGACGCTCAGACGCGGCGGTCTGGCGCGACTCTGCTGCTTTCGCGTTATGCACTGGCGCTACGGTAGCGGGCTCGGTTGGCAGAGTGGAGTTCACCGCCACGCTGTCTACCTGGTTTTGGTTCTGCGGCTGCGCCAGGGCGTTGTTCAGATCGCCCTGCACTTCAACGCGCTGCTGGCCTTCCGGCGCGGCAGGTGTCTGCCCCTGGGTTGGCGTAGAGGCGATCGGCGGCAGAGAGACATCCTGCGGATTACCCGCCGTCTGCTCAGCCGAAGTCGCGCCCGGCGCAGGCTGCGTGCCGTTGGCCTGGTCGGCGGCGTTATCTGACAGGTTGACGCTCTTCTCCGAGGATGCCTGTTCACTGCCGGACTTATCGGCAGGTGACTTCAGCGCGGATCCGATGCCGACGATCAGCAGGAGTAGAACCAGGATCCCCAGCCCCATCATCAGGTACTGGCGGGAGGCAGGTTTAGCGGCAGGGGCTTTTTTACGCTTGCGAGGGCGACGCTCTACGCGCTCCTCATCCACGGCGCTCTCCTCCAGCTCCTCTTCCTCATAGCTTTCGTCACTCTCTTCACGTGCTTTACGCGTCCGTGAAGGGCGACGATCGTCAGCGTCCAGATCGACATCATCGAAGTTGATCTGCGGATCGCTGTCGCGTTCAGAAGACTGGCGCGTACGACCAGGACGACGATCGCTGGGATCGGTTTTCAGCTCGTCTTCTGGTTTGAATTCATCCATTTAACACCCCACTCAAAGGCTAATGCCTACCACTAGTGCGCATTGCCCGAAGTTAAACACCACGACTGGCGTGGCCAGACCTTTCTCGTTTTCACGCCTGCTGGCAATCAGCAATGGCGCCAAGAACAACATCATGTGGCACTCCGCCACGGACTTCACTCTTCCCTATCGCCAGCGGCAGGACTAAACGCATCTCGCCCGCCAGCACCTTTTTGTCACGCAGCATGTGAGGAATATACGCCTCTGCGGACATCTCCCGCGGACCGTTGACCGGCAGGCCAGCGCGCGTGAGTAAGGTAATGATTCGCTGCGTATCGTCCCGGCTAAACTGCCCGAGGCGTTCGGCCGCGCGTGCTGCCATGACCATTCCCGCCGCCACCGCTTCACCGTGCAGCCAGTTACCGTAGCCCATTTCGGCTTCGATAGCGTGACCAAACGTGTGGCCCAGGTTGAGTAAAGCACGTAAGCCGGTCTCGCGCTCGTCCGCGGCGACAACTTCGGCTTTTAGTTCACAACAGCGGCGAATGCAGTAGGCCATGGTGGGACCGTCGAGGCGCAGAAGCGCATCGAGATTCTCTTCCAGCCAGCTAAAGAATGCGGCGTCAAGAATGATGCCGTACTTGATGACTTCAGCCAGGCCAGAGGAGAGTTCGCGCGCGGGAAGCGTCGCCAGGCAGTCGAGATCGACGACCACCGAGGCGGGCTGGTAGAACGCGCCGATCATATTTTTGCCGAGAGGGTGATTCACCGCTGTCTTGCCGCCAACGGACGAATCGACCTGAGAAAGGAGCGTGGTGGGCACCTGAATAAAGCGCACGCCACGTTGATAGCTCGCAGCCGCAAAGCCGGTAAGATCGCCTACCACGCCGCCGCCAAGTGCCACCAGCGTCGTATCGCGCCCATGAGGTTTTTGCAACAGGGCGGTGAAAACCGTATCCAGTACCGCCAGGCTTTTGTACTGCTCACCGTCCGGCAGCACGACGCTGTCAACCCGCACACCCGCCTGTTCAAGAACATGGCGGATTTTTTCAAGATAGAGCGGAGCCAGCGTCTCGTTAGTGACCAGCATGACCTGGTCGCCTGACTTCAACGGCAAAAAGGAAGCTGGATCGTTAAACAAACCAGCCGCGATGGTGATTGGGTAACTACGTTCCCCAAGAGTGACGGTGATCCTCTCCATGACGCGACATCCACCTTAATTGCGTAAACCTGCAGGCGTTATAGTAAGCCAGAATCAGTTGCTTTCCAGCATATGAATAATCTGGTTTGCAACCACTTTTGCGCTCTGATCGTCGGTGCGGATGGTGACGTCGGCAATCTCTTCATAGAGAGGATTCCGTTCGTCGGCCAGCGCTTCGAGAACTTCTCGCGGCGGCGTCTCCACCTGTAACAGTGGACGCTTTTTATCGCGTTGAGTACGAGCCAGCTGCTTTTCGATAGTGGTTTCCAGATACACCACTACGCCACGGGCGGAGAGACGATTACGGGTTTCGCGGGATTTCACAGAGCCGCCGCCTGTCGCCAGCACAATGCCCTGCTTCTCGGTCAGTTCGTTAATGACCTTTTCTTCGCGATCGCGGAAACCTTCTTCACCTTCTACATCGAAGACCCAGCCCACATCAGCTCCGGTTCGTTTCTCAATCTCTTGATCAGAATCGTAAAATTCCATATTGAGTTGTTGAGCTAACTGACGCCCAATAGTGCTTTTGCCGGCACCCATAGGCCCAACCAGAAAGATATTGCGTTTCTCTGCCATTTTTTCGGTACTACTATAAGACTATTCGTTAATGGTAAACCCACTTCGCAGACACCTGGCGGAGCAGGACATGAACTGAAACCTCATATGCGTAAGTTCGAGAATCAGACTGAAAATTATCTCAATACTCGCGCTGTTTTGGCAACTGAATAAATCACCAACCTTGCGAAGAGGCCAATTGAGGTAAGACGGGAGTAGCTGACGCTCAAAATCGGTACTCCTTGTAAGCTAATTCATGTCTCACGTCAAACACCTGAGTTCAGTTCATGGCAAAAATCATCATATTTGAGCTGCGCCCTTCCCGCCTTAATGCAGCGGCATAAGGCGTGGCGTGATGAAAACCACCAGCTCGCGCCGCTTGTTATCGTTACCCTCATGGCGAAAAAGACGTCCCAGCCAGGGCACGCTGCCCAGCCCAGGCACGCTCTCGCTGCCGGATTTCTTCTGTTGCTGAAAGATGCCGCCCAACGCCAGCGTATCACCGCTGCCGACTTCGACCTGAGTTTCGATCTCCTGCTTATCGATAGCTAACACTTCGCCATCCGCCTGCTGAAGCACCTGGCCGGGCATATTCTGGCTGATATGCAGCTTTAGACGCACCCTACCGTCCTGTAGCACCGTTGGCGTTACCTCCATTCCCAGCACCGCCTCCTTGAACTCGACCGAGGTCGCGCCGCTTTCCCCGCTGGAGACCTGATAGGGAATTTCGCTCCCCTGCTTGATGCTGGCTGGCTGCTGATGAGAGGCGAGCAGACGCGGGCTGGCGATGATTTCCAGCTGCTGCGCCTGCTCAAGGGCCGACAGCTCGACGTCCAGCATGCGGCCATTGATGCGTCCGATATTAAAGCCCACGCGCGTCGTGGCCTCGCTCACCGAGAGATCGCTACTGAGCGTGGTGACATCGCCAATTTTCCCTGCCGCCTGCGCTTCGGCTAGCGTCCACTTCACCCCGAGCTCACGCAGGCTCTTTTCATTAATCGTTACGATATGCGCCGACAGCTCTACCTGGGCGACCGGTAGATCCATCTCTGCGATCCAGCGCGCTATGACCTGCAGCGAAGCCGCGTTGTCCCGCAGCAGCAGGCGGTTCATGCGTTTGTCGGCCATCATCGTGCCCTGCGGGCTGAGCAGCTTTCCACCCGCCCTGGCCAGCTCTTCCGCCTCGGCATAGCGTAGCGTAACGCTCTTCTCCACCAGCGGCAGAGCGCTCTGCTGCTTCGCCCTGTCGGCCTCACGTTTCTCCTGCTGCTGCTCTCCCCACGCCTGGGTATGCACCTGGAGAACGCTGTTCTCTTTCTGCACGATCAGCTCCGCGCTGGAGAGCACCGTCTGCAAAGCCTGCTGCCACGGAACGTTTACCAAATGCAGAGAGAGGGTGCCGCTGACCTCTGGCGCAACGACAAGGTTGTAGCGACCCAGCTCTGCCAGGGTCTGCAGCACCTGCACCACCGGAACATCATCGACGGCCAGCGTCACCGGTAGCGGGCTTTTTGCCCATGCTGGCAGCATGCTGAGAAGCAGCCCGGCTGCCGCTATCCATTTTTTCATCCTTAGCTCCTTGTCGCTGCCACTGCCACTGCGCTGGTTCGCAACCTGCAGCGGTGGCAATGTGCAACGTCTGCTCCGTAACCGAGACGACCTGCCAGCCGGGTGGCAGACGCCCTCCCGCCGCCGCTCTGATCCACCGTCCTTCGGCGTTACGCAGCACGCCCCGGCGATGACCGTTAACGTCAATAAAACCCTGGTAGCGCCACTGGGCCAGCATCGCCGTCTGACAGCGGTCCGGCAGCGGCTGAAAAGGATCGCGCATGCCGAGCAGCAGCGGCAGGGCCAGTAGCCATACCCGGCGTGTGTCAGGAGCCATCGCTGCTCTCCAGCTCAAGGCGCAGATGCAGCACGCCCTCTTTTAACGCCAATGAAAAGGCGGTGGCCTGCATACGCTGTTTGGCGAGGCGGGCAAAGGTCTCGGGCACATCCTGCCACCCGGTTTGCAGCACCAGCTCACCGCCGCGGGCGTTCGGATGCCAGCTCAGCAGCCGGGCGCTGCCGGTCTGGAAAGCCAGCGCGGAAAAAGCGCGCTCGGGTAGGATCGCAGAGGTCGCCAGCTCCTCTGCCTGGCGCAGCGGCATCACGCCTGCCCACAGCTGGCTGCGGCTCTGCTGCTGGGCACGGATCTCGGCCAGCCGCTGCGTCTGCTCGTGTATGCATGGCCGCACCGCCAGGAGCCAGGCCAGCGCGGCGCAGCCTAAGGCGATTGTCAGCCAGATGGCGCTTCGGCTATGGGCAGAGAGCGAGAGCCAACGCTCAGGATTGAGGTGCATGAGGCGCGTCCGGAAGCAGAGCGTAATTAAACTGCCAGCGCCCCTGGGTATCCCGCGAGGCAGCCCCGGGCTTACTCATTCGTAGCCCAGGAAATGCATTGAGTACCGTTTCCAGCTCACCTAGCGCCGCGAAGCTCACCGCATAGCCTGCCAGCGACAGCGTCCCCTGCTGAAAGCGCAGCTCACTCAGCCACGCCTGCGCTGGCAGCGCGTCAGCAAGACGGGTTAACGTCTGCTGCCACTCCCGCGTGGCCTGTAACCGCTGATGACGCTGCTGCCGAGCCTGCCGCTCTGCCTGCTGGGCAAGCAGGCGCGTCTGGCGCTGGGCCAGCCCTGCCTGCAACGTTACGCCCGCCTGCTGCACCCATGTTAGCCGCTGGTTCTCCTGCAACGCGTACATTCGCAGCACCGTGGCCAGCAGCACAATTAGCAGCAGGCTAGCAGAGAAGAGCGTTATCCAGATGCGCAGGCAGCGGCGCTGCTGTCGGGCACGCCAGGGAAGAAAGTTGACCGCCTGCGCCACTATTCACCTCCCAGCGCCAGGCCAATGGCGACCGCCCAGGCCGTGCCGTTTTCCGGCAGCGGTGGGCACAGCCGCGCAATGGCGCTCCAGGGGTCGAAGCTGCCCGGTTCGACATTGCAAAGTGAGCCCTCCGCCAGCGGCAGGCCCAGCACCTGGGCCAGCTCATCAACGGTATTGGCCTCCTCATGTGCGCGCCGTCCCCAGTCGCTGCGCGTTGCCCAAAGCCACTGGCAGGCGTCACGCCAGGCCAGCCAACGCAGCGGCGGCACAAGCAGCGGAATAAAGCGCTGGAGGGCACAGGCGTCAGGGGTGATGGCCGAGAGATGCAGGTTAAGGTTATCCGCCAGCGTCATCAACGCGGCAACGTCACTGGTCTGCGCCGCCGTCACGCTGTAAGCGCGCTGTACGCTGTCATCGGTGTAGTCGATGCGCAGGTCGTCGGCAGGTATGCCCAGCTCGCGGGCGAGGCTGTTGGTCACCCACTGTAGCTGGGCGCTTTCGCCTAGCCGTACGGCGGGCCGGGGCAGCCGCTTTTGCAGCGTGCGGCCGGCTGGAAAAGCGATGCTAATCTGGTGCCTGCGCGGCAGGGTTTTACTCCATGCCTGCAACGCCATATAGAGACGTTCAGGCTGCCTAATCTGCCCGTCAATAATCGTCCCTGCTTCCAGCGGCAGCTGCCACCAACGGCGCAGCACAAAGCGGGATTTTTCCTGCGTTAGCGCGATGGCATAGACGCCATCCTGCTGAATATGAAGGCCTATTCGCCAGCGACCGAGTGCCATAAATCGCGATCTCCTTATCGTTCGTCGGGGTGACGGCTATATCAATGCATCAGGCTTGCCTTTATACTACGCCGCGATTGTTTATAAACTGCCCAAAGAAAACTAAATGGGAAATCTCCGGTGAAGTTCGTAAAGTATCTATTTATCCTTGCAGTCTGTTGCATTCTGCTGGGAGCAGGCTCGGTTTATGGCCTCTACAAATTTATTGAGCCACAGCTGCCTGACGTCGCCACGCTGAAAGACGTGCGGCTGCAAATTCCGATGCAGGTTTATACCGCCGACGGCGAATTGATTGCGCAGTACGGCGAAAAGCGCCGCATTCCGCTGACCCTGGATCAGATCCCACCTGTTATGGTCAAAGCCTTTATTGCCACTGAAGACAGCCGTTTTTATGAGCATCACGGCGTCGATCCGGTGGGGATTTTCCGTGCTGCCAGCGTGGCGCTCTTCTCCGGCCACGCCTCTCAGGGGGCGAGTACCATTACGCAGCAGCTGGCGCGTAACTTCTTTCTCAGTCCGGAAAAGACCCTGATACGTAAGCTGAAAGAGGTCTTCCTGGCGATCCGCATTGAGCAGATGATGAGCAAGGATGAGATCCTTGAGCTTTACCTGAACAAGATCTACCTCGGCTACCGCGCCTACGGCGTGGGCGCGGCGGCGCAGGTCTATTTTGGTAAGTCTGTGGACCAGCTTACCCTGAGCGAGATCGCGGTGATTGCGGGGCTGCCAAAAGCACCCTCAACCTTCAACCCGCTCTACTCTCTCGACCGTGCGACCTCGCGGCGTAACGTGGTGCTGGCGCGTATGATGAGCGAAGGCTATATCAACCAGTCGCAGTACGACAGCGCCCGCAGTGAAGCCATTGATGCCAACTATCACGCCCCGGAGATCGCCTTCTCCTCCCCTTATCTCTCGGAGATGGTGCGCCAGGATATGGTGTCGCGCTACGGCGAGAAGGCCTATGAGGATGGCTACCGGGTCTACACCACCATCACGCGGAAAACACAGGAAGCGGCCCAGAAGGCGGTACGCGACAACGTGATGGATTACGACATGCGTCACGGCTATCGCGGACCGGCGAACGTGCTGTGGAAACTGGGCGAGAGCCCGTGGGATAGCAAAAAAATCACTGACTCTCTGCGCGCGCTGCCGACCTATGGACCGCTGCTCCCTGCCGTAGTGATGCAGGCCAATGCCCAGGAAGCAACGGCGATGCTGGCCGACGGCACGTCAGTGTCGCTGCGCATGGACGGCGTACGCTGGGCACGCCCTTTCCGCTCGGATACCGCTCAGGGCGCAACGCCGCGCCGGGTGACCGATGCAGTACAGGCCGGACAGCAGATTTGGGTTCGCCAGGTGAACGACGCCTGGTGGCTGGCGCAGGTGCCGGACGTGAACTCGGCCCTGGTCTCCATCAACCCGCAGAACGGAGCGGTGATAGCCCTGGTCGGCGGCTTCGATTTCAACCAGAGCAAATTTAATCGCGCCACTCAGGCGCTGCGCCAGGTCGGCTCGAACATCAAGCCATTCCTCTACACCGCGGCGATGGACAAAGGGCTCACGCTGGCGAGCATTCTTAACGACGTGCCGATCTCACGCTGGGATGCCGGCGCAGGCTCCGACTGGCGACCGAAAAACTCGCCGCCAGAGTATGCCGGTCCTATTCGCCTGCGCCAGGGGTTAGGCCAGTCGAAAAACGTGGTGATGGTGCGGGCCATGCGGGCGATGGGCGTCGATTACGCTGCGGAGTACCTGCAACGCTTCGGTTTCCCGGCCCAGAACATTGTTCACACCGAGTCGCTGGCGCTCGGCTCCGCCTCCTTCACCCCACTGCAGGTGGCGCGCGGCTATGCAGTCATGACGAACGGTGGCTTCCTGATCGACCCGTGGTTTATCAGCAAGATCGAAAATGACCAGGGCAAGGTACTGTTTGAAGCCCAGCCGAAGGTCGCCTGTGCGGAGTGTGATATTCCGGTGATCTACGGCGAGACGCAGAAGTCCAACGTGCTGGAGAACAGCAACGTTGAGGACGTATCCGTGTCGCAAGAGCAGCAGAACCTCACCGTGCCTATGCCGCAGCTTGAACAGGCCAACCAGGCGCTGGTGGCGCAGACCGGTGCGCCGCAGTACGCGCCGCATGTAATCAACACCCCGCTGTCGTTCCTGATTAAGAGCGCGCTGAACAGCAACATCTTTGGCGAACCGGGCTGGCAGGGTACCGGCTGGCGTGCCGGACGCGATCTCAAGCGTAACGATATTGGCGGCAAAACCGGCACCACCAACAGTTCGAAAGATGCCTGGTTCTCCGGCTACGGTCCTGGCGTCGTGACCTCGGTATGGATTGGCTTTGACGATCACCGTCGCGATCTGGGCCGGACTACCGCCTCCGGCGCGATTAAGGATCAGATCTCAGGCTATGAAGGCGGGGCGAAGAGTGCCCAGCCAGCATGGGATGCCTTTATGAAAAGCGTGCTGGACGGCGTGCCGGAAGCACCGCTAACGCCGCCGCCGGGTATTGTGACGGTGAACATCGATCGCAGCACCGGGCAGTTAGCGAACGGTGGCAACAGCCGTCAGGAGTACTTCATTGAAGGTACGCAGCCAACCCAGCAGGCGGTGCATGAGGTGGGGACAACCCTTATCGATAACGGCGAGACGCACGAGCTCTTTTAGGTGACCAATACGCCCGGCGGGGCTATTCCCGCCGGGCGTGAGTTACGCTACAGCCGTCCCTGCCCTTTCAGCCATTCGCGCACTAAAAACAGCGCGCTCACGTTGCGGGCCTCGTTGAAATCGGGGTCTTCCAGCAGATCCATCAGATGTGCCAGCGGCCAGCGCACCTGCGGCAGCGGCTCTGGCTCATCCCCTTCCAGCGACTCCGGATAGAGATCTTCCGCAACCACAATGTTCATCTTGCTGGAAAAGTAGGAGGGCGCCATGCTGAGCTTTTTCAGGAAGGTCAGCTGGTTAGCACCAAAACCGATCTCCTCTTTTAGCTCACGGTTCGCTGCCTCATAGACGCTCTCGCCAGCGTCAATAAGCCCTTTCGGGAACCCTAGCTCGTAGGATTCAATGCCGACGGCATATTCACGGATCAGCATCACGTGCTCATCGACAATGGCGACAATCATAACGGCTTCACGGGTCGAGGGGCGCATACGCTCATACACGCGGCGAACGCCGTTACTAAATTCCAGGTCCACGCTTTCGACGTTAAACAGGCGAGATTTAGCGACCGTTTCAACGTTAAGAATGGTGGGTTTTTGCAATGATTTGCTCATTCTGATGGGTCTTTAGAGTGAAAACTTTCATCATTGTGCGGCAAACCGCACGGTTTCGGCAACGGCAATTGCCTTTTATTTACATTTGTGCAACTTAGAGGTAGGGCATTAATCATTTAGCCAGGAAAGTCAAGAGATTGAAATAAAACTAAGAATTTGCTGATATGGTCTACGACACGGCTTTGTTACCATCGCGCGCTGCTACTATTCGCTTCGCCAACAAGGTGCACCGACTACACCTCTGTAAGAAAAGTAAGATGGGAAAAGCATGAGCACCATTTTGATTTTTATCGCTGCTATGCTGGCCTGCGCTCTCCTTGCAGGGTGGTTCTTCAGACGACGTTCGCACCGTCGCTTCCGTCTGCCGTACCTGCCGGATTTTGCCGGGGCGGCGAACCGTAAGCTCACGCCGGAAGAGCGGAGCGCGGTTGAATCCTATATCGAGACGCTGTCCCGTACTCAGCAGGCGCCTGGCCTGACGGGTGCCACCGCTGCACCGATCTCCCTCTCCCTGAATGCGCAAAGCAATACGGTGCTCTCCGTCACCCACTCGATCACGCGCTACGGCATCAACAGCGACGATCTCAATAAGTGGCGCTACTTCCTCGACTCGGTTGAAGTCCATCTGCCGCCGTTCTGGGAGCAGTATATTACCGACGAGAACGTGGTTGAGCTTATCCGCACCGATACGCTGCCGCTGGTGATCTCTCTCAACGGCCATACGCTGAGCGACTCGCTTCAGGAAGCACGCGGCTACGCCCTGGAGCTGCCGTCCACAACCCAGACCTCAATTCGCGGGGAAGAGAGCGAACAGATTGAGCTGCTGAATATCCGTCAGGAGACGCGGGAGGAGTATGCCTTAAGCCGCCCTGATGGCCTGCGTGAAGCGCTCTTGATTGTGACCTCATTCCTGCTGTTCTATTTCTGCCTCGCCACGCCGGACGTTTTTGTACCGTGGATGGCCGGGGGCGCGGTCATGCTGCTCGCCGCCGGGCTGTGGGGGATCTTCGCCCCGCCAGCTAAGAATACCCTGCGTGAGATCCACTGCCTGCGCGGCACGCCCCGCCGCTGGGGTCTGTTTGGCGAGAACAACCAGGAGCAGATCAATAATATCTCGTTGGGAATTATCGATCTGATCTATCCCCGCCACTGGCAGCCCTACGTTACTCAGGATCTGGGTCAGCAGACCGATATCGATATCTATCTCGACCGTCACGTCGTGCGCCAGGGGCGGTTTTTATCCCTGCATGACGAAGCGATCAACTTCCCCTTACAGCACTGGCTGCGTAGCGCAATTATCTCCCTCGGTGCGCTGGTGGTGCTGGTTCTGCTGCTGATCTGGGTGCCGCTGGATATGCCGGTGAAATTCACCCTGTCATGGATGAAAGGCGCGCAGACCGTCGAGGCCACCAGCGTAAACCAGCTGGAGCAGGCCGGGCTGCGGGTAGGCGATACCCTGAGCATCCACGGTACCGGCATGTGCAATATCCATATGCAGGAGAACTGGCGCGGGCGGCAAAACTCGCCTTTCTCACCGTTCGACTGCTCACAAATTATCTGGAACGACGCACCGCCGCTGCCGCTGCCGGAATCCGATACCGTCAATAAAGCGAACGCGCTGATTCAGGCGGTGAACCGCCAGCTGCACCCCTCCAGCGAGGAGGATTCCCACGTCAGCGCCGCGCTACGGTCGGCGATTCAGAAGTCGGGCATGGTGCTGTTAGATGATTTTGCCGAGATCGTGCTGAAAACCCAGGACCTCTGCTCTGCCGAAGATGAATGCGCACGGCTTAAGAACGCGCTCGTTAACCTCGGCAACACCAAAGACTGGGAGACGCTGACCAAACGCGCCAGCGCGGGCAGGCTCAGCGGCGTAAACGTGCTGCTGCGTCCGGTTAGCGCCGAATCGCTGGATAACCTGGTGACCACCTCGACCGCCCCCTTCCTGCTGCGCGAAACCTCACGCGCCGCCCAGGCGCTTAACAGCCCGGCACCGGGCGGGTTTGTGATCGCCAGCGATGAAGGCAGCGAGCTGGTGGATCAGCCGTGGCCGCCCATCGCGTTGTCTGACTATCCCCCGCAGGAGCAGTGGAACGAGTTCCAGCGGCTGGCGCAAATGCTGATGCAGACCCCGTTTAGCGCCGAAGGTATCGTCACCAATATCTATACCGATGCCAACGGAACGAAGCATGTCAGCCTGCATCGGATGCCATCCAGCGCCGGGCTATGGCGCTATATTGGTACTGCCCTGCTGCTGCTGGCGATGATCCTCTGCACCCTCTATAACGCCGTTCAGGCGATACGCCGCTACCAGCGTCACCGCTCACGCCTTGCCGATATTCAGGAGTATTACGATAGCTGCCTGAACCCGCAGCTGCTGCAGGCCTCCGATAGCCCATCAGATCGCTTTATCTGATAAAAGCAGCGCGCGCCAGGGTATGCTACCCTGTCGCGCTTATCCGCTCGCAGGAGTCTCTCATGCATATTGATATCAACTGGCAGGACGTAGAGACCGTGCTGCTGGATATGGACGGCACGCTGCTGGATCTGGCGTTTGATAACTATTTCTGGCAAACGCTGGTGCCGGAAACCTTCAGTGCTGCACGCGGCCTGACGCCATCCGAGGCACAGACGCAGATGCAGGCGGAGTATCATGCCGTGCAGCATACGCTAAACTGGTACTGTCTGGACTACTGGAGCGAACGTCTTGGCCTTGATATTTGTGCCATGACCACGGCCGAGGGCCCGCGTGCCGTTATGCGCGAAGATACCGTGCCCTTCCTGGATGCGCTGAAGGCCTGCGGCAAGCGCCGAATTTTGCTCACTAACGCCCATCCGCACAACCTGGCGGTGAAGCTTGAGCATACCGGACTGGGCGCACACCTTGATTTATTACTTTCTACCCACACATTTGGTTATCCGAAAGAGGATCAACGACTGTGGCAGGCCGTTGTTGAAGCTACCGGTCTGAACCCGGAGAAGACGCTGTTTATCGATGACAGCGAGCCGATTCTGGATGCGGCGGCGGCATTCGGTATTCGTTACTGCCTCGGCGTCACCAACCCTGACTCCGGGCTGGTGGAGAAGCGCTATCAGCGTCATCCCGGACTCAACGACTATCGCCGCCTGATCCCCTCACTGAAGTGAAGGAGATGCGATGAAAGAGAAGCCCGCGCAAGACGTCCGCTTAGACAAATGGCTCTGGGCGGCGCGCTTTTACAAAACCCGTGCTCTGGCCCGCGAGATGATCGAGGGTGGCAAGGTGCACTACAACGGGCAACGCAGCAAGCCGGGGAAAACCGTTGAGCTGAACGCCATTCTGACGCTGCGTCAGGGAAATGATGAACGCACGGTGGTGGTAAAAGCCATCACCGAGCAGCGCCGTCCGGCAAGCGAGGCGGTGGCGCTGTATGAAGAGACGGCTGAAAGTATTGAAAAACGCGAGAAGATGGCGGTAGCCCGCAAGCTGAACGCGTTAACGATGCCGCACCCGGAGCGCCGCCCGGATAAAAAAGAGCGCCGCGACCTGATGAAATTTAAATACGGTGATGACGCGTAGTCGTCGCCCTCCAGAGAGATAATTATGGCCCAACACGACCAATTACACCGCTATCTGTTTGAAAACTACGCTGTTCGTGGCGAGCTGGTAACGGTATCCGAAAGCCTGCGACAGATCCTTGAAAACCATAGCTACCCGCAGCCGGTGAAAAATATCCTCGCGGAGCTGCTGGTGGCGACCAGCCTGCTGACCGCCACGCTGAAGTTTGCCGGAGACATTACCGTCCAGCTGCAGGGCGATGGCCCGATGAGCCTGGCGGTGATCAACGGCAATAACAAACAGCAGCTGCGCGGTGTAGCGCGCGTTCAGGATGAGATCGCGGACGATGCCGATCTGAAAGCGCTGGTTGGCAACGGCTATCTGGTGATCACGATTACGCCGGAAGAGGGCGAGCGCTATCAGGGCGTGGTCGGCCTGGAAGGCGATACGCTGGCAGCCTGCCTGGAGGACTACTTCATGCGTTCAGAGCAGCTGCCGACCCGCCTCTACATCCGCACCGGCGAGGTCGACGGCCAGCCAGCCGCAGGGGGCATGCTGTTGCAGGTGCTGCCAGCCCAGGATACCGATTCTAATGACTTCGAGCACCTGACGACGCTGACCGACACCATCAAAACGGAAGAGCTGCTTACTCTGCCAGCCAACGAGGTGCTGTGGCGTCTCTATCACGAAGAAGAGGTGACGCTCTACGATCCGCAGGACGTTGAGTTCAAGTGCACCTGCTCCCGCGAACGCTGCGCCGGGGCGCTAAAAACCCTGCCGGATGAGGAGATCAACAGCATCCTGGAAGAGGAAGGTGAAATCGATATGCACTGCGACTACTGTGGCAGCCACTATCTGTTTAACGCGATGGATATTGCCGAGATCCGCAATAACGCCTCCCCTGCCGATCCGCAGGTACACTAATCCTCCTCGCTTTTCAGCGCGCTGCCCGACGGCGCGCTGCTTCATCCCTCTTTCCCGCAGCAAACATTTTCTGAAACCCTTACGTAATTTTGTTACCGGAAAGCGATTACACTCACAATCTTACCGATAAATTGACCTGCATTTTCCCTTTGTGAAGCATTTTCGCTATGCATGAGATGAATCCTGCCATAATTTGTCTCGCTTGCGGGTAGATGTAACCACTTTTTCACCAACGACGGCTTGTCTGGATACCTAAATCTATGAGCCTCGTCGCGGTTAACCCCTACAGAATAACCCTACAATCGCAGGCAATACATATTGGCTAAGGAGCAGTGACATGCGCGTTAATGGTTTAACCCCGCAAGATCTCATGGCTTATGGTATCAATGATGTTCAGGATATCGTCTATAACCCCGACTACGATACGCTGTATCAGGAAGAGCTCCGTCCAGACCTGGAAGGATATGAGCGGGGCGTTCTGACGAACTCGGGTGCTGTCGCCGTCGATACCGGCATATTTACCGGACGTTCGCCGAAAGATAAGTACATTGTCCGCGATGACACGACTCGCGACACCGTATGGTGGGCAGATAAAGGCAAAGGCAAAAACGATAACAAGCCGCTCTCTCCGGAAGTGTGGCTGCAGCTGAAAGGCCTGGTGACCCAACAGCTCTCCGGCAAGCGGCTGTTTATTATCGATGCCTTTTGCGGTGCGAATGCCGATACCCGCCTCGCCGTGCGTTTTATTACCGAGGTGGCCTGGCAGGCGCACTTCGTGAAGAACATGTTTATCCGTCCGACGGAGGTGGAGCTGGCTGACTTTACGCCGGACTTTATCGTCATGAACGGCGCAAAATGCACTAACCCACAGTGGAAGGCGCAGGGTCTCCACTCTGAGAATTTTGTCGCCTTTAACCTGACCGAGCGCATTCAGCTTATCGGTGGCACCTGGTACGGCGGCGAAATGAAAAAGGGGATGTTCTCGATTATGAACTACCTGCTGCCGCTCAAGGGCGTTGCCTCTATGCACTGCTCGGCGAACGTCGGTGAAGCGGGCGACGTCGCGGTGTTCTTTGGTCTCTCCGGCACCGGCAAAACCACCCTCTCCACCGACCCTAAACGCCGCCTGATTGGCGATGACGAGCACGGCTGGGATGACGACGGCGTGTTTAACTTTGAAGGCGGCTGCTACGCTAAAACCATCAAGCTCTCTCGTGAAGCAGAGCCGGATATCTATAACGCTATCCGCCGCGACGCGCTGCTGGAGAACGTTACCGTGCTCGACGACGGCACTATCGATTTTGATGACAGCAGCAAGACCGAGAATACCCGCGTCTCCTACCCTATCTACCATATCGATAATATCGTTAAGCCGGTGTCAAAAGCGGGCCACGCTACAAAGGTTATTTTCCTGACCGCCGACGCCTTTGGCGTGCTGCCTCCGGTATCGCGCCTCACCGCTAACCAGACCCAGTATCACTTCCTCTCCGGCTTTACCGCCAAGCTGGCCGGCACCGAGCGCGGCGTGACGGAGCCCACTCCAACCTTCTCTGCCTGCTTCGGCGCAGCGTTCCTCTCTCTGCACCCAACGCAGTATGCCGAGGTGCTGGTCAAACGGATGCAGGCGGCAGGCGCGCAGGCTTATCTGGTGAATACCGGCTGGAACGGCACGGGGAAACGCATCTCTATCAAGGATACGCGGGCCATCATTGACGCCATTCTCGACGGATCTATTGATGAGGCTGACACCTTCACGCTGCCAATATTTGATCTGGCGATCCCCACCAGCCTGCCGGGCGTCGATCCGCAGATCCTCGATCCGCGTAATACCTACGCCTCCCCAGAGCAGTGGCAGGAGAAAGCCACCGCGCTAGCGAAGCTGTTTATTGAGAACTTTGAGAAGTATACCGATACGCCAGCGGGTGCGGCGTTGGTGAGCGCAGGACCAAAATTGTAGTAAAACGCCGGGTGGCGCTGCGCTTACCCGGCCTACATTTTACATAGCGTTCTGGCCGCGCGTGACCGGAACGGGGAACCAGGCGCGGATTGAAAGGCCGCCGCGCTCGCTGGTGCTCAGTTCCAGCATGCCGTTATGGTTGTCGACGATACGCTGCACGATCGCCAGCCCCAGCCCGGTGCCGCTGGTGCTGCGGGCGCTGTCGCCGCGCACGAAGGGCTGGAACAGGTGCTTGCGCTGCTCCGGCTTAATACCCGGCCCATCATCTTCGACCTGGAACCAGGCGCGGTTCGCCTCGCAGCCGCTGCTGACCCGGATCCAGCCGTTGCCGTAGCGGGCGGCGTTCACCACCATATTGGCGATGGCACGCTTAATCGACAGCGGATGCATTCGCAGGTAGATCTCCTGCGGATAGAGCGCTGTGTCAATTTCACGCTCGTAGCCGCTCTCTGCCGCCACCACTTCGCCCAGCACCGCGTTCAGCTCGGCTATCTCCATCGGCATCTCCTGGCCGGTTCGCAAATAGTCGATAAACTGTTCGATGATGGCGTTACACTCTTCGATATCCTTGTTGATCGACTCCGCCAGGTAGCCATCCTGCTCGCCCATCATCTCCGTGGCCAGGCGGATACGGGTCAGCGGCGTACGCAGATCGTGGCTGACGCCCGCCATCAGCAGAGTACGGTCATCGGCCAGCTGTTTAACCCCTGCCGCCATCTGATTGAAGGCCCGGGTCACGGAGCGCACCTCCGACGCGCCGTACTCGCGCAGCGGAGGTGGGATCTGCCCTTTCCCCACCTTCAGCGCCGCGTGCTCAAGATCCACCAGCGGCCGGTTCTGAATACGAATAAAGAGCCACGCCCCGCCTATCGCCAGCAGCATAATCGCCAGGGTGTAGCGGAACAGCGGCGAGAAGTCGCCCTGATGGATCTCGGTAAGGGGCACCCGCACCCAGATATTGGGCGACAGCCAGGTCTTCAGCCACACCACCGGCGAGCTTTTGTTTACCTCAACGCGGACTTCCGTTGGGCCGCCCAGCTGCTGCGCCATCTGCTGACTTAAAAAACCATAGTGCTGCGCCCAGCGCAGACCGGCATCTTCCGCCGCCTCGTTCGAGTAGAGCGAAATGCCCAGCTCGCGGTAAATCTCCCGGCGAAAAGCCGGGGGCACCACCAACTGCGTGCCATCCTCCAGCTGCAGCTTGTCGGTCATCAGCATACGGACTTCGTACGCCAGCACCTTATTAAACTGTTGCAGGCTGGGCAGGATCGCAAAGTTCAGCACCACCAGATAGGTTGTCACCAGGCTGACAAACAGCAGGGTGACAATCAGCAGTAGCGTGCGGGCAAATGAACTTCGCGGCGAGAAGCGCAGTCGCCTCATGCTTTAGAGCCGTCCGGCACAAAGACGTAGCCCAGACCCCAAACGGTCTGTATATAGCGCGGGTGCGCCGGATCCTCTTCCACCATGCGGCGCAGGCGGGAGATCTGCACATCAATGGAGCGCTCCATGGCCGAGTATTCGCGGCCGCGCGCCAGGTTCATCAGCTTATCGCGGGAGAGGGGCTCACGCGGATGGCTGACCAGCGCCTTCAGTACCGCAAACTCGCCGCTGGTGAGCGGCATCGGCTCATCTTCGCGGAACATTTCACGGGTGCCGAGGTTAAGCTTAAACTTGCCAAACTGAATGACGGCCTCATCCTGCGACGGCGCGCCGGGGAGCTCGTTGGCCTGGCGACGCAGCACCGCGCGAATGCGAGCCAGCAGCTCGCGGGGGTTAAACGGCTTCGGAATATAGTCGTCGGCGCCGATCTCCAGCCCCACGATACGGTCAACCTCTTCCCCTTTCGCCGTCACCATAATGATCGGCATCGGGTTGCTCTGGCTACGCAGACGGCGGCAGATGGACAAACCATCCTCGCCGGGAAGCATCAGGTCGAGTACCATCAGGTGGAAGGATTCACGGGTAAGCAGGCGATCCATCTGTTCTGCGTTGGCTACGCTGCGAACCTGGAAGCCTTGCTCGGTGAGATAACGTTCCAGCAGTGCGCGCAGGCGCATATCGTCATCGACGACCAGAATCTTATAATTCTCTTGCATTGTTTGTACTCCCAAAGGTTCGGATAATATAGGTATGTATTCTAAAAAAGTGTGCGCCGACCACCAGCTAAATCTGGTATACATTCTAGTCGAAATTGTTACAAAGCATATTTAACAGCAGCTTAAAGGCAGAAACCGGATGAAAACGCCACTTATCACCCGAGAAGGTTACGACAAGCTTAAACAGGAGCTGGACTATCTCTGGCGTCAGGAGCGCCCGGAAGTCACGAAAAAGGTGACCTGGGCGGCAAGCCTCGGTGACCGCAGCGAGAATGCTGACTATCAGTATAATAAAAAACGCCTGCGGGAAATTGACCGTCGCGTCAGATACCTGACGAAATGCCTGGAAAACCTGAAAATTGTTGATTACTCCCCGCAGCAGGAGGGCAAAGTCTTCTTTGGCGCGTGGGTTGAGATCGAAAACGATGATGGCGACACCAAACGCTTTCGCATCGTGGGCTACGACGAAATTTTTGGCCGTAAGGACTACATCTCTATCGACTCCCCGATGGCCCGTGCGCTGCTGAAGAAAGAGGTCGGCGATCTGGCAGTCGTCCAGACGCCGGGCGGCGAAGCAAGCTGGTACGTCAACGAAATCACCTACGTTAAAGAGTCTTAGAGCATCCTCTCCGGCTGGCATTTTTGCCAGCCAGTCCGTATAACTATCCCCTTGATTTTCGATCCACTACTCGATCCACTAGATGAAATAGCCATGATGAATGATTCGCTCTGCCGCATTATTGCGGGTGATATTCAGGCCAGAGCCGAACAGGTAGAAGCTGCCGTTCGCCTGCTTGATGAAGGGAACACCGTGCCGTTTATTGCACGTTATCGTAAGGAAGTCACCGGCGGGCTGGATGATACGCAACTGCGTAACCTGGAGACCCGCCTGGGCTACCTGCGGGAGCTGGAGGAGCGTCGTCAGGCGATCCTGAAGTCCATCGGCGATCAGGGTAAACTGACTGACGATCTGGCGAAGGCCATCACCGGCACGCTGAGCAAGACCGAACTCGAAGATCTCTACCTGCCCTACAAGCCGAAACGCCGTACCCGCGGGCAGATCGCTATTGAAGCTGGCCTGGCGCCGCTGGCGGATCTGCTGTGGAACACGCCGTCGCACGATCCGCAAACCGAAGCGGAGAAGTTTATTGACGCCGATAAAGGCGTGGCCGACAGCAAAGCCGCGCTGGACGGCGCGCGCTACATCCTGATGGAGCGCTTTGCTGAGGATGCGGCCCTGCTGGCGAAGGTGCGCGACTACCTGTGGAAAAACGCCCACCTGACGTCGACCGTGGTCGCTGGCAAAGAGGAAGAGGGCGCGAAGTTCCGCGACTACTTCGATCACCATGAGCCGATTGCCAACGTGCCGTCCCACCGCGCGCTGGCGATGTTCCGCGGCCGCAACGAAGGCGTGCTCCAGCTGGCGCTGAATGCCGATCCGCAGTTTGATGAGCCGCCGAAAGAGAGCCACTGCGAGCAGATTATTAGCGATCATCTGGGTCTGCGCCTGAACAACGCCCCGGCGGACAGCTGGCGTAAAGGCGTGGTGAGCTGGACGTGGCGCATCAAGGTGCTGATGCATCTGGAGACCGAGCTGATGGGCACGGTGCGCGAGCGCGCCGAAGATGAAGCCATTAACGTATTTGCCCGCAACCTGCACGACCTGCTGATGGCGGCCCCTGCCGGGCTGCGCGCGACCATGGGTCTCGATCCCGGCCTGCGTACCGGCGTGAAGGTGGCAGTTGTTGACGGCACCGGCAAGCTGGTGGCGACCGATACTATCTATCCCCACACCGGCCAGGCAGCGAAAGCCGCCGCCGTCGTGGCTGCGCTGTGCGAAAAACATAACGTGGAGCTGGTGGCGATCGGTAACGGTACTGCCTCCCGCGAAACCGAGCGTTTTTACCTCGACGTGCAGAAGCAGTTCCCGCAGGTGAAAGGCCAGAAGGTGATCGTCAGCGAAGCAGGGGCATCCGTCTACTCCGCCTCGGAACTGGCGGCGCAGGAGTTCCCCGGTCTTGACGTTTCGCTGCGTGGCGCGGTCTCCATTGCCCGTCGCCTGCAGGATCCGCTGGCGGAGCTGGTGAAGATCGATCCGAAATCCATCGGCGTCGGCCAGTATCAGCATGACGTCAGCCAGACCCAGCTAGCCCGTAAGCTGGATGCGGTGGTAGAGGACTGCGTAAACGCCGTCGGCGTCGATCTCAATACCGCCTCCGTGCCGCTGCTGACCCGCGTAGCGGGCCTGACCCGCATGATGGCGCAGAACATCGTGGCATGGCGCGACGAGAACGGTCAGTTCCACAACCGCCAGCAGCTGCTGAAGGTGAGCCGTCTTGGGCCGAAAGCCTTTGAGCAGTGTGCAGGGTTCTTGCGTATTAACCACGGCGATAACCCGCTGGATGCCTCCACCGTTCACCCGGAAGCCTACCCGGTGGTCGAGCGCATCCTGGCCGCGACCGAGCACTCTCTGCGCGACCTGATGGGCAACAGCAGTAATCTACGCGGTCTGAAAGCGTCTGACTTTACCGACGAGCGCTTTGGCGTGCCGACGGTAACCGACATCATCAAAGAGCTGGAAAAACCCGGCCGCGACCCGCGCCCCGAGTTCAAAACGGCCACCTTTGCCGATGGCGTTGAGACCATGAACGACCTGCAGCCGGGAATGATCCTCGAGGGCGCGGTCACCAACGTCACCAACTTTGGTGCCTTTGTGGATATCGGTGTCCATCAGGATGGCCTGGTGCACATCTCTTCTTTGGCGAATAAGTTCGTTGAGGATCCTCATACGGTGGTAAAAGCCGGCGACATTGTCAAAGTGAAGGTGCTGGAGGTTGACCTGCCCCGCAAGCGTATCGCCCTGACCATGCGTCTGGACGAGCAGCCGGGCGAAGGCAATGCCCGTCGCGGCAACAGCAACAGCGCGCCGCGTGAACCTGCTGCCCGCCAGGCGAAGCCGCGCGGCCGTGAGGCTCAACCCTCAGGTAACAGCGCGATGATGGACGCGCTAGCAGCGGCGATGGGTAAAAAACGCTGATCCCCTTACCCCCTGCGTGTTAATTTATCGCGCAGGGGGTAATTTATTCAAACGGTAAATAAATATAATCTCCGATGTTGCTACAACGTATATTAATTAATTCTCGTTGTTAAAAGCTCCACGCGGAATATTGCGCTAAATCAAAACAAATAGTCATTCTTACCTAATTCAACACTCCTACACATTTTAATGATTGATGATAAAAACTATTATCATTACCATTGTCCTGTTGATTATTTAACCATTTATCTAGTAGGTCCTATGTCCTTCTCGCCAGCCAGCGCGTGGAAAATCGTGGGGTTTTCCCGTGAAATTAGCCCGGCCTACCGGCAAAAACTGCTCTCTCTGGGCATGCTCCCCGGATCATCATTTAATGTGGTGCGGGTCGCTCCCTTAGGCGATCCGATTCATATTCAAACCCGGCGCGTCAGCCTGGTATTACGCAAAAAAGATCTCGCGTTATTAGAGGTGGAAGCGCTGCCGCGTTAACGGCGCTCCACGCAATGAGTCTATTATTATGAAAAAATTAACCCTTGGCCTTATTGGTAATCCTAATTCCGGCAAGACAACCCTTTTTAATCAGCTCACGGGCGCGCGCCAACGCGTAGGCAACTGGGCGGGGGTCACCGTCGAGCGCAAAGAGGGCTCCTTTACCACCACCGATGCGCAGGTGACGCTGGTCGACCTGCCTGGCACCTATTCGTTGACCACTATCTCGTCGCAAACCTCCCTCGATGAGCAGATCGCCTGCCACTATATTCTCAGCGGCGACGCCGATATGCTGATTAACGTCGTCGATGCCTCTAACCTGGAGCGTAACCTCTACCTGACGCTACAGCTGCTGGAGCTGGGTATCCCCTGCATTGTTGCGCTGAACATGCTGGATATTGCCGAGAAGCAACAGATCCGCATCGATATCGACGCCCTTGCTACGCGCCTTGGCTGTCCGGTAGTCCCGCTGGTCTCGACGCGCGGACGCGGCATTGAAGCGCTGAAAATGGCCATCGACCGTCATCAGCGCAACAGCGATATCGAGCGGGTTCACTACGCCCAGGCGCTGGTGCGTGAAGCTGACACGCTGGCGCAGGCGATGGCCGCCGATATGCCCCTTCAGCAGCGCCGCTGGCTGGGTTTACAGATGCTGGAGGGTGATATCTACAGCCGCGCCTATGCCGGTGACGCCGCCCACAGGCTGGATGCGTCGCTGACGCGCCTGGGTGAGGAGATGGCCGATCCGGCCTTGCACATTGCCGACGCCCGCTACCAGACCATCGCCGCCATTTGCGACACGGTCAGCAACACCCTTACCGCCGAACCGAGCCGCTTTACCGCCGCGATGGACCGGATCATCATCAACCGCGTGCTGGGCCTGCCGATCTTTCTGCTGGTGATGTACGTTATGTTCGTGCTCGCCATCAACATCGGTGGCGCTCTGTCGCCTATTTTCGACGCCGGTTCGGTCGCTATATTTATTCATGGTACGCAGTGGCTGGGTTATACCCTGCACTTCCCGCAGTGGCTGACCATCTTCCTGGCCCAGGGGATTGGGGGTGGGATCAACACCGTACTGCCGCTGGTACCGCAGATCGGCATGATGTACCTGTTCCTCTCTTTCCTTGAGGACTCAGGCTATATGGCGCGGGCGGCCTTTGTGATGGACCGCCTGATGCAGTCCCTTGGCCTGCCGGGTAAATCCTTTGTGCCGCTGATCGTCGGCTTCGGCTGCAACGTACCGTCGGTGATGGGGGCGCGCACCCTTGATGCGCCGCGCGAGCGTTTGATGACGATTATGATGGCACCCTTTATGTCCTGCGGGGCGCGGCTGGCCATCTTCGCCGTGTTTGCCGCTGCCTTTTTCGGCCAGGAGGGGGCGCTGGCGGTCTTCTCTCTCTACCTGCTCGGCATCGTGATGGCGATCCTTACCGGCCTGATGCTCAAGCACACCATTATGCGCGGCGAAGCATCGCCCTTTGTAATGGAGCTACCGGTCTACCACGTTCCCCATCTGAAGAGCCTGGCGATTCAGACCTGGCAGCGGCTGAAGGGCTTTGTGCTGCGCGCCGGGAAGGTGATTGTCATCGTCAGCATCTTCCTGAGCGCCCTGAACAGCTTTACGCTGAGCGGGACGGCGGCCAATACCATCAACGATTCGGCGCTGGCCGCCGTCAGCCGGGTCTTTACCCCGCTGCTGAAGCCCATCGGCGTCCACGAGGATAACTGGCAGGCTACTGTCGGTCTCTTCACCGGTGCGATGGCAAAAGAGGTGGTGGTTGGCACGCTAAACACTCTCTATACCGCCGAGAACATTGAGCAGGAGGCCTTCGATCCAGCGACCTTCAGCCTGACGCACGAACTCACCGGTGCCCTGGAAGAGACCGGGCAGAGCCTGGTCGATACCTTTAGCCTGAGCGTGCTGGCTAACCCCATTGAGGCCAGTAAAGGCGACGGTGAGATGGCGACCGGCACCATGGGAGTGATGGGCGAAAAATTTGGCAGCGCCGCCGCCGCGTACAGCTATCTGATTTTTGTCCTGCTCTATATTCCCTGCATCTCGGTAATGGGGGCGATCGCCAGAGAGTCGAGCCGCGGCTGGATGGGTTTCTCTATTCTTTGGGGGCTGAATATCGCCTACTCGCTGGCAACGCTCTTCTACCAGGCCACCAGCTTTAGCGCCCATCCGCGCTACAGTCTGACCTGCATTCTGGCGGTGGTGCTGTTTAACGTTCTGCTGCTGGGTGGGCTGCGCCGGGCCAGAAGTCGGGTCGACGTCAATCTGCTGGCAACGCGCAAAACGGCGGCCATTGACGTACGCATTGAAGAGGAAGCCGGGGGATATCTGAGCGGCAAATGTAAAAACTGTCCGCAGGGTAAGGCTTGTCAGCACTAACAGTAGATACTGCGCTAAAGAACAGGGCGGGCGCGCTGCCCGCCTGACGTAGATTACTTGTAGACATCCGCCGTGGCACGAATGTCTTTACTGATTTTGTCCCCGCTGGTGATCACATAGTACTTGCCGCCCAGCGCATCGGCTTTCTTCACCAGCTCTGCCCGGGCGTCCATTGGTGCTGACGTATCCGACGTGCTGACGGTGCCGATTTTGGTCAGATTCATCTCTTTAATCTTATCTTTCTGCACCTCTTCCGCCGCCATCACGCTAAACGAGAGTGCACCAATAACCAGAGATACGACGATACCTGCTGTACGTTTCATAGCCTTTACTCCATACGGTAGTGGATGCCATTACGCTTTTTGTTGGAACGCCAAATAGATAAATACGTTTAAATTTTAGTCTGTCCCAGCCGTTTCGCCAGCTGCTGCGTAAACTCCACCAGCCTCTGACAAAATGCCTCAGGGTGCGAAATGAAGGGCGCATGCGCCGCCTTAGCAAATACCTGCGACTCGCTCTCCGGCCACAGCGCGTCCAGCCACGGCACGATTTTGCGCGGGACCAGCCCGTCAAGACGCCCGTAGAGACGGAGGAACGGCTGCGTCAGCTGCGTCAGCGGCGCGCGCAGATCGGCCGTTTTCAGGATCTCCAGCCCGCCGTTGAGCACCTCTACCGACGGCATCGGCAGGGCCAGCACGGCGTGCTTCAGCTTACGGGCATCGTCCCGAGCAGTTTCCGTCCCCAGGGTTTGCAGCGCCAGAAAACGCTCTACCGTGCGCTGAAAGTTATCGCTCAGCTGCTGCTGGAAGCCGGACAGCACCTCGGGTTTAATGCCCGGCCAATCGCCTTCGGCGCTGAAGCAGGGAGAGGAGGCGACCGTGACCAGGGCGCTCACGCGACCGGGAGCGCTTAACGCCGCCTGGCTTGCCACCAGCCCACCGAGGCTCCAGCCAAGCCAGATCGCCTCTTTTGGCGCATGGGCCAATACAATCTCCGTCATCTCGGCCAGGGTCAGCGCGCCAAAGCCGGTGCTGCGACCGTAGCCTGGCAGATCCACCAGGTGCAGGGTAAAGTGCGAGGCCAGCTCCGCCGTAATGCAATCCCACACCTCTGCATTCAGTCCCCATCCGTGCAGCAGCACAAGATGACAATTTCCTTCGCCTTTGGTTTGCCACCAGATGTCGTTCATCCGCTATTGTTCTCTTCTCATGTCCAGGAGGGTACGTATGCTAACAGCGCCAGGCTTGTGCTGGCTATGCCGAATGCCGCTCGCCCTGCCCCGCTCAGGGATCTGCTCTGTCTGCCGTCGAACGATTCAGCTCACTGATAGCGTATGCCCACAGTGCGGCCTGCCCGCCGCCAGCATAACCCTGCCCTGCGGCCGCTGCCTGCAAAAGCCGCCGCCGTGGCAGAGGCTGGTGGCGGTCAGCGCCTACGCTCCGCCGCTGAGCACGCTGATCCACCAGCTGAAGTTCTCCCGTCGACCGGAGCTGGCTGCGGCGCTGGCCCGGCTGCAGCTGCTGGCGATTATTAATGCCCGCCGTACCACACGGCTCGCGCTGCCGGACCGCATCGTTAGCGTGCCACTCTATTCGCATCGCCAGTGGCAGCGGGGCTTTAATCAGAGCGATCTGCTCTGCCAGCCGCTGGCACGCTGGCTGGACTGCCGCTACGCCAGCAACACCCTGACCCGCGTTCGCCCGGCCCTGACCCAGCATTTTCTCAGCGCTCGCCGACGAAGAAGCAATCTCAAAAATGCCTTCCGCCTTGAATTGCCGCTTGACGGCCTCCATATGGCTATTGTGGATGATGTCGTCACTACCGGCAGCACCGTTGCGGAGATCACCCGTCTGCTGTTGCAGGGCGGCGCGGCGACTGTTCAGGTATGGTGCCTATGTCGAACCTTGTAGAGGCGCGATGATGGGCGTATTATAACCGAGTAAAACAGTCAACTATTTAGGCCATTGCTATGATCCATATTTCCGACGCAGCTCAGGCGCACTTTGCCAAACTGCTGGCAAATCAGGAAGAAGGAACACAAATCCGCGTATTTGTGATCAATCCAGGCACGCCAAATGCCGAGTGCGGCGTCTCTTACTGCCCGCCGGATGCAGTGGAAGCAACGGATACCGCGTTACCCTTTTCGCTGCTGACCGCGTATGTCGACGAGCTGAGCGCACCGTATCTGGAAGATGCGGAGATCGATTTTGTCACCGACCAGCTGGGCTCGCAGCTGACGCTGAAGGCACCTAACGCCAAAATGCGTAAGGTGACTGACGATGCCCCGCTGATGGAGCGCGTTGAGTATCTGCTCCAGTCGCAGATCAACCCGCAGCTGGCTGGTCACGGTGGCCGCGTTACGCTGATGGAGATCACCGACGAAGGCTATGCCATTCTGCAGTTTGGCGGCGGCTGTAACGGCTGTTCAATGGTCGACGTCACGCTGAAAGAGGGGATCGAGAAGCAGCTGCTGAACGAGTTCCCTGAGCTGAAAGGCGTGCGCGATCTGACCGAGCACCAGCGCGGCGAACACTCCTACTACTGATCGTCGTTCGTCCTGTCTGCTCCTGCTATGCCCGGCGGCGCTTCGCTGACCGGGCTTCTTGCCTCTGCTGTATAATATGACCCACGTCGCACTTCTAAAATTTACCCGCCCAAAGTGATTCTATTCGCCTGCATGTTACCCGTATCATCCCTCCGTGCAGTTAAAACTACTTAATAAGCCAGTTACTTTGTAGATAAGCGTTACCCATAACATCATAAAGGCCAGGTAAACCATGCCACTTATCATCGTTGCTCTCGGTGTTGTTCTATTACTTCTGTTAATGATCCGCTTTAAATTAAACGGCTTCATTGCATTGATCCTGGTGGCGCTTGCCGTTGGGCTGATGCAGGGAATGCCGGTAGATAAAGTTATCGCCTCCATTAAGGCAGGCGTCGGCGGTACCCTCGGCAGCCTCGCGCTGATCATGGGCTTCGGTGCCATGCTGGGTAAGATGCTGGCGGACTGCGGCGGTGCCCAGCGGATCGCCACGACCCTGATTGACAAGTTTGGTCAGAAATATATCCAGTGGGCGGTGGTATTAACCGGTTTTACCGTCGGCTTTGCGCTGTTTTATGAAGTGGGCTTCGTGCTGCTGCTGCCGCTGGTGTTCACCATCGCGGCGAAAGCGCGCGTGCCGCTGCTCTATGTAGGTGTGCCGATGGCCGCCTCGCTCTCTGTGACCCATGGCTTCCTGCCGCCGCACCCAGGTCCGACCGCCATCGCCACCATCTTCCACGCGGATATGGGCAAGACCCTGCTCTACGGTACGCTGCTGGCTATCCCGACCGTGATCCTGGCCGGTCCGGTCTATGCGCGTTTCCTGAAGAAGATCGATAAGCCGATCCCGGAAGGCCTCTATAACGCAAAAACCTTTACCGAAGCAGAGATGCCAAGCTTTGCCGTCAGCGTCTGGACCTCGCTGGTGCCGGTGATCCTGATGGCCGGGCGCGCCGTCGCAGAGATGATCCTGCCAAAAGGCCACCCGATCCTTGCCTACGCTGAGTTCTTTGGCGACCCGGTGATGGCAACGCTGATTGCCGTGCTGATTGCCATCTTTACCTTTGGCCTTAACCGTGGCCGCTCAATGGATCAGATCACCGATACCATCACCTCCTCGATTAAAATCATCGCCATGATGCTGCTGATTATCGGCGGCGGCGGTGCGTTCAAGCAGGTGCTGGTAGACAGCGGCGTGGATAAATACATCGCGGCGATGATGCACTCCACCAACCTGTCGCCGCTGTTTATGGCGTGGTCAATTGCCGCCGTGCTGCGTATTGCCTTGGGCTCGGCTACCGTGGCGGCCATCACCGCTGGCGGGATTGCGGCTCCGCTGATTGCCACTACCGGCGTCAGCCCTGAGCTGATGGTTATCGCCGTCGGCTCCGGCAGCGTGATCTTCTCCCACGTGAACGATCCAGGGTTCTGGCTGTTCAAGGAGTATTTCAACCTGAGCATCGGTGAGACCATGAAGTCATGGTCAGCGCTGGAGACCATTATTGCGGTATGCGGCCTGATCGGCTGCCTGCTGCTGGGAATGGTGATCTGATTGATGTGCCCGGCGGCGCTGCGCCGCCGGGTAATGATTTACTTCTTCGATGCAGCCCTACGCCGCTTGTCCAGATCCTTCACCAGCCTGTTCACCTTCTCATCGGCAAACATCTTCTCCAGCGACGTCGACAGCTTGCGCCGCCAGTTTTTGTACTGGTAGCTGGTGCCCGGCACGTTGACGGGATCGGCCATATCCAACCAGTCCTCTGGCTGTAGCCCAAGCAGCGCACTGCTGCTGTCGGCAATATAGCGTTGCAGACCCCGGTTGAGGGTAGCATTCATCGCCATGCGAGCCGCTTTGTGCCCGGTGCTTTTCGGCAGACAGCCGTGCTGATGCAGCGCGTCCAGCAGGCCCTGCTTCGCCCGCTCACGATCCGCATACAGCTCACGCAGCACCTCTTCGTCCGGATAGAGTCCGAGCGTTTTCCCGAGGGTCAGATCGTCCGCTTCCCAGTAGCCGCGCAGGGTCGGCAGGTCGTGGGTTGTGGCTACCGCCATCGACTGGGCAGGCCATAACTCTGGGGCACGCACCCGCTTTTTATCATCGCTTTCGAAATAGAGCACCTTGTAGGAGTAAACCCCGCTGTCGCGCAGCTTGCTGACGATCTCCTTCGGCACGGTGCCGAGATCTTCGCCAATCACCATGCAGCTATGGCGTTTACTCTCCAGGGCAAGGATCGCCAGCATGTCATCCACCGGGTAGTGAACATAGGCCCCCTGATCCGCCGTCTCGCCGTAAGGGATCCACCACAGGCGCAGGAGCGACATTACATGGTCGATACGCAGCGCGCCACAGCTCTTCATGTTGGCCCGCAGGAGCTGAACAAACGGCTCATAGCCACGGGCGGTGATGATATGCGGATCCATCGGCGGCAGGCCCCAGTTTTGCCCCAGCGGCCCAAGAATATCCGGTGGCGCACCCACGGAGGCCTCCAGGCAGTACAACTCGCGATCGCACCAGGTTTCTGACCCGCCCTCGGCAACGCCTACCGCCAGATCGCGGTAGAGACCAATCGGCATCGCAAAGCCCTGGCTGGTCTCCCAGCACTCCGCCAGCTGCACCGCAGCCAGCCACTGTAGCCAGAGGTAAAAATCCACCTCGTCGGCGTGCTCCTGACAGAAGGCTTTTACCTGCGGGCTGTCGGTATGCCGGTAGGCTTCCGGCCACACCGGCCAACCCCAGCGCATCTCATCCTCTTTTACCTGATACTCATGCAGGGCATCAAACGCGGCCTGCCAGTAGAGGCCTTCGCCCTGCTGCTGCACAAAACCGCGAAACGCCGCCATCTGCTCGTCGTCTTCCGCCCGATCGGCAAAGAGACGCCACGCCATTTTCAGCGCTGCCAGCTTAAGGGCGGTGACGCCGGCATAGTCGACCCACTCGCTGTCCCGCGCCGCATTGAGTGCTTTCTGGGTAGAGTCCATCTTCCACCACGCCTGCGCCTCGTCGCTGCGCTGGTAATCCTCGATGGCGTTAACGTCGATATAGAGCACGTTAAGCCAGCGCCGTGAAGAGGGGCTATAGGGGCTGGCGCTCTCCGGCATCGCCGGATAGAGAGCATGAACCGGGTTGAGGCCGATAAACGCCCCACCCCGCTTCGCGACCTCGACCAGCATGGCCTTCAGATCGCCGAAATCGCCGATACCCCAGTTTTTCTCCGAGCGCAGGGTATAAAGCTGAACGGTGGCACCCCACAGCTTTTTGCCCTCCAGCAGCGCCTCGGGTTCATAGCAGCGCGGCGGGGCGACAATCACCCGGCACTGCCACTGCTTTTTACCCTGGCGCAGGGTCAGCGTGTGATACCCCTCTGCCAGCGAGGCTGGCAGCGTGATCCGCTTCTTGTCGCGGAACGTCCCCTGGTGCTGCTCACCCGTTTCAGTCGTGAGCGTCCAGCTAAATTCGCCGCTGCCCTCAACGGGCAACGCCAATCTTTTGCCGTGGATCAGCACCTTAACCTGCGCAACG
This sequence comes from Pseudescherichia sp. AS216, assembly GCF_037152055.1. Taxonomy (NCBI): domain Bacteria; kingdom Pseudomonadati; phylum Pseudomonadota; class Gammaproteobacteria; order Enterobacterales; family Enterobacteriaceae; genus Pseudescherichia; species Pseudescherichia sp. AS216. The sequence goes on along the minus strand of NZ_JBBCMV010000006.1, from coordinate 140,987 downwards.
GGGGCCGCGGCCACCTTTTTAGCCGCAGCGGGGTGCATTGCGTTAAGCAAACGCCGTTTGGTTTCGGCACCAATTGACTGGGGTTTGCCGTGGGCGTTGATATAGTTAGGGCTAATGCCCGCCGCCAGCGCGGCGTCAGCCAGACGTTTACTTTCCATGGCGCTCCTTAGCGTTTGGCCTGCCAGATCAGGTTTTGATAGTCACGAATTGAGCGATCGGAGCTGAACATGCCGCAGCGGGCGGTATTAAGGATCGCCGCGCGGGTCCAGGCCTCCTGGTCGCGATAGAGCACGTCGACCTGTTTTTGCGCCTCAACGTAGGCGGCAAAGTCAGCGGCAACCAGGTAGGGATCGCCCCCCTCTTTGCCGATGCTGTGCAGCATCAGGTCGAACGCATGCTTGTCGCCGTCGCTATATTTACCGCTCTCCAGCTCTTTGAGGATCGCATTCAACAGCTTGTCTTTCTTGCGCCATTTAACCGGATCGTAGCCCTTCGCCTTCAGGGCCTTCACCTCTTCCACAGTATGGCCGAAGATAAAGATATTCTCTTCGCCGACCTGCTCGGCAATCTCGACGTTGGCACCATCCAGCGTGCCCACGGTGAGTGCGCCGTTCAGTGCCAGCTTCATGTTGCCGGTACCAGAGGCCTCTTTTCCTGCGGTAGAGATCTGCTCGGAGACGTCCGCCGCCGGGATCAGCTTCTCGGCCGCCGAGACGCAGTAGTCCGGCAGGAAGACCACCTTCAGCTTGTCGCCCACGCTGGGGTCGTTGTTGATCGCCTCTGCCACCTTATTGATAGCAAAAATAATGTTCTTCGCCAGGTAGTAGCCCGGTGCGGCTTTGGCTCCGAACAGGAAGACGCGCGGCACGCGGTCCGCCGCCGGATTCTCACGGATCTCTTTGTAGAGCGCGAGGATGTGCAGCAGATTCAGGTGCTGACGCTTGTACTCATGCAGACGCTTGATCTGAATATCAAAAATAGCGTTAGGGTTGATCTCGATACCGGTACGCGCTTTCACAAACGCCACCAGCTGCGTCTTGTTCTCCTGCTTGATAGCGCGGTACTGCTGACGGAAGCTGGCGTCGTCGGCATACTTCTCCAGGCCCAGCAGCTGGTCGAGATCGTTTGCCCACTCTCTCTTCAGCGTCTTATCAAGCAGCGCGGCAAGCGCCGGGTTGCACTGCTTGATCCAGCGGCGCGGGGTGATGCCGTTCGTGACGTTATGGAACTTGTTCGGCCACAGCTGGTGATACTCCGGGAAGAGATCCTTCACCACCAGGTCCGAGTGCAGCGCCGCCACGCCGTTGACCGCGAAGCCGCTCACGACGCAGAGGTTAGCCATGCGTACCTGGCCGTCATAGACCACCGCCAGCTTCGCCCACACCGCCTCGTTGCCCGGCCAGGTTTTCACTACCTGCTTTTTAAAGCGGTCGTTGATCTCTTTGATGATCTGCATATGGCGCGGCAGCAGCGGTTTCAGCAGCCGCTCATGCCAGTTTTCCAGCGCTTCCGGCATCAGCGTGTGGTTGGTATAGGCAAACAGGCGGCTGGTAATTGACCATGCCTCGTCCCAGCTCAGCTGATGTTCGTCGATCAGCACGCGCAGCATCTCCGGAATGGCGATGGTCGGGTGGGTATCGTTGAGCTGGATCACTTCGTAGTCGGGCAGCTCCGCCAGCTTGCGCCCGGCCAGATGGTGACGGCGCAGAATATCCGCGACCGAGCAGGCGCACTGGAAATACTGCTGCATCAGGCGCAGTTTTTTACCCGCGGTGTGGTTGTCGTTAGGGTAGAGAACTTTAGTCAGCTTTTCAGCGTCGATGCCCTGCTGTTCGGCACGCAGGAAATCGCCGTCGTTAAATTTAGTCAGATCGAACGGGTGAGCGTGTTTAGCCTGCCACAGTCGCAGAGGCTGCGCTACGCCGTTCCGGTAGCCCAGCACCGGCAGATCCCACGCCTCGCCGATCAGAGAAAACGCCGGCTCCCAGCGCCCGTCCCGGCTCACCTTGCCGCCAAGATTGACCTTAACGTCCAGCGCGGCGTTGTGCTGGAACCAGGGGTAGCTGCCGCGATGCCAGTCGTCCGGGGCCTCCTGCTGCTGCCCGTCGACAAAGGACTGGCGGAACAGACCGTACTGATAGTTCAGGCCGTAGCCAATAGCGGGCTGACCTACCGTCGCCATCGAGTCCAGGAAGCAGGCTGCCAGCCGGCCTAAGCCACCGTTGCCCAGCGCCGGATCGATCTCCTCTTCCAGCAGGTCGGTGAGATTGACGTTATGCGTTTGCAGCAGATCGCTCACCTCCTGATACCAGCCCATATTAAGCAGGTTGTTGCCGGTCAGGCGGCCAATGAGGAACTCCATGGAGATGTAGTTTACGTGGCGCTGATCCTCTGCGGGTTTGGCTACCGCCTGGGCAGCAAGCTGCTCCGCCAGCGCGCCGCTAACCGCGTGCCACCACTGGTGGGGGGTCATCTCTTCGGCGGAACGGAGACCAAAACGCTGCCACTGACGCGTCAGGGCGGCGGCAAACTGAGCTTTGTTAAAGGTTGGCTGTGACATAGCAAACGGGGATCCTGTAAGTAAAAACAACGTTAGCGCTAGTTTGCCTGGCCCCTGGGTTGACTTCCTCATCCTGCCAGGGAAAAGCCCAGGAGGAGCCGCAGGGATGAGCCAAAAGTGTGACCGCTGCCACTTAAAGTTAGCTGTAAAAAGGCGAATTACTCAAAAATTCAACGGTCAGCTGGCACAAAAACGCATGCGAAAGTATGAGGACATTATCGGCAGGTAACCGGGAGGGCGCTCAAGGAAATGAAATGGCGTTTCATATATACATACATGAATTTAAATTTACTGCGGCGAATCATAGATACAAATATTAACAACCTTACCCATCGAACCCTATTAACTACCACTTTCGACCTATGGATTTTGAATATCAACAACCTAATCTAACTCTGCCAAAAGTGAATATTACATTCTGCTCCATTTGCCCGCAGGCTAGTTACCACGTGCCCTCGCTACCTGTCGGGCGTTTTATTCAGCCAGGTTATGAAAATGTGACACGGTGCAAATTCAGCGTCGTAAAATTCGGACATAACTTGCAATAGAATCCATTCTGACCGACCTTATTAGTCATTAATTACGAAGCGCAAAAAAATTCCTTTTTCTTCGTTCCCTCACAGTGAAGTGATAACTATGTTGATTCCGTCCAAATTAAGTCGCCCGGTTCGTCTTGACCATACTGTGGTCCGCGAACGCCTGCTGGCTAAACTTTCCGGCGCGAACAATTTTCGTTTGGCTCTGGTTACCAGCCCGGCTGGCTACGGCAAAACGACGCTTATTTCACAGTGGGCTGCCAGTCAAGCCGATCTGGGCTGGTTCTCGCTCGATGAGGGGGATAACCAGCCGGAGCGATTCGCCAGCTATCTTGTCGCCGCCGTGCAGCAGGCGACCGGCGGACACTGCGTCTCCAGCGAGGCGATGGCGCAGAAGCGTCAGTACGCCAGCCTCCCCTCGCTCTTTTCACAGCTCTTTATTGAGCTGGCAGAGTGGCAGCGTCCGCTCTACATCGTGATCGATGACTATCATCTGGTGACCAACCCGGTGATCCACGACGCGATGCGTTTCTTCCTTCGTCATCAGCCGGAAAATCTGACCCTGGTGGTGCTGTCGCGCAACCTGCCGCAGTTGGGCATTGCCAACCTGCGCGTGCGCGATCAGCTGCTGGAAGTCAGCAGCCAGCAGCTGGCCTTTACTCATCAGGAGGCAAAGCAGTTTTTTGATTGCCGCCTGAACGCCCCGATTGAAGCGGCGGAGAGCAGCCGCCTGTGCGACGACGTGGCCGGATGGGCCACCGCCCTGCAGCTGATTGCCCTTTCGGCCCGGCAGAATAACAGTTCAACCCAGCACTCTGCCCGCCGCCTGGCAGGGATTAACGCCAGCCATCTGTCGGACTATCTGGTCGATGAGGTGCTGGACAATATCGATTCCACTACCCGCCAGTTCCTGCTGAAAAGCTCCCTGCTGCGCTCGATGAACGATGCGTTGATCGTCCGCGTCACCGGCGAAGAGAACGGCCAGATGCGGCTGGAGGAGATCGAGCGCCAGGGGCTGTTTTTACAGCGTATGGATGACTCCGGGGAGTGGTTTAGCTATCACCCGCTGTTCGGCAGCTTTTTACGCCAGCGCTGCCAGTGGGAGCTGGCCACCGAGCTGCCGGATATTCACCGCGCGGCGGCAGAGAGCTGGATGGCGCAGGGCTTTCCGAGCGAGGCCATTCATCATGCGTTAGCGGCGGGCGATGGCACGATGCTACGCGATATTCTGCTGCACCACGCGTGGGGCCTGTTTAACCACAGCGAGCTGACCCTGCTGGAGGCGTCGTTAAAGGCGCTGCCGTGGGAGAGCCTGCTGGAGAACCCGCGCTTGGTGCTGCTGCAAGCCTGGCTGATGCAGAGCCAGCACCGCTATAGCGAAGTGAATACCCTGCTGGCCCGCGCCGAGCAGGAGATGGACATGACGGCGGATCACGCGCTGCAAGGTGACTTTAACGCGCTGCGCGCCCAGGTGGCGATTAACGATGGCGATCCGGTAGAGGCCGAGCGGCTGGCGATGATCGCGCTTGAAGAGCTGCCGCTGGCTAACTTCTATAGCCGCATCGTGGCGACCTCGGTGCATGGCGAGGTGCTGCACTGCAAGGGGCTGCTCAGCCACTCTCTCACCCTGATGCAGCAAACCGAGCAGATGGCGCGCCGCCACGACGTCTGGCACTACGCGCTGTGGAGCCTGATCCAGCAGTGCGAGATCCTGTTTGCCCAGGGCTTCCTGCAGGCTGCCTGGGAGTGCCAGGAGAAGGCGTTCACGCTGATCCGCGAGCAGCATCTTGAGCAGCTGCCGCTGCACGAGTTTTTGCTGCGTATCCGCGCCCAGCTGCTGTGGGCATGGGGACGTCTTGATGAATCCGAAGCGGCTGCCCGGGAAGGCATGACCGTGCTCTCTGCCTATCAGCCTCAGCAGCAGCTGCAATGCCTGGCTCTGGTAGTGCAAAACTCGCTGGCGCGTGGCGATCTGGATAACGCCCGCAGTCACCTTAACCGGCTGGAGAACCTGCTCGGTAACGGACAGTACCATAGCGATTGGGTGTCCAATGCTGACAAAGTGCGGGTGATCTATTGGCAGATGACCGGCGATAAGCAGGCTGCTGCCCAGTGGCTGCGTCAGACGCCGAAATCAGAGTTTGCCAATAACCACTTCCACCAGAGCCAGTGGCGCAACGTTGCCCGGGCGCAGATCCTGCTGGGAGACGTGGCGTCGGCGGAGATGGTGCTGGAGGAGCTGAACGAGAACGCGCGCAGCCTGCGGCTGATGAGCGATCTGAACCGTAACCTGCTCCTGCTAAACCAGCTTTACTGGCAGGCCGGACGTAAGAACGATGCCCAGCGGGTGCTGATAGAGGCCCTGACGCTGGCAAACCGCACCGGCTTCGTTAGCCACTTCGTAATTGAAGGCGAGGCGATGGCGCAGCAGCTGCGGCAGCTGATCCAGCTTAACGCCCTGCCAGAGCTAGAGGGCCACCGCGCCCAGCGCATTCTGCGTGACATCAACCAGCATCATCGCCACAAGTATGCCCATTTTGACGAGCGCTTTGTTGAACGTCTGCTGACCCACCCGGAGGTCCCGGAGCTGATCCGCACCAGCCCACTGACCCAGCGGGAGTGGCAGGTGCTGGGGCTGATCTATTCCGGCTACAGTAACGAGCAGATCGCCGGCGAGCTGGCAGTCGCGGCGACCACCATCAAAACCCACATTCGTAACCTCTACCAGAAGCTGGGCGTCGCCCACCGCCAGGATGCGGTACAGCACGCGCAGCAGCTATTGCAGATGATGGGCTACGGCGTCTGAACTGTCGGCCGGGCAAATGCAGTGCCGCCCGGCGTGATTTTTAGCACAGTTCCAGCTGGATATTGTGGCTCTTGATTACGTCCAGCACGCCAGCGGGCGGCATCACGTCGGTATAGACCGCATCTACCATGCTGATGCTGCCCATGTTAACCATGGCATTGCGGCCATATTTGGAGTGATCCACTACCAGCATCACGTGACGTGAGTTGTCGATAATCGCTCGCTTGGTGCGCACCTCGTGGTAGTCAAACTCCAGCAGCGAGCCGTCGGCGTCAATGCCGCTGATCCCGAGAATGCCAAAGTCGAGGCGGAACTGGGAGATAAAGTCGAGGGTCGCCTCGCCGATAATTCCCCCGTCACGGCTGCGCAGTTCGCCCCCGGCCAGAATAATGCGGAAATCCTCTTTCACCATCAGGGTGTTGGCGACGTTGAGGTTATTGGTGACGATGCGCAGGTGATTGTGATCCAGCAGCGCATGCGCGACCGCTTCCGGCGTGGTGCCGATATCGATAAACAGCGTTGCCCCGTCTGGGATCTGGCTGGCGACTTTGCGGGCAATCCGCTCCTTCTCCGCCGTCTGGGTGGCTTTACGATCGTGCCACGGGGTGTTTACCGAGCTGGAGGGGAGCGCCGCGCCGCCGTGATGGCGCAGGATCATGTTCTGATCGGCCAGATCGTTTAAATCGCGGCGAATGGTCTGCGGGCTGACGGCAAACTGCTCTACCAGCTCCTCGGTACTGACGTAGCCCTGCTTTTTTACCAGCTCGATGATGGCATCGTGGCGCTGAGTCTGTTTCATTGCAATGTTCCTGAGCTTTTATGTTCGTTTTCGCGTATCAACAAAGGCCATCGCCAGCCCCACGGCCAGGCCGGTGACGTGCGCGCCGTTGGCGATAGACATGCCAAACAGATCAAACCAGCCGGCAATTAACCATATTAAAGAAAAGGCTATCAGGCCTCGTGGCAAATAGACACCGCTTTGCGGATCGCGCTCGCCGCGCAGCCAGGCGTAGCCCATCAGCGCATACACCACGCCGGAGAGGCCACCAAACCACGGGCCGCTAAACTTATGCTGCACATAGCCGCTGAGCAGCGCGCTGATAAGCGTGATTACAATGAGCTTGCCGCTGCCGAGGCGCTTCTCGACCGCCCCGCCGATGTACCACCACCAGAGCAGGTTGAAGAGAATATGCATCACGGAAAAGTGCATCAGAGCGTGGCTGAAGTAGCGCCAGAGATCGAACCGCAGCGAGGGATCGAAAGGCCACGCCAGCCACATCATGACAATCTGATCGCCAAGCGTGCTCATCAGGATAAACACCAGCACGCAGAGCAGCGCGACGATCAGCGTTACCGGCCCGGCCCGCTCGCGCAGGGTGGCGAAGAAGGGGTAGCGACGATAGTGCAGGCCGCTATTCACCTGCCCTGATTGCCAGCTGGCCGCCAGGTAGCGCGGATCTTCCGGGTTCTGCTGGAAGCGCGCCAGCTCTTCGCGTACGCGTCCGGCCTGGCTCTCGTCCGCCAGCCAGACGTCGCTGGTGTCATGGTGTTGAATAGTCAAAACAACGCCCTGGGTTTGCATATAGTCAACAAACGCCTGGGCGACGCGCGGGTTAGCAAAGGAAGTGATCATCAACATGCTGGCGGTCGCTTTTTCCACACAAAAGAGGGCAGTATAGCGGGTTATGACGCCGCTGACTAAAGCGTACCGTGTGCCACTTCCGCCGGGAAGTGACGATGCCAGGCGTCAAAGCCGCCGTCGACGCTGTAGACCTGGTCAAACCCCTGCTGCAACAGGTACTGGGCGGCACCTTTGCTGCTGTTGCCGTGGTAGCACATCACCATCACTGGCGTATCAAAGTCGTTCTGCTGCATAAACGTCCCCAGCGTATCGTTGGTCAGATGAAACGCGCCGGGGGTATGGCCCATGGCATAGCTCTGCGGATCGCGGATATCGACCAGCACCGCCAGCTTCTGATGCATCTTCTGGTGGGCTTCTTCTACATTAATACACTCAAACTGATCCATTTCGCTCTCATCTTGGTTGGGTATGCGCGTTATACATTCTCTCTCTAATTTTACGTCGTTCCGCCAGGTAAACGCCATTATGTTATGCGTATCACTCTAAATTGTTTTTTTGATGTTACCAAAAGCGCGTTCGTTTGCTATTATGAGCGATATCGAACATTTTTGAGCTTTTACGAAAGTGCATGAGGTGAGCATGGAAACCAAAGATCTGATTGTGATAGGTGGGGGCATCAACGGTGCCGGTATCGCGGCAGACGCCGCCGGGCGTGGTCTTTCCGTGCTCATGCTGGAGGCGAATGACCTGGCCTGTGCCACCTCCTCGGCCAGCTCGAAGCTGATCCACGGCGGCCTGCGCTACCTGGAACACTATGAGTTTCGCCTGGTGAGCGAGGCGCTGGCGGAGCGTGAGGTGCTGTTGCAGATGGCACCGCATATCGCTTTCCCGATGCGTTTTCGCCTGCCCCACCGTCCGCACCTGCGTCCGGCGTGGATGATCCGCATCGGCCTGTTTATGTACGATCACCTGGGCAAACGTACCAGCCTGCCCGGCTCTACCGGTTTGCGTTTTGGCTCAGAGTCGGTGCTGAAGCCGGAGATCGTGCGCGGATTCGAATATTCTGACTGCTGGGTCGACGATGCGCGTCTGGTGCTGGCGAATGCGCAGATGGTGGTGCGTAAAGGTGGTGAGGTGTTAACCCGTACCCGGGCGACCTCGGCACGTCGCGAAAACGGTCTGTGGATCGTGGAAGCCGAAGACATTGATACCGGCGAGAAATACCGCTGGCAGGCGCGAGGCCTGGTAAATGCCACCGGCCCGTGGGTGAAGCAGTTCTTTGACGAGGGGATGCAGCTGCCGTCGCCGTATGGCATCCGTCTGATCAAAGGTAGCCATATCGTGGTGCCGCGCGTGCACTCGCAGAAGCAGGCCTATATTCTGCAAAACGAAGATAAGCGTATCGTGTTTGTGATCCCGTGGATGGACGAGTTCTCTATTATCGGCACCACCGACGTTGAGTATAAAGGCGATGCACAGCACGTTGAGATCGACGAGGGTGAGATTAACTACCTGCTGAAGGTCTATAACGCGCACTTTAAAAAGCCGCTGACCCGGGACGATATTGTCTGGACCTACTCCGGTGTACGTCCGCTGTGCGACGATGAGTCCGACTCACCGCAGGCCGTTACCCGCGACTATACTCTCGATATTCGTGATGACGAGGGTAAAGCGCCTCTGCTCTCTGTCTTCGGCGGCAAGCTGACAACCTACCGCAAGCTGGCCGAACACGCGCTGGAGAAGCTGACGCCGTACTACAGCGGCATCGGCCCGGCGTGGACAAAAGAGTGCGTACTGCCCGGGGGCGATATTGCTGGCGACCGTGACGACTACGCGGCGAAGCTGCGCCGTCGCTATCCGTTTATCAGCGAGCCGCTGGCACGCCACTACGCCCGGACCTACGGCAGCAACAGCGAGCTGATCCTTGCCGGTACGTCGTCCGTTGAAGATCTTGGGGAGAATTTTGGCCATGAGTTCTACGAGGCCGAACTGCGCTATCTGGCAGAGCATGAGTGGGTGCGTCGCCTCGACGATGCTATCTGGCGTCGGACGAAGGTCGGTATGTGGTTAAACGCGGAAGAGCAGTCTCGGGTGGCGCTGTGGCTGGCTAGCTGGGCTAAGCGTGAATTGTCATTAGCATCATGATTAAAACGCCCGGTGGCGCTATGCTTACCGGGCCTACGTGTAGGCCGGGCAAACGCAATGCCGCCCGGCGTTTTTACAGTTTTACAGGCGTATCGGCTTAATATCCCAGATTTTATCCGCGTACTCCTTGATTGTCCTGTCAGATGAGAAGTAGCCCATATTGGCGATGTTATGCATCGCTTTAATGGTCCACTCTTCTGGCTGGCGGTAAAGCTCATCCACCCGATCCTGACAGTCAACGTAGCTGCGAAAATCTGCCAGCACCTGATAGTGATCGCCGAAGTTAAGCAGGGAATCCACCAGATCGCGGTAGCGGCCCGGCTCATCACGGTTAAACACGCCGGTGGCAATCTGCGTCAGGACGTTGTTCAGCTCTTCGTCTTTATCATAGTAGTCGCGCGGCTTATAGCCTTGACGACGCAGCGTCTCAACCTCATCCGCCGTATTACCAAAGATAAAGATATTGTCATCACCCACGTGCTCCAGCATCTCGACGTTTGCGCCATCCAGCGTGCCGATGGTCAGCGCACCGTTGAGGGCAAACTTCATGTTACTGGTCCCGGAGGCCTCCGTTCCCGCCAGCGAAATCTGCTCGGAGAGATCCGCTGCCGGAATGATCAGCTGCGCCAGGCTGACGCTATAGTTCGGAATGAACACCACCTTCAGCTTGTCGCCAATCTGCGGATCGTTGTTGATGACCTTCGCCACATCGTTGATCAGATGAATAATATGCTTCGCCATGTAGTAGGCCGAGGCCGCCTTACCGGCAAAGATATTGACGCGTGGCACCCAGTCCGCATCCGGATCGGCTTTGATGCGGTTATAGCGGGCGATAACGTGCAGGACGTTCATCAGCTGACGCTTGTACTCATGGATACGCTTGATCTGTACGTCGAACAGCGCCTTCGGGTTTACCACCACGTTAAGCTGCTGGCCGATGTAGAGCGCAAGACGCCTTTTATTCTCCAGCTTCGCCTGGCGTACAGACTGGTTCAGCATCGGGAAGTCGATGTGCTGCTCCAGCTCGCTAAGCTGGCTCAGATCGGTTCGCCAGGTACGCCCGATATGCTCATCAAGCACATCCGACAGCGACGGGTTAGCCAGCGCCAGCCAGCGTCTCGGCGTGACGCCGTTGGTGACGTTGGTAAAGCGCCCAGGAAACACTTTCGCAAAATCCGCAAACAGCGACTGCACCATCAGGTTTGAGTGCAGCTCGGAGACACCATTGACCTTATGGCTGGTCACAACGGCCAGCCAGGCCATACGCACCCGACGGCCGTTGGACTCGTCGATAATCGAGACGCGGCTAAGCAGACCGGTATCATTCGGATACTGCTCCTGCACCGTCTTCAGGAAGTAGTCATTGATCTCAAAGATAATCTGCAGATGACGCGGCAGAATTTTACCCAGCATGTCTACCGGCCAGGTCTCCAGCGCCTCACTCATCAGCGTATGGTTGGTATAGGAGAAGATCTGGCAGGTGGCCTCAAAGGCATCATCCCAGGTGAACTTATGCTCGTCTATTAGCAGACGCATCAGCTCAGGGATCCCGAGCACCGGATGGGTATCGTTGAGGTGAATAGCAACCTTATCCGCGAGATTGGCATAGGTCTTATGCAGCATGAAATGGCGGTTAAGAATATCCTGCACCGTCGCCGAAACAAGGAAATACTCCTGGCGCAGACGCAGCTCGCGGCCGGAGTAGGTCGAGTCATCCGGGTAGAGCACGCGGGAGACGTTTTCCGAGTGGTTTTTATCTTCCACCGCGGCAAAATAGTCACCCTGGTTGAATTTACCGAGGTTAATCGCGCTACTGGCCTGAGCATTCCACAGCCGCAGCGTATTGGTGGCGTCGGTATCAAAGCCGGGGATGATCTGATCGTAGGCGACCGCCAGGATCTCTTCGGTCTCTACCCAGCGGGTCTTTTTCCCCTCCTGCTGGATCCGACCGCCGAACCGCACCTTGTAACGGGTGTTGTGGCGTTTGAACTCCCACGGGTTGCCGTACTCCAGCCAGTAGTCCGGGGACTCTTTCTGGCGACCATCAACGATGTTCTGCTTGAACATACCATAGTCGTAGCGGATGCCGTAGCCGCGCCCTGGCAGACCAAGCGTAGCCAGCGAGTCGAGGAAGCAGGCGGCCAGACGCCCCAGGCCACCGTTGCCGAGGCCGGGGTCGTTCTCTTCGTCGATCAGCTCTTCAAGATCCAACCCCATCTCTTCCAGCGCGTTTTTAACGTCGCCGTAGATGCCCAGCGCCAGCAGGGCATTAGAGAGGGTGCGGCCAATCAGAAACTCCATCGACAGGTAATAGACCTGGCGCGTCTCCTGAGAGAGCTGCGCACGGTTTGAGCGCAGCCAGCGCTCAACCAGGCGGTCACGCACGGCGAACAGGGTGGCGTTCAGCCACTCATGTTTATTGGCGATGGCCGGATCTTTACCAATGGTAAACATCAGTTTATAGGCAATGGAGTGCTTTAACGCCTCAACGCTGAGCGTCGGTGATGTATAGGTAAAGGGTACATTCATAAACGTGATTCCTGGTGCTCTACTTCAACCGATAATAGAGATCCCGATAGGATTGAGCGGCAACCTGCCAGCTAAAATCCATATTCATCGCCTGACGCTGAACAAAGCGCCACAGCGAAGGCCGGGACCACAGCACAAAAGCACGCCTTATTGCCCTAAGCAGCGACCAGGCATTGCTGTCTTCAAACACAAATCCGCTGGCGATACCGTCCGCCAGGTTCTCAAGTGAGCTGTCTGATACGGTGTCAGCCAGCCCACCGGTACGCCGTACCAGCGGCAGCGTGCCGTACTTCAGTCCGTAGAGCTGCGTCAGGCCGCACGGCTCAAAGCGGCTCGGCACCAGAATCACATCCGCGCCGCCCATAATGCGGTGCGAGAAGGCTTCGTGATAGCCGATCTGAACCCCTACCTGCCCCGGATGCTCGGCGGCGGCGGCCAGGAAACCCTCCTGCAGCACCGGATCGCCTGCGCCCAGCAGGGCCAGCTGTCCCCCCTGCTCCAGCAGGCCGGGCAGCGCCTCCAGCACCAGATCCAGTCCTTTCTGACTGGTCAGGCGGCTGACGACGGCAAAGAGCGGGATCTTCTCATCGACCTTTAGACCCATCGCAATTTGCAGCTGACGCTTGTTTTCTGCCTTATCTTCCAGCGAGTCGCGGGTAAAGCGTGACGCCAGCAGCAGGTCGGTTGCCGGATCCCAGATCTGCTCATCAACGCCGTTGAGGATCCCGGAGAGGCGGCCCTCTGCGTGGCGCTGGCGCAGCAGTCCTTCCATGCCGTACGCAAACTGCGGCTCGGTGATCTCCCGCGCGTAGGTGGGGCTAACCGCCGTAATGTGATCGGCAAAATAGAGCCCCGCCTTCAGGAACGAGAGCTGGCCGTTAAACTCTACGCCATTAACACTAAAGAATGACAGTGGCAGATCTATTTCACTCATGTGATGAGCATAAAACATACCCTGGTAGGCTAAATTATGCACGGTAAATACGGACTTCGCCGGATGACCACGCGCGGCAAGGTAGGCAGGGGCCAGCCCGGCATGCCAGTCGTGGGCATGGACAATGTCCGGACGCCAGAACGGATCGAGACCGCATGCCATCTCGCTGCCGACCCAGCCGAGCAGGGCGAAACGCAGCACGTTGTCGGTATAGGCAAACAGATTCGTATCGTGATACGGGCTGCCGGGACGGTCATAGAGGTGTGGGGCATCAATCAGATAGATACCCACGCCGTTATAGTGGCCGAAGAGCAGCGTGATGTGTCCGGCAAACGTCTCTCGTCGGGACACCACTTTCGCATCAGTAATACCGCGCCGAATATCAGGGAATGCCGGCAGCAGTACGCGGGTATCAACACCACCGGCTATTTGCGCCGCAGGGAGTGCACCAAGTACATCTGCCAGACCACCGGTCTTGAGCAACGGGAACATCTCAGAACATACATGTAAAACCTGCATTCTCGCTCCTGTTAAAAACCGCTACCGTATGCGGGCGGTAGCGGTAAACCAGCGCGCGGACCCCTTCCGCGCAAGGTTATGATTTGATGCCGTCACTCTTTTAATTTGCTTAACATCTCGCGCGTGACCAGCACAATGCCTTCTTCTGAACGGTAGAACCGACGGGCATCCTCTTCTGCATTTTCACCAATGACCATGCCCTCGGGTATTTTACAGGCGCGGTCAATAACGCAGCGGCGCAGGCGGCACGAACGTCCTACCCAAACATCCGGCAGCAGAACCGACGAGTCGATATTGCAGAATGAGTTAACGCGCACGCGCGGGAACAGCACCGACTGCACCACCACCGAACCGGAGATAATGCAGCCCCCCGACACCAGCGAATTAAGCGTCATTCCATGGCTACCCGATCTATCCTGTACAAATTTAGCAGGCGGTAGCGATTCCATGTGGGTTCGGATAGGCCAATTTTGATCGTACATATCCAGTTCGGGTGTTACGGAGGCAAGATCGAGGTTAGCCTTCCAGTACGCCTCCAGGGTTCCCACGTCGCGCCAGTAAGGCTCGGCGTCTGGATCCGACTGCACGCAAGAGTGCGGGAAGGCGTGGGCAAAGGCCTCGCCGGCTTTCGTCACTTTCGGGATAATATCCTTACCGAAATCGTGATTAGAGTTCTCATCCTTGTCATCCTCTTCCAGCAGCGCGTAGAGATACTCTGCGTCGAAAATATAGATCCCCATGCTGGCCAGAGATTGGGTGTCATCCCCTGGCATCGTCGGCGGATTGGCAGGCTTCTCAACGAAATCGATTACTTTTTCGTTTTCATCTACCGCCATCACGCCGAACGCCGTTGCTTCTGCTTTTGGTACCGGCAGGCAGGCGACGGTGCAGCGTGCGCCCTTCTCAACGTGGTCGATCAGCATGCGCGAGTAGTCCTGCTTATAGATGTGATCGCCCGCGAGGATGACAACGTACTCCGCATTGTAGCGGCGAATGATGTCTAGGTTCTGGGTGACCGCATCCGCCGTGCCGCGATACCAGTTCTCACCGTGTAAGCGCTGCTGGGCGGGAAGGAGATCGACAAATTCGTTCATCTCTTCGCTAAAGAAGGACCAGCCGCGCTGAATATGCTGCACCAGGGTGTGCGACTGATACTGGGTGATCACGCCGATACGACGGATACCGGAGTTAAGACAGTTGGAGAGCGCAAAATCGATAATACGGAACTTGCCGCCAAAGTGTACCGCAGGCTTGGCGCGTGTGGTGGTCAAGTCTTTGAGACGCGTGCCACGCCCTCCTGCCAGGATCAGGGCTACAGATTTTAATGGCAGCTGGCGCGCTAACATTAGCGGATCGTTGTTATCTAATCTAACCATGATGAACTCCTTTTTTTATGACCTTCGAAAAACGCATACTCCATGCGCGGGCCCATGCCAGACAGCCACTACCACCGGATTATCCTCACCGGCAAATGGAGGAACGGCGCGCCATTCCCCGTCGGGTAATACAATCTCTGTAACCTTATCCGTATTGTTCAGCGTAATCAGGAAACGGTCTGAAAGCAGGATTTGCAGATGGCCTGGCCCATGCTCCCACTCCTGCACGCTTAAAGGCTGGGCATCCTTGTTCAGCCAGCTGACGTTACCGTCACCCTCTTCCCACCAGGCATTCTGCGTTAATGCCGGGACCTGCTGGCGAAGATGGATTAAGGTGGCCACGAAGGTGGTTAACCCGTCATTTGCCTTTTCCCAATCAAGCCAGGTCAGCGCGTTGTCCTGGCAGTAGGCATTATTGTTACCATGCTGGCTATGTCCCTGTTCATCACCCGCCAGCAGCATTGGCGTACCTTGTGACAGCAGCAGCGTGACCAGTAGGGCATGGACACTGTCTCGCCGCCGCTCAATCACATACAACGATCCGCCTAATCCCTCTGTACCATGATTATTGCTGTGATTATTGTTAGTGCCGTCGCGATTCTCTTCACCGTTGGCCTCGTTGTGCTTATGGTTAAAGCAAACGCAGTCGCGTAGCGTGAAACCGTCGTGCGCCGTCACCAGGTTAATCGACGCGGCGGGAAGACGCCCGCTGCGTCTGAACACATCCCCCGAACCGGCAAAGCGCGTGGCAAATCGGCCCAGAGAGAGATCCTTCGCCAGCCAAAAACGGCGGGAAGCATCGCGAAACTGATCGTTCCACTCAGCAAACAGCGGCGGGAAGTTACCCACCTGGTAACCGCCCTCACCCACGTCCCACGGCTCGGCAATCAGCTTCACTGCCGAGAGCAGCGGATCGTTTTTTATCTCCTCAAACAGCGGCGCACGGGCATCAAAGTGCGGCGTGCGCCCCATCACCGTCGCCAAATCGAAGCGGAAGCCGTCGATGTGGTAGGTCTCTACCCAATGCCGCAGGCACTGGTGCGCATACTCCACTACGCCAGGATGACTCAGGTTCAGGGTATTACCGCAGCCGGTCCAGTTGGCGTAATCGCCATTCTCTCTGATCCAATAATAGCTACGGTTATCGATTCCGCGCAGGGAGAAGGTCGGGCCTTCAAGATCGACCTCAGCGCTGTGGTTCAATACGATATCGAGGATCACCTCAATACCGGCTTTGTGCAGCGCTTTGACCGCCTCGCAAAACTCCTGCTGGGCGCGGTCAGGATCGCTGGCGTAGCGCGGATCGAGGGCAAACATCGCCAGCGGGTTGTAGCCCCAGTAGTTGCTCAAGCCCAGCCGCTGCAGGCGCGGTTCGCTGGCGAAATGCGCCACCGGCAGCAGCTCCAGAGCCGTGATCCCCAGCCGTTTAAAGTAAGCGATCATCACCGGGTGGCCGAGGGCCCGGTAGGTGCCGCGTATCGCCTCTGGAATGTCCGGATGCAGATACGTCAGCCCCTTAACATGGGCCTCATAGATCACCGTTTTGCCCCAGGCGTTACGCGGCGGGGCGTCATCTTCCCAGTCAAACGCCTCGTTAACGACCACGCTCTTTAACGCAATCCCCGCGTTGTCGTGCGGATCGGGCGCAGCAAAGCCACCGTGAAAAAGCGGATGATCGATAGCCTCTCCCTCTACGCGATGGGCGCAGGGGTCAACCAGCAGCTTTGCCGGGTTAAAGCGGTGGCCCGCCGCGGGATCCCAGGGGCCGTGAACCCGGTAGCCATAGCGCAAACCGGGACGCGCCCTCTCCAGAAAACCATGCCAGACGTCGCCGCTGCGGGCAGGCAGGTCGTAGCGCTGTTCATTCCCTTCATCGTCAAAGAGACAGAGCTCAACTCGCTCTGCGTTTGCCGAGAAGAGCGTGAAGTTCACGCCGTTGCCCTCGTAATGCGCGCCAGGTGGCGCAGGCTTACCTGCCGCCAGCTTCGTCATTCACCCTCCCTCACCAACCAGATGGTAGAGAGCGGCGGCAGCGTCAGGCTGAGCGAGTTATCGCGACCGTGGCTGGGGATGGCATCGCTGTGCACGCTGCCGTAATTCCCGGCGTTGCTGCCGTGATAGTGCATTGAATCCGTGTTCAGTACCTCACGCCAGCGGCCCGGCTGATTGATGCCAAAACGGTATTCATGGCGCGGCTCTGGCGTAAAGTTGCTGGCCACGATAATTTCATTTCCGTCTTTGTCCCGGCGTACGAACACAAACACCGAACGCTGGCTATCGTCGACCACCAGCCATTCGAAACCGTAGCCATCGAAATCAAGCTCGTGCAGCGCTTTATGGTGACGATAGGTGGTGTTGAGATCGCGCACCAGCCGCTGAACGCCGTGGTGCCAGTTATCGCCGCCCTCCAGCAGATGCCAGTCAAGGCTGCTGTCGTGGTTCCACTCACGGCCCTGAGCAAACTCGTTGCCCATAAAGAGCAGTTTTTTACCCGGGAAGGCCCACATCCAGCCGTAGTAGGCGCGCAGGTTGGCAAACTTCTGCCATGCATCACCCGGCATGCGATCAAGAATCGATTTTTTGCCATGCACAACTTCATCATGCGACAGCGGCAGAACGAAGTTCTCGGTGTAGTTGTAAATCATCCCGAACGTCAGCTTATCGTGATGATACTGACGGTAGATGGGATCGAGCTTGAAGTAGTCGAGGGTGTCATGCATCCAGCCCAGGTTCCACTTGTACCAGAAGCCCAGCCCACCGTTATCCGATGGCCGCGATACGCCCGGGAAATCGGTGGACTCTTCGGCCATGCTCACCGCCCCTGGTACCTGCTCGCCCAGCTTGCGGTTAGTGCTACGCAGGAATTCGATGGCTTCAAGGTTCTCGCGACCGCCAAACTCGTTGGGGATCCACTCCCCCTCTTTGCGGCTGTAGTCACGGTAGATCATGGAAGCCACCGCATCGACGCGCAGGGCGTCAATACCAAAGCGCTCAACCCAGTAGAGCGCGTTACCCACCAGATAGTTACTGACCTCACGGCGACCATAGTTATAGATCAGCGTGTTCCAGTCCTGATGGTAGCCCTCGCGCGGATCGCTATGCTCATAGAGATCGGTTCCATCGAACTCAGCGAGGCCGAATTCATCCGACGGGAAGTGGCCTGGTACCCAGTCAAGGATCACGTTCAGACCCGCCGCATGGGCAGCCTTGATAAAGTAGCGGAAGTCATCCCGCGTGCCGAAGCGGCGAGTGGGCGCATAGAGGCCCGTTGGCTGATAGCCCCAGCTGCCATCAAACGGATGCTCGTTGATCGGCATCAGCTCTAAGTGGGTAAAGCCCATCCACTTGGCGTAGGGAACCAGCTGCTCTGCCAGCTCGCGATAGCTCAGCCAGAAGTTATTGTCGGTATGGCGACGCCATGAGCCGAGATGCACCTCATAGATAGAGATCGGCTGGTCAAACTCGTTGGCTCGCTTGCGCTCTTCGGTCTGCTCGACCTTTTCCGGCAGGCCGCAGATCATGGAGGCAGTTTCCGGGCGCATCTGCGCCTCGAAAGCATACGGGTCGGCCTTGATGCGTAGATTACCGTTGGCGTCGATCATCTCGAATTTGTAGATCTGCCCATTCTGCACGCCGGGGATAAACAGCTCCCAGATGCCGGACTCTTTGCGCAGGCGCATGGGATGACGACGGCCATCCCAGTAGTTAAATTCGCCTACTACCGAGACGCGTTGGGCATTCGGTGCCCAGACGGAGAATTTGGTACCGGTCACGCCGTCCATGGTATCGGCGTGCGCACCCAGGGTCTCATACGGCCGCAGGTGCGTGCCCTCTGACAGCAGCCAGGCATCTAAGTCCTGAATGAGAGGACCAAAGCGGTAAGGATCGTCTATCAGATTAGCGTGATCGTGCCAGTGAACGGCAAGCTGGTAGCGGAAAGGATTTTTACGGCGTTGAATGATACCGGCAAAGAAGCCACGTGAATCAAGGCACTCTAGCCTGGCCAGCTTGCGTCCGGTTTTCGTTTCGATAACCCACACTTCGGTGGCGTCAGGCAGCAACGCGCGGACTTCCAGCCCGGCATTGGTGCGGTGCATACCGAGTACGGAAAAGGGATCCGCAAAATGGCCTGCTATTAGCGCGTTAATCACGTCTCTATCGACAAGACTGGACATGGTTTTTTTATCCTGTTCTCAATGTGCCACATTTTTTTCGCCAGCCACATCCAGCTGGCCTGAAACTGTTCCAACCTAAAGCATAGACAAGGCTTCCCCTGTCTCCTGATTAATTTGGCTGAATTGCGACTACATTATGTATTTACCAAAATTGTCGCTGTGTTTGTTCACAAAAAATGTGCAAAAAAAAGGAGGTGACGCAGCACCTCCTCATAAACAGTGATCGTTACGCCAGCTGGCGCAGCATCCGTCGTAGCGGCTCGGCGGCTCCCCACAATAGCTGATCGCCGACGGTGAAGGCGGAGAGATACTCCGGCCCCATGTTGAGCTTGCGCAGACGGCCAACCGGGGTAGTCAGCGTGCCGGTGACCGCCGCCGGGGTCAGCTCACGCATGGTGATCTCACGGTCGTTCGGCACCACTTTCGCCCACTGATTGTGGGCCGCCAGCAGAGACTCAACGGTTGGGATAGAGACATCTCTCTTCAGCTTGATGGTAAAAGCCTGGCTGTGGCAGCGCAGCGCACCCACGCGCACGCAGAGGCCATCCACCGGAATAACCAGATCGGTATTGAGGATCTTGTTGGTCTCTGCCTGGCCCTTCCACTCTTCACGACTCTGGCCGTTATCAAGCTGCTTATCAATCCACGGGATCAGGCTGCCCGCCAGCGGTACGCCGAAGTTATCAACCGGCAGCTCGCCGCTGCGGGAGAGCGTCGTGACCTTACGCTCGATATCAAGGATAGCCGAGGCCGGATCCGCCAGCTCGCCGGCAACGTGGCTGTGCAGCTGGCCCATCTGCGCCAGCAGCTCACGCATGTGGCGCGCGCCGCCGCCGGAGGCCGCCTGGTAGGTAGCAACCGAAACCCAATCCACCAGGTTCTCGGCAAACAGGCCACCCAGCGACATCAGCATCAGGCTAACGGTGCAGTTGCCGCCGACAAAGGTTTTCACTCCGTTGTTCAGGCCCTGGGTAATAACGTCCTGGTTCACCGGGTCAAGAATGATGATGGCATCATCTTTCATGCGCAGCGAGGAGGCCGCGTCGATCCAGTATCCCTGCCAGCCGCTTTCACGAAGCTTTGGATAGATTTCATTGGTATAATCGCCGCCCTGGCAGGTAACAATGATGTCGAGTGCCTTCAGCGCCTCCAGATCAAATGCGTCCTGCAGCGTGCCCGCCGCCCCTGTACCGAAGGTCGGTGCTGGCTGGCCAAGCTGGGACGTAGAGAAGAAGACGGGGCGAATGGCATCAAAGTCGTGCTCTTCTACCATGCGTTGCATGAGTACAGAGCCGACCATACCGCGCCAGCCGATAAAACCAACATTTTTCATAGCGTATTTCCTGCAGAGGTGGGTGCTGTTTGAGCGATCCAGATCTTTTTACTGGTATACCTCACACATTACAAAATGCAGCTAAAGTCGCAAGTGAAATTAATCAATGATAGTGTCGCCGTCAGAAATAGCGCTTATCAGCGGCCGTTTAGGGCGTGCCTCAGGGAAACGAAGCAATGAATGATATCCTCTCCATCGCGGTGCTGTTGATCCTGATTATGGATCCGCTTGGCAACCTGCCTATCTTTATGTCGGTATTAAAGCATACCGAACCGAAGCGCCGCCGGGCGATTATGATCCGCGAGCTGCTGATTGCCCTGCTGCTGATGCTGATTTTCCTTTTTGCCGGCGAGAAGATCCTCTCATTCCTGAACCTGCGCGCCGAGACCGTCTCTATCTCCGGCGGCATTATCCTGTTCTTAATCGCCATTAAGATGATCTTCCCCAGCCCCGAGGGTGGCAGCTACGGCATGCCCGCCGGTGAAGAGCCGTTTATTGTACCGCTGGCGATCCCGCTGGTGGCGGGCCCCACTCTGCTCGCCACGCTAATGCTGCTTTCGCACCAGTATCCGAATCAGATGGGCCATCTGGTGATCGCCCTGATGCTGGCGTGGGGCGGCACGGTGGCGATTCTGCTGCAGTCGACGCTGTTTTTACGCCTGCTCGGTGAGAAAGGGGTTAACGCGCTGGAGCGTCTGATGGGACTGGTGCTGGTCATGCTGGCAACCCAGATGTTCCTGGACGGCATTCGGGTGTGGATGAAGGGGTAGCGGTACCTGAAGACGCCCGGGGGGCAGTATGCTAAAATTTGTACACTATAGGAGGTAAATTTTATGCCTAAAAATCTTTCTCCGAGTGTGGCGAGCAAGGTTCGTCATCTTGCTGCCTTTCACCATGTGTCAGATAAGTGTGACAGCACGAGCCGCATGGCTATGGCCATTACGCGTCTGGCTGGCGATACTGTCATTCTTGATAACGTTGAGCAGTTACTCGTCAATTTGAAGAGGAAAGGCGTGCTCACGAAAGCCGAAACGCTTTCACTTCAGGCTGACTATCTCAAGGAAAAGCGGAAAATCTGACAGGGATCTGTGTATGATTTTTGACCCATTCGGTGACTTCGAAACGGCCGGATATTTACAAAACTCATTAGGGTTGAAAGACCCTAATGAGGTGAAACAGTCTGAGCACCTTGTGTTTGAACTGGGAATAGAAGACGCGATTAGCTTTCTCTCCTCTCTGAAGTCCATAAATTACACGTCGCTACTTAAGGTTCATGAACTTCTCTTTTCGGATTTTTATCCCTGGGCCGGGCGTGACCGTCATGCGTTGACACCTAACCTGGCCGTCTTTAAGGGCTCCGCTGACAATCCACGTCATACAACTTTCGAACATCCCAAGGGTATTAAACTTGCTGTAGATTATGCGTTACGACTGGCAGCAGACTGTGAGAATTTCAAAGCAAAACCTGGCGAGGTGATGGGGCTTTTAGCTTTTGCTCATCCTTTTCTTGATGGTAACGGGCGAACGATTTTGTTAGTTTTTATGGAGCTCGCGTTCCGCGCAGGCTTCGCCATCGACTGGGCTCAGACTGATAAAGATGATTATTTATATGCGCTTAGCGCTGAGATTGGCGATCCTGCCAAAGGTTATCTCAATGCCTACCTGAAACCATTCGTTGTAGATATATCAAACCGTGATCAATGGCCTGAACTGATTGCAGGTATTAAGGGACTTGATGGGTTAGACAAAGAGAATGTGTCTTATGGCAACTTGGACGATCCTGAGATTCAGAGACTCTACGCTGTAACCCGGTATTACTCCTCTTCAGATCCCCACTCACATTAAACAAAAAGGCAGCCGCTAAAAGGGGCTGCCTTTTTGATAGCAGAAGTTTAGCTTAGCAGCGAGAAGGCAATCATCCCGACAATCGCGCCCGTGGTGCCGAGGATGGTTTCCATCATCGTCCACGTCTTCAGCGTCTGTGCTTCGGTTGCGCCGGTAAACTTACCGAACAGCCAGAAGCCAGCATCATTGACGTGGCTAACCACGATAGAGCCGCCTGCGATGCAGATCGACAGCGCAGCCATCTGTGCGCCAGAGAAGTGCAGCTGCTCAATCACCGGCATCACCAGACCCACCGCGGTCAAACAGGCCACCGTTGCCGACCCTTGAATAATACGCACCGCCGCAGCCAGCACGAAGCAGGTGATAGCAATAGGCAGGCCCATGCCGGTCAACGCTTCGCCCAGGGCCGGACCGACGCCGGAATCCACCAGCACCTGCTTAAAGACGCCGCCTGCACCGATCACCAGCAGAATAATGCCCGCCGGCTGCAACGCCGTCCCGCAGATCGCCATCACTTTGTCTTTCGCCATGCCCTGACGATACGCCAGGCCGTAGATGGCGACCAGGCACGCCACCAGGATGGCGGTAAACGGATGGCCGATAAACTCCAGCCACTCGTAAAGCGTAGAGCCCTGCTCAACGAAGCGGGCGGCGATGGTTTTCAGGCCGACCAGCACCAGCGGCAGCAGGATCAGCGCCAGGCTGAAGCCGAACGACGGCATCTTGCCTTCGCCGAGATGCGGCTCGCTGATATCATCCGGAATATGCAGCTCAACGTAGCGGCTGATAAAGTTGCCCCACAGCGGCCCGGCAACCAGCATGCCCGGGATCGCCGCGCAGAGGCCGATCAGGATCATCCAGCCAAAGTCGGCGTGCATCTGAGACGCCAGCAGCATCGGCGCTGGCCCCGGCAGCAGGAAGGCCGCCGCCGCCGCAACCCCGGCAAATAGCGGGATGACCAGCTTAACCAGGTTAGTGCCCGTATGGCGCGCCATGGAGAAGGCGACGCTGATCAGCAGCACAATCGCCACTTCAAAGAAGAGCGGCAGCGCACAGATCAGCCCCGCAAGGCCGATAGCATAGTGCGCCCGGCTGTGGCCGAAAGATTTCAGCATCCTGACCGCGATCTGATCCACCGCGCCGGTCTCATGCAGAATTTTGCCGAACATCGCTCCCAGCGCGACCACTATGGCGAGGAAGCCCAGCGTGCCGCCCATGCCTTTTTCCATGGTTTTGGCAATGGCGTCGAGCGGCATGCCGGAAAAGAGCCCTGCGCCAATAGAAACCACCATCAAAGCAATGAAGGCGTGAAGACGTGCCTTCATCACTAAAAACAGCAGCAGCAAAACCGAGCCGACCGCTGTCAAAACAAGCGTTAAAGTACCCACTGTACTGCCTTAATTTTTTATTTATTAATCACATCAATAGTGCTGGCCACCACGCCGTCGAGCGGCTGGTCGATATCCACAATTAATACGTCGCTCTCGTCTGCCTTTGGCTCCTCCAGCGCTTCAAACTGAGTCACCAGCATCTGCGTCTTGAAGAAGTGGCCTTTACGCGCTTTGAGGCGGGCTTCGATCACGTCGAAATCACCCTTCAGGTAGATAAAGGAGAGGTTGGGATTGCCGTCGCGCAGCAGATCGCGATAGCTCTTTTTCAGCGCCGAGCAGACGATCAGCGACACTTTATTGGTGCGCTGCATCGCGAAGGCGGCATCGTTCAGCGCCTGCAGCCAGGGCTTGCGGTCGTCATCGTTCAACGGCTCGCCAGCGGCCATTTTGGTGATATTGCTGCGCGGATGGAGAAAGTCGCCATCCAGGAACGCGGCATGCAGCTGATGGGCTACTTCGCTGGCAACGGCGGATTTTCCACTGCCGGATACGCCCATCAGGACATAAACGTGGTGATCGTGATTAGTCGTGCTCAAAGGTCGCTCCCACAGAGACAAAAGGTAGATTGTTACGGGTAACAGTTATCGGTAACATTTTCCTGCTGGGGCGAGTGAGAAGCAATAAGCCGTACTCTCCGAAGTGAATAAGTGTGAGCTACTTCAAATTTGTCAGACTAAATAGATCCACCTGGTGATAATGTGAAACCTAAATCTAACATTTTCGGCGTCACGACCTCACCGCGAATGCGCGCCAGCAGGCGCTCGGCACCAATGCGGCCCATGCGTTCACGCGGCGTCAGCACGCTCGCCAGCTGAGGCTCCATCACCTGGCCAATATCATGGCCGTGGAAACCGGCAATCGCCATGTCATCCGGGATTTTTAATCCTAAACGTTGGCACTCGAACGCCGCCCCCACCGCAAGGTCATCATTGGTACAAAAAATACCGTTGAGCTGCGGATATTCGCGGCGCGCCTGGCGCATCAGTTCAATGCCGGATGAGTACGACGAGGATTGCTCCATCATCACGCTGTACGGCGTCAGGCCGGCGTCGCGCATCGCCTGCTCATACCCCTGCTGTTTGATAATAGTACGTTCGTCGAGACGTGCACCAAGATAGGCGACGTGGTGATGGCCGCGCGCCACGATGGCCGCAGTCATCTGGCGGGCAGCATCGAAGTTATCAAAGCCAACGGCGATGTCGAGACACGGCGAGCAGCTGTCCATCAGCTCCACCACCGGAATACCCGCCACCTCGATCATCTTTAGGGTCCGCGGCGTATGGCTACGCTCGGTAAGGATCAGGCCGTCGATGTTCCACGACAGCATTGACTCCAGCCGCTCCTCCTCCATCTCCGGCTTGTAGCCATAGTGGGCCAACATGGTCTGATAGCCATGGGCATCGGTGACGCTTTCGACACCGCGCAGCACTTCAGCGAAGACCTGGTTGGTCAGAGAGGGAAGCAGCACGCCGATAGCGCGGCTGGTAGCGTTTGAGAGGATGTCAGGTGCGCGATTAGGAATGTAGCCCAGCTCGTCCAGCACCGCTGCAATTTTGCCACGCAGCGCCACGGAGACTTGCTCCGGGTTGCGTAAAAAACGGCTGACGGTCATTTTGGTCACGCCAACGCGATCTGCAACGTCCTGAAGTACGGGTCTTTTCTTTTTCATCGTCCTGAGCGGGGTAAACGGGAGAACATTGTTTTAGTTTACCACGACGCAGGCGCAACCTCCCCGCTGATAAGGAGAGGTGGCGCACTTTATTTAACACATCATACCGGTGGCAGGTCGAACAGCAGGATTTCACTGTCGCTGTCTGCATGAATCGACAGCGCCTGCTCGTCCCAGATAGCCAGACCATCAGCAGTGGTGGCGGTGGTCCCGTTAACAGAGACGCTACCTTTCACCACCTGGATCCACACCTTACGTCCGGCGGTAATCTGGTAATCCCCCTGCTCGTCTTGTGACAGCGCCCAGCGGGAGAGCTCCATATCCTGGTTCACTTTCAGCGAGCCGTCCCGGGCATCTGGAGAGAGCACCAGCTGGCGACCATGGGCGGCGTCAAAGCGGCGCTGCTCGTAGCGCGGTGCAATGCCGGTTTTTTCTGGAATGATCCAGATTTGATACAGGTGCAGAGGCGCTGTTTTGCTCGGGTTGTACTCAGAGTGGCGTACCCCGGTTCCGGCGCTCATGATCTGAAACTCACCGGCTGGCACCTGCTCTTTATTACCCATGCTATCTTCGTGCTCCACCGCCCCTTCCAGCACGTAGGTTAAAATTTCCATGTCTTTATGGGGATGGGTACCAAAACCCTGGCCGGCGTCAATCATGTCGTCATTAATGACGCGCAGCGCCGAGAAACCCATAAAATTTGTATCATAGTAGTTGGCAAAAGAGAAGGTATGCCATGAGTCCAGCCAACCATGATTTGCGTGACCACGTTCGTTTGCTTTGCGTAAGAAAATCATTTTTTCACCCCCGACTGTTTTCGATGGAGTAAGTTTGTACCCGATCGACCCAGGATGATAGAGGGTGAAAATTGACTCCTCTGTTCAAAAATTATGAACAACTTATAAAACAGCAAAAAACCTTATTTTGCGAGGGTTACCGTGGCAGGTGCGGCCTGCTCAAACCCGCGTTCGAGGATCTCAAGGTTGGTTAACACCTCAGATTCCTTGACGTAGTTTTCTGCGCCTTCTGTCAGGGTGGCATAAAGGGCATCGTAGACGCGGCCATAGTCGCCTGGCTCCGGCTGCCACTCTTCGCGCACCGTCTCTCCGGCGTCGTTGAGGTACTCCAGCGTCGCCAGGGTGTCGTCGGCAGCAAACCCAGCCTCGCCCGGCATAATATTGGCCTTCAGGCTGGTCTCCTGCTGGTCAATCCCATACTTGATAAACGAGCCGCGGGTACCGTGGATGATAAATTTCGGGTAGTCGATTTTGACATAGTGGCTGGTCTTCACAATCGCCTTCAGGTCGCCGTAAAAGAGTTGCGCCTCAAAGGTGTCGTCCGGGTTGGCTTTATTACGCAGGCTGCGGATGTCATAGGCGACATGGTCCGGGCGACCAAACAGGGAGATGATCTGATCCAGGGTATGCACGCCGAGGCCAAAGAACATGCCGTCCTGCGGCAGGCCCGGTTTGGTCTCTGCTACCGGACGGAAGTAGTCAATGTGGCTCTCGATTTCGACAATCTCACCCAGCTTGCCGCTCTCAATGGCTTTTTTCGCCGTCAGGAAACAGCTGTCAAAGCGACGGTTCTGGTAGGGCGTAACGGTGAGGCCTTTGCTTCTCGCCAGCTCGAACAGGGTAATGGCTTCGGCCATCGAGGGGGTAAAAGGCTTCTCTACCAGCACGTTTTTACCCGCCTCCAGAGCGCGCTTCGCGTACTCAAAGTGGCTATCGGCATGGGTGCAGACGATCACCAGCTTCACCTGTGGATCGTTGAGTACCTCGTCGAGATCGCTGGTGAAGTGGATGTGCTGATACTGAGGATACTGCTCTTCCGGCTTGGGATGGCGGCGGAAGATGTGTGCCACGTGCCAGCTCGCTTTGCGATTGAGAACATAGGGAAGGTGGTAGCGGGTGGTACTTTTACCAAAGCCGATAAATGCGCAGTGCAGAGTCATGGGTCACCTCTTTTTTAAAACAGTGCCCATAACCATAGCGCAAAGTAGAGCACCGTAACACGCCCGATGGCGCTGCGCTTATCGGGCCTACGGGTGCAGGCAAAATGGCAAATAAGCCAGGTTGATACATAGCTAAAAAAAAAGCCAGCATAGGCTGGCTAAATTAATACTGGAAGCAATGTGAGCAATGTCGTGCTTTCAGGTTCACCGTAGTAGCGCCTGAACGCATAGCAATAATAATCATTATCATTCGCACTTGTCTAATACTTTTTGCAAAAAATGGCAGTTGACGAAGATTTTGAATTAACGGATGTTGGAGAGGAGTGTTAACTAACTGAGGATAGAGGAAAATGAGTGAGATAGTGATACGCCACGTCGAAGCCCGCGATGCCGAGCCATTACGCCTGATGTCAGCGCAGCCGGAGATGTATCACCATCTACTACAGCTACCCTACCCCTCTCAGGAGCTTTGGCAGGAGCGCGTTAAGCCCCGGCCCGGCCACCGCATGCTCGTCGCCACCATTGATGGGGAAGTCGCCGGGCACATTGGCATCAGCGTAGAGCAGAACCCGCGCCGCAGCCACGCGGCAGAGTTTGGTCTTGCCGTCTCGCCCGCCTTTCGCCAGCGGGGCGTCGCCAGCGCCCTGATGAAAGCCATGATTGATGTGTGCGAGAACTGGCTGCGCATTGAGCGGATAGAACTGTCGGTATATGCCGATAACGAGGCCGCTGTCGCGCTCTACCGCAAGCATGGATTTGAGATCGAAGGCACCGCCAAAAAGTACGCTCTGCGCAACGGCGAGCTGGTGGACTCCTACTTTATGGCACGGATGAAATAAGAGATTGCCGGGTGGCACAGCGCCACCCGGCCTATACATTAATACCCCGCCGTTAAGTCATCCACCGAACGCGGATCCGACGCGCCATACAGCGCCCCGTCTTCACCTACCATGATGCTTTGGGTGCTGCCCATCGCCTCCTTCAGCGCCACTTTCTGTCCCTTCTGCTCCAGCATTTTCAGCGTATCCGGGCTAAAGCCCTTCTCTACGCGCAGCTCGTCAGGCAGCCACTGATGATGGAAGCGCGGCGCGTTAGTCGCTTCGGCCACGTTCATTTTAAAATCGATGCTGTTGACCACCATTTGCAGCACGGTGGTGATAATTCGGCTCCCGCCAGGGCTGCCGGTCACCAGCCAGGTTTTACCGTCTTTAACAACGATGGTTGGCGACATCGACGAAAGCGGACGCTTGTTTGGCCCCACGGCGTTGGCATCGCCACCCACCAGCCCATACACGTTTGGCACGCCCGGCTTGGCCGAGAAGTCATCCATCTCGTTGTTAAGCAGAATGCCGGTATTGCCCGCCACAATCCCGGTGCCAAAGACGGTGTTCAGGGTATAGGTCACCGCCACCGCGTTACCGTCCTTATCCACCACCGAGAAGTGGGTAGTCTGGTTACTCTCGTAAGGCGCCAGCTTGCCGGGGCGGATCTGGCTCGACGGCCTGGCCTTGTTAACGTCGATCTGCTGGGCAATGGATTTGGCATACTCTTTATTGGTAAGCGCCTGCCACGGCACTTTGACAAAGTCCGGGTCGCCAAGGTACTCCGAGCGGTCGGCATAGGCGTACTTCTCTGCCTCGGCCATCACCTGCATGGCATCCGCGCTGCCAAAGCCATATTTCGCCAGGTCGAAGTTTTCAAGGATATTAAGGATCTGCACGATATGGATCCCGCCTGAGGAGGGCGGCGGCATGGAGAAGACCTGATAACCTCGGTAGTCGCCGCTGATGGGGGTGCGCTCCACCGCCCGGTAGGCCGCCAGATCCTCTTTGGTAATCAGGCCGCCGTTCTTGCTCATCTCCTGGGCGATCTGATCGGCAATCGCCCCCTTATAGAAGGCATCCGGCCCCAGCTCGGCAATCATCTCCAGGCTCTTGGCCAGATTAGCCTGAACCAGCTTGTCACCTTTCTTCAGCGGCTCGCCATTTTTCCAGAAGATCGCCTTGCTGTTGTCGTGATTGGGCAAGACTTCGCTGCCGTAGGTTTTCAGATCCTCCGCCAGGGCGTCATTAACCGTAAAACCCTGCCGGGCCAGCTTGATGGCGGGCTGTACCACCTTGTTCAGCGGCAGCGTGCCGTACTTCTCCAGCGCCAATGAGAAACCCGCCACCGTGCCGGGGGTACCGGTCGCCAGATGAGAGGTCAGGGATTTTTTACTGTCGGGGTTGCCCTGGTCGTCGAGGAACATATCCCGGCTGGCCTGGGCTGGGGCCATCTCACGGAAGTCGATGGCGGTGGTAGTCCCGTCTCTGGTACGCAGCAGCATAAATCCGCCGCCGCCGAGGTTTCCGGCCTGCGGATGAGTCACCGCCAGCGCGTAGCCCACCGCTACGGCGGCATCCACCGCGTTACCGCCCTGCTTTAGAATATCAACACCCACGCGGGTGGCGGCGGCATCCACCGACGCCACCATCCCCTGCTGCTCGCGCACCGGGTGGAAAGTATCGGCTTCAACGCCGTAGGAGACGGGGGGCGCTTCCGGCTGCGGCGCGGCGGCCACGCCAAAACAGCTTCCAGCGACCAGCGCCGCGATAGCGGCCCAGTGCGCAAACTTAGGCTTACTCATCATTATTCTCCAGGAAAAATGGCTGATATTGCTGCTTAATCCTGGTTCACAACGCTAAAAAACGCACAGTCTTTGCGCTGAGCAAGTAAACTTAACTGATCCACCTACAGGAGGACATCACGATGAAATACCTCTTATCTCTGGCTCTGTTGCTACCGCTTAGCGTTTTCGCGCAGCCGATCAATACCATGAATAACCCGAACCAGCCGGGGTATCAAATCCCCAGCCAGCAGCGGATGCAGACCCAGATGCTGAATCAGCAAAGCCAGCAGAAAGGCATGTTGAACCAGCAGCTTCAGACCCAGACGCGCATGCAGCAACAGCACCTGGAGTCGCAGATCAATAACAACTCCCAGCGCATGCTGGATTCGCAGCCGGGCAGACTGGATAACAGCCGCGAACAGATGTTGCCCAACACTAGCGGCAGCATGCTAAATCCGTCCGGTACGCCGCAGCCCACTATTCCCCTGAAGACGATGAGTCCTTAGGGCTGGAAATCCGGGCCGATAGTGTCGATGCGATCGGTACAGATGCAGTCCACGCCCCAGCGTAGCAGCTCCGCCGCACGCTGGGGCTGATTGACGGTGTAGACCAGAATATGCAGCCCGGCTGCTTTAATCTCTGCCGTCCGCTGTTCATCCAGCAGCTTGTGGTTAAGGTGCAGCGAGACGCAGCCGAGGCGCGTTGCTAGCGCGCGCCAGTCTTCGCGCCACGCGTCCAGCAGCAGACCGCGCGGCAGCTCCGGGGCGGCCTGCTGCGCGGCCTCCAGAGCGTCAATCTCAAATGAGGAGAGCAGCGGCCGCGTCATGCCCTGCCAGAGCGCCCGCGCCGCCAGCGCCACCGTTTTTCCCGTCAGCGGCCCGGTACCGGTGGTCGGCTTGATCTCAATGTTAGCCATCATGCCATGCTGCCGGCAGCGATCCGCCACCTGCGAGAGCAGCGGCAGCGGCTCGCCCTTGAACGCGCCGCTAAACCAGCTCCCTGCATCCACCTTCAGCAGATCGCTCCACGGCAGATCGCCCGCCACGCCCCAGCCGTTGCTGGTGCGCTCCAGGTTATCGTCGTGCAGCAGAAAGATCTCCCCGTCGCGGGAGAGCTTGACGTCAAACTCGATCATGGTGTGACCGAGGCGCGCGCCGGTATCGATGCCCGCGAGGGTATTCTCCGGGGCCAGCTTGCCGCCGCCGCGATGGGCGACAACAGTGGGGTAAGGCCAGTGACTCATAAACGTTGTCCTGTTTCACCATCAAAAAGGTGCAGGTGGCTCTCGGGCATGTTCAGCCACAGCGTGCTGCCCGGTGTCGGGCGATCGTGATGCGGCAGCCGCACCACCAGCTTCTGCTCGCCCCAGCGGCCGTGGGCCAGGTTATCCGCCCCCAGCATCTCCAGGGTATCTATTACCAGCGGAATGCCGCCTGCGGATTGTGAGCTTAGCGTAATATGCTCCGGGCGGATACCCAGCGTCATCTTGCGCCCGGCGTAGCCCCGGTAGTACCAGTTGATGGGCAGAGCCATACCGCTCTCCAGCTCAAAGTGATCCCCGGCGGTGCTGATGCGCCCATCCAGCAGGTTCATCGCCGGACTGCCGATAAAGCTCGCCACAAAGCGGCTGGCCGGTTTCTCATACACTTCTACCGGCGTGCCGATCTGCTCCGCCACGCCCTTGTTCATCACCATCACCCGCTGCGCCAGGGTCATGGCCTCAACCTGATCGTGGGTGACGTAGAGCGAAGTGGTCTTCAGGCGGCGGTGCAGCTGCTGCAATTCGAGACGCATCTGGACACGCAGCTTGGCGTCGAGGTTGGAGAGCGGCTCATCAAACAGAAAGACGGCAGGATCGCGGACGATCGCCCGGCCCATCGCTACGCGCTGACGCTGGCCGCCGGAAAGCTCGCGCGGGCGACGTTTCAGCAGGCTATCCAGCTCCAGAATACGCGCTGCCTCTTTGACCCGCTCGGCGATGTGCGCTTTACCCATGCCGCGAATTTTTAATCCCCACGCCATATTCTCTTCCACGCTCATGTGCGGATAGAGGGCATAGTTCTGGAATACCATGGCGATGCCGCGCTCTTTCGGCTCCATCTCGGTTACCCGCTGGCGGTCGATCCAGACGTCGCCGCTGGTGACCCGTTCCAGCCCGGCCACCATCCGCAGCAGGGTCGACTTGCCGCAGCCGGAGGGGCCGACCATCACGATAAATTCGCCATCCGACACGTCCAGGGTCAGGGGTTGGATCACCTGAGTCTTGCCGCCGTCCCAGCTTTTGCTTACTGCCTGTAGTTTTAATCCAGCCATGTTTTTACCTACTTCTCACTGTCGACCAGGCCACGCACAAAGGCACGCTGCATGGCTAATACGATAACAACGGGGGGAATCAGGGTCAGCAGCATCGCCGCCATCACCTGGTTCCACTGGGTAGTGCCCTCCCCGGTAGCAATCATCCCTTTAATTCCCGCCACGGCAGTGCCCAGGTTGACGTCGCTGACGATCAGCAGCGGCCACAGGTACTGATTCCAGCCGTAGATAAAGGTGATGACAAACAGCGCCGCAAGGTTGGTTTTCGACAGCGGCAGCACGATGTCGCGGAAAAAGCGCATCGGCGATGCGCCGTCAATGCGCGCGGCTTCGATCAGCTCGTCCGGCAGGGTCATAAAGAACTGACGAAACAGGAAAGTCGCGGTGGCCGAGGCCATCAGGGGCAGCGTCAGCCCGGTGTAGCTGTCGAGCATCTTCAGGTTGGCGATCACCTCTACCGTCGGGAAGATACGCACCTCCACCGGCAGCATCAGGGTGATAAAGATCATCCAGAAGAAGAGATTGCGCAGCGGGAAGCGGAACCAGACGATGGCAAAAGCAGAGACCATCGAAACCGCAATCTTCCCTACCGTAATGCTAAAAGCCATGATGAAGCTGTTGAGCAGCAGTAGCCAAAACGGCGCGCTGTTGGCTCCCACACCCTGCAGCCAGATGGTCTTCAGGTTATCCAGCAGATGGCTGCCGGGGATCAGCGTCATCGGCGTCTCGAACACCGCCCGGTTGTCCAGCGTGGCTGCCACAAAGGCGACGTAGAGCGGAAAGAGAATGGCGGCGATGCCGAGGATCAGCATCACATGGCTGAAGAGGGTCAGCCCGCGTCGGTTTTCAATCATTGGTAGCGCACCTTACTCTCGACGTAGCGGAACTGGACGACCGTCAGGGCGATCACCAGCAGCATCAGCACCACCGACTGGGCGGCAGAGGCGGAGAGATCCAGCCCGGCAAAGCCTTCCCGGTAGATCTTGTAGATCAGCGTGGTAGTGGCCTGCACCGGTCCACCGGCGGTCGCGGCATCGATCACCGGGAAGGTATCGAAGAAGGCATACACCAGGTTGACCACCAGCAGAAAGAAGCTGACGGGGGCGATCAGCGGCAGCGAAAGCTGGAAGAAGCGACGCACCGGTCCGGCACCGTCAATGGCGGCGGCCTCTACCAGCGAGCGGGGAATTGACTGTAGCGCGGCGAAGAAGAAGAGAAAGTTGTAGCTGATCTGCTTCCACACCGAGGCAAAAACCACCAGAAACATCGCCTGGCCGCTGTTCTGGGCATGGTTCCAGCTGTAGCCAATCTGCTCCAGCGCGTGGGTAATCAGCCCGCGCCCCGGGTTGAAGAGAAAGATCCACAGCACGGCGGCGATGGCAGGTGCCACGGCGTAGGGCAGCAGCATCAGCGTCTGATAAAAGCGGCTGCCGCGCACCACGTAATCTACCAGCGCGGCAAAAAAGAGCGAGGCCAGCAGGCCAGAGAAGGTCACCAGCGCGCTGAACTTTATCGTCGTCCAGAAGGAGTCCAGATAGTAGCTGTCATGCAGCAACGCCATAAAGTTGTCCAGCCCAACGAACTGGCTGGAGAGACCGAACGGATCGACGCTCTGCACCGAGTACCACAGCGCTTCACCCGCGGGCCAGATAAAAAAGATAACGGTAATAATCAGCTGCGGCGCGACCAGCGCATAGGGAAGCCAGCGCGAGCGGAATACCGGACGGGATGATGACATAGGGCGTTTTATTCCTGAGAAAACGCCGGGTGGCGGCTACGCCTGACCCGGCCTACGGATTGCTGCAACGTTTATGATTTGGTGGACTGCTCAAAGCGGCGCAGCAGCTGGTTACCACGCTCTACCGCGCTGTCCAGCGCCTGCTGCGGGGTTTTCTTGCCGGTCCAGACCGACTCCAGCTCTTCATCCACGATGGTGCGGATCTGCGGCATGTTGCCGAGGCGCAGCCCTTTGGTGAACGGCAACGGCGGCTTGTTCAGCATCTGGCGGGTGGCGATATCCGCGCCTGGATTCTTGTCGTAGAAGCCCTGCTCGCGGGTCAGATCGTAAGCGGCGGTGGTGATCGGCAGATAGCCGGTCTTCTGGTGCCACTCGGCCGCATTTTCCGGCTTCGCCAGGAACTCAAGGAACTGGGCAACGCCGGTATAGGTCGGTTTATCTTTGCCCTGCATCACCCACAGGCTGGCCCCGCCGATGATGGCGTTCTGCGGCGCGCCCTTCACGTCGGCGTCATACGGCATCATGCCCACGCCGTAGTTAAATTTGGCGTACTGACGAATATCCGCCAGCGAACCAGACGAGGCGGTAGTGATCGCGCAGTCACCGTTATAGAACTTCTCGGTGGACTCATCCTTGCGCCCGAAGTAGCTGAAGTCGCCTTTTTTGTTGAGATCGGCCAGCATCGCGATGTGCTTGACCTGCTCCGGCTTGTTGAACGCCAGCACCGCGTCGGTGCCGTCAAAGCCGTTGTTTTTAGTGGCGACCGGCAGACCGTGCCAGGCGCTGAAGTTTTCGATCTGGATCCAGCCCTGCCAGCCGCTGGCGTAGCCGCACTTCATGCCGGCTGCTTTTAGCTTCGCGGTGTAGGCAGCAAGATCCTGCCAGGTTTTCGGCGGCTGCTCTGGATCTAAGCCCGCTTTTTTGAAGGCATCTTTGTTGTAGTAGAGCACCGGAGTGGAGCTGTTGAACGGCTGGGAGAGCAGATGGCCGGATTTCGCATCGGTGTAGTAGCCGGAGACGGTCGGCACAAACTGCGACTCGTCAAACTTGATACCCGCATCGCTGAACACTTCATACACCGGCTTAATGGCTTTCGAGGCCATCATGGTCGCGGTGCCGACTTCATAGACCTGCAAAATGGCAGGGGCGTTACCGGTACGGAAGGCGGCAATCCCGGCGCTCAGGCTCTGCTCGTAGTTGCCTTTGTAGACCGGCACAATTTTGTAATCTGGATGGGTATCATTAAAACGTTGCGCCAGGGAGTCCACCTCTTTACCCAGCTGCCCTTCCATCGAATGCCAGAACGGAATGGTGGTCACTGCCATAGCCTGACCTGCAAACGCCAGACCTAACGCTAATCCTAAAGCTGTATGTCGTAACGATATCATTCGGTTATCTCTCTTGTTGTGCCGGATGCGCGATATCACGCTTTTCGTGCTCGCGAAGTAACATGACACGCTCAAATGACAGAAAAATAACCGTTTGTTTACAAAAGTATGACAGGGAGGCGGCAGAGGGATGATGAAACGGTGACGGTACGATGGCGGGTAAATCTTACCCGCGCAGACGGTGGGCGATCTCCTCAAGTGACAGCTGACCCGCAGCCGCGGCCACCGTTAGCTCGACGTAATCGGCCTTAGCTGGCAGCGAGATGCCGTTACGCTTAAGGAACAGCAGCGTGATGAACAGGGCCGTACGTTTATTACCGTCGTTAAAGATATGTCCACGGGAGATGGCAAGCAGGTGCATCGCGGCGAGGGTCCAGATATCGGATATCCCTTCGTATTCATGTTTGTTTAAGACGCGATACAGCAAGGCTTCAGCTCGCCCCGGGTCGGGCATGCCCGCTACGCCTGGCGTTACGCTTAGAAGCTTATCGTGAAAACGTATAATCTCTTCTGCTGAGATGAACTGAAGCGTCATTTATCGGCCAGTTCCCTGATTTCGTTGCCATGTACGCTCATGATGGCGTCAAATTCCGCATCCAGCTTTGCCGCCTGGTAACGTTCAAACTCTTCAGTGCTGATGATCACCGCTGGCTTGTGCCCGCGACGCGTAATGGTTACCGGTGTGCCAGCCGCTGCCGAATCCAGCGCCGCTGCAAGATTTTGTCGGACTTCACTGTAGCTCATTGTACGCATAGCGCCTCCTCTTAAGTACGCGTTTATTGTACAACTAACCCGTACAGAAGCGTGAGCATTTCCAGGCCCAGCAAGCTTGTCGCAGGGCCTGGAAAGGAACTTACTTAGCCGCCGAGGTAGGCGCTGCGCACCGCTTCGTTGGCCAGCAGCGCGTCGCCGGTATCGGACAGCACCACGCGACCGTTCTCCAGCACGTAGCCGCGATCGGCGAGCTTCAGCGCCTGGTTGGCGTTCTGCTCCACGAGGAAGATGGTCATCCCCTCTTTGCGCAGCTGCTCGATGGTGTCAAAGATCTGCTGGATAATGATCGGCGCAAGACCAAGAGAGGGCTCGTCGAGCAGCAGCAGACGCGGCTGGCTCATCAGTGCCCGACCGATGGCCAGCATCTGCTGCTCGCCGCCGGACATGGTCCCGGCCCGCTGAATACGGCGCTCGTGCAGGCGTGGGAACAGCTCATAAACCCACTTGAGGCGGGTATGGAACTGGTCACGATCGGCAAAGAAACCGCCCATCGCCAGGTTCTCCTCTACCGTCATGCGCGAGAAGACGCGTCGCCCTTCCGGGACAATCGCCACCGCTTCACGCATGATTTTCGCCGTCTGCCAGTCGGTAATGTCTTTACCATCAAAGACAATGCGCCCGCTGCTGGCGCGCGGATCGCCGCACAGGGTACCGAGCAGCGTGGTCTTACCCGCGCCGTTGGCCCCGATCAGGGTGACGATTTCACCCTGGTTGATATGCAGGCTGACGTCGTGCAGCGCCTGGATTTTGCCATAGTGGGCACTTACCTGGTCAAAAGATAACATCACGTTTTCCATCTTAGGCCTCGCCCCCATTATGCTTCACCTAAATAGGCGCGGATCACGTCCGGGTTGTTACGAATCTGCTCCGGCGTGCCGTTTGCCAGCGGCGTGCCCTGGTTTACCACGTAGATACGGTCGGAGATACCCATCACCAGCTTCATATCGTGCTCAATCAGCAGAATAGTGGTGTTGTGATGGTTACGCAGCTCAACGATCAGCTCGTCCAGCTCTTTGGTCTCTTTCGGGTTCAGCCCGGCCGCTGGCTCGTCCAGCATCAGGATCTCCGGCTGGGTCACCATGCAGCGAGCGATCTCCAGACGACGCTGGTCGCCGTAGGCCAGGTTGCTGGCCTGACGGTTAGCGTGCGCCAGCAGCCCGATGCGGTCTAGCCAGGTCGCAGCGCGATCCAGCGCTTCACTCTGGGCGCGGCGGAAAGCAGGCGTTTTCAGCAGGCCGGAGAAGAGGCCGGTCTTGAGCTGCTGATGCTGGGCCACCAGCAGGTTCTCAATCACCGTCATCTCCCGGAACAGACGCACGTGCTGGAAGGTACGCACCACGCCCATGCGGGCAATCTGCTGCCCCGGCAGCCCTTCCAGGTGCTGGTCACGCAGCATGATGGTGCCGCCGGTGGGCTTATAGAAGCCGGTCAGGCAGTTAAAGACCGTGGTTTTGCCCGCGCCGTTTGGCCCAATCAGGGAGACAATCTCCTGCGGATGCAGATCCAGCGCGACGTTGTTTACCGCCAGCAGCCCGCCGAAGCGCATCATCAGGCCGTTAACGGACAGTAATGGCTCACTCATGC
Organism: Pseudescherichia sp. AS216; assembly: GCF_037152055.1. Lineage (NCBI taxonomy): Bacteria > Pseudomonadati > Pseudomonadota > Gammaproteobacteria > Enterobacterales > Enterobacteriaceae > Pseudescherichia > Pseudescherichia sp. AS216. Next base: position 103,225 of record NZ_JBBCMV010000006.1, on the reverse strand, counting down.
CTGCTCTCCTTTCACGTGTCCGCTTTTCAGTTTCAACTGCGGACGGGTCATTGGCAGCAAGCCTTCAGGACGCCAAATCATCATCAGTACCATCAGACCACCCAGCATTAACATGCTGTACTCATTGAAATCACGCATCAGCTCACGGGAGACCACCAGCAGGATCGCCGCAAGGATAACCGCGAACTGCGAGCCCATCCCACCCAGCACCACAATCGCCAGCACAAAGGCGGACTCGGCAAAGGTAAAGGATTCCGGGCTGACGAAGCCCTGACGGGCGGCGAACAGCGTACCGGCAAAGCCAGCAAACCCGGCGCTGATGGTAAAGGCGGTCAGCTTGATGCGGGTCGGATTGAGGCCCAGCGAGCGGCAGGCGATCTCATCCTCACGCAGCGCTTCCCACGCCCGGCCCAGCGGCATGCGCAGCAGGCGGTTGATCACGAACAGGGTAAAGACCATCAGCAGCAGCGCCACCAGGTAGAGGAACACAACCCGGTCGCTGGGATCGTACTTCACGCCGAAGAAGTTGCTGAAGGTATCCCAGCCGCCTTCGCGGGCGGTACGGCTAAACTCAAGGCCAAACAGCGTCGGTTTCGGGATCTGGCTGATACCGTTCGGGCCACCGGTCACTTCGGTGTTGTTGAGCAGCAGAATACGCACGATCTCGCCGAAGCCGAGGGTCACGATCGCCAGATAGTCACCGCGCAGGCGCAGCACCGGGAAGCCCAGCAGGAAGCCCGCCGCGGCGGACACCAGCCCCGCCAGCGGCAGGCAGGTCCAGAAGCCGAGGCCGTAATAGTGGTTCAGCAGGGCAAAGGTATAGGCTCCGATGGCGTAGAAGCCGCCGTAGCCCAGCACCAGCAGACCCGAGAGGCCGACCACCACGTTCAGCCCGAGGCCGAGGATAATGTAGATCATGGTCAGGGTGGCGATATCCACCGTGCCGCGTGAGACCACAAACGGCCACGCCACGGCAGCGACCAGCAGGGCAACAAGGAACAGCTTCTGCTTAACCGTCGACCCGTCAATGGCGGGCAGGATAAACTTCGGCCCGGAGACGTTCTTCAGCCCTTTTTGCATCAGTGGACGCAGAAGCTGGAACAGAAAGACCACGGCGGTGCCGATAAAGACCCACTGCCAGCGGATATCCGCCGCGCTGCCGACTACCAGCTTAGTGCCGTCGAGACTCAGCTGGACGCCCATAAAGACGCCGGCCAGCACAAAGAAGAGCGCAGCGGAGAGCAGCGCCATCGCAAAATGCATCGGTTTCATACTTTTTCAACCTCCGGGCGGCCCAGGATACCGGTTGGCATTACCAACAGCACCAGGATCAGCAGCGCAAACGACACCACATCTTTATACTCGGTACTCAGATACGCGGAGGAGAGCGATTCGGCCACGCCGAGGATCAGGCCGCCAATCATCGCGCCAGGAATACTGCCGATCCCACCCAGCACCGCGGCGGTAAAGGCCTTCATCCCGGCCATAAAGCCGATGTAGGGGTTAATCACGCCGTAGAACTGGCCGAGCAGCACGCCCGCCACGGCGGCCATCGCCGCACCGATCACGAAGGTGAGCGCGATAACGCGGTCGGTGTTAATTCCCAGCAGGCTGGCCATCTTTAAATCTTCCGCGCAGGCGCGGCAGGCGCGGCCCATGCGGGAGTAGCGGATGAACAGAGTCAGCGCCAGCATGGCAACGAAGGTGACGATCCAGATCACCAGCTGCATGGTGGTGATCGAGGCGGAGAAGTTCTCGCTGCTGCCGATAGTCCACTGACCGTTGAACAGGCTTGGCAGCGCCACGTCACGTGACCCTTCGGTCAGGCTAACGTAGTTTTGCAGGAAGATGGACATCCCGATGGCGGAGATCAGCGCGATCAGGCGTTTAGAATTACGCACCGGGCGATAGGCCACCCGTTCGATACTCCAGCCGTAGGCGCTGGCGATCACAATCGCGCCAACGAATCCGGCGGCCACCAGCAGCCAGCTGCTGTCGATGCCCATCATCATCAGGGCGGCGATGATCATAAAGGAGACATAGCTACCGATCATATAGACCTCGCCGTGGGCGAAGTTGATCATGCCGATAATGCCGTAGACCATGGTGTAACCGATGGCGATAAGTGCATAGGTGCTTCCCAGCGTCACGCCGTTAAACATCTGCTGCAGGAAGTAGAGAAACTGCTCGGACATAACGTAACCTTTCTAAACTCGCCCGGCTAAGCGGGCGATTGAGATTTACTGAGCTACCGAAGACGAACCATCGGCATGCCATTCAAAGACACCGAACTCAAATCCCTTATCCGTGCAATCGCACCCGCGCTCAACGTCTTCGCGTTCCTTCTCATAACCTGAAATCCCCATTACCGTCGTGATGTGTATATATTTTGTTTTATTATGGTTAAAAAGCATTCTGTACTTTTATTGAACAACGCTATTTTTACCAGCTTGCTTAATGGTTTAGCGCAGTTTTTACCGTAAAACCTGAGTAAATACTCTATTTTTCAGGCTATTAAGCAGAGATAATATTCTGTATTGATACAGAGATAAACAAAAAAAAGCGCCTCTTCCAGCATAAAATAATGGGACAAAGAGCGGAATAAATCACTACTCCATAGATAAATAAACTGCCTGTTTTTCGATCCCTGACGTTTAAAACTGCTTCAGCGGCTGCGTTAAAAGTATTCAGCTGATCCCGACAGCGAAAAAGTGAAAGCGTCTGGCTAAGGAAATTGAGTACACTGCTGTCATCTTTTGAGATTTGGACCCGCAGTGAATGAAACTGACCATCATCCGTTTAGACACGTTTAGCGACCAGGATCGCATTGATTTAGCTAAAATTTGGCCGGAGTACTCCGCATCGTCGCTGAACGTTGACGATACGCACCAGATCTACGCCGCCCGTTTTAATGAGCGACTGCTGGCGGCGGTGCGAGTGACCCTCAGCGGCAGCGAGGGGGCGCTGGATTCTCTGCGCGTGCGGGACGTGACGCGTCGTCGTGGCGTAGGGCAGTACCTGATTGAAGAGGCGATGGCGCGCAATCCAGACGTGACCCGCTGGTGGATAGCGGACGTCGGCGTCGAAGATCGCAGCGTTATGGCTGCCTTTACCCAGGCGCTGGGCTTTAGCCCGCGGCAGAACGGCTGGGAGAAGCGGCTGTAGCGGCTATGAAAAAAGCCTTTCGATAGATTTTGTCGGATAAAAAAGCGCGTGCGCGTTTTCTCCTGTTAGCGGGATAAATCCCAGCGAGAGATAAAACGCATGCGCTTTCTCATTCATGGCCTCAACAAATAGACCATGAATACCCACCGCCTGGGAGGCGGAATAGACTACCTTCATCGCATGGGAAACCAATACCGAACCCCACCCTTTTCCCTGCAGAGAGCGATCGACGGCCAGGCGGCCTAAGGTGACGCTGGGAACGTTTTTGTAAGGGATTTTCTTCTGCTGTGACTTTGACGGCAGGGCAACACGTTCAAAGCAGCTTCCTGACAGAGTGTAGTAGCCTAGCACCCGCCGTTCCGGCGTTGTTGTTCGAAGAATATAGGCGCGCAGGATTTTTCCACCATGCTGCCGTTTGAGATGCTCGATTAAAAAGAGACTGAGACCCGTTTCCCCGCAGTCGAAATGCTGCCAGTCATACTCCGCATCCTCTACGAAGATCTCTATCGTCAGGTTTTCCACGGTTCACTCCATGTCTTGAAGACGTTTCGCCGCGCGGTGAAGTTTCTCATTCGGTGAGGGTGGGTTACCGAGCGCTTCCATGACGCGGGTCCAGGATTCGTCGTTAAGAATAACCCGGCGATGCTGCTCAATAACTTCTGCGGCTCTTTCTGCTGCGCTAGTGAGCATAAACTGAGTGACTGACTGATTGGTCAGGGCCGCAGCCTCCTCAATGATGCTTTTGTCATCGTCAGTTAAACGCAGATCGATACGCTGCTTTTTTAGTGCCGTCATGATGTCTTCTCCAGCTATCAGCGTGAAAGCATGATAGCGTATATGTACGGATATTTACCGTACATTTATTTTATGCTTGTCGGTATAAAAATTCAACGCCTGCCGTGTGAGAAGACAATAAAAAAGCCCGGTGGCGCTAGCGCTTACCGGGCCTACGGGATCAAATTAGCATATCCATTTTCCCCAGCATTTCGTGTTGCAGGCAGGCGGCAAGTTCGGAAATCCCCGGGAGCTTACATGAGTAAGTGACCGGCGTTGAGGAACGCAGCCAACACACCTGCGGCGCGAAAGGCGACGGGAAAATTATTTGGCGTCGGTTGCGGTACCGTTGGCATGCCAGGTAAACACGCCGAACTCAAAGCCCTTCAGATCGCCCTTCTCATCCCACGTCAGCGGGCCCATTACGGTCTCTACCGAGTTGGCTTTCAGCCAGGTGGCGATTTCTGCCGGATCGGCAGACTGATTCAGGCCTGCCTGCAGCGACTGCAGCGCGGCGTAGGTGGTCCACACGAACGCGCCGCTCGGATCCTGTTTCTTCGCTTTGATCGCATCTACAATCGGTTTGTTCGCCGGAACCTGATCGTAGTTCTTCGGCTTGGTTACCAGCATGCCTTCTGCGGATTCGCCGGCGATGTTAGAGAGCGATACGTTCGCGACCCCTTCCGGGCCCATAAACTGAGTTTTCAGGCCAGCAGCGCGGGCCTGGCGCAGGATCTGGCCCATCTCAGGGTGGTAGCCACCGTAGTAAACAAAATCAATATTCTCTTTCTTCAGGCGCGCCACCAGCGTGGAGAAGTCTTTCTCACCGGCGGTAATGCCGTCAAAGAAGACCACGTTCGCGTTGCCTTTCTTCAGGTTATCCTGCACGGCGCGGGCCAGGCCTTCACCGTACTGCTGTTTGTCGTGAACAATGGCGATACGCTGCGGTTTCACCTTTTCCAGAATGTATTTCGCCGCGGTCGGGCCCTGGTCAGAGTCAAGACCGGTAGTGCGTAATACCAGCTTGTAACCACGCGCGGTCAGCTCCGGCGCGGTCGCCGCAGGCGTGATCATCAGAATGCCTTCGTCTTCGTAGATATCAGAAGCTGGCTGGGTAGAGGAGGAGCAAAGATGGCCGATAACATATTTAATGCCGTCGTTAATCACTTTGTTCGCTACCGCAACGGCCTGTTTCGGGTCGCAGGCATCATCATATTTTACAATTTGCAGTTTTTCGCCTTTGATACCGCCCTTCGCATTAATGTCTGCAACGGCCTGCTCCGCACCGGTAAACTCCTGATCGCCGTACTGCGCAACCGGACCGGACATTGCGCCCACCACGGCCACTTTAATGTCTGCCTGTGCCATGGTGCTGAACGCCAGCGCAATACATCCTGCCAGTAACGCTTTACCCTTCATTTTCATCCTGAGATTCCCCATTGTTCTGGTTGTAACGTTTGTTGTGATGTTGTTTTATGGCGCTTTATTTCATATATGCGTCTGCTGTACGCGCCTTTTCAGCACACTATGCTAAAACATACCCCATTTTTATCTTTTAGGAATAGCTATTTTGAAATGTAAATCGTGTATGCCCGGCAGATCGTTGCCGCCGGGCGTGCGAGTTACTGTGTTAACGAGCGGGAGATGATATCGAGCGCCCGGCGGAACTGCGCATCGGGGATGGTAAGCGGATAGAGGAAGCGGATCACGTTGCCGTAAACGCCGCAGCTGAGCAGCAGCAGGCCCGCCTCCAGCGCGTGGGCCTGCACTTTCTGGGTAAAGGCAGGCGACGGCTCGCCGGTTTGCGGATCGCTAAACTCCACGGCGACCATAGAACCCAGGGCACGCACCTCAGCGATGTACGGGCAGCTGGCCCTGGCGTTGTTCAGCGCCGCGACCAGCGCCTCGCCGAGCACGCGGGAGCGCTCGCAAAGCTGCTCCTCTTCAATGACCTCCAGCACCGCCAGCGCAGAGGCAATTGCCAGCGGATTGCCGGCGTAGGTGCCACCCAGCCCACCCGGAGCGGGGGCATCCATCACCTCGGCACGACCGGAGACCGCCGACAGCGGCATGCCGCCCGCAAGGCTCTTCGCCATGGTGATCAGATCCGGCCTGACGCTGTAGTGCTCCATCGCAAAGAGCTTACCGGTACGGGCATAGCCGCTCTGTACCTCGTCAGCGATGAGCAGGATACCGTGCTGGTCGCAGAGCTTACGCACGCCCTGCATAAAGTCATCGGGCGCAATAACAAAGCCGCCCTCACCCTGCACCGGTTCCAGCAGAATGGCTGCCACCTGATCCGGGGCAATATCAGCTTTAAAGATACGATCCAGACTGTTCAGAGCATCCTGGGTTGAGACATTGTGCACCGCATTGGGGTACTGAGCATGGAAGATCGAACCGGGGAAAGGGCCAAAGCCCATTTTGTAGGGAGCGACTTTACCGGTCAGGGCCATCGTCATTGAGGTCCGGCCATGGAAGCCGCCGCCGAAAGCGATTACGCCGGGGCGTTTGGTATAGGCGCGGGCGATTTTAATCGCGTTCTCAACCGCTTCCGCGCCGGTTGAGAAGAAGGCGGTTTTTGCCGGCCCCTCGACCGGCACGCGGGCGTTGATCTTCTCCGCCAGCGTCACGTAGCTCTCATAGGGCACCACCTGATAGGCCGTATGGGTAAAGGCGTGCAGCTGTTTCTCTACTGCCGCCACGACTTTCGGGTGGCGATGGCCGGTATTCAGTACCGCGATCCCGGCGGCGAAGTCGATCACCTCGTTGCCCTCTACGTCCCACAGCGTGGCGTTCTCTGCTCTTTCGGCGAAGAAGTTACACATGACGCCGATACCGCGTGGCGTCGCCTGTAGACGCCGTTCGTTTAGTTCGTTATTTTTCACCCTGTCCCCCTGAGAAATACCCATGCATAGCGCATCTGTAAGTGTTTGCCAGGGGCTAAAAATTCGCCAGAGCGGGCGCTAAAAAAACAAAACCCCCGGACTTTCATCCAGGGGTTTAGCAGGTGACTGCGCTTAAGTTAGGCTTCGATAGCCGCGCGCAGCTTTTTCATCGCGTTCTTTTCCAGCTGGCGTACACGCTCAGCCGAGACGCCGTACTGGTCGGCCAGCTCCTGCAGCGTGGACTTGTTATCTTCGTCCAGCCAGCGTGCGCGAATAATCGCCTGGCTACGCTCGTCAAGACCCTGCATCGCGTCGGTCAGGCGGTTTGCCGCCTGCTCTTCCCAGTTATCATCTTCAATGCCATCGGCAAAGTTAGATGATTTATCCTGCAGGTAGAGCACCGGGGCCATCGGCTGGCTGTCGGACTCGTCGTCAGAGGACATATCAAAGGTCATGTCCTGCGCGGCCATACGGGACTCCATCTCACGCACGTCTTTACTGGAGACGCCCAGCTCGCGTGCGACCATTTCGACTTCGTCCTGGTTAAACCAGCCCAGACGCTGTTTGGATTTACGCAGGTTAAAGAACAGCTTACGCTGCGCTTTAGTGGTGGCGACCTTCACGATACGCCAGTTACGCAGCACGTATTCATGAATTTCGGCTTTGATCCAGTGCACCGCGAACGAGACCAGACGCACACCCACTTCCGGGTTAAAGCGGCGCACGGCCTTCATCAGACCGATGTTGCCTTCCTGGATCAGGTCTGCCTGCGGCAGGCCATAGCCCGAGTAGTTACGAGCAATATGAACAACAAAGCGCAGGTGAGACAGGATCAGCGTTTTAGCTGCTTCCAGATCGCCCTGGTAATGCAGCTTTTCAGCCAGCGCCCGCTCTTCATCAGCCGTTAACATCGGCCAAGCGTTAGCAGCCCGGATATACGACTCCAGGTTACCAACAGGGGCTAAAGCTAAAGTTTGCATTTCTTTGGTCATTCAAATCCTCTCAATAGACTTCTTACTGGCGGCGGTTCGTTCCTTTCATCTTTTCAGGAACAGGCACAAACATGCCAGCGATTGTGAGCAACGAGAATATCATCCACATTTTTATCAGACAGTGATTTTATCCACAAGTTCAATGCCGTCGTGTGAATAGATTACGCACAAATTGTGACACAGCGTTGATAAAAACAGATGCAGGGGAGAAGAGTTAACAGGGACTCTTTCCCTGCAAGACATCAAGTGCAGGGAAAGAGTATATCAAAAAATCGCTTAGTCAGGCGTAAAGTGACGTAAATGTTGTACCGTCGCCAGCCAGGCGGCCAGCCAGCCGATCATTGAGCACACCAGCAGCAGCAGCAGACATTCGTCAAACGACAGACCGTCGAGGTTGAACTGGGTACCAAATACCTTCGCCACGTCGGCTACGGCAGAAGAGAGCCGCATGACCAGCACCTCGGACAGGATCAGCGACATCAGCGCTCCGCTAAAGCCCAGCAGCGCCCCGCCATACAGGAACGGACGCAGGATAAAACCGTCGGTTGCGCCAATCAGCTTCTGGACGTTGATGGTATCGCGGCGGGAGAAGATGCTCAGACGCACGCTGTTACCGATCACCAGGAAGACGGCGGCCACCATCAGAACACCGATCATCGCCGATACCCGGCCCACCAGCCCGGTTAGCGCCGTCAGGCGGGCAAACCAGCTGTCGTCCATACGCACTTCATCGATACCGTTGATGCGCGTAATACGATCCCGCAGGGTGTTCAACGACTCGGTGCTCTGGAAATCGAGCTTGGGCACCACAACCGCCACGGCAGGAAGCGGATTCTCTTCGAGCATATCCAGCGCGCCGCCAAACCCGGACCAGTTACGGAACTCGCCGAGGGCGTCCTCGCGGGAGAGATAGTTGACCTTCTCCACCCCCTGCTCCGACTGCAGCTGGCCTACTACCTGCTGGGCGGCGTTATCATCCAGCGCCTTATCGAAGTAGACGGTGATCTGCGGCGACGGATAGTACTGGGTCGCCGCCTGGTTGACGTTCTTATAGACCATGTAGCAGACGCTGGGCAGCGTCAGGGAGATGGCAATCACCATTACCGTCAGGAAGGTTGCCAGCGGCTTGCTCTTGAGATCCTGCAGCGCGCCGCTAAACGCATAGCGCATCTGCTCATTGAAGACGTTACTCTTCCGCGAACCGGGCTTAGGCGGTGTCTTGCTGCGTCCGGACGGAGGACGGCTGCCGCCCGTGCCAGGCTTGCGGAAGCGATCGAACTTGCCGCCAAACTGACGAATTTGATTTACTGCGTCGCGTTTATTCACCCGCCAGGCCTCCATGCAAATGGCCGTCGCTCAGGCTCAGCGTCCGATATGAACGACGGGAAATCAGTCCGATGTCGTGCGTCGCCATCAGTACGGTGACCCCGACGCGGTTAAACTCTTCGAACAGGCGCAGAATGCCTTCCGAAAGCGCCTCATCAAGGTTACCGGTCGGTTCATCCGCCAGCAACACCGCAGGCTTGTTGACCACGGCGCGGGCGATACCCACGCGCTGCTGCTCACCGCCAGAGAGTTGGATCGGAAAATTTTTCGCTTTGTCCAGCAGCCCGACCTTATCCAGAGCCGCAGAGACGCGGCGGCGAATGTCATCCCCGCTGGCCCCGGCAATAATTAGCGGGATAGCCACGTTGTCGTAAACCGTGCGGTCCATCAACAGATGGTGATCCTGGAAAATCATGCCGATCTGCCGACGCAGAAACGGCACTTCGCGGTTCTTCAGGCGGCTGATATCATGCCCCCCAAAGAAGATTTTCCCGGCGCTTGGCCGCTCAATACCACAGATCAGCTTGAGCAGCGTACTTTTCCCTGCGCCAGAGTGGCCGGTCAGAAATGCCATCTCGCCCTGCTGCAGGTGAAAGGTCACCCCCTGCAGCGCTTGTCTCCCACCGAGATAGGCCTTGCTGACGTGTTCAAAGCGAATCATTGTTAATCCTCTCGGGCAAAAAGTGCCTCTATAAAATCGCCCGCATTAAACGGACGCAAGTCCTCTATACGCTCGCCAGTCCCGATATACCGAATAGGGATCCCGAACTGGTCGGCGACGGAGAAGATTACCCCGCCCTTCGCTGTACCATCCAGCTTGGTCAGAGTGATCCCCGTCAGGCCTACCGCTTCGTTAAACAGGCGGGTCTGGCTTACTGCATTCTGCCCGGTGCTGGCATCAATGGTCAGCATCACTTCGTGCGGCGCATCAACGTCCAGCTTTTTCATGACGCGGACAATCTTTTTCAGCTCTTCCATCAGGTGCGCTTTATTCTGCAAGCGACCGGCGGTATCGGCGATCAGCACGTCAACGCCGCGTGATTTCGCTGCCTGAATCGCATCGAAGATGACCGAAGCGGAGTCCGCACCGGTGTGCTGGGCAATCACCGGAATATTGTTGCGCTGGCCCCACACCTGGAGCTGCTCAACCGCTGCCGCGCGGAAAGTATCCCCTGCAGCCAGCATCACCGATTTACCCTGCTGTTCAAACTGACGGGCCAGCTTACCGATGGTCGTGGTTTTCCCGACGCCGTTGACGCCCACCATCAGAATAACAAATGGCGTTTTGCCTTCAATATTAAGCGGCGCATCAACTTTTGCGAGAATATCGCCCATCTCCGCCTTCAGCAGGCCGTAGAGCGCCTCGGCATCCTGCAGCTGTTTGCGGCTGGCGCTCTCTGTCAGCGTGGCGATAATTTTACGCGTCGTCTCAACGCCAACGTCCGCCACCAGCAGTTGCTCTTCCAGCTCCTCGAACAGATCATCATCGATTTTTTTGCCGCGGAAAAGGCTGATAAATCCGGAACCGAGATTCTCTTTCGTTTTCAGTAGGCTGCGTTTCAGACGCGCAAAGAACCCCTCTTTGGTGGGCTTCTCCTGCTCCAGAGGTGCGACCTCAACGGGCTCCTCCTCCAGAACGATCTCCTCCTCGGCAGGCGCAGAGAGCGCAGCGGCTTCCAGCTCCTCGTCGGTGAGTTCACGCTGATCGTCTTCGGTTAACCACTCTTCTGCTTCCGGCTCAATGGGGGCAACCTCTTCCGCCTGCGGCAGCGCTTCCTCGGCAAGGTACACCGGCGGCTGAGCGTGCAGAGGCGCTTCCTGCGGCGCGGCTGGCTCTTCTATAACCGCTTCCGGCGCCGTTTCTGCAACCTCTTCCCGGGCAACTACCTGCTCCGTCACCTCGACGACGTCGGCGGCAAAAGCTTCCGATTCGGCTTCGCTATGTGGGGCAGGCTCCGCTTTTGCTTCGGCCTCTACTTCTTTTTCAATTTCTTGTTCAACAACCGCCTGCTGCTGGATCGGCTCTTCCGGCTGCGGTTCAATCTGCTGCTCAGGCTCTGCCTGCTGCGGCTCCTCTTTTGGGCCTAAGCCCAGCCAGGAGAGGAAACCCCGTTTTTTCTCTTTTGCCATTTGCGACTACACTCCTCGCGGTTAATTCATGGCACAGCCCGTATTGTCCTAAACCTAGTCGCAAACAGGGACTGAAAATTGTGTAAGTAATTCGTTAGTCTAACACTTTCCTGATTCTACAGCACCGCCTGCGGATTAAGGTTTCGTCCAGCGTCGCCCGCCGCTAAAATAGCGGCCTAAAAATTGTGACCAGAGCCAGCATTATGAAAAAACCCAACCGAGCCGCCAGCGGCCAGATACGCATCATTGGTGGTCAGTGGCGCGGCCGCAAACTACCGGTTCCGGACAGCCCCGGCCTGCGTCCAACGACGGATCGCGTCAGAGAGACCCTGTTTAACTGGCTGGCTCCCTCAATGGTAGACGCCCGCTGCCTCGACTGCTTCGCCGGCAGCGGTGCGCTGGGCCTGGAGGCGCTGTCGCGCTACGCGGCCTCTGCGACGCTGATAGAGATGGAGCGCGGCGTTGCCCGCCAGCTGCAACAGAACCTGGCGACGCTGAGCGCCACCCAGGGCAAAGTTGTTAACGACAATACGCTTACGTTCCTCAATCAGAGCGGAACCCCGCATGATATCGTCTTTGTCGATCCGCCGTTTCGTAAGGGCCTGCTCGACGAGACGCTGCGGCTGTTGGAAAATAACGGCTGGCTGGCGGATGACGCGCTAATCTATGTAGAGAGCGAAGTGGAAAGCGGGCTGCCGCCCGTGCCGACACATTGGGATCTGCACCGTGAAAAGATAGCCGGACAGGTGGCTTACCGCCTCTATCACCGGCACGTACCTTTATCATCGCTACGTACAGGGAGCGTAACATGCTGATTAATTTAGGCCGCCTGATGATGCTGTGCGTCTGGGCATTTCTGATCCTTAACCTGGTTCACCCCTTCCCGCGTCCGCTGAACATCTTTGTTAACGTGGCGCTGGTTTTCACCGCCTTTATGCATGCCTTACAGATGGTAATGATGAAGACCGCCCTGCCAAAAGATGGCCCGCAGATGACCGCCGCCGAGCAGTGGCGCATCTTTCTGTTTGGCGTCTTTGAGCTGCTGGTGTGGCAGAAAAGGCTTAAGCAGAAGAAGTAATCGGACGGACCCGCGTTGTCATCTGTCCGTCACGGCCACTACACTGAATAGCAAGGGTGTGGGCATAACGCCCATGAGACAGTAACGAATTCAAGGAATTAAGATGCTTTGGTCGTTTATCGCCGTATGTTTTTCCGCCTGGCTCTACGTGGACGCGTCCTATCGCGGGCCCGCCTGGCAACGCTGGGTCTTTAAACCCGTCACGCTGCTGCTGCTGCTGTTGCTGGCCTGGCAGGCACCGATGTTCAACGCCGTCAGCTATCTGGTGCTGGCCGGTCTCTGTGCGACCCTGGTGGGCGATGCGCTAACCCTGCTGCCGCGCCAGCAGCTGCTCTACGCTATCGGGGCGTTCTTCCTCGCGCATCTGCTTTACACCATCTACTTCGCCAGCCAGATGACGCTCAGCTTCTTCTGGCCACTGCCGCTGGCGTTGCTGGTGATTGGAGTGCTGCTGATCGCCACGATCTGGACGCGACTTGAGGAGCTACGCTGGCCTATCTGCACCTTTATCGCGATGACGCTGGTGATGGTCTGGCTGGCTGGCGAGCTGTGGTTCTTCCGTCCGACTAGCCCGGCGCTGTCGGCGTTTGTTGGTGCCGTCCTGCTGCTGTTGAGCAATATCGTCTGGCTGGGCAGCCACTACCGCCGCCGCTTCAAAGCAGACAGCGCCATTGTTAGCGCCTGCTATTTTGCCGGTCACTTCCTGATTGTTCGCTCCCTCTACATTTAACGCTTGACTCTGGAGTCGACTCCAGAGTGTATCCTCTGGTTAATGAGAAAATTATCATTGACCGGAGGACGTTATGTCTGTTCCTGAAAAGTCCAAAAAAGCGCCACAGTTTACGGCGTTTAAGCCCGCCCCTGCGCCGGTCCAGGAGGAGTGCTGCTGTGCGGAAGCGTGCGAAACGCAGCGTACCGCCCCCCTGCCGGCGAGTGGCGATCGTTACAGCTGGGTGGTTAACGGCATGGACTGCGCCGCCTGCGCGCGCAAAGTGGAAAACGCGGTCAGGCAGGTTGCCGGCGTTGAACAGGTTCAGGTGCTGTTCGCCACCGAGAAGCTGCTGGTTAACGCCTCGGGCAACGTTAGCGCTCAGGTAGAGGCCGCGGTCAGAAACGCCGGTTACTCTCTGCGCAGCGAATCAGCCCCGGTCGAGAAGAGGTCTTTCCTGCAGGAAAACCTGGCGCTTATCACGCTGATCGTCATGATGACGCTGAGCTGGGCGCTGGAGCAGGTCAACCACCCGCTCGGTAATCTGGCCTTTATCGCCACCACCCTCGTCGGCCTCTACCCTATCGCCCGCCAGGCGCTGCGCCTGATGAGAAGCGGCAGCTGGTTTGCCATTGAGACGCTGATGAGCGTGGCGGCCATCGGGGCGCTGTTTATCGGCGCAACGGCAGAGGCGGCGATGGTGCTGCTGCTATTTTTAGTCGGTGAGCGTCTTGAGGGCTGGGCTGCCAGCCGGGCGCGGAAGGGCGTCAGCGCTCTGGTGGCGCTTAAGCCCGAGACCGCGACTTTAGTCGTTAACGGCGAACGTAAAACGGTGGCGATAGATTCGCTGCGGCCAGGCGATGTGATTGAGGTCGCCGCTGGCGGCCGCCTGCCTGCCGATGGGGCGCTGCTTAGTGCTGACGCCAGTTTTGATGAGAGCGCCCTGACTGGCGAGTCCATTCCCGTGGCGCGCGCCGCCGGGGAAAAGGTGCCTGCCGGGGCCACCAGCGTGGATCGTCTGGTCCAGCTTAACGTGCTATCAGAGCCGGGCGACAGCGCGATTGACCGTATCCTCAGGCTGATCGAGGAGGCCGAGGAGCGCCGCGCCCCTGTTGAGCGCTTTATCGATCGCTTCAGCCGCATCTATACCCCTATTGTTATGCTCATCGCCCTGCTGGTTGCGGTTGTGCCTCCGCTGCTCTTCAGCGCCCCGTGGGAAGGCTGGATCTACAAAGGGCTGACCCTGCTGCTCATCGGCTGTCCGTGTGCGCTGGTGATCTCCACGCCAGCGGCGATCACCTCCGGGCTGGCGGCAGCGGCACGCCGGGGTGCGCTGATTAAGGGCGGCGCAGCGCTGGAGCAGCTCGGGCGCGTGCGGCATATCGCCTTCGATAAAACCGGCACCCTGACGCTGGGTAAACCGCAGATCACGGGAATGTATCCTCATCACACCAGCGAGGAGACGCTGCTTACGCTGGCCGCTGCGGTTGAACAGGGTTCGACCCACCCGCTGGCACAGGCCATTGTGCGTGAAGCCGAGGCTCGCGGGCTGGCGATCCCACGCGCCACGGCGCAGCGCGCGCTGGTGGGATCGGGTATAGAGGCCGACGTCGAGGGCAAAAAAGTGCTGATCTGCGCGGCAGGTAAGTTTGCGGCTGTCGAATTGAGCGAGCGCATTCACGCCCTGGAAGCGGCCGGGCAGACGGTGGTTATTGTTGCTGAAGATGGCGAGCTAAAAGGCGTGCTGGCGCTGCGGGACACCCTGCGTGATGATGCAAGGCAGGCGGTTGCTGACCTACATCGGCTGGGCGTGCAGGGGACGATCCTGACGGGCGATAACCCACGCGCGGCGGCGGCGGTTGCTGGCGAACTGGGGCTTGAGTTCAAAGCCGGGCTGCTGCCGGAAGATAAAGTCGCGGCGGTCACCGCGCTAAACGATCGTGCGCCGCTGGCGATGGTTGGAGACGGCATTAACGACGCCCCGGCAATGAAGGCGGCCACTATCGGTATCGCGATGGGCAGCGGCACCGACGTGGCGCTGGAGACCGCCGACGCGGCGCTGACCCACAGCAGGCTGACCGGACTGGCAGAGATGATTACCCTGGCGCGAGCAACGCACGCTGACATTCGGCAGAACATTGCCATTGCGCTGGGGTTGAAGGGCATATTTTTAGTGACTACGCTGCTGGGGATCACCGGACTCTGGCTGGCGGTGCTCGCCGACACCGGCGCAACGGTGCTGGTAACGGCGAACGCGTTACGTTTGTTACGCGGGCGGTGAAACGCCGGGTGGCGGCTTCGCCTGACCCGGCCTACGGTTTTGTAGGCCCGGCAAGCAGAGCGCCGCCGGGCTTCACGCTTACTGCATCCCTAATACTCCCGGCAGCCACAGCGAAATCGCCGGGATATAGGTCACCATTGCCAGCACCACCAGCAGCATGGCGTAGAAGGGCATCATTGCCTTTACTACCGTTTCGATCTTCTGCTTGCTCACCGCGCTGGCAACAAACAGCACCGAGCCAACCGGCGGTGTGATCAGCCCGATCCCGAGATTAACCATCATGATCATGCCGAAGTGCACCGGATCGATCCCCAAAGAGTTGGTCACCGGCAGCAGCACCGGGGTCAGGATCAGGATCAGCGGGGCCATATCCATCAACGTGCCCACCAGCAGCAACATGATATTGAGATACATCAGAATGACGTACTTGTTATCCGACAGCGAGGTGAAGAACTCGGTGATGCGCACCGGCAGCTGCATATAGGTCATGACCGCGCCGAACGCTGCCGCAAAACCGATCAGGATCATCACGATGGTGACGGTCTTTACCGTACGGCACATCAGCTTCGGCAGCTCGCTCCACTTGTAGTCGCGGTAGATAAACATGGTCACGAAGAAGGCCCACAGGCAGGCCACCGCCGCCGACTCGGTGGCAGTAAAGATCCCCGACAGGATGCCGCCGAGAATGATCACTACCGTCATCAGCCCCCACAGGGCATCGAACAGGATCTTCAGCGCCTGCTTAAACGGGATCCGCTCCCCTTTCGGGTAGCCGCGCTTATGGGCAAAGCCAAGGCAGAGGATCATCAGGCACAGCCCGAGCAGCAGTCCCGGTAACACCCCAGCGATGAACAGGGTAGCGATAGAGACCGTGCCCCCCGCCGCCAGAGAGTAGATCACCGAGTTATGGCTGGGTGGAATGAGAATGGCCTGCACCGAGCCGCTGGCGGTCACCGCCGCCGCGTACTCACGCGGGTAGCCTTTCTTCTCCATCTCCGGGATCATCACGCTGCCTATAGAGGCCGTGTCCGCTACCGACGAGCCGGAAATCGCACCGAAAAAGGTCGAGGCGACGATATTCACCAGCGACAGGCCGCCGCGAATAAAGCCGACAAAGACGTAGGCAAAGTTAACCAGACGCCGGGCAATGCCCCCTTCCGCCATGATCGCGCCCGCCAGGATAAAGAACGGGATCGCCAGCAGGGTAAACTTGTTCACCCCGCTAGTGATCTGGATCATCAGCGCCTCAAGAGGCAGATCGATCCACAGCGCACCAGCGACCGCACTTAGCCCAACGGCGAAGGCCACCGGCATACCCAGCGCCAGCAAGATGGCGAGGGTGAACAACAAAACAAACGCATCCATCTTTCACCCCTTAAGTATGGTTACCGAGCAGCACGACCGGACGATTTTCCTGCGATCCAAACAGCAGGCGCTCAAGTACAAACAGGATCAGGATCGCCGACCCCAGCGGCAGCGGGAGATAGCTCTCCCCGGAGGTCAGGATCGGGAACTCGGCGACGGGCTGCTCCCACAGCTCCACGCACAGCCAGAAGCTGTACCAGAAAATGATCAGGGAGATCCCCAGCATCAGCAGATCCACCACCCGAGCGCACAGGGTCTGCAGCGCTGCGGGCAGCCGGTCGGTAAGCATGTTCACCGCAATGTGTGACCCGGCGCGGTAGCTGACCGCCGCGCCGATAAAGGTAAAGGTCACCATGCAGATAATGGCGATTGGCTCCGGCCAGGACTCACCGCGGTTAAGCACGTAGCGCGAGAAGATGCCAATGGGGATCACAATAGTCATCACCAGCAGCGCCGCGCCCGCTACGACCATCGCAAGCAGGTACAGACGGTCCATCCACTTCAGGTAGCGTTCGGACATACGTCCTCCACAAAACGGGTCTGATTTACTTAACGTCGGCGATGGCTTTCATCAGATCCTGATGCTTATCGCCATACTGGGCGCGCACCGGCTCTGTCGCTTTGATAAAGACCGATTTGTCGATGTCGTGGAACTGGACGCCGCCCGCCTTCATCTTGTCGAGCGCCTGCTGGTTATAGGCATTCCACAGCTTGCGCTGTTCAAACTGCGCTTCGCGGGCCAGGGTGAGGATTTTTTTCTGATCGTCAGCGCTGAGCTTGTCCCACTTCACTTTGGAGTAGAGCAGCATCTCTGGGGTAATGAAGTGGCCGCTGAGGGTGTAGTTTTTTGCCACCGGCATATAGTTGTGGGCCACAAAGGTCGGCGGGTTGTTCTCTGCTCCGTCAATCACACCGGTTTGCATGCCGCTGTAGACCTCGCTCACGCCCATCGCCACCGAGTTAGCTCCCATATCTTTCAGCGTGGCCAGCGCCACCGGGCTACCCTGCACGCGGATCTTTTTGCCCTTCAGGTCTTCTGGTTTGACAATCGGATCCTTGGTGATCAGGTTGCGGGTGCCGGAGTCCATCCAGCCGAGAAATACCAGCCTGGATTTCGGGTTGGCGGTGAGCTTCTCGCCGATCTGCTTGCCGATATCACCGTCGATAATTTTGTGCATGTGGTCTTCATCGCGGAAGACGTAGGGCAGCGTAAAGACTTCGATGTCCGGCAGGATCGCCGCCACCGGTGCCATGGAGACGCGGATGATGTCGATAGCGCCCATCTGCGCCTGCTCGATCATCTGCTTTTCATCCCCAAGTACGCCGCCAGGGAAGACTTTGATCTCCAGCTTACCGTCGGTTTGCTGTTTCAACTTTTCGCCCATCTGCTCTACGGCCACCACGTTGGGATAACCCTGCGGATGAACATCGGCAGCTTTGATGGTTTGAGCAGCAACAGAGGAGGCAAAAGCAGTCAGGCACAGAGCGGCTAACAACGGCTTCAAGGTCGTTTTCATTGAGTCAACTCCAGGGTAGTGAGGTAAGCGGCAAACAGCGTTTTATTTTTACGCTTAAAAACTACACTACGCCTGGAGAAGCAGAGGTGAAGCGGTTCACAAAAGTAATAAGATTGTGAAACGATGGTTCAATTATGTGACAACGGTAGTCCAAATGATGTTAATAAACGGTGTTATTGCCCTTTACGCAGCAGATAACGGTACGGCAGCGCCTCCACCTGCTGGGCGACCAGCTCGTGCTCCATAAAGCGGCAAAATCCGGGAATATCGCGCGTGGTAGCGGGATCGTCGGCGATAATCAGCAAGGTTTCCCCGGCCTGCATGGTGCGTACGGTTTTACGTACCATCATCACGGGTTCCGGGCAGCGCAGCCCCTGAGCGTCAAGGGTATGGTCTGGCGTAGTAAAGAGATCGGTCATTTTTAGCTCATTCCGTCAAAAACCGCTGTAGTTTACGCCGCGATCGTTGCAATGCAACCCATGTTAACGATTGCGTGCATTTTAACCATTGCAAAGTGGTGCTAAAGCAGTATGATGCGGCGGTTCAAATTGGGTTCCCTAACCCCAACTACTAAAAAGGTCACAATATGACGCAGTTCTCACAATCTCAGCGCATGAAAGCGCTGTTCTGGCTATCGCTTTTTCATCTGCTGGTGATCACCTCCAGCAACTACCTGGTACAGCTGCCGATCTCGGTGTTTGGTTTCCATACCACCTGGGGCGCGTTTAGCTTTCCCTTTATCTTCCTCGCCACCGACCTGACCGTGCGTATCTTTGGCGCACCGCTCGCCCGGCGGATCATCTTTGCCGTCATGATCCCGGCGCTGATTATCTCCTATATCGTCTCGTCGCTGTTTTATATGGGCAGCTGGCAGGGCTTTGGCGCGCTGACACACTTTAACCTGTTCGTCGCCCGCATCGCCGCCGCCAGCTTTATGGCGTACACCCTGGGGCAGATCCTCGACGTGCGCGTCTTTAACCGCCTGCGTCAGAATCGCCGCTGGTGGCTCGCCCCGACCGTCTCCACCGTGTTCGGTAACGCCAGTGATACCGTTGCCTTCTTCTTTATCGCCTTCTGGCGTAGCCCGGACGCGTTTATGGCCCAGCACTGGACCGAAATCGCGCTGGTGGACTACAGCTTTAAGGTGCTTATCAGCATTCTGTTCTTCCTGCCGATGTATGGCGTATTGCTGAATATGTGCCTGAAAAGGCTGGCGGATAAATCTGAAATTTCTGCGTTGCAGGCCAGTTAAAGGTACGCCTTCTAACTTGTGATAAGATGGGCCTATGAGCCGTTTTGGCCGTTTATCGAAAGGAAGAAGTCAATGCGCAATCTGGTTAAGTATGTCGGGATTGGCCTGCTGGTGTTAGGGCTGGCGGCCTGTGATAACAACGATGCGAAAACGCCTGCACAGGGTGCCGCGTCGGAGAGCAACGCGACCGGTCAGCCGGTGAGCCTGCTGGATGGCAAGGTGACCTTCTCCCTGCCTGCCGACATGAGCGATCAGAGCGGAAAGCTGGGTACCCAGGCGAATAATATGCACGTCTACTCCGACGCCACCGGCCAGAAAGCGGTGATTGTGATCGTTGGTGATACCACCAATGAAGAGCTGCCGGTGCTGACGAAACGTCTGGAAGAGCAGCAGCGCAGCCGCGATCCGCAGCTGCAGGTGGTGACCAATAAATCCATTGAGGTGAAAGGTCACACGCTGCAGCAGCTGGACAGCATCATCTCCGCAAAAGGCCAGACCGCCTGGTCCTCCGTGGTGCTGGGTAAGGTTGATGGCAAGCTGCTGACCATCCAGGTCACGCTGCCGGCAGAAAACCAGCAGCAGGCGCAGAGCGCAGCAGAGAATATTATCAACACTATCGTGATTAACTAATTGTTGATTAACTAATTGTATGTAACGCCCGGCGGCGCGCTGCTTGCCGGGCCTACGACTCGGAAACGGTCTCCATTGGAGGCCGTTTTTTTAACTGCCACGCCAGCAGCAACGCTACCGCTACCAGCCCAGCCGCCGCAATATAGATTGACGAGACGCCGGTCCACGCCATCAGCAGCCCGGCCGCCGGCCCGGTGATGCCCAGGGCCAGGTCCATAAACACCGTATAGGTCGCCAGCGCCGCGCCCTGATTCTGCTGCGGCACCGCTTTAACCGCCACGACGCCCAGCGCCGGGAAGACCAGCGAGAACCCCGCCCCCGCCAGCAGCACGCCGACTTTCGCCATCCAGGGCGCAGAGGCAAGGCCGGTGAGCATTAATCCCAGCGTCTCAACCGCAAAGCAGATCAGCGCCACGTTGAGGCCGCCTAACCGGCTGATGCTATTGGGGAAAAAGAGGCGTGCGCCGATAAATGCACAGCTAAAGAGCGTCAGGGCAAAGGCCGCACCATCCCAGCCTTTCGCATCGTAGAAAAGGGTAATAAAGGTAGCGATAACGCCAAATCCGGCAGAGCCCAGCGCCAGCGCCATGCCGTAGAGCCAGATCCGCCCCAGTACGTCGCGAAACGGCAGCGGCTTGCCTTTGCTCACCTTCACCGCCGGACGAGTCAGGGCAAAGAGGAACGCCACCAGCGCCACGGCCATGATAGTGAGGGACAGTCCGGTCAGGCCAACGTAGTGAAAGCAGAGCACGCCCAGCGGTGCGCCGAGCGCCATCGCGCCATAGGAGGCGATACCGTTCCAGGAGATGACCTTGCCGATGTGCAGCGACCCCACCGTGCCTACGCCCCAAAGCGTCGAGCCGGTACCGGCAAAGCTCTGACCTACGCCGAGGATCACCCTGCCGACGCAGAGCAGTGCCAGGCTGACGATGGGCCAGCCGCTGCCTATACTCGCCAGCAGGTAGCCGACGCCGCTCAGAAAGCAGCCGCACAGGCCAAAGAGCACGATCTTTTTTGGCCCCAGACTATCGGCATAGCGCCCGGCGTGCGGGCGGCTCAACAGCGTGGCGAAATATTGCAGGCTGATCACCAGCCCTGCCCAGAAGGCGCTAAACCCCATAACGTCGTGGACATAGCCCGGCAGTACGGCCAGCGGCAGACCAATAATGAAGTAACTTGCGAAGTTAAATATAACGACGGAGATAATGCGCAGGTTAAGGCGCACTCCGCTTAGCGCCGGGTCGGCGACGGGTTCAGGCATCAAGCTCACCAGTTTTACAGCGGTTCTTTACAGGAGTGTTTCACTATTACCACGGCGAGGCGTGAAAATCAGCCTTCACAATAAGATTATCCGTCTTAAACGAAGCCCCAACAAGGCACTACACTTAACGTGCACAGCGATAAAAGGAATTCAACATGCTCAACATATTGCCTGAAAAATCTGGTGATAAAGCAGGACTGCACATTCTTGTCAAACTGGCCGCGCTGGTGATTATCCTTGCGGGTATCCATGCGGCGGCCGATATTATCGTCCAGCTTCTGCTGGCGCTCTTCTTTGCTATCGTTCTTAATCCTCTGGTCACCTGGTTTTTACGTCGTGGAATTAAACGCCCCCTCGCAATAACTATCGTGGTGGTGGTGATGCTGGTGGTGCTTACCGCCCTGTTTGGCGTGCTCGCTGCTTCGACAACCGACTTTATTAATCTGCTACCGAAATATAACCGGGAGTTAACGCGCAAAATTGTCGCCCTCCAGCAGGCGCTGCCTTTTTTGAATCTGCACATCTCGCCGGAGCGTATGCTGCAGCGCATGGACTCCGATAAGATGATGACCTTCGCCACCACGCTGATGGCGCAGCTCTCTAACGCCATGGCCAGCGTCGTTCTGCTGGTGATGACGGTGGTGTTCATGCTGTTTGAAGTTCGCCACGTGCCCTACAAGCTGCGCTTCGCGCTGAATAATCCGCAGATCCACATTGCGGGCCTGCACCGGGCGTTGAAAGGCGTTTCGCACTATCTGGCGCTCAAGACACTCATTAGCCTGTGGACCGGGGTAATTATCTGGCTGGGGTTGATGCTGCTGGATGTTCAGTTTGCCCTGATGTGGGGCGTGCTGGCATTCCTGCTGAACTACGTGCCCAATATCGGTTCCGTGCTGTCGGCCATTCCGCCGATGATCCAGGCGCTGCTGTTCAACGGCTACTATGAATTTTTCATGGTCGGCGCGCTCTTCCTGGTGGTGCATATGCTGCTGGGCAACATCCTTGAACCGCGCATGATGGGCCACCGGCTGGGGATGTCTACGCTGGTGGTGTTCCTCTCGCTGCTGGTGTGGGGATGGCTGCTGGGACCGGTGGGCATGCTTCTCTCGGTCCCGCTCACCAGCGTGTGTAAAATCTGGATGGAGACCACCAAAGGGGGCAGCAAGCTGGCCATCCTGCTGGGTCCAGGACGGCCAAAGAGTAAGCTACCAGGGTAATCTTAGTCCTTTCCCGCCGCTTGCTGTGCTGGCGGCGGGAAAGCAGGCAAGGTCAATTTGATAGAGGCAATCTCGGGGATGCGTACCGCTGGCGTTCTTATATCCCGAAGCAGAACGTTGATATTGGTTGCCTGCGGATCAATCCTCTGAAGCAGTGAAAGGCGAAAGAAGATGTCTTTCAACCAGCTACATGGACTTAAATCAATAGCGAAAATTTTCAGGTACGCTTCTGCTTTAAAAACCAGATCGTAAAGCGTTACCGGATCGAAGCCAAACACGCTCTCTTTGTAGCAGTTGCGTAAGGTAGTTAATGATTCAGAAGGATGCAACGTACCTTGGGTTAAATAGCTACGCTGAAAATAGTCCTCTACCTGAACAAACTTGTCTAATAGAGGCAATGCATAAAGACCTGCTCCGCTCAGTAGCTGGTTAAATTCTTTTAGCGCCATAGTAAAAGCCAAGTTAGGTTGGCTTATCTCGATACGTAAGCTGGGATTGAAACCAGTCGTACCTTCTACCTGAATAATGTCACAGTATCGGTCATCCTGTAGACCCAGCACGGTCTCAACCAACGTAAAGGTCATGGCATAGCGCGTATTTACGGCGATAAATTTCAGTAACCCATTGTAGTGACGCGGAGATCTTTTTATCTGCAAATTATGAAATATCCCGACTAGCAGAATGGCAATGATACGAGAAAGCAATGGCTGTTTATGTTCGTCGCGGATCTGCCGCAGCGTCAGAAGGTACTCCTTGCTCTCTTCGCTAACGTTCAGGGCAAAATATTTTCTTAGATAGCTGTTTAGGCGTTGCAGGTTAAATTGCCAGCTAGCTGCACCAATATGAACAGAGGGAGAAAAAACATATTTTAGAAGCGCGTTAATCCGTGTTTTAGACTGTGAAATATGTTCCTCAATGCCTCGGTCTTGGTGAAATAGCGTAATCCATGCCTGTAGCGCTTCATGGCGCTTTGCGTGGCCAAGCCAGCGGCAGCGTAAGAAGAAGTCTGCTGCTCTTCCCAGCCGTAACGCATCGTCTTGTGGAAAGCTGTTAATTACATCGAGGTAGAGCGTACGATCCGGAAGCACCAGCGTGAGTAATCCATACTGCAGTTCCGCCATTTTGGCTTCATCTTCAGTCATATCAAGAGGATTTGCCACAATTTGCTGGAGTAACATCAATATATCGCTCTGGCAAATTGTCGCTACTTCTCGATCAAGCAGGATTTTCTTGGGTAGCGTACCGCGCAGACTTTTAAAAATATTTCTAACAAAAAGGCCCGCCAGCTGAAAAGTTTTATACTGCTCGGCAATGTCGTACACATCTTCAGAACTAAGATGTTCTCCCCTCAATCGTCTATTACTTTCTTTAATCTCTCGTTCGATCTCTTCAAGACTTTCAGAGCAGCCCACCCGGCAGAAAGTAAACTCTTTCGCTATGGAATTTCGATCGGCATTATCTTTAAGCGCCTTGCCAAAAGAGAACGGGATAATTTTCTTAAGTTGCCTGGCTAAGTGCACGTGCAGCGCATGATCAGGATCCTCAATTAACGCCTCAAAAAGTGCAAGAATCACCCTCAGTAAAATCCGCTCTTCACGGTGAATTTCTAAGGGCTGCAAGATATGCGCAAGTTGGCGGAGATAGGGCAGCATAAAGAAAAAGAAAAGACGCTCATTAAATTTTTCTTCAGGATATTCAACTGTTAACTCGCTTTGCCAAAGCTGGTTAATCAGCAGTTCAATTTGCTCAAGGTAACCTGTAATAAGCGGCCACGCCCGAGACTGGTAACCCTGACAAAAGAGCTCAACAAGCCGGGTTTTTATTAACTCGTCGCGGGCTACCTGCTGCTCCGCAATAAGCAGCGTTACGGCGTTAAGATTCTTATCAATCAGACCCAGCCATGCGCCCACTTCTGAAAAAAATGCATGGCTATCAGGAAACGCCTCTCGCATAAAAACCTTTTTTATCAATTGGATAAGTGAAAAAGATACTTTATTTTTTAACCACCTGATTTTTGCATAGTCCGCAGCCTTAGGCAATCTGCCACCATAGTCATGCGTTGTTAGCTACGGCTTTCGATACACTAACCCTAATTATTTATCTGGAGGCAGAGAATGGAAGATATCACCGATTCGCTTAAAAATGCTGTAGGTCAGCTGGCAAATGTGCTGGAATCCAGTCAAAACAAATATAACCGTGCCATGTACGATTCCCAGCCGCCGCAGATCCAGAAAACGATTCTGCAAAATTGCTATGACAACGGTATGCCCGCAAAAAAAATCGCCATTATGACCGGCGTTCCGTTGAGCACTGTTTATAGCAAGATTAAAGCCCGTTGAGAGAACATACGCAGCACCTGATGAGGCAGGTGCTGCCATGCTTAATGGTTAGACGATGATTTCTACGGGGCTGCCTCCGTCCGGTGAGCCTACTTCAGGTTTTCCGGGAAGTTCTCTGGCAGCTCGCTGGCTGCACAGTCGATGACGCTGTCGTTATTTGCCCCGCAGTCGCGTACAAAGGTGATGGTCGCGAACTCATCGATCACCTCCGTTGGGTAGGCAGGCCCCGCCTCGCGATATGACTCCATAAGCGGAATATGATCGTTCTGGAAACAGACGGTTTTTTCCGGATTGTTTATGACCCAGCGCGGGAAGAAGATCGTCCCGTGGAACAGCCGGTCACCGAGGTTAACAATCAAGCTAACGTCGGTGCCGGTCGGCTCGGTCCAGGAAATTTTGTAGGTGCTCTCACCCACCCGCACGATCCAGGCATGCTGATCTTTCACCCAGCGATTGCCAACAATCCCGCTATGAATACGGTAGTCCAGCGTCGACTCGTTTTTCACATAAATCTCGTAATTCCAGCCGTTGTCGTAGGTGTAAACCAGGTGTTTACCGACAAATCCACTCAGATCGTGTTTATCAAAGCTGTTCATTTTTTACCTCCTTCATGTGATAGAGATAGCGTACCGCTGCAAATTATGGATTAATAACGCTGATTTTGGATGGAATTAATTAACTTTTTAGATAATTTATGCACAAGACAACCCTGGAGCAGTGGTCACTGCTGGAAAAAGTGATTGAGCTGGGCAGCTTTGCCAAAGCCGCCGAAGAGACGCATCGCAGCCAGTCATCGGTGAGCTACAACCTGGCGCTGTTGCAAGAGCGTTTGGGCATCGCGCTGCTCGTGCCGGAAGGGCGACGCGCTGTGTTAACGCCTGCCGGGGAGCTGCTGTTAACCCAGGTTAAGCCCTTGCTGAAGGCCTTTGCCTATGTCGAAACGCGTGCGTCAACCTTGCGTAACGGTATGCGCACTCGCCTTGATTTGGTGGTCGACAGCATCTTTCCCCGCAGCCATCTGTTTGCCATCTTGCGTCAGTTTCAGCAGCGCTACCCCCAAACGCAGGTGCATCTCACCGAAGCCCAGGAAAACGTTGCCCTACCCGCGCACAGTGAAGCCGACGTGATGATCCTGCCGCGCCGTCAGGATATGACCGGACGCGGGGAGTGGCTGATGAACGTAGATTTCATCGCCGTGGCCCACCGCGATCATCCGCTCTTTGCATTGAGTACGTTAGATGACGAAACGCTCTCTGCCTGGCCGCTGATCCGCATCGCCGGGAGTGACAGTGCTCAGCAGTCCACCAGCGAAGCCTGGACCTTCTCAACCATCGATGCCGCGATTGACGCAGTGATGTATCAGGTGGGGTATGGCTGGCTACCGGAAGAGCGGATCCGCGAGCAGCTGGAGGCGGGCGTCTTAAAAACGCTGCCCCTCGGCCATGGCGTGCGCCGCGCTACGCCCCTGCACCTGATTGTAAAGAAAGACTTAATGCCGATGGATGAACAGGTGAAGACGCTACTGAAACTCCTGACCTCTGCTAAGTAGCGTCTATGCTTAACGTTCAATAACGACATCTACGGGAGCAAACGATGAAGATTGATTTAACGGGCAAAGTTGCGCTGGTGACGGCGTCTACCGCCGGGATTGGATTTGCGATTGCGCGCGGGCTGGCGGAGAGCGGTGCGGAAGTGATCCTCAACGGCCGCAGCCAGGAGAGCGTGAACCAGGGCATTCAGCAGCTGCAGCAGGCGGTGCCGGGTGTAGAGGTGCGCGCCACTATCGCCGATCTCAGCACGCCTGAAGGCGTTGAATCAGTACTGAAAACCGCCGCGTCCGTGGATATCCTGGTTAATAATGCAGGCATCTATGGCCCGTCCGATTTCAGCGCCACCGACGACGCCACCTGGGATACGTACTGGCAGACCAACGTCATGTCCGGCGTTCGCCTGGCGCGTGCCCTGCTGCCGGGGATGGTGAAGAAGGGCTGGGGTCGGGTGGTCTTTATCTCTTCTGAATCGGCGCTTAACATTCCGGCGGATATGATCCACTACGGCGTGACCAAAACGGCGCAGCTCTCCCTGGCGCGCGGGCTGGCAAAATACGTTTCGGGCAGCGGCGTGACGGTCAACAGCGTGCTGCCGGGCCCAACGCTTTCCGACGGCTTTGCCGCCATGATGCAGAGCGAAATAGACAAAACCGGCAAATCGCTGGAGACGGTCGCCACCGAGTTTGTGAAAGCCAACCGTCCCACCTCAGTGATCCAGCGGGCCGCCACGGTGGATGAAGTCGCCAATATGGTGGTTTACGTCTGCTCAACCCAGGCCTCGGCGACCTCCGGCGCGGCGCTGCGCGTCGACGGTGGCGTGGTAGACGATATTGTATAACCCAGCGTGGAGACGCGTTATGCCTATGCAAATCTCACGCTGTGTGCTGGCCGCCCTGCTCTTCAGCGGAGCGGCTGCGGCAGCAGAGTACGGTGAACACCTGGAGGGTTTTAGCTACCCCTGGGAACTCAAAAAGTTTGATTTTCAGTCGCAGAAACAGCCGCTCAGCATGGGCTACATGGATCTTCAGGCGGATAAACCCAACGGTCATACGGTCGTGCTCCTGCACGGTAAAAACTTCTGCGCCGCCACCTGGGAGGAGACGATCCGCGTCCTGCACGATGCCGGGTATCGGGTCGTCGCCCCGGATCAGATTGGCTTCTGCACCTCTACCAAGCCCGCCAGCTATCAGTACAGCTTCCAGCAGCTGGCGCGCAATACCCATCAGCTGCTGGACTCGCTGGGGATCAAGAAAGCTACGGTGATAGGCCACTCTACCGGCGGGATGCTGGCCACCCGCTACGCCCTGATGTACCCGCAGCAGACCGAGAAGCTGGTGATGGTCAACCCCATCGGCCTTGAGGACTGGAAAGCCAAAGGCGTGCCCTACCGCAGCGTTGACGAATGGTATCAGCGGGAGCTAAAAACCAGCGCCCAGAGCATCAAAGCCTATGAGCAGAAGACCTACTACATGGGCAACTGGAAGCCGGAGTATGACAGGTGGGTCGATATGCTGGCCGGGCTAAGCAACGGGCCGGGTAAGGAGCGCGTAGCGTGGAACTCTGCCCTGCTCTACGACATGATCGCTACTCAGCCAGTAGTCTATGAGTTTAAGGATCTGCGGGTACCGACGACGCTGTTTATCGGCACCGGGGATACTACCGCCCCAGGCAGCGATACCGCGCCGCCGGAGGTGAAAAAGGCCGTGGGTAACTATAGCGTGCTGGGCAAAGAGGCCGCGAAGCAGATCCCTGGCGCGACGCTGATAGAGTTTGACGGCATGGGCCACGCCCCGCAGATGGAAGATCCGGCGCGCTTTCACGCGGCATTGCTTAAAGATTTACGATCGTAATCTGGAGCGGGTGAGTTAAGGGAGTAAAATATGTTTTTTATCTGGACGCTGATACCCGCTCTGTACGTGATAGCGCGGTTTATTCTGCCGCTGTCGCTGCCGATGTGGGTACGCGCAGGATTGGCGCTGGTGCTGCTGGTGGCGGGCGAATTTCACCTGCTGGGCAAGCTGTTCTTCGGCAGTATGTTCTCCCCCGAATGGCCTGAGCCGGTGATGATCGCCCAGGGCTGGCTGTTTGGTTCTATCGTGATGTTTGCCGGGCTGCTGCTGGTGCGCGACGTCGTCGCCCTGCTACTGAAGTGGCTGCTGCGTAAGCGTCTGCCGCAAACCTCATCCGGCGTAGCGCTGATGGTGGTTGCGCTGGTGCTGTCGGGCATCGGCGTGAAACAGGCGATTGAGATCCCGGCGGTGCGCACCGTCGAGGTAAATTTTCCCGATCTGCCCCCCGCCTTTGAAGGTTTTAAAATTGTCCAGCTGACGGATATCCACGCCAGCCGCCTGCTGCCGAGGGCATGGGTAGAGCAGGTAGTGGCGAAAGCTAACCGGCTCAATCCTGACCTGGTGGTGCTGACCGGGGATATGTCCGACGGCACGGTGGACCGCCGCTTTAAGGATGTCGAGCCGCTCTCCCGGCTCCAGGCCAAAAGCGGTCTCTATGCCATTACCGGCAACCATGAGTACTACTTTGACTATGTCGGGTGGATGAAGATTTACCGCCAGCTGAAGATCCCTTTTCTGCAAAACAGCCACGTGCGCATTACGCGCGGCGATGAGTCTATCGTGCTGGCGGGCGTCAACGACGAAGCAGCCCAGCGCGTCGAGGAGACGGGCCCGGACCTTGAGCAGGCGCTAAAGGGCGTTCGTCCCGATGACAGCATTATCCTGCTCGATCACCGTCCGGGTTCGGCCCACGACAACGCCAGGCACAACGTGAAGCTACAGCTCTCCGGCCATACACACGGCGGGATGATCCGCGGGCTAGATCTGCTTGTCAGTCCGGCAAACAACGGCTTTGTCTCCGGGCGCTATCAGGTGGGGAATATGATCCTCTATGTCAGCAACGGCACGGGCCTTTGGAACGGCTTCCCGCTGCGGCTGGGTCACCCGTCGGAGATCACCGAGCTGATCCTGCACCGCAGCGCGGCTCGATGACTGTTATAAAATTGTAACAATAATTACTTAGTCTGACGGCGTCACTTTACTCTCTGGTTAACCAAAGGACGCCGTCGTGAGCAGACCGTTAAAATCCCTATTCAAAAAAGAACATAGCGAAGAGATCAGTAACCGCAGCGCCAACCCGGTATTTTCAGACGTCGCAAACGTCTTTCTCTCCCGCCGCCGCCTGTTGCAGATGGGCGTGGTCGCGGGCGCGGCGGTCTCCTTCCCGCTGCTGGTCAAACCCGAGTCGGCCTTTGCCGCCGTTGGCCGCCCTTCCGCACTGGCTA
Source organism: Pseudescherichia sp. AS216 (assembly GCF_037152055.1). Taxonomy (NCBI): domain Bacteria; kingdom Pseudomonadati; phylum Pseudomonadota; class Gammaproteobacteria; order Enterobacterales; family Enterobacteriaceae; genus Pseudescherichia; species Pseudescherichia sp. AS216. The sequence goes on along the minus strand of NZ_JBBCMV010000006.1, from coordinate 73,456 downwards.
AGGCAGTCTCGCTGGGGTTCACCAGCATCCCCGTCTCTTCTGAAGATACGGTGATTGTACCAGAGGGTTATATCGCACGGCCGTTCTATCGCTGGGGCGAGCCGGTGGGTCTGAAGGATGCGATGCCCGCGTTCAAGACCGACGGCAGCAACACCACCGACGAGCAGGCAGCCCAGGCGGGCATGCACCATGACGGCATGGCGTGGTTTAGCCTGCCGCAGGGCGGAGACAGTTCCGATCATGGCCTGCTGGCGATGAACCATGAGTACATTGATAACGGGATGCTGTTCAAGGATGGCGACGCCAACTGGGATCTCAACAAAGCCCGCAAGGGGCAGAACGCGATGGGCATCTCGGTTATCGAAGTGCAGAAGCGCGGCGAAGGCTGGCAGGTGGTGCGCCCCTCCTCATTCGCCCGCCGCATCACCGTTAACACTCCAATGCAGCTCACCGGTCCGGCGCGCCATCAGCCGCTGATGAAAACTGCCGCCGATCCGCAGGGGGAGCAGGTGCTGGGCACCATGCAGAACTGCGCCAACGGCCACACGCCGTGGGGAACCTACCTCACCTGCGAAGAGAACTGGTCTGATATTTTTGTGAAGAAGGCGGATCGCAACGCGCTGGAGAAGCGCTACGGCATTGGCGACAAAGATGACTCCTATCGCTGGAACGAGGTGGACGAACGCTTCAGCGTGGATAAAACCCCGAACGAGCCGAACCGCTTTGGCTGGGTAGTGGAGATCGACCCTTACGATCCGACCTCCACACCGCGCAAGCATACGGCGCTGGGCCGCTTCAAGCACGAAGGGGCAATGGTCACCCTCGCCGCAGACAACCGCGTGGTGGTCTACATGGGCGACGACCAGAAGTTTGAGTACATCTACAAGTTTGTCTCGGACAAAAAGTACGATCCGGCTAACCGCCAATCCAGCATGGATCTGCTCACCTCTGGCACGCTCTACGTGGCGAAATTTAACGAGGACGGTAGCGGCAGCTGGCTCCCACTGGTCTTTGGCGAGAACGGTCTCGATCAGAGCCACGGCTTCGAAAGCCAGGGCGATATGCTGATCAAAACCCGTCTTGCCGCGGACGTTGTGGGCGCGACCAAAATGGACCGCCCCGAGTGGATCACCGTCGATCCGAACACCCCCGGCAGCGTCTACTGCACCCTGACCAACAACAGCGATCGCGGTAAAGAGGGCAAGGCCCCGGTCGATGCTGCCAACCCGCGCGCAAACAACCAGTTTGGTCACATCATGCACTGGCTGGAAGAGAACAACGATCCGGCGTCAGGGCGTTTTAAGTGGGATATTCTGGTGATGGCGGGCCGCACCGACGGCAACGATGCGCAGGCCAAAGGCTCCATGCAGGGAGCCGCGTTTGGTAGCCCAGATGGTCTCTCTTTCGACCATCGTGGCGTGCTGTGGATCCAGACCGACGTCTCCTCCAGCACCATTAACCAGAAAGCCTACGCTGATATGGGTAACAACCAGATGGTGGCTACCATTCCGGGCACCAACGAGTATCGTCGCTTCCTCACCGGGCCGCGCGGCTGCGAGATCACCGGCATCGCCTTTACGCCGGATAACCGGACGCTGTTTATTAATATTCAGCACCCTGGCGAAGTAGGCGATGGGATTACCGACCCGGCGAATCCGCGCGCGGTGTCGAACTGGCCGGATGCCGACCCCAACGGCCGCCCGCGCTCTTCAACAGTGGTCATTGTGAAGGCCGACGGCGGGCTGATAGGAAGCTAATACCGTCCCTGAGCTTGCTTTAACTGCTGTACCTGAACGCATTAAATTCCAGATGTGGCAACATGTCTGGAATTTTTACTCTTTGGGTAGAGAGGCATTTTTAGTGCCGCATCAATAAATGCCCTTTCTTCTTTATAAATTTATATGCTTTATAAGCGGGCCTAAGAGGCATAAATATATATAATATGATAACCCCAAAAAATAGAGTAATTGAATAAGATACAAGATTTTGTTGAGTGCCGTTGCATGCCGTATAGATCCACCCCAACACGAGTATCATTATGATTACTAAGGAAACGATAAATCGCTTCCTTAGCTGAGAAAGCAGCCAATAGTACGGATAGCCTTCCTTTTCAGCATGTTGCCGAAGAGCTAAAACCTCTTTTCCTGTAAAGCCTTCTTTTAATAAAAGCCTTTCGACTTCAGCGCTATCCATGCTCGCTTCCACTTATCGGTTAATTGCTTTTTATACTATAACTACAGGTTTGATCTAATACCAGCCCGGATGAATACAGAATCTAAGTTATAATAACCGCCTGTTTGATGCCGTAAAGGAGACCCGCGAAATGGACATATCGATAAAAGAGAGCATTATCCCGATTATTTCCGCAACGGTGGCGATAATCTCCATGCTCATAGCCAGACGATCGCTGGCGCAGAGTAAGGTCAGCGCCCGTCTGGCCAGCTATAACGCGCGCGGCAGCTACGATGTTTTCCTGACAAAAGACAGCCGATTTAAACGCTCTTTTGGCGATGCGAATCACCAGGTCAAAATCTATAGTTCAGTGCTGTCTGGCACTATCGATTTTGATTATGAAATCAATATTGTGGCAATAAACGGCGGTATTTACCGGGCGCAGCTGTTTGAAAATATAGAAAAGCGGGAATACATCGGGATCAGCACCACCGGCCCTGAGTTAAGAACCTCCATCCCTAAACACAGCCCGCCCAAAGAGTATGCTAATCAAGGCCGGGTCTCTTTTTATGGCACACCGCTCTTTCCCTACTTTTCCGCAGCAGGCCGCGAGGGTAATGCCGATGAGCAGGATGCCATCCAGCTTAACCGTTATCATCAGTATATTGAGATCAGTGATTTTTGCGGCAACACAGAAATTTGGTACCTGGCGTTTTCACTGCACCTCTCCAGGCAGGAAGGTGACTTTAATAAGGCGGAGGGGTGGCGAGCGCTCGCTAAAGACAGGACACCCTATAAATACTACCGGTTCGCCGCTGTCACCATCGTCTCCCCTAAAGACCTGCCGAAAAACCTTGATGCCGCACTGACCCCACAGCAAACGCTGGAGGAGATTAGGGGCAGTGAAGCGTCATGGCAGCCCTCAGCGCAGCTAAGCGAGGGTGGCTGGGAGGCGATGAATAATAAACTCAAGCTCTATGAGATGCGGGAGTACTACCGCTTCATTAAAAGGATTAAGGACAATTTATAATAAAAAAAAGCCGACGACATCGCTGCCGTCGGCTTTTTTCACGTCTGATGCAATCAGGCGTTATGCAGCTGCTGCCCGCAGGCGATCACGCTTGCCAGCAGAACTTTTACGTCCTCCAGGCAAACGACAGGGTTCAGCAGGGTCAGCTTCAGACAGGTGACGCCGTCAGCCTCCGTTACGCCCACGTTCGCCGCCCCGGAGGCCAGCAACGCATCGCCGATACGCTGGTTCAGCAGCGCAACGCCTGCGGTGTCGCCGTTTTGCGGACGGAAACGGAACAGCACGCTAGCCAGCTGCGGCTGCATGACCAGCTCCAGCTGCGGCTGCTCCACCACAAACTGCGCCACCTGCTGCGCCAGGGTCACACCGTTATCAATGATTTCGGCATACTGCTTTTTACCCAGCGCTTCCAGACCCATCCACAGCTTCAAGGCATCGAAACGGCGGGTGGTTTGCAGAGACTTGGATACCAGGTTCGGCACGCCCTGCTCTTCGTCGAAGTCAGAGTTCAGGTACGCCGCCTGGTAACGCATCAGCTGATAGTGACGCGCATCTTTCAGCAGGAATGCGCCACAGCTGATGGTCTGGAAGAACTGTTTGTGGAAGTCGAGCGTGACGGAGTCCGCGAGTTCCAGGCCGTTCAGGAAGTGACGATACTTCTCAGACAGCAGCAGTGCGCCACCCCAGGCTGCATCCACGTGCACCCAGATCTGCTCTTCAGCCGCCAGCGCGGCGATGTCAGCCAACGGATCGATCGCGCCTGCATCGGTAGTGCCGGCGGTGGCCACAATGGCCATCACCTGCTCACCGTTGGCTTTCGCCTGGGCCAGCTTCTCTTTGAGATCGTTGAGATCCATACGCGAGAATTGATCGGTTTTCACCAGCGTCACGGACTGGTAGCCCAGCCCCATCAGCGCCATGTTCTTCTGCACAGAGAAGTGTGCGTTTTCGGAACATAACACTTTAATTTTGCTGAGATTACCGGTCAGGCCGTGCTGCTGAACGGAGTGCCCCTGGCGAGCGAAAAAGGCATCGCGCGCCAGCATCAGGCCCATCAGGTTGCTCTGCGTACCGCCGCTGGTAAAGACCCCGGCGTCGCCCGCTGTGTAACCGACCTGCTCACGCAGCCACTCAATCAGCTTGATCTCAATGATGGTCGCCGATGGGCTCTGGTCCCAGGAGTCCATGCTCTGGTTGGTGGCGTTGATCAGCACTTCCGCCGCCTGGCTAATCACCAGGCTCGGACAGTGCAGATGCGCCACACACTGCGGATGGTGCACAGAGAGGCTGTCTTTGAGGAAATACTCCACGGCGCGCTCAATGGCGGCCTGGTTGCCCAGGCCCTGAGCAGTAAACTCTAAATTGATGCGCTCACGAAGTTCCGCAACGGTTTTGCCCTGGTACATCTCAGGCTGCTTGAGCCACTGCACCACCGCTTGCGTACTCTGCTCAATCGCTTCCTGATAGGCGGCGATACTCTGCGCGGAACCAGAGAGAATCGGATTTAGATCAGACATGTGCTCATTTGCTCCGATTAAACAGGCTTCACGCCCGCGCTCAGCAGCGCGTTTTCAAATTTATCGAGGAAGATCCCCAGCTCTTCTTTGCTGATCAGCAAAGAAGGCAGCAGACGCAGTACGCAACCGCCACGGCCGCCGCGCTCAAGGATCAGGCCCGCTTCGAAGCATTTTTTCTGCAGCAGCGCAGAGAGTTCGCCGTCCGCCGGGTAGCAGCCCATATGATCCTGCGCTTCCTGCGGTTTAACGATCTCAATACCGATCATCAGGCCCAGGCCGCGTACGTGTCCGATCACCGGGAAGCGTTTCTGCATCTCAGCCAGCTGGCCCTTCAGCCATTCGCCCTGCTCAGCAACTTTATCGGCAATACGCTCTTCTTTCAGGATCTTAAGCGTGGTGAGGCCGGTGGCCATTGCCAGCTGGTTGCCACGGAACGTACCAGTATGGTGACCCGGTGCCCAGGCATCGAACTGCTTTTTAATGCCCAGCACGGCCAGCGGTAAACCGCCGCCTACCGCTTTGGACATCACGATAATGTCTGGCTCGATACCGGCGTGCTCGAAGGCGAAGAATTTACCGGTACGGGCAAAGCCCGCCTGAACTTCGTCAAGGATCAGCAGAATGCCGTGTTCCTGCGTGACTTTACGGATGCGTTGCAGCCACTCGGCCGGAGCCGGGTTCACGCCGCCTTCACCCTGCACCGCTTCGAGGATCACAGCAGCAGGTTTGCGCACGCCGCTCTCAACGTCGTTGATCAGGTTTTCGAAGTAGTAGGTCAGCGCTTTCACGCCAGCGTCGCCGCCGATACCCAGCGGGCAGCGGTACTGGTGCGGGTAAGGCATAAACTGCACTTCCGGCATCATGCCGTTAACCGCTTCTTTCGGCGACAGGTTACCGGTTACGGAGAGCGCGCCATGCGTCATGCCGTGGTAGCCGCCGGAGAAGCTGATCACGCCAGAACGGCCGGTCACTTTTTTCGCCAGCTTCAGCGCCGCTTCAACGGCATCCGCGCCGGAAGGGCCGGTGAACTGCAGGCAGTACTCTTTGCCCTGACCCGGCAGCAGCGAGAGCAGATAAGCAGAGAACTCATCTTTTAACGGCGTGGTCAGATCAAGCGTATGTAACGGTAAGCCACTGGTAAGGACGCTTTGGATGCTTTGGATCACATCAGGGTGATTATGGCCCAGCGCCAGCGTTCCGGCGCCTGCAAGACAGTCAAGGTATTGTTTATTATCTGCATCGGTGATCCAGACGCCCTGCGCTTTGGTAATTGCTAATGGCAATTTACGCGGATAGCTTCTGACGTTGGATTCGAACTCAGCCTGTCTGGCGAGAAGGGTCTCATTGCTTTGCGGGAATGAATCAGCACTCAAAGAATCAATACGGACTTTATCCGTCATCATATCTCTCCTACAACCTGGAGTTGTTTCAACACCGGTTGAATAAGGGTTTAAGGGGGGGTAAAAATCGCGGCTAATATATGTGTTTTCAGCAGCGGACTCAATCTTTTATTTTTTGTGGGCTTTTATGTAAATTTCTATGAAAATCAATGACAAAAAATGTTTTTACACCGGTTTAACGTAAACGTTGAAGAAAATATCGATTCAGCGGGTTAAATCACTTACTATGCCCGCGTTTAAAATCCCAAACCTATAAGGAAGACCTTATTTAACTATTCATGCGATCCCACCCCGGTAACCTGTGAGAGGCAATAAGAGCAGGTTCCTGAGTTTTAAGTAGAAATGTTCGCGGGCGGACATTTCGTAAGGTGAAGACCTCTTCCCTTATGCCGAAATGAAAATTTTCATGCCATACCGATATGGCGCCCTGATATGAGATTGTTATGACTCACACTTATCCACACATCATCGTCGCTAAATTTGGCGGAACCAGCGTTGCTGACTTTGACGCGATGAGCCGCAGTGCCACCCTCGTTCTTGCTGATCAAAACGTTCGTCTGGTTGTGTTGTCTGCTTCCGCAGGCGTGACCAACCTGTTAGTCGAACTCGCTTCCGGTCTGGAAAGCCCCGTTCGGCTGGACAAAATTGCGACCCTGCGCGCCCTGCAATACAACATTATTTCACGCCTGAAACAGCCAGACGCCATTGGTCAAGAGATTGACCGTTTGCTCGACAACATCAGCCGCCTGGCTGAAGACGCTGTCAATTCCCCTTCAGCCGCGCTGTGCGATGAGCTGGTCAGCCATGGAGAGATGATGTCCTCCCTGCTGTTTGTGGAAGTCTTGCGTGAACGTGAAGAAGTCGAGACGCAGTGGTTTGATGCGCGCAAAGTTATTCGCACCGATGATACGTTTGGCTGTGCCGTGCCGGCCATCGACGTCATTGCCGAGCAGGCGGAAAAACGCCTACGCCCGCGTATTGCTCAGGCGCTGATAGTGACCCAAGGCTTTATTGGCAGCGACGCGGCAGGGCATACCACCACGCTCGGTCGCGGCGGCAGTGACTACACCGCCTCCCTGCTGGCCGAAGCGCTCAATGCCTCACGTGTGGATATCTGGACCGATGTTGCCGGGATCTATACCACCGATCCCCGAATTGTGGCCCAGGCAAAACGTATTGATAACCTTTCGTTCTCCGAAGCCAGAGAGATGGCAACCCTGGGTGCGAAAGTGCTGCACCCGGCGACGCTGCTCCCCGCCATACGCAAAAATATTCCGGTATTCGTCGGGGCCAGCAATAATCCGTCAGCGGGCGGCACGCTGGTTCTTCGCGACGCGTTGGAACCCTCGCGCTATCGCGCCCTGGCTGTGCGCCGTCAGCAAACGCTGCTGACGCTATCCAGCCTGAACGCGCAGCCGACACACCGCTTTTTAGCGGAGACGTTTGCGATTTTATCGCGCCATGAAACGGCAATGGACCTGGTGACCACCTCGGAGACGAGCATCGCGCTGATCCTCAACTCTACCGGCTCGACCTCAGGCGAGGTCGATGCGCTGACTACTGCCCTGCTTACCGAGCTGTCGTCGCACTGCCACGTTGAGATCGAGACCGGGCTGGCGCTCGTCTCGTTGATTGGCAACGCGCTGGCGAAGGAAGCCGCGGTGTGCAAAGAGGTCTTTGCCGCGCTGGAGACGCACGCCGTGCGCATGATTTGCCACGGGGCGTCCAACCAAAGCCTCGGTTTCCTGCTGCCAGCGGCATCTGCGGACAGCGCGGTGAAAGCGTTACACAGCAGGTTGTTGGAATAACGGCTAACGCGTTAGTTTTGTTCTACCAGCGCCTGTGCACAGGCCCAGGCGCTTGACCATGCCCACTGGAAGTTATACCCCCCCAGCCAGCCGGTAACGTCCATTACCTCACCGATAAAGTAGAGTCCCGGTACGTTGCGCGCCTCCATGGTACGCGACGACAGCGCGTGGGTATCGACACCGCCGAGCGTCACCTCTGCCGTGCGGTAGCCCTCGGTGCCGTTGGGCTGCACGCGCCAGCGGGTAAGGTTATCCACCAGAGTCTGCTGTTCACGGCTGTTAAGCTGCTTCAGGGTCACATCCGGGATCTGCCCAAGCTGCTGCAGACACTCAATAAGCCGTTTCGGCAGCTGCATCGCCAGGGTGTTCTTCAGACTCTGGTTCGGGTGAGCGATGCGCTGGTCGTTGAGGAACGCATCCAGATCGCACTCCGGCAGCATGTTGATAGTGACAAACTCGCCGGGCTGCCAGTAGCTGGAGATTTGCAGCACCGCCGGGCCGGAGAGGCCGCGATGGGTAAAGAGCAGGCTCTCACGGAACAGGGTTCCGTCTTCTGCAGTGATGACCGAGGGCACCGACACGCCGGAGAGGAGCGACAGCTGCTCCAGCAGCGGCTTGTGCAGGGTGAACGGCACCAGGCCCGCCCGCGTGGGCAGCACTTTCAGGCCAAACTGTTCGGCAATTTTATAGCCAAACGGCGATGCGCCCAGGCCAGGCATCGACAGGCCGCCGCTGGCGATCACCAGCTTGTTGGTTATGACGCTTTCACCGTTGAGCTGTAGCGTATAGCCTGCGTCGTCGCGAGTGACGTCGAGCACTTCGCTGCGCAGACGGGTGGTGACATTGCCCTTTGTGCATTCTGCCACCAGCAGATCAACAATCTGCTGCGCGGAGTCATCGCAGAAAAGTTGGCCCAGCGTCTTCTCATGCCAGGCTATACCGTGCTTGCCGACCAGTTCGATGAAATCCCACTGGGTATAGCGCGCCAGTGCAGATTTGCAAAAATGCGGGTTCTGGCTCAGATAGGCCGCCGGTTCGACATAAAGGTTAGTAAAGTTGCAGCGACCGCCGCCAGACATAAGAATCTTACGTCCGGGTTTCTTACCATTGTCCAGCAACAGTACCCGGCAGCCCGCCTGTCCGGCTATCGCCGCACAGAACATCCCCGCCGCGCCAGCCCCAATGATAACGGCATCAAACCTTTCCACACTGCATTCCTCTTCGCTAATCCGGCGCGGATTGTAAATTTTATGCGGTGGTCGCACCAGCGCAAATGGTGGCGAAAATGGTCATTTCGTTGAAATTTATGACATAATTATTTACGCACCGTTACATGCACAGGATAAATATCAAAAAAAAGCTATATTTCACTTTGCCCCGGCCGCGAATGTCCATGATAATGCGCGGCGTTCATGACCTCAAAAATGGCGTAACGTCCTATGTTACATTTGTTTGCTGGCCTGGATCTTCACACCGGGTTGTTATTACTTCTTGCTCTGGGTTTTGTGCTGTTCTACGAAGCGATTAATGGCTTCCACGATACAGCGAACGCAGTGGCAACCGTGATCTATACTCGCGCATTACGTTCGCAGATAGCGGTCGTCATGGCGGCACTCTTCAACTTCTTTGGCGTTCTGCTTGGCGGCCTGAGCGTAGCCTATGCCATCGTGCATATGTTACCGACGGATCTGCTATTAAACGTTGGCTCTGCCCACGGCCTTGCCATGGTCTTCTCCATGCTGCTGGCTGCCATCATCTGGAACCTGGGTACCTGGTACTTTGGGCTTCCGGCCTCCAGTTCACATACGCTCATCGGGGCAATCATCGGGATTGGTTTAACCAACGCGCTGATGACCGGCACCTCGCTGGTGGATGCGCTGAACATCCCGAAAGTCCTGAATATCTTCGCTTCGCTGATCCTCTCGCCGATTGTCGGTCTGGTCTTTGCAGGCGGCCTGGTGTTTATCCTCCGTCGCTACTGGAGCAACACCAAGAAACGCGCCCGTATTCACCTCACCCCAGCCGAGCGTGAAAAGCAGGACGGCAAGAAAAAGCCGCCGTTCTGGACGCGTATCGCCCTGATCCTCTCTGCTATCGGCGTGGCCTTCTCTCACGGCGCGAACGACGGTCAGAAAGGCATTGGTTTGATTATGCTGGTCTTGATTGGCGTTGCCCCGGCAGGCTTCGTGGTGAACATGAATGCCTCCGGCTACGACATCACCCGTACCCGCGACGCGGTAAACAACGTTGAGACCTGGTTCCAACAGCATCCCGATCTGCTGCTGAAGGCCACCGGAGCCGATCCGGTGATCCCTACGCCCGAGCAGACCGTAGGCCCTAACGGCGAGTTCCACTGCCATGCAGGCCGTGCTGTCGTGGCGCTGGATCGCGCGAAAGCGATGCTGACCAATATCGAAAGCTATGACAAGCTGCCGATTGAGCAGCGTAGCCAGCTGCGCCGGATCATGCTTTGCATCTCTGATATCACCGATAAGGTTGCCAAACAGCCGGAAGTCAGCGCTGACGACCAGCGTCTGCTGAAAAAGCTGAAAGGCGATATGCTGAGCACCATCGAGTATGCCCCGGTGTGGATCATCATGGCGGTAGCGCTGGCGCTGGGTCTGGGTACGATGATTGGCTGGCGTCGTGTTGCTACCACCATCGGCGAGAAGATCGGCAAGAAAGGCATGACCTATGCACAGGGGATGTCGGCCCAGCTCACCTCGGCCGTCTCTATCGGCCTGGCGAGCTATACCGGGATGCCGGTGTCGACCACCCACGTTCTCTCTTCGTCAGTGGCGGGAACGATGATCGTGGACGGCGGCGGTCTGCAGCGTAAAACCGTGACCAACATCCTGATGGCCTGGGTGCTGACTCTGCCGGCAGCGATTTTCCTCTCCGGTGCGCTGTACTGGGTGGCGCTGCATCTGATTTAATCGGTAACAGGCATAAAAAAGCGGGCCACTCAGGCCCGCTTTTTTTATGTCTCTATTTCAGTGCCAAATCATCAGCGCAATCAGGCTGACCACCACCAGCCCACAGAGGGCGCTGGTTAAAACAAAGTGGCGACGGACCCGCTCACAGCGACGAATAAACTCATCGTCATGATGATCGCGATAGCGTTGAGCGTAGATATACCACACCAGACGCATCTGCTTACTGGGCTGACCGTGCGAGGTAAAAAAGCCACCGCCATCCACATATTGATAGAGCAACGGATCGCAACCACGCAGGACAACCAACAGTGCGCGTAACGATGAGAAATAACGCGCCATGTTAACCACACAAACGATGCACAAAGCCCAAAACAGCGCGACAGTGCTGACCATACCCCCTCCCCGGCGACCGCCCACGGAGATAAACTCCAGGGCTGGCGCTCCCCGATTCCCGGCCAATGAGTTCTTTGAAGTGTGTACCAGAAGCCGACGTGGATCACAATTCTACATCCGAGCGGCTTATTTAATAGTGTAGGAGATCTGTTAATTATTTCGCCACATCATCGATCTATATCAATGCTATAGACGACATTTTTTGATGAGCTAAACCGTGACCCAGGACAATTGACGACGGGTTTAGGGCGTTATAAGGTAGAAATATCTTCTACAATTAGATCCTTAAGGCCGGGCATCCCCCGCGCAATGGCACGCAGGACGCGGGATAAGCCGCAGCGCGAAAGTGGCGGCTGAATCCAACGGTCATCGACAACTTATGGAAGGAGTAACATCATGGCTTACAAACATATCCTTATTGCGGTCGATCTCTCCCCAGAGAGCAAGGTACTGGTCGACAAAGCCGTCTCTATGGCGCGCCCGTACAATGCAAAAATCTCCCTGATTCATGTCGATGTAAACTACTCCGATCTCTACACCGGGCTTATCGACGTTAACCTGGGCGATATGCAGAAACGCATCTCTGAAGAGACCCACAACGCGCTGGCAGAACTCTCCACTAACGCAGGCTATCCGATTACCGAAACCCTGAGCGGCAGCGGCGATCTGGGCCAGGTACTGGTCGACGCGATTAAGAAGTACGATATGGATCTGGTGGTCTGTGGCCACCATCAGGACTTCTGGAGCAAGCTGATGTCCTCTGCGCGCCAGCTGATCAACACCGTTCACGTTGATATGCTGATTGTTCCGCTGCGCGACGAAGACGACGAGTAAGCGTTCATCTGTAACGCCGGGCGGCGCTGCGCTTGCCCGGCCTACATATTTTACTCTGGTGTGCCGGGGTAAATATCAAACCGGTGGCCTTTGGTCACCACTGCGTTTTGCGTGGCAACGTCTGCCAGCGGTGGAGCGTAATCGGGGCGCTTCACGACCACGCGCCTGGTTGCCAGCGCGCGAGCAGGCACTAACAAACCATCAGCGTCCAGGTCCGGTCCTACCAGCGACTGAAAGACCCGCATCTCCTTTTTCACCAGCGCGCTCTTCTGCTTGTGCGGAAACATCGGATCGAGATAGACCACCTGCGGCCGCGGAGTGATGTCCGTCAGCGAGGTCAGGCTTGAAGCATGGATCAGCTGCAGGCGCTCCCGCAGCCACTCTCCAATCTCCGCATCGGCATAGCCGCGCGTCAGGCCATCTTCCAGCAGTGCCGCCACCACCGGGTTACGTTCCAGCATCCGTACCCGACAGCCAATGGACGCCAGTACGAAAGCATCGCGTCCCAGACCTGCGGTGGCATCGACGACGTCCGGCAGATAGCTGCCTTTAACGCCTACCGCCTTCGCGACCGCCTCGCCGCGACCGCCGCCAAATTTGCGCCGGTGCGCCATCGCTCCAGAGACAAAATCAACGAAAATGCCGCCAAGCTTTGGCTCATCGCGCTTGCGTAGCTCAAGATGCTCCGCCGTTAGCACCAGCGCCATCGGGTTGTCATCGTCATGCTGCAGGCCAAAACGGGACGCAAGACGCAATAAGGCACCGTCTCCGGTGCCTGTCTCATCTATTAAGCAGATTTTCACGCCGTGCTTAGCCCTTGATGCCGTAGTGCGCCAGCATCGCGTCCAGCTGCGGCTCACGGCCACGGAAACGCTTGAACAGCTCCATCGGCTCTTCTGAACCACCGCGGGTCAGAATGTGATCGAGGAAGTCCTGGCCCGTTTTGCGGTTGAAGATCCCCTCCTCCTCGAAACGGGAGTAGGCGTCCGCCGCCAGCACGTCGGCCCACAGGTAGCTGTAGTAGCCAGCCGCGTAGCCACCAGCAAAGATATGGCTGAAAGCGTGCGGGAAGCGTCCCCAGTTTGGACCCGGAATGACTGCCACCTGCGATTTGATCTCGGCCAGGGTTTCGAGAATTTTCGCCCCCTGCTCCGGGCTGAACTCGGCGTGCAGACGGAAATCAAACAGCCCGAACTCCAGCTGGCGCAGGATAAACAGCGCGGCCTGGTAGTTCTTCGCCGCCAGCATCTTATCCAGCAGGGCTTTCGGCAGCGGCTCGCCGGTTTCGTAGTGGCCGGAGATAAACGCCAGCGCGTCCGGCTCCCAGCACCAGTTTTCCATAAACTGGCTCGGCAGCTCCACGGCGTCCCATGGTACCCCGCTGATGCCCGCCACGCCTGGGACGGCGATCTGGGTCAGCATATGGTGCAGGCCGTGACCGAACTCGTGGAACAGGGTGATCACTTCATCGTGCGTGAACAGCGCCGGTTTGCCGCTCACCGGACGGTTGAAGTTACAGGTCAGGTAGGCAACCGGCTTTTGCAGCGAGCCGTCGGCTCTCAGCATCTGCCCGACGCAGTCGTCCATCCACGCCCCGCCGCGCTTGTTCTCACGGGCGTAGAGATCGAGATAGAAGCTACCGCGCAGTTCGTTGCTTTCGTCATACAGCTCGAAGAAACGTACGTCCTGATGCCAGACGTCGATATCCTTACGCTCTTTAGCCGTGATGCCGTAGATGCGCTTAACCACTTCGAACAGGCCGTTAACGGCTTTGTTCTCCGGGAAATAGGGGCGCAGCTGCTCATCGCTGATGCTGTAGAGGTGCTGCTTCTGTTTTTCGCTGTAGTAGGCGATATCCCACGGCTGCAGCTCATCTACACCGAATTCCGCACGGGCGAAGGCACGCAACTGCTCCAGCTCTTTCTCACCCTGCGGACGGGCGCGTTTCGCCAGATCCATCAGGAAGTCCAGCACCTGCTGCGGATGCTCGGCCATCTTAGTGGCAAGAGATTTATGGGCATAGTTGTCGAAGCCCAGCAGCTGGGCCAGCTCGTGACGCAGAGCAAGGATCTCTGCCATCACCGGGCTGTTATCCCATTTGCCCGCGTTTGGCCCCTGGTCGGAGGCGCGGGTGCTGTAGGCGCGGTAGAGCTCTTCGCGCAGGGCCTGGTTATCGCAATAGGTCATCACCGGCAGATAGCTCGGGATGTCGAGCGTCAACAACCAGCCCTCTTGCTCTTTGGCCTGCGCCTGAGCCTGGGCCTGCGCCAGGGCGCTCTCCGGCATACCGGACAGCTCAGACTCATCGGTAATTAGCTTGCTCCAGCCCATGGTGGCGTCGAGCACGTTGTTGCTGTAGGTAGAGCCCAGCTCAGAGAGGCGAGCGGCAATTTCACCGTAGCGTTTCTGCTTCTCTTTCGGCAGGCCAATGCCGGACAGTTCAAAATCGCGCAGGGCGTTATCCACCGCTTTCATCTGCGCCAGATCCAGGACGGTATAGGCCTCGCCTTCGCGCAGGTTACGATAGGCCTGGTAAAGACCCTCGTGCTGTCCCACCCAGGTGCTGTACTCAGAGAGCAGCGGCAGCGTCTGCTCATAGGCTTCACGCAGCTCCGGGCTGTTCTGCACCGAGTTCAGGTGGCTGATAGGTGAGAAGATACGGCCCAGGCGATCGTCCACCTCGGCCAGCGGCTGGCAGAGATTGTCCCAGGTATAGGGTGCGCCCTGGGCTACTACGCGCTCTACCGCCTCGCGGCAATCCTCCAGCGCTTTCGTCACGGCGGGAACCACATGCTCAGGTTTAATCTGGGAAAACGGCGGCAAGTCGAAGGGCGTCAGTAATGGATTGGTCATAAGCGCTGTCCTGTAGAAATAATCGCAAGCGCTCGGGCGGCGCTCGTTCCTGTAAGGTCTAGGATGGGGTTTAGTGTAGTTAATTTCAATGCCGTCCGTTGCGCTTTTGCGCCCTGGCAACGGCACCGCTGCGGTAATTTGCCGCAATCTGCGGTAAACTATCGACTATCTGTTTTTACTTCCCAGGATTGTTCCTTCCATGCTCAGTTATCGCCACAGCTTCCACGCCGGCAACCATGCCGACGTATTAAAACACACCGTTCAGAGCCTGATTATTGAATCGCTGAAAGAGAAGGAGAAACCTTTTCTCTATCTGGATACCCACGCAGGCGCGGGGCGTTATCAGCTGAGCAGCGAGCATGCCGAGCGCACCGGTGAGTACCTGGAAGGTATCGCCCGCATCTGGCAGCAGGACGATCTGCCTGCCGAGCTGGAGCCGTACATCAGCGTGGTAAAGCACTTCAACCGTAGCGGCCAGCTGCGCTACTACCCTGGCTCGCCGCTGATCGCCCGCCAGATGCTGCGCGAGCAGGACAGCCTGCAGCTGACCGAGCTGCACCCAAGCGATTTTCCGCTGCTGCGCTCAGAGTTCCAGAAAGATAGCCGCACCCGCGTCGAACGTGCCGACGGCTACCAGCAGTTGAAGTCTAAGCTGCCGCCGGTATCACGCCGGGGTCTGATCCTGATCGACCCGCCTTACGAAATTAAAAGCGACTACCAGGCGGTGGTACAGGGCATCAATGAAGGCTATAAGCGCTTTGCAACCGGCACCTACGCGCTGTGGTATCCGGTGGTGATGCGCGCGCAGATCAAGCGCATGTTAAAAGAGCTGGAAGCCACCGGCATCCGCCGTATTTTGCAGATCGAGCTGGCGGTACGCCCGGACAGCGACCAGCGGGGCATGACCGCCTCCGGCATGATTGTGATCAACCCGCCGTGGAAGCTGGAGCAGCAGATGAACAGCGTGCTGCCGTGGCTGCACAGCAAGCTGGTTCCGGCTGGCATCGGCCACACGCTGGTGAACTGGGTTGTACCCGAGTAATCACAGCCATCGGTGGAACCTTAAGGGCATCGCGTTACACTCTAAGCAAAAATTCATTAAGGAAACGTTATGACTAAGCACTACGACTACATCGCCATTGGCGGCGGCAGCGGCGGTATTGCGTCTATTAACCGTGCGGCCATGTATGGCCAAAAATGCGCCCTGATTGAAGCGAAAGAGCTGGGCGGAACCTGCGTGAACGTAGGCTGCGTGCCGAAAAAAGTGATGTGGCATGCCTCGCAGATTGCCGAAGCGGTCAACCTCTACGGCCCGGACTACGGCTTTGACGCCACCATCAACAACTTTGACTGGCAGCGCCTGGTGGCCAGCCGCACAGCCTATATCGATCGCATCCACAGCTCCTATGAGAACGTGCTGGGTAAAAACAACGTGGATGTGATCCGCGGCTTTGCTCGCTTTGTCGATGCTAAAACCGTTGAGGTTAACGGCGAGACCCTCACCGCCGACCATATTCTGATCGCCACCGGTGGGCGTCCGAGCTACCCGGATATTCCCGGCGCAGAGCACGGTATCGACTCCGACGGCTTCTTTGAGCTTACCGCCCTGCCGAAGCGCGTTGCGGTTGTTGGCGCAGGCTATATCGCCGTTGAGCTGGCAGGCGTGCTGCACGGACTGGGCGCAGAGACGCACCTGTTTGTGCGTAAACATGCCCCGCTGCGCAGCTTCGATCCGCTGATCGTCGAGACGCTGATTGAGACCATCATGGCTGACGGTCCGTCGCTGCATACCCATGCCACGCCGAAAGCAGTGGTAAAAAACAGCGATGGCAGCCTGACGCTGGAGCTGGAAGATGGCCGTAGCGAGACCGTTGACTGCCTGATCTGGGCGATTGGTCGCGAACCCGCCAATGACACCTTCAACCTGGAAGCAACCGGGGTGAAAACCAACGACAAAGGCCACATCATCGTCGATAAGTTCCAGAACACCAACGTTTCAGGGATCTATGCGGTAGGTGATAACACCGGTGCGGTTGAGCTGACGCCGGTTGCGGTGGCGGCAGGTCGTCGTCTTTCCGAGCGCCTGTTCAACAACAAGCCGGACGAGCATCTGGACTACAGCAATATTCCTACCGTGGTCTTTAGCCATCCGCCTATCGGCACCGTAGGTCTGACCGAGCCGCAGGCGCGCGAGCAGTACGGTGACGACCAGGTAAAGGTCTACACCTCTTCCTTTACTGCCATGTACACCGCCGTCACCCTGCATCGTCAGGCGTGCCGAATGAAGCTGGTCTGCGTGGGCCCGGAAGAGAAGATTGTCGGCATTCACGGCATCGGCCAGGGCATGGACGAGATCCTGCAGGGCTTCGCCGTTGCGCTGAAGATGGGCGCAACCAAGAAAGACTTTGATAACACCGTGGCAATCCACCCAACGGCGGCGGAAGAGTTTGTGACGATGCGTTAAGGGTCTTTAAAAACGCTGGGATCGTAGGCCTGATAAGCGTAGTGCTATCAGGCCTCGTTCGTATTGCCGGGCGGCGGCTAAAGCCTTACCCAGCCTACGTTGTTTCAGTGCGCACGCTGCTGAAACCCCTTTCTTGCTCCCCTGGCCCGGAGTATGATCTCAGTTACAACCATTCTCAGTTACAACAATAAGATTACAGCTCAGGGGAAAGCGATGGACTATCGTTGGTTAGACGCCTTACATATCATGGCAGGCGTGATTTGGCTGGGCGGCATCTTTATGATGGCAGCAATCGTTGCGGCATGGTCGCAGAGCCGCAGCGCGGTGGCTAAAGGGGAGAGCAACCCCCTGTTAGAGTATGTGCGCCGCTGGAACCGGTTCGTCACTTCACCGGCCATGATTTTGCTGTGGGCCCTGGGTATTGCCCTAATGTTAAAGGGTGACTGGCTGCTGCCGCTGTGGCTGGGCATCAAGCTGGCGGTGCTGGTGTTCCTCTCGGCGGTGCACGGCATCCTGTCGGGGTCGCTGCGCAGACTGGCAACCGGTGAAACCGCTACCGTGTCCCTGCTGGCACGCAACGCTGCCTGGCTTACCCTGGTGGCCGTTATCATCGTTGTGGCTTTAGCGGTGGTAAAACCGTTTAGCGGCTAAATGTTATCTTGAATGCTCTGAAAATGCAGTCTGTTTAGTCAGACTGCAATGTCACAATTTTATATTTAAAAACAAACCGTTACGCTACATCCCTTTACAAATTGCCGCTTGTAATTGTGATCTTGCGCACACTTTGCACTTCAATACTCATATCAAATGTCTAAACTTTAGACTTAAATAATTACCGGGAAAATACCCGCCATTTTTTACGACGCCATCCGGAGGTCGCCACAGCTATGTTCAACCAGAAAATTAAGTTTGCTGATTCTGTTGAGTTCGAGATCGATGAAAAGATCTGTTACGAGACCGATCCGCGCGAATTAAAACTGGATGAAATGATCGAGGCGGAACCGGAACCGGAGATGATCGAGGGGATGCCCGCTTCTGACGCGCTGACCCCTGCCGATCGCTATCTGGAACTGTTTGAGCAGGTACAGTCATCGGGTCTCTTTGCCGACAGCAAAACCTTTCCTGACTGTGCGCCAAGAATGGATCCGCTGGATATCCTGATCCGCTATCGTCGTATCAAACGCAGGCCTGACTTTGACCTGCGCCTGTTTATTACACGACACTTCTGGCTGCCGCAGCAGATGGATAGCCAGTATGTCTCTAATCCAGAAAACTCGCTGAAAGAGCACATCGACCAGCTGTGGCCGGTGCTGACCCGCGAGCCGCAGGATCACATTCCCTGGTCGTCGCTGCTGGCACTGCCGCAGGCCTATATCGTGCCCGGCGGCCGGTTTAGCGAAACCTACTATTGGGACTCCTACTTCACCATGCTGGGGCTGGCCGAAAGTGGCCGAAACGATCTGCTGAAGTGTATGGCGGATAACTTTGCGTGGATGATTGAGAATTATGGCCACATCCCGAACGGCAACCGTACCTACTACCTCAGCCGCTCCCAGCCACCGGTGTTTGCGCTGATGGTGGAGCTGTTTGAAGAGGACGGTGTGCGCGGGGCGAAACGCTACTATGAGCACCTGCTGATGGAGTACGCCTTCTGGATGGACGGTTCTGAATCGCTGAACCTCAATCAGGCCTACCGCCATGCGGTTCGCATGCCCGACGGCTCCCTGCTCAACCGCTACTGGGACGATCGTGATACGCCCCGGGATGAATCCTGGATCGAAGACGTGGAAACGGCGAAGCACTCGGGACGTCCACCGAGTGAGGTCTACCGCGATCTGCGCGCAGGGGCGGAATCCGGCTGGGACTACTCCTCCCGCTGGCTGCGCGATACCCAGCGTCTGGCCAGTATCCGCACCACGCAGTTTATCCCTATCGATCTGAACGCCTTCCTGTTCAAGCTCGAGAGCACTATTGCTAACCTCTCCGGGCTGAAAGGCGACCGTGAGGGCGAGGCCATGTTCCGCCAGCGCGCCAGCGATCGTCGGGCGGCGGTGAACCGTTACCTGTGGGACGAAGAGAAAGGCTGCTATCGCGACTATGACTGGCGACGTGGCGAGCAGGCGCTGTTCTCGGCAGCGAGTATCGTGCCGCTCTACGTCGGGATGGTCACCCATGAGCAGGCCGATCGGATAGCCGTTGCGGTGCGCGAACGTCTGCTGACCCCAGGCGGTATGATGGCTACGGAGTATGAGACCGGTGAGCAGTGGGATAAACCCAACGGCTGGGCACCGCTGCAGTGGATGGCCATTCAGGGCTTTAAGCTCTACGGCAACGATGAGCTTGGGGATCAGATTGCCCATAGCTGGCTCAATACCGTTAACGGTTTCTATCAGCAGCACCACAAACTGATCGAGAAGTACCATATCGCCAGCGGCACGCCACGCGAGGGTGGCGGCGGTGAGTATCCGTTGCAGGACGGCTTTGGCTGGAGTAACGGTGTAATACGCCGTCTGATTGGACTGTACGGGGAGCCATAGCGCCCCCCCTGTTTATCAGCAAATAATTTATCAGCAAATAGCGTATTAGCGGATCACGTTATAGATCGCAGTCTGGATCGCCAGCCACTGGCGGGTGCTCTCATCAGGCTGCGCTTTATTACGGATCTTTGCCTGCTCGGTTTCGTAGCGTTGGCGCTCTACCACGGCAGAACGGGTACAGAAGGCGCGCAGGTAATCTTTCCGTTGCCCGGTAAGCTTCTCTCCGTTTAGCATCGCGTGACTGAGCGTCGCGGTAAAGCGACGGCAGGGGCGCGGCTCAACCATCTGGCGCTGGTAGCGCAGTAGCAGGGTCAGCACCTCATCATTGCCTGCCGACAACGCCTGCTCGGTCCAGGAGAGCTTCCAGTCCATTCCCCCCTTCAAAAAGAGCTGCGCGATGCGGGTATCGTTGCGGTCTATCGCCGAGCGAAGATTGCTCTCATCCCACGTGATGCCCATCCGGGTCAGCTGCATCCGTGAGGTAGGCGTGTCTTGCTCATTTTGCGTGTTGGTCAGCACCTGCGCCTGAGCGGGCGGCTCACTTACCGCGCGAGCGGGAGGGGTGCTGTTTATCAACATAACGCCGCCGACGATGATCGCCAGCACCATCACGCCAACCGCGCCCCAGAGAATACCCGAGACCAGCCGGATACGCTGCTCCGGTGAGCGAACGGCACGGCGCTCGGGTCGCTCGATATCTTCACCCACCTCGAAAATATCTCCTCCCGCGCCCGCCTTTTTAACCGTCCGCGCTTTAAACGCGTTAAGCTCGTCCACGTCGGTGGTTAACAGGCTGGCCGGATTAACGGTGGTGCGACCTTCGTTGAAGGCGCGCTGAACCGGGGCGGCGATCTGCGGGTAGTAGGTGTCCAGCATAGTCAGCTGGATGGCAGAGAGTGGCTTCTGCGCGGTAAGGGTATTACGGATCTGCCGAATATCATTGAGCAGGGTTTGCAGGGTCTTGCGCGGGTCAGCAAATAGCGTTAGTACCGAACTGTCGTTAAACAGCGAAGCGTAGTGGCGGGAAAACT
Source organism: Pseudescherichia sp. AS216 (assembly GCF_037152055.1). Taxonomy (NCBI): domain Bacteria; kingdom Pseudomonadati; phylum Pseudomonadota; class Gammaproteobacteria; order Enterobacterales; family Enterobacteriaceae; genus Pseudescherichia; species Pseudescherichia sp. AS216. The sequence goes on along the minus strand of NZ_JBBCMV010000006.1, from coordinate 52,481 downwards.
CTTTTTTATCCACCAGCATCAGCGCCAGCTCGCTAAACAGCATTCCGCTGAGCACGTCGTTGCGCTCCCCCAGCTTTAACCAGCGGCGCACGCGATCCTGACCAAACTGCGTTTTCAGGTGGTTACGTAGCTTGACGCCATCCGGCCAGGCGGCATAAACCAGCCCGCTAATCATCAGCTCTAGGGCGCGCAGCTGGGACAGCCCCTTGAGCTGGGCTTCGCCGTTGACCGTTTCGGTAGAGGTGGGATAGGTCAGCAGAGGCTGCTGCAGACGAAGGTGCTCCAGCGCGGCGACAAAGCGCAGCGCGGCAATCAGCTGATTTTCACTGACGTCCTGTCCGCTTTCATACTGAGGAACCAGCTGCTGAAGATGGCGTAGCTGCATGGTGAACTGCGTTAGCTCGGCATCGTTGAGCTTCAGGCGCTGCGCCACTGCGCCCCAGCCGCCAAGGCTCTGGCGGGCGTTCTCCAGCTGCTCCAGAAACCAGCGCGGATCCTTCCCTTCACTTACGCGAACGTCCAGCAATAACAAAATTTCGATAGACGCCTGGCGAATAATCCCGATGCAGGTTTCAAATTGTTCGCGATTCCTGAGCGATGTGCTGTGTGTCATTATTTTCCCTTAACCACAATTAACGAAAGTTAATTCCAGCCGTCTACGCAGCTTAATTTTTCTTAGATTCCAGTGAGTTAAATCATAAGCCACTTTGTATTAAATATCAGTGATGGAGGTAATAAAAGAGAAAGGGAAATAAAACAGAGCATTCCTTATCCAGAGCGGAATTTCCTATGCCAGGCTTAGTGCAGAGGTATTTGAGGCACATGCGAAAGGAGTATCTATGAAGAAAATGTTACTTGCCGCCACGGTGGCCGCCTTATTCACCCTTCCGGCACTGGCCGAAGATACACCGGGACTGAATACGGATAAAGCACCGCCGCCGCCGCATAAGCTCGACGACGGCTATCGCGGCATTGAAGATGCTCGCACCATGAACGTTAAACAGGCGCTGGACATGCATGACGGGGGTTCCGTCTCCCTGCGTGGGCACCTCACCGCTAAAAAAGGGAATGATATGTATACCTTCCGCGATAAAACCGGTGAGGTCGATGTTTATATCCCTATGGCAGTCTTTGACGGTCGAGAGATCGATTCCGATCAGCTGGTCGGCATTAGCGGCTCGCTGGATAAGAAACAGAAGCCAGCCCAGATTAAAGTGCACCGCCTGCAAAAAGAGTAACTTACCCGGTAGGCCGGGCAAGCGCGAGCGCTGCCCGGCATGCTATACCCTTACAGGAACATCCCGCCTGACACCTCGACGCGCTGAGCGTTCATCCACCCCAGCTCATCGCTGAGCAGGGCCACTATGGCGTTGCCAATATCGTCTGGTAATCCCGTGCGGCCCAGCGCCGTTTGCGCGGCGACGAACTGGTTTAGCTGCTCATCATCACGTACCCGACCGCCACCAAAATCGGTTTCAATGGCCCCCGGTGCAATGATATTCACTGAGATCCCGCGTGCCCCCAACTCTTTCGCCTGGTAACGGGTTAACACTTCCATCGCCCCTTTCATCGCTGCATATGCGGCGTAGCCCGGCAGCGCAAAGCGAGCCAGCCCGCTGGATACGTTCAGGATCCGCCCGCCGTTTTTAATCAGCGGTAACAGGTGTTGGGTCAGGAAGAACGGCCCCTTGAAATGGATGTTCACAAGCTGGTCAAACTGCGCCTCGGTGGTCTCCGCAAAGGCGGCGTTTATACCGATCCCGGCATTGTTTATTAAATAATCAAAGGTGTCGCGCTGCCAGGTCTGTTTTAGCTGATCCTGTACCTGGCGGGCGAAGTTTTCGAAGCTGCTGCTATCGCCAACGTCGAGCTGCAATGCCACGGCCTTCGCGCCTTTCAGCGCAATTTCACGTACTACGGCAAGGGCATCCTCCTCACGACTATTCCACGTCAGGATAATGTCTACGCCCTTCTCGGCCAGCTTCAATGCGGCATTTTTTCCCAATCCACGGCTGCCGCCGGTCACTAAAGCAATACGATGCGTCATAAGAAACCTCATTTCTGATGGTGGGTGATTGAGAAAGAGCTTATTAAGTGATAGATAATCAATAAAGCCTGCTGAATACGCTTCACTGTTTCATTGATGACAACAATAGGTGGCAAGGATGGATAAAGTTTACGCAATGCAGCTTTTCGTTCGTGTTGCCGAGCTGGCGAGCTTTTCCCGCGCCGCCGACTCCCTTGGCGTGCCTAAAGGCAGCGTCTCGCGTCAGATCCAGAGCCTGGAGAACCATCTCGGTACCCAACTGCTGCACCGGACCACGCGCCGGGTTCAGCTCACCCAGGACGGTATGGTCTACTACGAGCGCGCCAGGGATCTGCTCTCTAACCTCGATGAGCTGGACAGCCTGTTTATCCACGATCCGGCCAGCATCAGCGGCAAGTTACGGGTAGACATGCCGGTGGGAGTGGCGCGTAATCTGGTGATCCCGCGCCTGCCCGCCTTCGTGCAGCAGTATCCCGGCATTGAAATTGAGCTCAGCAGCAGCGACCGACTGGTAGATGTGGTGCGCGAAGGCTTTGACTGCGTGGTGCGCGTTGGCACGCTGAAAGACTCCGGGCTGATCGCTCGCCCGCTCGGCAGGCTGTCAATGGTCAACTGCGCCAGCCCCGCCTATCTGGAACGTTTTGGCTACCCGGAAACGCTGGAGGATCTCTCTTCCCATGCGGTGGTGCACTACGCTGTCCATCTCGGCACGCGGCCGCAGGGCTTTGAATTTTATCAGGACAATACCACGCGGTGGATCAAAACCGGCGGTATCCTGACGGTCAACAGCACCGAGACCTATCATGCGGCATGCCTGGCGGGACTGGGGATTATCCAGGTGCCGCGTACCGGCGTGCGTGATGACCTGCGCCAGGGCACGCTGGTAGAGATCCTGCCCCAGTACCGTGCCGAGCCCATGCCGGTGTCGCTGATCTATCCCCATCGCCGTAACCTCTCCCGGCGGGTACACCTGTTTATGGAGTGGCTGACGAGCGTTATGAAGGATTACGTCGATTCACCCGCTTAGGTGATGAGGGTCTATAATTTGCGGTACATCACGCTAAGCAGAGAAGGAAGCCGTATCGATGACCCCGGAAAATAGCGCCAAGCGACCGGTCCCGCACCTGGACTACGAACCTGTTAAAAAGGTCGATACCACCGATAAGCCCGAATCTGAGTCAGAGCCGTTGCTGAGCGGCAAAGCGGAGGGCGTGGTAGAGACGGTCACCGAAGCGGCAGGGAAGATCCAGCGTCGACCCATGGTAGCGCACCTGATCCGCGCCACCGAGCGCTTCAATGACCGGATGGGCAACCAGTTTGGGGCGGCCATTACCTATTTCTCATTCCTGTCGATGATCCCCATCCTGATGGTGTCGTTTGCCGCAGCGGGTTTTATCCTGGTCTCCCACCCCACGCTGTTGCAGGATATCTTTAACAAGATCCTGCTCAACGTCAGCGACCGCACCGTGGCCGATACGCTGCGCAACACGATAAAAACCGCCGTCGAGCAGCGTACCACCGTCGGTATCGTTGGTCTGGCGGTCGCGCTCTACTCCGGCATCAACTGGATGGGCAACCTGCGTGAGGCGATTCGCGCCCAGTCCCGGGACGAGTGGGAGCGCAAGCCCCAGGACAATGAGAAGATCTGGGTAAAATACTTCCGTGATTTTATCTCCCTGATTGGCCTGCTGGTCGCGCTGGTGATCACCCTCTCTATCACCTCTATCGCTGGTGCGGCGCAGCAGATGATCATCTCTGCGCTCTATCTGGACTACATCGACTGGCTTAAACCGGCCTGGCAGCTCATTGGCCTGGCGATCTCTATCTGCGCTAACTTCCTGCTCTTCTTCTGGATCTTCTGGCGGCTGCCGCGCCACCGTCCACGCAAGAAGGCGCTGATTCGCGGTACGCTGATTGCGGCGGTAGGCTTTGAGGTGATTAAGATCATCATGACCTGGACCCTGCCTTCGCTGGTGACCTCTCCGTCAGGCGCGGCGTTTGGCTCGGTGCTGGGCATCATGGCCTTCTTCTACTTCTTCGCCCGCCTGACGCTGTTCTGCGCGGCGTGGATTGCCACGGCAGAGTACAAAGACGACGTCAAAATGCCGGGTAAAGAGACCCTCTAACCACACTATTGGGCTGAATCAAAACGCAAAGTTTCAGCCCAACTCCCCATTTCAGCATTAAAAACCACTCCGTAACTTTTATTTAACCAAAAAGTGGTTTTATCTGCTGATATCTCATTTCTGTGAAGCATTTCATAGATGTGAAAACTCAGGCACGAAAATTATTCACTTTTTGCCGTTTTTATCACCGCCTGCGTGCCCTGTTACAGATTGAAATGTCGCTTTTGCTGTGCGTAATATGGCCCTTCGTTCGCCAAAAATAAGAAAATTCTATGCAAGCTACCGCCACAACGCTCGATCACGAACAGGAAAGCCCCCCGGTCAACTCGCGTAATAAAGTTGTCATCGCCTCGCTCATTGGTACGGCGATTGAGTTTTTCGACTTCTATATTTACGCCACCGCGGCGGTCATCGTCTTTCCGCACATCTTCTTCCCGCAAGGTGACCCGACGGCGGCCACGCTACAGTCGCTGGCGACCTTTGCTATCGCCTTCGTGGCACGTCCAATCGGCTCTGCGGTATTTGGTCACTTTGGCGATCGCGTCGGGCGTAAAGCCACGCTGGTGGCGTCCCTGCTGACGATGGGTATCTCTACCGTACTGATCGGCCTGCTGCCGAGCTATGCCACCATCGGTATTTTTGCTCCGCTGCTGCTGGCGCTGGCGCGCTTTGGTCAGGGTCTGGGTCTCGGCGGTGAGTGGGGCGGCGCAGCGCTGCTGGCAACCGAGAACGCCCCGCCACGCAAGCGGGCGCTCTACGGCTCCTTCCCGCAGCTGGGCGCACCCATCGGCTTCTTCTTTGCTAACGGCACCTTCCTGCTGCTGTCGTGGCTGCTGACCGACGAGCAGTTTATGGAGTGGGGCTGGCGCGTGCCGTTCATCTTCTCCGCCGTGCTGGTGCTGATCGGTCTCTACGTCCGCGTCTCCCTGCACGAGTCGCCGGTGTTCGCCAAGGTCGCCGCAGCCAAGAAGCAGGTGAAGATCCCGCTGGGCACGCTGCTGACCAGGCACATGCGCGTCACCGTGCTGGGCACCTTTATCATGCTGGCGACCTACACGCTGTTCTACATTATGACCGTCTACTCCATGACCTACAGCACGGCACCTGCGCCAGTGGGCCTTGGATTACCGCGTAACGAGGTGCTGTGGATGCTGATGCTGGCGGTAATTGGCTTTGGCGTGATGGTACCGATTGCTGGCCTGCTGGCGGACGCCTACGGTCGTCGCAAGAGCATGATCGTCATCACCTCGCTGATCATTATCTTTGCGCTGTTTGTCTTCCCGCCGCTGCTGGGTTCAGGCAGCCAGGCGCTGGTGATGGCTTATCTGCTGATCGGCCTGAGCCTGATGGGGCTGACCTTTGGTCCAATGGGCGCGCTGCTGCCGGAGCTGTTCCCGACCGAGGTACGCTATACCGGGGCATCGTTCTCCTATAACGTCTCCTCCATCCTGGGTGCGTCGGTGGCACCGTACATTGCCGCCTGGCTGACCGCCAACTACGGCCTGTTCTACGTCGGCGTCTACCTGGCGGCCATGGCAACCCTGACGCTGATTGCGCTGGTGCTGACCCACGAAACCAAAAACCAGTCTCTGTAAGTATAAAAAAGCCCGGTAGCGTTAGCGCTTACCGGGCCTACCCCTCCTGACGAATTCCTTCAGAACCGCCAGTTCAGGCTTACCACAAATACTGAAGGGAAAATGATCCCTGATTCCACACCAAAGTAATGGGTAAAATTATACTGAACCGCATGATAGATATAGGGCGCGAAACCGACGCCGGTGATATTTTTAAATGAGTGATAAATGCCCTCATCACCGCATTTGCTAAATTCGTCAAAAAAGAATTCGCCGGTATATCCGTAAATACCCTTAAAAACAATGTTATCTTTTTCCGCCCAGTCTTTTCTGACACCAAGAGAAAGGCAACGATCCCCGTAGCTGTTTCTCATTGTCCCAACGAGCAAACTGTAATCGGGGTGGTCAGGAAGTTTCTTTTCGATTGAATAGAATTCATTATCAAACTTCTCGGTGTATTGACCATGATTCCCAAGCAGATGGTAGACAAATGAGCCCGTATTAAAAGCAATGGTCTCTTCGGCCTGTGCAAAAGTCGTTACCGCCAGGAGAGCTGCTGCAGAGAAGTTTAAATATTTAAAGCGTGAAGGCATTGTGAAGCAATATCTTGAAGTGATTTAACATGGCAGTAGCGTAGCAGCCATATAGTCAACCAATCCAACACGGTCACCACCGAACCAACGGAAATTCTGAAACTGAGACTGTTCTTACCACCGTTGCACGTCATCACATTAAAATAGCAAAAGCCCGGTAAGCGCTAACGCCACCGGGCTTTTTCATCCTGCTCTCCGGCTTACTTCTTCATCTGCGCCAAAATATTCCGGCACTGATTCTCCTGGCCCTCTGACGGAGAGATCAGCGCCAGCAGCGCTGCGGCCGGGGTAACCAGCGTCGCCAGGGCTGCCGCTACCGCACCGCGGGCGATCAGCGGGCCGGCCTTCACCCCCGCCTGTGGATCCTTGAAGCTGCCACGCACGTAGAGCGGCGAGCGCAGGGTCACGATACGGATCCCCTTACTCTCCGGGTTGATGGTGAGATCAAGCTGCTCTGAGGCGAAGCTGGCGGTGCCGGTGACGTTGATGATCGCGTTCTCGGTATCGAAGGCGAAGATCTGCGGACGCGCCACGCCGTTGACCAGGTTCAGGTTAGCAGCGGCGCAGTTGACCCGCACCTCATCGTCACCGAAAATCTGCCCGACGATAAAGTTCCCGACGTTAAGGCCGAGGATCTCCATCAGGTTGCGGCTGACCACGCCGTCATTCATCAGCAGTTTTAAATTGCCGTTGCTTGTGCCGAGCAGCGCGGCAATAGAGTTACCCGTCCCACGGAACTCGGCATCGCCGTTCATCTCACCGATGGTTTTCTGCATCAGCTCCACATCCGGCATCAGCTCTTTCAGCTTCAGCCGACGAGCCTGAATGTCCGCCCGGCCCTGCATCGGCTTCTTATCCCCTTCAAGATGAATATTGGAAGAGATGGTTCCTCCCGCCAGGCCAAACTTCAGCGGCTGGAGGCGCAGGTCTGCGTTCTTCAGGATGATATGGGTTGAGAGATCGCTGATCGGCAGGGAGCTGCCGTGCTCAATACGCCGCCCTTTGAAGCGCACGTCGGCATCCATGGTATCCCACTTGTCGGTTTCGAAACGATCGTAGGGCAGCACTTTGCCTGCGGGCTGATTGCTCTTCTCGCCCTTCTTCTCCTCCGACTGCTTCGACTTCTCAGCCCCCTTCCCGGAGTCGACGCCAATCAGCGGGCCTAAATCCGCCAGACGCAGCTGGCGCGATTCAAGATCGCCCTCCAGTTTTGGCCGAGGCTTACCGGTGGTGTAGGTCAGGGAGCCATGAATATCGCTGTCGCCGATGCGGCCGTTAAAGCCACGGTAGTCATAGACAGAGCTCTTTTCAGCGTCGATTTTCGCCACCAGCCGACCGTCAGTTTCAAACGGCGGCGTATCCGGCAGCAGCACGCCGGTGAGATCGTACAGCTCGCCCAGCGAGTTACCGGCAAACTTCAGCTTCAGGTCGACCCCGCCCATCTTCATCGGGTCGCTCACCGTGCCGGAGAAGGCCACGCGGGTATTGCCAGAGCGGAAGTCAGCCTGCACCGGGAACGGCGTCCCTTCGCTACGCAGCGCCAGCATGCCGCCAATTTTACCCGTACCGGTCACCTGTTGACCGTTGTAGCGACCCTTCGCTTTCAGGCCAAACACATAGTCGCCTACTTTGGTGTTTTTCTCTTTATCGCTACCCGTCACTTCGCTAAACGGCAGCGGCTTGCCAAGCGGATCGATCAGGATCTCAACGTCAGCCTTGCTGACCTTGTCATCGACCGCCACGCGGCCCTGATCGAAAAGAATATTGTCGAGGCGGAAGGACCAGGCCGACGGCGGCGCATCTTTATCTTTCGGCTCGTCGCTGCCTGCCAGGTTAAAGGTCCAGTTGTTGGTTTTTTCCGACAGGCGGATCAGCCGCGCGTCCGGCTTCTCAAACTTCACCCACGGCAGGTACACGGTTTTGGTCAGCAGCGCCAGCGGTGCCAGGGTGGCTTCAACCCGTGGCAGGTGCACCATGGTGATCTCAGGGATATCGGGCGGGTTGCCAAGGATCACATCCTCGGCATGCACATGCGGCCACGGCACCCAGCTGCGCCAGCCGGTCTCCTGCTTCTGCCGCTCCCAGACCACGCCTAAATCACCGCGTATTGCAAAGGGACGATTCAGCTCAGTGGAGACCTTCTCATTGATAGTGGGTTTAAGACGGTTCCAGTCAAACGTCGCGATAATGATGATGGCCACCACGATCAGCAACAAAAGCGTTCCCAGGACGGCAGTGATTACCTTACTTGTTCTTGTCATGCTTGCATCCTTCCATTCTTGCCTTGCCTGTCATAAAGATAGCTGAGCCTGTGAGAAAGGAGTGCAACCTGATGTTATAGAGCGAGAATAACGCTTTCGAGGTTTGCCAGCGGTGCGGGACGAGAGAGGAAATAACCCTGTGCGGCAAAGGCCGGTGACGCCTGTACGTCGTGCCACTCCTCCAGCGTCTCTACGCCTTCCACAATCACGCCCTGGCAATAACGATTCATCAGCTGCAGCAGCAGCGTAAACAGGTTGCGCCCTTCCGGCGTCTTACGCAGCATGATGAACAGCTCGCGGGCCACTTTGATGTAGTCGTAGTGTACTTCGCTCAGCGCAGAGAAGTTCGCCATCCCGGTCCCGAAGTCGTCCAGCCACAGCGGGCCAATTTCACAGATCGAGGCGAAGGAGGAGTCCTCCGGCAGGCGAATATGCTCAACCAGCTCGAAGCGCAGCCACGGCAGCGTCTCAACCAGCGCCATCATTTGCGGGTTCTGGCGCATCGCCAGCAGCGTTGGACCGTCGACGTTGACCGAGGCGAGCACGTTATTCTGCACAAAAAAGGCGTTTTGCTGGGCGAGGAGGTTGATCTGCTCCAGCATGACATCCAGACGCTGACGGACCGCGACCTCCGCAAAGTAGCGGTCAGGCGCAATACGCTGGGATGGATTATCCGGGTGCGTAACGATCGTTAAGACTTCGATTGCCATCAGGCTGCCATCCACGCGATAGATGGGCTGGTAAGTGTAGGCACGTTCACATTGCAGCCAGTAGCGCCGCTCTTCCAGGCTTTCGATGCTCGCCTCCGGAATGCTTAGCCGCTGGATAACCTGCTTCAACTTCATTGTCAGATGTCCTGTAATAGAGTGAGTGACCTGGCGGAACTCGTCTATGAGTTATCGGCGCGGCGGGTGAGAACTTTATGTTCAATCAAGCAGCAAAATAAAATTGTGTAGCGGGAATCTGCACTTAACACGCGCTAGCTCAAAAATTTATTGGAACGTTGTTTTAATATGATTGACCACGCAGCATGCGCAACGCACACTACTCCCAATATTTATCCGACTCAGGTTGATGACTATGTCCAGTAAAATTGCCGTCATTGGCGAATGCATGATTGAGCTGTCACAGAAAGGCACAGAGGTGAACCGTGGCTTTGGTGGCGATACCTTAAATACCTCCGTTTATGTTGCCCGCCAGGTCGATCCGGCCGCGCTGACGGTACACTACGTTACGGCGCTGGGGACGGATAATTTTAGCCAGCAGATGCTGGATGCCTGGCAGAGCGAAAGCGTCGATACCACCCTTACCCAGCGCATGGAGAACCGTCTGCCGGGTCTCTACTATATCGAAACCGACAGCACCGGCGAGCGCACCTTCTACTACTGGCGTAACGAAGCCGCAGCCAAATTCTGGCTGGAGAGCGAGCAGTCTGCCGCTATCTGCGAAGAGCTGGCGAACTTTGACTATCTCTATCTGAGTGGGATCAGCCTGGCCATCCTGAGCCCGGCCAGCCGCGACAAGCTGCTCTCCCTGCTGCGCGAGTGCCGCGCCAACGGCGGCAAGGTGATTTTTGATAACAACTACCGTCCGCGCCTGTGGGCCAGCAAAGAGGAGACCCAACGGGTCTACCAGCAGATGCTGACCTGCACCGATATCGCGTTCCTGACCCTTGATGACGAAGATGCGCTGTGGGGCGAGAAGCCCGTAGAAGAGGTGATTGCTCGCACCCAGGCCGCTGGCGTCAGTGAAGTGGTGGTGAAGCGCGGAGCGGACTCCTGCCTGGTGGCGATCGCCGGTGAAGCGGTGATTGACGTGCCGGCGGTGAAGCTGCCAAAAGAGAAGGTTATTGATACCACTGCGGCGGGTGACTCCTTTAGCGCGGGCTACCTGGCCGTACGCCTGACCGGCGGCGATGCCGAGGCGGCGGCACAGCGCGGTCACCTGACCGCCAGCACCGTGATCCAGTATCGTGGGGCGATTATTCCCCGCGAGGCAATGCCGAACTGATCGACTGGCATTTCCGGCCCCTGCCGCTGGCAGCGGGCCGGTTAACCGCACGGCGCTACCGCTGAGCGGGAGGAATATCCGTCACGTCCTGATGCACCTCATCGCTGGCAGGCACAAGGGCAGACGTTTCGGCATTCATCACCTGGTCCCAGGTGGCCTGCAGCTCCTTCATATTAAACTCCGGCTCGCCTTTCGGCTGCAGCAGCACCAGCGACTGATCCTGGGTCAGCTGCTGGCGCAGGCTCTGGTTCAGCATCTCGGTCGTCAGGCCATTGAGGAAGTTCTGGCGCAGCCTCTGGTACTGTTCAGGGGCAATATCCACGACCTGGTTTTGCAGAGAGCGCATACGCTGGCTGATCAGCACGTCGGTATCGGTGCGGGCGTAGGTCGTGAAGAGCCTTTGCAGCTCCAGCTTCTTCTGGGCAATCAGGGCGTTAAACTCATCCTCTGACAGGCCGTTGTCGCGTACCTTCTTCAGCTCGCGGGCAATCATCGCGAGATTGGCGCTGAGCTTATCGGGCGCGGAGTCGACGTTAATGGCGCACTGCGCACGCTGGAACAGCACCCGGCAGTCGAAGCCGAGGCCAATATCTTTGGCGTTATTTTTGGTCAGGGTCTGCTGGAGATGCCAGAACAGCGCCTCGCGAGCCACGTCTGCCCGCCAGTAGCGCTCCAGCGCGGCGGATTCACGAATCGGCTGCCACGGCACGTCCCACATCAGCGAGAGCCGATCCTGGCGTACGGCGTCGGTCATGATGCTCACCGGCTCGCGCGGCAGCGGAGAGAGCGTCGGCACCGGAGCAGGCGTCTCTCGTTTCCCCTTTAGATCGCCAAAGGTTTTATTGATCTGCTCGCCAACGGTGCGGCTATCGATATTCCCTACCACAATCAGCGTCATCGCGTCCGGGGTATACCACTTCTGGTAGAACGCCTTCAGCTGGGCAGGATCGACCGGCTTCTTCAGCGGCGAGGCGGGATCGTGTCCCAGCAGGGTCGACCCTTTCAGGCGGTAGCGCCACCAGTTATCTTTGGTCTCTGGCGGCCAGGTTGCCACCATATCGTCGCTATTCAGGGCGTGATTTACCGTTTCCGGCGTCACGGTGAGCTTGCCGGTAATGTCCGAGAGGTAGACCAGCGCCTCTTTCAGCAGGTCGCTGCGGTTATTGGGCAGGCTGAGATTAAACAGCGTGAAGTCGTAAGAGACCAGCGCCGGAGGAAGCGGGCGCTTGGGATCGATGCCCTGCTGCCAGAGCGAGCGCACCTGCGCTGGCTCAAGGCTGCCGCTATTGGACAGGGCGATACGTGGAATAAAATGGCTAAAGCCGCTCTGCTGGGTGCTCTCCGTCAGCGAACCGGTATTCACCAGCAGGCGGATCTCAACCCGATCGCTGGGGCGCTGCGGCGTACTTAACACCTGCCACTGAAAACCGTTTGCCAGTGTCCCCTGTTGCCATGCCGGGTCGGGCTGGAGCGCATCTGCCTGCACGTAACTGGCTGCGATCATCAGCAAACCGCCAGCTATGAGTCGAATTTTTGTGCCCTGCATGTAAACCCCTGATCAACATTCCTGGTTAAAAGACCGCCTGCAACCCAGGCCGCCTAAAATGAAGTTTTAACACTCCGTGTTAGACAGCCAAAAAAGCAAAACGTCACACCGGGAAGTAAAAAATAGGGGGTAATTATGCGCAGGTGCCCGCGCCCCTACAAGGGACAACGGGCATAAGTCAGCAGATTATGAGGAAATTTCGCCTGTTTTGCCGTCTGGCGCACGGTTATTAAGGGTATCTTTCAGCTGTTTGTGGTCCAGCTCTTTCACCCATTTTGCTACCACGATGGTCGCCACGCCGTTGCCGATCAGGTTAGTCAGCGCTCGCGCCTCAGACATAAAGCGGTCGATACCGAGGATCAACGCCAGCCCGGCCACCGGCAGATGCCCTACCGCCGAGAGAGTCGCCGCCAGCACGATAAAGCCGCTGCCGGTAACGCCCGCCGCGCCTTTCGAGGAGAGCAGCAGCACCACCAAAAGCGTAATCTGATGGACAATATCCATATGGCTGTTGGTGGCCTGGGCGATAAACACCGCTGCCATTGTCAGGTAGATGGAGGTGCCGTCGAGGTTAAAGGAGTAGCCCGTGGGAATAACCAGCCCGACTACGGATTTACGGCAGCCGAGCTTCTCCATCTTATCGAGCATACGCGGCAGAGCCGACTCGGACGACGAGGTGCCGAGCACGATCAGCAGCTCTTCGCGAATGTAGCGGATAAATTTGAAGATGCTGAAGCCGGTGGCGCGAGCGATGCTTCCCAGCACCACCACGATAAACAGAATACAGGTGGCGTAGAAGCAGATGATCAGCTGTCCGAGCTGGATCAGGGTCCCCACGCCATATTTACCGATGGTAAAGGCCATGGCCCCAAACGCGCCGATGGGCGCGAGGCGCATGATCATATTGATGATGCCAAAGATGACCTGAGAGAAGCTCTCGATAACGTTAAAGATCAGCTGACCTTTGTGGCCAAGACGATGGAGAGCAAAGCCAAACAGCACGGCAAACAGCAGTACCTGGAGAATATTGCCGCTGGCAAACGCGCCGATAACGCTGGAGGGGATCACATCCATCAGGAAGGCGACAGTGCCCTGCTGCTCTGCCTGGGCAGCGTAGACCGCGACCGCTTTGGCATCCAGGGTCGCGACATCAACGTTCATGCCTGCGCCCGGCTGCACCACGTTGACAATAATCAGACCGATGATCAGCGCCAGGGTGCTGACCACCTCAAAGTAGAGCAGCGCCACCGCGCCGGTGCGGCCTACCGCTTTCATGCTTTCCATGCCTGCGATGCCGGTCACTACGGTACAGAAGATCACGGGGGCGATGATCATTTTAATCAGCTTCACAAAGGCGTCGCCAAGCGGCTTCATCTGTGCGCCGAGTTCAGGGTAGAAGTGACCGAGCAAAATACCGATAGCGATGGCGGTCAGCACCTGAAAGTAGAGGCTTTTAAAGAGTGAGGCTTTCATAGAGGTGTCCTTGAATTAAAAACCACAGGCATTGTAGGGTTAGGTCGCCTGCGGTCTTAAAATAACACCCCAACAACATCGCAGAAATAAACTTACTCTAAATTTGAAACACAAATGTTAAGAAATTTGAGCTGGCTCGCACAAGTGCAATGATTGCTACGCGCTGCCGTCCATCACACGGGAAAGATTATGCTGCTGCTCAAACGCCTCCGGCGCTACCGCACGGCCAAACAGATAACCCTGGGCCATTTCCACGCCCGCTTCCTGAAGCCAGACGTGCTGCGCCTCGGTCTCAACGCCCTCAGCAATAACATCCAGATCGAGACTGCGGGCCATATGAATTATTGACGAAACCATGCTGCTGTCCTCCGGCAGGCCCTTAACAAAAATCTTATCGATTTTCAGCACGTCTACCGGCAGGGACTTCATATGCTGGAGCTGACGCAGGCCCGCATAGCCCATGCCGAAGTCATCCAGCGCAATACGTACCCCGGCGTTGCGCAGCGGACGGAGGATTGCCACCGCCGCGTGTGGATCGTCGATACGACGGCTTTCGGTCACCTCAAGGATCAGGGTGCCGGGCGCAATCTGGTAGCGCTCCAGCAGCCCAAGCAGATCGCGAACCATATCCTGGTGCATCAGCTGCAGCGCCGAGAGATTCACCGACAGCGGCAGCATAATGCCCCGCGCCTGCCAGGCCGCGAGCTGGCGGCAGGACTCCTCCAGCACCCAGTGGCCGACAACGATCATCAGCCCACAGGACTCGATGGTGTCAATAAGCCCCTCTGGTAGTGCCCAGCTACCGTCCGGCTGCTGCTGGCGCAGCAGCGCCTCGGCGCTGACCACCTCCCCGGTAGCGAGATTGACCTGCGGCTGTAGCCAGATGGCAAACTGATGGTTATCCAGCGCGTTTAAGATATCGCTCTCTTGCGTCAGCCGCTTCTGCGCCGTCGCCATCTGCTCGGGGTCAAAGAACTGGATCTGGTTTTTGCCTTTACGGCGAGCAGAGAGCGCAGCCGAGATAGCCCGCCGGTAGAGCTGCTCTGCGGTCACGTCGCCGTAGAACATGGCGATACCGATGCTGGCGCTCGGGCGCAGCTGAATGCCCTGCACCGGCAGACGCTCATTAATAACAGTGAGCACTTGCTGACCCAGCGTAATGGCGTGCCACGGCTCGCTCGCGCCGTGGCCAATAATGACAAAGGTGTCCGTGCTCGCCTGCGCCAGCACCATACGCGGAGCCAGCACCGACTTCATCTTCTCTACCAGCGTCAGGAGCAGCATTTCGCGCTGGCTCTCTTTCAGCACGCCCGCCGTATCCTGGAGGGTTTCACAGGCGATCACCATCAGCGCGGTGGTTTTTTGCCGGGCCACGGTCTGCTCCAGCAGCGCCATCATAAAGGCTTTATTGGGCAGCTCCGAGATGGGGAAACGCGTCGCCTGGCTGTTCAGCTCTTCATGCTGGCGCAGCACCATCTGCTGGTTGCGGTTATAGCCGCGCACCAGCATGCCGATCTCATCGTCATGATGGTGACGGGGCAGCGCCAGCTGGTGCCCCAGCTGATCCTGGGGCGACAGGTCGTTGAGCTCGCGGGCGATCTTGCGCAGCGGGCGAATAATCAGCCGGCTGATGCACCACGTGAGCGCCACCGTCATGATCAGCACTAAAAGTAAGTAAGTAGTGACTAACGTTGAGACAGTACTCATCACGAACTTGTACATGCGGAACGAGTCCGCCTGCAGCACCAGATAGGCCAGCGGCTGTGGGTTGGAGGGGCGCTCCATAGAGTAGATAGGCAGTGAGATCTGCACCGGCAGCTCAAACAGCCGGGTGATGGTCACCGGAACCGGCCGCTCGGGAATAAAGCTCATGCGCAGGGCCTGGAACTGATTCGGCAAGACAACGTCTGCCCGGCTGACCACGCCCGCGGGTTGGATACGCTTAAGGATGGCCTCCGCGTCGGCGATATCGCCTTTCAGGATGGCAGCGGACAGCGGCTCACGCACCGAGCGCGCGATGCTCTCCATCTGCGTGCCAGTGTTGTAGCGATTCTGCTGCACAAAGTGGAACAGCAAAATCACGCAAAAAAGAAAAATAAACACCATGGCGACGATCGAGACCATCGCCATCTGTTTAATGGTTAACGAACGGCTAACGCGCAAATTGACTCTCCAAATACTCCGTGTCCGCAAAAGTAACCGACGGCTACCTGCCTGCTGTCAGAGTATACTCGATTCTGACAGCAGATTAAGACCGGGATAGAGAGCCTTGCGCGTTACCAGTCGGCGTAAGGCGTCAACACCTGCGGCGGCGAGTCCATATCGCCTTGCCAGCCCGCCTGGGAGTAGCGGACGTAGAGCATGCCGTGGCTCGGGGTATAATCCTCCGCCTGCTGAATATCGATAGCCGCGCCAACGGACCAGTTAGAGGTAATGCGACGCTCAATCAGGGCGCGCGCCGTATAGCCAAAGCCGTTGCTTTTAGAGCCAAACTCTTTCTCATCCGCCGCCCGAGCACGATAGGTGTCCGGGATCAGGTTAAGCTTGGGGTAGGTAGCCTGGGTACTGGTGGCCGAGTGCGACCACGAGACCGAACCACCCAGCTCCCACGACCAGTTCTCGGTGCGTTCACGCCAGGTGACCGGCACGGCAAACGAGAGATATTTCTGCGGGCTGTAGTAGCCCCCCTGGCCCAGCGAGTAGCCACTCAGATCTTTGTCGTAGTGCCAGAGCATATTGTTCAGGCCGACGGTGACACGGCGGTTATCTTCGTTGACCAGCTTGTAGTAGTAGCCCGACATCCAGCGCACGCGCCAGTTGTCATCCACATTTTTACCGGTGAGCGTGTCGGCGCTCAGGCTCGCCCAGACGCCATGCGCTTCGCCCTGGTCATAGCTCAGGCTCACCCCACCGCCGGTTGACCGAACGCCACCCCAGGTCTTGCCGGTGCCGCCGCGATCGTTGCTAGTGTCGCGCTCCTCGTCATCCGGAGCGTCCGGATCGTCCGGAGCATAGTAGTAGCTGGAAGCATCTTTCTGACCGCCGAAGGCCAGCAGGGAGCTGGAGATCGGACGACGATGCACATCCAGCGTATAGCCTACCGGGCCGAGATCGTTGCTGTAGCTCAGGCTGCCGACGATATCCACCACCCTGAAGCCCATCGGCGTGGTGCCGATATCCCCCGCCCAGGTGTCGTTGCGCCAGCCAACCGCAATGCTTGCCCCGCCGTCGGACTGGCTCTTATCACCGTTAACGCAGTTAAGTTGGCCGCAGGTCCCCCAGTTGGGATCGTATAGCCCGTTCTCATCGGTGGCGAAGGATCCCACGTCCATATTGACCACGTCGGTACGGAAGAACATCCGGCCATCGGCAAGCGGCGCATCGGCCTGCAGCATAGTGGTATTGGCTTTCAGATCGGAGTAGCCGCCGGTCCCGCTGGAGCCCCAGTAGTCATGCTCAAGCGTGACGTTGAGATCCTGCTGACGGTAGAGATCGGCGGCGTCGCTGCGCAGGCCGCGCTTCAGCCAGTCATCGCTGGCATCGTTACGCGTCTGGCGGGTAAAGGTGTCGTTATCCCGGGCGGGTACTGGCGCAATGCCAGCGGCAACCATCGCCTCGTTATAGCTCGCCAGGGCTAGCTGCGGCTGGCCGTTGGCCTGCTGGAAGCGGGCGTAGTCACGCAGCACCAGGGCGCTGTCCTGCGACGGCGGCAGAGCCTTCGCCTCAGGCACCAGGGTGTCGTAGGTGCGCTGGGCCAACACCTTGTCCCCCAGCTGCGACCGCACCAGCGCCATTCGCCGCTGCATGTTGATAGACGGCGGCTCGGTCTGCAGCATCTCGTTCATTGCTGCCAGCTGCTGGCGCGCCGCAAGTGGATTGCCCTCGGCAATCGCCACCTCTACCAGGCTCAGACGAGCATCGCCGTTAGCCGGTTCACGGGCCAGCACAGTTTCGTACCCGGCTCGGGCAGTAGCGTAATCACCGCGCTGCTGCGCCCAGTCTGCGAGAGTGAGATCGATACGCGTAGAGGCGGGCTGCTGCTTAAGCAGGGCTTCAGCCTCTGCCTCCTTGCCGCTGTCGCGCAGGCGGTTGGCGGTCTCCAGCAGCTGGTTGCCCTCAAGGCGGCTCGCCAGCTCCTGCATATTGCTGTCCCATTTGCTGCGCGGCAGGGTGTTAAGGTGCGCCAGCGCGGCACGATCCTGGTCATTGCCGGAGAGATAGAGGCTGTAGGCGTAGACCTGAGTAGGATCGTTAGGCTGGCGGCGAACCAGATCGCGCATCTGCGCGTCGGCCTCGGCGTGCTGTCCGGCGCTCCAGAGATCGCGGGAGAGGCGGTAGGCGATCCAGACGCTGTCCGGATCGCTCGCCAACCGACGGCGCTGAATTTCTGCCGCCTGCGCCCAGCGCCCCTGGTTCTCCAGGGTTTCAGCCTGCTGCGCCAGCCGGTCGTTGGCAAGACTGCGCTCAATGTCATCCACGCTGCGGCGCTGGCTGGCAGGGAGCGCGGCAATCCAGGCGGAGGCTTTTTCCGGCGACTGCTCGCGATAGAGATTAGCCAGGCCGCGAATCGCGTTGTTGTTGCCGCTGTCCATGCGCAGCGCCTGCTGATAGTAGCGTTCGGCGGCGGCGCTGTCCTTGCGGGCCACGGCGGCGTCCCCCAGGCCCAGCACCGCGTAGCTGTCGGTGTTATCCACCGCGCGCGCCTGCTGGTAAAGTCGTTCCGCCTGCGCGGGATTATTGGCCTTCAGCGCGGCGTCACCCTGCTGGATCAGCAGCCAGTAGCGGTTAGTTTGCAGAAGGCTGTCCCACTTGCTGCGGTTGCTGCTCTGCGGCGCAAGGGCAATGGCTTTCTCTAGCAGGGGAACCGCCCGGGCGCGATCGCCCTTTTGCGAATAAGCCTGCCCGAGCGCCCCGGTGGTTTCACCGTCGTTCTGATCGGCATTCAGCGCCTGCTGCAGCGAGGCGATAGCCTGTCCGCCCTGCCCGGCGTCCACCGCGGCCAGTCCACGGGAGCGGGCACGAAACGCCGGATCGGCCAGCTGCTGCTGCTGTTTCGCCAGCGTCGCCCGGGCGGTCTCCACCGTGTCGCCGTCGCTAAACTGGTTCAGGAACTGTTGCAGCGCCTGCACGCTGGCATCGCTCACCGGCATGTTTTGAATCTGTTGATACCAGATGGCGGCCGCCGCTTCACGGGTGGTGCCCGACTTCGCCATCTGTCGCAGGACGGTATAGCCTTCGTCGCTGCGTCCGCTGGCAAACAGCAGCTGCGCCAGCGAGTTTTGTAGCTGAGGGTTGCCAGGATAGCGGTCGTTGGCGCTCTTCAGCTGAGTAATGGCCTGGCTACGCCGCTCGGGAACCTTTGCCACCAGCGTCCAGTACTCGGCAGCGAGATCGCTCTCCGGCGGGTTACCCTGCAATAGCTTGTCGTAGGCCGCGATGGCCTCCGCCGTGTGGCCGGTCGTCGCCAGCAGCCGCGCCTCCTGCAACCCCTGCCGCCCTTGCGCGGTAGAGAGCGTCATCGCGCTTTGCGCTTCGCGGTAGGCCGCAGAGTTGGGCGCAAGCTGGGCGAGCCGATCGAGCTGCTGCTGAGCGCCTGCGGTGTCGCCCTGGCGCAGCAGATAGCGCTGGCGGGCGGCAATCACCTCGGGATTATTGGGATCGATAAGTTCCAGCCGGTAGAGCGACTGGCGCACCAGATCCTCACGACGGGTCGATTCGCCGAGCCGAACCTGCTCCAGCAGCTGTTGCTGTTGGGCTGTCGGGGCCGCATACGTCTTTGGCATCAGCGCGATGCCCAGTGATAAAGCAAGTAAGCGTAGGGTTAGCGTGCGCATTCCTGGCCCCAGTCAGGTTGGAGTTCACCTTGGGAGGTGAAACGAAAACGGTGCTCATCCCAGCCCTGTCCGAAGAGGGTAAGCACGTAGCTGTAATAGGCGTCGCTGCCGGGCGGGTTATCGGCAACGCGCTGGCGCAGTACCGCTTGTGCATCGCGGTTTTGCATAAACGGCAGCAGGGCGGCAGAGAAGCCCGTCGCGCCGTTGCCCTGAGCCGCACCGGTTGTCACGTTGACCTTCTCCGGCGGCACGCCGTTTTTCGCCGTTATTGCCGCCATTGGCTTAAGGCGCGCCAGCAGACGATTTTTTTGCAGATCGCTGTCGTGCATCATACCGACCCAAAGGTAGACGCGGATGGCGTCGTAGCTGGAGACCAGCTTGCTCTCCGGCTTCAGGTTCCAGCCGCGATTTTTCTCATAGCTTACCCAGTCCGGGGAGAAGCCTTTGGGAGCCGTCTCCAGCAGCAGCCGCAGATTAGTCTCCCGCAGCGTGGTCCAGGGCGCGCCAAAGCGGGTGAGATACTGCGCCACCTGCGGCGGCAGATAGCTGGGGTTAAAGCGCCAGCTCTCTTTCTCGGCGAAGCCAATTTTACCCGGCAGCAGCATAGAGCCCAGCCCCGGCACGCTCACCACCTCTTCGCTGACGATATGCTTGAGCAGCCCCTGGGCCAGCGCGGTATAGCGCGGCTCTTTCCACAGGCGTCCGGCTTCAAACAGCGACCAGACGATCCAGATATCGGCGTCGGAGGCAGAGTTAGTGTCCAGCACGGCCCACTCCTCTTCCCCCTTCTTGCCCCACAGCCAGGCGGGAAGATGGGCCGCGAGATCGCCCTCGGCGAGGTTATCCTCAGTCCAGGTTAAGATCGTGTCAAAGCCGGGACGGTCGTTGGCGGCAAGAGCAAAAAACAGCCCGTAGCTCTGCCCCTCGGAGGTAGTGATCTTCCGGGCGTCGCTGGGGTCGATCACCCGGCCACCGTCGCTGAGGTAATCTTTTTTAAACTGCAACCAGGCCGGCCAGCTACAGGCGGCGTGCGTACTTGCCGCCGCCAGCAGCAGGGTGGCCGCTATCGCGCCACGCAGTAAGGTTTTCATGGCTTACTCATCATCATGCGGGTCGAGACGGCGACGGCTGATGATACGCAGCAGACGCCACAGTACCCAGGCCAGCAGCACGACGCTCACGGCGGCGAGCACCGCCAGCAGCACCGGGTGGTTAGAGAGCGCATACCAGATACGCTCGAACCACGGCAGGTGGCCGACATAGTAGATATCCCCTACCCGCAGACCATTTACGCCGGACTCGCGGATCACCGTGACGGAACCATACATTGCCGCACGCTTACCGCTGTCGTTCATCGCCTCGTTCAGCAGCTCGTAGCCGCGCGGGCTGTCTGCCAGCAGGGCAATGACGCTGCGCTGATCGTTGTACGGGGACTGGAAGCCGACAATGGCCGCCATCGGGCCGCTGGAGGTCACCGCCGTCTGGGCATCAGCCTGGCGATCGGTGTTATCCGGGACGATAGACGGGAAGGTCGTCTGGCGCTGCGGGGTCTTCACCCAGCTCTGCGTCGCCTGCACCAGCAGGTCGATGCGCTTGTCATCTTTCAGGCTATCCGGAATGGTCCCGATGACCAGCACGTCGGCATCCTTGTTCTGGATCTGGCTGCCGTCATTGGTCAGGGTCAGGTTAACCGCCGGAAGGCCGGTTTGCGCCCCAAGCTGGCCGATGGAGTCCAGCAGCGTCGCCAGCTGGCCCTGGGTCGGGTTAGCGGGCAGCACCACGATGGTGTCCGCAAGGTCCGCCATTCGGCTGAACGGGAAGCCCGCGTTAGCAAAGGCGCGCAGGTCCGGCATCGCAATAAAGTGATAGTACTTCGAGAAGTCGATGGTCGAGTCATCGCCAATCACCACCCGGTTCTGCACCGGCTGGAAGGTGACGCAGTTATCGACGGTGCCGCCCGGCATCGGGTTCATGTACTGGAAATCAAAGCGCAGCGTGTTGAGGGCCCCCAGCTGCAGCGCCGGAATAGTAACGGCGGTTTTACTATCCAGCAGCCCCTGCAGAACCGGCAGGCGCAGCAGCAGGCGGTTGGTATCCTGGTTGCTGGTGAGGCTGAAAGATTGCAGGAACTGGTTATTCAGGCTGATATCCATCCGCGAGCTGTCTTTGGTCGGCGGCGCGGTGTAGCGATAGTTGAGATCCATATCGATGCCGGTGCTGCGCAGCAGATAGAGATCCGGCGGCAGGTTCAGCGCCACGCTGATCGGGTTCGGCTCAAGGCCAACCGACTGCAGCTGCTCCTCGTAGCTTTTCAGCTCGCCAAACGAGATCGCCCGGTCGGTACGCACCCAGTTCGGTGCGTCGTACGGCTTACGGGCCAGCAGCGGCTTAACATCGTTTACCTCTACGCGATCGCCCCGGAACAGCACGTTGCCCTGGGCAATGCCCTTCGCCGCCTGGAGCAGATCTTTATCGTCGCGGCCAAGGACCACCAGCAGCTTCACGTACGGGTTCTGAGGGTGATCCATCATCACTACCGTCGGGGCGTTCACCGCCGGCACGTCGCGCAGGAAATCTGGACGCTTATCGTTGGTGGCAAACACGATGGCGTTGCGATCCGGCAGGCCGTTGTAGAGCACCGGGAAGCTCTGGCCGCGCCAGCCCATGCGGGAGCCAAAGAAGGAGGCAACAATGCCCGCCGCCTGCTGCTGCGCCAGCGCCGGTGCGCCAGCAAAGACCATCGGCAGTACCAGCGGACGGTTATCACGGGCGTCATAGAACGGCACCGGGAAGTGTGACAGGTCGTTTTTCAGCGGCAGGGTCTGGTAAGTCATCTCCAGAGAGCTGCTGCGCCCGACGTCCATCCACAGCGTGCTGCTGGCCGGGTTTTCGCAGACGTCGCGGTAGTGACCGACGAACTCCAGCCGCACCCGGTTGAAGTCAGTGATATAGAGCGGGTCGATAGCCAGCTGGGCGAGCGTCTTTTTGCCTAGCTGCTCTTTGGTGACCGGCAGGACGCCCATCAGCTCATCGTTCAGATAGACCTTCAGCTGCGACTGTACCGGCAGCAGCGACGGCGACGGGGTGTACTCCAGGTTCAGCATCGCTTTCGACACCACTTCGTCGCTGCGCATCCCAAACTCGATCTGGCCGTCGGGCTGAACGCCACGCAGCACCATGCTGCCCGGTGGCGGGGCGATCTGGGCGAAAGAGAGCTTAACCTCCCGCGACGGCGCGTTCTCCGCAACGATAGGCGCATTGGCACCGGTGACGCCAGGCATCACCTGGCCGACGGTCTGCGGTTCGGCAGCAGCAGCGGGCACAGCGGCCTGCGCGGCAGGCGTCTCGGGTGCGGCAGGCACGGTAACCATCGAATTGGCCGGTGCTGCATGGGTGACCAACGACGGGAAAGCACTCATCCCAACCGCCACTGCACAAATCCAGGAAAGTTTTCTTTTCATCGCATTATCATCATAGTTGGGCCATAACCGGATCCGGCTGCTGCACCACCATGCCCCGCGCAGGTCGGCGGGGAATGAACGATACAACCCAGGAGATCAGGGAAGTAAGCGTCCGGAAAATCATTTTCACGGACGATGGAGCAAATTCAGCCAGGTGGCGGTAGCCACGGAAGCCAAGCTTAAGAATATCCAACAGGCTCTCCAGCGGTTTATCTTCCGGGAAGCTGTCCTGCCAGAGCGCCCAGGTGTCCGCACGCGCGAAGGTACACTGGACAAAATCGATATGCTGGCGGGTGGTCAGCGGCATCAGCTGCAGGCCTACTTCCTTGCCGTTGACGCGCGCCACCTGGGCCGGGAAAACGTACTCCTGCTGGCCGCGCTTAAGCAGCAGATTGACCTTCTGTCCCTCCAGTACCTGCGACTGGCCGTTGATCTTGATCCCTACCCCGCCGTCAGAGAAGTCGTGCACCGTACAGGAGAAGAGATGACCATCGTCGCGGGCAATGGCCGCTGGCATAGAGATCTCAACCCGATGCGCCCGGCGCACCTGCTTGCTCTCTACCGACACCGCCACCGCACCGCCCAGCACAATCAGGTTGTAGAAGACCCAGACGATACTGACAACCACGGTCAGCATCTCGGTCTCCGGGCCGTAGAAGTAGCGCCAGACGCCCACCAGCACGCCGACAATGTTCAGCAGCACCAGGAAGATATAGGGCCGGGAGATCACCCAGTCGACATACTCCTCCTCGACGAGGCCGCCTTTTGAGGTCACGTTAAACTTGCCCTTGTGCGGGTTAAAGAGCGCCACCATGGTGGGTCTGGCGATATACCAGGCCAGCACCGTTTCGTAGATTTCACTCCAGAACGAGTGGCGGTATTTACCCTGAATTTTGGAGTTAGTCAGGCTGGCGTGAACCATGTGCGGCAGCACGAACAGGGCGATCATCAGCGCCGGCGCATAGATGATATAGGCGTGCAGCAGCAGGAACGCCAGCGGCGCGGTGAGGAAGATCAGCCGCGGCACACCAGAGAGGAAGTGGAACATGGCGTTGACGTAGCAGAGCCGCTGCGCCAGCTTTAGCCCTTTACCAAACAGCGGGTTATCGAGCCGGAAGATCTGTACCATGCCGCGCGCCCAGCGAATACGCTGCCCAATGTGGGAAGAGAGGCTCTCGGTTGCCAGCCCCGCCGCCTGCGGAATGCGCATATAGGCCGAGGTGTGCCCGCGACGGTGCAGTCGCAGAGAGGTGTGCGCATCCTCGGTCACGGTCTCTACCGCAATGCCGCCAATCTCATCCAGCGGACCACGGCGGATCACCGCACAGGAGCCGCAGAAGAAGGTGGCATCCCACATGTCGTTGCCGTCCTGCACCAGGCCGTAGAACAGGGTGCCTTCGTTCGGCGTCTGGCGGAAGCGGCCCAGGTTACGCTCGAACGGATCCGGCGAGAAGAAGTGGTGCGGGGTCTGCATCATCGCCAGCTTCTTGTCTTTGATAAACCAGCCCATGGTCAGCTGCAGGAACGAGCGCGTCGGCACGTGGTCGCAGTCAAAGATCGAGACAAAATCGCCTTTCGCATACTGCAAGGCATTGTTGATGTTGCCTGCTTTCGCGTGTTCGTGAGTGGTACGGGCGACGTACTCTACCCCCACCGTCTCGGCAAACTGACGAAACGACTCGCGGCCACCGTCGTCGAGGATCCAGATCTTCAGCTTCTCTTTCGGCCAGTCGATACCCAGCGCGGCGTAGATCGTGTTCTTCACCACGTTGAGATCTTCGTTATAGGTCGGCACGAAAATGTCCACCGACGGCCACAGGGACATATCCTTCGGCAGCGATACCGGCTGACGGTTAAGCGGCCACACCACCTGGAAGTAGCCGAGCACCAGCACAATCCACGCATAGGTTTCGGCGAATAGCAGCACCAGGCCGCACACGAGGCTGACCGGATCGTTCCAGTTGAGCGTCGAGGTGTAGCGCCACCAGATGTAGCGGCAGGAGACGGTCAGCGACAGGACAATCAGCATTAATGCCGAGAAGCGCCCTGGAATACGGCGCACCAGCAGGGCCACGCCCCACAGCAGCAGCAGGAAGATAAACTGCGACCACGGGTTAAACGGCTGGGTGATGCAGAGCAGAGCAAGGACCAGCGAGAAGAAAACAATCACACCAATGATAAAACGACGCACGCCTGGCTTGAGGTGGGCCAGCTCTTTCTCCCCTTCCATATGGCTTGTTCGGCTGCTCACCCTGGCTGGCAGGGTGTCCAGCCAGGTGAGGTAGCGGCGGCGGAAATGGGTAAAGCGTGCGCGCTTGCTCTTGCGTGGCCGCGCGGCCGGAGCGTTATGCGCACCGATCAGCAGCCAGAGGGTTTGCAGCAGATAGCGGGCCGGATCGAGCGGACGCGGGCGCTCGGCGCGAATATGGGGGTAAAACTCCGCGTGGCGGGCGCGAAGCTGCTGCCAGCGCGGGTGCTCCAGCGGAATAAACAGCCAGGCAAGAATTGTCCACAGGCAGCCGAGGGCTGCGCTAAACGCCGGTGCGCCGTGGCTCCGGTAAAGCTGGTAACGCTCGCTCAGGCGGGCGTTCACCGGGGGGATCAGCAGCAAGGCGGCAAGACGACTCATAGCGCAGGCTCACTAGGGCGATCGCGGGTGAGGCGATCCGGCCCGGCGCAGTGCAGCAGGCACCAGTTGGCCAGGGTCAGGATCTCCTCCGCCGCCAGCGAGTCGCTGCGATATTCGCCCAGAGGCTGCTTCGCTGCCAGGCACTCTACCATCGCCTCATCGCGGTGGATCACCATCGGCAGCAGCCGGGGCTGGCTCTGTAGCCACACCTGGAAGAGATCGTCCTGTAGCTGGCTACCGATGCGCAGGTCGTTAATGAGCAGATGCGTGCCCGACGGCAGTGCCTGCTGATGCAGACGCACGTGGCAGTTAGTATCAGGTTTCACCACGGTGAGGGTATGGTCGCACTGGGCCAGCAGCTCCCGCGACAGGGGCGTAAAGTCCGCCGGCAGGTCGAGCAGGATCCACTGGTAGTGCCCCTCGGCCTTCAGCGCCTGAAGCGCCGCGGTAAGCGGGGCCAGGCGATCGTGCAGGGCGTAGACGTTCTCCCGCTCGCCGGCGGTCAGCTGGCCAAACGGCAGCAGATCGAGATTCGAGGTATAGCGCTGGCCCGCATCGCGCCACGCTTTATCATCCAGCTGCGCCCGCGCCCAGCCATCAGCGTGGGTAAACTCCACGTTGAACGAGAGGCGCAGCATGTTGTCTGGAGAGGCGTCGATCATCAGCACCGACTCCCCCAGCAGCTGTAGCGCCCAGCCTAACGCTGCGGTTACCGATGTGGTCCCCACGCCTCCGCGAATGCCTTGCAGACCCAGAATAGCCATCCACGTCTTCCTTATTAATTATTTTGACGGGCAAACTCAGCGAGCAGCGGCCAGCGTTTTATCGCTGTAGCTAACTGTTCACGTTGGGATATATCGGTGTAATCAATATCTGGCAGTGAAAACACCCGACTTAAGACCAGAAAGTCATTTTGGAAGGTATAACCCAGCGTTGAATCAGTCTGGCTCGTAAACTCTTTATTAGACATTTTTACTGCATCTCATTGATGAAAAACAGACGAACGGTAGCAACGCAGGGTGCCGCTGAAAATTCATTTACATGCTAAATGTGATGCTCTTTAATTTCAATGTTAGGTTTATTTCTCGGCTTTCGCTAGTAAACTAAGGTGCAGACGAATTTGATTAAGAGAGACACCGTGAAGCCCATATTTACCCTTGGCATCCAGTCATTATGGGATGAGTTGAGCCACATGCCAGCCGGCGGAGTCTGGTGGGTCAACGCCGATCGCGAAGAGGATGCCATAAGTCTGGTCAATCATACCCTTGCTGCTCAGCATAAAAAAAGCCGGATGGCGCTGATTACTATGGGTAGCGATCCCAATAAAATTATTAATTTAGAGCCGGGTCACGCTCCTGATAAAATCCATCTTTTTACTATGCCTAATCATAAGGATGGACTATCCTTTTTTACCCGCGATCTCCTGAGCGCTATTGACCCCCAACACTATTTCCTGGTTTTACTCTGCGCCAATAATGCCTGGCAAAATATATCCGCCGATCATTTGCGTGGCTGGTTAGAAAAAATACATGCCTGGACAAAATATCACGACTGCACACTGTTGATAGTTAACCCCGGCAACAATAATGATAAGCAATACTCATTTTTGATGGGCGAGTATCGCTCACTTTTTGGCCTGGCGAGCCTGCGTACCCAGGCCGATATACATCTCTATGACGTCGCCTTCTGGTTTAACGAAAAAGGCGTCAGCGCCCGCCAGCAGCTTATTGTTGAGCAAAATAACGGCAGCTGGAAAATAGCGCAGCAGGAGCAGGCGTCGGTGCAGCCGCGCAGCGATGAAAAACGTATCCTGAGTAACGTAATGGTATTAGAGGGCGCTCCGCCGCTTTCCGAACACTGGACGCTGTTTGATAATAACGAAGCCCTGTTTAGCGAGGCGCGTACCACGCAGGCGGCCACCATTATCTTCTCGCTGATGCAGAACAACCAGATTGAGGGGCTGGCCCGCCATATCCACACCCTGCGCCGCCAGCGCGGCAGCACGCTGAAAATCATCGTGCGCGAGAAGAATGCTAGCCTGCGCGCCACCGACGAGCGCCTGCTGCTGGGCTGCGGGGCAAATATGGTGATCCCGTGGAACGCGCCCCTCTCCCGCTGCCTGACGCTGATCGAGAGCGTGCAGGGGCAACAGTTTAACCGTCCGGTGCCGGAAGATATCGCCGCCCTGCTGACCATGACCCAGCCTCTGAAGCTGCGTGGCTACCAGACGTGGGATACCTTCTGCGACGCCGTAAGCAATATGCTCAGCAATACGCTGCTGCCGACCGATGGCAAAGGCGTGCTGGTTGCGCTGCGTCCGGTGCCTGGCATCCGCGTGGAGCAGGCGTTGACCCTGTGCCGCCCTAACCGCGTGGGCGATATCATGACCATCGGTGATAACCGGCTGATGCTGTTCCTCTCCTTCTGCCGGATCAACGATCTGGATACGGCCCTGAACCATATCTTCCCGCTGCCCATCCCGGATATCTTCTCGAACCGGGTAGTGTGGTTTGAAGATAACCAGATCGCCGCCGAGCTGGTGCAGATGCGTGCCCTGGTGCCGGAGAAGTGGGGTAAACCGCTGCCGGTAATCGACGGGCCCAACCCCATTCTTAACGCTGAGCATAACGGCCAGAGCTGGCGGCGCATTCCACAGCCGCACCGGCTGCCCGGCGGGGCTTCGGAGCAGACATCATGATGCAGTTAAGCGATATTATTCAGCTGGTGG
Organism: Pseudescherichia sp. AS216; assembly: GCF_037152055.1. Taxonomy (NCBI): domain Bacteria; kingdom Pseudomonadati; phylum Pseudomonadota; class Gammaproteobacteria; order Enterobacterales; family Enterobacteriaceae; genus Pseudescherichia; species Pseudescherichia sp. AS216. The sequence goes on along the minus strand of NZ_JBBCMV010000006.1, from coordinate 24,199 downwards.
TGCTGTGCGCCCTGATCTTTTTCCCTCTCGGCTATATGACGCGCCACTCTATTCGGCGCATCAGGGCCGTGTTTCGCATGCTGTTTATTAAACCGCGCTATGTAAAACCGGTAGGCATATGGCGCAGTGCTTCGACCGTCAAGGCAAAACGAAAAGATGACTAATCAAACCCTCAATGCCTCTACGCCCTCACCGCTGTGGCAATACTGGCGCGGCCTTGCCGGCTGGAACTTCTATTTCCTGGTGAAATTTGGTTTGCTGTGGGCAGGCTACCTTAACTTTCACGCGCTGTTAAACCTGGTGTTTATGGCGTTCCTGCTGCTTCCGATTCCGCGACGTAGCGTGCACCGCCTGCGCCACTGGATCGCCATTCCTGTCGGCATTGCGCTCTTCTGGCACGACACCTGGCTTCCCGGCCCGCAGAGCATGCTCAGCCAGGGATCGCAGGTGGCCGGATTCAGCGCCGACTATCTCATTGACCTGGTGACGCGCTTTATTAACTGGCAGATGATCGGCGGAATTTTTGTTCTGCTGGTCGCCTGGCTCTTCCTGGCGCAGTGGATCCGCGTCACCGTTTTTGTGGTGGCGATTATGGTCTGGCTGAACGTGCTGACCCTGACCGGGCCGACGTTCTCTCTGTGGCCGGCCGGTCAGCCAACCAATACCGTGACCACCACCGGCGGTAACGCGGCGGCCACTATCGCCGCTGCGGGAGATAAACCGGTCGTTGGCGATATCCCCGCGCAGACCGCGCCGCCGACCACGGCCAATCTCGACGCGTGGCTGAACAGCTTCTACACCGCCGAAGCCAAGCGCCAGATCCGCTTCCCGACGCAGCTGCCTGCTGATGCCCAGCCGTTTGAGCTGCTGGTGATCAACATCTGTTCCCTGTCATGGGCGGACGTTGAGGCGGCGGGCCTGATGTCGCATCCGCTGTGGTCGCATTTCGATATTCAGTTCAAAAACTTCAACTCTGCGACCTCCTACAGCGGCCCGGCGGCAATTCGTCTCCTGCGCGCCAGCTGCGGCCAGCCGTCGCACAAAAACCTCTATCAGCAGGCGGGCAACCAGTGTTACCTGTTTGATAACCTGGCGCAGCTTGGCTTCTCGCAGCAGTTTATGCTCGACCACAACGGCGTATTCGGCGGCTTCCTGAAAGAGGTGCGTGATAACGGCGGCATGCAGGCCCCGCTGATGGATCAGACCGGTCTGCCGACCGCCCTGCTCTCCTTTGACGGCTCGCCGGTGTACGACGACACCGCGGTGCTTAACCGCTGGATGCAGTCCCAGGATGGAAAAGAGAACCAGCGTACGGCAACCTTCTTTAACCTGCTGCCGCTGCACGACGGGAACCACTTCCCAGGTGTGAGCAAAACGGCGGATTACAAAGTGCGCGCCCAGAAGCTGTTTGACGAGCTGGATGCATTCTTTACTACACTGGAAAAATCGGGCCGTAAAGTGATGGTGGTGATGGTGCCGGAGCACGGCGGCGCGCTGCAGGGCGACAAGATGCAGGTCTCCGGCCTGCGCGATATTCCTAGCCCGTCTATTACCAACGTCCCGGCCGGGATCAAGTTCTTCGGCATGAAGGCACCGCACGAGGGCGCGCCGGTGGTAATCGATCAGCCGAGCAGCTTCCTGGCGGTATCGGATCTGGTTGCCCGTGCGGTGGACGGCAAGCTGTTTACCGAGGATAGCGTTAACTGGGAGAGCCTGACCAGCAACCTGCCGCAGACGGCTCCGGTGTCAGAGAACGCCAACGCCATTGTGATCCAGTACCAGAACAAACCGTACGTTCGTCTTAACGGCGGGGACTGGGTACCGTATCCGCAGTAATACCGTTACGCCCGGCGGCGCACCGCTTGCCGGGCCTACGGTGCACGCCGGTATCAACGACTAGCATCTATTTTGTAGGCCGGGTAAGGCGAAGCCGCCACCCGGCGGTGCACCACTTACCCGAAGTATACTAACGCTCATTTTAAACCTTGCTTCAGGCTAAGCACATTCCAGGTGTTATCTATAATAAACTCATAACGGTATTTAACGCCGTTAAGTTTATAAACCGTGTAATACTGATTACCCGGCTTTAAGTTTATATTGATGCATGTATGAGGATAAGATAAATGCACAGGATAATAACCGCTATCTGTGAGGACGGTGTCTTTTCCTGATTCGTTAAGGCCTATATGATAATCACTCAACACATCACTTTTATCAAAGCTATAGCATACTCTTTGACTATCTACTGATACGGTTCGCCATTTGCCAATATCTATTCCATGATTGCCATTACAACTACATGTCGCAACGCAACCCATTAATATCATTGAAAATTTAATAGCAGACACCCTGTAACCCTCTCATATAAATGGTTACTATAGCACCGTAAAAATAGCAAACAATTATTTAGATAATGGATGCATTCCTATGAAATATTCATTTAAATAATGAATATTATTTTGTAGGCCGGGTAAGGCGAAGCCGCCACCCGGCTTTTTTATTGCCTGCTAACGCTGTTCCGCCAGCCAGGAGAGCATCTTCAAACTTGCTGAATAATAGTCATCCTGAGCGGTAATCTGCGGCTCGCCGTTTTTCGTGCCGAGGGTGAGATCCCGCACCGCCAGCTGCCCTTCGTTCATATTATAAGGCGCGGCTTCATTAGTGGTGACGTTCACCCAGGCCGGGGTCTGGCTGCGGCTAAATTTCTGCCACCAGCTGCGCCACGGCGTTAGCAGGGCGCTGTTCGGATCCTGCCAGGCGATGTAGAGCGGAATACGTATCGCATCATAGCTCATGCGCGGCGGCCACTCTTTGGCGGGCTGCATCTTGCCATCGGCAGCCAGCGCGACCCAGTCGGTAGGCAGATTCGCTTCGCCCCAGCCCATCTTGCCCGTTAGGGTCTTCGCGTCACGGATCAGATCGCGCCACACCGTCAGGTGGCTGCGGTCGGCGAACGCCTGCCACGCCGGGAAGATGAAATAGGAGGGGTTGAGATTCACGTAGCTATTGAGGTTGAACCCCTTAGCGCCCGGCAGCATAACGCGGTAGCCCGCGAAGTTGATCACCGTGTGGCTCACCAGCGCTTTGGTGATAGCATCAGAGGCCGCACCGTAGCGCCCGTCATGCCAGCGCGCATCGGCCTTCAGGAGCGCCCAGGCGATCAGCGCGTCGCCGTCGGTGGCGTCATTTTTATCGGGGATGGGGTCCGGCTCGACCGGGTTATAGCGCCAGTAGAACAGCCCGCTATCCTTGTTCTTTAAGGTCTTCTCTGTCCAGGCCCACATCTTGTCGAAGCTGGCGCGATCGTCATTGGCTACCGCCATCAGCATGGCGAAGCCCTGCCCTTCGGTATGGGAGACGTTTTTGTTGCCGGTATCCACGATACGCCCGTCCGGCATCAGAAAGCGGGATTTGTAGGTATCCCAGGCGGTGCCTGCCTGAGCAACTGAGGCCGACAGCAGGCCTACCAGAACAACCGTCGCGGCAACTACACGCTTGACCCTCGTTAAACTCATCGTGGCTAAACTCACTGTGGCTAAATCCTCTGTGAATTGTGGTAACGGAACTGAACGTCGGTATGGGAAAACAGACGCTCGCGCTGTACGGTGACGTGTGCCCCGCCGCCCTGCGCCTGCAGCCAGCGGGCGTAAAGGCCCTCAAGTATCGCACAAAAGGCGTGGCACCAGCCCTGCCGATCGTCATCGCGTCCCAGCGGGAGCCCCTGCTGACGCAGCAGCAGACCGCTTTCGCTGGCTTCAAGATCGATAAAGCCCCAGTTGAACTGACGCAGCAGGGCGTTGATATTCGCCTCCAGCTCGCCCACCGTTTCTGAATCAGGCAGCGGAAAACGCTCGGCCAGCGCCTCGCCCATCTGGCGCAGGAAAGGCTGGCTGTCCGTCTGGCCGACGTTACGCACCATGTTGTCGATCATAATCGTCAGCAGATCGAACCAGCCCGCTGGCGTCTGCTGCTGCTGAAAGTAGCTCATCAGCGGTGAATGTTGACCATTCTGGATCATCAGTTGCCTCCTAACATATAGCGGAAGTAGAGCCCGGCGGTGCTTTCGTTATAGTTGCCGAACGTGTCATAGCCGACCTTGCCGCCTATCGTCATCTCTTTATTCACGTTGTAATCCACGCCTGCCCGCACGGTGTAGCCGACGCCGCTTTCTGAGCTGCCGCCGTAGCGATAGTCACGCGCGTAGCCGAGGTCATAGAGATCCTTCAGGAGATCCTGCGCCTCGCCGCTGGTAGGGAAGTAGTCGCTGCTGTCCTGGCTGTAGGATTGATAGCCGACCGAGCCGCCGACGTTCAGCTTCCAGTTGTCAATTTTCTGCGAGAAATCAACCGGAAGAGAGACGCTGACGTAGTTCTGTGGGCTAAAGTACCCCCCCTGGCCGTAGGTGTAGTAGCTGAGGTTTTTGGAGAAATCCATCCAGCTGACGTTCAGGCCAGTCTGTAGCGCCCGGAAGTCATCGTGATACGGACGGAGATAGACCCCGGCGCTGGCGTTCATGCTGGTGTTGCTGGCCACGTTCTCCCCGAGATAGCTGTAGCCGCCACCGTTGACATAGAAGCCCGCATCGCCGTCGTCGTAGCCCAGCTGCACGCTACCGCCGTTTTTCGTGACCCGGCCCCAGGTCTTGCCTGAATAGGCGTCCTTCATGCCGACGTAGGAGAGCAGGCTGTCGGTCACCGCCCGGCGTTCACCTTTGAAAATCAGCGTCAGGTAGTCGGTCAGCTTCGGCGACCACTGGACGCCGCCCACCAGCGTGCTCAGATCCTGCCCGAGCGGCGTCGTGCCAATATCAACCCGGTACTGTTCGCCGCTGAGCGCCATCGCCAGCTCAACACCGCTGGCCTTTTGCGATTCGGTCGAAGAGCTGATGCGGTTGTCGAGGCTCGACTTAAAGTTCGACACGCTAAGCGCCTTCAGGCGGCCCGAATCATACAGGCTGGCCAGGTTCGCCAGCCCGGCATCGGTCATCGGAGAGAGATTTTCGCCGTTGTAGTCCAGCAGATCGCTGAAGTTTGCCGCCGTGGGATCCGCTGAGTTCTCGGTATTATCAATCGACGAGGTAATGTTGCTGATGGCATTGTTGAGCGGATTGGTGCCGTAGCGACGCCATGCATCTCCCGAGGCGCTGCCCGCGCTGAGGGTGATCGGCGTGGCGGTAAACTCGAAGCGCGATTCGCCAAACGGCGAGCTGGACCACGTCAGCGGCGCTTTGGCTTCGGTCAGCTTGCTGGTACCGGATTCGCCGTCGCGACCGCGGATCTCTACCCCACCCTGCACCCACATACCGGTTTTTTGCTGCAGATCCTGCATCATCTCATCGACCTGACGCAGGGTGCGGCTCTGCACGGTTTCCATCGGCAGGTCGGTGCGTGTCGTGCCTGGCAGCGTGCTGCCCGGCTCGCGTGCCGTCTGCGCCACCTGCCACGGCAGGTTATTATCCTCGCCGTACGTTGAGCGCGATGCCATCTTGCTGTTACCCACGAACGGGTTGTCCGCCAGCAGCACACCGCCGATGGTAGGCGTTGCGGCAGCGTTGGTGGACGCCATTCCCAGCAGCTTGCCTCGGGCGCTGCGCAGGTAAGTCATCGCCTGCTGATGATTGCCTTTCGCCTCCTCCAGCCGGGCCAGGAGCAGCATGCGATCCGCTGAGCTGTCGTTGCGCAGACCGCCGGCAAGCGTCTGCGCTTTCTCGACGTTGTTCTCTGCCAGCGCCACGTCAATCGCCCCCACGCGAGCGGCCTGATCGTCGGTATCCCGGGTTATCAGGTAGTCGTAAACCACCCCGGCCTCTTTGTTCATCTTGCCGGTCTGATAGAGGCGGGCCATAGCGAACATCAGATCGGTATTCTGCGGATCGCTCTGCATCGCCCGCATCAGCTTGTCATAGGCGGCGGCATAGTTACCCTGCTCGCGCAGCTGGTCGGCCTCGTTGATCACGTAGCCGTTGCGGATCCCCGCCAGCTGCGTGGGCGTGCTGCGGGCCTGTAGTTCGGGATTGGCAAGAAAGGCCTGCGCCTCGTTGTCTAACCCGGCTTTGTTCAGGACCGTAACCTGATCGGCGTAGTCTCCGGCGTTGCCCTGCACGCCCTGGCGCAGGTTTTCCCGCACCAGCGCAACCGCGCCGCTGAGATCCCCACTCTGGGCCAGCAGCTTCGCCAGCTTGCCCGCATCCACCGGGCTTTCCGGTGGCCGATGCGTTAGGGTTTTCAGCGTGTTGGCGGCGGCAACGTTATTGCCCTGGGCCAGGTAGCGCTCGGCGGTGGCTAGCTGCAGGTTGTAGTTCACCCGCTGGGCCAGATCGCGCATCTGCCCGTTCTGGCTGGCGGGCGCAATGCGCGACAGCAGGGTTTGCGACTGCTGCCATGCCCCGTTCTCGCTGGCGAAAAGCGCTGCCGCGTAGAGCGAGCTGGCCCCCGCGCCGTTGCGCGCAACCGGTGCCATCACCGAGCTGGCTTCGTCACCGCTGCCGCTCTTTTGCAGCAGGCGGGCCAGATCGAGACGCAGCCACGGATCGTCCGGCAAGCGGCTCACGCCCTGCTGGAGGATAGCGATAGCCTGCTGGGTGTTGCCCGCTGCGGCGGCCTGCTGAGCCTGGCGGCGGATGGGATCTCCCGGCAGACCGGTGACAATGCGCGGCTGGAGCTTCGCCTGCAGGCTGGCGGGCAGCGTGCGCAGCATCGCCTGGGCCTCGTCAGACTTATTCTGCTCCCGCAGGACGTAGAAGAGGTTCTCCCTGGCGGCGGCGTTTTGCGGCTGGTCGTTTAACACCGCACGCAGAGCCTGCTCTGCCTGGGGATAGTCTTTGTTATGCCGCAGGACGTCGGCACGAAACAGCTTCGCTGCCGTGCCACGTTCGCCGCTCTGCTGAGCCAGCGGGGCAGAGAGGGCCAGCGCCTGGCTGACGTTGCCCTCTTTAAGCGCCTCCTGCGCCTCGCCGAGCTGGCCGTAGAAGGCCGCATCCTCTGCCTGGGTTTTGCGCTCCGCCGAGGCGTCGCCGCCCTGGCTGGCGGCACGGTTCAGGTATTGCGAGGCGGCTTTGTAGTCGCCGTTGCGCTGGGCGATGTAGCCCAGCCCGGCCAGGGCGTCGGCATCTTCAGGATTGGTTTGCAGCACCTGCTCAAACTGGCGCTTCGCCGAGCCGGTATCGCCGCTGTTGAGGGCGGTAAAGCCCTCGCCCTTCGCCGCACCGCCGACGTTTTTTCGGTAGTAGGCCTGCACGTCGCCATCCTGGGGGTGGCGCTGGAGGAAGTTATCGTACAGCCGTTCGTCGCCAGCCTGCGGCCCCAGCCACAGCAGCGCCTGGCGCAGGCCGTCATCTGCCTCGCGGCTGCCGCTGGCCATCGGCTCCAGCAGGGCAATGCCATCCCGGCGAGTCTCTTCCCGCCACGTTAGCATTTTACCCAGCGCGACCCGCGCCGCGTTGTCCTGCGGGTTCTCGGCAACGAAACGCTGGAGCTCCCATACCGCCTGCGGGTAGAGCGACTTGTCGCTGCCCATGGTCAGGTAGTATTCCGGGGCCAGGCTTGGCGGCGGCGTATCGCCATTAAACATGCTGCGCCAGGTTGCCAGCGCTGCCGGCACATTGCCGCTGCGCGCCTGCTGGCGGGCTAACGTCAGCTGTCCCTGAGGCACCTGCGCCAGCTGTTTGGCGTTATCCAGCGCCTGGAGTCCCGCGTCAGCGGGTGCCACGGCGGCAAGCCGGGCACGCCACTGCGCAGCGGTTTGCAGATCGCCGTTTTGCTGCGCCCAGAGCGCCATCAGATAGAGCGCCTGCGTATTGTTGGCATCCACCATCAGCACTTTCTTCAGCGACTCGCTCGCGAGATCGTCATGGGACTTCTCATGCCAGTAGTTAGCCTGGTCAAACAGCGCCTTTAACGCCGCATCGTTTGGCGCAGCCTGCGCGTGGCTTACCGCGCCGAGCGTCAGCGCGCCTGACAGGCAGAGGGTAGATAACCGGCGGGCGGTTTTAATGGTCATTGTTGTCACCCTGTTCACTCTCCATCCTGCGGATCCAGCCGCTTACGCGCCCGTTTTTTCAGTAGGGCATACAGCGCCAGCCCGACGATAATGCTGAAGCACAGCCCCAGCACCGCCAGCAGCCCGGAGTGCTGGTTGGCATACCAGATCACCATCAGGTGCATCGGCATCTCGCCGCGCGGGTACTGCGCACCGACCCGGAAGCTGCGCACGCCGTTTTCGTTGGTAATGATCGCCGCGTCGCCGCGAATGCCAGCGTTGATCTTCGGCGAGGTGAGATCGCTGTGCAGCCGCGAGAGCTGGTCGTCGCTGCTGCCGATAGCGGTCACCACCGTGCGCCCGCTGCTCCACGGCGAGCGGAAGCTGACGAAGCCGCGCCAGGCCTCGTTCGACGAGAAGTAGCGATCGGCCTCAAGGCCATCCGCATTCCAGTCCCCGGCCATCCAGCGCTGGATCTTCTGCCACTGGGTCGGCTCGCGGACGCTAAGCAGGCTGTCGTGGGCCACAAAAGGCGAGCTTTTTAACAGCTCGCGGTTGAAATCGTGCTGATCCAGCCCGGTCACCGCCAGCACGTCGCGATCCTGCAGCAGCGCCAGGTTCGATCCCGCAGTGGGTATGCCCAGCACCACGCGGTTGTGGCTCAGCGCCGTTCCGGTGGCGTTACCGGCGCGGGCCGCCATGTCCAGCAGCGTCCCGACCTGGGTTTCGCTCGGCTTCTCCGGCAGCAGCAGCACGGTTTCTGAGTAGTCTGCCAGCCGGGTGAAGGGGAACGAGGCCCCCACGAAGTAGGAGAGGTTCGGCAGCAGCGCGAAGTGGCGGGTGTGGCTCAGATCGATCCACGAGTCATCATCCACCCGGCTCTTGATGTTGTTGTTCAGCAGCACGCTGCACGGCGCACTCTCCTTCGGCACGATGTTGAAGTAGAGCGACAGCTGGTTGTCGCCGTAGATCATGTACGGCTCCAGCGGCATGTCGAACTGCTCCTGCCGCGCGTCGCCGCCCATTTTGTGCCACAGCGTCTCCAGCGCGCCCTGCTTGTTGACCGGCAGGTTGTGCAGGAAGGTGTCGTTCATGGTCATGCTCAGCCAGGAGCGATCTTCATCAATCCAGCTCTCCGACGGGAAGCGGTAGCCGATGCGCAGCGGAATGGTCTCCCCATCCCAGAGGAAAAGATCCGGCGCGGCGCGGAAGGCAACCCGCAGCGCATCGTGCCAGATCCCGTTCACGGTCATGCTCTGATCCTTGCGGATCAGCTCCGAGAGCTTCACCGGACGATCCGTGGGGATCCAGCGCGGCGCGTCGTAGGGCTTGCTGACCGGGATCGACTCGCCTTCCACCGTGACGCGTGGGGTTTGCAGGGCGAAGTTATCCCGCGTCAGACGCCAGGCCGCCGCCCGCAGGGCGCGATCGTCGCTGCCCACCACCAGCAGCAGCTTGTAGGTAGGGTTCGCCGGATTATCAATAATGCTTAGCGTCGGCCCGGTACTGAGGGGCAGAGTCAGGCCGCCGATGCGCTCGCCAGGGTGACCAACCAGAATGCCGTTCTTCTCCGGCAGGCGATCGGTAAGGGCGGCGAACGAGACGCCGCGATAGTCTGCCTGGATGCCCATCCACGAGGAGATCAACGCCGCCGCACTGATGGTGTCCGCCGTCAGCTTCGCCGGGAAGGCAAAGGCGATGGTGGCAGGCGTCATCTGCATGCTGTCAAAGAAGGGGCGCGGGAAGTGGCTAAGATCGGCGCCAATATCCAGCTGTTGGCCCTCAAGGCTAAACTTCGAGTCCGGCAGGATGGTCACGCGATACTTATCCGTGAGATCGCGCTGGCACATCATCGCGTCGCCGTCGTTGATCTTGAAGCTGATGGTATTGCTGGAGACCAGCAGCGCCGCCGGCACGTCAAGCTGGAAGCGGGAGACGTCGCTGTCGGCGGCCCCCAGCGGCACGGTGCCCAGCGGCTGGCCGTTGAGCATCAGCTGCATCGTGGCGTTACGGGTCGCCATCGCCGGGGAGACCTTGAGGTTTAGCGCCAGCTGGGCATTAGTGATCACCTGGCTCACCGGCAGGGTGAAAGCCACCCCGCCCTGCAGCTGGCCGCCGCTGAGGACAATACCCTGCGGCTGGCCCATCTGCGCCAGCGAGATGTCGCTTACCACCGACGGGATGAACGCCGCCGGGGCGGGCGTCGGGCTTGCCACCAGTGGAGGCAGATCCAGCGGCAGCAGATCGGCAGGCGTGGTCTCTTCCCCATAGAGCGGGGTAATAAACAGCGCGCTGGCCAGCAGCGCCAGAGTGGTTAAACGCCTCATACGCTGCTCTCCTCCTGCGCTGCTTTCAGCACCGCACGCTGGCGGCGGTTTTCGCGGCGAGACTTCCACGTCAGCCAGAAGAGGTCAAACACGCAGCGCATAATGGTCAGCATTGAGCGGAACGGATTGTCCTGCGGACGCGGCGGCTGGATCCACGCATCGGCGCGGGAGAGCACCACCCGCACCAGCTCGCGGCGGCGGGAGAGCGGAATATCTTCAAACATCAGGCGCACGTAGGCATCGTCGGCGGCGATGGTTTTCACCGGAATGCTGATCGCCCCCGACTGCAGCAGCAGCTCAATCTCCTCGATCTCATCGGTCAGATGACGGTCATCCGGCACCGCGACGCGGCAGCCGCCCATAGAGAGGTCAGCGGTCTCGCTGCGGGAAGAGATACCGCTGGCGTAGTGGATCAGCGCCGGGATTTTGACGTCGATACGGATTGTTTTCCGCGTCTGCCGCGTTTCCCTGGCAACGGCGATCGCCGCCAGCAGGAAGATCAGGCTATAGAGACCCCAGCCAACGTTAAGGGCGATAACCTTCGGATCGACGGCAAAGTGGTCCCAGGCGAAGGCGCGCACGATGCCCCAGACCACGGCGATCAGCAGCAGGAAGGCGATCACCAGGTGCGGGCGCACGACGCTGAAGTCAAAGTAGCCGACGTTGAGCAAGCCGCCCTTATCGGTCACGTTAAACTTGCCGCGCTTCGGGAAGAGCATAGTGACCACGGTGGGCAGCACGATATGGAACGCCAGCACCAGGTCATAGATCTCGCCCCAGAAGCTGTAGCGGTAGCGTCCGTTCAGCCGCGAGTTAAGGTAGATCGACAGGAACAGGTGCGGCAGCGCGTAGGCAAAGACCAGGCTCGCCGAGGAGTAGATGATGTTGAGGTTAAACAGCAGGTAGGCCAGCGGCGCAGTCAAAAAAATGATACGCGGGATGGCAAACTGATAGTAGAGCATTGCGCTGAGGTAGCACAGGCGCTGCTGGAACGTCAGGCCGCGACCAAACAGCGGGTTGTCGAGGCGGAAGATCTGCGTCATGCCGCGCGCCCAGCGGGTACGCTGGATGATGTGCAGCACCAGACGCTCGGTAGCAAGCCCGGCGGCCAGCGGAATATCAATAAACGCCGAGCCCCAGCCCAGGCGCTGCATTTTCAGCGCGGTATGGGCATCTTCGGTCACCGTCTCTACTGCAAAGCCGCCAATCTCCTCCAGCGCGCTACGGCGGATCACCGCACAGGAGCCGCAGAAGAAAGTGGCGTTCCAGTTATCGTTACCGCGCTGGATCGGGCCGTAGAACAGCATCCCTTCGTTAGGGATATTGCGGCCCACGGAGAGGTTGCGCTCAAAGGGATCCGGCGAGTAGAAGAAGTGCGGCGTTTGCACCAGAGCCAGCCTGGGATCCTTCAGGAAGCCGCCGACGGTGGCCTGCAGGAAGATACGGGTTGCGACGTGGTCGCAGTCGAAGACGCAGATCAGCTCGCCGTTGGTGAGCTTCATGGCGTGGTTAAGGTTGCCCGCCTTGGCGTGTGAGTTGTCGTTACGGGTGATGTACCCCACCCCAACGTCGGCGGCAAACATGGCAAACTCGCTGCGCTTGCCGTCGTCGAGGATATAAATTTTCATTTTATCCTTGGGGTAATCGATGCACTGCGCCGCCAGCACGGTGTCGCGCACCACGTCCAGCGATTCGTTATAGGTGGGCACGTAGACGTCTACGGTCGGCCACAGGTTCATATCCTCCGGCAGCGGCACGATCTCGCGCTTTAGCGGCCAGATGGTTTGCAGGTAGTTCAGCAGCAGCATGACCCAGACGTAGAGATCGGCGAGGAACAGGCCGATGCCTAAAATGGTCTCTATCTCGGAGTTAAAATGCAGGGTCTGGGTCGCGCGAAAGTAGATATAACGCGTCGACATCAGGAACGACATCACCACCATGATCACGGAGATGCTGCGCTTTTTGCTGTAGCCCATTAAAAACAGAATGCCGATGCTGATCAGGCCAAAGAGATACTGCTTCTGGCTATCCATTGGCGTGATGACCACCAGCACGGCGGCAGGCGCCAGCGCCAGGATCAAGAGATAAAACAGGAACTTTTTCATTGTTCGCCCTGGCGAAAATTAGAATCCAGACATCTTTGGCTGGGTGTGAACAGTGCCGTCGCCGACCCTCACGCCCAGAATATTGGTCACCTTTCTGGCAATCAGCTCGATATCAAATGCCGCCGCCGAGGCCGGGCTAAAATCGAAAATTGACTGCTGAGAGGCGTTGGCTTCGATCACGCTCTCATCACGATGAACCACGCCAATCAAACGCTCGCCCAGCCGCTGCTCCATAAAGGCGGTCACGTCGCGGCTGATCTGGCGACGGTTATCGCTCTGGTTCAGCACCACGTAGTAACCCGCCTTGCGGTTAAGCACGTCGCCGGTTAAACGGTTGTTTTCCACCTGCGGCAGCAGGGAGAGGGAGGCGGTATCGGCCAGCAGCGAGACCAGGTGCAGATCGGCCAGCCGTGACAGCGCTTTTAGCGCAGGCGAGGGGCCGGGCGGGAAATCGGCAATGATAATCAGCCCAGGGTAGTTAAGCAGGGTGCTCAGACCGCGCAGCAGGAAGTGCTCATCCTGTACCAGACGCGCTTCAAAGGCCTCGCGCTGTGGCTCGGTCGCATCGCCGTAGGGCAGAACAAAGATGTTGCCGCCCGCCGAGAGCACAAACTGGCTCCAGTCGGGGGATTCAGCTGCTTTCGCGACGAAGCCGCGGCCGTCAGAGAGCGGGACACCGAAGTGCAGGCGCAGCGCATTCTGCACGTCAAAATCAATCGCCAGCACTTTATTGCCCGCGCGCGACAGCGCATAGGCCAGATTCGCCGTCATGGTTGTTTTTCCCACCCCACCCTTCGGGGAACAGACACAGATCAACGGCATGAAGCGATCCTTTCTAACAGCGATTTCAACGGCTGGTTTTTTTCAACGGCGGGCTTTGTCTCTGCGGCTTTGGGCGCAAAAAGCTGCGAGAAATTCACGGGTGCGGCGACGGCGGGCGCAGCGGGTGCGGGAGCCGGCGTCGACGCGGGCATCGGCACAGGTTCGGCTGCCGGGATCGGTGCCGCAGGGGCAAATGCCGGGGCAGCGGGCGGCGTAGCCAGCTGGGCCGCAACGCTCTGGAAAATCGCTGGCGCAGCGTCAGGTAGCTGAGCCGGGGCGAGCGCCGCTGGCGCAGCAAACGGCTGCTCTTTCAGGGCAAAGGTATCCGCATCAACGGACTGCGGAACGGGCAGCGAGACATGGCTGCCCATCGCCAGCGTGGACGCTTCGGTCGCGGGAGAGAGCTGGTTGATAATGGCCCAGTTGCCGTAGTCATGCGCGAGGTTTTGCGACGAGAAATCTTTAAAATCGTGTTGCTGTGTGTGAGTCTTGTCTTTAAACCTCTGCAAATCATCATAATTATTCATATCTATACTCATGATTTACAAACAAAAAAGCCCCACCACCATATTGACCAACGTGGCTATTCATCTGTAAGGGTCTCGAATTTTATTATGTGTTGATACAGGAGCCGCTAGCCGTCTTCCGTATGTTTGATTATTACGTCTTTATATGACTGCTCTACGACTTTCGGCCTATTTACAGCAGTAATATAAAGATTTGCGGGACACATGCTATCTGTTTTTGCCGCAAAAAACAGCAAAGCTTTAAATAGCGAATAAACAGCAATCAGTTGGAATATAATGCTAATTAAAAACAAATTAGACTTTTAACAGGGGTTATTTAGCGCTTAATTTCAGCGTAACAGGTTGAATAAGATAGTTCTTAATTTAATAAAAAGTTACCGTATGAAATATTTAGAAATACTTTAACGCAGGGCGCTACGCTTATCAGGGCTACGTCGCTTCGGTTTTTAAGGAATAAAAAACCGGAGGCCAGGCTCCGGTTTTTAGGATGGGTAAAGCAGAGGGTCTCAGAGAGGATTAACCGGCTTCTCGCCGTTCTCATCCTGATCCACCGCGAAGCAGGCCACCAGCTGGCCACCGTACGATTTCAACTGCGGCTGAAGCTGGGTGCAGGGACCAAAGCGACGGCGGCAGCGGGCGCTGAAGGCACAGCCCGGCGGCGGATTCAGCGGGCTAGGCAGCTCACCGGTCAGCTTGATACGCTCCCGACGATCGTCCGGGTTCAGACGCGGCGTCGCAGAGAGCAGCGCCTGGGTATAGGGATGACGCGGATTGCTGAAAATCTGCTCCTTGGTGCCCTTCTCTACGCAGCGGCCGAGGTACATCACCATCACTTCATCGGCAATGTGCTCTACCACTGACAGATCGTGGGAGATAAAGACGTAGGAGAGCCCCAGGTCCTGCTGCAGATCCATCATCAGGTTCAGCACCTGCGCACGCACGGAGACGTCGAGCGCCGATACCGGCTCATCGGCAATTACTACGTCCGGATCGAGCATCAGGCCGCGGGCAATCGCAATACGCTGACGCTGGCCGCCGGAGAACATGTGCGGGTAGCGATCGTAATGCTCGGTCTTCAGCCCCACCTTCGCCATCATCGACAGCGCTTTTTCACGCAGCTCTGCTTTGCTGAGGTTGCTGTTAATCTGCAGCGGCTCTTCCAGGATCTGGCCCACTTTTTTACGCGGGTTCAACGAACCGTAGGGGTTCTGGAAGACAATCTGAATCTTCTGCCGGCGCAGCTTCTGCGCCTGCGGATCGTGCTTAAGCAGATCCTGACCCTGATAGTAGAGCTCACCGCCGGTGGGCGTCTCAATCATGGTCAGCAGACGGCCGAGCGTGGATTTACCACAGCCGGATTCGCCCACCACCGCGAGGGTTTTCCCGCGTTCGAGAGAGAACGATACGCCGTCCAGGGCTTTTACCAGGCGCTCGGGGGCAAACAGCCCTTTCTTCACCGGGTAGTGTTTTTTCAGGTCAATAGCCTGTAACAGCACAGGGGTTGTGGCCTCATGCGTACTCATAGTTAGGCCTCCCGGCATCATCGAGTGGATAGTGACATTTTGAGCGACGTCCGTTGTCCACCAGGTTCAAGCCTGGCTCTTCGACGCGGCATTTATCCGTAGCATACGGGCAGCGCGGATTGAGCAGGCAGCCGGTCGGGCGATCGTATTTACCCGGCACCACGCCCGGCAGCGAGGCCAGACGGGCTTTGTCCTGAGCAAACTCAGGCAGCGCACGCAGCAGCGCCTGAGTGTAGGGGTGACGCGGCGCACGGAAGATCTCGTGCGAACTGCCAGACTCGACGACCTGCCCCGCATACATCACGATGATTTTGTGTGCGGCTTCGGCCACCAGCGCCAGATCGTGAGTGATCAGGATCAGCGCCATGTTCTCTTTCTGCTGCAGCTCCAGCAGCAGCTCGATGATCTGCGCCTGGATAGTCACGTCCAGCGCGGTGGTCGGTTCATCGGCAATCAGCAGCTTCGGCTGGCAAGCGATAGCCATCGCAATCATCACGCGCTGGCTCATCCCGCCGGAGAGCTGGTGCGGATAGACGTCAAGACGCGACGCCGGGTCCGGGATGCCCACCTGGTTCAGCAGGTCGATTGCCCGCTGGCGACGGGTGCGCTTGCTGCCGCCCTGATGCACCTTAATGGCTTCCATAATCTGAAAGCCAACCGTGTAGCACGGGTTAAGGCTGGTCATCGGGTCCTGGAAGATCATTGCGACGTCGGCACCCACCAGGTTACGACGCTCTTTTTCCGAGATGCGCTTCAGGTCCTGACCGTTAAACTCCAGCTTCTCTGCCATCACCCGGCCTGGGTAGTCAATCAGGCCCATAATCGCCAGCGAGCTGACGGATTTACCAGAGCCAGACTCCCCGACAATGCCCACCACTTCGCCCTGCTCAACGCTGTAGCTTATGCGGTCTACGGCACGGAACGGTGTCCCTTCGTCGCCGAAGTGCACCGACAGTTGATCAATATTCAATAACGCCATTCTCGTGCCTCTTACTGCTTCAGTTTGGGATCGAGCGCATCACGCAGACCGTCACCCATCAGGTTAAATGCCAGCACCGTCAGCAGGATCGCCAGACCTGGGAAGGTCACGACCCACCAGGCACTCTGTGCGAACTGCAATACGTCGGAGAGCATGGTGCCCCACTCCGGCGTTGGCGGCTGCGCACCCATGCCAAGGAAGCCAAGGGCGGCCATATCGAGAATGGCGTTAGAGAAGCCGAGCGACGCCTGAACGATCAGCGGTGCAAGGCAGTTGGGTAAAATATTGATGAACATCTGACGCATCGCCCCCGCCCCCGCCACGCGCGAGGCGGTAACGTAGTCGCGGTTGACCTCAACCAGCACGGCGGCACGCGTTAAGCGCACGTAGTGCGGTAGCGCCACGAAGGTCAGCGCCAGCGAGGCGTTGACTATCGACGGGCCGAAGATAGCCACCAGCACCAGCGCCAGCAGCAGGCTCGGCAGCGCCAGCATGATATCGACGATGCGCATGATGATGTTATCAACGAGACCGCCGAAGTAGCCCGCCACCAGCCCGAGCACGACGCCCATGATCAGCGACAGGACCACCACCAGACAGCCCACCAGCAGCGACAGGCGTGCGCCATACATCAGGCGCGACATGACATCGCGGCCCACGTCGTCGGTGCCGAGAATATGCGCCAGACTGCCCCCGTCCTGCCATGCAGGCGGTGCCAGCAGCGCGTCACGGAACTGATCCGCCGGGTTGTAAGGCGCAATCCAGTTGGCAAAAACGGCAATAATCAGCACCACCACCACGTACACCAGGCCCACGACCGCGCCTTTGTTGCGTTTGAAGTAGTGCCAGAACTCCTGCAGCGGCGTCATTGGCACCGGTGCGGAGACAACTTTATCTTGAGTAACTTGTGACATGATGGCCCCTTACTTCTTATGCCGAATACGCGGGTTCACCACGCCATAGAGCAGATCGACCAGCAGGTTGACGAGGATGATCATCGTCGCTACCAGCAGTACCCCACCCTGCACCACCGGATAGTCGCGGCGTTGCAGCGCGTCAATCAGCCAGCGGCCCAGCCCCGGCCAGGAGAAGATGGTTTCGGTCAGGATCGCCCCGGCCAGCATCGTGCCCACCTGCAGACCGATAACGGTCACCACCGGCAGCATAGCGTTACGCAGGGCGTGAACAATAATCACGCGCATGCGGGTCAGGCCCTTGGCGCGGGCGGTACGGATGTAATCTTCACCCAGCACCTCCAGCATCGCTGAACGGGTCATACGGACAATCACCGCCAGCGGGATAGTGCCGAGAACCACCGCAGGCAGGATCATATGCGCCAGCGCATCGATAAAGTTGCCCTCTTCACCCCAAATGGCGGTGTCGATCAGCATAAAGCCGGTGAGCGGATTGCTGTCGTCGAGGAACACCATATCGCTGACGCGCCCCGAGACGGGGGTCAGGTTGAGCTGCACCGAGACCAGCATGATCAGCATCATGCCCCACCAGAAGATCGGCATGGAGTAGCCGGTCAGGGCCAGGCCCACTGCGGTGTGGTCAAAAATGGAACCGCGCTTCACGGCGGCGAGAACGCCCACCGGGATACCGACGGCCACGGCAAAAATCATGGCGCAGACACCGAGCTCCAGCGTCGCTTGAAAACGCGGCACGAACTCTTCCCACACCGGAAGACGGCTTTTCAATGAAATCCCTAAGTCGCCGTGCAGAACGCCCCAAACGTAGTTGACGTACTGCTGCCACAGCGGCTTGTTGAGGCCCAGCTCAGCCAACAGCTGCGCATGGCGCTCGGGGGAGATACCACGCTCACCCGCCATGATCATCACCGGGTCACCGGGGATCATATGGACAAAGGCAAAAGTGAGAAGGGTGATACCGATAAACGTCGGAATAACTAATCCCAGACGTCGGAGGATGAACTGCAACATAACCCGGATTCTCTCTGATGACGCACGCCCAGTGACGTGACGTCTGTATTGCTCACAAATCTAACGCCGGGTGGCGCTACGCTTACCCGGCCTACACTCGTAGGCCCGCGCAAGCGTAGCGCCGCCGGGCATGGGGTGCAGTCGCACCCCTTACGCTTTTTATTATTCGACAGACACGTTTTCGAAGTGGTGTTTGCCTAATGGATCAACAACGTAGCCTTTCACCTCTTTACGCACTGGCTCGTACACGGTGGAGTGAGCAATGATCAGCGCCGGAGCCTGATCGTGCATCACCACCTGAGCCTGTTTGTAGAGCTCGATACGCTTGTTGTGATCGTCCGCAGCGCGTGCCGGCTGGATCAGATCTTCAAACGGCTTGTAGCACCAGCGAGAGTAGTTAGAACCCTGTTTTGCTGCATCGCAGCTGAACAGGGTGGCGAAGAAGTTGTCCGGATCCCCATTGTCCCCGGTCCAGCCCATCATCACGGCCTGGTGCTCGCCTGCTTTAGCACGCTTCAGGTACTCGCCCCACTCGTAGGTAACAATTTTGGCCTGCACGCCGATCTTCGCCCAGTCAGCCTGAATCATCTCAGCCATACGGCGAGCGTTCGGGTTGTACGGACGCTGTACCGGCATCGCCCACAGCTCAACGGTGAAGCCTTTATCCTGACCGGCCTCTTTCAGCAGCTGCTTCGCCTTCTCAACGTCGTAAGTATAATCCTTAACGTCGTCGTTATAGCCCCACATGGTCGGCGGGATCAGGTTTTTCGCTGCGGTGCCCGCGCCCTGGTAAACGGCCTTGATGATCGCCTCTTTGTTGACCGCATAGGTCAGCGCCTGGCGTACTTTCACGTCATCAAACGGTTTTTTCTCGGTGTTGAAAGAGAGGTAGCCCACGTTCAGGCCCGCCTGCTCCATCAGGTTCAGGTTTTTATCCTGCTTCATACGCGCGATGTCAGCCGGGTTCGGATACGGCATGACCTGGCACTCGTTTTTCTGCAGTTTTGCATAGCGTACAGAGGCGTCAGGCGTGATGGAGAAGACCAGACGGTCGATCTGCGGCTTGGTGCCCCAGAAGCCTTCAAACGCTTTGTACAGGATGCGGGAGTCTTTCTGGTATTGCAGCAGCTGGAACGGACCGGTACCGATTGGGTTGAGGTCCACTTTCTCCGGCGTGCCGGCTTTCAGCATGTTATCTGCATACTCTTTGGACATGATAGAGGCGAAGTCCATCGCCAGGTCAGCCAGGAACGGTGCTTCCGGACGCGAGAGAATAAACTGAACGGTATGATCGTCCACTTTTTTCACTTCGCTAATCAGGTCCGGCAGGCCCATGCCTTCGAAGTATTCGTAGCTGCCGCCAGAGATTTTATGGTACGGATTGTTCGCGTTTTTCTGACGGTCGAAGGAGAACACGACGTCGTCGGCGTTAAGCTCACGCGTCGGTTTAAACTCTTTGTTGTCCTGCCATTTTACGCCCTGACGCAGATGGAAGGTGTAGGTCTTCCCGTCTTCGCTGACGTCCCACTTCTCAGCGAGGCCCGGGATAACTTCGGTGGTACCGATTTTGAACTCAACCAGACGGTTATAGATAGGTACTGAGCTGGCATCGTAGGTTGTACCAGACGTAAAGAGCTGCGGGTTAAACCCCTCCGGCGAGCCTTCAGAACAGTAAACCAGGGTTTTTGCCTGCACACTTGCTGCGACAGTCAGAGCCACCAGGCTGAGACCAAGCTTCAGCATCCCTGACTTCTTCAAGGAAATACTCATTATTCTGCTCCAATGTGATATGTGTTGTTTACCCGTTGCAGCGGGTATAACCGACAAACCTTTATTTATTTTTTACCGGTCTGGTCGGCGGTGCCCAAAGGCAGCTTAAGGGGAGGTGATTCCTTTCAAAAGGTTGACTGAGTTGCAGTGCAGATTCTCCGTGAAATGCCCCTCATGCCCTACAATCTGTCAACAGAATGTCAAAACGTCAATACAGGTAACCGGGTTTTACATCGAAGGTGAGAATTGACAAACAAAGCGTAAAAAAAGCGCAATCCGCTATTTCCAGCAGAGAAATTTGTGCTATGGCCTGGATGGCAGGACGATCAACTCCTCAGACCATTTGAACCAGCGTTTTACATTAGTGAATATTGTGAAAAAATTCTGACAGGATGATGAATATGTGAGCGATTAATACCGCGAACGTTAAAACGCACAGCGGAAAATGCTGAGTTAGCCATAAGCAACGCGAAAAAAGATTCATCTATGTATAAATAAATACAATGGAATATGTCACAAAACGGTGACGTCTCGGTACAAAAAATGGCAGCCTGGCCCCGCCTGGTACGCTCTCTTTTTCCCCGCCCTGCCCCAAAAGCAGACTGAACAGCGCCCATTTGATTAGCGTGCTATTAGTTACATTTTAAATTACTTTGTCAGAAGAGATGAATTTATCATCCGCACATCTGTTTCTGGGAGAGCAAATGGCGATGATAAATAACTTTAATACGGTAGCAAAACCGGGCGGTAACCTCTGCAATCTGGCGTGTGACTACTGCTTCTATCTTGAAAACAGCGTGCCGCGTAGCGCCTGCGCCATAATGGATGATGCTACGCTGGAAGCCTATATCCATAACACTATTGCCTCGACGCCGTCGCAGGAGGTGGCGTTTTGCTGGCAGGGCGGTGAGCCAACGTTATGCGGGATCGGCTTCTTTGAAAAGGTCATTGCATTTCAACAACGCCACGCTAGTAACAAAACTATTCATAATAGTCTGCAAACCAATGGCGTATTGCTTAATGACGCGTGGGCGCTATTTCTCAAAGAGCATAGGTTTCTGGTGGGTCTCTCTGTCGATGGTCCCCCTTCTATCCACAATACCTGGCGTAAAACAGGCTCAGGAAAACCCACCTACTCAAAGGTCGTTCGCGCCATTCGCTGCCTGCAAAAACATGACGTGCCAATCAATGCCATGGTGGTGGTCAGCCAACGCGCTGAAGCGCAGGGTAAATCGGTCTACCGCTGGCTAACCCAGGAGCTTAACCTCCGTCATATTCAATTTATTCCGCTCGTTGAACCTCATACCGCCTGGGCAGTAAGTCCTGCAGGCTGGGGGCTGTTTCTGCGCGACGCCTTTGATGAGTGGCTAACAAAAGACGTTGGCGAGGTGTTTGTCCAGTTTTTCGATAACCTTCTTGGCGTCTGGATCGGAGAGCCTGCCACGCTCTGCACTATGCAACCTACCTGCGGACAAAGTTTATTAGTCGAGAAAAATGGCGATGTGTATAGCTGCGATCACTATGTCTCCCCGAAATATAAGCTCGGCAATTTAACCCAGGACTCCATGTTGGCATTAGCCAACTCGCCTTTTCAGCAGCGTTTCGGACAGGAAAAAGCCCGCCTCTCTGCACGCTGTATAGCCTGCCAGTGGCGTTTTGCCTGCTATGGCGGCTGCCCTAAGCATCGGGTTATTTCGCACGATAACGAAGCGCAAAACTACCTGTGCGCCGGCTATTTAGCCTTTTTTCGCCATATTACCCCCTATATGAACGTAATGAGAAAGCTTCTGCTTAATCATCAACCTCCTGCGTGGGTGATGGATAACGTCCCGGAGATCCGGGAACAGGTCAAAAAATTAATGGAGCTTGAGAAGTGAAACCTAAAAATGAAATTAATGAGAATCGTCGCGATCTATTAAAAGGGCTAGGCATTGCCGCTGTTGCCAGCCTGCTACCGGAAACAGGGCGTGCTGCCCAGACCTGTACCGCCCCAAAGGCCGCCTGGGATGTGCCTTTTACAGGAAAAATTCCCGACGCCGTTCCGCAGGGCTATAACATATTATTGATCACCTGCGATCAGGAGCGTTTTTTTGATCGCTACCCTTTCCCGGTACCCGGACGCGAAAGGCTGATGAAAACCGGGGTGGTTTTCACCAATCATCAGAATAGCGCTAACGTCTGCACCCCATCACGCTCCGTAATGTACACGGGCCTGCATATGCCGCAGACCCGCATGTTTGATAATCTTGGCTTCCCGTGGATGAATTACGATCTTGACCCTAAACTGCGCACGGTAGGGCATATGATGCGGGAGCTGGGTTATTACTCGGCTTATAAAGGCAAGTGGCACCTCACCCAGGAAATTGACCACCCTGTGGCAGGCAAACCGGAAGAGGAGGTGAATATAGGTGATATCCCGACGCCTCGCTTGCACCAAATTATGGATGGGTACGGATTTTCTGACTATCACGGGATAGGCGATCTTATTGGTAAAAGTAAAGGCGGGTATTTCTTTGATTCGGTGACAACCGGGCAGTCTATAAGCTGGTTACGCAATACCGGCAGGCCGCTTAACGACCAGCAAAAACCCTGGTTTGCGGCCATAAACCTGGTTAACCCGCACGACGTTATGTTTATAGATACCGACGAACCCGGAGATAAAGTGCAGTGGAAAGGCCCCCTGGATAACGAAGACCATAGTCTGCATCCAACCCAGCCGCCGCATAACCAAATCTATCAGCAGAGCTGGGGGAACTATCCGCTGCCTGCAAACCGCCATCAGGCGCTGGATGAGCCAGGAAGACCCTCGGCGCATAAAGAGTACCAGCAGGCGAGAGCGGCAATGGAAGGGCAATTTCCTGACGAAGATCGCCGCTGGCGTAAATTGCTGGATTACTATTTCAACTGTATTCGTGACAATGACCAACATCTTGAGGCCATTCTCAACGAGCTGGATAATCTCGCCTTAACGAATAAAACCGTTATTGTGTTTACCGCCGATCATGGGGAGCTGGGCGGTGCACACCAGATGCACGGTAAAGGCTCTTCGGTCTATAAAGAGCAGGTGCATGTGCCCATGATAATCCGCCATCCTGCTTATCCTGGAAATGTGCGTTGCAACAGCTTAACAAGTCATCTGGATCTAGTGCCGACGCTGGTGGGTCTGACCGGGTGTGATACATCACTGCGCGATAAAGTGCTGGCTGGCAGAAAGGGGCACGACATGAGCGCGCTGTTGTCACAACCAACACAAGCGAGCCTGCATGCGCTTCGCTCTGGCGCGCTCTATTGCTATGGGATGATCCTGTATATGGATGCCAAATATACCGCGACGTTCCGGGCGCTAAAAGCTAAGAACCTCCCCCATGACCAATTTAAAAAAGAGATGGCTAACGTTCATCCCGACTTTGAACATCGCTCCGGTATAAGAATGATTAACGACGGGCACTATAAATTTGCCCGCTATTTTTCGCTCAAGCAGCATAACTCACCGAAAACAGTGCATGAGCTACTGGCCAATAATGACGTTGAGTTATTCGATACGGTTAACGATCCTGATGAAAATAATAATCTGGCAAAAGACCCAGAAAAATATCAGGCGCTGATCATGGCAATGAATGAGAAGCTGAACCGGTTAATTGCCGATGAGATAGGCAATGATAATGGAAGCTATATACCACCCTTTGACGGTAATCGCTGGGATCTGACGGCCTCCGAGATGCACCAGTATATGCGGGATTAACGCTACGCCTGCCGGGCCAACAAAACGTGCATAATGCAGACCAGAGCTATGGGATACACAAAATCATTCGCGCTGTATCGCGGCGGCAAGGGAACGAATCCCGATGAGCTTACTGTAGTAAGTGATTCGGGTGAGTGAGCGCAGCCAACAAAGAGACAGCGTGAAGGATGAAGTGTATCCGGTGATAGAGGATGACTCGTCACTGTGTGACTCGCCCTGCGGGTCGTTGCTAAAGCAACGCTCTCTCGCTGCGCTCGAGTCGAACCTCCTTGCCCCCGGAGGTTCTCATCCTCTCAGGCACAGATGCAAAAAAGCCTGCTCTAAGAGCAGGCTTTTCAAATTTGGTCGGTGATAGAGGATTACTCGTCACTCCGTGACTCGCCCTGCGGGTCGTTGCTAAAGCAACGCTCTCTCGCTGCGCTCGAGTCGAACCTCCTTGCCCCCGGAGGTTCTCATCCTCTCAGGCACAGATGCAAAAAAGCCT
>NZ_JBBCMV010000005.1:0-415650 GCF_037152055.1 Pseudescherichia sp. AS216 | reverse complement strand
TAGCGCGGTGGTCCCACCTGACCCCATGCCGAACTCAGAAGTGAAACGCCGTAGCGCCGATGGTAGTGTGGGGTCTCCCCATGCGAGAGTAGGGAACTGCCAGGCATCAAATAAAGCAGAAGGCCATCCGTAAGGATGGCCTTTTTGCGTTATGGTATTAAACGCCGGGCGGCATTGCATTTGCCCGTCCTGCGGTCCGAAAGCCTCAGTAGGCCGGGCAAGCGTAGCGCCGCCCGGCAATACGATCCTAATGAATAACCTGCGAGAGAAACGCGCGGGTACGTTCTGATTTCGGATGGGCAAAGAACTCTTCAGGCGCGGCCTGCTCGACGATCTCCCCACGATCCATAAAGATCACGCGGTCAGCAACCGTGCGGGCAAAACCCATCTCGTGCGTCACACACAGCATGGTCATGCCCGACTCCGCCAAACCAATCATGGTATCGAGCACCTCCTTAACCATCTCTGGGTCCAGCGCAGAGGTGGGCTCATCAAACAGCATGATTTTAGGTTTCATGCAGAGTGAGCGGGCAATCGCAACGCGCTGCTGCTGCCCGCCCGAGATCTGACCGGGAAACTTATGTGCATGCTCGGCAATACGCACGCGCTCAAGATAGTGCATCGCCAGCGCTTCGGCCTCTTTCTTCGGCATTTTACGCACCCAGATAGGCGCGAGAGTGCAGTTCTGCAACACCGTCAGGTGCGGAAAGAGATTAAAGTGTTGAAACACCATCCCCACTTCCTGGCGTACTTTCTCAATATTGCGGATATCTTCATTCAGTTCGATGCCATCCACAACGATACGGCCCTGCTGATGCTCTTCCAGATGGTTAATGCAGCGAATGGTGGTTGATTTACCCGATCCGGAAGGGCCGCAAAGTACAATACGCTCCCCCTGTTTTACGTTCAGGTTGATATCTTTCAGTACATGGAACTGCCCGTACCACTTATTTACGTTCTCGAGCGTAATCATCGCGTCGGCAGGTTGCATAGTCATATTACTCATGGTGATCCTCAGTGCGGTGTACGCCCGGTGTTAAAGCGCTTCTCCAGATGCTGGCTATAGCGCGACATGCTAAAACAGAAAATCCAGTAGACCAGTGCGGCAAAAACATAGCCCTCTGTCGACATCCCCAGCCACTCGGGATCGACCGTCGCCTGCTGCACGCTGCTAAAGAGATCGAACAGGCCGATGATGATCACCAGGCTCGTATCCTTAAAGAGGGCGATGATGGTGTTTACCAGACCAGGAATCACCATCTTCAGCGCCTGAGGCAGGATCACCAGCCCCTGGGTTTTCCAGTAACCCAGCGCCAGTGATTCAGCGGCTTCATACTGCCCTTTGGGCAGCGCCTGCAGCCCGCCTCGTACCACCTCGGCCACATAGGCCGACTGGAACAGAATCACCCCTACCAGCGCTCGCACCAGCTTATCAATGCTGGTCCCTTCCGACATGAACAGCGGCAGCATCACCGAGGACATAAACAGCACGGTGATCAGCGGTACGCCTCGCCAGAATTCAATAAAAATCACAGACAGAATGCGTACTACCGGCATGGTTGAGCGTCGGCCAAGGGCAAGTAAGATCCCCAGCGGCAACGCGCCAGCAATTCCCACGGAAGCGATGATCAATGTCAGCGTCAGGCCGCCCCACTGGCGTGTTTCGACACGCTCCAGCCCGAGAAAACCCCCGTACATCAGCCCCCACACGACCAGCGGATAGATCACGGCCCAGCAGGCAATGTAGCGTCCACGTTTGGGCAGCGCATTCCAGAACATCGGTATAATCGAGAGCAGGCCAATCACCAGCGCGGTGTTGATGCGCCAGCGCTCGTCATGAGGATAGAGCCCATACATAAACTGGCCGAATCGTTCATGAATGAAGACCCAGCAGGCGCCCTCCCTGGTGCAGTCCGCACGGGTAGTACCAACCCAGTTAGCCTGGAATA
Source organism: Pseudescherichia sp. AS216 (assembly GCF_037152055.1). Lineage (NCBI taxonomy): Bacteria > Pseudomonadati > Pseudomonadota > Gammaproteobacteria > Enterobacterales > Enterobacteriaceae > Pseudescherichia > Pseudescherichia sp. AS216. The sequence continues at coordinate 413,701 of NZ_JBBCMV010000005.1, read as the reverse complement.
GCGCCCAGTTCAGTAGGGGAGGAATGAGCTCCCACATCAGCCACAGTGCGACCAGCGTCAGCAGGCTATTCGACCAGCTGGAGAACAGATTTTTTCGCGCCCACTGGAGATAACGTCCAGTACCGGCACGGGCCGGGCGCGCGGGGTGAGACAGAAGTGCTTTTGTCATCATGGATCCTTAGCGCTCGACCAGAGCGATACGGCGGTTATAGATATTCATTAGCAGGGAGATCGTCAGGCTAATAATCAGGTAGACCGACATCGTGATAGCAATCGTCTCAATAGCCTGCCCGGTTTGGTTCAGCACCGTTCCGGCAAACAATGACACCATATCGGGATAACCTATTGCAGCTGCCAGCGACGAGTTCTTCACAATGTTGAGATACTGGCTAGTCAGCGGTGGAATGATCACCCGCATCGCCTGTGGGATAATGACCTGGCGCAGTGTTACCGGGTTAGGCAAACCCAGCGAGCGTGCGGCCTCATGCTGCCCAAAGGGCACCGACTGAATGCCCGAGCGAATGATTTCAGCAATAAATGCGGAGGTATAAACCGACAGGGCCAGGGTCAACGCCGCCAGCTCCGGGATCAGCGCCATTCCGCCACGGAAGTTAAAGCCGCGCAGCTCGGGGACATCCCAGTGTAGTGCCGCGCCGAACAGCCAATGAGACAGCAGCGGCAGCAGAATAATCAACCCGAGCGCGGTTGGCCATGTCCGCCGCAGCTGGCCGGTTTTCATCTGATGCGTTCGGTTGAAGCGATATAGCCCCACGGTAATGGCGACGGCAATCAGCACCGCTACGATGAAACCAACGATGCCTTCGCCAAGCGCGGGGGCCGGAATATAGAGCCCACGGTTGCTGAGGAACGCCAGATCAAAAGCGCTTACCGCCTGACGCGGCCCCGGCAGGTTGCGCAGCACGGCAAAATACCAGAAGAAGATCTGCAGCAGCGGCGGGATATTACGGAAAGTTTCGATATAGATCGTCGACAGCTTGCGCAGCAGCCAGTTTTCAGACAGGCGTGCAAGGCCGAGGAAGAACCCCAGAAACGAGGCAAAAACAATACAAAGAGCAGAGACCAGCAGCGTATTGAGCAGGCCGACCAGGAATACGCGACCATAGGTATCACCCTGCTCATAATCGATCAGATGCTGAACGATACCGAATCCGGCCCCGCGATCGAGAAAGGCAAAGCCGGAGGTGATACCTCGGTTGCTCAGGTTAGTAACGGTGTTGTGTATCAAATAGATCGCGACGCTGACAACGGCCACGATAGCGATGATCTGAAACAGCCAGGCGCGAACCGCGGGGTTAGAAAGGGAGAACGATCCTTTAACGGTTGGGCGGCGTTGGGACATAGGAAAACCTCGGTAACCTTAACTCTGGGCTGGGCACTGCCTGCGCAGTGCCCGTTACAGCACTCTACCTTAGCGTGCCGGTAGCTTAGCGCACCGGCGGCGCGTACTGGATCCCGCCGTTGTTCCAGAGGTTGTTCTGGCCGCGTTTAATCTTCAGCGGGCTTTCCGATCCCACGTTACGCTCGAAGATTTCAGCGTAGTTACCCACTTTCTTGATAATGTTGTAGGCCCATTTGTTATCAAGCTTCAGGTCCTTACCGTAGTCGCCCTCTTTGCCTAACAGATGCGCCATATCTGGAGTTGCTGGATTAGCCGCTTTCTCATCAACGTTTTTAGAGGTGATGCCCATCTCTTCTGCGTTCAGCATCGCGAACAGGGTCCAGCGAACAATAGAGAACCACTCTTCGTCGCCGCGGCGAACCACCGGGCCCAGCGGCTCTTTAGAGATCACTTCCGGCAGAACGATCCACTCGCCCGGCGTGCTCAGCTTGATGCGCAGCGCATAGAGCTGGGACTGGTCAGAAGCCAGGGTATCGCAGCGGCCAGACTCCAGCGCCTTGGCAGACTCATCGGAGCGGTCAAAAGTGACCGGGGTATACTTCATGTTGTTGGATTTGAAATAGTCCGCCACGTTCAGCTCGGTATCGGTACCGGCCTGGATACAGACGGTAGCGCCGTCCAGCTCTTTGGCACTCTTCAGGCCCGCTTTATTGTGGGTCAGGAAGCCAATGCCGTCGTAGTAGGTCACGCCGGTGAACGCCATGCCCATGCCCGCATCGCGAGAGGAGGTCCAGGTAGTATTACGCGACAGGACGTCGACTTCTCCGGACTGCAGGGCGGTGAAGCGCTCTTTGGCCGTCAGCGGGGTGTACTTCACTTTAGTATCATCGCCAAAAACGGCAGCAGCGACGCCACGGCACACGTCTACATCAATCCCGGTAAACTTGCCGTTGGCATCTGCATAGGAGAAACCTGGCAGGCCATCGCTGATACCGCACTGCACAAAGCCTTTACTCTTTACGGCATCCAGCGTTGCGCCAGCATGCGCCTGGTTTACAACGGCAAACAGCGCACCGGCGGCAGCCAGGCTGGCGATCGTCATCTTTTTCATAATGCATCCTGTGTGGCGAAATTATTGTTATAAAGAGGCGCCTGGGAGACGCCTGAAACCTGTCTGTGGCATTGGCCATACTCTTTAAAGCAAAGGTAGTGCCAGGTTTGCGGAAGGCGGAAAAGGGGCGTTCTCCCCGCAATATGCAGAGTGTAGACAGGAAAAAAGAGAGAAAGCGCACTGAAATAGGGCGAAAAGTTAACCGACGCCACAAAACAGAGCAAAATAGTTTCGCTACGTGAGGATTGCACCAGGCAGGAGCAAAAAAGAAGGCGTGGGGGGAGCCACGCCTTGAGTCAGATTATTTGGTTAAGGCCACAATACCCAGCGTCAGGCCAGCAATCGCGGCAGCACCGCCAGCAACCGCCCCTGCGGTTTCCCAGTTATCCTGAGTGGTCCCTTTCATGCAGGTATTGGTATGCACAAGTCGGCCCTGATCGTCATAGGTTGGTACGCACGGAGAGTCGTGGGCACAGCCTGCAAGAACGGTAGATAACAGTGCAACGGCAATGAATTTTTTCATGGTCACATTCACCTCATTTATGTGAATGGCGGTATTGTACCACTGGCCGCGGCTGGCACTTATGCCTCTATTCTTACAAAGCGTGTCTAATGTAAAAAAGATGGAGAGAAACGGCCCCGGATAGCAGATTAAGGAGAAAGATGGAGCTGGAGCGCTGCGGGCTTATGCGCTTAGCTTCACTTTTCGCTCATCAGGCATCATGCGTAGCATGACCAGCAGACCTTCCACCAACTGGGGAGCCAGTGTGGCAAGGTCGAAGCATTTGCCCAGCATCAGCCAGTTTTTAACAATTCCGCTCAGGTACCCCTGAATGATAATCAGCGCTGTTTCCACGCTGCCGCTCAGAAACTGCGGATCCTGCTGCTGGCATTTCTCTAACATTTCAGCAACGTTTGCAGGATTAAAAAACAGACGTTCACGTATTTCCGCTTCCGACGTCATATTTTGTGTAAATTCGCATTTATGGTAAAGAATTTCTACGAGCGCTTGTTCGAAAGGGCTTTTTGCAATTAAACGCAGCGCCTCTGTTAAGCTATGGCGGAATAACCCTTGTGGATCGTTGCTAAAATGTAACCGCGCTTTACGATCTAACCGCTCTCTTAGCGGCCGTTGCTCCTGCCAGATAGCGTTAAATAATTCTGTTTTATTTGTAAAATGCCAGTAGATAGCACCGCGTGTCATATTTGCTGCGCAGGCGATATCATCGAGCGTTGTATTGGAAAAGCCCTGCTGCGCGAATGTTAAAATAGCCGTGTCAATTAATAGCTGCCGTGTTTTGGCTGCCTCTTCTTTTGTCTTTTTCGCCATGGATGTCACCGTCAGGCCAAAAGCGGGATTTACATTTGTTGAATAAAATATACCCGGGAACGTAATATCTATCCTTGCATTTTTTTATTGTTCATTCAACATAGCGCCACTATTTTCGCTATGCGTTAATAAATATTCATTATATGAATGTTATTAAATAAAGTATTTATTTGGATAATGAATGCTGACGCCATTCGGTAATAAAATCCGGTGATAAAAGAGAAAAGGTAATACGTTTATATGGCAAAGTTCTTTATCGATCGCCCGATTTTCGCCTGGGTACTGGCGATTATCTTGATGCTGGCAGGTGCGCTGGCCGTCATTAAGCTGCCTGTTGCGCAGTATCCTACGATTGCGCCACCCGCCATTGCCATTAACGCTACCTATCCCGGCGCGGATGCACAGACCGTGCAGGACACGGTCACCCAGGTGATCGAACAGAACATGAACGGCCTCGATAACCTGATGTATATGTCCTCGACCAGCGACTCCTCGGGCGGCGTTACGGTCACCTTAACCTTTAATTCCGGGACCGATCCCGATATCGCCCAGGTTCAGGTGCAGAACAAGCTGCAGCTTGCCATGCCGCTGCTGCCGCAGGAGGTCCAGCAGCAGGGCATCAACGTCAAAAAATCGAGCAGCAACTTCCTGCTGGTCATGGGCTTTATTTCAGATGATGGCAGCATGTCGCAGGACGACATTGCCGACTACATCTCTTCCAATATCAAGGACCCGGTAAGCCGCACGGAAGGGGTCGGTGATGTCCAGCTGTTTGGCGCGCAGTATGCAATGCGTATCTGGCTCGATCCCAGCAAGCTCAACCAATATCAGCTGACCACTCTCGACGTGGTTAACGAAATTAAAGCGCAGAACAGCCAGATTGCTGCCGGCCAGCTGGGGGGCACCCCCTCACCAGTGACGCAGCAGCTTAACGCCTCAATTATCGCCCAGACCCGTCTGCGTACCCCGCAGGAGTTTGGCAACATTACCCTAAAAGTGCAGACCGATGGTTCGCGCGTGCTGCTACGCGACGTTGCCCGCATTGAACGCGGCGGTGAGAACTACAACGTCGTGGCCCGCTATAATGGAAAACCCTCGGCGGGGCTGGGTATCAAGCTGGCGACGGGGGCGAATGCGCTCTCTACCGCCGATGCGGTAAAGCAGCAGATGGCGCACCTGCAATCCTATTTTCCGCACGGCCTGAAGCTGGTCTACAGCTACGACACGACGCCATTTATCAACATCTCCATCCGGGAAGTATTTAAAACGTTATTTGAAGCAATTGTGCTGGTGTTCCTGGTGATGTATCTCTTCCTGCAAAACCTGCGTGCGACACTCATCCCGACCATCGCCGTGCCGGTGGTGCTGCTGGGAACCTTTGCGGTGCTGGCGGCGTTTGGCTACTCCATCAATACACTCACCATGTTTGGCATGGTACTGGCCATCGGCCTGCTGGTGGATGATGCCATTGTCGTCGTCGAAAACGTCGAGCGCGTGATGACTGATGAAGGGCTGCCGCCAAAGGAGGCCACGCAGAAGTCAATGAGCCAGATCCAGGGGGCGCTGGTAGGCATTGCGATGGTGCTCTCTGCGGTCTTTATTCCCATGGCCTTTTTTGGCGGATCGACCGGGGTCATCTACCGGCAGTTCTCTATCACAATTGTCTCGGCGATGGCGCTCTCGGTGCTGGTCGCCCTGATCCTGACGCCCGCCCTGTGTGCAACACTGCTTAAGCCGGTGCAGCACGATAAGACCCATCGGCTGTTTAGCCGCTTCAATCGCCTGTTTGAGCAGAGCACTCAGCACTATACCGGCAGCGTGCAGAAGCTGCTCCACTGCACGGGACGCTATATCATTGTTTATGTTGTGATCGTGATGGGAATGGTGGTGCTATTCCTGCGGCTGCCGACCTCGTTTTTACCCGAAGAGGATCAGGGCGTGTTTCTGACGATGGTCACGCTGCCTGCCGGCGCGACGCAGGCGCGAACGGAAAAGATCATGCGCGAGGTAACGGATTACTATCTGACACATGAGAAAAACAACGTCGATTCTGTTTTTACCGTAACTGGCTTTGGTCTGAACGGTAAAGGGCAGAACAACGGTCTGGCCTTTGTACGCCTGACGCCGTGGGCCCAGCGTGAAGCGAAAGAAGATCGCGTTGCCGCTATCGTCAGCCGGGCCACGAAAGCCTTTAGCCGCATCAAGGATGGGATGGTTTTCGCCTTTAACCTGCCAGCCATTACTGAACTGGGCACCGCCACCGGGTTCGACTTTGAGCTGATCGATCAGGCGGGGCTGGGCCATACGGCGTTGACTGCCGCGCGTAACCAGCTGCTGATGCAGGCGGCGCAGCATCCGGACATGCTGGTCAGAACGCGGCCTAATGGCCTGGAAGATATGCCCCAGTTCAAGCTTAATGTCGATCAAGAGAAAGCCCAGGCACTGGGCGTCTCGCTGAGCGATATTAATAACACCATCGCCACCGCGTTGGGCAGCACCTACGTTAACGACTTTATTGATAACGGACGCGTAAAAAAGGTTTATGCCCAGGCCGATGCCCCCTATCGCATGATGCCGGATGACATTAACACATGGTACGTTCGCAACCAGGCCGGCGGTATGGTGCCGTTCTCTAGCTTCTCCAGCGCCCGTTGGATCCAGGGTTCACCTCGGCTGGAACGCTATAACGGCCTGCCTTCTATGGAGATCCTCGGTGAGGCCGCGCCGGGCAAAAGCAGTGGTGAAGCGATGAAGCTCATGGAGACCCTGGCGTCGCAGCTCCCGGCTGGCGTGGGTTTTGACTGGACCGGCATGTCCTATCAGGAGCGGCTGTCAGGTAACCAGGCTCCAGCGCTGTACGCTATTTCGCTGGTGGTCGTTTTTCTCTGCCTCGCTGCCCTGTATGAGAGCTGGTCGATTCCCTTCTCGGTCATGCTGGTTGTACCGCTGGGCGTCGTGGGGGCGCTGCTGGCGGCGAGCCTGCGCGGTCTGAGTAACGACGTCTATTTTCAGGTAGGCCTGCTCACCACCATTGGGCTATCGGCAAAAAATGCCATTCTGATTGTCGAGTTTGCCAAGGACCTGATGGATAAAGAGCACAAAAGCCTTATTGAAGCCACGCTTGAAGCGGTCAGAATGCGCCTGCGTCCCATTCTGATGACCTCCCTGGCCTTTATTTTAGGCGTTATGCCGCTAGTGCTTAGTACTGGGGCAGGCAGCGGGGCACAAAATGCGGTCGGCACGGGCGTAATGGGTGGAATGATTGCGGCGACTCTATTGGCAATATTCTTTGTGCCGGTATTTTTTGTCGTCGTCTGTCGGCGTTTAACACGTTCGAGCTCCGCACGTGTACAGCAGCAATAACTATTTCTCTTTCCGATGAGTCATTAATTATTCATTGGGCTGATTAAATAATTTCATTTATTGGTATGAATTATTTTTTATCGTGGATTTTTGCGGTTAGCGCCGTGCGTTGTGTTTTTGAGGAACTGCAATGAATAAATTTGGTGAATATTTCCGCCTGTCGTCATTAGTATTAATGTCGGCGGGTCTACTCAGTGGCTGTAATGATAACGGCGACGGCGCGAAAAAAGCCGCTGCGCCGGAGGTCAGTGTTTATCAGGTAAAAGCTGCCCCGCTGGCAGTCACCACGGAACTCCCCGGCAGAACCGAAGCGTTTCGTATTGCTGAAGTGCGGCCTCAGGTGAGCGGTATTATTTTACGGCGTAATTTCGTGGAAGGGGCGGATATTACCGCAGGCCAGTCGCTGTACCAGATCGATCCTGCGACCTATCAGGCCGACTATGCCAGCGCTCAGGGCGAGCTGGCAAAGGCCCAGGCCGCGGCGAAAATTGCCCACCTTACCGTTAAGCGCTACCTGCCGCTCGTCGGCACGCAGTATATCAGCCAGCAAGAGTATGACACGGCCATTGCCGATGCTCAGCAGGCTGATGCCACGGTACAGGCTGCGAAGGCTGCCGTTGAAACAGCAAGAATTAACCTTGCCTATACCCAGGTTCGGTCGCCGATTAACGGCCGCATTGGCAAATCAACGGTGACCGAAGGGGCGTTGGTAACCAATGGCCAGAGCACCGCGTTGGCAACCGTGCAGCAGCTGGATCCCGTCTATGTCGACGTGACCCAGTCGAGCAATGATTTTATGCGCCTGAAGCAGGCCGTCGAGCAGGGCAATCTGCAAAAAAATAGCGGTACAACGGAGGTTGAGCTGTTAACTGAAAACGGCCAGCGCTATCCGCTAAAAGGTACGCTGCAGTTCTCAGACGTCACCGTCGATGAAAGTACGGGGTCTATCACCATCCGCGCAGTATTCCCTAATCCACAACACACTCTGCTGCCAGGCATGTTCGTCCGGGCGCGCATCGACGAGGGCGTGCAACCTACTGCCATTCTTGTGCCGCAGCAGGGCGTCACCCGCAACGCCCGCGGCGATGCCACCGTGCTGCTGGTCAACGCTAAAAATCAGGTTGAACCACGCAACGTCGTCGCGTCGCAGGCTATTGGCGATAAGTGGCTCATTACGGACGGTCTGAAGGAGGGTGAAAAAGTCATCGTCAGCGGATTGCAGCGGGCTCGTCCTGGAGCAACGGTGACTATCGCCCCGAGTACGGCGAGCCAAACCGCCGCTGCGCGTTAATTGTATAAACCCAATGAGAGCAAAAGATGGCTAAGTTTTTTATCGATCGTCCGATTTTTGCCTGGGTGCTGGCAATTATTTTGATGATTGCCGGGGCGCTGGCAATCTTACAGCTGCCCATCGCGCAATACCCGACCATAGCGCCGCCGGCGATCGCCATTAGCGCTACCTATCCGGGAGCGGATGCCCAAACGGTGCAGGATACCGTCACGCAGGTTATTGAGCAGAACATGAACGGCATCGATAACCTGATGTACATGTCATCCACCAGCGACTCGGCGGGAAGCGTCACGGTTACGCTTACTTTCAAATCAGGTACGGATCCGGACATTGCTCAGGTTCAGGTGCAGAACAAACTGCAGCTGGCGATGCCGCTGCTGCCGCAGGAGGTTCAGCAGCAGGGGATCAGCGTTGAGAAGTCCAGCAGCAGCTTTTTAATGGTGGTGGGCTTCACCTCTGAGAACAAGAGCCTCAATCAGGACGATATATCCGATTACGTGGCCTCTAACGTTAAAGATGCCATTAGCCGTACCAACGGCGTCGGCGACGTGCAGCTGTTCGGTGCCCAGTATGCAATGCGTATCTGGCTAAACGCCGATCTGCTCAATAAATACAGTCTGACGCCAGTGGACGTGGTTAATCAGATCAAGGTGCAAAACGATCAGATTGCCGCTGGCCAGCTCGGCGGTACGCCATCAATCCCTAACCAGCAGCTTAATGCGTCAATCATTGCCCAAACCCGACTGAAGGATCCGGAGGAGTTTGGCAACATCACGCTGAGGGTCAACGGCGATGGCTCGCAGGTGCGGCTGAAAGACGTGGCTCGCATTGAACTGGGGGGAGAGAACTACAACACGGTCACAAAAATTAACGGTCAGGATGCGGCGGCGATCGGCATCAAGCTGGCAACCGGCGCCAATGCGCTGGATACCGCTACCGCCATCAAAGCCAAGCTCAACGAGCTGCAGCCGTTCTTCCCTCAGGGTATGAAAGTGGTCTACCCCTATGACACCACGCCCTTTGTGAAGATCTCTATCCATGAGGTAGTAAAAACCCTGTTTGAGGCCATTATCCTGGTCTTCCTGGTGATGTACCTGTTCCTGCAGAATATTCGCGCCACGCTGATCCCCACCATCGCCGTGCCGGTTGTTCTGCTCGGGACCTTTGCGATCCTCTCGGCGTTTGGCTACTCCATCAATACGCTCACCATGTTCGGTATGGTGCTGGCGATAGGCCTGCTGGTGGACGATGCCATTGTGGTGGTAGAAAACGTCGAGCGTGTGATGGCGGAGGATCATCTCCCGCCGAAAGAGGCGACGGAGAAGTCGATGTCGCAGATCCAGGGCGCGCTAGTGGGGATCGCCATGGTGCTCTCGGCGGTCTTTATCCCAATGGCCTTCTTTGGCGGCTCTACCGGTGCGATCTATCGTCAGTTCTCGATTACCATTGTCTCGGCGATGGCGCTTTCGGTGCTGGTGGCGCTTATCCTTACCCCGGCCCTCTGCGCCACGCTGTTAAAGCCGGTGGACCCCGATACGCACGGGGAGAAAAAAGGCTTTTTTGGCTGGTTTAACCGACTGTTCGATCGTAGCACGCATCACTACACGGAAAGCGTTGCCCGCATCATCAACGGCACAGGACGCTACCTGCTGATCTACGTGCTGATTGTCGGTGGTATGGCGGTGCTGTTTTTACGCCTGCCCACCTCATTTCTGCCTGATGAAGATCAGGGTGTCTTTATGACCATGGTGCAGCTGCCTGCCGGGGCAACCCAGGCACGCACGCAGAAGGTGTTGGATAAGGTCACTGATTACTACCTTAACAGTGAGAAGGCGAACGTTGACTCCGTCCTGACCGTCAATGGCTACAGCTTCAGTGGTCAGGGGCAGAACTCCGGGATGGCCTTTATCAGCCTTAAGCCATGGGAGCAGCGCCCTGGTAAAGAGAACGGCGTCGGCGGTATCGTAGAGCGTGCCACCAAAGCCTTCAGCAAAATCAGCGACGGTCTGGTCTTTCCGTTTAACCTCCCGGCGATTATCGAGCTGGGCACGGCCACGGGCTTTGACTTTGAGCTCATTGACCAGGGTAACCTCGGGCATGAGGCGCTGACCAGCGCACGCAATAAGCTGCTGGCAGAGGTACAGAAGTATCCGGACCAGGTCGTGCGCGTGCGGCCCAACGGCCTTGAGGATACCCCGCAGTTTAAGCTGGAGGTGGATATCGAAAAGGCCCAGGCACTGGGGATCGATCTCTCGGAGATTAACCAAACCATCTCTACCGCCCTGGGTGGCACCTATGTAAATGACTTTATCGATCATGGGCGGGTAAAAAAAGTTTACGTGCAGGCGGACGCCCAGTACCGCATGCTGCCTACGGACGTAAATAATCTCTACGTTCGCAGCAGCAACGGCGAGATGACGCCATTCTCGGCCTTTACTACCTCGCACTGGGTCTATGGCTCGCCGCGTCTGGAGCGCTATAACGGCCTGCCATCGATGGAGCTTCTGGGCGAGGCTGCACCGGGTAAGAGTACTGGCGATGCGATGCAGCTCATGGAGAAGCTGGCCTCGGGACTGCCATCCGGTATCGGCTATGACTGGACGGGAATGTCTTACCAGGAGCGCCTCTCCGGTAATCAGGCACCGGCGCTGTACGCTATTTCGCTGATCGTGGTCTTCCTCTGCCTGGCGGCGCTGTATGAGAGCTGGTCGATTCCGTTCTCGGTTATGCTGGTGGTGCCTTTAGGGGTGATAGGCGCGCTGCTGGCGGCCTTTGCGCGGGGAATGAACAACGACGTCTACTTCCAGGTTGGCCTGTTAACGACCATCGGGCTATCGGCAAAGAATGCCATTCTGATCGTTGAGTTTGCCAAAGATCTGATGGATAAAGAGGGCAAAGGGCTGGTGGAGGCGACGCTTGAGGCGGTTCGCATGCGCCTGCGTCCGATCCTGATGACCTCTCTGGCCTTTATCCTCGGCGTCATGCCGCTGGTGATCAGCTCCGGCGCAGGCAGCGGCGCACAAAACGCGGTGGGAACCGGGGTACTGGGCGGCATGCTCTCTGCGACGCTGCTGGCGATCTTCTTCGTACCGGTGTTTTTTGTCGTGGTACGGCAGTTCTTTACTAAAAAAACCGAAGTGAAATAGGTTGTTCGTAGTGAGTCGTAGGCCGGGTAAGCAGAGCGCCACCCGGCGTTACTCTTATCTCGTCTCGGTTCCCAGCTGGGTTGCCTCCTGGGCCGAGATAGGTTTACCCAGCAGATAGCCCTGCAGCGTATTGCAGCCCAGCTCGGTCAGAAACGCCTGCTGGGCCTGCGTCTCCACGCCTTCCGCTACCACTTTAAGGTTCAGCGTCTTGGCCAACGCCACGATAGCGGAAACGATAGTGGCATCGTCGCCTTCACGGCTCAACTCCTTAACAAACGCCCGATCAATCTTCAGCTCGCAGGCTGGCAGACGTTTCAGATAGAGCAGGCTGGAGTAGCCGGTACCAAAATCATCAATTGAGGCCTTAACCCCGGCGTCGGTGAGCCGGGTCAAGACGCGCACGCTCTCATCCGGGTTAGTCATAGCGGTGGTTTCGGTCACTTCAAGGATCAGGCTCTCGGGCGGAACCTGATACCGCGCCAGACACGCCATCACGTGATCGACCAGCCCCGTCTGCTCAAATTGCAGAGTCGAGAGGTTAACGGCCACCGTCCAGTGCGTATGCCCCTGCTGACGCCACTCGCTCAGCTGGCGGCAGGCCTCGTCTATCACCCAGTTGCCAATGGGAATAATCAGGCCTGTTTTTTCTGCCAGTGGCAAAAACCGGTCCGGCGTCAACAGGCCGTGAACGCCGTGCTGCCAGCGCAGCAGCGCTTCAAAGCCAACGATTGGCCCAGCGGGTGCCTGAAACTTGGGCTGATAAAAAAGGCGTAGCTCGTTGCGCTCTAGCGCTAACCACAGGTCGCTCATCAGCAGAAGCTGGGTCTGCGCCAGGGTATTCATCGAAGGCTGGAAGAAGTGGTAGCCGTTACGCCCCATATGCTTGGTGTGATACATCGCTGCATCGGCATTAAACATCAGCTCGCGTTCGTTCTTGCCGTCGTGAGGATAGAGGGCAATACCGACGCTTAGCGTCACCACCAGATCGTAACGGTCGAGGGTAAAGGGCTGGTCGATGGTGCGTACCAGCGCATCCGCCAGGGTAGCTGCCTCATCCGGGGCGTTCACCTCCGCCAGCAGGACAAACTCGTCACCGCCGATGCGTGCCAGCGTATACTGGCCCTTCAGCGGCTGGAGCAGGCGCTCGGTCACGGCGATCAGCAGCCGATCGCCAACGTCATGACCGTAGGCGTCGTTGACGGTTTTAAACCCGTCAAGATCCATAAACATCAGGGCAAAAAACGAGCCTTCACGACGCGCTTTATTGATCGCCTGATCGAGCCGATCTTCCAGCAGCACGCGGTTAGGTAGGCGGGTGAGGGGATCGTGCAGCGCCAGCTGGGCCAGCTCGCGGTTGGCTTCCGCCAGCGACGACGCCAGCAGCGAGGTGCGCGCCTGCAGACGCGCATCCAGCATAGAGACCACCAGGGTAATACCCAGAATCGAGAGCGCCACCACGCTGACCAGCAGCGCCAGCCAGTTCCCGTCTACGCCATGATGCATGATTGAGTGCTGCATCGGAAACTGGGCTGCCATCATGCCGGTATAGTGCATACCCGCAATGGCAATGCCCATCAGAACAGCCGCTCCCGCGCGCATTTGTGCCACCAACGCAGCCTCGTGGCGCAGGCGGAAGGTGAGCCACAGCGCAGCCAGCGACGCACCCAGGGCAATCAGCAGCGAGAGCGCCACCCAGCGCATATCCCACACGATAGGCGGTGATACCTCTAACGCCGCCATACCGGTGTAGTGCATACCGGCAATGCCGCCGCCCATCACCAGCGAGCCGGGCAGCAGGCGGCGCAGGCGCAGCTGAGGTGTGCTGACCAGCCATAGGGCAAACAGGGACGAGCCGACGGCAATCAGCATCGACAGGCCGGTGAGCAGCCGATCGTAGCTCATGCTCATGGTCAGCTCCATCGCCAGCATGCCGATAAAATGCATGGCCCAGATGCCGATACCCAGCGCAAGACCGCCGCCGGCCAGCCAGAGCCAGCCGGCCTTGCCAGGATTGGTCGAAACCCGGCCTGCCATATTCAGGGCGGTGTAGGCTGCCATGATGGCAACGATAAAAGAAATGACGACGAGGATCTGGTCGTACTGGCTAACCTGCATGATGCCACCAACTCATTCACAATAACGGTTATTGATCGCTATAACTTCATGCCCGTGGGCATAAAGGGCAGTGACATTAGCACCCAATTCAGAGCGGAGGAAGGGATTTAAACCCCTGTTTTTGAGGAGGAATAGAGGTTAATTCGTACAGATAAAAAAAACAGGTAGACCAGCAACAAAAAAGGCGCATCCCCATGCCGAGTAGCGCCTTTTTAAACAAACACTTAACTGATTAGTATCAGTTCATGCCGTATTTTTTCAGTTTCTTACGCAGGGTACCACGGTTGATGCCCATCATCAGAGCAGCACGGGTCTGGTTACCGCGGGTGTATTGCATCACCATGTCCAACAGGGGCTGTTCAACTTCAGCCAGTACCAGCTCATACAGGTCATTCACATCCTGACCGTTCAGTTGAGCAAAATAGTTCTTCAGTGCCTGTTTCACGGAATCACGCAGGGGTTTTTGGGTTACCTGGTCCTGAGAGTTAACGGTAGAAACGGTCAGTACGTCAGAATTTACGCGTTGTTCGAACATAGTTCTGTCAGCTCTTTATTTCTAATACGCAAAATTTTCGAAGTATGCCTCCAACGCCTCCAGCTGTACGCTGGCATCCTCAATGGCGTTGAATGTGCGCCGAAACTGGTCATCTGGAGCGTGCTCCTGGAGATACCAGGAGACGTGTTTACGCGCAATTCGGTACCCTTTTGCCTGACCGTAAAAGTCGTGCAGTTCCCGAACGTGTGCGCAAAGTAAGCGCTTAACCTCTGCCAGAGGCAGGGGGGGCAGCAGCTCCCCAGAGTCCAGATAGTGCTGGATTTCCCGAAAGATCCAGGGTCTTCCCTGAGCCGCGCGACCTATCATCAGAGCATCAGCCCCTGTATAGTCGAGCACGGCTCTGGCTTTAAGCGGGTCAGTAATGTCACCATTCGCGATAACCGGAATGGAAACCTTCTGCTTAACTGCCCGAATGCTGTCGTATTCCGCGTCTCCGTTGAACAAACAGGCGCGGGTGCGTCCATGAATGGTCAGAGCCTGGATACCACAGTCTTCAGCCAGTTGGGCAATTTCTACACAGTTACGGTGCTCCGGCGACCAGCCGGTGCGAATCTTCAGCGTAACGGGAACCTCCACCGCTGCCACCACCGCCGTCAGGATCGACTTCACCAGATCGGGGTGCTGTAACAGGGCTGAACCTGCTAGCTTGCGATTCACCTTTTTAGCCGGGCAACCCATATTAATATCAATAATTTGGGCACCGCTTTCCACGTTGATACGCGCGGCTTCCGCCATCTCTTCAGGAACGCTACCGGCAATTTGCACCGTGCGGATCCCTGGCTCATCAACGTGCACCATCCGTAAACGTGATTTGTCGCTCGCCCATACCTCTGGGTTAGAGGACATCATCTCGGATACGGTTAAACCCGCTCCCATCTCGTAGCACAGCGTCCTGAATGGCCTGTCGGTGATGCCTGCCATCGGTGCTGCAATCAGGCGATTTCTGAGCTGGTGGTGTCCGATTCGCATGAGTTAAGAAATGACCATACTGTGACTGCAAGGCGGCGTATATTACGCATTTTTTTCATGAGATGAAAGGCCAAACTTTGAACAATACCCGGTTGTAGATCAATGAATCGTAAGCAATGATGAGCGCAAGAAATAAATATCATTATTAATCATGATTTTAACGTAAATCGCATTTTTTTTAACCGCTAATATTTTCCTGAAAGTTATCCGTTTTTATTGCATCTGCGACGGCGCTGACGGGATAATACGCTGTTTTTATAAGCAAAAGAGCACTTTCGAATGCGATCGTGCTCTCATTTCTGCTTATCATTTTGGCGAATTTACAAACAGAAACGTGGCCCGTAGGCCACGCTGGGGAGATTACCGTTTTTGACCGGTAATGCGACACCACTCTTCTTTTTCGACCACCGGGTCGAGCGTGAAGCGATCGGCATAGGCTTCGCACACGCTCTCGGCCTGGCTGGCCAAAATGCCCGACAGCCCTAACAGGCCACCGCTCACCGGCAGAACGCTAATCAGCGGGGCCAGCTCGCGCAGCGGACCGGCGAGAATGTTGGCGACCACCACGTCGGCCTGCATCTCGGCAGGCTGGTCCTGGGGCAGATACAGCTCCAGGCGCTCGGAGACGCCGTTGCGTTCGGCGTTGTCACGGCTGGCCTGAATGGCCTGCGGATCGATATCAATACCAATGGCCTTTGCCGCGCCCAGCTTCAGGGCAGCAATGGCCAGAATGCCGGAGCCGCAGCCAAAGTCGATCACCGTCTTGCCCACCAGATCGAGGCCGTCCAGCCACTGCAGGCACAGCGAAGTGGTTGGGTGCGTGCCGGTACCAAACGCCAGGCCTGGGTCGAGCATCACGTTAACCGCATTAGCATCCGGCACCTCGCGCCAGCTCGGGCAGATCCACAGGCGCTCGCCAAAGCGCATCGGGTGGAAGTTCTCCATCCACTCGCGCTCCCAGTCCTTGTCTTCCAGCTGCTCGATCTTGTGCGTAAAGCCACTCCCCAGCAGAGGATGTCCCTCAAGGATAGCCACCACCTCTTTCATATCGGTTTCGGCGTCAAACAGGCCGATGACATCCGTATCGCCCCACAGGCGGGTCTCGCCCGGCAGCGGCTCAAACACCGGCGTATCGTGCGTATCCTGGAAAGTAATGGAGACCGCACCGGCTTCCAGCAGGGCATCGCTCAGCTCTTCCGCATTGGCACCGGTCGTATTCAGTTTTAGTTGGATCCACGGCATGGCAAAACTCTTTATTTATCAATTGAAATAGCGTTGGCTTCCGGAGTCGGGTGACCGAAGCGGTTCCCCACTACAAACGCCAGCAAACTTAACAGCAGCGACGGTACAATCGGGTGGAACCCGAAGTACTGAATATTAAAGGTCGCTAACAGGGCGTACAGCACGCCGCCGACAATCATCGCGCTCAGCGCGCCGGCAGCATTGGCTCGCTCCCAGTACAGTCCCAGCACCAGCGGCCAGAGAAATACCGCTTCCAGTCCGCCAAAAGCCAGCAGGTTTAGCCAGATGATCATCTCCGGCGGACGCCAGGCTGCCAGCAGCAGCAGCGCCCCGAGGATCAGCGTGATCGCCGACGACATCCGTTTCAGGCGGCGTTCGTTGTGGATCTGATCCGGGCGCAGGTTCAGGTAGAGATCTTTGATGATCGTAGCGGAACTTTGCAGCAGCTGCGCGTTGATCGTCGACATGATCGCCGCCATCGGCGCAGCGAGGAAGATCCCGGCAGCAAAAGGCGGCAGCACTTTGACCATCAGGGTCGGGATCACCAGATCCGGTACCGTCAGGTCAGGGATCACCGCCCGTCCCAGCGCGCCCGCAAGATGCATCCCGAACATCAGGATCGCGACCACCACGGTGCCGATAATCATCCCCCGGTGCACCGCCTTGCTGTCCTTATAGGAGATGCAGCGCACGGCGGTATGCGGCAGGCCGATCACGCCGAAACAGACCAGCACCCAGAACGAGGTCATAAAGGTCGGGGAGAGGATATCGTTAGCGCCCTGAGGCGTCACCAGCTGCGGATCGATATGGCGTAGGGTCTCTACGGCGTTACCGAGGCCGCCTGCTGCATGCACCACGCCAATCAGCAGCACGATGGTGCCGATGAGCATCACCATGCCCTGCATGGCGTCATTAAGCACGCTGGCGCGAAAGCCACCGTAAGCCGTATACAGCGCGATGCTAATACCAAAGATCAGCAGGCCGGTTTCGTAGGGGATCCCCGCCGCCGACTCCAGCAGCCGTGCGCCACCGATGAACTGCACCGCCATAGCGCCGATAAAAGCCACCAGCAGGCTAATGCTTGCCAGCCACACCAGCAGACGGCTCCGGTAGCGGCCAAACAGCATGTCGTTAAGGGTCACCGCGTTATAGCGCCGCGCCAGAATGGCAAATTTCTTGCCCAGAATACCCAGCGACAGCCAGACCGCAGGCAGCTGGATCATCGCCAGCAGCACCCAGCCGAGGCCATATTTATACGCTGCGCCTGGGCCGCCAATAAACGAGCTGGCGCTAATATAGGTGGCGGTCAGGGTCATCGCCAGCACCACGCCGCCCATCGAGCGGCCGCCGAGAAAGTATTCGTTTAGAAACGTTCCCGTTTTGCGCTGGCGCATGGCATAGACCGACAGGCCAAACACCACCAGCAGGTAGGCAACCAGAGGCAGGATCACTTCAAGCTGCATCATCATCCTCCAGCGGGATGTCGCGATAGATAAACTTCACCATTGCCCAACACAACAGAATAAACAGCAGCGGGATCAGCAGGCAGGCCATCTCAAACCAGTGCGGCAGACCGGTAAAGCCAATCTCCGGGCCAGGTAAGTAAGCACCCGCTAACCATGCAGCCAGATAGAAAAGGGTAAGCCACAGCGCCCAGCGGGCCTCTTTGTGTGCCTGAACGAAACGTTGATCCATTATCGTTCCTCATAAACCAGCAAAGCGGGGATTGTACCCCAGGGAACTTTGCGATCCCCAGAAATAAAAAAGGGCCGGAAGATCCGGCCCTTGATGCGGCAAGCGCGCTTATTTTTCCTGAAGACCGAGCTTCTTCTCCAGATAGTGGATGTTGGTTCCACCGTGCTGGAAGTTCTCGTCGTTCATAATGCGGGTCTGCAGATCAACGTTGGTTTTGATACCGTCGATGATCAGCTCCTGCAGGGCGTTCTTCATGCGGGCAATCGCCACGTCACGGTTCTCACCGAAGCAGATCAGCTTACCGATCATGGAGTCATAGTACGGCGGTACGGTATAACCGGCGTAGATATGGGACTCCCAGCGCACACCAAAGCCGCCCGGCGCATGGAAACGGGTAATTTTCCCCGGGCTTGGCAGGAAGGTGTTCGGGTCTTCGGCGTTGATACGGCACTCGACCGCATGGCCTTTCACCACGACATCTTCCTGTTTGATGGAGAGCGGCTGACCGGCAGCAATACGCAGCTGCTCTTTGATCAGATCCACGCCGGTGATCATCTCGGTAACCGGATGCTCAACCTGGATACGGGTGTTCATCTCAATGAAGTAGAACTCGCCGTTTTCGAACAGGAACTCGAAGGTACCCGCCCCGCGGTAGCCGATATCCACGCACGCTTTCGCGCAGCGGTCGCCGATGAAGGTGCGCAGCTCTGGGGTAATACCCGGTGCCGGTGCCTCTTCAACCACTTTCTGGTGGCGGCGCTGCATAGAGCAGTCACGCTCCGCCAGATAGATAGCGTTCCCCTGACCGTCTGCCAGCACCTGAATTTCGATGTGGCGTGGGTTCTCGAGGTACTTCTCCATGTAGACCATGTCGTTATTGAAAGCGGCTTTCGCTTCCGCTTTGGTCATGGAGATGGACTGCGCCAGCTCGGCATCGCTGCGCACGACGCGCATACCGCGACCGCCGCCGCCGCCGGAGGCTTTGATGATCACCGGGTAGCCGATGCGTTTGGCATGGGCGCGGTTAGCCGCCATGTCTTCGCCCAGCGGACCGTCAGAGCCCGGTACCGTCGGTACACCCGCTTTCTTCATCGCGGTGATCGCAGACACTTTGTCACCCATCAGGCGAATGGTGTCGGCTTTCGGGCCGATGAAGACAAAGCCGGAGCGCTCAACCTGCTCGGCAAAGTTGGCGTTCTCAGAGAGGAAGCCGTAACCCGGATGGATTGCCATCGCGCCGGTGATTTCAGCGGCGCTGATGATAGCCGGGATGTTCAGATAGCTTTTTACGGACGGAGCCGGGCCAATACAGACCGTCTCATCCGCCAGAAGTACGTGTTTTAGATCGCGATCCGCAGTGGAGTGCACAGCGACGGTCTTAATGCCCAGTTCTTTACAGGCACGCAGAATACGCAGAGCAATCTCGCCACGGTTGGCGATGACAATTTTTTCCAGCATGTGCGCCTCGTTACTCGATAACGACCAGTGGCTCGTCAAATTCAACCGGTTGACCACTTTCCACCAGAATGGCTTTCACCACGCCGGACTTGTCGGCTTCGATCTGGTTCATCATTTTCATCGCTTCAACGATGCACAGGGTGTCGCCCGCGTTCACTTTCTGGCCAATTTCGATAAAGGCTTTCGCGTCCGGGCTAGGGGTGCGGTAGAAAGTCCCGACCATTGGGGAACGTACGATGTGGCCACTGATTTGCGCTGCCGCCGGTGCTTCGGCTACCGGAGCGGGGGCCGGTGCAACGGCGTTAGAGAGCGCAGGCTGCTGCATCATCGGTGCGGCATAGGCCTGCTGCATCACTGGATAGCCTGCGTTCGGTGCAGACCGACTGATGCGAACAGACTCTTCGCCTTCAGAAATTTCCAGTTCGGAGATGCCTGATTCTTCAACCAGCTCGATCAGTTTTTTAATCTTACGAATATCCATGAGTGGGTTCCGTACTCTTGTTTAGTGTGTTTGTGACAGGCGTTTAACCGCCGTCTGTAATGCGTATGAATAGCCGTCAGCGCCGAATCCACAGATGACGCCAGCAGCGATATCGGAGAGATAAGAGTGATGGCGGAACGGTTCGCGTGCATGAACGTTGCTCAGGTGGATCTCGATAAACGGGATATCCACGGCGAGCAGCGCATCGCGCAACGCTACGCTGGTGTGCGTAAACGCGGCCGGATTAATCAGGATATAGTCAATATTGTCTTTAGCCTGATGAATGCGGTCGAGTAGGACGTACTCTGCGTTCGACTGTAAATGCTCTAACCCGACGTTCAGCGCCTCCGCTTCCGCGGTTAAACGGTTAACAATTTCTGTTAACGTCAGCGTGCCGTACTTGTCTGGTTCACGCGTACCCAGCATGTTTAGGTTGGGGCCGTTTAAGAGCAAAATGTGCAACTTGTCCGCCATTGTGCTGCTATCTCCTGCAAATCTCCGGTAAAAAACAAAATATACCTTCGTTGCATGGTTGTCACGTTTTCAGCGCACGAAATGCCCTGTCGTGAAAACCAAGGTCGCACATTATAACGATTTCGTAGCATTTGGCAGCTAAATACTGGTCTTATCAGGGAAGATTATCTTACGCCCGCTGGAAAACGGGCGTAATGGCTATCAGAATTGTGGCAAACCGCACACATTACCGTACGATCGCTGCGCTATCGCCACCACTGGCGAAACTTCTTATAGCGCCAGGCAAGCAGGATAGAGGCGAGGGCGGCGTAGATAAGCGGCTGGGGCGACAGTACCTTGACCGACCACAGATAGTGAATGGGGGCGAGGATCGCGACCAGATAGACGAAATTATGCAGACGCTGCCAGTTTCGGCCCAGTTTGCGCTGTGCGGCCTGGGTAGAGGTCAGCGCCAGCGCCAGCAGAACCAGCCAGCTGACGATCCCCAGCGTCAGATAGGGGCGGGTTACCAGCTCCTGGCCCAGCAGCGCCAGGTTATTGATCCCCAGCTCCAGCAGCGAATAGCTCACCAGATGCAGCGATGCCCAGGCAAAGCACCAGAGGCCTAACAGACGCCGGGTGCGGATCAGCAGGGGTTGTTTACCATAGCGCGCCAGGGGGGTAATAAGCAGCGAGCCAAGCAGGAACTTTAGCGCCATTCTGCCGGTAAAGTGCTGGATATCCTTCGCCGGATCGGCGCTGAAGTAGCCCTGGCTGGCTGCCCAGAAGAGCCATAATAGAGGAAGCAGGCCTGCCAGGTGCAGGACTACCTTGAGCCAGACGATCTGTTTTGCCGTGATGCGCACCTAGAAGTTCTCCCGAAGGTCCATGCCGCGATAGAGCGAGGCTACCTCATCGGCATAGCCGTTGAACAGCAGGGTCGGCTGGCGCTTGACGTCGAGAATGCCGCCCGAGCCGATAAACCGCTCCGTGGCCTGCGACCAGCGCGGGTGATCGACGTGGGGGTTCACGTTAGCGAAAAAGCCGTACTCGTTAGGGGCAGAGAGGTTCCATGTGGTCGGCGGTCGATCGCGGGTCAGCGTAATGCTGACGATCGACTTAATACCCTTGAAACCGTACTTCCACGGCACGGTCAGACGCACCGGCGCACCGTTTTGCGGCGGCAGCGCTTTACCGTAGACCCCGGTCGTGAGCATAGTCAACGGGTGCATGGCCTCGTCGAGACGCAGGCCCTCTACGTAGGGATACGCCAGCCCGCCGCCAATAAAGCGGTCTTTCTGGCCAGGCATCTGCTCTGGGGCGTAGAGCGTTTTAAACGCCACATATTTTGCGTTGCTGGTGGGCTGCACCAGTTCGAGAAGCTTGTGTAGCGGAAAGCCGATCCACGGCACCACCATCGACCAGGCTTCGACGCAGCGCATCCGGTAGATACGCTCCTCCAGCGGAAAGCGTCGGGTCAGATCGTCATGATCGAGAGTGATCGGTTTAGCCACCTCACCGTCGATCTTCAGCGTCCAGGGATCGGTTTTCATGCTGCCCGCGTTGGCGGCGGGATCGGCTTTGTCGAGGCCAAACTCATAGAAGTTGTTGTAGCCCGTAACCTTATCCTCGGGGGTGAGGGGCAGGGTGCTTTGCCACTCGGCAGGCTTGCTGAATTCAAGCGGCTTACCCGCCGGGGCTTTCGGGCGATCGTTGCCTTTAAACCAGTCGAGCAGGTCGGCATGGGCAGCTGATGAGAGCGACATCGCCGTCGCGCTAATGCCCAGCGCTTTTAAAACCTGCCGACGTTGTAACATAAAAACGGACTCCGCCGTGACGTCCGCTTCCCTCAGCTTTCTCTTCTTCATTACACTCTCCGCCAGCGTCTCATACTAAGTGACTAAGACTATAAGCATGACGGAGGAGTCGCGTTAGTGCGAGCCTGTAATAAAAAATTGCCTGTCAGGCAATTTTAACCAGCGTACGCCCCTGGGCCTGGTTGTTAATAATCGCGTTAGCGAACTCCGGCGCTTGTTCAAGGCTAATTTCCGTTGCGCTCTGTTCGTAGAACGATTCGGGCAGATCCTGTGCCAGACGCGACCACGCGGCGGTACGTTTTTCAGCAGGTGTCATCACCGAGTCAACGCCCTGCAGACGCACGTTGCGCAGAATAAACGGCATCACGGTGGTCGGCAGCGCAAAGCCGCCCGCCAGGCCACAGGCCGCCACGCAGCCACCGTAGTTCATCTGGGCCAGCACCTTAGCCAGCACCTTATCGCCTACGGTATCCACCGCACCGGCCCAGAGCTGTTTCTCCAGCGGGCGGCTCTCGGCAAACTCGTCGCGGCCCAGAATACGGCTGGCTCCAAGACCCTTGAGGTAGTTATGGGTGCTTTCCCGACCAGAGACCGCCGCGACCTGGTAGCCGAGCTTGTGCAGCAGAGCGACCGCCGTGCTGCCCACGCCGCCACTGGCGCCGGTAACCACAATTTCGCCGTCGGCAGGACGTATGCCCGCCTCTTCCAGCGCCATCACGCAGAGCATTGCGGTAAAGCCCGCCGTGCCGATGATCATCGCCTTACGGCCGTCCAGCCCCTGCGGCAGCGCCACCAGCCAGTCGCCGTTGACCCGAGCCCGCTGTGACAGGCCGCCCCAGTGGTTCTCCCCAACGCCCCAGCCGGTCAGCAGCACCTGCTGACCAACGTGAAAGCGCGGATCCTCGCTGGCATGAACCGTACCCGCAAAGTCGATACCCGGAATCATCGGAAAGTTACGGATAATTTTACCCTTGCCGGTGATTGCCAGCGCATCCTTATAGTTCAGACTGGACCAGGCAATATCCACCGTCACATTACCTTGCGGCAGCTGGCTATCGGCAATATCCTGCACCGAGGCGAGCGTGTTTCCATCCTGCTGTTCTAAAATCAAGGCCTGCATATCTCTTCTCCGGTTGCTTGATGATTGGCAAAAAATTTCTGAAGACTATACTCGCTAATTAAAACGCTATGCCGATTTAACGCAATAAATTGCCAGATGACCCGGTACAGGCGTCAGCTCTTAACCCACGGAGTTAACACACGGATGCGCTTAACGACGAAATTCTCGGCTTTTGTCACTCTGCTAACCGGGCTGGCAATCTTTGTCACGCTTCTGGGGTGCTCGTTCAGCTTTTACCGCGCCATTGAGCAGAAAGTTGCCGAGCGCGTGGAGTCGGTTGCGGCGGTAATCGACACGCGGCTGATTTTGCAGCCGCCTTCGGCGCTTGCGGTCCAGCTGGATGAGCTGATGGTGCCTGTTGATATCGTGCGCGTGGTGGTAAAGCAGGGGGAGCATATCCTGCTCGATCATGTGCGCAGCGGCAGCTACCGTCCCGCAGGCAGCAGCGATCTGCATCGCGAACGCCTTGTCCCCTCGATTAAGAACCCAGGAACGAGCATCCTGCTGGTTTATCAGGATCCGATGGCCAACTACTTTCACTCGGTCATCACCACCGTACCGCTGACGTTCGCCGTTGGCTTTATGGTCATTATTATCTTTCTGGCGGTACGCTGGCAGCGCCGTCAGCTGGCGGGCCAGGAGCTGCTGGAGAGCCGGGCCACCCGGATCCTCAACGGCGAGCGCGGCCAGCGGGTGCGGGGCAGCATCCATGAGTGGCCCGCCCGGGCCAGCAGCGCGCTCGATCTACTGCTGACCGAGATCCATTTCGCTGGCGAGCAGCGCAGCCGTATGGATACGCTGATCCGCTCCTATGCCGCTCAGGACACCAAAACCGGGCTCAACAACCGACTCTTTTTTGATAACCAGCTGGCGACGCTGCTGGAGGATCAGGAGAAGGTTGGGTCGCACGGGGTGGTGATGATGATCCGCCTGCCGGACTTTGATCTGCTGCGGGACAGCTGGGGGGCCGCGGCCACCGAGGAGCACTTCTTTATTCTAATCAACCTGCTCTCAACCTTCATTATGCGTTACCCCGGTGCGCTGCTGGCCCGCTACCACCGCAGCGACTTTGCGGTGCTGCTCTCCCACCGCACGCTTAAAGAGTCTGAAAGTATCGCCGCGCAGCTGCTGAAGTCTGTGGACGTTCTGCCGCCGTCAAAGATGCTCGACCGGGAAGATATGATGCACATCGGCATCTGCGCCTGGCGCAGCGGGCAGACCACAAGGCAGGTGATGGAGCATGCCGAGGCGGCGACGCGTACCGCCGTGTTGCAGGGGGCGAACAGCTGGGCAGTTTACGATGACAGCCTGCCGGAGAAGGGGCGCGGCAACGTGCGCTGGCGAACGCTGATCGAGCAGATGCTTAGCCGGGGCGGGCCGCGCCTGTACCATAAGCCAGCCATCAACCGCGACGGCAGCGTCCACCACCGCGAGCTGATGTGCCGTCTCTTTGATGGCGAACAGGAGGTGATCTCCGCCGAGTATATGCCAATGGTGTTACAGTTCGGCCTCTCGGAGGAGTATGACCGGCAGCTCATTACCCGGCTGGTGACGTTTCTGGGCTTCTGGCCACAGGAGACGCTGGCTTTACAGATCACCGTGGAGTCGCTCATTCGCCCTCGGTTCCAGCGCTGGCTGCGGGATACGCTGATGCAATGTGAAAAATCGAAGCGAAAACGCATTATTTTTGAACTTGCAGAGGCAGATGTTTGTCAACACATCAGTCGGTTACAACCGGTGGTACGTCTGATTAATGCTTTAGGTGCCCGCGTTGCCGTTACTCAGGCAGGTCTGACGCTGGTCAGCACCAGCTGGATCAAGGCGCTGGACGCCGAGCTGTTAAAGCTGCACCCAAGCCTGGTGCGCAACATTGAGAAGCGCACCGAGAACCAGCTGCTGGTACAGAGTCTGGTTGAGACCTGCAAAGGCACGCAGACCCGTGTCTTCGCCACCGGTCTTCGCTCCAGAGGCGAATGGCAGACGCTAATTGAGCGTGGTGTAGCAGGCGGGCAGGGGGATTTCTTTGCCGCATCAGAACCACTTGATGCAAGCGTGAAAAAATATTCACAAAGATACTCGGTTTGACCTGCCGTTTAATGTGTTTTCACGTAGAATAACGCGCGCTGTATCGCCTGGGGGTGTGCATGTCTGCCTGCCGGTCCGAATAGCGTAAGACAGTGAACGTCCTTTGATGCGTTACAAAATGATGAGGCGAGGAGCGCTGCTATACCGTGGAGTCCTGAAGGAGTCAGGCCAATTTGTAACAGAGGAAACGAACTGCACTAATTTTCACCGTAGCAGATGATTTTTGCGCCTTGTCGCTGCTGCGTGTGGTTGGTAAAGTAAGCGGATTTTGTTTTCCGCCCCAGCTTTCAGGATTATCCCTTAGTATGTTGAAAAAATTTCGTGGCATGTTTTCCAATGACTTGTCCATTGACCTGGGTACTGCGAATACCCTGATTTATGTAAAAGGACAAGGCATCGTATTGAATGAGCCTTCCGTGGTGGCTATTCGTCAGGATCGTGCCGGTTCTCCGAAGAGCGTCGCTGCTGTAGGCCATGAAGCTAAGCAGATGCTGGGCCGTACGCCTGGCAATATTGCGGCTATCCGCCCGATGAAAGACGGCGTGATCGCCGACTTCTTCGTCACGGAAAAGATGCTGCAGCACTTTATCAAGCAGGTGCACAGCAACAGCTTCATGCGTCCAAGCCCGCGCGTACTGGTCTGTGTGCCAGTTGGCGCAACCCAGGTTGAGCGTCGCGCTATCCGTGAATCCGCGCAGGGTGCGGGTGCACGTGAGGTCTTCCTGATTGAAGAGCCAATGGCGGCGGCAATCGGTGCTGGCCTGCCGGTGTCCGAAGCGACCGGCTCTATGGTGGTGGATATCGGTGGCGGTACGACCGAAGTGGCGGTGATCTCCCTGAACGGCGTGGTCTACTCCTCCTCCGTGCGCATCGGCGGCGACCGTTTCGACGAAGCCATCATTAATTATGTGCGTCGTAACTACGGCTCCCTGATCGGTGAAGCAACCGCTGAGCGTATCAAACACGAAATCGGCTCTGCCTATCCGGGCGATGAAGTGCGCGAGATCGAAGTCCGTGGTCGTAACCTGGCCGAGGGCGTGCCGCGCGGCTTTACCCTGAACTCTAACGAAATCCTCGAAGCGCTGCAGGAGCCGCTGACCGGCATCGTGAGCGCGGTGATGGTGGCCCTTGAGCAGTGCCCGCCGGAGCTGGCTTCCGATATCTCCGAGCGCGGTATGGTCCTGACCGGCGGTGGTGCGCTGCTGCGTAACCTTGACCGTCTGCTGATGGAAGAGACAGGCATTCCTGTCGTGGTTGCAGAAGATCCACTGACCTGCGTAGCCCGTGGCGGCGGCAAGGCGTTGGAAATGATCGACATGCACGGCGGCGACTTGTTCAGCGAAGAGTAGTCCGCATGAGGTCTGGGGTAACGCAGCCGTTGCCCCCGATCTATCCGGCCTGAGAAGACGCATAGCCTATGAAGCCCATTTTTAGCCGTGGCCCGTCGCTACAGATTCGCCTGATCCTGGCGGTGCTGATTGCGCTTGGTGTCATTATCGCCGACAGCCGCCTCGGTACGTTCAGTCAGATCCGAACGTACATGGATACCGCCGTCAGTCCTTTCTACTTTGTCTCAAACGGTCCCCGTGAACTGCTCGACAGCGTGTCGCAAACCTTAGCCTCGCGCGATCAGCTTGAGCTTGAAAACCGGGCGCTGCGCCAGGAGCTGCTGCTGAAAAACAGCGAGCTGCTGATGCTGGGACAGTACAAACAGGAGAACGCGCGTCTGCGCGAGCTGCTGGGCTCACCCCTGCGTCAGGATGAGCAAAAAATGGTCACCCAGGTCATCTCGACGGTGAACGATCCCTACAGCGATCAGGTGGTGATCGACAAGGGTAGCGTGAACGGCGTCTATGAAGGCCAGCCGGTGATCAGTGATAAAGGCGTGGTTGGCCAGGTGGTGGCGGTTGCCAAGCTCACCAGCCGCGTGCTGCTGATCTGCGATGCAACCCATGCGCTGCCAATCCAGGTGCTGCGTAACGATATCCGCGTGATTGCGGCCGGTAACGGCTGTACCGACGATCTCCAGCTTGAGCATCTGCCGGCGAATACCGATATTCGCGTCGGCGACGTGCTGGTTACCTCCGGCCTCGGGGGCCGTTTCCCGGAAGGGTATCCGGTTGGCGTTGTCTCCTCCGTGAAGCTTGACACCCAGCGCGCCTATACGGTTATCCAGGCGCGTCCAATGGCAGGGCTCCAGCGTTTACGCTACCTGCTGCTGCTGTGGGGAGCCGATCGCAACGGCGCAAACCCGATGACCCCGGAAGAGGTACACCGCGTGGCCAACGAGCGGCTGATGCAGATGATGCCGCAGGTGCTGCCTGCGCCCAACTCCATGGGGCCGCCTGCGCCCGTCCCTGAGCCTGCTACCGGCCTTAACACGCCCTCGCAGCCTGCATCCGGGGGGCAATAGTGGCCAGCTATCGTAGCCAGGGGCGCTGGGTCATTTGGCTCTCGTTCCTCATTGCGCTGTTGCTGCAAATTATGCCCTGGCCGGATAACATTCTTGTTTTCCGGCCAAACTGGGTACTGCTTATTCTGCTCTACTGGATCCTCGCCCTGCCGCACCGCGTAAATGTCGGTACAGGTTTAATGATGGGTGCCATACTGGATCTGATCAGCGGCTCAACCCTTGGAGTCCGCGCGCTGTCGCTCAGCATCATCGCTTACCTGGTTGCCCTGAAATATCAGCTTTTCCGTAACCTGGCGCTCTGGCAGCAGGCGCTGGTGGTGATGCTGCTGTCGCTGGCGGCAAATATCATTGTTTTCTGGGCCGAGTTTTTAGTCATCAACGTGTCGTTCCGTCCGGAAGTTTTCTGGAGCAGCATTGTTGACGGCGTGCTCTGGCCCTGGCTCTTCCTGCTGATGCGTAAAATCCGCCAGCAGTTTGCGGTGCAATAAAAGGTATTTATGACAGATCTCTATCTCGCCTCCGGTTCGCCACGCCGTCAGGAGCTGCTCACCCAGCTCGGCGTCTCTTTTGAGCGCATTATTCCGGGCGTGGAGGAGCAGCGCCATCCCCAGGAGAGCGCCCAGCAGTATGTGGTGCGCCTGGCGCGGGAGAAAGCCCAGGCTGGCGTTACGCTGGCCGCGCGGGATCTGCCGGTGCTGGGAGCCGATACCATTGTCATCGTAAACGGTGAAGTGCTTGAAAAACCCAGAGATACCCACCATGCTGCTGCAATGCTGCGCCAGCTTTCGGGACAGACTCACCAGGTGATGACCGCCGTTGCGCTGGCTGACAGCCAGCGGGTGCTGGAGCGCCTCGTGGTTACCGACGTCACCTTTAAGGCGCTGGCCGAGCACGACATAGAGGCCTACATTGCCAGTGGCGAACCGATGGATAAAGCAGGTGCGTATGGTATCCAGGGGCTGGGCGGCTGCTTTGTTCGCCGCATCAACGGCAGCTACTATGCTGTAGTTGGCCTGCCGCTGGTAGAGACCGGCGAACTGATAAGCGATTTTAACGCACTGCGTGAGGGAAGGGATAAACATGACGGCTGAATTGCTGGTGAACGTAACGCCATCGGAGACGCGCGTCGCCTATATTGACGGCGGCATCCTGCAGGAGATCCACATCGAGCGCGAAGCGCGGCGCGGTATCGTCGGCAATATCTACAAAGGGCGCGTGAGCCGGGTCCTGCCGGGCATGCAGGCGGCTTTTGTAGATATTGGTCTCGATAAGGCGGCTTTCCTCCACGCCTCCGATATCATGCCCCATACCGAGTGCGTCGCCGGCGAAGAGCAGAAAAACTTCACCGTGCGCGATATCTCCGAGCTGGTGCGTCAGGGTCAGGATCTGATGGTGCAGGTCGTCAAAGATCCGTTGGGCACCAAGGGCGCACGCCTGACCACCGATATTACGCTACCCTCGCGCTACCTGGTCTTTATGCCAGGGGCCTCTCACGTGGGCGTCTCCCAGCGTATTGAAAGCGAAAACGAGCGCGAGCGGCTGAAAAAGATCGTTGCGGAGTACTGCGACGAGCAGGGCGGTTTTATCATCCGTACGGCGGCCGAGGGCGTCTGCGAAGAGGATCTCGCCTCGGATGCGGCCTACCTGAAGCGCGTCTGGACCAAGGTGATGGAACGTAAAAAGCGTCCCCAGACCCGCTACCAGATGTACGGCGAGCTGGCTCTTGCCCAGCGGGTGCTGCGCGACTTTGCCGATGCCCAGCTCGACCGCATCCGCGTCGACTCGCGCCTGACCTTTGACGCCCTGATGGAGTTCACTGCGGAATACATTCCGGAGATGACCAGCAAGCTGGAGCACTACAGCGGGCGGCAGCCGATCTTCGATCTCTTCGACGTAGAGAATGAGATCCAACGCGCGCTGGAGCGCAAGGTTGAGCTGAAGTCCGGCGGCTACTTGATTATCGATCAGACCGAAGCGATGACCACCGTCGATATCAATACCGGCGCGTTTGTGGGACATCGCAATCTCGACGACACTATCTTCAACACCAATATTGAAGCGACCCAGGCCATTGCCCGCCAGCTGCGCCTGCGCAACCTTGGCGGCATTATCATTATCGACTTTATCGATATGAGTAATGAGGATCACCGCCGCCGGGTGCTGCACTCCCTGGAGCAGGCGCTGAGCAAGGATCGGGTCAAAACCAGCATCAACGGCTTCTCCCAGCTTGGCCTGGTGGAGATGACCCGCAAACGCACCCGGGAGAGCGTGGAACACGTGCTCTGCAACGAGTGCCCAACCTGCCACGGGCGCGGGACGGTCAAAACGGTAGAGACCGTCTGCTATGAGATCATGCGGGAGATCGTTCGTGTGCATCACGCCTACGATTCCGATCGATTCTTAGTCTATGCTTCTCCTGCAGTGGCAGAAGCGCTAAAAAGCGACGAGTCCCATGCGCTGGCAGAAGTGGAGATCTTTGTTGGCAAACAGGTAAAAGTACAAATTGAGCCGCTCTATAACCAGGAGCAGTTCGACGTGGTAATGATGTAATTACGCAGCATGCTGCGACACGAGCAAGGCCTGTTTTTTGGCTGACAAGGAGAGATGCGTGAGGCGATTGCCTGGGATACTGCTGCTGACTGCCGCAACGTTGATTGTCATCGTCGCGCTGCTGGTGAGTGGCCTGCGTCTTGTGCTGCCGCATCTCAACACCTGGCGTCCGGCGCTGCTGGCAAAGATTGAGGCGGCCACGGGGATGCCGATCAACGCCAGCTACATTGAGGCCAACTGGCAAAACTTCGGCCCGCAGGTTGAGGTGCGCGATATCAGCGCTGGCCTGAGCGACGGCGGTGAATTCTCGGTTAAGCGCGTTACCCTGGCCCTGGACGTCTGGCAGAGCCTGCTGCATCTGCGCTGGCAGTTTCGCGATCTCACCTTCTACCGGCTGCGCGTCTACACCAATACCCCAATACAGCAGGGCGACAGCCAGCAGGACATCGAAGGCAACCGTCTCAGCGATCTCTTTCTACGCCAGTTCGACCACTTCGATCTGCGCGACAGCGATATCAGCTTCTTGACCCCTTCCGGCCAGCGGGCCGAACTGGCGATCCCTCAGCTTACCTGGCTTAACGACAGCGCACGCCACCGGGCCGAGGGGCAGGTGAGCCTCTCCAGCCTCACCGGCCAGCACGGCGTGATGCAGGTGCGGATGGATCTGCGGGACGACAACGGCCTGCTCAGTAACGGACGACTGTGGCTTCAGGCGGATGACGTCGACGTTAAGCCGTGGTTAGGCAAATGGATGCAGGATAACGTTGCCCTTGATAGCGCCCGCTTTAGTCTTGAAGGGTGGATGACCGTCAGCAAAGGCGAGATCGCCAGCGGCGATGTGTTGCTGAAAAAGGGCGGCGCAAGCTGGCAGGGCGAGGCGAAAACGCACCGTCTGAGCGTGGATAATCTGACGGCGCACGTGACCCGGACAGGGGAGCAAGGCTGGCAGTTCGCTATCCCCTCTACCCGCGTCACGCTGGATGATAAACCCTGGCCGAAGGGGGCGCTGACCCTGGCGTGGATCCCCGAGCAGACGGTAGGTGGCGTAAACAACACCCGTAGCGATGAGCTGCGCGTGCGCGCCAATCACCTTGAGCTTAGCGGCCTGGATGGTCTGCTGCCAATTGCTGAAAAATTCTCTCCCGCGCTGGGTGAGATCTGGCGAGCGATGCAGCCTGCCGGGCAGATTGAGCAGCTGGCACTAGATATTCCGCTTCAGGCCACGGATAAAACGCGCTTCCAGGCACGCTGGCAGGATCTCTCCTGGCAGCAGTGGAAGATGCTGCCGGGCGTCCAGCATCTGGCCGGAACCCTGAGCGGCAGCGCGGAGGATGGCCGGCTAACGGCGGAGGTGACCCAGGCCACCATGCCTTATAAAACCGTGTTCCGTGCTCCGCTGGAGATCAAAAAAGGGGTGGCGACCCTTAACTGGCTGAATAACAGCGATGGCTTCCAGCTGGATGGCCGCCAGCTGGATATTGAGGCCACTGGCCTGCGTGCTCGGGGTGATTTCCGCTATCTCAAGCCGACCCACGACGAGCCGTGGCTGGGGATCCTCGCTGGGATTAGCACTAACGACGCCGGGCAGGCGTGGCGCTATTTCCCGGAAAACCTGATGGGCAAAGCGCTGGTGGACTACCTGAGCGGGGCTATTCAGGGCGGCCAGGTGGATAACGCCACGCTGGTCTACGGCGGTAATCCGCATCTCTTCCCTTACAAGCACAATGAAGGGCAGTTTGAGGTGCTGGTGCCGCTGCACAATGCGGTGTACGCCTTCCAGCCCGGCTGGCCAGCGCTAAAGAATTTCGACATCGAGCTGGATTTCCTCAACGACGGCCTGTTTATGAAGAGCGATGAGGTCAGCCTCGGCGGGGTGCAGGCGCGCAACCTGGCGGCGGCGATCCCAGACTACCGAGAAGAGAAGCTGCTGATTGATGCTGACATCAATGGTCCGGGCAAAGAGGTTGGGCCGTACTTCAACGAGACGCCGCTGAAGGACTCTCTTGGCGCGACCCTTGACGAGCTTCAGCTTGATGGCGATGTGAGCGCTCGCTTACATCTCGATATTCCGCTGGACGGCGAGATCACCACGGCCAAAGGCGAGGTGAGGCTGCGGGATAACAGCTTGTTTATCAAGCCGCTGAACAGCACTTTGCACAATCTCAACGGCAACTTCAGCTTCGTGAACGGCAACCTGCAGAGCGAGCCGCTGACCGCCAGCTGGTTTAATCAGCCGCTCAACGTCAACTTCTCCACCACCGAAGGCAAAAAGGCCTACGAGGTGGCGATCGACATGAATGCAAACTGGCAGCCCGCCCGCACCGGCGTCCTGCCAAAACAGGTCAACGATGCCCTCAGCGGCAGCGTAGCGTGGAACGGCAAGGTTGGCATTGAGCTGCCTTACAACGCAGGTGCACGCTATAACGTGGATATTAAAGGCGACCTGAAAAATCTCGCCAGCCGACTCCCCTCGCCGCTGAATAAACCAGCAGGCCAGTCTCTGCCGGTGAAGTTGAACGTGACGGGCAATCTGCGCAGCTTCGATTTGACCGGGGCTGCGGGCAGCGATAACCATTTCAATAGTCGCTGGCTGCTGAATCAAAAGCTGACCCTGGACCGCGCTATCTGGGCCTCAGAGAGCCAGACCATTCCGCCGCTGCCGGCGCAAAGCGGCGTCGAGCTGAACCTGCCGCCGCTGGACGGCGCGCAGTGGCTGGGGCTATTCCAGCAGGGCGTGGCCAGCAACGTCAGCAGCGCTACGGCTTTCCCGCAGGCAATTACCCTGCGCACCCCGGCGCTCACCCTTGGCGGCCAGCAGTGGAACAACGTCAGCCTTGAGACGCAGTCCGTAGCGGGCGGCACGAAAGTCGACGTACAGGGGCGCGAGATCGCGGCGGCGCTGACAATGGCGGATAACAGGCCCTGGACCGCCGCCATTCGCTATCTCTACTATAACCCGACCCCGGTAACCAGCGAGCCGCTGTCGCCAAAAGCTTTGCTGACCGGCAAGACGCGGATCGATTTCAGCGGCTGGCCCGATCTTCAGCTGCGCTGCGCCGAGTGCTGGCTGTGGGGACAGAAATATGGCCGCATTGAGGGTGATTTTACCATCAAGGGCGATACGCTCTCCCTGGCCAACGGTCTGGTGGACAGCGGCTTCGCCCGCCTGACCGCCGGCGGCGAGTGGGTTAACCGCAGCGGTGCCGAGCGCACGTCCATTAAAGGTAAGCTGCGGGCGAATAAGATTGATTCGGCCACGGAGTTCTTTGGCGTCACCACGCCTATGCGTGATGCGTCGGTCGATGCGGATTACGATCTCCACTGGCGTGATACTCCGTGGCAGCCGGATGTGGCCTCTCTTAACGGCGTGCTGCATACCCGCCTCGGCAAGGGGCAGATCGCCGACGTCAGTACCGGCCGTGCCGGGCAGCTGCTGCGTCTGCTGAGCTTTGACGCCCTGCTGCGTAAGCTGCGCTTTGACTTCAGCGACACCTTTAGCGAAGGCTTTTACTTTGACTCTATCCGCAGCACGGCATGGATCAAAGATGGCGTTCTGCATACCGACGATACGCTGGTGGACGGCCTTGAGGCGGATATCGCCATGAAGGGATCGGTCAATCTGGTGCGCCGGGAGCTGGACGTAGAGGCCATCGTCGCCCCAGAGATCTCTGCCACCGTTGGCGTCGCGGCCGCGTTCGCCGTTAACCCGATCGTTGGCGCAGCGGTGTTTGCCGCCAGCAAGGTGCTGGGGCCGCTGTGGAGCAAGGTCTCTATTCTGCGCTACCACATCAGCGGCCCGATGGATAAACCGCAGATCAACGAAGTGTTGCGCCAGCCGCGAACCCCGCCCGCGAAATAGCAATGATTTGACGAGTTGAGCGAATTGCCTCACTCTCAATAGAGTGAAATTTATAACCGCAACGCGCGGCAACCTGAGAGTAGCAAAACGATGAGTTTGAACCTGGTTAGTGAACAATTACTCGCGGCAAACGGCCTGAGCCATCAGGATCTGTTTTCCATCCTCGGCCAGTTGGCCGAGCGCCGTCTCGACTACGGCGACCTCTATTTCCAGTCGAGCTATCACGAATCCTGGGTTTTAGAAGATAACATTATTAAAGATGGCTCCTACCATATCGACCAGGGCGTAGGCGTGCGTGCCGTCAGCGGCGAGAAGACCGGCTTTGCCTATGCCGATCAGATCAGTTTGCTGGCCCTGGAGCAGAGCGCCCAGGCTGCGCGCACCATCGTCCGCGACGCCGGTGATGGCCGGGTGCAGACCCTCGGTGCAGTTGAGCATAGCGCCCTTTATACCAGCGTCGATCCGCTTCAGGGCATGAGCCGGGAAGAGAAGCTGGACATCCTGCGCCGGGTTAACAACGTGGCCCGTGCTGCCGACAAGCGCGTGCAGGAAGTCACCGCCAGCCTGACCGGCGTCTATGAGCTGATCCTTGTGGCGGCCACCGACGGCACGCTGGCGGCGGACGTTCGCCCGCTGGTACGCCTGTCGGTCAGCGTGCAGGTGGAAGATGACGGTAAACGCGAGCGCGGCTCCAGCGGCGGTGGCGGTCGTTTTGGCTACGAGTGGTTCCTTAGCGACGCCGACGGCGAAGCGCGGGCGGACGCCTGGGCCAAAGAGGCGGTACGCATGGCGCTGGTGAATCTCTCTGCGGTGGCGGCTCCGGCGGGTACCCTGCCGGTGGTGCTGGGCGCGGGTTGGCCGGGCGTGCTGCTGCACGAGGCGGTAGGTCACGGTCTGGAAGGGGACTTTAACCGTCGCGGCACCTCAGTGTTCAGCGGCCAGATGGGCGAGCTGGTGGCCTCCGAGCTGTGCACCGTGGTTGATGACGGCACCATGATGAACCGCCGTGGCTCAATCTCTATCGATGATGAAGGCACGCCGGGTCAGTACAACGTGCTGATCGAAAACGGTATCCTGAAAGGCTACATGCAGGACAAGCTCAACGCGCGCCTGATGGGCGTGGCACCGACCGGCAACGGCCGTCGTGAATCCTACGCGCATCTGCCGATGCCGCGTATGACAAACACCTATATGCTGGCCGGGAAATCGACTCCGCAGGAGATCATCGAGTCGGTGGAGTACGGGATCTTTGCCCCGAACTTTGGTGGCGGCCAGGTGGATATCACCTCCGGTAAGTTTGTCTTCTCTACCTCGGAAGCCTACCTGATTGAGAACGGCAAGGTGACGACGCCGGTGAAAGGGGCAACCCTGATCGGCTCCGGCATCGAAGCCATGCAGCAGATCTCCATGGTCGGCAACGATCTCAAGCTCGACAGCGGCGTCGGCGTCTGCGGTAAAGAGGGGCAGAGCCTGCCGGTGGGCGTCGGCCAGCCAACGCTGAAGGTAGACAACCTAACCGTCGGCGGCACGGCGTAAGGCCTGCTCGCCTCTTCCTGCCGGTGATAGCCGGCAGGAAATCCCTCACTTCTCTTTTGCGCGTCCGCGCATGGTTTGAAACACCTGCGACACCTCCACAAAGTAGTTTGTCAGCGCATCGATACAGACCTGCACCTTCAGCGGCAGCTTATCCTTCTCGGTATAGAGGGCATACACCGGACGCGGATCCGACTGGTAGCGCGGGAAGAGGATCTCCAGCGTGCCACGGTTGATCTCGTCGATCACCCACATCAGCGGGACGTAGGCCACCCCTGCGCCCACCGTCAGCCAGCGGGTCAGGGTCATGGGATCGTTGGTGACAAAGCGTCCCTGGGGAACGATCTTCGTCGACAGCCCTTCCGGGGCGATCAGCTCAAACTCATTGTCGGGGCGCACGCTATACTCAAGCCAGGAGTGATTAGCGAGATCGGCTGGCTTTTCAGGTACGCCGTACTGCGTCAGATAGCTTTTCGCGGCGCAGACCACCATCGGCATGGCCCCCAGACGCCGGGAGAAGAGACTCGAATCCTGTAGCGCGCCCACGCGGATCACCACGTCCAGCCCATCGGCAATCAGATCCGGGGCAGGGATCCCGGTGACCAGATCCACCGACAGGCCAGGGTAGTCGCGCAGCATCTCGGCGGTCATTTTGGCCAGCACGTTCTGCGCCATGGTAGACGAGCAGCCGATGCGCAGGGTACCGATAGGGGTATTGTTAAAGGCATAGAGCTGTTCATGCACGTCCTGCGCCTCGTGCAGCATCCGACGGCAGCCCTGGTAGTAGATCTTGCCCGCTTCGGTCAGGGCGAGGCTGCGGGTGCTGCGGTTGAGCAGCTTAACCTGCAGCTCATCTTCCAGTCTGGCGACGGTCTGGCTGATGGAGGAGACGCTCATCTGGAGCTGTCGGGCAGCGGCGGTGAACGATCCTAGCTCAACCACTTTGGCGAACACCGACATACGTTTTAATCTTTCCATTGTTCACTCTGGCTTAAAAGTGATTTAGATAACACAATATAGATAACAACATAACAGTTACGGTAAAATACTGTTAGCTAAGTAACAGACACGTCACTCTCGCCCGGCCTCTCCGGCCCTTATTCCTGCGGTGACGTGAATAATAAACCATCGCCTGCACGCTCTCTAATCAAGGTTAACATGAGTCTGTTTCCCGTTATCGTGGTCTTCGGCCTGTCGTTCCCGCCGATATTCTTCGAGCTACTGTTATCGCTGGCCCTCTTTTGGCTGGTGCGCCGCGTGCTGATCCCGACCGGGATCTACGATTTTGTCTGGCATCCAGCGCTGTTCAATACAGCTCTCTACTGCTGCCTGTTCTATTTATTGTCGCGCCTGTTCGTCTGAGGTTGATGTGAAAACGTTTATAAAAAATATCTCTCGTACCGCTATCACCGTGATTCTGGTGATACTGGCTTTCATCGCTATTTTTCGTGCCTGGGTCTACTACACCGAGTCGCCGTGGACGCGCGACGCCCGCTTTAGCGCCGACGTGGTGGCGATTGCCCCTGACGTCGCCGGGCTTATCACCGATGTGAAGGTTCATGATAACCAGCTGGTGCAGAAAGACCAGGTGCTGTTTACCATCGACCAGCCGCGCTACCAGAAAGCGCTGGAGGAGGCTGAGGCGGATGTCGCTTACTACCAGGCGCTGGCTACGGAAAAACGCCGGGAAGCCGGACGGCGTAATAAGCTCGGCATCCAGGCGATGTCCCGGGAAGAGATTGACCAGGCGAATAACGTCCTGCAAACCGTGCTTCACCAGCTGGCAAAAGCCGAAGCCACGCGCGATATGGCGAAGCTGGACCTGGAGCGCACGGTGATCCGCGCCCCGTCCGCCGGTTGGGTAACCAACCTTAACGTCTATACCGGCGAGTTTATCACCCGTGGTTCAACGGCGGTGGCGCTGGTAAAACATGACTCCTTCTACGTGCTGGCCTATATGGAAGAGACCAAGCTGGAGGGCGTGCGTCCCGGCTATCGCACCGAAATTACGCCGCTTGGCAGTAACCAGGTGCTGAAAGGCACGGTGGACAGCATCGCCGCCGGGGTGACCAACGCCAGCAGCAGCCGCGATGCCAAAGGGATGGC
Source organism: Pseudescherichia sp. AS216 (assembly GCF_037152055.1). Lineage (NCBI taxonomy): Bacteria > Pseudomonadati > Pseudomonadota > Gammaproteobacteria > Enterobacterales > Enterobacteriaceae > Pseudescherichia > Pseudescherichia sp. AS216. The sequence goes on along the minus strand of NZ_JBBCMV010000005.1, from coordinate 375,648 downwards.
GACCATCGACTCTAACCTGGAGTGGGTCCGTCTGGCACAGCGCGTGCCGGTGCGTATCCGCCTCGACAGCCAGCCGGGCAACCTGTGGCCGGCGGGCACCACCGCGACGGTGGTGATCACCGGGGAGAAAGACCGGGACGCCAGCCAGGACTCCTTCTTCCGCAAGCTGGCCCACCGTCTGCGTGAGATGGGCTAAGCACGATGGGTATTTTCTCCATCGCCAACCAGCATGTGCGCTTTGCCATCAAGCTGGCCTGCGCCATTGTGCTGGCGCTGTTTGTTGGCTTCCACTTTAATCTTGAAACGCCGCGCTGGGCGGTGCTGACGGCAGCGATTGTGGCCGCTGGCCCGGCCTTTGCCGCCGGGGGCGAACCTTACTCGGGAGCGATCCGCTACCGGGGCATGCTGCGTATCGTCGGCACCTTTATCGGCTGCGTTGCTGCGCTGGTGATGATCATCGGCATGATCCGCGCCCCGCTGGTGATGCTGATGGTCTGCTGTCTGTGGGCGGGCTTCTGTACCTGGCTCTCCTCGCTGGTGCGGGTTGAAAACTCCTACGCGTGGGGTCTGTCGGGCTACACCGCGCTGATCATCGTCATTACCGTGCAGGCCGAACCGCTGCTGACCCCACAGTTTGCCGTTGAGCGCTGCAGCGAGATTGTCATCGGGATCGTTTGCGCTATCGTGGCCGATCTGCTCTTCTCGCCGCGCTCGGTGAAGCAGGAGATTGACCGTGAGCTGGACAGCCTGCTATTGGCGCAGTACCAGCTGATGCAGCTCTGCGTGCAGAATGGCGACGGCGATGAGATGGATAAGGCCTGGGGGGCGCTGGTGCGGCGTACCAATGCCCTGGACGGGATGCGTACCAACCTCAATATGGAGTCGTCGCGCTGGACGCGGGCCAACCGCCGTCTGAAGGTGATCAATACCCTGTCGCTGACTCTGATTACCCAGGCGTGTGAGACCTGGCTGATGCAGCAGTCGCGTCCAGAGATCGTCACCGATACGTTTCGGGAGCTGTTCGCCACGCCGGTAGAGACGGTGCAGGACGTGCATAAGCAGCTCAAGCGGATGCGCCGGGTGCTTGCCTGGACCGGCGAGCACGATACGCCCATCACTATCTATAGCTGGGTCGGCGCAGCGACGCGCTTTCTGCTGCTTAAGCGCGGGGTGATTGGCAATACCCGCATCAGCGCGACCGAAGAGGAGGTGCTGCGCGCCGAGGCGGTGGTAAAAGCGGAGTCGGCAGAGCGGCACCATGCGATGGTTAACTTCTGGCGCACCACGCTCTCCTGTATGTTAGGGACCCTGTTCTGGCTCTGGACCGGCTGGACCTCTGGCAGCGGGGCGATGATCATGATTGCGGTGGTCACCTCGCTGGCGATGCGCCTGCCCAACCCGCGCATGGTGGCGATGGACTTTGTCTACGGCACGCTGGCGGCGCTGCCCATCGGGGCCTTCTATTTTCTGGTGGTGATGCCTGCCACCCAGCAAAGCATGCTGTTGCTGTGCATCAGTCTGGCGGTGCTGGCCTTCTTTATCGGCATTGAGGTGCAGAAGCGGCGTCTGGGATCGCTGGGAGCGCTGGCGAGCACCATCAACATCCTCGTGCTGGATAACCCGATGACCTTTGAGTTCAACCGCTTCCTCGACAGTGCGCTGGGGCAGATTGTCGGTTGCGTGCTGGCTCTGCTGGTGATCCTGCTGGTGCGGGATAACTCCCGGGCGCGCACCGGCCGCGTGCTGCTGAACCAGTTTGTTTCGGCGGCGGTCTCGGCGCTGACCACTAACACGGCACGGCGTAGAGAAAACCACCTGCCCGCGCTCTATCAGCAGCTCTTTTTACTGCTGAACAAGTTCCCGGGGGACGTGGGCAAATTCCGTCTGGCGTTGACCATGATTATTGCCCACCAGCGTCTTCGCGATGCGCCGATCCCGGTGAATGTCGAACTCTCTGCTTTCCACCGTCAGCTACGGCGTACGGCAGACAGCGTTATTGCCGCCCGCAGCGACACGACGCGCCGCCGCTACTTCAGCCAGCTGCTGGAGGAGCTGGAGGTCTACCAGGAAAAACTTCGCGACTGGGACGCACCGGAGCAGGTCACCCATCCGGTGAAACGACTGGTAGATGTGCTCCACAAATACCAGTCTGCGCTGACTACTCGCTAATTGGCGTTTTGCCAAAAGGGTAGGACGGGTATGTGAGTTTGCGGTAATTTCCGTTCACTTCATACATTTTACTCATCTGTAAATTCCGCACACGTGAACGTGCCAGGGTGGCTCGCCGCCACCACCCTGGCGACCCGGGCTCCCGGCAGGGAAAATCGCCGCTTTGCGGTTCCCTCGACTTATCCCTTCCGGCTTTCGGGTCGGGCGTGAGGTAACTTCCCTGTAAGGCACGCCCTCAGCCCGCATCCATGCGGGCTGCCCCGGCCGGAAGTGAATGCCTCGGCGATTTTCAGCCGGACCCAACACCTCGCTTTAATTCCGAGCCTACAGCGATTTCTTTGTTGCTGTGGAGTACGGTCTCACAGCGAGGTGTTGAGTCCCCGCGGGGCCGCGGGGATCGATAAGGGGGCCGCGGTGGCCCCCTTATCCCGTTCACGAATGACGTACGCCATATGTAGTTCCCGGCATGAGGTGAACGGAACAGATTCACTGGGGCCACATACTTCCATTTCCCCAGAGCTTAGCGACGCCAGAGGCGTCGGTTTTTTTGTAGCTATACTTAGCGGAGTCATTCATTCACGGGGATCGGGAGGACGCATGGCGACACAGGCACTTCAGGACAATGCGCTTTTTCAAACAGGCTATTTTGTAGACGGCGTATGGAAAACGCTGGAGAACACCTTCGACGTGACCAACCCGGCAACGGGCGAGGTGATTGCGAAGGTCGCTAAAGCAGGCAAAAAAGAGACCGAGGAGGCGATTGCTGCCGCCACGCGCGCGTTTCCTGCCTGGCGGGCGAAAACCGCGAAAGAGCGCTCCGCTATTCTCTACCGCTGGTATGCGCTGATTATTGAGAACAAAACCTGGCTGGGACAGCTGATGACCAGCGAGCAGGGTAAGCCGCTGAAAGAGGCGGAGGGCGAAGTCGAGTACGCCGCCAGCTTTATTCAGTGGTTCGCCGAAGAGGCGAAGCGCGCCAACGGCGAGATTATTCCACCGATTAAACCCGGCTCGCGTATTCTTGCCACCCGCGAGCCGATTGGCGTTGTTGCAGCCATCACGCCGTGGAACTTCCCGATGGCAATGCTGACCCGCAAGCTGGGTCCGGCGCTGGCGGCTGGCTGTACCGGCGTCATCAAGCCCGCCAACAATACGCCCCTCAGCGCCTTTGCCCTTGTGCAGCTGGCGAAAAAAGCGGGCGTCCCGGATGGGGTACTCAATGCCGTGGCGGGCACCACCGCTGAGATCAGCGATGCGATCATGGCCAGCCCGCAGGTGCGTAAAATCTCCTTCACCGGTTCTACTGCCGTGGGTAAAACGCTGGTGCGTAACGCCGCTGAAACCATGAAAAAAGTGTCGATGGAGCTGGGGGGCAACGCGCCCTATATCGTCTTTGACGATGCAGACATCGATGCCGCCGTTGAGGGGGCGATTGCCAATAAATTCCGTAACGCCGGGCAGGTGTGCGTCAGCGTCAACCGTTTCTATATCCACGAAGCCGTTTATGACGCCTTCGTGAACAAGCTCGCCGAGCGGGTTAACGCCCTGAAAGTGGGTAACGGTATGGAGGAGGGCGTGGTTGTGGGGCCGCTCATCGAGTCGGCGGCGGTGGACAAGGTACGCGAACATGTAGAGGATGCGATCGCCAAAGGCGCAACGGCGCTGGCGGGCGGCAAAGCCCACGCGCTGGGAGGAAACTTCTGGCAGCCAACGGTGCTCACCAACTGTAGCGACAGCATGAAGCTGGCTGCGGAGGAGACTTTCGGCCCGGTGGCTGCCTGCTTCCGCTTTACCACCGAAGATGAGGTGATCCATCGCGCTAACGATACGCCGTTTGGCCTTGCAGCCTACTTCTATACTCAGAATCTACAGCGCGTCTTCCGCGTATCGCAGGCGCTGGAAGCCGGGATGATTGGGGTTAACGAGTGCGCGGTATCTACCGAACTGGGACCATTTGGCGGAGTGAAAGAGTCTGGCTTAGGCCGGGAAGGATCGGTGCTGGGACTGGAAGAGTACCAGGAGGTTAAGACTCTTCATCTCGGAGGATTATAAACGCTGGGGCGGCGCAGGCCGCCCATTCGCGCAGGATGGCTAATAATGACTATTTACACGTTTGATTTTGACGAAATTGACGATCAAGACGCTTTTTATCGCGAATTTTGCCGCACTTTTACTATCGATCGGACAAAGGTGAATAATCTGGACTCGCTGTGGGAGGTAGTAACCAGTGAGGATAACGTTCTGCCGATGCCGCTTGAGATCGAGTTTGTCCACCTGCATGAAAAACAACGTCGTCGCTTTGGCGCGTTAATCCTGCTCTTTGACGAAGCCGAAGAGGAGCTGGGCGGCATGCTGCGGTTCAACGTGCGCGCCTGAAGGCACACTTCAGTTATAAAAAAGCAGGTATAAAAAAGCCCCCGACAGGCGGGGGCAAGGTCGTAGAACACTACGACGAGGGTTTATTTGTAGAGTTCTGCAGTGGCGTGCCAGTGGTCACCGGTACGCGCTTCGATAATACGGTAAGAGGATGCGCCCTGTGCTTCGGCTTTTTGATTCAGCGCATCACGAATATCCATCGGTGAGGAGCTTACTGCGCCTACGGAAACCGTACCGATTGCCTGGCGGCCCTGCGCCTGATCAGCGTTAATGGAGTCGGCAGCCAAAGCACCGAAAGAGAGTGCAGACAGGATGCCCAGAGCGGCTACAGTTGTTTTGATTTTCATGGTGTTTACCTCGTCGGATTCTTATTTACTGGGGTCTTGTTTCGTGACCCTCATCACAAAATCAAGTATACACTAATCACCGCAAAAATTAATACCATGCTAATGGTTTCATGGGTTATTACGTCACATAAATTTAACTTCTTATAACGTAAAAGAATAAAAATGCGGTTTTAAGAGGGGTAATTGATTGGTATCTCTAAGAAAATCATATGGATACGCTTTTTTAGCATTTTGTGCGATCGCGCAGGTGGGATCCACTGGATGACACAGAGATGACAGAGAATCGCACATTCTGTTAAAGGCGCAGGCAGTGGATTATGGTGATAAACGGGCTAACCGAAAAAGATTCCCCTCGCTAAGGCGCGAGGGGAGAGAGGATCATAGCTCTTGTTCAAACAGCACCAGGATCGCTTCGTAGAGATCCTTTACGGTAAAACCGCTGGCAGGGGTGGTAAAGATGGTATCGTCCCCCGCGATGGTGCCGAGAATGCCTTCTGATTTCCCTAATGAGTCCAGCAGGCGCGCAATCAGCTGGGCGGCCCCCGGGCTGGTGTGGATAACCACCACCGCATCGTTATAGTCGATGTCCAGCACCAGGTTCTTCAGTGGACTTGAGGTAGTCGGCACGCCAAGCTCTGCGGGCAGGCAGTAGACCATCTCCATTTTGGCGTTGCGCGTACGCACCGCACCGAACTTCGTCAGCATTCGGGAGACTTTGGATTGATTAATGTTATCAAACCCTTGCTCCTGCAGTGCCAGGACGATTTCGCCCTGGGAGCTGAACTTTTCTTCTTTAAGCAGCGCTTTGAACGCCTTAACTAATTCTTCTTGTTTTGCCGAGCTTCGCATAAGTCACCCGTAGAATGGCGATTGAAACAACATTATTATGCATAAAAATGAATTTTTATGCAAATAGTCTGCCACTATTAAGGCTGAAATAATGTTATGAAAGCCGCGGATTTTATCAAAATAACTTATCGAGAAACATGCCTGTGTCACGGGTCACAAATAAGATTAAAAGTAAAATAAATGTTATTAAAGTGCTGTTGTTTTGCTAGCTTTACAGGGTGTATTGTACCGCCTGCGGGGATATGCCTGGCTTTATGAAGGAAATTTTCATGCTGCCGGAGAGGGCAACAGAAAGTGGATGATGCTAAAAGCGAGCTGAGGCGCGTTTTTTCTGCAGAATGATCGCTATCATTTACCCCATGTTGTCATGTCCTTAGCAACGGAGTAACGGTATATTTCGCTAATCATAATAAGGAGTTTAGGATGAAAGTTGCAGTCCTCGGCGCGGCAGGCGGTATTGGCCAGGCGCTAGCCCTACTTCTCAAGACCCAACTGCCTTCAGGCTCAGAACTCTCTCTGTACGACATCGCACCTGTCACCCCTGGCGTGGCGGTTGACCTGAGTCATATCCCTACTGCTGTTAAAATTGAGGGCTTCGCTGGCGAAGATGCTACCCCAGCGCTGAAAGGTGCAGACGTGGTACTGATCTCTGCGGGCGTCGCACGTAAGCCAGGAATGGATCGCTCCGATCTCTTTAACGTCAACGCTGGCATCGTTAAAAACCTGGTGAGTCAGGTTGCGAAGACCTGTCCGCAGGCGTGCATCGGCATTATTACTAATCCGGTGAACACCACCGTCGCTATCGCCGCTGAAGTGCTGAAAAAAGCAGGCGTTTACGACAAGAACAAACTGTTTGGCGTGACCACGCTGGACATCATCCGCTCCAACACCTTTGTGGCCGAGCTGAAAGGCAAGCAGCCTGGTGATGTTGAAGTGCCGGTTATCGGCGGTCACTCTGGCGTCACTATTCTGCCGCTGCTGTCGCAGATCCCTGGCGTTAGCTTCTCCGAGCAGGAAGTGACCGATCTGACCAAACGTATTCAGAACGCGGGTACGGAAGTGGTCGAAGCGAAAGCCGGTGGCGGTTCTGCAACCCTCTCTATGGGCCAGGCGGCGGCGCGCTTTGGGCTCTCGCTGGTACGCGCCCTGCAGGGCGAACAGGGCGTCGTTGAGTGCGCCTACGTTGAGGGCGATGGCGAGCACGCACGCTTCTTCTCTCAGCCGCTGCTGCTGGGTAAAAACGGCGTCGCGGAGCGCCAGTCTATCGGCACCCTGAGCGCTTTCGAGCAGCAGGCAATGGAAGGAATGCTGGAGACGCTGAAAAAAGATATCCAGCTCGGCGAAGAGTTTGTGAATAAGTAATTCAGAACCGTAGCTCTCGTAGGCCGGGTAAGGCTGTAAGCCGCCACCCGGCATTACCGCAATGCCCGGTGGCGCTATGCTTACCGGGCCTACGGAACTACAAAACTGGGCTAGTTTGTAGCCGGGTACTCCTGAATCGTCACGTGTAGCAGCAGCTTTTTATCCTCACGCATCACCTCGACCGGGATCTCCGAACCCGGACGGATCTCCGCCACCTGGTCCATCGTCTCCAGTGCCGAAATGGCTGGCTTGCCGTTCACCGAGACAATCACGTCGTTAACCTGAATACCTGCGCGTGCCGCCGGACCGTCCGGGGCCACCTCGTTAACCACGATCCCCTGGATCTGATCGATCCCACCGCCCTGAGTATGCAGAGGCGCGATCTCTCTGCCGCCGATACCGATATAGCCACGGATCACCCGCCCGTCGCGGATCAGCTTATCCATAATCTTGGTGGCCAGCTGGAACGGGATAGCGAAGCCGATCCCTTCCGGCGTTTCGCCATCGTTGCTCTTATCAAACGAGAGGGTATTAATGCCCATCAGCTCGCCGAGGGAGTTAACCAGCGCGCCGCCGGAGTTGCCGTGGTTAATGGAGGCATCGGTCTGCAAGAAGTTCTGCCGTCCCGACGGGTTCAGACCGATGCGGCCGGTGGCGCTGATGATCCCCTGGGTGATGGTCTGGCCGAGGTTATAGGGGTTACCGATAGCCATAACGACGTCGCCGATGTGCGGGGTGCGCTGACGGTTGATAGGGATCACCGGCAGGCCGCCGGTGGCGTTGACCTTCAGCACCGCTAAGTCCGTTAGCGTATCGGAGCCGACCAGCAGCGCCTCAAATACGCGACCGTCCTGCAGCGCGACGATGATCTGATCCGCATCGTTAATCACATGCTTGTTGGTAATAATATACCCGCGCTGATCCATAATCACCCCGGAACCCAGGGTGCGGATCTCCAGCTGATTGTTGGACGAGCTGGCTGCGCTGCGGTTATAGACGTTGACCACCGCAGGCGCAGCCCGGCGCACCGCCTGGTTATAGCTCACCGGCGTTTCATCGGTGCTGTCAAACTGCGGGGTAGCGGAGGCGCTCAGCTGACGTAGCGAGGGCAGGGCAGCCAGCAGCAGGCTACCTACAATGAGGCCAATAGCGACAGATCGAAATAGCTTCACTAACATGATGCGGACGTCGTTAAAGAGGGTGCGGGCAGCATAGCACGACTTATCCGGACATCACACAGCGTCGGTGATGTCCGGCAGTCTGGGGCTAGCGCAGGAGTAAATAGAGCGTATCGTTACCGCGCACGACGTGTAGCGCAATGATATTAGGCTTCGTCTCCAGCACCTTACGCATCTCGGCGATGGACTGCACCCGCTCGCGGTTGACGCCGATTATCACGTCGTCTTTATGCAGGCCAGCCTGGGCGGCGGGACTCTCTTTGGCCACCTCCTCAACTTTGATGCCTTTGGTACTATCCTTCAGCTGCCCATCGGCCAGGCTTGCGCCCTGTAATGCCGGAGAGAGGGTCTCCGCGCTGGCGGAGGAGGCGGTGCTTTTGTCCAGGGTCACTTCCACGTCCTGGCCTTTGCCATCGCGCAGCAGGCCAAGCTTGACCTTGGTGCCAGGCGCTGTGGTGGCAATGCGCGAGCGCAGCTCGGCAAAGCTGTTCAGCGGCTTGCCGTTCAGGCTGACGATCACGTCGCCCGATTTGATCCCGGCTTTGGCTGAACCTGAGCCAGGCAGCACTTCGCTTACGAAGGCCCCGCGCTGCACGTTGAGGTTAAACGCCTTGGCGATATCAGCGCTCATCTCCATGCCTTTAATACCTAACAGGCCGCGCTGGATTTCACCGGACTGGATCAGCTGCTGGGCGAGGGTTTGCGCCATGTTGCTGGGGATAGCAAAGCCGATGCCGATGCTGCCCCCGGTTGGGGCCAGAATCGCGGTGTTGATACCGATTAGCTCGCCGTTGAGGTTGAGCAGCGCGCCGCCGGAGTTGCCGCGGTTAATAGAGGCATCGGTCTGAATAAAGTTCTCTAGCCCCTCAAGGTTGAGCCCGCTCCGTCCGAGGGCCGAGATAATCCCTGAGGTAGCGGTCTGGCCGAGGCCAAACGGGTTACCAACCGCGACGGCAAAATCACCGACCCGCAGCTTATCGGAGTCGGCAACGGCAATCTGTGTCAGCCCGGTGGCGTTCTGCAGCTGTAACAGGGCGATATCGCTCTGGTCATCGCCGCCAATCAGCTTGGCTTCAAACTCACGACCATCGTTAAGTTGGACGTTAATCTTCTGCGCCTGGTTAATCACGTGGTTATTGGTCAGCACATAGCCTTTGGCGGCGTCGATGATCACGCCGGAGCCTAGCCCTTCAAACGGCTGGGCCTGGCCATCAGGCAGTTCCTCACCGAAATATTTTTTCAGCTCTTCAGGTATTTTTTGCTCGGGAGCGACCGCCGTGCCTTCTACCTGCACGCTCACCACCGCAGGCAGTACCTTCTCCAGCATCGGCGCGAGGCTGGGAAGCGCCGGCTGGCCGGGGATCTGTGCGGGCAGCGAGGCCGCCGCCGGGAACGGTGCCGAGAGAGATAATCCGACACTTAACGCTAATGCACTCAACAGCGGGTTTCTTTTCTTCATTGATGCAAGCTCTCGTGACCTGAAGTGTAAGGAAAAAAATGTCCCAAAACGGATCGATGTTATTGAATTTTCAACCGGGTAACAATGCGGATAATGATTAAATAATAGCTGGGATGGCGAAAGAAGAGGCGGGCGTAGCCAGTACGCCCGAAAAAAAAGTAGGTCAGGATCAGTCGCGCTTCGCTGCACCGCGCAGCAGGCCCGACGCGCTGTCGGAGTAGTCACGCGGCATCTGAACCGGAGCCTGGTCGTTACCGGCTTCGGACTCGGCAAGGCGGTTGCGGAACGGATTGTCCTCTGCAGACATCTCTGGCAGCAGCTGGCTGGAGCTTTTTGCCATGTGCTGATAAAGCTGACGGTAGTCGTGGGCCATGTTATCGAGCAGCTCTGCGCTGCGGGCAAAGTGGCCGGTAAGCTCTTCACGATACTCTTCCAGCTCGGCTTTGTTCTTCTCTAACTCATACTGTAAGGCCTGCTGCTGGCGCAGTTTGCGGTTTCCAAAGCGCATGCCCACAGCACCAATAATGATGCCGACGACTAATCCAATTAGCGCATATTCCCAGGTCATGAACATCTCCCGTTGTGTTGTAAGTCCGTAGGGTGTAGGCGGCGAGGCTCCTTGCCTGTGCCTCATTATGCCACTATAACCGCTAAATCCGTATAAGTGGAATCCTGGCACAGCATGGCGTAGTGTAGAACGGCCTTTTTTTCACCAGCCAGGACCTGCGGCAAATCAATTATCAAGGAATAACAATAGCATCATGCAGAGCCTTACCCCCACATCGCGATATCAACTGGCCCTAAAAGAGGGCAGCCATCAGCCTGACGACGTCCAGCGCGAGGCCGTCAATCGGCTGGAGACCCTCTATCAGCAGCTCACGAACCGTACCGAGACGCCCGCTGCCGGCGGCGGACTGCGGGCGGCGTTTGGTAAACTGCTGGGCAAGCGCGAGACGCACAACGCAGCGCCGGTGCGGGGCCTGTATATGTGGGGCGGCGTTGGGCGGGGGAAAACCTGGCTGATGGATCTCTTCTACCATAGCCTGCCGGGCACGCGTAAACAGCGGCTGCACTTTCACCGCTTTATGCTGCGGGTGCACGAAGAGCTAACCCAGCTGCAGGGGCAGAGCGATCCGCTGGAGATCGTTGCCGACCGCTTTAAGGCCGAGACCGATGTACTCTGCTTTGACGAGTTTTTTGTTTCGGATATCACCGATGCCATGCTGCTGGGCGGCCTGATGCAGGCGCTGTTTGCCCGTGGTATTACGCTGGTCGCCACGTCAAATATTCCGCCGGAGAATCTCTATCGCAACGGCCTGCAGCGCGCGCGCTTCCTGCCAGCTATCGAGGCGATCAAGCAGCACTGCGACATCATGAACGTTGACGCCGGGATTGATTACCGCCTGCGCACGCTGACTCAGGCGCACCTCTGGCTATCACCGCTGAATGCCGAGACGGCGCAGCAGATGGAGACGCTGTGGCAGGCGCTGGCCGGGGCGAAGCGGGAGAATCATCCGACGCTTGAGATCAACCACCGTCCGCTGCCGACGCTGGGGGTCGAGAACCAGACGCTCGCGGTCTCTTTTACTACCCTGTGCGTCGATGCCCGCAGCCAGCACGACTACATTGCGCTCTCGCAGATGTTCCATACCGTGCTGCTGTTTGACGTCCCGGTGATGACCCCGCTGATGGAGAGTGAAGCCCGGCGCTTTATCGCGTTGGTGGATGAGTTTTACGAGCGCCACGTTAAGCTGGTGATCAGCGCCGACGCGGCGCTGCATGAGATCTACCGGGGCGAGCGGCTGAAGTTTGAGTTCCAGCGCTGCCTGTCGCGTTTACAGGAGATGCAGAGCGAGGACTATTTAGCCCGCGAGCACCTGGCCGGATAAAGGCGAAAACCTCGTCACGAAGTATAAAAAGGGGTCGATCTTTGACCCCGACTTCTCTATAATCTTGCGACCCCACGTTACGAGAAGGTTTTTTTCCCAAAACTTTCTATGTGCTGGCATTTGCTATTCGAAGGGGTAGGTTTGCCGGACTTTGTCGTGTGAGCCTCAACTGACTAAACGTTTGGGTGTTCACCAACGTGTAACTTATTACTTGGGTAAGCTTTTAATGAAAACTTTTACAGCTAAACCAGAAACCGTAAAACGCGACTGGTATGTTGTTGACGCGACCGGTAAAACTCTGGGCCGTCTGGCTACCGAACTGGCTCGTCGCCTGCGCGGTAAGCACAAAGCGGAATACACTCCGCACGTAGATACCGGTGATTACATCATCGTTCTGAACGCTGACAAAGTTGCCGTAACCGGTAACAAGCGTACTGACAAAGTGTACTATCACCACACTGGCCACATCGGTGGTATCAAACAAGCGACCTTTGAAGAGATGATTGCCCGCCGTCCTGAGCGTGTGATTGAAATCGCGGTTAAAGGCATGCTGCCAAAAGGCCCGCTGGGTCGTGCTATGTACCGTAAACTGAAAGTTTACGCGGGTAACGAGCACAACCACGCGGCACAGCAACCGCAAGTTCTGGACATCTAATCGGGATTATGGCAATGGCTGAAAATCAATACTACGGCACTGGTCGCCGCAAAAGTTCTGCAGCTCGCGTTTTCATCAAACCGGGCAGCGGTAAAATCGTTATCAACCAACGTTCTCTGGAACAGTACTTCGGTCGTGAAACTGCCCGCATGGTAGTTCGTCAGCCGCTGGAACTGGTCGACATGGTTGAGAAACTGGATCTGTACATCACTGTTAAAGGTGGTGGTATCTCTGGTCAGGCTGGTGCGATCCGTCACGGTATCACCCGCGCTCTGATGGAGTACGACGAGTCCCTGCGTGGCGAACTGCGTAAAGCAGGCTTCGTTACTCGTGACGCTCGTCAGGTTGAACGTAAGAAAGTCGGTCTGCGTAAAGCACGTCGTCGTCCTCAGTTCTCCAAACGTTAATTTGTTTCTGCTTACGCAGAACGAATGGCGCAAAAACCCGGTTTATGCCGGGTTTTTTTATGGACAAAAGATAAGATATCCACAGCAAGCATCGATTTTTTCCTGATTTGCAGCATTTCCGGAATCGCCTCACCACAAAGCCCGCAAAATCTGGTAAACTATCATCCAATTTTCTGCCCAAATGCCGGGGATTGCTCATTTTTTGCTGCGTTTTGCACAAATGCGTCTCTCCGGGTGGATGGGTGACCTTACATCTGGCTAGTCACTTTGTGGCTCGCAGCAGTAATATTCTGAATATACCTGGAGGTTTTCATGGCTGTCGCTGCCAACAAACGTTCGGTAATGACGCTGTTTTCTGGTCCTACTGACATCTATAGCCACCAAGTCCGCATCGTGCTGGCCGAAAAAGGTGTGAGTTTCGAAATCGAACACGTGGAAAAGGATAATCCGCCTCAGGATCTGATTGACCTCAACCCCAATCAAAGCGTACCGACGCTGGTGGATCGCGAGCTGACCCTGTGGGAGTCTCGCATCATTATGGAGTACCTGGACGAGCGCTTCCCGCACCCGCCGCTGATGCCGGTCTATCCGGTTGCGCGTGGTGAGAGCCGTCTTTACATGCAACGCATTGAGAAAGACTGGTACACGCTGATGAACGTTATCGTCAACAGCGCCGGTGCTCAGGCAGATGCCGCCCGTAAGCAGCTGCGTGAAGAGCTGCTGAGTATCGCCCCGGTCTTTACCCAGAAACCTTACTTCCTGAGCGATGAGTTCAGTCTGGTAGACTGCTACCTGGCACCGCTGCTGTGGCGTTTACCGCAGCTGGGCATTGAGCTGAGCGGTACCGGTTCGAAAGAGCTGAAAGGCTACATGACCCGCGTTTTCGAACGCGACTCCTTCCTCGCTTCTCTGACAGAAGCCGAACGCGAAATGCGCCTCGGCCGGGGTTAATACGCATGGATTTGTCACAGCTCACTCCACGCCGTCCATATCTGCTGCGCGCATTCTATGAATGGCTGCTGGATAACCAGCTCACGCCGCACCTGGTGGTAGACGTGACGTTGCCTGGCGTACGTGTGCCGATGGAGTACGCCCGAGACGGACAGATCGTTCTCAACATCGCCCCGCGTGCGGTAGGGAACCTTGAGCTGGCGAACGACGAAGTGCGTTTCAACGCGCGCTTCGGCGGCGTGCCGCGCCAGGTTTACGTGCCGCTGGCTGCCGTGCTGGCTATCTACGCCCGTGAAAACGGCGCAGGTACCATGTTCGAGCCGGAAGCGGCCTACGATGGCGAAGCGGTTACCGTCAACGACGATGACGAAACGGTAACGGCTGAAAGCGAAACCGTGATGTCGGTGATCGACGGCGACAAGCCCGATCACGTTGACGATGACAACGAGCCCGATAACGATCCACCGCCGCGCGGTGGCCGTCCGGCGCTGCGCGTCGTGAAGTAATCCCACAGGCCCCTCGGGGCCTGTTTTGCTTTCTGCCCCTTTTCGCCACCTCTGACTTCCTGTGTTATGATGAATTGTTCTCCCTTTCCGGCACCGGACTGCTATGAAACCAATTGATCTTAAAGCTGAAAACTCAACGGAAATGCCTGGCCGCACGCTGCGACGCCGTCCGCTTGCGCGCAAAAAGCTCTCTGATATGGTGGAAGAGGAGCTGGAGCAAATGATCCGTCGGAAAGAGTTTGCCCAGGGGGAGCAGCTGCCTTCCGAGCGCGAGTTAATGGAGTTTTTCAACGTTGGCCGTCCCTCTGTACGTGAAGCGCTGGCGGCGCTGAAGCGTAAGGGGCTGGTACAGATTAACAACGGCGAGCGCGCGCGTGTCTCCATGCCGTCTGCCGATACCATCATTAGCGAACTCTCCGGCATGGCGAAAGATTTTCTGACCCAGCCCGGCGGTATCGCCCATTTTGAGCAGCTGCGGTTGTTCTTTGAGTCCAGTCTCGTGCGCTACGCCGCAGAGTATGCCAGCGATGAACAGATCGAACGGCTAACAAAAGCGCTGGAGATTAACAGTCAGTCGCTTGATGACAACACGCTGTTCATCCGATCCGATGTTGATTTTCACCGTGTGCTGGCAGAGATCCCCGGTAACCCGATCTTTATGGCGATCCACGTCGCATTGCTCGACTGGCTGATTGCCGCGCGGCCTAAAGTGGCAGATTCAGAGCTATATCAGCACAACGACGTTAGCTATCGACAGCACATTGCGATCGTGGATGCGATCCGCCTTCGCGATCCCGATGAAGCCGATCGGGCGTTGCAAACTCACCTCAACAGCGTTTCTGCTACATGGCATGCTTTCGGCCAACGCGCCAAAGCTAAAAAATAACCTCCCTTTAGTGAAGCAGATCGCAATATAAGCGTTCTGGATAGGATCGCCGCGTCATCGTTCTGGTATAACAGGTATAAAGGTATATCTTTAAAACAGACCCATTATCAATTGAGGTAGCTATGGCAATGCAATTACGTGGCGTAATGGCCGCACTTCTGACGCCGTTTAACAGCCAGCAGATGCTGGATCAAGAGAGCCTGCGTCGTCTGGTTCAGTTCAATATTCAGCAAGGCATTGATGGTCTTTATGTCGGCGGTTCGACGGGGGAGGCCTTTGTACAAAGCCTTGCCGAACGCGAGCAGGTAATGGAGATCGTGGCGGAAGAGGCGAAGGGAAAAATAACGTTAATCGCCCACGTGGGCTGCGTCAGTACAGCGGAAAGCCAACGGCTTGCCACCGCTGCCGCTCGCGTTGGCTTCGACGCCGTGTCCGCGATCACACCGTTTTACTACCCCTTCAGCTTTGAAGAACATTGCGATCATTACCGTGCAATTATTGATTCTGCCGATGGTTTGCCGATGGTGGTGTACAACATCCCGGCGCTGAGCGGCGTTAAATTGACGCTTGATCAGATCGCTACGCTGGTCACCCTGCCGGGCGTTGCTGCCCTAAAGCAAACCTCTGGCGATCTCTTCCAGATGGAGCAGATCCGTCGCGCGCATCCGGATCTGGTGCTCTACAACGGTTACGACGAGATCTTTGCCTCTGGCCTTCTCGCAGGCGCAGACGGTGGGATCGGCAGTACCTACAACATTATGGCCTGGCGCTATCAGGCGATTGCGAAAGCGGTGCGCGAAGGGGATAACGCCACCGCGCAACGCCTGCAAAGCGAATGCAACAAGGTCATTGACCTGTTGATAAAGGTAGGCGTCTTTCGTGGCCTGAAGACGGTACTGCATTATATGGACGTGGTCTCCGTGCCGCTGTGCCGCAAACCGTTTGCGCCGGTAGACGAAAAATTTACGCCAGCGTTAAAAGCTCTGGCAGAGCAACTGATGGCGGAAAAACGCTAACGCACTGCCGGATGGCGCTTTGCTTATCCGGCAAAACGACAGAGAAATCGTCGGGAGAGTGAAATGAGTACTTCTACCCAAAGCATCCCGTGGTATCGCCATCTTAGTCGCCCTCAGTGGCGCGCCTTCTCTGCCGCCTGGCTGGGATATCTGCTTGATGGCTTCGATTTTGTGTTAATTGCATTAGTTCTAACAGAAGTAAAAAGTGAGTTTGGCCTGACGACCGTGGAGGCGGCAAGCCTGATTTCGGCAGCCTTTATTTCGCGTTGGTTCGGCGGTCTGCTGCTGGGGGCGATGGGCGATCGCTACGGGCGTAAGCTGGCGATGATCACCAGCATCGTGCTTTTCTCCTTTGGCACGCTGGCCTGCGGTTTTGCGCCGGGCTACATCACGCTGTTTATTGCCAGGATGGTTATTGGCATGGGAATGGCGGGCGAGTACGGCTCCAGTGCGACCTACGTGATTGAAAGCTGGCCAAAACACCTGCGCAATAAGGCGAGCGGTTTTCTTATCTCTGGCTTCTCCGTCGGTGCCGTGTTGGCCGCGCAAGTATATAGCCTCGTCGTGCCCCTGTGGGGCTGGCGCGCGCTGTTCTTTCTCGGCATCTTGCCTATCGTGTTTGCGCTGTGGCTGCGCAAAAACATACCTGAAGCGGAAGACTGGAAAGCGAAACATGAAGGCAAAGCGCCGGTGCGAACCATGGTCGATACTCTTTATCGCGGGAAATACCGCGTCATCAATATTGTGATGACCCTGTTTGCCGGAACGGCACTGTGGTTCTGCTTTGCCGGTGAACTGAACAACGCAGGGCTGATCGTGATCCTGGGGCTGCTGTGTGCCGCTGTATTTGTCAGCTTTATGGTGCAAAGCAGCGGCAAACGCTGGCCCACCGGCGTCACGCTGATGGTTGTCGTGCTGTTTGCCTTCCTCTACTCATGGCCCATTCAGGCATTGCTGCCTACCTGGCTTAAAACCGACCTGGGGTATGATCCGTCAACGGTGGCGCAGGTACTGTTCTTCAGCGGATTCGGTGCGGCCATAGGCTGCTGCACGGGTGGCTTCCTCGGCGACTGGCTCGGTACGCGTAAAGCTTATGTCTACAGCCTGCTGGCCTCGCAACTGCTGATTATCCCTGTCTTTGCGATCGGCGGCACAAATCTCTGGGTGTTGGCCTTGCTACTCTTTTTCCAGCAGATGCTGGGGCAGGGGATCTCAGGAATATTACCCAAACTGATCGGCGGCTATTTTGATACTGACCAGCGTGCTGCCGGGCTGGGCTTTACCTACAACGTGGGGGCATTGGGTGGGGCGATTGCGCCGGTGATCGGGGCCTTGCTGGCACAGAATATGGAGCTCGGTACGGCACTGGGTTCGCTCTCCTTTGGCCTGACGTTTGTCGTGATCCTGCTTATCGGTCTGGATATGCCCTCCCGCGTACAGCGCTGGCTGAGGCCGGAAGCCTTGCGAACGCATGACGCCATTGACGGCAAACCGCTGAGCGGCGCAATGCCTTTCAGCGTCAGCAAAAGTCGGCTGATCAAACACAAAGGATAACGTGATGTCATTGATTGAAATGCTTAGCCAAAAGAGAGCGGCACAGGGCGGATTGATTGTCTCCTGCCAGCCGGTGCCAGCAAGTCCGATGGACAGGCCAGAAATTGTCGCGGCGATGGCGCAGGCGGCAGAGCAGGCTGACGCCGTGGCGGTACGCATAGAAGGGATCGCGAACCTGCGGGCCGCGCGTCCGCTGCTCTCGGTTCCGGTGATTGGCATTATTAAGCGCGATCTGCCTGATTCGCCGGTGCGCATCACCCCCTTCCTTGAAGATGTGGATGCGCTGGTGGCGGCGGGAGCCGACATTATTGCCTTTGATGGCACCGATCGCGTCCGGCCGATAACGCGGGAAGCCATTGTGGCGCGGATCCATCATCACCAACGGCTGGCTATGGCGGACTGCGCTTCCCTTGAGGATGGAGGCTATTGTCAGCGGCTCGGAGCAGAGCTGATAGGCTCTACGCTTTCAGGTTACCTGACGCCAGACACGCCCATCGCTCCCGACCTGGCGCTGGTGCGTGCGTTAAGCGATGCGGGGTGCCGCGTGATTGCTGAAGGCCGGTACAACTCACCGGCGCTGGCGGCGCAGGCGATGCAACACGGGGCATGGGCCGTCACTGTCGGCTCAGCAATCACCCGCCTTGAACATATCTGCCAGTGGTTTAATGACGCCATGCGTGAGGCGGTGAAATGACGACGCTGGCCATTGATATCGGCGGCACGAAGCTGGCTGCGGCCCTGGTGGAGGGCCAAACCATTACGGCACGCAGGGAGTGCGCTACGCCCGCCAGCCAGACGCCGCAGGCACTCCAGCAGGCGTTGCATTCGCTGGTCGCACCTTTCAGGGCGCAGGCCGATCGGGTGGCGGTGGCCTCGACGGGGATCATCCACGGGGGTGTCCTGACATCCATCAACCCCTCTAACCTTGGCGGGCTGGCGCAGTTTCCGCTGGTCGGGTTTCTCTCTGCGATAACGGACTTACCCGTAATGGCAATGAATGATGCTCAGGCTGCGGCCTGGGCTGAGTTTTGTGCCTTGCCTGGCGAGGACGATATGGTGTTTCTGACGGTCTCCACCGGCGTAGGGGGCGGCGCGGTGCTCAACGGACAACTACTTATGGGCAACAGTGGGCTGGCCGGGCACCTGGGTCATACGCTGGCCGATCCTGCTGGCCCCCATTGCGGCTGCGGGCGGCGAGGCTGCGTTGAGGCCATTGCGTCGGGGCGCGGCATTGCCGCGCTGGCAAAGGATGAGCTAGCCGGGCTGGATGCCAAAGCGATATTTATGCTTGCGGCACAGGGCGTGTCCCAGGCGCGTGAGCTAGTAGCAAATTCTGCCCGCACGCTGGCGCGTCTTATTGCGGACGTGAAGGCCATTACCGACTGTCAGACAGTGGTAGTTGGGGGCAGCGTTGGGCTGGCAGAGGGCTATCTACCGCAGGTTGCAGACTTCCTGGCGCAGGAGCCTTCGGTGTATCAGGTCTCTTTGCGGGCAGCACACTACCGTCATGATGCGGGGCTATTGGGCGCGGCGCTGTTAGCACAAGAAGAGTGGTTATAATAGTGAGAGAGGTGCAGTCGCGGGTTGATTCAGGCTTACCTGCCGTATGGCTAGCCGCATAAAAAAAGCCGGAGGGCGTTTACCCATCCGGCTCGTTGTTTACACTTCGAGGTAATTCATAATGCCGTCGGCGGCTTTGCGCCCTTCGGCAATCGCCGTCACCACCAGGTCCGAACCGCGCACGATGTCACCCCCGGCGAAGATTTTCGGGTTGCTGGTCTGGAAGGCGTTTTCGTTGCCTTCCGGGGCGATGATCCGGCCCTGGGCGTCCAGCTCAACGCTGTGCTGTGCCAGCCAGGACATGCTGTGCGGACGGAAACCAAACGCCATCACCACCGCATCAGCCGGAACCACGTGCTCAGAGCCTGCGACGATCTCAGCCCGGCGGCGACCGTGTGCATCCGGCGCGCCCATCTCGGTACGCACCATCTTCACGCCGCTCACCTTGCCGTTAGCATTCACTTCAATACCCAGCGGCTGGACGTTGAACTGGAACTCCACACCCTCTTCACGCGCATTTTTCACTTCGCGGCGGGAGCCTGGCATGTTCTCTTCGTCACGGCGATAGGCACAGATCACGTGGGTTGCGCCCTGACGGATCGAGGTACGCACGCAGTCCATCGCGGTATCACCCCCGCCCAGCACCACGACGCGCTTGCCTTCCATGCTGACGAAAGGTTCATCAGCGGTCTCACCGAAGCCCATGATCTGCTTGGTGTTAGCGATCAGGAACGGCAGGGCATCAAATACGCCAGAGGCCTCTTCGTTTTCCAGACCGCCGCGCATGGACTGATAGGTGCCTACGCCAAGGAACACCGCATCATAATCCTTCAGCAGATCGTCAAGCTGTACATCACGGCCCACTTCAACGTTGAGTTTGAACTCAATGCCCATGCCGGTGAAAATCTCCCGGCGGCGGGTCATCACCTCTTTTTCCAGCTTAAAGGCCGGAATACCAAAGGTCAGCAGGCCGCCGATCTCCGGATGGCGATCGAA
Source organism: Pseudescherichia sp. AS216 (assembly GCF_037152055.1). Taxonomy (NCBI): domain Bacteria; kingdom Pseudomonadati; phylum Pseudomonadota; class Gammaproteobacteria; order Enterobacterales; family Enterobacteriaceae; genus Pseudescherichia; species Pseudescherichia sp. AS216. The sequence continues at coordinate 355,488 of NZ_JBBCMV010000005.1, read as the reverse complement.
GACCACCGCCTTCACGCCGTTGCGGGTCAGCACGTCGGCACATGCCAGACCTGCCGGGCCTGCGCCGATGATGGCGACGCGTTTGTCAGTCTGCTTCACGCCGGTCAGATCCGGACGCCAGCCCATCTCGAACGCTTTATCGTTGATATAGCGCTCGATGTTGCCGATGGTCACCGCGCCGAACTCGTCGTTCAGGGTACAGGAGCCTTCGCAAAGGCGGTCCTGCGGACAGACCCGGCCGCACACTTCCGGGAGGGTGTTGGTCTGGTGCGACAGCTCGGCGGCTTCAAAAATACGCCCCTCGTTGGCCAGCTTCAGCCAGTTCGGGATGTAGTTATGCACCGGACATTTCCATTCGCAGTACGGATTGCCGCAGGAGAGGCAGCGGTCTGCCTGCGCCTTGGCCTGGCCTTCTGAAAACGGCTCATAAATTTCAACAAATTCGATCTTACGGATCTTCAGCGCTTTCTTGGGCGGATCCACGCGCTGTAAGTCGATAAACTGGTATACGTTCTGGCTCATTGCTACCTCTTACTGCGCCTGCACGCGCAACTCTGCGGCGCTGCGACTACGGTGACCCAACAGGGCTTTAACATCGCTGGACTTCGGCTTAACCAGCGCAAACTTCGCTGCGAAGGTAGGCCAGTGCGCCAGAATCTCTTCTCCCCGCGAGGAGCCTGTATGCTGTACATGCTCGGTGATCAGGCCGCGCAGGTGCTCTTCATGGATCGCGAGGTCGTCGACGCTCAGCACTTCCACCAGCTCCGGGTTCACGCGTTTGCGGAACTCGCCGTCTTCATCCAGCACGTAGGCGAAGCCGCCGGTCATGCCCGCACCAAAGTTAACGCCGGTCTTGCCGAGAATACAGACGATGCCGCCGGTCATGTACTCACAGCCGTTGTCGCCAATGCCTTCCACCACGGTGATCGCCCCGGAGTTACGTACCCCGAAACGTTCGCCCGCGCGGCCTGCGGCGTACAGACGACCCCCGGTCGCGCCGTACAGGCAGGTATTACCGATAATGCTCGCCTCATGGCTACGGAAGGCCGAGCCAACCGGCGGACGTACCGCCAGCAGACCGCCCGCCATGCCTTTACCGACGTAGTCGTTGGCATCCCCGGTCAGGTACAGCTCAACGCCGCCCGCGTTCCACACGCCGAAGCTCTGGCCTGCGGTGCCGCTGAAGTGGGCTTTAATCGGATCCGACGCCAGGCCCTGATCGCCATGCGTCTGGGCAATGTAGCCGGAGAGCGATGCGCCTACCGAACGGTCGGTGTTGCGAATATCAAACCAGAAGGTTTTGCTCTGGCGATCGTCGACAAACGGCCTGGCCTGGTTCAGCAGCTGGTCATTGAGCACCCCGTTATCAAACGGCGGGTTGTGCTCGGTGCAGTGGAGCGCTTTGCCTGGGTGCGGCTCGGCGGTCTCCAGCAGCTTAGAGAGATCCAGCTTCTGCTGTTTGGCGGTGAAGCCCTCCAGCGCGGTGAGCAGATCGGTACGGCCAATCAGGTCTACCAGGCGGGTCACGCCCAGCTGCGCCATCAGCTCTCGGGTCTCACGGGCGATAAATTCAAAGTAGTTGGTCACTTTGAACGGCAGGCCGTGATAGTGGTTCTTACGCAGCTTTTCGTCCTGGGTTGCAACGCCGGTTGCGCAGTTGTTCAGGTGGCAAATACGCAGGTATTTACAGCCCAGCGCCACCATCGGGCCGGTGCCGAAGCCAAAGCTCTCTGCACCCAGAATCGCAGCTTTAATGATGTCTACGCCGGTTTTCAGGCCGCCGTCCACCTGCAGGCGAATCTTGTGGCGCAGGCCGTTCGCTACCAGCGCCTGCTGAGTCTCAACCAGTCCCAGCTCCCACGGGCAGCCGGCGTATTTTACTGAGGAGAGCGGGCTTGCGCCGGTGCCGCCGTCGTAGCCAGCAATGGTGATCAGATCCGCATAGGCTTTTGCCACGCCGGTGGCGATGGTGCCCACGCCCGGCTCGGAGACCAGCTTCACGGAGATCATCGCCTTGGGATTGACCTGCTTGAGGTCAAAGATCAGCTGGGCCAGATCCTCAATCGAGTAGATATCGTGATGCGGCGGCGGGGAGATCAGGGTCACGCCCGGCACCGAGTAGCGCAGCTTCGCAATGTACGGGGTCACTTTGTCCCCCGGCAGCTGGCCGCCTTCCCCAGGCTTCGCGCCCTGGGCCACTTTAATCTGGATCACGTCCGCGTTCACCAGGTAGGCCGGGGTCACGCCGAAGCGGCCGGAGGCAACCTGTTTGATACGCGACACTTTGTTGGTGCCGTAGCGAGCCGGATCTTCTCCGCCTTCGCCGGAGTTAGAGTTGCCGCCGATGCTGTTCATCGCTTCGGCCAGCGCCTCGTGGGCCTCTGGACTCAGCGCGCCGATAGACATCGCCGCGGTATCGAAGCGTTTAAACAGCTCGCTGGCGGGCTCCACGTCGTCAATGCTTACCGCGTCCGCTGGCGGGTTGATGTGCAGCAGATCGCGCAGGGTAGCCGCCGGGCGCTCGTTGACCAGCTTAGCGTACTGCTGATAGTCGCTGTACTCGCCGCTCTGTACCGCCTGCTGTAGGGTGCGCACCACGTCCGGGTTATAGGCGTGGTATTCACCGCCGTGCACGTACTTCAGCAGGCCGCCCTGTTCAAGCGGCTTACGCGCCAGCCAGGCACGCTTCGACAGGTTCAGCAGATCCTGCTGGAAGTCGGCAAAGCCCGCGCCACCGATGCGGCTGATCACGCCCTGGAAGCAGAGATCGGCTACTTCGTCATGCAGGCCGACCGCTTCAAACAGCTTCGAGCAGCGGTAGGAGGCCACGGTCGAGATGCCCATTTTGGACATGATCTTGTAGAGGCCTTTGTTGATGCCGTTACGGTAGTTCAGCATCACGTTACGGTAGGTCTTATCGATGGCGTGCGTGTCCACCAGCTTCGCCAGGGTTTCATAGGCGAGGTACGGGTAGATAGCCGTCGCGCCGAAGCCCAGCAGCACGGCGAAGTGGTGCGGATCGCGGGCGCTGGCGGTTTCAACGATGATGTTGGCGTCGCAGCGCAGGCTCTTCTCAACGAGACGAGTCTGGATAGCGCCCACCGCCATCGGGGCCGGAACCGGCAGGCGATCTTTGGCAATGTTACGGTCAGAGAGCACCAGTAGCACCGTGCCGTCGCGCACCATCTGTTCTGCTTTATCACACAGCGCGCTCACCGTGTCTTCCAGCGACGTGGTGTTGACGTCAAAGGTGATATCCAGCGTGTCGGCGCGGTAGTGGTGCTCCGACAGGGTGGTCAGCTGTTTAAAGTCGGAGTAGAGCAGGATCGGCGACTTAAAGGTCAGGCGATGCGCCTGGCCCTCGGCTTCACAGAAGACGTTCATCTCCCGGCCGATGCTGGTGGCCAGCGACATGACGTGCGCTTCGCGCAGCGGATCGATTGGCGGGTTGGTGACCTGCGCAAACTGCTGGCGGAAGTAGTCATAAATGATACGCGGCTGGCTGGAGAGCACGGCAAACGGGGTATCGTCACCCATTGAGCCGACCGCCTCCTGGCCATTTTCGCCCAGTACGCGGACCACGGAATCCAGCTCTTCGGCGCTGTAGTTAAACTGTTTCTGGAAGCTTGCGAGCAGGTCGTCATCCATCTCACGGCTGCCCACCGCGTCATCCGGCAGATCTTCAAACGGCACCAGACGGCGGACGTTTTTCTCCATCCACTCTTTATAGGGGTGGCGGCTCTTCAGATCGTCATCGGTTTCGCGGGAGTGCAGAATACGACCGCCGCGGGTATCGATCACCATCAGCTCGCCCGGACCCACGCGGCCTTTTTCCACTACTTCGTCTGGCTGGTAATCCCAGATCCCGACCTCTGAGGCGCAGGTGATCAGCTTGTCTTTAGTGATGACGTAGCGCGCCGGGCGCAGACCGTTACGGTCCAGGTTACAGGCGGCAAAGCGACCGTCGGACATTACGATGCCCGCCGGGCCATCCCACGGCTCCATGTGCATGGAGTTAAAGTCAAAGAAGGCGCGCAGCTCCGGATCCATATCCGGGTTGTTCTGCCAGGCTGGTGGCACCAGCAGGCGCATGGCACGGACGATATCCATCCCGCCCGCCAGCAGCAGCTCCAGCATGTTATCCAGCGAGCTGGAGTCGGAGCCGGTTTCGTTGACGAACGGCGCGGCGTCGTGCAGATCCGGGATCAGCGGCGTCTTAAATTTATAGGTACGCGCGCGCGCCCACTGGCGGTTACCGGTGATGGTGTTGATCTCACCGTTATGGGCCAGGTAGCGGAACGGCTGAGCCAGCGGCCAGCGCGGTACGGTGTTGGTGGAGAAGCGCTGGTGGAACAGGCAGATGGCCGACTCCAGGCGCAGGTCCGCAAGGTCCAGGTAGAAGCGCGGCAGGTCCGCCGGCATACAGAGACCTTTATAGATGTTCACCAGGTTAGAGAGGCTACAGACGTAGAAATCTTTATCGTCCTGGAGACGTTTTTCGATACGGCGGCGCGCGATAAACAGGCGGCGCTCCATATCGCGTGGACGCCAGCCCGCAGGGGCGTTCACAAAAATTTGCTCAATACGTGGCAGCGAGGAGAGGGCGATTTCACCGAGCACCCCTTCATTGGTTGGCACATCGCGCCAGCCCACGATAGACAGGGTCTCTTGCTGAAGTTCTTCTTCGACAATGCGGCGCGCAGCGGCGGCCTTTTCAGCGTCCTGGTTCAGGAACAGCATGCCCACGGCGTAATTTTTGGCTAAGCGCCAGCCGCGCTCTTCGGCAACCAGGCGGAAGAAACGGTCAGGTTTTTGCAGCAGCAGGCCGCAACCGTCGCCGGTTTTACCATCGGCAAGGATCGCACCGCGGTGCTGCATTCGGGCCAGTGCGTGAATAGCGGTACGCACTACCTTGTGGCTAGGTTCGCCTTCTATGTGGGCGATCAGGCCGAAACCACAGTTATCTCTCTCAAGAGATTTATCGTACAACATATCAGTGAACCTCCCCAGGCTCTACGTGACTCGCTCATAACCGTGGCGCACAGGCGCAGAAAGGGCGTGGCGACGGAGCCTACAGGCCTCGCATGTCGCCCTCTATCATCCTTTTCGCTTAGGTCAAACAAGTGTTGAGGACTTGCTTCAGAGGGAATCTAAATTACTGCATAAATATGGTGAGCAGACTGCTCACCCAGAAAGCTTCCAGCGGATATCCAACTTATCGGGAATCGACACACAGGTCAAATCACAATCTTATTTATACAAAAATGTGCTAACACTGGGTTAAGTGTTTGATATTAATTAGTATTTACCTATTTTACAGCCAGGTTACAGCAATAACAGGCAGAGGCAGAGTGTGATCTCTCTCACTATAAGAAAGCGCTATTGTTACCGGTATGCACTATTTTTTTACATTAAGGCGCTATTTTTCGCTGGTTGCGTAGAGTAACCCGCATAAAGACACTGTTTTACACTTGCGCAAAAATTGTCGAAAAACAGGCTGGCAATATAAGGAAAAGTAATCAACACGGCGATGAATGAAATAGCGGTAATTTTGCTTGGTTATGCAAAGAAAATAGCGCCGCTATGACGATTGATCCAGGTCATCGCCGACGGAGGCTAAAAGTGGCAGGCTTGGCCCTTTTTTAAGGGCGGCCTTTCAGATTATGCAGTTACAAAAATTAGTCAATATGTTTGGTGGCGATCTTGCCCGCCGCTACGGTGAAAAAGTGCATAAGCTGACCCTGCACGGCGGCTTTAGCTGCCCGAATCGCGATGGCACCATTGGCCGCGGGGGCTGCACCTTCTGCAACGTTGCCTCCTTTGCCGATGAGACCCAGCAGGCCCACTCTATCGCCGAGCAGCTGGCTTACCAGGCGACGCGGGTTAACCGCGCCAGGCGCTATCTGGCCTATTTCCAGGCCTATACCAGTACCTGGGCCGAGGTTCAGGTGCTGCGGGCGATGTACCAGCAGGCGGTGAGCCAGGCCAATATTGTTGGGCTGTGCGTCGGGACGCGCCCGGACTGCGTCCCGGAGGCAGTGCTGGATCTGCTCAGTGAATACCAGCAGCTGGGGTATGAGGTCTGGCTGGAGCTGGGTCTGCAAACGGCCCACGATAAAACTCTGCACCGCATTAACCGCGGCCACGACTTCGCCTGCTACCAGCGTACCACCCGGCTGGCTCGCCAGCGCGGGCTGAAGGTATGCAGCCACCTGATTGTTGGCCTGCCGGGAGAGGGGGAAGGGGAGTGCCTTGCAACCCTGGAGCGGGTGGTAGAGACCGGCGTTGATGGTATCAAGCTGCATCCGCTGCATATTGTTACCGGCAGTACGATGGCAAAGGCCTGGCAGGCCGGGAGATTGACCGGTATCGCGCTGGATGCCTATACCCATGCCGCCGGGGAGATGATCCGCCATACGCCGCCGGAGGTGATCTACCACCGCATCTCGGCCAGCGCCCGGCGTCCGACCCTGCTCGCGCCGCTGTGGTGCGAGAACCGCTGGACCGGCATGGTAGAGCTGGATAAGTACCTCAACGCTCACGGCGCGCAGGGCTCCGCCCTCGGGCGTCCCTGGTTGGCTTAAGCTGGCAGTGTCTTTGTAGGTCAGGTAAGCGAAGCGCCACCTGACAAATCTATGCGGACCCGGTCACGCCGGATGGCGGCTAGCGCCTTATCCGGCCTACAGGTTGAATTCCACACTTTTTTGCACAACCTTCAACGCTTTGCTCAGAATTGAGTATTATTGTGCGACGTTGTGGTGAAGGAACTCGTTAATGAAGCAAATCCGATTACTCGCACAGTACTATGTCGATCTCATGATGAAGCTTGGCCTGGTGCGCTTCTCTATGCTGCTAGCCCTGGCGCTGGTCGTATTGGCGATTGTTGTCCAGATGGCCGTGACCATGGTACTGCATGGCCGGGTTGAAAGTATCGATGTGATCCGCTCGATCTTCTTCGGATTGTTGATCACGCCCTGGGCGGTTTACTTTCTGTCGGTGGTGGTTGAGCAGCTGGAGGAGTCCCGCCAGCGGCTATCCAGGCTGGTAGAGAAGCTCGAAGAGATGCGCGAGCGCGATCTCAAGCTCAACGTTCAGCTTAAAGATAATATCTCCACGCTCAATAAGGTGCTCAACGATCGCGCTATCGCCGAGGCTGAGCGCCAGGCCACCTTTGAGCAGCTGAAAGTGGAGATGAAAGAGCGCGAGCAGACGCAGATCCAGCTGGAGCAGCAGTCCTCGTTCCTGCGCTCGTTCCTCGACGCCTCGCCGGATCTGGTTTTCTACCGCAACGAAGATAAAGAGTTCTCTGGCTGCAACCGGGCGATGGAGCTGCTGACCGGTAAAAGCGAGAAGCAGCTGGTCAACCTGAAGCCGGACGACGTTTACTCGCCGGAGGCGGCGGAGAAGGTTAATGAAACCGACGAGAAGGTGTTTCGTCACAATGTCTCCCTGACCTACGAGCAGTGGCTGGAATATCCGGACGGGCGTAAAGCCTGCTTTGAGATCCGCAAGGTTCCCTACTACGACCGGGTGGGCAAACGCCACGGGCTGATGGGCTTTGGCCGGGATATTACCGAGCGCAAGCGTTACCAGGACGCGCTGGAGCGCGCCAGCCGGGACAAGACCACCTTTATCTCCACCATCAGCCACGAGCTGCGCACGCCGCTTAACGGCATCGTTGGCCTGAGCCGTATCCTGCTTGATACCGAGCTGAGCGAAGAGCAAGAGAAGTACCTGAAGACCATCCACGTCTCTGCGGTCACGCTGGGGAATATCTTCAACGATATTATCGACATGGACAAGATGGAGCGTCACAAGGTCCAGCTGGACAACCAGCCGGTAGACTTCACCAGCTTCCGGGCCGATCTCGAAACGCTCTCTGGACTGCAGGCGCAGCAGAAGGGGCTGAGCTTTGTTGTCGAGCCGACGCTGCCCTTGCCGCATAAGGTCATCACCGACGGCACCCGGCTGCGGCAGATCCTGTGGAACCTCATCAGCAACGCGGTGAAGTTCACCCAGCAGGGGCAGGTGACGGTACGCATTCGCTATGACGATAACGAGCTGCTGCGCTTCGAGGTGGAGGACTCCGGTATCGGCATTCCGCCGGCGGAGCAGGATAAAATTTTTGCCATGTACTACCAGGTTAAAGACAAGCACGGCGGCAAACCGGCCACCGGTACGGGGATTGGCCTCGCGGTCTCGCGGCGACTGGCGAAAAGCATGGGCGGCGATATTACCGTCACCAGCGAGCCGGGCAAAGGTTCGCGCTTTGTGTTGACGGTACACGCCCCTGCGGTAGCAGAGGAGGTGGAGGATGGTTTCGAGGATGACGAGATGCCGCTCCCGGCCCTGAACGTGCTGCTGGTAGAGGATATCGAACTGAACGTGATCGTGGCGCGATCGGTGCTGGAAAAGCTGGGATGCAGCGTCGATGTTGCCATGACCGGGACAGATGCGCTGGCGATGTTTACCCCAGGCGAGTATGACCTGCTGCTGCTGGATATTCAGCTTCCGGATATGACCGGGCTAGACATCTCTCGTCAGCTGACCCAGAACTACGCCCGGGAGGATCTGCCGCCGCTGGTGGCCTTGACCGCCAACGTCTTGAAAGATAAAAAAGAGTATCTGGATGCGGGAATGGATGAGGTCCTGAGCAAGCCGCTGGCTGTACCGGCGCTGACCGCGATGATCAAGAAGTTTTGGGATACCTGTGAAGACGAGGAGGAGAGTACGGTGGACGCTGTCGATAACGATAAGGCACAGACGCTGTTAGATATTCCGATGCTGGAGCAGTACATGGAAATCATCGGCCCGAAGGTGATCGTCGATGGCATTGCGATGTTTGAGAAGATGATGCCGGGCTATATCGCGATCCTCGAATCAAACCTGACCGCTCGCGACCAGAAGGGTATCGCGGAAGAGGGGCATAAGATCAAGGGCGCGGCGGGCTCGATTGGCCTGCTCCGTCTGCAACAGCTGGGCAAGCAAATTCAGTCTTCCGATCTGCCGGCGTGGTGGGACAACGTAGGTGAATGGATTGAGGAGATGAAGCTGGCCTGGCAGGACGATATTGCAGTACTTAAGGCATGGGTAGCCGGGGCGGGGAAAAAATGACCCCGGATAGACCGGGGTGCGCGAATACTGCGCCAACACCAGGGAAATTGTGGCCGTGCCGGTATTTTTAGAGTTGGGTATTCAATGGGCACAGGCGGAAAGAGTGTCAAGCCCGCACATAAGATAGCAAATCTTAACTTATTTGTTATATGAATCGATGAAATGTGTGAAGCCTGGCGTCCTTATCAAAATTTTTAATAATCGTCAGCATGTTGCAATAAGGGATTAGCATAAATGAAGTTACGCAGTACCGCGTTGAGGGCAAAGATAAAGCGTCTGTTGCTGCGTACTCTGTTGGGGCTGACTCTGCTCTGGGGCGGTGGTATTTTGCTGTTCAGCTTTATGCCGGTTCCCTTCTCGGCGGTGATGGCGGAGCGCCAGATATCGGCCTGGCTGAGCGGTGATTTCAACTATGTTGCCCACTCTGACTGGGTGGGGATGGATGATATCTCCCCCTGGATGGGGCTGGCAGTGATTGCCGCCGAGGATCAGACCTTCCCGACGCACTGGGGCTTTGACGTTGACGCTATCCAGAAAGCAGTTTCCCATAACGAGCGTAACGCCAGCCGGATCCGCGGTGCATCCACCCTGTCGCAACAGACGGCGAAAAATCTCTTTCTCTGGGACGGGCGCAGCTGGCTGCGTAAAGGGCTGGAGGCCGGATTAACGCTGGGAATGGAGACGGTGTGGAGCAAGCGACGGATCCTGACGGTTTATCTCAACGTCGCTGAATTTGGCGAGGGCGTATTTGGCGTCGAGGCGGCGGCCCAGCGCTATTTTAACAAGCCCGCCAGCCGCCTGACTATGTCAGAGGCCGCGCTGCTGGCGGCCGTGCTGCCTAATCCTATCCGCTTTAAGGCCAGTGCTCCCTCTGGCTACGTGCGCAGCCGCCAGGCATGGATTATGCGCCAGATGCGCCAGCTAGGCGGTGAGGGGTTTATGACCCAACATTCGCTGCACTAAGTCCGTTGGCAAGCGCGGGCTGAGCGATAAAGCGCTGCCACAGGCGGGCCTGCTTACGCGCGCAGGCCCAGCCTGACCAGGTTGCCAGCGGGATCAGCGTGCCTTCGCCTATGTTGTCGCACACCACCGGCACCACTTCATCCGGGCTGATGCGGCGGCAAAGCACGTTCTGCGGCTTCAGGTTCATAGTAACGATGCGGTTTTTGCGCAGGTAGCTTTTCAGCGTCCTGAGCAGCGGGTAGAGCGCCTTGCTGTTGCCTGCTTCACGGCACTGGGCGGCATACTCCGTCAGGGTCTTCGACGGCGAGCCGTCAAAGTCGGTGATGATATCGTAAACGTATCCCGTCCCCAGATCGGTTTCGACCGTGCCATAGTAGCGCGGCAGTCCGCTCCAGTCTGTTAAACGGCGAGAGAGATGGGCATAGTAGCTCAGCTCGCGCTTGATCTCTTTATCGCCGCCGCTCTCGTAGTTATAGATGATCTTGATGCAGCGCTGGGCGTTATCCGGATGCGCATAGCATTGGCGGTGCCGACCGGTGCCCAACGGGGTGAGATGAGATAAGCGAATCATGTGTTGTCCTGCTTTTTTGGAAATTGTTTTGGAAACAATCCAAGTATGGCCAGGCAACTTAAATGGAAAATAAACGGCTAGCTTAAGGTTATCTTAAGGAAACGTAGGCAGGGGTTAAGCGCACGAAATGTACAATTTTGCTACGCTGTAGGCCGGGTCAGGCGTAACCGCCACCCGGCGCGACCGGAAGTTAATCTTCGTCGAAACCGGCGTTAAACAGGGCAATGACGGCGGCAAGCGCCTCCTGCTCCTGCGGGCCGCTGACTTCAATCTCGATCTGACGACCCTTGGCGGAGTCGAGCATCAGCAGCGCAATCACGCTGCTGGCCTCCGCCTCGGTGCCTTCGTCATTACGCAGCAGCACTTCTGCATCAAACCCCTGCACCAGCTCAAACAGTTTCATTGCCGGACGGGCATGCATGCCCAGCGTGTTGGTGATCTCAACGGTCTGCTTAACGGTCATGTTTTGCGTTTTTCCAGCGTACGGTGGCGAGACTGCACATTTTTACCTCGCGAGCGGAAGTAGTCCGCCAGCTGCTCGGCAATATAGACCGAACGGTGCTTGCCCCCCGTACAGCCAATGGCGACGGTGAGATAGCTGCGGTTGTTGGTCTCCAGCATCGGCAGCCACAGTTCGAGATAGCTGCGGGTCTGGTAGATAAAGTTGTGCACTTCGGTATGTCGATCCAGGAACGCCGCTACCGGTTTATCAAGACCGGTCATCGGGCGCAGCTTTGGATCCCAGTGCGGGTTCGGCAGGAAGCGAACGTCAAAGACGTAGTCGGCATCGATAGGAATGCCATGCTTGAAGCCGAACGACTCAAACACCATGGTCAACTCGCGTTCGCGCTTGCCCAGCAGGCGGGTACGCAGCATCTCCGCCAGCTCATGCACCGACATCTCTGAGGTATCGACGATCAGATCCGCCCGGGAGCGCAGCGGCTCCAGCAGATCGCTCTCTTCGTCGATAGCGCTCTCCAGCGACAGGTTCTTGCTGGAGAGCGGGTGCAGACGTCGGGTATCGCTGTAGCGCCGGATCAGCGTGTTGCGATCGGCATCAAGGAACAGCAGCTGCGGCGAAAAGGCCGACGGCAGGTTGTTCATCGCCTGTTCAAAAATTTCCGGCGACTCTGGCATGTTACGCACGTCAATGCTGACGGCCGCAGAGATCTGGCGGTCGGCCAGCGATTTCGCCAGTTCGGGCAACAACACTACCGGCAGGTTATCTACGCAGTAGAAGCCCATGTCTTCCAGCGCTCGCAGGGCAACTGATTTCCCCGAGCCCGAGCGACCGCTGACGATCATCAGTACCATGTACCGTTTCTCCTCAGGCGAGCAAATAGAAAAGCCTTTCCCCGGCTACGCGTCATCGTGGCTGCCTTCGCTGTCCGTGATGATCTGGTACAGCGCCTCATCGCTCTGCGCGGCGCGCAGGCGTCGACAGATGGTTTTGTCCGCCAGGCGGCGGGCAACGAGAGAGAGCGTATGCAGATGCGTCTTTGTCTGATCGGCCGGAACCAGCAGGGCAAACAGCAGATCCACCGGCTGGTTATCGATAGCATCAAAGGCAATAGGCGTCTCCAGCTGTACAAAGACGCCGACGGCGCGCAGGGTATCTTCCTCGACCTTGCCATGGGGGATCGCGATACCATTGCCGATACCGGTACTGCCCATTTTTTCACGGGTCAGGATGGCCTCAAAGACCACCTGCGGCGGCAGGCTAAGCTGTTTGGCAGCCAGCTCGCTGATAATCTCCAGCGCACGCTTTTTACTCTGGCAGTGCACGCCGCTGCGGGTACATTCCTGGTTAAGGACATTGCTCAATTGAAGAGCGGAATCGTTGTTCATCATAAATTCACCTAAGCGTTGCTCGTGCAGACAACCTGCTGCGTGACCACAGCAGGTTGCTAACTGCCGTCGAACGCCCGGACAATTAGTGTTGTTTCAGTTTATCTTTATGTTTGTTTAACTGTCGCGCCAGTTTATCAATTAAACCGTCGATAGCCGCATACATGTCTTGCCCTTCCGCACTGGCGTGGAGGTCGCCACCGTTAACGTGCAGTGTGGCGTCCGCGACGTGTGTCACTTTCTCCACTTTTAACACAATGTAGACCTGATTGATCCGCTCGAAGTACTGCTCCAGCTTAGCAAATTTTGTACCGACAAAATCGCGCAGTGCTTCAGTAATTTCGACATTGTGCCCTGTAATGTTGAGCTGCATAGTGTCTTCCTTATCGGTTGGGTCACACCAGCTGCTTGCGCTGGTTAGACGGCGGGATGGATAAAGACTCTCGATACTTCGCAACGGTACGGCGAGCCACCATGATACCCTGGTCGGACAGCAGGGTGGTCAACTTACTGTCACTCAGTGGTTTCGCAGGGTTTTCTGCGGCTATCAGCTTCTTCACCAGCGCGCGAATGGCCGTCGACGAGGCTTCGCCGCCGCCTTCGGTATTCACGTGGCTGGAGAAGAAGTATTTAAGCTCAAAAATACCTCTCGGGCTGTGCAGGTACTTCTGGGTTGTCACGCGTGAAATGGTGGATTCGTGCATCTCGACGGCCTGGGCGATATCTGCCAGCACCATCGGTTTCATAAACTCTTCGCCTTTGTCGAAAAAGGCCTGCTGCTGTTCAACGATGCAGCGGCTGACGCGCAGCAGGGTATCGTTACGGCTCTCCAGGCTCTTAATCAGCCATTTGGCTTCCTGGAGATTGCTGCGGATAAACTGGCTGTCGGCATCGTTACGCGTGCCGCTGCACATGGCGGCATAGTGCTGGTTGATCTGCAAACGCGGAATGCTGTCAGCGTTCAGCTCGACCATCCAGCGGCCGTTATGCTTGCGCACCAGCACGTCGGGGATCACATACTCCGGCTCGCCGGTCTGGATCGACTGGCCAGGGCGTGGATCCAGCGATTGGATCAGGTTCACCGCCTCTTTCAGCACCTCTTCCTTCAGGCGGGTCACGCGCATCAGGGTGCGGAAATCGTGGTTTGCCAGCAGATCGAGGTGATCGCTGATGATCAGTTTGGCTTCGGCCCGCCACGGCGTATCGCTGGCGAACTGGGAGAGCTGAATCAGCAGGCAGTCGCGCAGGTCTCTTGCCGCTACGCCCACCGGATCGAAACGCTGGACGCGTTTCAGCACCGCTTCCACCTCGTCCAGGCCAACGTTGCTGTCGCCCATACTGTCGAGGATATCCTCCAGCGAGACGGTCAGGTAGCCCGTTTCATCCACTGCATCGACAATGGAGGTGGCAATAGCGCGATCGGTATCAGAGAAGGGGGTCAGCTCCACCTGCCACATCAGGTAGTCCTGAAGTGACTGGGTGGTCTCGCCCTGGTAGACGGGAAGCTCGTCGTCCTGGTAGTCTACGCCATTGCCCGACGGCGTACCGGCAGTGTAGATCTCATCCCAGCTGGCATCCAGCGGCAGCTCCTCGGGCATATCTTTCTGCTCAAGGGCGTCGGCGGAGTCTAATGTTTCGGTGTCCTGGGTCTGCTGGGCGTCTATCTCATCGTGAAGATCGGTTTGCTCCAGCAGCGGGTTACTATCCAGCGCCTGCTGAAGTTCTTGCTGAAGTTCCAGCGTCGAGAGCTGCAACAGACGAATAGCCTGTTGCAGTTGGGGCGTCATGGCGAGCTGTTGGCTTAGCCGCAGTTGCAAACCTTGCTTCATGTTCAGAGCACTTCTCTCCCGCTAAAACATTACCGTCATTAACCCTATCAGAGTCTGAAGTCTTCCCCAAGATATACGCGTTTAACCTGTTCGTCTTCAAGGATTTGCTGCGGCGTGCCGTGGGCAATCAGATGCCCCTGGCTGACGATGTAGGCGCGTTCGCACACGGCCAGCGTCTCGCGCACGTTGTGGTCGGTGATCAGCACGCCGAGCCCGCTGTCGCGCAGGTGCTCAATAATGCGCTTAATGTCGATAACGGAGATGGGGTCAACGCCGGCAAAGGGTTCATCCAGCAGGATAAATTTAGGATTTGCTGCCAGCGCACGGGCGATCTCAACGCGGCGGCGCTCACCGCCGGAGAGGGCCTGGCCGAGGCTGTCGCGCAGGTGTTCGATGTGAAACTCTTCCATCAGCTCATTGGCGCGATCTTCACGCTGCTCTGAGGAGAGATCGTCACGAATTTGCAGCACCGCCATCAGGTTATCGTACACGCTCAGGCGGCGGAAAATAGAGGCCTCCTGCGGCAGATAGCCGATACCGCGGCGCGCGCGGGCGTGCAACGGCAGCAGGCTGATATCTTCGTCATCAATAATGATGTTACCCGCGTCGCGGGAGACAATGCCAACGACCATGTAAAACGTGGTGGTTTTACCCGCCCCGTTAGGGCCAAGCAGGCCCACAATTTCGCCGGATTTAACGGTCAGGCTCACATCCTCGACCACGCGGCGGCCTTTATAGGCTTTAGCAAGATTTTTTGCAGTTAACGTTGCCATAACGAATTAGTTACTCTTCTTCTGGGCCGGTGCCGGTTTATTGCCTTTGTCCTGCAGCTGAGACGGAACCAGGACGGTGGTCACGCGCTTGCCTTTTTCGCTAAACGCCTGCATTTTTTGCTCTTTGACCAGATAGGTAATTTTGTCGCCGGTGATATTGCTGTCCTGCTGCTCAAGGAAGGCGTTGCCGGTCAGCACCACGAAGTCATTTTGCAGCTCGTAGTGCAGCTGACCCGCATGGCCCTGCACCGGCTTGCCGTTATCCTGCATCTGATAGAAGGTGGCCGGGTTACCGTAGCCGTCAATGATCTCTTTGCCTTCCTGGCCGCCCGGACGGGTAACGACCACTTTATCGGCATTGATCTTAATCGTGCCCTGGGTCACCACCACGTTGCCGGTGAAGGTGACCACGTTGCCCTGCATATCCAGAGACTGCTGGTCAGATTCAATATGGATCGGCTGATCGGTATCGCCGGTCACCGCCAGCGCCGGGACAGACGCGGCCAGAAGTACGCTGGCAAGCGCAAGATTAAGGCTGAGTTTGTTTATTTTGAATTTCATAGGAGGTTCTAACCTTTTCAATCAGCTCGGCGTTTTGGCTGCGTAAGTTGCCGCGCATTTTCAGGCCGCTGGAATTAAATGTTGTACCGTATAACGTGACCAGATCGTTCGAGGTAACATCCTGAGTAATCAGGTTAATCTGCGCGTTATCCGTCGTGATTTTCCGCAGTTGGGACTCTGCTGTCAGGGCATTGACCTCAACATGTCCATAAAGATACAGCATACGGTCATCAGTCAGTTTGGCTTTATCTGACCTAATCGACCAGGTGGGCACTTTATTTTCGTCAAAGGTCGTTAATACCGGTTGCGTAAACCAGGAGACTGCCTGGTCAGAGAAGTACTCCACGTGCTGTGCGATCAGGCGATAGTTCAACGCCCCTTCCGGGCTGTAGACCACGGTATCGGTGTGCTCGCTGCGGTAGGTCGGCTCACTATTGTTGATCACGACTTCGCTGTCGTCATCCCGATCGGTGAGGTTGACGCCAATCAATACCAGCACCGCCAGCGATAGCAGAATGATAACCCAACGTCTGGTTTTACTCATATCGATTGCCCTTTGGCCTCTTCCAGTTTGCCCTGTGCCAGCAGCAGCAGATCGCAGACTTCACGCACCGCGCCGCGTCCACCCTGAATATGCGTAACGTAGTCCGCACGCGGCAGCAGTAGCGGGTGTGCATCGGCCACGGCCACGCTTAAACCGACTTCCGCCATCACCGGCCAGTCGATCAGGTCGTCACCCACGTAGGCGACCTCATCGGCGCTGACGGCGAGGGTAGCGAGCAGCTCCCGGTAGGCGATCAGCTTGTCTGACTGCCCCTGATAAAGATGCGTGATCCCCAGCGTAGCGCAGCGGTCTTCCAGCAGCTTGGCCTTGCGGCCGGTAATGATGGCCACCTCAATGCCTGAGGTCAACGCGCAGCGGATGCCGTAGCCGTCGCGCACGTTGAACGCTTTCAGCTCTTCACCATTATTACCCATAAAAATCAGGCCGTCAGACATTACGCCGTCGACGTCCAGGATCAGCAGGCGGATCTTCTCCGCCTTTGCTATCACTTGCGTACTGACCGGCCCGTAGCAGGTCGCCAGTGACGCACCAGCATTACTCATTCTCTTATCCTTTTTACACTACGCCTGCGCGCAGCAGATCGTGCATATGTACCACACCCAGCAGCTGGTCGCCATCGGCAACCATCACCGCCGTAATATGCCGGGACTGCATCAGGTTCAGGACGTCAACCGCCAGCGTGCCTGCGCGAACGCGAATGCCGCCGGGGGTCATTACGTCTGCGATACCTAAATTCCTTACGTCCGCGCCCATATCAAACACGCGGCGCAGGTCGCCATCGGTGAAGATGCCTTCGATCTTCATCAGGTCGTCGCACACCACCGTCATGCCCAGGTTTTTGCGGGTGATCTCCAGCAGCGCGTCGCGCAGGGAGGCCTCTTTGCTGACGTGGGGGATCTCATCCCCGGTGTGCATAATATCGTTTACCCGCAGCAGTAGCTTGCGTCCCAGCGCGCCGCCGGGGTGGGAGAGGGCAAAGTCCTCTGCAGTAAAGCCGCGTGCCTTCAATAGCGCTACCGCCAACGCGTCGCCCATGACCAGCGCCGCCGTGGTGCTGGACGTAGGGGCCAGCCCCAGCGGACAGGCTTCACGAGGCACTTTGACGCACAGATGAATATCCGCCGCTCGCGCCATGCTGCTCTCCGGACGGCTGGTGACGCAGATCAACGGCACCTGCAAGCGTTTCAGCACCGGGATCAGCGCGAGGATCTCGTTAGATTCGCCGGAGTTTGACAGCGCGATAACGATATCCTGCGGAGCGACCATGCCGAGATCGCCGTGGGCGGCCTCGCCTGGATGTACAAAAAACGACGGCGTGCCGGTGCTGGCGAAGGTCGCCGCCATTTTACGCCCGATATGGCCAGATTTGCCCATGCCCATCACCACCACTTTACCGGCGCAGTAGAACATTTTTTCGCAGGCTTCGGTAAAGTCTTCGTTGATATAGCGGTCAAGCTCGGCCAGGCCTTCACGTTCAATGGTCAGTACATCCCTGCCTGCCTGTTGAAAGTCAAAGCCCGGCGGCAAATCTATGTGCGACATAATAGGTTTCCGATTATCCAGTGATATACGGCGATAGCCAGTAGAGCATCGCCATCCATATGATAAAACCGCCGATCAACAGCGCCCCTGCACCCCGGCCCGTCTGGCGCTGCCGACGCCAGCACAGCAGGGCAAAGATAACGCTGACCGCCAGCATTACGCCGAAGTCACGCGTAAAGGCCAGCGGGTTAAAGGAGCCGGGCACAATCAGCGCGGGCAGGCCCAGCACAATGGCGATATTAATAATGCTGGAGCCGATGATATTACCGATGGCAATATCATCTTCGCCTTTGCGTGTGCCGGCGATAGCGGTAGCCAGCTCCGGCAGGCTAGTGCCAATGGCAATGACCGTCAGGCCGATGGTCAGCTCGCTCATCCCCAGCACGTTAGCCAGCACCGTGGCGTTATCAATCACCATCCGGGTTGCCATCGGCATGACGATCAGCGCGACCCCCAGCCAGAGAAACGCTACCGACAGGCTGCCTTCACGGGGCAGCTCTGCCAGCTGCTCCCGCGTCAGGCTATCATTGCCCTGGCGGCCAATCTTAACAATGAATACCAGCCAGAGCACGGCTAACAGCAGTAAAAAGAGACCCTCCGCCCGGCTAAGCTGGCCATCGTACAACACTGCGCCAGCCAGCGCGCTAACGATCAACATTAGCGGGATTTCGCGGCGCAGAATATCAGAATGTACGGTAAATGGATGGAACAGGGCGGCCAGACCGAGGATCAGCAGAATATTAACAATGTTGGAGCCCAGCGCCGTGCCGATGGCCAGATCCATCTGCCCATGCAGGGAAGCGGCCATCGAGACAATGATTTCAGGTAGAGAGGTGCCGATGGTGACCACCGTCATGCCGATGATCAGCGGCGGGATCCCGACGCTCCGACAGAGAATAGATGCGGCAAACACCAGACGATCGGCACTGTAGACCACCAAAAGTAAACCAATAATTAACAGCGCCATCGCTAAAAGCATCTAAAGTCCTTTCTTCAGGTATAATCGCCGGTCCGCAGTCAGCGATCGCAGGCGAGAAAAGGATCGGTTAGACACAGCGAGTCCTAATTTTGACTTTAAGCGGCTTAAAAGTAAAACAAATGCCAGCTTTAGCTAACCTATGCACACAATATTCTGTAAAAATATCGTGACCAGGCGTAATGACGCGTCCCGGTTACACCTAACAAGGCAGAAGGAAAAGTAAATGAGCCAGACGATGGCGAATTTAGTCGATGTCCGTGGCGTCAGCTTCTCCCGTGGCAATCGGTGTATCTTCGACAATATTTCACTGACGGTGCCGCGGGGAAAGATCACTGCGATCATGGGACCGTCAGGGATCGGTAAAACCACGCTGCTGCGCCTGATCGGCGGGCAGATCCCGCCGGATGGCGGCGAGATCCTGTTTGACGGCGAAAACGTACCGGCCATGTCGCGTACCCGCCTCTACACCGTGCGCAAGCGTATGAGCATGCTGTTCCAGTCTGGGGCGCTGTTCACCGACATGACCGTGTTTGACAACGTGGCCTATCCGCTGCGTGAGCACACGCATCTGCCGCCTGCGCTGCTTAAAAGCACGGTGATGATGAAGCTGGAAGCCGTTGGCCTGCGCGGCGCGGCAAAGCTGATGCCGTCCGAGCTCTCCGGCGGCATGGCCCGACGGGCGGCGCTGGCGCGGGCGATTGCCCTGGAGCCGGACCTGATCATGTTTGATGAGCCTTTTGTTGGCCAGGATCCCATCACTATGGGCGTGCTGGTCAAGCTTATCTCTGAGCTGAACAGCGCGCTGGGCGTCACCTGCATTGTCGTCTCTCACGACGTGCCCGAGGTATTGAGTATTGCCGACTACGCCTATATCGTGGCCGACAAAAAGATCGTTGCCCACGGCAGCGCGCAGGGACTGCAGGAGAATGCCGATCCCCGGGTACGCCAGTTCCTTGACGGCATTGCGGATGGCCCGGTGCCGTTCCGCTACCCGGCAGGTGACTACCTTCATGATTTACTAGGAACAGGGAGTTAAGCCACTCATGCTGTTAAATGCACTGGCATCGCTTGGACATCGCGGGATCAAAACGCTCGCGACGTTCGGGCGCGCCGGGTTGATGTTATTCAATGCGCTGGTCGGCAAGCCCGAGTTTCGCAAGCACGCCCCGCTGCTGGTTCGCCAGCTCTATAATGTGGGCGTGCTCTCGATGCTCATCATCCTTGTCTCCGGGGTGTTCATCGGTATGGTGCTTGGGCTTCAGGGCTACCTGGTGCTCACCACCTACAGCGCCGAAACCAGCCTCGGAATGCTGGTGGCGCTGTCGCTGCTGCGTGAGCTGGGGCCGGTGGTTGCCGCGCTGCTGTTTGCCGGGCGGGCCGGGTCGGCGCTGACGGCCGAAATCGGTCTGATGCGGGCGACCGAGCAGCTCTCCAGCATGGAGATGATGGCCGTGGATCCGCTGCGCCGGGTGATTGCGCCACGCTTCTGGGCGGGGGTGATCTCGCTGCCGCTGCTGACCATTATGTTTGTCGCGGTCGGCATCTGGGGCGGCTCGCTGGTGGGCGTAAACTGGAAAGGTATTGATTCCGGCTTCTTCTGGACGGCGATGCAAAACGCCGTCGATCTGCGCCTCGATCTGGTGAACTGCCTGATCAAAAGCGTGGTGTTCGCTATTACTGTTACCTGGATCGCGCTGTTTAATGGTTATGACGCGATCCCCACGTCGGCAGGGATCAGCCGGGCCACCACACGTACCGTTGTGCACTCATCGTTGACCATTCTCGGCCTCGATTTTGTGCTCACCGCTCTGATGTTTGGGAACTGAGTAGATGCAAACGAAAAAAACAGAAATTTGGGTGGGTATTTTTCTTCTGATTGCCCTGCTGGCGGCGCTTTTTATCTGCCTGAAGGCGGCGGACGTCGCCTCTATGCGGACTGAGCCAACCTACCGGATCACCGCTACTTTCGACAACATTGGCGGCGTGAAGATCCACTCGCCGGTGCGTATTGGCGGCGTCGTGGTTGGGCGCGTGGCTGATATCGAACTCGATCCGAAAACCTACCTGCCGCGCGTGTCGCTGGATATCGAAGAGCGTTATAACCAGATCCCCGATACCAGCTCGCTGGCTATTCGTACCTCGGGCCTGCTGGGGGAACAATATCTGGCGCTTAACGTCGGTTTTGACGATCCCGAGCTGGGAAGTTCTATGCTTAAAGACGGCAGCACCATTCAGGATACCAAGTCCGCAATGGTACTTGAGGACTTGATCGGACAATTCCTTTACAACAGCAAAGGTAGCGACAATAAGAGTTCAGGTGATGCGCCAGCGCCGGGCGCTGCTGATACTGACGTTGCACCGTCCGCCACCCCGACGAATCCATAAGGAGAAGTGACGCATGTTTAAACGACTGTTAATGATTGCCGTACTGGCTATTGCTCCGCTGACGGCAGCTACCGCCGCCGATCAGAGCAACCCGTACACGCTGATGCAGGAAGCGGCGAAAAAGACCTTCGATCGCCTTAAAACCGAACAGCCGAAAATCCGCGCTAACCCTGACTACCTGCGTGAGGTGGTTGATCAAGAGCTGCTGCCCTACGTGCAGGTGAAATACGCGGGTGCACTGGTGCTGGGCCGCTACTACAAAGAAGCGACTCCAGCCCAGCGTGATGCCTACTTTGCCGCCTTCCGTGAGTACCTCAAGCAGGCCTATGGCCAGGCACTGGCGATGTATAACGGCCAGACCTACCAGATTGCCCCGGAGAAGCCGCTGGGTAATGCCTCTATCGTGCCGATCCGCGTCACCATTAACGATCCAAACGGTCGTCCGCCGGTGCGCCTCGACTTCCAGTGGCGTAAGAACAGCCAGACCGGCAACTGGCAGGCCTATGACATGATTGCCGAAGGCATCAGCATGATCACCACAAAACAGAACGAGTGGAGCGACCTGCTGCGTACCAAAGGCATTGACGGTCTGACCGCACAGCTGAAATCGATCTCCCAGCAGAAAATCACCCTGGACGAGAAGAAATAATGGCTGACCAGCTACGCTGGACGCGCGATGGCGAGCGGCTGGCTCTCCATGGAGAGCTGGATCAGGACGTGCTGAACGCGCTGTGGGAGGCGAGGGCGCAGGCGCTGAACGGCGTTGACGTCATTGACCTGACCGGGGTAGCCCGCGTCGACACCGCCGGTGTGGCCCTGCTGGTTCACCTGGTGGCCTTTGCCCGCAAACAGGGGCGCGAGGTCGTGCTTGAGGGCGTCAGCGATAAGGTCCGGACCCTGGCGCAGCTCTATAACCTGCCCGCCGATGCGCTGCCACACTAATATTTTCAGTACGTTACTACTCATAGCCTCGCTTGATTGATAAGCGAGGCTTTTTGCTTATTTAAGACAGCGCCACTTTCCTCTAAGATGTTGGACTGTTTTCACTACCAGATGAATTAAAGCCCATGGAAAATCATGAAATCCAGACCGTGCTGATGAACGCACTCTCCCTGCAGGAAGCCCACGTTAGCGGCGATGGCAGTCACTTTCAGGTTATTGCGGTGGGTGAAATTTTTGCCGACATGAGTCGCGTGAAGAAGCAGCAGGCCGTCTATGCGCCGCTGATGGAGTACATTGCGGACAACCGCATCCATGCCCTGTCGATTAAAGCCTATACGCCCGCTGAGTGGGCGCGCGACCGCAAACTTAATGGTTTTTGAGCTGGCGGTCATTGACCGACAGTACGTATGAATTCTTAACAGAGAAGAGATGAATGGATAAGTTTCGTGTACAGGGGCCGACCCGGCTTCAGGGCGAAGTGACAATTTCAGGAGCGAAAAACGCAGCGCTGCCCATTCTTTTTGCCGCCCTGCTGGCAGAAGAGCCCGTGGAAATTCGTAACGTTCCGAAGCTGAAAGATATCGATACCACCATGAAGCTGCTGAGCCAGCTTGGCATGAAGGTCGAGCGCAACGGTTCCGTCTGGATGGACGGCAGTGCGGTTAATATCTATCGCGCCCCCTACGAACTGGTAAAGACCATGCGCGCCTCAATCTGGGCTCTGGGTCCGCTGGTGGCACGTTTTGGCAAAGGCGAAGTCTCCCTGCCGGGCGGCTGCGCTATCGGCGCGCGTCCAGTAGACCTGCATATTAGCGGCCTTGAGCAGCTGGGTGCAGAGATCAAGCTGGAAGAGGGCTACGTTAAAGCGTCCGTGAACGGTCGCCTGAAAGGGGCGCATATCGTGATGGATAAGGTCAGCGTTGGCGCGACTGTGACCATCATGTCGGCGGCGACACTGGCCGAAGGCACCACGATTATCGAAAACGCCGCCCGCGAGCCGGAGATTGTCGATACGGCAAACTTCCTCAACACCCTGGGGGCGAAGATCACCGGCATGGGTACGGACAGCATCACCATTGAGGGCGTTGAGCGCCTGGGTGGCGGTGTCTACAGCGTGCTGCCTGACCGTATCGAAACCGGGACCTTCCTTGTTGCTGCGGCCATCTCCGGCGGTAAAATCGTCTGCCATAAAGCTCAGCCTGATACCCTGGATGCGGTGCTGGCCAAGCTGCGTGAAGCGGGCGCGGATATTGAGCTCGGCGAAGACTGGATCAGCCTGGATATGCACGGCAAGCGTCCGAAGGCGGTTAACGTGCGCACCGCGCCACACCCGGCATTCCCGACCGACATGCAGGCGCAGTTTACGCTGCTGAACCTGGTGGCAGAAGGAACCGGCGTCGTGACGGAAACCATCTTCGAAAACCGCTTTATGCACATTCCGGAGCTAATCCGCATGGGTGCACACGCGGAGATTGAGAGCAACACCGCTATCTGTCACGGCGTGGAGAAACTCTCCGGTGCCCAGGTGATGGCAACCGATCTGCGTGCGTCTGCAAGCCTGGTGCTGGCGGGCTGTATTGCAGAAGGAACCACCATCGTTGAGCGTATTTATCATATCGATCGTGGGTATGAAACTATTGAGAACAAGCTGCGGGCGCTGGGCGCGAACATCGAACGCGTAAAAGGCGAGTAAGGCTTAATGGAAGGCAGCCCCCTTACCGGAAGGAGAAGGGGGTTGGCTTGCCGGATTAACGAAATTTATGCTTTGGACTGTTTCCTCTCTCTCTTTCTGATCAGCTTCGAACGATCGATAAACTCATGAGTAATCGGATTGTGGTAGCGCGACGGCCAGATGACCCACGGATCCGTCTCAATCGCCCTGGCGATGATCATCTCCCCCTTCGGCCACGGCCGCGTCAGTACGTTAGCCAGCGTCGATGAGCTGAGACCATTTCTGCGTGACTCTGCCGCCATTGAGGTCCCTTTCTTACGTAGCGCGGCAATGATATCGGCTGGGTGCCAGTCAATCAGTTTCTGTTCCATTTTTCCTCCCTGTAATTGCGATAAGCACTGCGCTAAAACGGTGCGCGGGACTATCATATCGCTAAGGGAGCTGAAGCTCTAATAAGTTCTTATAAAAGAGTGCGATTTAGGAATTTGCCAGGAATAATCCCACGGTGTTACTGAACTTGGTAGGATTCGGTTATTGGAATTTTTTGGAATATTCCCGCGCGGTCACGCGGGAGTGTAGGGATCAGCGATCGCGCTGCACGGCGATATGCGCCAGGCCAATCAGCGCGTCACGCCAGGGGGAGTCCGGTAAGACCTGAAGCGCGGCAATAGCTTTATCTGCCTCCTCTTCCGCCCGCTGCCGCGTCCACTCCAGCGAACCGCAGGCAGCCATCGCCTCCAGTACCGGGGTTAACAGGTGGCGGCCGTTGCCCTGCTCAATGGCTTCACGGATCATCTGCGCCTGCTCGGGCGTACCGTGACGCATGGCATGCAGCAGCGGCAGGGTAGGTTTGCCTTCGTTGAGATCGTCGCCCACGTTTTTACCCAGCGTCTCGCCATCGGCGCTGTAGTCCAGCAGGTCGTCGATAAGCTGGAAGGCGGTACCGAGATAGCGGCCGTAATCCTGCAGCCCCTTCTCCTGTGCTTCGCTACAGCCTGCCAAAATGCCTGAGCACTGGGCAGCCGCCTCGAACAGACGAGCCGTTTTGCTGTAGATAACCCGCATATAGTTCTCTTCGGTAATATTCGGGTCGTTCACGTTCATCAGCTGAAGCACTTCACCTTCAGCGATCACGTTTACCGCTTCCGACATCACCGCCAGCACCTTGAGCGAGCCGAGGCTGGTCATCATCTGGAAGGAGCGGGTATAGATAAAATCCCCCACCAGCACGCTGGCTGCGTTGCCAAACGCGGCGTTAGCGGTGGCTTTGCCCCGGCGCATATCGGATTCATCCACCACGTCGTCATGCAGCAGCGTTGCGGTATGAATAAATTCAATTAGCGCCGCAATAGTAACGTGATCATGTCCCTCATAGCCTACAGCGCGTGCGGCCAGCACGGCGATCATCGGACGGATACGTTTGCCGCCGCCGCTGACAATGTAATACCCCAGCTGGTTGATCAGCTGTACGTCCGAGTCGAGCTGTTGCAGTATTGTCGCATTGACACCCGCCATATCTTGCGCGGTTAACTCATTGATTTTTTCTAAATTCATCGCAAAAGCCGGGCTTAAAGTCCTGTTTATCACCTGTCAAAATGGGATAACAAAGGGTTACGGGTTAGCTATAGTATCGTTGATTGTACTGAAAAAACGCGCCAGATAAACGTTACCATACACGTTGTGTTTTTTTTCTTCGTCTGTTGACGATCGCTCTTGTCAAAGCCTCACGTTTTGCGTAATATTCGCGCCCTATTGTGAATATTTATAGCGCACTCTGAATCACTCGAAAGATGTGCGCGGAAGCGGAGTTTTTTATGTACGCGGTTTTCCAAAGTGGTGGTAAACAACACCGAGTAAGCGAAGGTCAGACCATTCGCCTGGAAAAGCTGGACATCGCAACTGGCGAAACTATTGAGTTCGCTGAAGTTCTGATGGTCGCAAACGGTGAAGAAGTCAAAATCGGCGTTCCTTTCGTTGATGGCGGCGTTATCAAAGCTGAAGTTGTTGCTCACGGTCGTGGCGAGAAAGTTAAAATCGTTAAGTTTCGTCGTCGTAAACACTATCGTAAGCAGCAAGGCCATCGTCAGTGGTTCACTGATGTTAAAATCACTGGCATCAGCGCTTAAGACTAGGGGAGCAGATTTAAATGGCACACAAAAAGGCTGGCGGCTCAACTCGTAACGGTCGCGATTCAGAAGCTAAACGTCTGGGCGTAAAACGCTTTGGCGGAGAAGCAGTACTGGCAGGTAGCATCATCGTTCGTCAACGTGGTACTAAGTTCCACGCTGGCTCTAACGTTGGTTGCGGCCGTGACCACACTCTGTTCGCTTTGACTGACGGTAAAGTTAAGTTCGAAGTTAAAGGCCCGAAAAACCGTAAGTTCATCAGCATCGTTGCTGAATAAGTTTTTCGCGTCCCGGTAACGGATGAAAGCCCCGCAACACGTTGCGGGGCTTTTTACATTCGACGTCCGGAAAATCTCTTGTAGGGAATACGGGCAATGAAGCAGCAGGCAGGCATTGGGATCCTTTTAGCGCTAACGACAGCCATGTGCTGGGGCGCATTGCCCATTGCTATGAAGCAGGTGCTGGAGGTGATGGAACCGCCTACAATCGTGTTCTATCGCTTTTTAATGGCCGCGATAGGCCTCGGCTCGATTCTGGCCATCAAGGGCAAACTGCCGCCGATGCGCATTTTCCGTCAACGCCGCTGGCTGGTGTTGCTGGCTATTGCTACCGGGGGCCTGTTCGGGAATTTCATTCTCTTCAGCTCTTCTCTACAATATTTAACCCCGACGGCATCACAGGTGATTGGACAGCTCTCACCGGTGGGCATGATGATGGCTAGCGTGTTTATCCTGAAGGAGAAAATGCGCGGCACCCAGATCATTGGGGCCGTCATGCTGCTTTGCGGGCTGGTGATGTTTTTCAACACCAGCCTGATTGAGATCTTCACCAGACTCACTGATTACACCTGGGGTGTGATTTTCGGCGTTAGCGCCGCCGCTGTCTGGGTGAGCTACGGGGTCGCGCAAAAGGTATTATTACGCCGCCTGGCCTCGCAGCAGATCCTCTTTTTGCTGTACACTTTATGCACAATAGCGTTGCTGCCGTTGGCAGAGCCTGCCACGATAGCCCGGCTTAGCCACTGGCAGCTGGCCTGTCTGATCTTCTGCGGCCTTAATACGCTGGTAGGCTATGGCGCACTCGTCGAGGCGATGGCGCGCTGGCAGGCGGCGCAGGTGAGCGCGTTAATCACGCTGACCCCGCTGTTTACGCTGTTGTTTTCAGATTTATTATCACAGGCCTGGCCTGATGTTTTCGCCAGACCGATGTTAAACCTTTTAGGTTATCTCGGTGCGTTTGTCGTGGTTGCGGGCGCTATGTATTCCGCCATAGGCCACCGCCTCTGGGGACGCTGGCGCAAGCGTGAAGTGATTGTCACTTTACCCCGCTCAGGCGAATGAGTAACGGAGAGTAAAATGAAGTTTGTTGATGAAGCTACGATTCTGGTCGTGGCAGGTGACGGCGGTAACGGCTGCGTAAGCTTTCGTCGTGAAAAATATATTCCACGCGGCGGCCCTGACGGCGGCGACGGTGGTGACGGTGGCGATGTCTGGCTGGAAGCGGACGAGAACCTCAACACCCTGATCGACTACCGCTTTGAGAAGTCTTTCCGCGCCGAGCGTGGGCAGAACGGCCAGAGCCGTGACTGTACCGGCAAGCGCGGTAAAGATGTCACCGTTAAGGTACCGGTAGGAACGCGCATTATTGACCAGGGTACGGGCGAGACCATGGGCGATATGACCAAACACGGTCAGCGTCTGATGGTCGCTAAAGGCGGCTGGCACGGCCTGGGTAACACGCGCTTTAAATCCTCTGTTAACCGTACGCCGCGACAGAAAACCATGGGTACGCCGGGCGATAAGCGCGATCTGCAGCTGGAGCTGATGCTGCTGGCCGACGTCGGAATGCTGGGCATGCCTAACGCCGGTAAATCGACGTTCATCCGCGCCGTCTCCGCAGCGAAGCCGAAGGTGGCGGACTATCCGTTTACCACCCTGGTGCCAAGCCTCGGTGTAGTGCGTATGGATACCGAAAAGAGCTTTGTGGTTGCCGACATTCCGGGCCTGATTGAAGGCGCGGCAGAGGGTGCAGGGCTGGGTATTCGCTTCCTGAAACACCTTGAGCGCTGTCGTGTCCTGCTGCACCTGATCGACATCGATCCGATCGACGGTTCCGATCCGGTTGAGAACGCGCGCATCATCACCGGCGAGCTGGAGAAGTACAGCGAGAAGCTGGCCGCTAAGCCACGCTGGCTGGTCTTCAACAAGATCGACCTGATGGATAAAGCTGAGGCCGAAGAGAAGGCCGCGGCGATTGCGAAAGCGCTGGGCTGGGAAGATAAGCACTATCTTATCTCTGCGGCCAGCCAGCAGGGCGTAAAAGACCTCTGCTGGGACGTCATGACCTTCATCATCGAGAACCCGCTGGTTCAGGCTGAAGAGGCGAAGCAGCCTGAAAAAGTCGAATTCATGTGGGATGACTACCACCGCCAGCAGCTTGAAGATGCTGAAGTGGAAGAGGACGATGAAGATGACGACTGGGATGAAGAGGACGACGAAGGTATAGAGTTCATCTACAAGCGTTAATGCAGTAAAAACGAAAAACCCCGGCCATAAGCCGGGGTTTTTGTTTGTGCACGTAGCCGAATTAATTATTCTGGTAAACGTCTTTGTACAACCGGCTCTCAAAACGCACCAGCGGGATACGACGGTTGCGCTGGTCGGCAGGCTCTACCGCATAGCCGGAGAGATACTGCACAAAGGCCATACGCTGGCCGCTGGCGGTGGTAATAAAGCCCGCCAGGTTATACACCCCCTGCAGGGAGCCTGTCTTCGCCGACACCTTACCGTCTACGCCTGCCGCATGCAGACCGGCACGGTACTGTAACGAGCCGTCATAGCCTGCCAGCGGCAGCATCGAGATGAAGTTCAGCTCGGTATCATGCTGGGCGATATATTGCAGCACCTGCATCATGGTGGCAGGGGAGATCAGGTTATGGCGCGACAGGCCGGAGCCATCCACCACAATGCTGTTACCCAGCTCAACGCCCGCCTGCTGGCGCAGGATCTGCCGCACGGCATCCGCTCCCGCACGCCACGTCCCCGGCACGCCAAAGCGCGCATGGCCGATGGTGCGAAACACGGTATCGGCGATCATGTTGTCCGACTTTTTCAGCATAATTTTCAAGAGATCGTGCAGCGGCGCGGACTGCTTGCTGGCAATCACCGTTCCCGGCTCGTTAACCAGCGTCTGGCGCAGCAGCGTCCCGCTATAGGTTATACCAGCCTGTTTAAGCTCGTCCTTCAGCACCGCCCCGGCGTAGCTCGCCCCGTCCTGTATCGCAAAGGCCAGCGGCAGCGGATCGGCGCGCTGGGTCAGGCAGCCGGTGAGCGTAAAGCGGTTAAGATCGCCCGGGACGACGTCCAGTTCGCAGTACTGGGCATCAGGAGAGCCTTTCGCCAGCGTACGCACCTGGCTGAACATGGTAACAGGGTAGTAGGAGGCGATGCGGATAAACGCCAGATCGTTCGCTTTCTGGGCGCTATAGAGCGACACCGAGAAGCAGTTACGATCGATAATCGCGGCGGCGGGGGGCGCACTGAAGCACTGGGTCATGTCATTCCACGGCCAGCCGGGAGCTTTATCGTGGCTGGCAAACACCGAGGTGTCGATCAGCACATTGCCCTCAATCTGCTGGACGCCGGCTTTTTTCAGCACTGCCACCATATTGCGGATATCCTGTCGCTTTAGCGTCGGATCGCCGCCAAATCGCGCTACTAAGTCCCCTTTTAGCACCCCGTTCGCAACGCTGCCTTTACTCTCAAGCGTGGTGGTAAAACGGAAATCTGGCCCTAGCTGCAGCAGGGCGGCCAGCGCGGTGATCACCTTTTGGGTACTGGCGGGCAGGGCCATCTGCTGACTGTGGTAATCAATATCAGGAGCCTGAGCGCCTACCTTCTGCACCATCAGGGCGAGGTTTGCGCCAGCAGGAAGCTGGTTAATGTACTCATCAACGTTCGCGGCCTGCACATTCAACGCTATACTGGTGGTCAATCCGATGACATATCTGGAAAATCGCATAATCTCGCGCTAGAAACCTGGAAACAGGCCGTCATACTACGGTGCATCGCACCGGAAAGTAAACGATGACCCATAAGGAACTTCCGGGTAAAATGCGTATCAAATTGAAAAATTGCTGCTGACCTGGAGCTTTGTCTCCGGGTCGGTTTTCTTTTTGCTTTTTGACCCCTTCTTTTGCGCGGTATGCAGGGGCAAAGCTACCGGGGCGGGGCCACCGCTCCCTACAGGAATGTTTAAGAGGTATAACAATGCAAGCTATTCCGATGACCTTACGTGGTGCTGAAAAATTACGCGAAGAGCTGGATTTTCTGAAATCCGTGCGTCGTCCTGAAATCATCGCTGCGATTGCCGATGCCCGCGAGCACGGCGACCTGAAAGAGAATGCGGAGTACCATGCTGCCCGCGAGCAGCAGGGGTTCTGTGAAGGTCGTATCAAAGACATTGAGGCCAAGCTCTCCAATGCACAGGTGATCGACATCACAAAAATGCCTAACAATGGCCGCGTGATTTTTGGTTCAACCGTTACCGTGCTGAATCTCGATAACGATGAAGAGCAGACCTACCGCATCGTGGGTGATGATGAGGCGGATTTTAAGCAGAATCTGATCTCCGTAAATTCACCGATCGCACGCGGACTGGTAGGGAAAGAGCAGGATGATGTCGTCGTTATCCGCACCCCGGGTGGCGAAGTGGAGTATGAGATCCTCAAGGTAGAATATCTTTAATTACGCACCAACCTGTAATATGTTGACGTAATGTAAAGATAAGAAAAAGGCCGCATAGCGGCCTTTTAACAACGTCAAGAGCGTGGCATTTTGCTTGTCAGCTTGCGGAAAACCCCTCGTTTTACACAGATTTTGTGTTCTATCCAGGATATTCTTAGCGTGGCAGCGAAATTTTACGCTCCTTCGATGGGCGGTACAGCACCAGCGTTTTACCGATGACCTGTACGTTAGAGGCGCCGGTTTCACGAACAATCGCTTCCACGATCAGCGTCTTAGTTTCGCGGTCTTCGGTAGCGATCTTGACCTTGATAAGCTCATGGTGCTCTAGCGCTTGTTCAATCTCGGCCAGTACCCCTTCGGTCAAACCATTGTTGCCAAGCATAACTACCGGCTTGAGCGGATGTGCCAGACCTTTAAGGTGCTGTTTTTGTTTAGTACTCAGATTCATCGTATATTTTTGCTTACGTTGGGATTGAAAACGGTTCATTCTACCGCCATCTCCAGTGTATCGCCAAATCGGCTGTGCTGATAGTTGATAGCCTGCTACTCACGATGAACAACGTTGGAAATAGAGATGACAGGTAAAAAGCGTTCTGCCAGCTCAAGCCGCTGGCTTCAGGAACACTTTAGCGATAAATATGTGCAGCAGGCGCAGAAAAAAGGGTTACGTTCCCGCGCCTGGTTTAAACTTGATGAAATACAGCAAAGTGACAAGCTTTTTAAGCCAGGCATGACGGTTGTCGATCTGGGCGCTGCGCCGGGTGGCTGGTCACAGTATGTGGTCACGCAGATCGGTGGCAAAGGGCGGATCATCGCATGCGATCTTCTTCCTATGGATCCCATCGTTGGTGTCGACTTCCTTCAGGGCGATTTTCGTGATGAATTAGTGGTTAAGGCGCTGTTGGAACGCGTCGGCGACGAAAAAGTTCAGGTGGTCATGTCCGACATGGCCCCCAACATGAGCGGAACACCGGCAGTGGATATCCCCCGCGCTATGTATCTGGTGGAGCTGGCGCTGCAGATGTGCCGCGACGTTCTCGCACCGGGCGGAAATTTTGTTGTGAAGGTGTTTCAGGGCGAAGGTTTTGATGAGTATCTTAGAGAAATTCGCTCTCTGTTTACGAAGGTAAAAGTGCGTAAACCTGACTCTTCGCGTGCGCGTTCACGTGAAGTGTACATTGTAGCGACCGGGCGAAAATGATAAACCGTTGATATCAAACCCAGGTTTGAAGGAGACGGGATACCGAGTATCCTGACGCTGTTTTTAACACAGTTGTAATATGAGGTTAATCCCTTGAGTGACATGGCGAAAAACCTAATACTCTGGCTGGTCATTGCCGTTGTGCTGATGTCAGTATTCCAGAGCTTTGGGCCCAGCGAGTCGAACGGGCGTAAGGTGGATTACTCTACCTTCCTGCAAGAGGTCAATCAGGACCAGGTTCGCGAAGCGCGTATCAACGGACGTGAGATCAACGTTACCAAGAAAGATAGTAACCGTTACACGACTTACATCCCGGTTAACGATCCGAAACTGCTTGATAACCTGCTGACGAAAAACGTCAAAGTAGTTGGCGAGCCGCCGGAAGAGCCAAGCCTGCTGGCTTCAATCTTCATTTCGTGGTTCCCGATGCTGCTGTTAATCGGCGTCTGGATATTCTTTATGCGCCAGATGCAGGGCGGCGGTGGCAAAGGTGCCATGTCGTTCGGCAAGAGCAAGGCGCGTATGCTGACCGAAGATCAGATCAAAACTACCTTTGCTGACGTTGCCGGCTGCGACGAAGCCAAAGAAGAGGTGGGTGAGCTGGTTGAATACCTGCGTGAACCGAGCCGCTTCCAGAAGCTGGGCGGTAAGATCCCGAAAGGCGTCTTAATGGTCGGCCCTCCAGGTACCGGTAAAACCCTGCTGGCAAAAGCGATTGCCGGTGAAGCGAAGGTTCCCTTCTTTACCATTTCCGGTTCTGACTTCGTGGAAATGTTCGTAGGTGTCGGTGCATCTCGTGTGCGTGACATGTTCGAACAGGCCAAGAAAGCGGCACCGTGCATCATCTTTATCGATGAGATCGACGCCGTGGGCCGCCAGCGTGGCGCAGGCCTGGGCGGTGGTCATGATGAACGTGAGCAGACCCTGAACCAGATGCTGGTTGAGATGGATGGCTTTGAAGGCAACGAAGGCATTATCGTGATCGCCGCGACGAACCGTCCGGACGTGCTTGACCCGGCGCTGCTGCGTCCAGGCCGTTTCGACCGTCAGGTTGTGGTCGGTCTGCCAGACGTGCGTGGCCGTGAGCAGATCCTGAAGGTGCACATGCGCCGCGTACCGCTGGCGCCGGATATCGATGCGGCAATCATTGCTCGCGGTACCCCAGGCTTCTCCGGTGCGGATCTCGCTAACCTGGTCAACGAAGCGGCACTGTTTGCTGCCCGCGGCAACAAACGCGTTGTCTCTATGGTTGAGTTTGAGAAAGCGAAAGACAAGATCATGATGGGTGCGGAACGTCGCTCCATGGTGATGACCGAAGCGCAGAAAGAGTCGACCGCGTATCACGAAGCGGGCCACGCGATCATCGGTCGCCTGGTACCAGAACACGATCCGGTACACAAAGTGACGATTATTCCGCGCGGCCGTGCGCTGGGTGTGACCTTCTTCCTGCCTGAAGGCGATGCGATTAGCGCCAGCCGTCAGAAACTGGAAAGCCAGATCTCCACGCTGTACGGCGGTCGTCTGGCAGAAGAGATCATCTACGGCGTGGAACATGTTTCTACCGGGGCGTCCAACGACATTAAAGTGGCGACTAACCTGGCACGTAACATGGTGACTCAGTGGGGCTTCTCTGACAAACTCGGTCCGCTGCTGTATGCAGAGGAAGAGGGTGAGGTGTTCCTGGGCCGCAGCGTGGCGAAAGCGAAACACATGTCCGATGAAACGGCACGTATTATCGACCAGGAAGTGAAGCTGCTGATTGAGCGTAACTACAACCGCGCTCGCCAGATCCTGAACGATAACATGGACATCCTGCATTCAATGAAAGATGCGCTCATGAAGTATGAGACCATCGACGCTCCGCAGATTGATGACCTGATGGCCCGTCGCGATGTGCGTCCGCCAGCGGGCTGGGAAGATCCTGGCTCAAACAGTTCTGACAGTAATGGCACGCCGCGTGCGCCGCGTCCGGTTGATGAACCGCGTACGCCCAATCCAGGCAACACGATGTAAGTCTGGTTTGGCGCTGAGCAGTTTGGCGACAAATACGCTCATGCGGTATCTGCGTTAGCACTATTTAAAACCCCGGGGTGTGCTCCGGGGTTTTTTCTTATCTATCACCCACACAGTACAAGGGATGCTTTATGAAACTCTTCGCTCAGGGAACCACGCTCGATCTCTCTCATCCGCACGTTATGGGGATCCTCAACGTTACCCCCGACTCCTTTTCTGACGGCGGTGCGCACAATACGCTGATCGACGCGGTTAAACATGCCAACCTGATGATTAACGCCGGGGCCACCATTATCGACGTCGGCGGCGAGTCAACCCGGCCGGGCGCGGCTGAGGTGAGCGTTGATGAAGAGCTCTCCCGCGTAGTGCCGGTGGTAGAGGCGCTGGCGCAGCGTTTTGAGGTGTGGATCTCGGTAGATACCTCTAAGCCGGAGGTTATTCGGGAGATTGCCCGCGTAGGCGCGCATCTGATTAACGACATCCGATCCCTGAGCGAGCCTGGCGCGCTGGAGGCAGCGGCGGAAACCGGTCTGCCGGTCTGCCTGATGCATATGCAGGGCGATCCGAAGACCATGCAGGATGCACCGAAATATGCCGATGTGTTTGCCGACGTTGACCGTTATTTCCACGAGCAGATAGCAAGGTGTGAGAAAGCAGGTATTACAAAGGATAAATTGGTACTCGACCCCGGCTTCGGTTTCGGTAAGAATCTCTCCCATAACTACGCGCTTCTTGCTCGCCTGGCAGAGTTTCACCATTTTGGTCTACCGCTGCTGGTCGGCATGTCCCGTAAATCGATGATTGGTCAGCTGCTCAACGTTGGCCCATCAGAGCGCCTGAGCGGCAGTCTGGCGTGCGCAACGATAGCGGCCATGCAGGGAGCGCACATAATTCGCGTCCACGACGTGAAAGAGACAACAGAAGCCATGCGGGTGGTCGAGGCCACGCTATCAGCGAAGGAAAACAAACGCTATGAGTAGTCGCAAATATTTTGGTACAGACGGTATTCGTGGGCGCGTCGGTGATGCGCCTATCACGCCTGATTTCGTCCTTAAGCTGGGCTGGGCAGCAGGTAAAGTTCTGGCGCGTCATGGCTCGCGCAAAATCATTATCGGTAAGGACACGCGTATCTCTGGCTATATGCTGGAGTCTGCGCTGGAAGCCGGCCTGGCCGCTGCCGGTATCTCTGCCTCTTTCACCGGACCGATGCCAACGCCTGCGGTAGCGTACCTGACCCGTGCATTCCGCGCTGAAGCAGGGATTGTTATCTCGGCCTCCCATAATCCGTTCTACGATAACGGCATTAAGTTCTTCTCAACCGACGGAACCAAACTGCCGGATGAGGTAGAAGAGGCCATTGAAGCCGAGCTGGAAAAAGAGATCAGCTGCGTTGACTCCGCGCTGCTGGGTAAAGCCAGCCGCATCGTGGACGCGGCCGGACGCTACATCGAGTTCTGTAAAGGCACCTTCCCGAACGAGCTAAGCCTGAAAGCGCTGAAAATTGTTGTCGACTGTGCCCATGGCGCGACCTACCACATTGCCCCTAGCGTCTTCCGTGAGCTGGGTGCGGATGTTATCACCCTCGGCTGCGAGCCGAACGGCGTCAACATCAACGAAGAGGTAGGTGCTACTGACGTACGCGCGCTGCAGGCTCGCGTGCTGGCTGAGAAGGCCGATCTCGGTATCGCCTTTGACGGCGACGGTGACCGCGTCATCATGGTTGATCATGAAGGCAACAAGGTTGATGGGGATCAGATCCTCTACATCATTGCGCGCGAAGGCCTGCGTCAGGGGCAGCTTCGCGGCGGTGCGGTTGGTACGCTGATGAGCAACATGGGTCTGGAGCTGGCGCTGAAGCAGCTGGGTATTCCTTTTGCCCGCGCTAAGGTCGGCGACCGCTACGTGCTGGAGAAGCTGCAGGAGAAGGGCTGGCGTATTGGCGCAGAGAACTCCGGACACATCATTCTGCTGGATAAAACCACCACCGGGGACGGTATCGTTGCAGGCCTGCAGGTTGTTGCTGCCATGGTGCGTAACAACATGACCCTGCACGATCTCTGCAGCGGCATGAAGCTCTTCCCGCAGATCCTCATTAACGTGCGCTTTACCGCAGGTACTGGCGACCCGCTGGAACACGAAACTGTGAAATCCGTGACGGCAGAGGTTGAAGCGGCGCTGGGTAGCCGCGGACGTGTGCTGCTGCGTAAATCCGGCACCGAGCCGCTGATTCGCGTTATGGTAGAGGGCGAGAACGAAGCCCAGGTCACTGAATATGCACACCGTATCGCCGACGCGGTAAAACAAGCCTAATGTTATAATTATGCCACTCCAATTTTGGAGTGGCATAAAGGCAATAATACCCTTCTTAATGCGTTAATAATTATTTAGAATAGTGTGATTACATTACTAATTAATTCCATTGGTTGCATTATCCCATGTGAAAGATGGTACATATTTAAGGAAGGGTTATGAAAACGGGATTGTTAGGCGTCAACAATAATAGAATAGACAGTGCCGCGGCACTATTATTAAGAAAGCAGCGCGGCGTTACGCTGCTAGAAATTATTATTGTTCTTGGCATTATCGGCGTGATTGCTGCGGGTGTAGTGGTATTAGCGCAGCGGGCCTTTACCGCCCAGGATATTTCAGATATTCAGAACAATACCAACACCATTCGGACCTCAATGGCTGAGGCGTTTCAGGATGAAGGCGAATATCCGCCTGCTACCACAACGGCGGTAACGCTGACCAAAGGCAATATTGCGACATCGACCGACCTCGCACCTATCGTTACGCTAAATAAACTGGGTAAAATCTCTCCCTCTGAATCGTTTAACGGTATTTCAGGCGATGCTTTCCAGATTGGCCAGGCGCTGGTTGACTCTGCTAGCAGCGTACACAAAGGCTTTGTGATTCTCATTAGCGGCCTTGACCAGCAGACATGCCGAAACCTTCTCTCGCAGATGGGGAACCAGTGGGACTATGTTGGTATTATCTCTGCGCCGGCCGGCGAGGATGCATCAGCACAGCTGAATGGAACTGAGCTGGATACTGCTAAAAAAGTAGGTAGCGTACTGAAATCCCTCTCCGTTGCGGAAGATATTAACAGTACAGATATCGTCAACGATGCAACCTGTAATATTGGTGGCGCGAATAACGGTATCGTTTTCGGTAGTAAGTAATTATTAAATAGACCTGTAATATCCGCTTTAGGGCGGATATTTTTTCCATAGTATCTGGAGTTTGTTAATGATTAAACGCAGGGACGGCGGATTCTCATTACTGGAAATTATCATCGTCATGGCCATTGCGGGTGGGCTTCTGACTATGTATACCCGGTATGTCCGCAAGCAGGCAGATCGTTCGTCTCAGCGAAATATTTCTGCTGCGCTGGTACAGGAGATGAGAGGCGTTATTAATTTTGTCAGGGATGCTGACGTTACAGTCAAAGAGCGCGGGGCGGATGACACTGAGGAGATAATCAACCCGCTTTATAATACCGACACGCCAGATGCAGATTATCAGCTACGCCTGAGCAGCAGCATCGAAGATATCGATACCGGCAATAAAGATGAATACTACCTGTGGGGTGACGGCAACGATGCCAGCCAGCAACAGCGCTATCGCTTTATTAGTAGTAATTGCAACATCAAAACGCCGAAATCCAGCTATGCCTTTGAAAAGGAGTATCTTCCTTGCTGGATGAGCGATGCGGCTAAAAATAGCGTAGCGCATATTGATCGAATTGGCTTTCGCGGCAGCGATCTGGAAAGCCGGCAGAGCAGCATCAATCAGATCGATGCGATCGTTGAATTTAACGCCGACAGCAGCGACCGCCTGCTGGAGTTTGCGCGTTTTCAACCCGCTCTGACGCAGGCGCTGGCGGATATGGGGAATATGCCTTCGCACGCATGGGTAGTGCATCGGGACTCATCCAATACCAACTGGCGGTTGGTGACGAAAAATGACGATGGAAAAACACCCGTTGAGTTTGGCTCGGTAGCCAGTAATATCAACTCCTTAAAAGGCTATACTTCCGGCGCGTTTGGCGTTCGTTTTACCTTTGATTTAAATGATAACGACAGCGGTACTGCCGCCAGCGGTGGCGGTAGCAACATGTGCTGGAACGCGTCCAACAGCCAGGTAGAGATGTGTTACGAACAGCGCACCGGAACCGGAACGCACGGTGAGGACACGCTGCTGTCGCTGAATATGAAAGACGCAGGTAACACGAGTGGCGATCAAAAGCTCGGCACCCTGCAGGCTAACCTGGTCATGGAGAATACCGCACGCAGGGTCTATATCTTCCAGCGCAGCTATGGCGGCGATCTTGTCACGGATTCCGAAGGTAACCCTGAGTTTTATCAGTATTTGGATCGGCAATCACAACCTTTTATCGGCGAATTTCATGTTAATGAAATAACAGGAAATTCGACAGTCACTCATTCTTATGATGATCATAGCCTCTATCATTATGTGCCTTATACTTATGATGCATTTGAATTAGTTACTCCGACAGTCACGGATTATATTACGCATGGCGGCATGAACAGCTCTCCGATGGAAAAAGGAAAAGATAATAAACCTGCTTATAACGATGGGGAAATTAATAATACTATTAACGATACAGCTAACGTGCGCTATCCGGTACAAACTTGCCCTCGTGTAGAACAGATCATTACCTTACGGGATTCTAATGGAGAAGCATTGATGGATGCTGATAACAAACCGCGGCAGATAAAAGTTTTGCGAAAGTTATTTCCTCGTTTGAGCGTTGCCATATCCTCAGTTTCTGCTTATCGGGCGTATAGTACTGGGGGTTACGTATATGCCGACCCTAGTTTAACCAGAAGTAGCTTGACAAAAAGTACAATTGGACAATTAGCAGGTATAACTGCTCAGGTTGAGTTTACCGAACAAAATTTTGAAGACTCACCTCGAGTGCTAGGGCCTGGACGTAATAAAGGCGATCATGTTATCTATAATAATTCAAAATACATCTGGATTATTAGTTCAATGCTAGGCATGTTTGATGGCGATACCGGTGAGGGAGTAAATGTGGTAGACCCCTATTCAGTCTCCTATACCGTTAGCCGCTGGTGCAGCACGGTACCCCAGCCGGGCACGCCTGCCGATCTCTTAGATTCATTCCAGTATCAATAGTCTAGTCAGAACACGTTCTTAAAGGAATAGATATGCGTTATACAAGCCGTTTATTGCTCTCGCTCTTTTTTATAGCGTGTATGCCTCTAAATGCATTCGCTGCGCAGGAAGCCAAAAACCCATTTAATAATCCGGATCCAACAGTAGGCCATTCGATGGTAATCCGTGAAAATGAATTGTTAAGCCAGGGTGTTAAAGCCTGGGTTGCAGGCAATGGTTATAAGCTTTTCTGGAACAGCAAAAAGGACTACCTGGTCTATAACGACATTACGCTGACAGGAAAAACCGACGACGATATTTTACAGGCGCTAGGGGAACTCTTCTTTTCCGAAAATTATGGACTGGTAGTGAAGAAGTATGAAAAGAACCGCGTCATTGTCATCGATGAAATGTAATTATACGGACATATTATGAAAATCAAAATGGGAGCTTTACTGCTGGCGCTACTGGCGCAGGGCTGCGTCGGAGATTTTGAAAAGAAATTCGATACCGATGAGAGTGTAAAAAAAACGTTTTCTGATACCACGACTCAGGACGCATCTAAAGCAAAACCCTATATTAAATATGATACTGCTTTTTTAGGTCATAAGGTTGAGTACAGCGTTGAGCAACAGAAGCTGCTAAGTAAACACGTCAAAATTTCATCCTACGAGCCAGCCACCCTTGCTATTATTCTGGATGCGGTTGCTGCTCAGACGGGGATCAGCTATCGCATCAATGATAAAGCGATGGGCGATACTAAAGCGGACGGGACGGCCAGCGGCTGGGATAGGCCTCATAGCGTAAAGTTTGACGGTACCTTTGAAGAGTTTATGCGCTATATCGCTTCCCTGTATGACGTTAGTCCCAAACTCGACGGCAATAACATATTAAAAATAAATGTATATGAAACCTACGTTATCAAACTGGACTTCTACGGCGAGAACAACAAGTCGGAAACGACTCTTGATCTCTCCGGTAACGAGGCGACGACCAACGGTGGTTTAACCGGCAAAACAGAGACTAAGTTTGAATCATCCTTCTGGGACGACGTCGAGGATATGGCTAAAAACTATGTCACTTCCGGGAACTACAATCTGTTTAAAGACACATCAATCCTCATGGTTAACTCACGCCCTTCTGAGTATGAAGCGCTGAGTAAAGCGCTGAATAAATACAAAGCGGATAACAGCCGGCAGTTTATCCTGACCTACAAAATTTTCACCCTCGATAAAGCCAAGGTAAAACAGCTGGAAGCCGGGCTGGGTTTTTCATTTGACGATGATACAAGCGCGATAAAAATTAACTCATCAATTCTTGACTCCTTAACCGGTGGTGTCTCTGTTGGCTGGAAAAACAGCAACGTTAATATTAATAGTGGGCTGGATGCACTCTACAAGCTCACCGGCAGCCGCTCCCTGCAAAGCGGTTCATTTATTACCCGCAACAATATGCCGGTACCGCTAAACATGACGCGGTCGCAGAACTACGTCTCCAGCCGAACGCGCACCGTGGATGACAACGGCGAAGAGAATGTCGATGTGGAAACCGACTCCATCATTACCGGTACCAGTTTTATTATTACACCCCGCGTGCTCTCTGACGGGCGTATAGAGGTCGTTAGCGGGTTCACTAAGCGCTATCTCGAGGGCATTGAAGAGTACGATGACGTGCAGCTGCCTTCCGTAAGCACCACGGAGTCTTTTAATTCATCGATTATCATGCCCGGCGATCTGCTTATGGTGGCGAAGTACGATATGAAGGATGAAAACGGCGGCTTACAGTACCAGGTGCTGGGGGTCAATGATAACAGTAATGATGCTTCGGCAACGGTCGTCATGGTTATTGGCGTTGACTACTACCGTCAGCCGATTACCTCTCGCTAATGAAGAGGAATAGACGGTGAATGATATTTTACTTAAAGAGAATATCCTGACCGGTTTGCTATGGGAAGCTGAGGATATGTCATGTCTCGGGCTTCCCGCTCAGGCCTCATTTCGCGGAATGGTTAAAGCAAACCGTAAGCTTGTCTATCGTGATGATGAAGGCAAGCTGGCAACGGGCTACTGCAGTAAGGTATCCATGATTTATGAACCTTTTGCTATTTACATTAAAAATTTGTTTGGCGATGGGATCTATTTCTCCCACACCGATGACGCTACCACCTACCTACTGGTCATTAACCGTGGGCGAATTGTAAGCGGGACAGACTGTTTTATTGCCCGTCCACTCTTTGATGAGCTTATGCATCATTCAGGGAAATATGAGCATCTCGACATAAAGCCTTTGACCAATGCACATCTTGAGAGGGTTATTGAACAGTGCCATAGCCATCAAGCCTTACTTA
The DNA here is from genome assembly GCF_037152055.1 of Pseudescherichia sp. AS216. Lineage (NCBI taxonomy): Bacteria > Pseudomonadati > Pseudomonadota > Gammaproteobacteria > Enterobacterales > Enterobacteriaceae > Pseudescherichia > Pseudescherichia sp. AS216. The sequence continues at coordinate 314,170 of NZ_JBBCMV010000005.1, read as the reverse complement.
AGCATCGGCGTCGCTTTATTATGACGATCGGTTTTTGCGCCAGTGCGGTTTTATTAATAATTCTGGCGGTCATACTCCAGTTTTACTTAAGCGAATAACGTATGCGGGAAAGATTCTATTTCTGGAAAAGAAAAAGTGGCTATGTTACGCCACTTATCGCCATCGTGACCATTGTTACTGTCTCGCTGGCTCTTATTGGGGGAGCGTATGCCTGGTGGTATTACGATATAAAGGTTCCTGCCGAGAAAAAGCGGCTGCATCAGCTAGCCTTACGCAAGCAGCAGGCCGATCTTGCAGCGATTGCGTCATTTTATAAAAAATCGCTGGCGGGGGTGGGTATTCCACAGGCTATCGATATTCTGGCAGAAGTCCGGCGTAATACGCTGTCGGTATCGGCATTGGGCCTCGCCATTAAAAGCGTAAGTTTTGAATGCGATACACTTAGCTGCGCATTTGGCTTTAAGCTTCAGCCTGGAGCCATCCTGACGCTTCCGGTCATTAATTTCTTTGGCAAGACGTATCCAGCTTCGATACCGGTCAAACGTGAAAAGGATAAAGCTCCGGTTAACGATTTTGAATATACAAGAGCTGCTTTGCCCTATAAAGAGAGCCGATTGCTCAAAGAGTGGCAAAGTAACAGAACGCTAAGCCTGCATAGCTGTAACGAAATCATATCGTACGTGAATAGCTATAACTCGTTACTCAAGAGCGATAAAAGTGAAAAGACACGCGTTAATGGTGTCATTACCTATAAAAGTTATCCCGCTTCGTCAGTCAAAGATACAGAGAAAGCGCTGGCTGGTCAGTTAAAAGTGCGTGGCTTGAGAAGCGCTGCGTGGGAGATGCAGATCAACGACGAAAGCCATCTCTTTTATGCGCGAGCGACTGAAATTAACGCGCAGATTGCGCTCTATAAACAAGCCTATCGCGATGCTTTCTTAATCAGAAAAATAGAGTCAAATGATAAAGGTATTAAAATTTCGGGAGGACTAGTATGCAAAGCGTAATAAGGAGTTTAACGGCGGGCCTGCTCATGCTGGGGGGGGGGTTGGCTTATGCCGCGCCGACACAGGATCTGCCGCCTGCGCCATCGCCTGAGGAGAGCGCAATGCAGCAGCACCTCCAGAGAATGGTAGAAGAGGATTATGCCTGGGAGGCAAAAAAACGGGAGTTAACGAACGAGCTTGAGCTGGAAAGGATGAAGAGCGAAATTCGTAAGCTGCGTGGTGAAGACAAAATGCGCCCAGCGAGCCAGCCAGTACCGGTATCCGATTCAACGCTTATGGAGGCCGATGGCAGACCATCCAGCGGCGAACTCCCACATATTTTGCTGGAGTCAAACATTGGTGGTTTGTCACGGGTCGCCGTGGGCAGCGCCGACGGAAGCGATCTTCTTTATGTCACGCCGGGGGATAACTTTACGCTTGATGGTCGCCAGTACCAGCTAGTAAGGGACCAGCGAGCGCGGCTCGCTATCAAGGAAACGGCAAGGTGAGTGTAGACTACGTGCGTATTGCCCCAGAAGAGCTACTAAAAGGGGCATGGGAATATGATGAGTTTGAAGGTATTGGTATTACCGCCGCTTATGGCGGTAAAGAGTACCTGCTGGTATACATGCTGGATATGGACAGGCTCTTTGAGTATCAGATCCAGCTGGCACGCCTGAGCACGCTGCATAAACGCGCGTTATCTGGGCTGGCTAAGGTCACTGAAGAGCAGTACTACAAGGTTATTGAGTTTATCTCATTAAAACAGATAAGCGCCGTGCAGAGCGCGATTGATATTACCGATACCCAGCGGCGTCTCGGTAATATTCTTCAGCGCGTGATCAATATGGGGGCCAGCGATCTTCATATCACACGCAATGATGTATTAGCCGTCTTCGAGGCGCGGGTAAATGGTGTGCTGACGCCGTTTATGCAGGTCAAAGCGGCCCAGTGTGATGAGATGGTCTTCGTACTCTACAACGTGGAGGCGACTACGCGTGATACGACGTGGAACCGTGCGATTCCACAGAACGCCAACATCCTCTATAACATGGACGGTAAGCCCTACCGTTTTCGCTATGCTCACTTTCCCATTTTTGGCGAGTCCCCGGAGTGTTATCACGCGGTGCTGCGTATCATTCCATCGGGACTGCAAAAAGAGGGGCTGGGCTCGCTGGATAAAATAGGCGTTTCTGCCTGTGAAAGTGAGGATTTGAAAAAGATCCTTAGCTACCCCTATGGTGCGTACGTGATTGCTGGCACCACTGGCTCAGGTAAATCGACGACCCTAAAAAATCTTATGGAGTGGTTACAGATAAACCGCTATGAGGATAGGGGCTGCTTCCTGACGGTTGAGGATCCCGTTGAGTACCAAATCTATGGCGCGAAGCAGAGCTCGGTGATCAGCGGCGATGACGGAGGTTTTCATGCCGCGATCAAATCAGCCCTGCGCCGCGATCCCGATGTTCTGATGGTAGGGGAGATTCGTGACAGCATTTCGGCAAATGCACTGGCCGGGGCGGTAGAGAGTGGTCACTTCTGCTTTACCACTATCCATGCTGGCAGCATTGTTTCGCTGCTGCAGCGTATGTCTGCTTTGGGTATCGGTAGCGACAAGCTCTCTACGCCAGGTTTTATCGCCGGTTTGCAGTGTCAGAAGCTTATCCCGACCCTGTGCGATCGCTGTAAAAAAAGTTATAAATCGACCAGCATCTCCGGAAAGACATTTACGCTCTATACCGCTAGCAAAGAGGGGTGCCCGGCGTGCAAACAGAGCGGTATCAAAGGGCGGCAGATCGCTATGGAGTATTTTCTGCCTGGTTATGAAGAGCTGGCGGCTATCTCTCAGCAAGCGTGGCTACAGGTTTTTACTCTCTGGCGTAAAAAACGCTATACGGCTACGGGGCTGACCGAAGGCTTTAATATTCGGGAAAAGGTGATGGCGAAAGTACTACAGGGCCAGGTAGATGCTCGCTGGTTCGGCATGGAGTTTGGCATTATTCCCCCGGAAGATCTGGAGATTGTCGTTGAAAAAATTCAGTAAAAAACAGCGCATCTATATCTATCAATTCTGCGGCGACATGATTAAAGCGGGGTTGCCCCTATATGACTCCCTGAAAAAACTGCAGCTGGAGGGTCAGGCGCTGCTGGGAAAAGGCTTTAGCCAAAAGCTGCTGCTGCTGCTCATGCAGATGAAACAGGAGACCTCCGTTTCCGCCGTATTTACCGGGGCGGTGCCTGTTAGCGAGCTAAGCTTAATTAAAGCCGCAGAAAAGAGCGGTAGCCTGGCAGAGGGTTTTTTTACGCTGGTCTCAATTATTAAATATAACGATGAGCTGCGTAAGAAACTCGTTAATGCGTTAACTTTTCCATTGATTATGATTTCACTGTCATTAATCGTCATCGCAGGCTATGCACAAAAGGTCTTTCCGGCCTTTGCCTCGGTTGTGCCTATTGAGCGTTGGCCAGGCGTTACCCAAAGTCTTTTCCATTTTGGCACTAGCCTCTACGAAGGCCTGTGGTTAGAAATATTAATCGGCTTTATTATTTTAGTTTTTCTGGCGAAGTTTGCTATGGCAAACCTAAATGGTAACCTGCGTAACAGAGTTCTGGACAGGGTGTTACCTTTTTCAACCTATCGGCAGCTGGCCTCATCCGTATTTTTGAATAACATGTCGCTAATGTTAAGTAATAATATTCCGTTGACCGATGCTCTTGTCATTATCCAGTCTAATGCTAATCGCTGGCTCACATGGCATCTCGACTGCATGTTGGGAAAAATGGCGCAGGGAGTGAACTACGGTAAAGCGATGGATTCGGGGCTCCTGGGCGCTGAAGAGCTGCTTAATATTAATCTCTATGCCGATCTGCCCTCTTTTAATGAGGTGCTGTTTTCGGTATCGGAACGTTCTCGCGAACATATTCATAATTATATTAACAAACTTGCCATTTTTTTAAAAAATTTAGCAACCCTAATCCTGGGGGGGTGCGTTGTCTGGGTCTTTATTGGACTCTTTGCCCTCATGGATACGCTCTCTAAAACTACCGGCTAATTCAGGGAAGAAAATGCAATATAACTTAAAAGGAGCCGCCGTTGCCGCGTTCCTCCTGTTTATCAATCTGACGGGCACCGCGACTGCAGGATACCGATTTGCACCGCCAAAGTGTGATTACCTGTCACGTCCGTTTCCCCTCTATTTAAAAAGCGTGGCATCTGAAAAAACCTCTTATCTCTATAATATTATTTATGTATTACACCATGACGAGGATATCTTTCCGACCTTTGCCCCGGCAGGCAGCTCGCCGGTTATCCATACCGATAACAGCAGTCAGATAAAGTGCCTTAATACCTCCTGTTATAGTGATGATTACTGGTCGAAGCCGGGCCATCCAGGCCAGATCTCACTCTATAACGCGATCGCCAACGATGCCGGGTACAGAAATAGCCATATCTATTCGATCTCCGGTGAGCTGGGACCCGGACACTCTGCGAGCGACCAGATCCTCTGGATCCCTTCCCGAAACCTTCGCCTGCTGACCATTGAGATTTTTAATAAGAGCGCTGCTGGTGGCCAAAGCGGAAATGAGAGGTACACGCGGCCGCTCTTAATTCAGTATCAGCGCAGCACCGATGCAACCGTAGCTGGCGATATGAACGGTAGCCTGAATTACCGTGGCGTCGCTACGCCAGCCATTACCTTCCAGCCACAGAGCTATGTTGGTTCCTCATTTTTACCCAAAAATATCAATATGATCGATTTTGCTTATATGAACATTACGCTGGACGGGCAGAAAAGAGCAGACTCTCGTCCCAGCGGCATAACGCCACATGCCGAGGTCGTCTCCTACACTCAGGCACCGCGATCTTCGCGTCTCTCCCCGGCAGATATCAGAACGGTTAAAGAGTATATCTCCCGCTGTTCCATTGAGCGTTAATCCCGATGCGTATTGAAGAGATATTCGCTGCCTGGTATCCATGGATTGCGCTGGGCCTGGGGCTACTCGTCGGTAGCTTTCTTAACGTTGTTATCTATCGCCTGCCTGTCATGCTAATGCGCAGCGCGGCAGACGACGCTACGCTGGGTCATTTTCCCAACGTTAATTTATGCTGGCCGCCTTCACACTGCCCGCGCTGCCAGCATATCGTCATGCCATGGGATAATATTCCTCTGCTGAGTTGGCTGCTGCTAAGAGGACGCTGCCGCTACTGCAAAAGTGCAATCCCGGTTATCTATCCACTTAGCGAATTAGTTACCGGTGCTGTCTTTTTTATCCTGGTCTATTTCTACTTTCCTCATTTCACGCTGGTACAGATCCTCTTCCTGGCCTGCTTTTTTTGCCTGCTCTATACGCTGGCTGTAATAGACATCAATACGTTTCTGCTGCCGGATTGCCTGGTTTATCTCCTGCTTTGGCTCGGGCTGACCGCCTCGGTGCTGAACATTATTCCGGTATCACCCCGGGATAGCGTGGTGGGTGCGCTGCTTATCTGGTGTTTCAACGAGTGCATTGCCCGGGGGTACGTTTGGGTTTGCAAGCGAGAGGGGCTGGGCGGCGGGGACGTCAAGCTTTACGCGGCCTGTGCGGCCTGGCTTGGGCTTAACCATATCGCAGAGCTGATGCTGGGGTCGGCCATGCTGGGCGTGCTGGCATTTTTCATCCGTGGCCTGCTGCGTTTTCGGCAGATTACTACTGCTGTGCCCTACATGCCGTTCGGGCCAGCCATAGCGGCTACCGCGCTGTTGATTTTACACATGGAGGTGCTTCGTTAATGCCGGTACTCGTGTTTTTGCTGACTCTTCTGGCCAGCATTTTTTCGCTGTCTGCGTATGCCTCGCTTCCTTTGCAAAAGGCTGTCGTCATGGCTCCAGAACAACCGGCTCCGCTATTTAGCTGGCCGCTCTCTGGTCCGCTACGGGTGACCTCACCGTTCGGTATGCGCTTTCATCCGCTTGAGCATATTTTTCTTAACCATAAAGGCGTGGATCTTCACGCGCCTATGAACAGTAAAGTTAAGGCTATTGCCGACGGACGGGTAGCAGAGACAGGTTATGGACCGTTGACCGGTTTTTTCATCACCGTTGATCATCTCAACGGCTGGCGCAGCCGTTATCTTCATCTCAACACGCTTAACGTCCGGAAAGGGGAGCAGGTTAAGCAGGGGGATTTAATCGCGCGCTCCGGCGCAACCGGGCGCACGACCGGCCCCCATCTGCATCTGGCGTTGAGCCACAACCAGCAGGTTATCGACCCAATGCGTATGATAGCCACTTCGCCAGGTGACCCGGTAGCATCCGCGTCGCTGCCTGCCGAACCCGCAGCGCTATCGGTAATAGAGAGTACACCCGTTGTTACATTGATCAGCGGCGAGGGCGACGATCTGCAGCTAGGCGTGCGTATGGGTAATAAAACGGTTTTTTACCGCCTGAATGAGCCTGTCGAGCAGGGCGACGATGTCTGGCGAATTGTACGCAAGTACGGTAAGTACAAATTAGTCAAGATCGATACAGAAAGCAGGCATCGATAAGCGACTGTTTTTTGCCCATTTAGTGTATCAGATAGCCTGCGAATACGGCTTTTGCTCTTTTTTTCCGCAGTTGATACAATGCAGCGAAATTGCCCTTGCGCAGGTCATGCGCTTTGGTTAGTATTCACACCCGCTCAAGTGGGAAATAACATTAACTCCCGCTTTTGGTTTGAAACCCGCTAAGGGTTTGAAGCGTATGTTACGCGGCAACTCCGCAAGGAACAGGTTGATTATGTACGAAGCTCTTTTAGTAGTTTTCCTTATTGTGGCGATTGGCCTTGTGGGTCTGGTCATGCTGCAGCAAGGCAAAGGCGCTGATATGGGAGCCTCCTTTGGTGCAGGCGCTTCCGGTACGCTGTTCGGTTCAAGTGGTTCTGGTAACTTCATGACCCGTATGACGGCTGTATTGGCGACCCTGTTCTTCATTATCAGTCTGGTGCTGGGTAACATTAACAGCAATAAAACCAACAAAGGGAGCGAGTGGGAAAATCTGAGCGCGCCAGCGAAATCTGAGCAGACTCAACCCGCAGCGCCGGCTAATAAGCCGACCAGCGATATCCCACAGTAAGTATTCCGTACCGAGGTGGTGGAATTGGTAGACACGCTACCTTGAGGTGGTAGTGCCCTAACGGGCTTGTGGGTTCGAGTCCCATCCTCGGTACCAATATTCCAGAGAAAAGAGATCGCAAGATCTCTTTTTTTTCGTCTGTACTTCACGAAAACAGCGGCGCGCGCTTTCTCCTCTCCTCTCCCGGCTATACTGCTTAAAAACAGCAACCACTCCTGTGCGGTACAGTATCATGACCTGGCAGCGGCTCGACGGCACGGCATGGCGCAACATCTGGGTTACCGGCGACCTTCACGGCTGCTACAGCCTGCTGTTGAATAAACTCAGCTTCGTTGGGTTCGACACGTCGCAGGATCTGTTGATTTCCGTTGGCGATCTCACCGATCGCGGCGTGGAGAACGTGGAGTGTATGACGCTGGTTACCTGTCCCTGGTGCCGGACAGTACGCGGCAACCATGAGCAGATGATGCTGAACTGCCTGCTCCATAACGGCAGCGCCAGCCACTGGCGGATGAACGGCGGCAGCTGGTTTTTCAATCTTGATGATGAGCAGGAGCAGCAGGCCAGAGCGTTGCTGCCCTATATTGCTGCGCTACCGCTGATCGTTGAGGTCACCACGCAGGGTAAAAAAGTGATTGTGTGTCACGCCGACTACCCTGACGATAACTACGTTTTTGGCACCCCGGTCGACGAAGAGCAGATCCTCTGGAACCGGGATCGGCTGGCCGCCTCACAGGCGGGCAGGGTAAAAGATATTCATGGTGCCGATCTCTTTATCTTTGGCCATACGCCGTTGCGTAAGGCACAACGCTTTGCCAATCAATACTACATCGATACCGGCGCGGTAATGAGTGGCAATCTGACCCTGATGCAGATCCAGACCGGGTAAGACAGTAAAAAGGGGCCCGCAAGCCCCGCATAGCGTTACAGGCTGCCGACGCCGCCGTCGACCAGCAAGTCGGTACCCACCGTATAGCTTGAGTCGTCCGACGCAAGATAGAGCGCGGCCTTTGCCATCTCACGTACGTTACCCATTCTTCCGAGCGGCACCAGTTTGATAATCTCCTCCTGCATGGCCCGTAACGCCTCTGGCTCAAGGCCAAGCTTGCCCATCGCCGGGGTTTCTACCGGGCCGGGGCTGAGACCGTTTACGCGAATGCCGCGCGGCAACAGCTCGGCGGACAGCGTACGCGCCAGCGAAAGCAGGCCAGCTTTGCTGGCGGCGTAGACGCTGCTGGTGGGCAGGCCGATGCGTGCGCTAACCGAGCCGCAGAGGATCACCGAAGAGGGATTATTCAACAGCGGCAGCAGGGCCTGAATCAGAAAGAAGGGGCCTTTGAGGTTTATCGCCATCAAGCGATCCCATTTGGCCTCGTCCCACGCCTCGATCTCACCGTGGGTAACATCGCCTGCGTTGATGAAGAGTGCATCCAACCGCGGCCAGCGGGTTGCAATCGTCTCGGCAAGCTGCTTTTGCGCGGCAATATCGCCCGCATCGGCAGGGATCACCCATGCGTTATCCCCCAGAATGCGCTTTGCCTCGGCAAGCGTGTCGGGGTTACGGCCGGTTACCGCCACGTGCGCCCCTTCGGCGATAAATTCCTGCGCCGTCGCCAGGCCGATGCCCGTCGTACCGCCGGTAATCAGCGTATATTTATCTGCTAAACGACCCATTTTCTTCTCCTGATTGGACACTGGAGAAAGCACTATAGAAACGTTACTATCTAAAATAAACCAGGTACCAATTGGATACTAACGAGGCAAGAGGTGTGCAATGGCGTTATTACTCGACTGTGCTGAAGAAAAAAATTGTCAGCATGAACCCTGCCCGATGACCAGCTTTATCGGACTGCTCTCCGGAAAGTGGGCCATTCCAATTATCTATCGTCTGATCGTCATCAACGAACCGGTACGCTTTGGCGAGCTGCTGCGGGCCGCCGCACCCATTACGCAAAAAGAGCTGACCAAGCAGCTGCGGCTGTTCGAACAGCGCGGGCTGGTCACGCGTACCGTCTACCCTGAAATTCCCCCTCGCGTGGAGTATCACATCACTCCTCTTGGTCTCACCCTGCAACATGCCCTCGCGGCGCTGGCCGACTGGATGCATGAATACGGTCATCAGCTTAGGCAGTAGGCGCTTGCCCACTTTGCGAAACGGCTCCGGGAAATTTGTCATTAATCTGTCACACTTAGCACGACAATGACAAAGGTGAGGAGTTAGGGATGAAAAGAGCACTACTCGCAGTTGCGCTGGCCGGCGCATTAACCGCAGGTGCGCAGGCACAAACGACGCCAGAAGGCTACCAGCTACAGCAGGTGTTGATCATGAGCCGCCACAACCTGCGCGCGCCGCTGGCGGATAACGGCAGCGTGCTGCAGCAGTCGACGCCGAACAAATGGCCTGAGTGGGACGTGCCGGGCGGGCAGCTCACCACCAAGGGCGGGGTGCTTGAAGTCTACATGGGGCACTACATGCGTGAATGGCTGGCGGAGCAGGGGCTGGTGAAAGCGGGCGAGTGCCCTACGTCTGACGCCGTCTATGCCTACGCCAACAGCCTGCAGCGTACCGTCGCCACGGCGCAGTTCTTCATTACCGGCGCGTTCCCCGGCTGCGACGTGCCGGTTCACCATCAGGATGCGATGGGCACGATGGATCCCACCTTTAATCCCGTTATTACTGATAAGGACGCGGCGTTCCGTGACAAGGCGGTACAGGCCATGCAGACCGAGCGCCAGGGGATGCAGCTGGATGAAAGCTATAAGCTGCTAGCGCAGATCACACATTATGCCGACTCCCCCTCCTGTAAAGAGAAACAGGTCTGCTCCCTGACCGACCCGAAAGATACCTTCAGCGCCGGGTATGAGAAAGAGCCGGGTGTCTCGGGGCCGCTGAAGGTGGGCAACTCGCTGGTGGATGCCTTCACCCTACAGTATTACGAAGGCTTCCCGATGGATCAGGTCGCCTGGGGAGAGATCAAAACCGACCAGCAGTGGCGCGTGCTGTCGAAGCTGAAAAACGGCTATCAGGATTCGCTCTTTACCTCTACGGCAGTGGCGCAGAACGTGGCGAAACCGCTGGTGAAGTATATCGACAAGGCGCTGGTGACGGACCGGGCCAGCGCGCCGAAAGTCACGCTGCTGGTAGGCCATGACTCTAACATCGCCTCGCTGCTGACGGCGTTGGATTTTAAACCCTACCAGCTCCATGACCAGTACGAGCGCACGCCGATCGGCGGTAAAATTATTTTCCAACGCTGGCATGACCAGACCGCTAACCGCGATCTGATGAAGATTGAGTATGTGTATCAAAGCACGGAACAGCTGCGCAATGCCGATGTGCTCACGCTACAGGCACCGGCACAGCGCGTAACGCTAGCGCTGAAAGGCTGTCCGGTCGATGCGGAGGGTTTCTGCCCGGTAGATAAATTCGATGCGGTACTGAACGACGCGGCGAAGTAGGATGTAAGCTGGCAGGCATAAAAAAGGGCGCTTATGCGCCCTTAATACCTCAATGCGATATTACTGCTTATCGCTATGCTCAAGGCTATCCATCTGCGGCAGGCCGGTGCTGGCCGAAGAGGAGAGCAGGCCCGTCTCAGCGTAGTTGAACAGCTTCTCGCGGGTGTCGGTGATATCCAGGTTACGCATGGTCAGCTGGCCGATACGATCGTCCGGTGAGAAGACCGAGTCGCCTTTCTCCATGGTCAGACGCTCTGCCTTGTAGGTCAGGTTGTCAGAGACCGTATTCAGAATGGAGTAGTCGTTACCACGACGCAGCTCCAGCGTCACCTCACCGGTGATGGCGCTCGCCACCCAGCGTTGCAGCGCATCACGCAGCATCAGCGCCTGCGGATCGAACCAGCGGCCCTGATAGAGCAGCTTGCCGAGCTGGCGACCGTGAGAGTGATACTGCTCAATGGTATCTTCGTTGTGAATGCCGGTCAGCAGACGCTCGTAGGCGATGTGCAGCAGGGCCATCCCCGGAGCTTCGTAGATGCCACGGCTCTTCGCTTCGATAATACGGTTCTCAATCTGATCGCTCATGCCCAGACCGTGACGGCCGCCGATGCGGTTGGCTTCCAGCATCAGCTCAACGTCATCTGCAAAGGTTTTGCCGTTCAGCGCCACCGGGTAACCGCGCTCGAAGCGGATAGTCACCTCTTCCGCCGGGATCTTCACGCTCTCGTCCCAGAACTTGACGCCCATGATCGGGTTAACGATCTTGACGCTGGAGTTAAGAAACTCCAGGTCCTTGGCTTCGTGGGTTGCACCCAGCATGTTGGAGTCGGTGGAGTAGGCTTTCTCGACTGACATTTTGTAGTCAAAGCCGCAGGCGATCATAAATTCAGACATCTCCTGACGGCCGCCCAGCTCGTCGATAAAGTCGGTATCGAGCCACGGCTTATAGATCTTCAGCTCGGCGTTGGTCAGCAGGCCGTAGCGGTAGAAGCGTTCGATATCGTTGCCTTTATAGGTGCTGCCGTCGCCCCAGATGTTCACGCCGTCCTCTTTCATGGCGGCAACCAGCATGGTACCGGTGACGGCACGGCCCAGCGGGGTGGTGTTGAAATAGGTCAGTCCGCCGGTGGTATTATGAAACGCACCGCACTGAATAGCGGCAATGCCTTCGGCAACCAGCTGCTTACGGCAGTCGATCAGGCGTGCATTTTCTGCGCCGTACTCTTTTGCACGGCGTGGAATAGCCTCATAGTCATCCTCATCTGGCTGACCCAGATTCGCCGTGTAGGCATAAGGAACCGCGCCCTTTTGGCGCATCCACAGCAGGGCTGCGCTGGTGTCGAGGCCGCCGGAGAAAGCGATGCCAATACGTTGTCCAACCGGAAGATGCTTGAGAATCGTCGTCATAAAATAAATCCCTGCTAACTATACCTATGGTGAGAGACTTAACAGCCACGCCATGATGATAGGCTAAACATTACCGCAAAAAGCGCCTGGGCACCCATCAGTAATGCATGATTATGCAAAATAAGTGAGTTTTCATTTAATCATCTTTTCGCGGCGACCGAAAGCGTTGCATGGCAAAATCATTAAAAAAAATCACGGGATAATAGCGGGGCAGAGAGCAAAGGCGTCTTTTTTAGTTGCAATGAATAAAATCAATTGATTATAATGTCTGTCTAATCAGTCGTTCCCGGTGTTTACACCTGTCTTAACTTGCATTTAATGCAATATCGGCGTAGTATTTGCCACGATTCAGGCGCGGGGTGGAGCAGCCTGGTAGCTCGTCGGGCTCATAACCCGAAGGTCGTCGGTTCAAATCCGGCCCCCGCAACCACTTTCCCTTAGTGTTCTTTTTCAAATATACTATGAAGACCTTGAGCCTTCGGCGTCACATTTGAAAAAAACAGTTGCGAAAGGTTCTCCAGGCCGTTGTTACGGCTATAGGGTTCAGTTATCTAAAGCCTCGATTTATCGGGGTTTTTTGTTATCTGACTACAGAATAACTGGGCTTACGCCCTTTTTTTATGTCTTGGGGGTGGGTTTGTCCACATTAGAGCAAAAATTAACAGAGATGATTACCGCACCGGTCGAGGCGCTGGGCTACGAACTGGTTGGTATTGAATTTATCCGTGGTCGCACATCTACGCTGCGCATCTATATTGATAGTGAAGATGGCATCAATGTTGATGATTGTGCTGATGTCAGCCATCAGGTTAGCGCCGTGATGGATGTGGAAGATCCCATTACCGTCGCTTATAACCTTGAAGTCTCCTCACCTGGTCTTGATCGTCCGTTGTTCACAGCCGAACACTACGCGCGCTATGTAGGCGAAGAGGTCACCCTGGTACTGCGTATGGCGGTTCAGAATCGTCGCAAATGGCAGGGCGTTATCAAAGGTGTTGATGGCGAGATGATCACCGTTACGGTCGAAGGTAAAGATGAAGTGTTCGCGCTGAGCAACATCCAGAAAGCGAACCTGGTCCCCCACTTTTAACAGTCTGGATTGAGGTGAAAGGCCCCCAATGAATAAAGAAATTTTGGCTGTTGTTGAAGCTGTTTCCAATGAGAAAGCGCTGCCGCGCGAAAAAATTTTTGAAGCGCTGGAAAGCGCGCTGGCTACAGCAACAAAGAAAAAATATGAGCAAGAGATCGATGTCCGCGTGGAGATCGATCGTAAGAGCGGTGACTTTGATACCTTCCGCCGCTGGGTAATCGTTGAAGAAGTCACCATGCCGACGCGTGAAATCACGCTGGAAGCCGCACGCTACGAAGATGAGAGCCTGAACCCAGGCGACTACGTAGAAGATCAGATTGAGTCTGTGACCTTTGACCGTATCACGACTCAGACGGCGAAGCAGGTTATCGTACAGAAGGTACGTGAAGCCGAGCGCGCACTGGTTGTCGATCAGTTCCGTGAGCACGAAGGTGAGATCATCACCGGCGTGGTGAAGAAAGTGAACCGCGACAACATCACGCTGGATCTGGGCAGCAATGCTGAAGCCGTGATCCTGCGTGAAGATATGCTGCCGCGTGAAAACTTCCGTCCGGGCGACCGTATTCGCGGCGTGCTCTACGCAGTGCGTCCTGAAGCGCGCGGTGCGCAGCTGTTCGTGACCCGTTCCAAACCGGAAATGCTGATCGAACTGTTCCGCATCGAAGTGCCAGAGATCGGTGAAGAAGTTATCGAGATCAAAGCGGCGGCCCGCGATCCGGGTTCCCGTGCGAAAATCGCGGTGAAAACCAACGATAAGCGTATCGATCCGGTCGGCGCTTGCGTCGGTATGCGCGGTGCCCGTGTTCAGGCGGTCTCTACCGAACTGGGCGGCGAGCGTATCGATATCGTCCTGTGGGATGATAACCCGGCGCAGTTCGTGATCAACGCGATGGCACCGGCAGACGTAGCGTCTATCGTGGTGGACGAAGACAAGCACACCATGGATATCGCTGTAGAAGCCGGTAACCTGGCACAGGCGATTGGCCGTAACGGTCAGAACGTCCGTCTGGCATCGCAGCTGAGCGGCTGGGAGCTCAACGTCATGACCGTTGACGATCTCCAGTCCAAGCATCAGGCGGAAGCCCATGCGGCGATTGATACTTTCACCAAACACCTTGGCATTGACGAAGAGTTTGCCACCGTGCTGGTTGAAGAGGGTTTCTCAACCCTGGAAGAGCTGGCCTATGTGCCAATGAAAGAGCTGCTGGAAATTGAGGGTCTGGACGAAGAGACCGTTGAGGCCCTGCGCGAACGCGCGAAAAATGCCCTGACGACCCTGGCCCTGGCGCAGGAAGAGAGCCTTGGTAATAACAAACCGGCTGACGACCTGCTTAACCTTGAAGGCCTCGATCGCGAGCTGGCGTTTAAACTGGCTGCTCGTGGTGTTTGTACGCTGGAAGACCTCGCTGACCAGGGCATTGATGACCTAAGCGATATCGAAGGGTTAACCGACGAGAAAGCGGGTGAGCTCATCATGGCCGCACGTAATATTTGCTGGTTCGGCGACGAAGCGTAATAAACTGTAGCAGGAAGGAACAGCATGACAGATGTAACCGTAAAAACGCTGGCCGCTGAGATTCAGACCTCCGTAGACCGCCTGGTACAGCAATTTGCTGATGCAGGGATCCCGAAGGCTGCTGAAGACTCAGTCACAGCGCAAGAGAAACAGACGCTGCTGGCGCACCTGAACCGTGAACACGGTTCTGCGCCGGACAAGCTGACGCTGCAGCGCAAAACGCGCAGCACGCTGAATATCCCTGGCACCGGCGGGAAGAGTAAATCGGTGCAGATCGAAGTCCGTAAAAAGCGCACCTTTGTAAAACGCGATCCGCAAGAGGCTGAACGTCTCGCCGCGGAAGAAGAGGCGAAGCGCGAAGCGGAAGAGAAGGCAACGCGTGAAGCAGAGGAAGCTGCGAAGCGTGAAGCCGAGGACAAAGCCAAGCGTGACGCACAAGAGAAAGCGAAACGTGAAGCCGAAGAAAAAGCGAAACGCGACACCGCTGATACGGCGAAGCGCGACGCTGCGGAAACGAGCAAAGTGAGCAATCAACCATCTGACGAAATGACCAAAGCTGCCCAGGCTGAAAAAGCACGTCGTGAAGCCGAAGCGCAAGAGCTGAAGCGTAAAGCCGAAGAAGAAGCGCGTCGTAAGCTTGAAGAAGAAGCACGTCGCGTAGCAGAAGAAGCACGCCGTATGGCGGAAGAAAACGAGAGGAACGGGGTTATCGAACCTGTAGAAACCGAAGACACCAGCGATTATCACGTAACGACCTCTCAGCATGCTCGCCAGGCTGAAGACGAGAACGATCGCGAAGTAGAAGGCGGCCGTAGCCGTACCCGTACTGCTACAAAAGCTGCGCGTCCTCAGAAGAAGGGCAACAAGCACGCTGAATCTAAAGCTGACCGTGAAGAAGCACGTGCAGCGGGTCGCGGCGGTAAAGGCGGCAAGCGTAAAGGCTCCTCTTTACAGCAGGGCTTCCAGAAACCAGCCCAGGCCGTTAACCGTGACGTTGTGATTGGCGAAACCATCACCGTGGGCGAGCTGGCCAACAAGATGGCCGTTAAAGGCTCTCAGGTCATCAAAGCGATGATGAAGCTGGGTGCAATGGCGACCATCAACCAGGTTATCGACCAGGAAACCGCACAGCTGGTGGCCGAAGAGATGGGCCACAAAGTTATCCTGCGTCGTGAAAACGAGCTGGAAGAAGCGGTAATGAGCGACCGTGATACAGGCGCTGCGGCAGAACCGCGCGCGCCGGTCGTGACCATCATGGGTCACGTTGACCACGGTAAAACCTCGCTGCTCGACTACATTCGTTCAACGAAAGTAGCCTCTGGCGAAGCGGGTGGCATTACCCAGCATATCGGTGCATACCACGTTGAAACCGACAACGGTATGATCACCTTCCTGGATACCCCGGGCCACGCCGCGTTTACCTCTATGCGTGCTCGTGGTGCGCAGGCAACGGATATCGTTGTGCTGGTCGTTGCAGCTGACGACGGCGTGATGCCGCAGACCATCGAAGCTATCCAGCACGCGAAAGCGGCGCAGGTGCCTATCGTGGTTGCGGTGAACAAAATCGATAAGCCAGAAGCTGACATGGACCGCGTTAAGAACGAACTCTCCCAGTACGGCGTTATGCCGGAAGAGTGGGGCGGTGAATCTCAGTTCATCCCTGTGTCGGCGAAAGCGGGTACCGGTATCGATGACCTGCTGAACGCTATCCTGCTGCAGGCTGAAGTTCTTGAGCTGAAAGCGGTACGTAAAGGCATGGCGAGCGGTGCGGTTATCGAATCCTTCCTGGATAAAGGTCGTGGTCCGGTTGCTACCGTGCTGGTTCGTGAAGGTACCCTGAACAAGGGCGACATCGTTCTGTGTGGCTTCGAATATGGCCGCGTGCGTGCGATGCGTAACGAACTGGGTCAGGAAGTGCTGGAAGCGGGTCCGTCTATTCCGGTTGAGATCCTCGGTCTCTCCGGCGTGCCGGCTGCGGGTGACGAAGTGACCGTGGTGCGTGACGAGAAGAAAGCGCGTGAAGTTGCGCTGTACCGTCAGGGCAAATTCCGTGAAGTTAAACTGGCACGCCAGCAGAAATCTAAACTCGAGAACATGTTTGCTAACATGACCGAGGGCGAAGTTCACGAAGTGAACGTCGTGCTGAAAGCTGACGTACAGGGCTCTGTGGAAGCGATCTCCGACTCCTTGCTGAAACTCTCTACTGACGAAGTTAAAGTGAAGATCATCGGTTCCGGCGTAGGTGGTATCACCGAAACCGACGCGACCCTGGCTGCGGCGTCCAACGCCATCCTGGTTGGCTTCAACGTCCGTGCTGACGCCTCCGCGCGTAAAGTTATCGACGCTGAGAGCCTGGATCTGCGCTACTACTCCGTCATCTATCATCTGATCGACGAAGTGAAAGCAGCGATGAGCGGCATGCTGTCGCCTGAGCTGAAACAGCAGATCATCGGTCTGGCTGAAGTGCGTGACGTGTTCAAATCACCGAAATTCGGCGCTATCGCAGGCTGTATGGTTACCGAAGGCACGATTAAACGTCACAACCCAATCCGCGTTCTGCGTGACAACGTGGTTATCTACGAAGGCGAGCTGGAGTCCCTGCGCCGCTTCAAAGATGACGTTAACGAAGTCCGTAACGGCATGGAATGTGGTATCGGCGTGAAGAACTACAACGACGTTCGCGTTGGCGATATGATCGAAGTGTTCGAGATTATCGAGATCAAACGTAGCATCGAGTGATTGTAGGCCGGGATCGCCTCGCGTCACCCGGCAATCATATTAAAAGGGGCTAATGGCCCCTTTTTTGTCTGGAGAATTTATTATGGCGAAAGAATTTGGTCGCCCACAGCGCGTGGCCCAGGAGATGCAGAAAGAGATTGCAATGATCCTGCAGCGCGAAATCAAAGATCCGCGTCTGGGCATGATGACCACCGTTTCCGGTGTCGAAATGTCCCGCGATCTGGCCTATGCCAAAGTGTTTGTTACCTTCCTGAACGACAAAGATGAAGCCGCGGTGAAAGCGGGCCTCAAAGCGTTGCAGGAAGCGTCTGGCTTTATCCGCTCGCTGCTTGGCAAAGCCATGCGCCTGCGTATCGTGCCGGAGCTGACCTTCTTCTACGACAACTCGCTGGTCGAGGGGATGCGCATGTCTAACCTGGTGACCAACGTGGTGCGACAGGACGATGAGCGTCGCGTCAACCCGGACGACAGCAAGGAGGACTGATGAGTCGTCCTCGTCGTCGCGGTCGCGACGTGCACGGCGTGCTGCTGCTGGATAAGCCCCAGGGGATGTCCAGCAACGACGTGCTGCAAAAAGTAAAGCGCCTCTATAACGCCAACCGTGCCGGGCATACCGGCGCGCTGGATCCGCTGGCGACCGGCATGCTGCCGATCTGCCTGGGCGAGGCGACAAAGTTTTCCCAGTACCTGCTGGACTCCGATAAACGCTACCGGGTGGTTGCTCGCCTCGGCCAGCGCACCGATACCTCCGATGCGGATGGTGAAATCGTTGAGGAGCGCCCGGTGACCTTTAGTGCGCAACAGCTTGCTGACGCGCTGGAGAGTTTTCGTGGCGACACAATGCAGGTTCCATCGATGTACTCGGCGCTTAAGTACCAGGGCAAAAAGCTCTATGAGTACGCGCGTCAGGGCATTGAGGTGCCGCGTGAAGCCCGGCCCATTACCGTCTACGAGCTGCTGTTTATTCGCCACGAAGACAACGAGCTGGAGCTGGAAGTTCACTGCTCGAAAGGCACCTATATCCGCACTATCATTGACGATCTCGGTGAGAAGCTGGGCTGTGGCGCACACGTGACCTTCCTGCGTCGCCTGGCCGTTAGCACCTATCCGGTGGATCGCATGGTGACCCTGGAGCAGCTCCACGCGCTGGTCGAACAGGCTGAGCAGCAGGCGCGACCCGCAGCACAACTGCTGGATCCGCTGCTGATGCCAATGGACAGCCCGGCTGCGGACTTCCCGGTAGTCAATCTGCCGCTGACCTCGTCGGTCTACTTCAAGAACGGTAACCCGGTACGCACCACGGGCGCGCCGCTGAACGGGCTGGTGCGCGTGACGGAAGGTGACGAAGGCAAGTTCATCGGCATGGGCGAGATTGACGATGAGGGCCGCGTTGCCCCGCGTCGACTTGTCGTAGAGTATCCGGCGGCATAAGCTTATGCAGCTACCTTGCGATAACAGGGTACTGCGAGTAGAATATTGCCGCTTAACGTCGCGTTAGCTGTGTAACAGCGAGCGGGCGTTAAATCTGGGATCGCTGAATTAGAGATCGGCATCCTTTCATTCTTTTAATTTTGGAGTTCAAAATGTCTCTAAGCGTTGAAGCTAAAGCAAAAATCGTTTCCGAGTTCGGTCGTGGCGAAAATGACAGCGGTTCTACCGAAGTACAGGTTGCCCTGCTGACTGCTCAGATCAACCACCTGCAGGGTCACTTTGCAGAGCACAAAAAAGATCACCACAGCCGTCGTGGTCTGCTGCGTATGGTATCTCAGCGTCGTAAACTGCTCGACTACCTGAAACGTAAAGATGTTGCACGCTACACTGCGCTGATCGAGCGTCTGGGTCTGCGTCGCTAAGTCTGGCGAGTTTCAGAGAAAGGGGCCTTGATGGCCCCTTTTTTCAACCAGACGGCAGCAATTCACTCTAAACTATTGTATTGTTGCTTTGAATGATCTTCGTTGCAGAGGTTCGCGCGGCTAATGAGAGGCTTCACCCATGGGGGTGTCGGTTGTCATTAGTCGCGAGGATGCACTGAGGATCGGGTTTAACGTCAGCACGCCGCAAGGTGTGCTGTCAAACATTTGAGAAAGGGTAAAATTTTGCTTAATCCGATCATTCGTAAATTCCAGTACGGTCAGCATACCGTGACGCTGGAAACCGGCATGATGGCCCGTCAGGCGACGGCTGCCGTTATGGTAAGCATGGACGACACCGCGGTCTTCGTTACCGTTGTAGGCCAGAAAAAGGCCAAGCCGGGCCAGGACTTCTTCCCGCTGACCGTTAACTACCAGGAGCGTACCTACGCTGCCGGTAAAATCCCGGGTGGCTTCTTCCGTCGTGAAGGCCGTCCAAGCGAAGGCGAAACCCTGATCGCGCGTCTGATTGACCGCCCGGTTCGCCCGCTGTTCCCGGAAGGCTTCGTTAACGAAGTGCAGGTTATCGCGACCGTGGTTTCCGTTAACCCGCAGGTTAACCCAGACATCGTGGCGATGATTGGTGCATCCGCAGCCCTCTCCCTGTCCGGTATTCCGTTCAACGGCCCAATCGGCTCGGCGCGTGTTGGTTACATCAACGACCAGTACGTTCTGAACCCGACTCAGGACGAGCTGAAAGAGAGCAAGCTGGACCTGGTGGTTGCCGGTACCGAAGCTGCTGTGCTGATGGTTGAATCCGAAGCAGAACTGCTGAGCGAAGATCAGATGCTGGGCGCAGTGGTATTTGGCCACGAGCAGCAGCAGATCGTGATCCAGAACATCAACGACCTGGTGAAAGAAGCGGGTAAACCGCGTTGGGACTGGCAGCCGGAAGTGGTTGACGCAGCGCTGAACGCACGCGTTGCTGCGCTGGCAGAATCCCGTCTGAGCGATGCTTACCGCATCACCGACAAGCAGGAGCGTTACACTCAGGTTGACGCGATCAAATCTGAAACTATCGCTACCCTGGTTGCTGAAGACGACTCTCTGGACGCTAACGAGCTGGGCGACATTCTGCACGCCATCGAGAAAAACGTGGTGCGTAGCCGCGTGCTGGCAGGCGAGCCGCGTATCGACGGTCGTGAAAAAGATATGATCCGTGGTCTGGACGTGCGTACTGGCGTGCTGCCGCGTACTCACGGCTCCGCGCTGTTCACCCGTGGCGAAACGCAGGCGCTGGTTACCGCGACCCTGGGTACCGCACGTGATGCGCAGAACATTGACGAGCTGATGGGCGATCGTACCGACAGCTTCCTGTTCCACTATAACTTCCCTCCGTACTCCGTAGGTGAAACCGGTATGGTGGGCTCGCCGAAGCGTCGTGAAATTGGTCACGGTCGTCTGGCGAAGCGCGGCGTACTGGCAGTGATGCCGGACACCGAGAAGTTCCCGTACACCGTACGTGTGGTATCTGAAATCACCGAATCCAACGGCTCCTCCTCTATGGCTTCCGTGTGCGGCGCTTCGCTGGCACTGATGGACGCCGGTGTGCCGATCAAAGCCGCCGTGGCAGGTATCGCGATGGGTCTGGTGAAAGAGGGTGACAACTTTGTCGTACTGTCCGATATTCTGGGCGACGAAGATCACCTGGGTGATATGGACTTCAAAGTAGCGGGCTCCCGCGAAGGTATCTCTGCCCTGCAGATGGATATCAAAATTGAAGGCATCACCAAAGAGATCATGCACGCTGCGCTGAACCAGGCGAAAGGTGCACGTCTGCATATTCTGGGTGTGATGGAGCAGGCAATCAACGCGCCGCGCGGCGACATCTCGCAGTTTGCACCGCGTATCCACACCATCAAGATCAGCCCGGACAAGATCAAAGACGTTATCGGTAAAGGCGGCTCTGTTATCCGTGCCCTGACCGAAGAGACCGGCACCACCATCGAAATCGAAGATGACGGTACCGTGAAGATCGCTGCGACCGACGGCGAGAAAGCGAAATACGCTATCCGTCGTATCGAAGAGATCACCGCTGAGATCGAAGTTGGCCGTATCTACAATGGTAAAGTGACCCGTATCGTTGACTTTGGCGCGTTCGTTGCCATCGGTGGCGGTAAAGAGGGTCTGGTTCACATCTCTCAGATCGCTGACAAGCGCGTTGAGAAAGTGACCGACTACCTGCAGATGGGTCAGGAAGTGCCGGTAAAAGTTCTGGAAGTTGACCGCCAGGGCCGTGTCCGTCTGAGCATCAAAGAAGCAACCGAGCAGTCTCCGTCCACTGACGCGCCGCAGGCGCCGGCAGCAGACCAGGGCGAGTAACGTTGCGATGAGCTCCTCGCCGCTGGCGGGGAGCTTTTACAACCGGGCAGGATGCCATGATTGCAGCCGGGGGACAGGACGTTCAACCTTTTGTTGTCTTCGGGAGTAGGAAATGAAGCCTTTTTTGCGCTGGTGTTTCGTTGCGACAGCTCTAACGCTGGCAGGATGCAGCAACTCTGCCTGGCGTAAGAACGAAGTCCTCGCAGTGCCATTGCAACCGACTTTGCAGCAGGAAGTGATTCTGGCACGTATGGAACAAATTCTTGCCAGTCGGGCTTTAACCGATGATGAACGCGCGCAGCTTTTATATGAGCGCGGAGTGTTGTATGATAGTCTCGGTCTGAGGGCACTAGCGCGAAATGATTTTTCACAAGCGCTGGCAATCCGACCCGATATGCCTGAGGTATTCAACTACCTTGGCATTTACTTAACGCAGGCAGGCAATTTTGATGCTGCCTATGAAGCGTTTGATTCTGTACTTGAGCTTGATCCAACTTACAACTACGCGCACTTGAATCGCGGTATCGCTCTCTACTACGGCGGTCGTGACAAGTTAGCGCAAGATGATCTGCTAGCGTTTTATCAAGACGATCCCAACGATCCTTTCCGCAGTCTGTGGCTTTATCTCGCCGAGCAGAAGCTCGATGAGAAGCAGGCGAAAGAAGCACTGGAACAGCGCTTCGAGAAATCGGACAAGGAGCAATGGGGATGGAACATTGTCGAGTTCTACCTGGGCAACATTGACGAAAAAACGTTAATGGAGCGCCTGAAGGCGGACGCAACGGATAACACCTCGCTCGCTGAGCATCTCAGTGAAACCAACTTCTATTTAGGTAAGTACTACCTAAGTCTGGGGGAAAAGGACAGCGCTACGGCACTGTTCAAATTAGCGGTTGCTAACAACGTACACAACTATGTTGAGCACCGTTATGCATTGTTGGAATTATCGCTCTTGGGCCAGGAGCAAGACGACCTGGCAGAATCGGACCAGCAATAGCTGACGACATAAACATCAGCCCACAATCTTTTTTTGATTGCCATCATCTTCGCGGGTGAGGGCGTTGTTGTTCGTCAATACACCTACTTTGAGCCGGTTCACACTTTTCAATGAAAATTGCTAATTATTTTCACGATGAGTTATGTAGACTGGCCGCCAATGACATTGAGGCACTCGTACTACATGGCTGAATTCGAAACCACTTTTTCCGATCTTGGGCTGAAACCTTCTATTATTGAGGCGCTTAACGATCTCGGTTACGAAAAACCTTCTCCGATCCAGGCTGAGTGCATTCCGCACCTGCTCTCTGGTCGTGACGTGCTGGGTATGGCCCAGACCGGTAGCGGTAAAACCGCAGCGTTCTCGCTGCCGCTGCTGAACAACATTGATCCGGACCTGCGCGCGCCGCAGATCCTTGTGCTCGCTCCAACCCGTGAACTGGCCGTTCAGGTTGCTGAAGCGATGACTGACTTCTCTAAACATATGCACGGCGTAAACGTGGTTGCCCTTTACGGCGGCCAGCGCTATGACGTGCAGCTGCGCGCCCTGCGCCAGGGCCCACAGATTGTTGTGGGTACGCCGGGCCGTCTGCTCGATCACTTAAAACGTGGCACGCTGAACCTCTCCGGCCTGAAAGGCCTGGTGCTGGACGAAGCGGATGAAATGCTGCGTATGGGCTTCATCGAAGACGTTGAAACCATCATGGCGCAGATCCCGGCAGATCATCAGACCGCGCTCTTCTCCGCCACCATGCCGGAAGCGATCCGTCGCATTACCCGCCGCTTTATGAACGAGCCGCAGGAAGTGCGCATCCAGTCCAGCGTCACGACTCGCCCGGACATCAGCCAGAGCTACTGGTCTGTATACGGCATGCGTAAAAATGAAGCGCTGGTGCGTTTCCTGGAAGCGGAAGATTTTGACGCGGCGATTATCTTCGTCCGTACCAAAAACGCGACCCTGGAAGTGGCTGAAGCGCTGGAGCGCAGCGGCTATAACAGCGCCGCGCTGAACGGTGACATGAACCAGGCGCTGCGTGAGCAGACCCTGGAGCGTCTGAAAGATGGTCGTCTCGACATCCTGATCGCTACCGACGTTGCGGCCCGTGGCCTTGACGTAGAGCGTATCAGCCTGGTTGTTAACTACGACATCCCGATGGACTCCGAGTCTTACGTCCACCGTATCGGCCGTACCGGTCGTGCAGGTCGTGCAGGCCGTGCGCTGCTGTTCGTTGAGAACCGCGAGCGTCGTCTGCTGCGTAACATCGAACGCACCATGAAGCTGACCATTCCAGAAGCCGATCTGCCGAACGCAGAACTGCTGGGCAAACGCCGTCTGGAAAAATTCGCCGCGAAAGTTCAGCAGCAGCTGGAGAGCAGCGATCTGGATCAGTACCGTGCTCTGCTGGCGCAGATCAAGCCGACAGCGGAAGGCGAAGAGCTGGATATCGAAACCCTGGCTGCAGCACTGCTGAAGATGGCTCAGGGCGAACGTGCGCTGATCGTACCGCCAGATGCACCGATGCGTCCGAAGCGTGAGTTCCGTGACCGTGACGAACGTGCTCCGCGCGACCGTAACGATCGTGCCCCGCGTGGTGACCGTCCGGAGCGTGGTGGTGAAGACCGTCCGCGTCGCGAGCGTCGTGACGCTGGTGATATGCAGCTGTACCGCATTGAAGTGGGCCGTGATGATGGCGTTGAAGTGCGTCACATCGTTGGCGCTATCGCTAACGAAGGCGACATCAGCAGCCGTTACATTGGTAACATCAAGCTGTTCGCTTCTCACTCCACCATCGAGCTGCCGAAAGGCATGCCGGGTGAAGTTCTGCAGCACTTCACCCGCACGCGTATTCTGAACAAGCCGATGAATATGCAGCTGCTGGGCGATGCACAGCCGCACGAACGTGGTGAGCGCCGTGGCGGCGGTGACCGTCCGGCTGGCGAACGTCGTAGCTTCGGCGGCGGCGAGCGTCGTGAAGGCGGTCGTGGCCCGCGTCGCGAAGGTTCTGCCCCAGCAGGTGCTGGTCGCTTCAGCGGTGAGCGCCGTGAAAGCCGCGGTCCGCGCCGTGATGACGCCTCCACGCCGCGCCGTCGTTTTAACAACGACGCGTAAGCGTGTAAGCGCAGAAACGTTACTGTAAAGTAAGCGTTCCAGCCCCGATCTCAACAATCGGGGCTTTTTTTATCGGTAATGTACTCATGTACTGGTACAATGCGCAGCGAAACGCATTTTAGAGAGAAGAGAGAATGGCTACGCTTTCCACCACCCATACTACTCCGTCGCTGCTCGGCGGCGTGGTGATCATCGCAGGAACCATTATTGGCGCAGGGATGTTCTCGCTGCCGGTGGTGATGTCGGGCGCCTGGTTCTTCTGGTCGCTTGCGGCGCTGGTCTTTACCTGGTTCTGTATGCTGCACTCCGGGCTGATGATCCTGGAGGCCAACCTCAACTACCGCATTGGCTCCAGCTTTGACACCATCACCCGTGACCTGCTGGGCAAAGGCTGGAACCTGGTTAACGGCGTCTCTATTGCCTTTGTGCTCTATATTCTGACCTACGCCTATATCTCGGCGAGCGGATCGATTTTGCACCACACCTTCTCGGAGATGTCGCTCAACGTTTCACCGCGCCTGGCGGGATTGGGCTTTGCATTAATCGTCGCGTTTATCGTCTGGCTCTCCACCCGTGCGGTGAGCCGCATGACAGCCATTGTGCTGGGCGCAAAGGTCATCACTTTCTTCCTGACCTTCGGTAGCCTGCTGGGGCACGTCGAGCCCGCCACGCTGTTTAACGTCGCCGAGCGCCACGCCTCCTACACGCCGTACCTGCTAATGACCCTGCCATTTTGCCTCGCCTCGTTTGGCTATCATGGCAACGTGCCAAGCCTGATGAAGTACTACGGCAAGGATCCGCGCACCATCACACGCTGCATTGCTTACGGTTCGCTGCTGGCGCTGGGTCTGTATACCATCTGGTTGCTGGTGACGATGGGGAATATCACCCGTCCGGCGTTTGTTGGCATTGCGCAGCAGGGGGGAAATATTGACGTGCTGGTGCAGGCCCTGAGCGGCGTGTTGAATAGCCGCAGTCTGGATCTGCTTCTGGTGGTGTTCTCTAACTTTGCGGTCGCCAGTTCGTTTCTGGGGGTGACGCTGGGGCTGTTTGATTACCTGGCCGATCTTTTTGGCTTTGACGACTCCGCCAGCGGCCGCTTTAAAACCGCGCTGCTGACCTTCCTGCCGCCGATTGTCGGTGGGCTGCTGTGGCCGAACGGCTTCCTCTACGCCATCGGCTATGCCGGGCTGGCGGCGACCATCTGGGCAGCGATTGTTCCGGCTCTGCTGGCGCGTGCGTCACGCAAGCGCTTCGGTAGCCCCACGTTCCGCGTCTGGGGCGGGAAGCCGATGATTGCGCTGATCCTGCTGTTCGGGGTAGGCAATGCCGTGGTGCACATTTTATCGAGCTTTAACGTATTACCGGTATATCACTAGATCGCCAGCAACCGTAGGCCGGGCAAGCTTAGCGCCGCCCGGCAAAACAAATTTACCCCAATAATTCCTCTTTCACCTGCATCGCCAGCTCAAACGAGTGCAGCCGCGCCTGGTGATCGAAAATCTGGCCGTTGACCATGATCTCATCGGCCTCGGTCTCGCGCAGAAGTGTTTCCAGCCCGTGGCGCACCTTAGCTTTATCCCCTACCAGCGACATGCTCAGCGCCTGCTGCACGCCATACTGCTCGGACGGCGACCAGAAGGATCCCATATCGGCAATCGGCGGCGGCAGCTGGCCGGTTTCGCCCCGGCGTAGCTTTACAAACGCCTGCTGCATCGAGGTATGGAGAAACTCCGCGTCGCGGTTGCTGTCGGCGGCAACAATGTTGATGCACACCATCGCATAGGGTTTCTCCAGCCGTGCGGAGGGTTTAAAGTTCGTGCGGTAGAGGTGTAGCGCCTGGAAGAGCATATCCGGGGCAAAGTGCGACGCAAAGGCAAACGGCAGCCCCTGCTGAGCGGCAAGCTGGGCGCTGTAGAGGCTGGAACCAAGCAGCCACACCGGGATCTTCTCCCCGTAGCCCGGTACCGGACGAACGTGCGGGTTTGGATCGCGGGCGTCAAACCAGTCCACCAGCTCCGCCACGTCGCGTGGGAAGTTATCGATATCGCCGCTCATGTGCCGGCGCAGGGCCATCATGGTGCGCTGGTCGCTGCCCGGTGCACGGCCCAGGCCCAGATCGATACGCCCCGGATAGAGCGTATTCAGGGTACCAAACTGCTCGGCGATCACCAGCGGAGCGTGGTTAGGCAGCATCACGCCGCCGGAACCGAGGTGCAGCGTCTGGGTATTGGCGGCCAGATAGCCAATCAGCACCGACGTTGCTGCGCTGGCGATGCCGGTCATGTTGTGGTGCTCGGCCAGCCAGAAGCGGCGATAGCCGCGCTTCTCTGCCAGCTGGGCTAAATCCAGGGAACGGCGGAACGCATCGCGTGCCGTAGCGCCCTGCGGGATCGGGGCTAAATCCAGCACCGAGAAAGAAACGGTTTTGTCAGTCATCATATGCTCACTTTGTCGACGGCAATCTTTTAATACTGCATTAAAAATTGATTACCGTAGTTAACAAAGTGAGCTTTTTTTCAAACCAGCTCAAGGCCAGCGAGGCGCTTCCAGTAGCCGTTGCAGTCGCTGTTCGCTGTCAGAGACAGCGGCGCACCGCCGTTTTCATTGGCGCGAAAGGCGTCGAGCATAGCGAAGGTCTCGGTTCCCAGCGGCGAGAGACGTACCATATCTACCAGCCCCTGCATCGAGGTCAGCTCGTTGCCAAGATTGTAGACATAGCCGCTCATGGTCTGGATGCCGTTCAGGACAAACACCTGCTGGTTCTCCTGAGAGAGCACGTTGCGCCCGGTGGGATACTTAATGCAGCAGGTCTCGCACTCGTCCTTGGGGCGATCCTCGGAGCGGGCGGTAAAGCAGCGGGCAGAGTAGGCCAGCGGCAGATGACCGTAGCTCAACACCTCCACCTCAAACTGCTCGCGGATGCCAAGCTCGTCGCACTGATTAAGCAGGTTCGCCAGCCAGTCGCGGGAGAGCTCCACCGGCATGCACCAGCGCACCATGCCTTGCTTCAGCAGCAGACGGAGGGTGACTGCGTTATAGCAGTTCAGAGCATGCCCTGCGACGAAGGGCAGCTTACGTTCGGCGCACATGTTTACTACGCCAAGATCGCTCGCCTCAAGCAGAAAGTCGCCATTCTCTACGTAGCGCTTTAGCTCCCCCAGTTCGGAGGCGGCCTGCACCAGCGCCAGGGTAGAGAGCACGACCTGTTTGCCGCTTCCCGCGAGGGATTTCGCCATCGCCAGCCAGTCGCCTACTTTAGTGGCCCGGCGCTTGCTGCATACCGCTTCGCCCAGGTAAATGGTATCGGCGCTGCTGCTGGCGGCCTGCTGGTAGAAATCCTCCAGCGTCTCTTTTGACCAGTAGTAGAGAACCGGTCCTAATGAATATTTCATCTTGTCTCTCACTGCCATTTACGGTGATAGGCGCCAAGGGTGGTCTGCGTGCCTTCAGACATCGCGCCGAGGGTCTCCATCCACGCCGGCTGCGGGGCATAGCGATCGGGCGCAGCCATGCAGCGGTCGATCGCCTGACGCCACACCTTTGCCACCTGGCTGACATAGGCCGGGCTGCGCTGACGACCCTCGATTTTTACCGAGGCGATATTTGCTGCCAGAAGCTCGGGCAGCAGCTCCAGCGTATTCAGGCTGGTAGGCTCTTCCAGGGCGTGGTAGCGCTCGCCGTCGACGTGGTAGCGGCCTTTGCACAGCGTCGGATACCCCGCGTTCTCGCCCTCCTGATAGCGGTCGATCAGCACCTCATTAAGGCGCGACTCCAGCCCCTGCGGTGTCTGCTGCCAGCGGACAAAGCGGGCAGGGGAGCAGGCCCCCACGGTGTTGGGGGATTCACCGGTTAAATAGGATGAGAGATAGCAGCGCCCCTCGGCCATAATGCACAGGCTACCGAAGGCAAAGACCTCCAGCGGAACCGGCGAGGTGCGGGCCAGCTGTTTCACTTGATGAATAGACAGCACGCGGGGCAGCACCACGCGGGCAACGTCAAAGTGGCGGTGATAGAAGCGGATCGCCTCGTCGTTGGTGGCCGAAGCCTGCACCGAAACGTGGCGCTCAATGTGTGGGTAGCGCTCGGCCGCATACTCCAGCATCGCCAGGTCGGCGAGGATCAGCGCGTCAGCCCCCAGCTGGGCGGCCATATCCACCGCCCGCTGCCAGCGCGCGTAGCCGTCGGGGTGAGCAAAGGTATTGATCGCAATATGCAGCTTTTTGCGCCGCTGATGGACAAAGCTTACCGCTTCCTGCAGCTTTTTCTCGGTGAAGTTGAGACCCGCAAAATGGCGGGCGTTGGTATCATCCTTCAGGCCTATATAAACAGCGTCGGCACCGTTTTCGATAGCCGCCTTCAACGCCGGAAGATTTCCGGCCGGGCAGAGCAACTCCATAGTGTATCCCAGGTCAGGGGCCAGATGGCCCGCGCACCGATAAGGTGCAAAATTGTTAACGAGCTGGGATTTTAGTTAACCCTCCGGCGACAATTTTTGATTTAAGGCAGCTAATCGCGTATTGATGGGAGGAATAAGGGGTAGTTTCATCTTCGCAATTGTTGATTTATGCCGCTATGTGGATTTGAGGTTATGGCAGAATAGCCAGACTTTTCATATCAGGGAGTAAAGCTTGTGTTGGATATACTGCGCTCACGTCTCGTTCATGCCGCGCCGTCTCTGCTTAGCGTGCCGGTAAAGCTCGCGCCTTTCGCGCTTAAACGTCAGGTACTGGAGCAGCTTCTGCGCTGGCAGTTCCAGCAGGCGCTGGCGGATGGCGAGCTGGCATTCCTTGAGGGCCGCTGGTTGAGCATTGAAGTACGCGATATTGGCCTCAGGTGGTTTACATCCGTTGAGAATGAGCAGTTAATTGTGCGTGAGTCTGCCGCTGCCGACGTCAGCTTTAGCGCTGATGCCAGCGACCTGCTGATGATCGCCGCGCGCAAGCAGGATCCAGACACGCTATTCTTCCAGCGCCGGCTGGTGATTGAGGGCGATACCGAACTGGGGTTATATGTTAAGAACCTCATGGACGCCATTGAACTGGAGCAGATGCCCAAACCGCTGCGCGTTATGCTGCTGCAACTGGCGGAGTTCGTCGAGGCTGGCCTGCAAGCCCCGCCTGCGACCAAACCAACTTCTGTAGGTGAGCCATGCTGATTCGAGTTGAAATACCTATCGATGCCCCCGGCATTGATGCGCTTCTCCGCCGTGCATTCGGCGGGGAGAGCGAAGCTAACCTGGTCCACTCTCTGCGGGAAGACGGCCTGATTACGTTAGGGCTTGTCGCCACCGATGATGAAGGTCAGGTTATTGGCTACGTTGCCTTTAGTCCGGTAGACGTTGAGGGTGAAGATTTGCAGTGGGTTGGCCTTGCGCCGCTGGCGGTGGATGAACACTATCGCGGTCAGGGGCTGGCGCGCCAGCTGGTGTATGAGGGGCTGGACTCGCTCAATGAGTTTGGCTATGCCGCCGTGGTTGCGCTGGGTGAGGCGGATTTTTATCAGCGTCTCGGCTTTGAGCAGGCGGCACGCTACGATCTCCACTGCCGCTGGCCGGGCAGCGAGAGCGCGTTCCAGGTGCATCGTCTGGCGGATGATGCCTTGAACGGCGTGCATGGCCTGGTGGAGTACCACGATCACTTCAATCGGGTTTAAGCGCCTCGGGCTGTAATGCCGCCAGCAGCGTATCAAACGATCCATCCCCGGCAACGAGGCGCTCTTTCTGGCGCTTCGTTAGCTGCTTAATGCGGTACTCGATTCTCAACGCTAGTGAACGCTCACCTACTTGTGCCGAGAAAGCCAGCCGCAGCTCGCCTTTGCCGCGCAGCGCCTTTGCCCCTTTTCCCGTCTGATGCTGGGTAAAGCGACGGGCAACGTCAGTAGTGATGCCGGTATAGAGCGCGTCATCGGCGGTACGAATAAGATAGAGAAACCAGGGCGTCATAGCAGAATTTAACAGGATAAGGTGAGCGCACCTTAGCATGAGGTAGACAAAAAATGGAAACTCTCACCGCCATTCATCGCTGGCTGGCAAAGCAGCACGTGGTGACATGGTGCGTCGCCAGCGAAGGCGACCTTTGGTGTGCTAACGCCTTCTATCACTACGATCCGCAGAAGGTCGCCTTCTACGTGATGAGCGAGGATCGCACCCGTCATGCGCAAATGAGCGGGCCTCGCGCCCCGGTGGCGGGCACGGTTAACGGCCAGCCGAAAACGGTGGCGCTGATCCGCGGCGTGCAGTTTAAAGGTGAGATCCGGCGTCTGGAGGGAGCGGAAAGCGAGGCCGCGCGTGAGCGCTATAACCGTCGCTTTCCGGTTGCCAGAGCATTGTCGGCCCCGGTATGGGAGATTTCCCTGGACGAAATTAAGTTTACCGACAATACGCTGGGCTTTGGTACAAAGCTTCACTGGCTACGAGGATCAGGCTCCCAGTAGGCGCAGAGTCTCCCGGTTAAACGCGGGCAGATCGTCTGGCGTACGGCTGGTGATCAGCTGATCGTTATCATTTACCACTTCTTGATCGTAAAACTCTACGCCAGCGTTTTTCAGATCGATAACGATCGGTTTCACCGCTGTCAGCTTGCGTCCGCGCACCACTTCAGCGCTGATCAGCAGCTGTGGACCGTGGCAGATGGCAAATACCGGCTTACCGGAGTTCACGAAGTCGCGGGTAAAAGAGACAAAACGCTCGTCACCGCGCAGTGAATCTGGAGAGTGGCCGCCTGGCAGCAGAAGGGCATCAAACTCGTCCGGCGATACCTCATCAATCGATTTATCGATCGTGATGCTGGCTTCGCCCTGTTTCCCCTTCACCGTTTTTCCGGCTTCTTTCTCAATGGTGATCACCTCGTGGCCCGCCTTACGGTATGCCTCGGCCGGGGAAGTGAATTCTGAATCTTCAAAGTCATCGGTGATCAAGACTGCGATTTTCTTGCCCATGTTACCTCCATTGTTTTTGCTCTGGATGGGTTATTTCGCCATCTATCGTTAATAATGACGTATGAATAAGTGTGGTTCAGCGATCTCACATTGCAAGGCGGACTAATCTGCAAAAGGGGACGAGATGAGTCAGGTACTGATTACCGGAGCCACCGGGCTGGTGGGCTCACACCTGCTGCGTATGCTCATTCAGGAGCCGCGGGTTAACTATATTGCCGCCCCGACGCGTCGGCCTCTGCTGGGCATGCCGGGGGTCTTTAACCCCTGCGATCGCCAGCTCACCGACGCGCTGGCGCAGGTCAACGCGCCTATCGATACTGTCTTCTGCTGCCTCGGTACAACCCGTCGGGAAGCGGGCAGCAAAGAGGCATTTATCCACGCCGATTACACCCTGGTGGTGGACACCGCGCTGGCTGGGCTGCGTCTCGGGGCGAAGCATATGCTGGTGGTCAGCGCGATGGGGGCCAATGCCGGTTCGCCCTTTTTCTATAACCGGGTGAAAGGCAAGATGGAGGAGGCGTTAATGGCGCAGGAGTGGCCGCGCCTGACCCTGGCCCGTCCAGCGATGCTGCTGGGTCGTCGGGCAAAACAGCGGTTTGGCGAGTCCCTGCTGGGGCCGATGATGCACCTCCTGCCCGGCAGGTGGAAATCCATCGAGGCCCGCGACGTGGCGCGCGCCATGCTGCTGACGGCGTTCTCTCCTTGCCGCGAGAGGGTAACTATTTTGTCCTCCGAGCAGCTGCATGCGATTGCCATTGGAGAGGAGAATTAACTGTTTCCAAAAGTATCCAGTCAGGCGTAGTATCTTCCGGCTAATAATAATCCATACATCTTTCCGGGGAATGCAATGACTGGTCAGTCTTCATCTCATGCGGCAGCACCTGTCCAATGGTGGAAGCCCGCACTCTTTTTTCTCGTTGTTATCGTTGGGCTTTGGTATGTGAAATGGCAGCCCTACTACGGTAAAGCCTTTACTGCCGCTGAAACCCACAGCATTGGCAAATCCATTCTTGCTAACGCCGAGGCGGATCCGCTCCGGGCCGCGCTCGACTATGCCATGGTCTACTTCCTCGCCGTCTGGAAAGCGGCGGTGCTGGGCGTGCTCCTCGGCTCGCTGGTGCAGGTGCTTATTCCCCGCGACTGGCTGCTGCGCACCCTGGGTCAGAAGCGCGTGGGCGGCACGCTGTTCGGCACGCTCTTCTCTGTGCCCGGCATGATGTGCTCCTGCTGCGCCGCGCCGGTGACCGCCGGGCTGCGCCGCCAGCAGGCATCGATGGGCGGCGCGCTGGCGTTCTGGATGGGCAATCCGCTGCTTAACCCGGCGACGCTGGTATTTATGGGTTTTGTCCTGGGGTGGCATTTTGCTCTGATTCGTCTGCTGGCCGGTCTGGCGATTGTACCTGGCGTTGCCCTGCTGGTGCAGCGCTGGGTGAAAGAGAGCGACCGACCGTCGTCCCTGCCTGAAACGGCCACCGCTGCCGAGCCGCAGGGCGGATTTATGGCCCGCTGGGGGCGGGCGCTGTGGACGCTGTTCTGGAGCACCATCCCGGTCTACATTCTGGCCGTACTGCTGCTGGGTGCGGCGCGGGTCTGGCTCTTCCCTCACGCCGATGGCGCTATCGACAACTCGCTGATGTGGGTCGTGGCGATGGCTATCGTCGGCTGTCTGTTTGTGATCCCAACCGCGGCAGAAATTCCTGTCGTGCAGACCATGATGATGGCCGGGATGGGCATGGCTCCCGCGCTGGCCCTGCTGATTACGCTGCCGGCGGTGAGCCTGCCGTCGCTGATTATGCTGCGCAAATCCTTCCCGGCGAAAGCGCTGTGGCTAACCGGTGGGCTGGTGGCGGTGAGTGGGGTGATTGTGGGGGCGCTGGCTCTGCTGTAAGAAAAACTGTGATAAATCGCCGGATGGCGCTGCGCCATCCGGCTTATCAATACTTACTTAATAAACGTAAACGCCGTGGTCACGTGCTTGACGCCGGACACGCGGCTGGCGGTATCGGCGGCGGCGCGGCCTTCACGCTCTGTTACCAACCCCAGCAGGAACACCTCGCCGTTTTCGGTGGTTACCTTCACGTTCGACGATTTCACCTGATCGCTACCCAGCAGCTGGGAGCGGACTTTGGTGGTGATCCAGGTGTCTGACGAGGCGGTGCCCAGACTGATTGGCTGGCCCTGACGGATCTCGTTATAGACCTCGGTTGCCCCATCGACGCCCATCGCTATCTGCTTCGCGCGGGAGGCCAGCTCGGTATCCGGTGCCTGGCCGACCAGCAGGACTTTACCCTGGTAAGCGGTCACGTTAATGCGTGCGCTTTTCTTAATCTGCTCATCTTTAGCCAGCGCGCTGTTGACGCGCAGCTCCAACGTTCCATCATCAACCTGCGTGCCCACGGTACGCGGATCGGTGGCTGCTTTGGTGCCTACGGCAGCGCTGCCAACCACGGCCGCTGCGACACATCCCTGAAGCAGCAGCGCGGAGAGTATTACCGCAAGGGGCGAAAATGCCTTCATGTCTACTCCTTAATCATCCTGGTGAGGGAAAAGCGTGTTATCAATCAGATCGCAAAGGCAGTTAACCGTCAGCATATGCATCTCGTGAATGCGTGCGCTGCGGTGGGACGGAATACGAATTTCGACATCCTGTGGCCCCAGCAAACCCGCCAGCTCGCCGCCGTCGTAGCCGGTGAGGGCCACGATGGTCATATCGCGCGTTACGGCGGCCTCAACGGCTTTCACGATATCCCGGCTATTGCCCCGGGCAGAGATCGCCAGCAGCACGTCACCAGCATGGCCTAGTGCACGCACCTGTTTGGCATAGATCTCATTGTGCAGTCGCTCGTTGGCGATCGCGGTTAAGACCACGTTATCGGTATTTAGTGCAATCGCTGGCAGGCTCGGACGCTCGGTTTCAAAGCGATTGATCATGCTGGCAGCAAAATGCTGGGCGTTGGCGGCAGAGGTGCCGTTGCCGCAGCAGAGGATTTTGTTACCGTTAAGCAGGGAGTGAACCAGCGTCATGGCTGCACGGGAGATCGCATCCGGCAGGGCTTCCGCCGCCGCAATCTGGGTTTGAATACTTTCCGTAAAGCAGACTTTAATTCTTTCGAGCACGGTGATCCCTATAATGTCAGCTAGTATGAGTGGTCGTTAAAGGCGTCTTGTATCCACTCCACATCATTTCCGGTGAAGGCTATCACATCGAACCGGCAATCCACAGTGTCAAAACTCCCATTGTGCCGGGCGAGCCACAAACGCGCCGCCGATAAGAGTTTCAACTGCTTGCTGCGGGTGATGCTGGCCGCTGCGCCGCCGTACCGGGCTGTCTTACGGTAGCGTACCTCAACGAACACGGTAGTGGGGCCCTGACGCATAATCAGGTCAATCTCGCCGCCGCGTGAACGCACGTTGGCGGCGACAAAGCGCAGTCCTTTGCCCTCCAGCCAGCGGCGCGCCGTTGCTTCCCACGCGTCGCCGGTCTGTTTACGGCTTAACTGGCCGGGACGATCTGCCCCTGCTGGTATTTGAGCCATGATAACTTCCTGTTAATCACGCAGTCGGGAGTAGCCGAGAGATCGCCCGTGTTGCCGCTGATCTCAAAGCCGGGAACCTGGCGCATCTGGGCGAAGTGGTTAGCCAGCGCCCAGGCGTCAACGCCCATGGCATACAGGCGTGCCAGCGAGTAGTCGTTATTGACGCTGCCCAGCGCCTGCTGCATCAGCGCAGGGTTGCTGCCTGCCAGCATCGGGATCTCGCTAAACTGGAGCCCCTCCATCTCAAGACGGAAGTCCGGGCCTGCACCGCCCTGCGCGCTGCGTGAGCTGGCGTAGAGGGCAGCACCGCTGTGGCTGCCGGTGCGCATGGCAATCATCGGCTTGATGAGCGCGATCTCGTTCGGCGTTGCCAGAATATAGGCCGCATCGACGTTGCCGCCGCCGGTGATCTGCGCCTCGGTCGGTGGGGCAGGGATGGTCAGGCCGCCAATAGTCACGCCCTGCTGCTGCGGCAGGCTGGAGGTGACTGGCGTGCCGGTCAGGGCGATGCCAGACCCGCCGTTAATGCCCATTTTCAGTTCAGCGGTGGAGCCAAACTTCTGCTGCAGCACGGTACCGCCGCCCAGCTTCTGCCACTCTTCGGCAAAGGCGGTGGTCACCCGATCCCCCAGCGAGCTGCGCGGAACCAGCAGCAGCGGCGCACGGCGACCCTGATCCCACATGTGACGCGCGGCGTCGCGGGCTTCATCCTCCGGCGAGAGGGCGAAGTAGCAGATATTTGCCCGGCTCTCTACCGACTCCGGCTGGTTCAAGGCCAGCACGTTAAGGGCGGTGTTGCTGCGCATCAGCTCTTCAACGTTACCTTTTAACAGCGGGCCGACCACGATGCTGGCCCCATCCTGCTGGACCTGGTTGAGGATCTGGTCAAGCGGCTGCGAGCTGGTGTCGTAAATTTTCAGATCGGCAGACGGATTCGCCGGGGCGCTGGCCGCCGCTGGCGTCGCGGCAGGCTGCGTCTGCGCCTCAGGGGCGTTTACGGGCGCAGCGGTTTCAGCGCTTTCAGCGGGCGCAGCGGTTTCAGCGGGCGCTGGCGCCTGGGTCGCTTCGGGGGCGGCCACTGGCGCTTCCGCCGGTGCAGCAGGCTGCGTCTGGGTCAGCTCATCCACCGGCGCCTGTGAGGGGCTCACCACCTCAGCGTCTCCTGCCGTCGCCGCCTGGGCAACCTGAACCGGCGTTGCCGGGCCGCTCACCGCAGGCACACCGTTTTTCGCCGCCTCAAAGCCCTGCTGGATAGCACGACCGTAGACCGCGGCCTGGCCGTTCAGAGGCAGCAGCAGGGCGATTTTGTTGGTGGAGGCGGGTTTAAAATTCTGCACGTTGGTTAACGCCGTTGGCAGCATCTTCGCGCCAGGGTTTTGCGGATAGCGGGTCTGCCAGTCGCTGATGCCCGCCTTCAGCATATTCGGATCGGTACGGTTATCGAACCAGACGCGCTGTAGATCGAGCCAGCCCTGCAGCACGTTCTCATCGGCGTTGATCACCAGCGCCTGCGCCTGCTCCGGCGTCATGGAAGAGAGCGCTTGCCAGGTAGCATCGATATTTTCCTGCTTATCCTTTGCTGCCAGCAGTGGCTCCTGGGCGATTAAGGCCCGCAGCAGCGTCAGCGACGGACGGCCCTGGCTGGCGTCAATCTGCGCCTGCCAGTAGCGCGCCAGCTGGTTACCCTCGAAATCGGCAGGCTTCAGCTTAGCCAGCAGCGCCTGCGCAGCGGCAAAATCCTTCTGTACCAGCTTAAGCTCGACGGCCAGCAGCGACTGCTCTTTACGCTGGGTATCGGTCAGCTCCTGCGGCAGCTGGTTAAACAGCTCGCCTGCCTGCTGGCTTTTGCCCTCTTTCAGCAGGGCACGAATGGCGAGTAATTGCCAGTTGGTCTTGGTATCATCTGTGCTGTGCTGCATCTGGCTTAGGTAGAAGCCAGAGTCCGCCTGCGCCGTGCCCTGCATGTGGGCGCTGCTCTGGTCTGGCGTCTGTGTCCCACAGCCTGCAAAAAGCAGGGCGGCCAGCACGACGGGCAGACAACGCGCTGCTTTTAAACGGAAAAATGTTGACTGTACCATTCTGTATCCAGTGATATTTTTTACGCAATGCTCAATATTAAATCGGCAATACGGATGAAACAATGAAACAACACGAATCGGCTGAGAATTCTCAAGGTCAGCTCTATATTGTACCCACTCCTATCGGGAATTTGGCTGATATCACCCAGCGCGCGCTGACCGTGTTGCAAAGCGTTGATTTAGTTGCCGCAGAGGATACCCGCCACACCGGCCTGCTGTTGCAGCACTTTGCCATTAGCGCCCGCCTGTTTGCCCTTCACGATCATAACGAGCAGCAGAAGGCAGAGACGCTGGTCGCGAAGCTGAAAGAGGGGCAGAACATCGCTCTGGTCTCTGACGCCGGGACGCCGCTGATCAACGATCCTGGCTACCATCTGGTACGCACCTGCCGCGAGGCGGGGATCCGCGTGGTGCCGCTGCCTGGCCCCTGTGCCGCGATTGCCGCCCTCAGCGCCGCCGGGCTGCCGTCGGATCGCTTCTGCTATGAAGGCTTTCTGCCTGCCAAATCAAAAGGCCGCCGCGATACGTTAAAAGCGCTGGAGGCCGAGCCGCGCACGCTGATTTTTTATGAGTCTACCCATCGCCTGCTCGATAGCCTGGAGGACATCTGCACCGTGCTGGGGGAATCCCGCTATGTCGTGCTGGCCCGCGAGCTGACCAAAACCTGGGAGTCAATTCACGGCGCGCCTATCGGCGAGCTGCTGGCGTGGGTGAAGGAAGATGAAAATCGCCGCAAAGGGGAGATGGTGCTGATTATCGAAGGGCATAAGGCTCAGGAAGAGGATCTGCCCGCCGATGCGCTGCGGACTCTGGCACTGCTTCAGGCCGAGCTGCCGCTGAAAAAAGCCGCCGCGCTGGCCGCCGAGATCCATGGCGTGAAGAAAAATGCCCTTTATAAGCACGCCCTGGAGCAGCAGGGGTAAGATTACCGACATTCAGCGTGTCGGAAGAATGTCGGAAGGAATTGCTGATGTAGCGTAGGCCGGGCAAGCGCAGCGCCGCCCGGCAAAAACATTATATAGGGGCGAAGTTAGGCCTTGTTAGAGGTGTAACGCGATCCGCTTACCGTCAGGTAAGGTAACATCCAATGTCAATTCACCCCCCAGCGCAGCCACGTAGCGCTTTAACGTTGAGAGTTTTGGATCGTTATCTACCTTCTCCATTTTAACGACAGAAGGCTGAGAAATGCCAAGCGCGGCAGCAAGCTGTACCTGCGATACATGCAGCTCTTCCCGGAGTTTCGCAAGAGTAATTTCCTGACGGACCTCTGCTGCACGCACGGCGATCCTTTCCTGGCTTTCCGGTGAGCGTTGTGCAAGCAACTGTTTAAGCGTCGCCATTTTCTTTGACCTCCAGTAAAAGCAGATGCGATTTATACTCAGCATCGGCTAACTTAATCATACGTTTATAGAACAATTTTTCTTTTTCGCTCTTCTTATTACCTGCACACAAAATAATGGCTCTTCGGACCGGATCAAATACGAAAAAGACTCTAAATGGATGCCCGTCAACCTGTACCCTTAACTCCTTCATATTGGGATACGATGAATCTTTGATGTGATCCACGTATGGTCGGCCAAGCATAGGCCCCTCGAGCTCCAAAACTGTTAAGATGGCTAATATTTCTTCCTGAACATTATCATTTTGAATGGCTAGCCAATGCTCAAACAAATCTCGTGTAACGACTTCCCACATTTTGGTTCATCCTATAACCTGGAAGTTATAAATTCAATATAACCTATGGGTTATATTGAAACATTGCTTTAGGTCAAAAGGTGTGTGGGACAGCGAGGTTAAGCAATTCAATAGGATGAGTTAGATAACAAAATTTTGTTATTAATATAAAAGCCGGGCAGCATCGCGCTTACCCGGTCTTTGGAGTTTACAATCGTTCTATCACGTTACCGGAGCCGGGTTAAACACCGCCAGCTGGTTGTGCAGTCCCCACTGATCCGAGAAGGTTTTCTTGCGGCCGCTGGCGACGTCAAGGATGAAATGGAATAGCTTCCAGCCCACGTCCTCAATGCTCTCTTCCCCGGTCGCGATCGTGCCGGCATTGATATCCATCAGATCGTACCAGCGGTTAGCCAGCTCGGTACGGGTCGCCATCTTGATCACCGGCACCGCCACCAGACCGTACGGCGTACCGCGCCCGGTGGTGAACACCTGAACGGTGATCCCGGAGGCTACCTGCTGCGTACCACAGACAAAGTCGCTGGCAGGCGTCGCCGCGTAGATCAGGCCGCGCTTAGTTGGACGCTGGCCCGGCGAAAGCACTTCCACGATGGCGCTCTGCCCCGACTTGGCAATGGAGCCAAGCGCTTTTTCAACCACGTTCGCCAGGCCACCTTTTTTGTTGCCCGGGGAGGGGTTGGCGCTGCGGTCGGTTTTGCCCATATCGAGATAGTTATCGTACCAGGCCATCTCTTCAAGCAGGCGCTTGCCCACTTCCTCGTTGATAGCGCGCGGGGTGAGCAGATGGATAGCATCGCGCACCTCGGTGACTTCCGAGAACATCACCGTCGCACCGCAGCGGACCAGCAGGTCAGAGGCATAGCCCACCGCTGGGTTGGCCGTCACGCCAGAGAAGGCGTCGCTGCCCCCGCACTGCATGCCCACCACCAGCTCCGAAGCCGGGCAGGTTTCGCGCTGGCGAGCATTCAGCTTGACCAGGTGGCGCTCGGCAACCTGAAGAATATCGTCCACCATCGAGCGGAAGCCGACGTGCTGTTCATCTTGCAAACGCACGATGCTGGCGCTGTCGACGGGGATCGCCTGCACGTCTTCCGTTCCCTGCAGCAGGCGCTCCGGCTGAAGCTTCTCACAGCCGAGGCCAACCACCATCACTTCGCCACCGAAGTTGGGGTTCAGGGCGATGTTGTGGATAGTGCGAATAGGCACCACCGCCGCCGGGGCGTTGATCGCCACGCCGCAGCCGTAGAGGTGATTCAGGCCAACCACGCCATCAACGTTGGGGTATTTCGGCAGCAGGTCGCGCTCGATAATTTTAACTACGTAGTCCACCACGCCCGCGACGCAGTGCACGCTGGTGGTGATCCCCAGCAGGTTTTTGGTACCGACGCTGCCGTCGGCGTTGCGGTAGCCTTCAAAGGTGTAACCCTCAAGGGCAGGCATCGGCTCCGGTACTTTGGTTGCCAGCGGCAGGGTCTCCAGCGGCGGCGCTGTTGGTAGCGCTACGGTGGATTCGTCGATCCAGCTGCCTCGGGCAATATCGCGCACCGCATAGCCGATCACCTCCCCGTAGCGGACGATGTCGCCGTGCGCGGGAATATCCACCAGCGCGACTTTATGTCCCTGCGGAATATGCTCAATCAGTTCAAGCCCATCCGGGAAACGGGTCCCGGCTCGTAAGCCATTGTCATTGACAATAATCGCTACGTTATCGGTTTCATGAACCTTAATATAAAACGCCGTTGGCGATTCTTGTCTAATTTCGATGTCGGCCATGTTCCAGTATTCTCCGCCAGGTATAGGATAACAAAAACGGGAAAATGCGTATCGTCTTTCTTGTTATCGGAAATAAACAACATTGCTATGGAATAAATAGTGTCAGGAGTTCCCGGTTAAGAATGTGATCCAGATCACTCATTATTGTTGTAGCAGGCCCGGCGGCAGGGCTAATGCCTAAATCTGTGGATCAGCGCCCAGAGAGTTGTGCATATGCTCAATATAATCGCCAAAATTACCGTGTTAATTGAGCATGGATACAATGCGGGATGGTTGAGGCCTGATTATACTGATTCACGATTTCATTGCATCTGGTTAGTTAACTGATATTGCCTGCTATCGATAAATAATCAGGAAAATACACCTCATAAAAATATAAAAATAGATTACCGTGCCCGAGGATAAATAAATGATATTGGATACTGCCGTTGAGTCAAAAAAGGGTATGCCTACCCGCTATTTAATCTTGCTCATTATCTTTATCGTTACGGCGATTAACTATGCGGACCGCGCAACCCTCTCTATCGCCGGTACCGAAGTGGCCAAAGAGCTGCAGCTCAGCGCCGTCTCCATGGGCTATATCTTCTCCGCTTTCGGCTGGGCTTACCTGCTGATGCAGATCCCCGGCGGCTGGCTGCTGGACCGCTACGGTTCGAAGAAAGTCTACACCTACAGCCTCTTTTTCTGGTCGCTGTTCACCTTCGTGCAAGGGTTTGTTGACGTCTTTCCGCTGGCCTGGGCTGGCGTGTCGATGTTCATCATGCGCTTTATGCTGGGCTTCTCTGAAGCACCCTCATTCCCGGCGAACGCCCGCATCGTTGCCGCGTGGTTCCCGACCAAAGAGCGCGGTACGGCGTCGGCTATTTTCAACTCTGCCCAGTACTTCTCTCTGGCACTCTTCTCCCCACTGCTGGGCTGGCTGACCTTCGCCTGGGGCTGGGAGCATGTGTTTACGGTGATGGGCGTGATTGGCTTTGTGCTGACCGGCATGTGGGTGAAGTTTATCCATAATCCTACCGACCACCCGAACATGTCAGCCAACGAGCTGGAGTACATCACCAAGGGCGGCGCGGTGGTGGATATGGACCATAAAAAGCCGGGTGCGGCCGTGGCTGGGCCTAAAATGCACTACATCAAGCAATTATTGACCAACCGCATGATGCTGGGTGTGTTCTTCGGCCAGTATTTTATCAACACCATCACCTGGTTCTTCCTCACCTGGTTCCCTATCTACCTGGTGCAGGAGAAAGGGATGTCGATTCTGAAAGTGGGCCTCGTGGCCTCCATTCCGGCGCTGTGCGGCTTTGCAGGCGGCGTGCTGGGCGGAGTCTTCTCGGATCACCTGATCAAACGTGGCGCAACCATCACCCTGGCGCGTAAGCTGCCTATTGTGCTGGGCATGCTGCTGGCGTCGAGCATCATTCTGTGTAACTACACCGATAACACCACCCTGGTGGTCACGCTGATGGCCCTCGCATTCTTCGGAAAAGGGTTTGGTGCCCTCGGTTGGCCGGTGATCTCCGATACCGCGCCAAAAGAGATTGTTGGACTGTGCGGCGGGGTATTTAACGTGTTTGGCAACGTGGCCTCCATTGTCACCCCGCTGGTAATTGGTTACCTGGTCAGCGAGCTGCACTCCTTTAACGCTGCTCTGGTGTTCGTCGGCTGTTCAGCCCTGATGGCGATGTTCTGCTACCTGTTCGTGGTGGGCGACATCAAGCGTATGGAACTGCGGAATTAAGCAACGGTTACTTCAAGGTATAGATGATGACTAACGATATCTTCCCAAACAAATTCAAGGCTGCGCTGGCTGCGCATCAGATTCAGATTGGCTGCTGGTCCGCGCTGGCAAGCCCGATCAGCACCGAGGTGCTGGGCCTGGCGGGCTTTGACTGGCTGGTACTCGACGGCGAACACGCGCCGAACGATGTCACGACCTTTATCCCGCAGCTGATGGCCCTCAAGGGCAGCAGCAGCGCGCCGGTGGTTCGCGCCCCGGCTAACGATCCGATTGCCATTAAGCGCCTGCTTGATATCGGCTTCTACAACTTCCTCATCCCGTTTGTCGAGAGCGAAGAGGAAGCCGTGCTGGCGGTGGCCTCAACCCGCTATCCGCCGGAAGGCATTCGCGGCGTATCGGTCTCCCATCGCGCCAACATGTTTGGCACCGTGCCGGACTACTTTGGCCAGGCGAATAAAAACATCACCATTCTGGTACAGATTGAGAGCCAGCAGGGCGTGGATAACGTTGATGCCATCGCCGCCACCGACGGCGTGGATGGGATCTTCGTCGGCCCAAGCGACCTTGCTGCCGCGCTGGGCCACTTAGGCAACGCATCGCACCCGGAAGTACAGCGCTGCATTCAGCACATTTTTGCCCGTGCGAAAGCGCACGGTAAGCCGAGCGGCATCCTCGCGCCGGTAGAGGCGGATGCGCGCCGTTACCTGGAGTGGGGCGCAACCTTCGTTGCCGTAGGGAGTGACCTGGGCGTATTCCGCTCCGGAACCCAGCGTTTAGCTGATTCATTTAAGAAATAACCACCACCGAACAAGAGAGAGACGCAATATGACACTGAAAGTTGGTTTTATTGGCCTGGGCATCATGGGTAAACCAATGAGTAAAAACCTCATTAAAGCCGGTTACTCGCTGGTGGTTTCTGACCGTAATCCTGAGGCTATTGCTGAAGTAATTGCCGCCGGTGCAGAAACTGCCTCAACGGCAAAAGAGATTGCCGAGCGGTGTGATGTGATCATCACCATGCTGCCAAACTCCCCGCACGTGAAAGAGGTGGCGCTGGGCGAAGGCGGCATTATCGAAGGGGCGAAAGCGGGTACCGTGCTGATCGACATGAGCTCCATCGCACCGCTGGCCAGCCGTGAAATCAGCGACGCCCTGCAGGCGAAAGGCGTGCAGATGCTTGATGCGCCGGTTAGCGGCGGCGAGCCGAAAGCGATCGATGGCACGCTCTCCGTAATGGTGGGCGGCGATAAGGCGCTGTTCGATAAATACTACGACCTGCTGAAAGCGATGGCGGGCTCGGTGGTGCACACCGGCGACATCGGCGCGGGCAACGTTACCAAGCTGGCAAACCAGGTGATCGTGGCGCTGAACATTGCCGCCATGTCTGAAGCGCTGAGTCTGGCGACCAAGGCTGGCGTAAACCCGGATCTGGTGTTCCAGGCAATCCGTGGCGGCCTGGCCGGCAGCACCGTACTGGAAGCGAAAGCGCCGATGGTGCTGGATCGTAACTTCAAGCCGGGCTTCCGTATCGATCTGCACATCAAAGATCTGGCCAACGCGCTGGATACCTCTCACGGCGTGGGCGCGCAGCTGCCGCTGACCGCAGCGGTGATGGAGATGATGCAGGCGCTGCGTGCTGACGGTCACGGCAACGACGACCATAGCGCCCTCGCGTGCTACTACGAAAAACTGGCGAAAGTGGAAATCTCTCGCTAACAAAAAACGGGCGCG
Organism: Pseudescherichia sp. AS216; assembly: GCF_037152055.1. Classification (NCBI taxonomy): domain Bacteria; kingdom Pseudomonadati; phylum Pseudomonadota; class Gammaproteobacteria; order Enterobacterales; family Enterobacteriaceae; genus Pseudescherichia; species Pseudescherichia sp. AS216. The sequence continues at coordinate 270,047 of NZ_JBBCMV010000005.1, read as the reverse complement.
GAGACGCGCCCGGCATCTATGCCGCGTGCAGTAACAGGCTACTGATATGAAAATCGTAATCGCCCCAGACTCTTACAAGGAAAGCCTGTCTGCTACCGAGGTAGCCCAGGCGATAGAAAAAGGATTTCGGGAAATTTTTCCGGATGCACACTACGTCTCCGTTCCGGTCGCCGACGGTGGAGAAGGCACGGTTGAGGCGATGATCGCCGCTACCCAGGGCGCGGAGCATACGGCGTCGGTGACCGGCCCGCTGGGCGAGCGCGTAGACGCCCGCTGGGGCATGTCCGGCGACGGTCACACTGCGTTTATCGAGATGGCCGCCGCGAGCGGGCTGGCTCTCGTTCCCCCTGAATTACGTAATCCATTGATTACCACCTCGCGCGGCACCGGAGAGCTGATCCTGCATGCGCTGGAGCACGGCGCGCGAAATATCATTATTGGTATCGGCGGCAGCGCCACCAACGACGGTGGCGCAGGAATGGTCCAGGCGCTGGGCGCGAAGCTGTGCGATGCCAACGGTACCGAGATTGGCCACGGCGGCGGCAGCCTGATGAGCCTCAACACCATTGATATTAGCGGGCTGGATCCGCGTCTGGCTTCATGTACCCTCCGCGTTGCCTGTGATGTCACCAATCCCCTGACGGGGGAGCAGGGCGCATCGCGTATCTTTGGTCCACAGAAAGGGGCTACCGACGCGCAGATCGTCGAGCTGGATAACAACCTCAGCCACTATGCCGACGTGATTAAAAAATCCCTGCGCGTGGATGTTAAAGAGGTGGCCGGCGCAGGCGCGGCGGGCGGCATGGGCGCGGCGCTGATGGCTTTTCTTGGCGCAGAGTTGCGCAGCGGCATTGAGATCGTTACCCAGGCGCTGAACCTGGAAGAGCATATTCACGACTGTACGTTGGTGGTCACCGGCGAAGGGCGAATCGATAGCCAGAGTATTCACGGCAAGGTGCCCGTGGGCGTGGCGAAGGTGGCCAAGAAATACCACAAGCCGGTGATTGGCATTGCGGGCAGTCTGACCCATGACGTAGGCGTGGTTCATCAGTATGGCATCGATGCGGTGTTTAGCGTGCTGACCAGCATCGGCACGCTGGAAGAGGCCTTCCGCGGCGCATTTGACAATATCTACCGCGCTTCACGCAACATTGCCGCCACCCTGCGGGTCGGGATGTTGACGGAGGGGTGACAGCGGGACGTAAACCCTCTATACTTCGCGCCGAAGCTGACCAGACAGTCGCCGCTTCGTCGTCGTCCTCCTTCGGGGGAGACGGGCGGAGGGGAGGAAAGTCCGGGCTCCATAGGGCAAGGTGCCAGGTAACGCCTGGGGGGTGTCACAGCCCACGACCAGTGCAACAGAGAGCAAACCGCCGATGGCCCACGCAAGTGGGATCAGGTAAGGGTGAAAGGGTGCGGTAAGAGCGCACCGCGCGGCTGGTAACAGTCCGTGGCACGGTAAACTCCACCCGGAGCAAGGCCAAATAGGGGTTCATAAGGTACGGCCCGTACTGAACCCGGGTAGGCTGCTTGAGCCAGTGAGCGATTGCTGGCCTAGATGAATGACTGTCCAACGACAGAACCCGGCTTATCGGTCAGTTTCACTCTTTACACAGAACCCCGCCTCGGCGGGGTTTTTTTGTTTTTAACGTCACAACAAATCAGGCTCAGTCATACAGCCAGCGGCCCGCTTTTGCTGACTCAATCAGCATCTGAAGCGTAAGCGGTTTAGGTTGCACTTCCGGGACCCTTTGGGACGTTGGGCGAAGAAAGTTAGGCAGCATTCCCTTTTCATAAGGCCAGTATGAGAGGAAATTGAAGCGGCTACTATCAACGTTGAAGCGCTGAAAATAGTCTTTCATAATCTCATCCCCTGTTTCACGCGTCCAGGGGTATTTGCCGGTGGACAGGCTTGTCTCTGGCGTCAGCCCAGGCCTGGTTTTCGCAAACAGCGGTTTACTGTTATAGGTTGCGTCATACCACTCGGTAACCGCCTTTTCGATATCATTTACCATACTATTCCACGTTTTTATCTGCCCGGCGGCCGCCTGCACGGGCCTACGGTCTGGCATGTTCTGTAGGCCGGGCAAGCGCAGCGCCACCCGGCATTTTATGGGATAAAATCTCGCGTGATCCCTTTCACACATACACCCGCGTTAGAATATTTTTATTAATTCAGATGCAAACGCAGCGGGTGTTTCTCAAATTATCCCATTCAAATTAAGTAATAGCCAAGTTTTTCTCCCGCTTCATGTTTACGATTAATTTATACCAAAAACCGCGATATTAGCGGCATCGATAATAAAATCTGTCCCTACATTAATAAGCGAGAGCGTTATGAGCACTAATAATAGTGATGTGATGCAAGGCACATCAGCAGCAGCCCAACAAGCGGGCATGACGGAGCAGGCGTGGCGCGAGGCGATTAAATTCGACAGCACCGACACGGGCTGGGTTATTATGAGTATCGGTATGGCCATCGGCGCGGGCATTGTATTTTTACCGGTGCAGGTGGGGCTAATGGGGCTGTGGGTATTTCTGCTCTCCTCCATTATTGGCTACCCGGCAATGTATCTGTTCCAGCGGCTATTTATTAATACTCTGGCGGAGTCGCCTGAGTGCAAAGATTATCCCAGCGTCATTAGCGGCTATTTAGGTAAAAACTGGGGCGTCTTATTAGGTGCGCTCTACTTTATTATGCTGGTGATCTGGATGTTCGTCTACTCCACCGCCATCACCAACGACAGCGCCTCCTACCTGCACACCTTTGGTGTCACCCAAGGGCTGCTCTCCGATAACCCTTTCTATGGTCTGGTGCTAATCTGCATTCTGGTCGCCATCTCCTCGCGCGGGGAGAAGCTGCTGTTCAAGGTCTCAAGCCTGATGGTACTGACCAAGCTGCTGGTGGTGGCGGCCCTCGGCCTGAGCATGGTGGGGCTATGGCATCTCTACAACGCCGGGACGCTGCCACCCGCTGGCCTGCTGGTGAAGAACGCCATCATTACGCTGCCCTTTACCCTGACGTCCATTCTCTTTATCCAGACCCTCAGCCCGATGGTTATCTCCTACCGCGCCAAAGAGAAATCCATTGAGGTTGCTCGCTATAAGGCCCTGCGGGCAATGAATATCGCCTTTACCGTTCTGTTTGTTACCGTCTTTTTCTACGCCGTCTCATTTACCCTGGCGATGGGTCACGATGAAGCGGTAAAAGCCTACCAGCAAAATATCTCCGCGCTGGCTATTGCCGCCCAGTTTATCAGCGGCGACGGCGCAGGCTGGGTAAAAGTGGTCAGCGTTATTTTAAATATCTTTGCCGTAATGACCGCTTTCTTTGGTGTTTATCTCGGCTTCCGTGAGGCGACCCAGGGGATCGTCATGAACCTGCTGCGACGTAAATTCCCGACCCGGCAGTTTGATGAAAAGTATGTCCAGGGCGGGATCATGATCTTCGCTATCCTGCTGGCCTGGAGCGCCATTGTGCTGAATGCCCCGGTGCTGAGCTTCACCTCTATGTGTAGCCCGATATTTGGCATGATCGGCTGCTTAATTCCCGCCTGGCTGGTCTATAAGGTACCGACTCTGCATAAGTACAAAGGCCTGTCGCTGAAGATCATTATTATTACCGGCCTGCTGCTCTGTATTTCACCGCTGCTGGCCTTCGCCTGATGCTATTAACTGAATAAAACAGATGGACGCTATTATGTCAGATGCAAAATGGAACCCGATTTGGGATCGGTTTATCGAGATTGTCCGCCAGGAGGTTAAACCCGCGCTGGGCTGTACCGAACCGGTATCGCTGGCGCTGGCCAGCGCGACGGCCGCCGCACAGCTCTCCGGCAGGATCGAGCGCGTGGAGTGTTATGTTTCGCCTAACCTGCTGAAAAACGGTATGGGGGTCACCGTGCCGGGAACGGGCATGGTGGGTCTGCCGATTGCCGCTGCCCTCGGCGCGCTCGGAGGCGATGCTGCCGCCGGGCTGGAGGTACTCAAAGCCGCATCGCCAGAGGCGATAGCACATGCCAAAACGATGCTTGCGGATGGGCGGGTATGCGTCAGGCTACAGGAGCCGTGTGCCGAGATCCTCTACGCCCGCGCCTGTCTCTATACGGCGGATAGCGACGCCAGCGTAACGATCGAGGGCGATCATACCCGCATCGTCAGGATCGAAAAGCAGGGCGAGACGGTTTTTCAGCTTAGTGACCAGATGGAAGAGGGCCGTGAGGATCCGCTGGTGGCGCTGTCACAGACAACGCTGCGCGATATTTTGGCCTTTATTGAGCAGGCCCCGTTTGAGCGGATCCGTTTTATTCTTGATGCGGCCCGCCTGAACGATGCGCTCTCCCGGGAAGGTTTGGCGCGGGAGTGGGGTCTGCACATCGGCACCACGCTGCAAAAACAGTCCGATCGCGGCCTGCTGGCGAAGGATCTCTCTTCGGCGATTGTGATCCGTACCAGCGCCGCATCGGACGCACGAATGGGCGGCGCGACGCTGCCAGCAATGAGCAACTCGGGCTCCGGTAACCAGGGGATCGCCGCCACGCTGCCGGTTGTGGTCGTGGCTGAGTCTTTAAGTGAGAGCGAAGAGCGGCTGGCGCGGGCGCTGATGCTTTCCCATCTTAGCGCGATCTACATCCACCACCAGCTGCCTCGTCTCTCCGCGCTTTGCGCCGCGACGACGGCAGCCATGGGGGCGGCGGCAGGGATGGCGTGGTTAATGGATGGACGCTATGACACCCTTGCGCGGGCTATCAGCAGTATGATCGGCGACGTCAGCGGTATGATTTGCGATGGCGCATCCAACAGCTGCGCGATGAAAGTATCGACTAGCGTCTCGTCAGCGTGGAAAGCCGTGCTGATGGCGCTGGATGAGACCGCCGTGACCGGCAATGAGGGGATTGTGGCGCACGACGTCGAACAGTCGATCGCTAACCTCTGCGCCCTGGCCTGCCACGCTATGCAGGCCACCGACCGGCAGATCATCGACATTATGGCGCACAAAGCCTAGACACAAAGCCTAGAGACGTAAGCCGGGTCAGGCGAAGCCGCCGCCCGGCATCTTAGCTATACCGGCAAATCGACCAGCAGGGCTCGCAGCGGCGTATCCGCCACCAGCGTGATGTTTGCCTCATCGCGAATAAAGGCTCCGTCGCCGCAGGTGAGCGCCTTCTGCTCCTCCTGAGGCGTCAGGGCATGGAACCTACCGTGAATTGATTGCAGGTAAGCGCGCGGGCCATGCAGCTGAAAGCTGAGCTGCTCGCCCTCGTCCAGTTCAATATGGTGCAACCAGACCTGCTGGCGAAGCTGCATACTCTCATCATGCCCGTCTGGGGACGCCAGCAGCTGCTGCTGGCCCGCGAGGGCAATCTTTTGCATCGGTGCGTTCTCGCGTTCAGGGCAGGCGTCCAGCCAGAGCTGCATCCGCGTCAGGGACTTATCTTTGCTCAGGTTGTGTTCGCTATAGCTGATCCCCGGCTGGGTTGCAATCAGCAGCGCTTCTCCCGCCTTCACCTGCACATGATGGCCTTCGCTGTCGCGGTACTCGGCTTCACCCTCAAGGATCAGGTTGAGAATATCCACTTTAGGATAGGTACGCGGCTGGAACGACGCACCGGGGGCCAGCACCTCCTGGTTCAGCACCCGCAGGGAGGCATAGCCCAACAGCTTAGGATCAAAGTAGTGTCCAAAGGAGAAGGTGTAACGGGCCTGCAGCCATCCGAAATCTGCCTGTCCGCACTGTTTGGCTGTTCTGGTAGTAATCATAATTCTGACCTCTCTTTACACTAAATCAATGGTAAAGGTATGGACGCTGCATTGTTAGCCAGATATTCTGCCCGGTATGTTCAAATTTCCTGAATGAGAACGAGATGGCTAAAGAGAGAGCGTTGACGCTCGAAGCATTACGCGTGATGGATGCTATAGACAGACGCGGCAGTTTTGCCGCAGCGGCGGATGAGCTGGGCCGGGTACCTTCCGCGCTGAGCTATACCATGCAGAAGCTGGAGGAGGAGCTGGACGTGGTGCTCTTCGACCGCTCCGGGCACCGGACCAAATTTACCAACGTTGGGCGCATGCTGCTGGAGCGGGGACGCGTGCTGCTGGAGGCCGCCGACAAGCTGACTACCGATGCCGAAGCGCTGGCCCGTGGCTGGGAGACGCATCTGACGTTGGTGAGCGAAGCGCTGGTCCCCACGCCCGCGTTTTTCCCGCTGGTAGAGCGGCTGGCGACTAAAGCCAATACTCAACTCTCCATTATTACCGAAGTGCTGGCAGGGGCGTGGGAGCGCCTGGAGCAGGGCCGGGCGGATATCGTTATCGCTCCGGATATGCACTTCCGTTCGTCGTCAGAGATCAACTCGCGCAAGCTCTATACCCTTCTCAATGTCTACGTCGCCGCGCCGGATCACCCGATCCACCAGGAACCAGAGCCGCTCTCCGAGGTGACGCGGGTGAAATATCGCGGCGTTGCGGTGGCCGATACTGCCCGCGAGCGCCCGGTGCTTACCGTACAGCTGCTGGACAAGCAGCCGCGCCTGACGGTGAGCAGCCTGGAGGATAAACGCAACGCGCTGCTGGCCGGGCTAGGCGTAGCCACCATGCCTTACCCGCTGGTGGAGCAGGATATTGCCGAAGGGCGTCTGCGGGTGGTCAGCCCGGAGTCTACCAGCGAAGTGGATATCATTATGGCCTGGCGGCGCGACAGCATGGGTGAGGCGAAGGCCTGGTGTCTGCGGGAGATCCCGAAGCTTTTTGCAGGGAAATAGCAAATAAAAAGGGCACCCTGAAGGTGCCCTGACGGCTTAGCCGAAGCGAATATCGCGCCCGTGCGGCTCGTCCAGATCCTGCCACGGTCCGATGGAGATGATCCCCGTCGGGTTGATGGTCTTATGGCTGCGGTAGTAGTGGTTGCGAATGTGAGCGAAGTCCACGGTTTCGGCAATGCCCGGCATCTGATAGATATCGCGCAGGAAACCGTGCAGGTTCAGATAGTCGCTGATCCGGTGCTTATCACACTTGAAGTGTGTCACGTAGACCGGGTCAAAGCGAACCAACGTCGTCCACAGGCGAATATCCGCTTCTGTCAGGCGATTGCCGGTGAGATAGCGGTGCTGGCCAAGGATCTGCTCAAGGCGGGCCAGCGAGGCAAAGACATTCTCTACCGCCTCGTCATAGGCTTCCTGGCTGGTAGCGAACCCGGCTTTGTAGACGCCGTTATTCACGTTGTCGTAGATCCAGCTATTCAGCTCATCAATCTGCGCCCGCAATTCCGGCGGATAGTAGTCGCCCGCTTTCGCGCCGTGTGCGTCAAAGGCGGTATTGAACATGCGAATAATATCCGCAGATTCATTGCTGACGATGGTGTGGTTTTTCTTATCCCACAGCACCGGCACGGTAACGCGCCCGGTATAGTGCGGATCGGCATGAAGATAGAGCTGATAGAGAAAATCATGCTGATAGAGCTTGTCGCCGGTGGCGGCAGGAAAGCTATCGTCAAAGGTCCAGCCGCTCTCCAGCATCAGAGGGTTAACCACCGATACGTCGATAAATGGCTCAAGGCCTTTCAGCGTGCGCAGGATCAGCGTGCGGTGCGCCCATGGGCAGGCGAGGGAGACGTAAAGATGGTAGCGATCTTTCTCAGGTGCAAAACCGCCTTCGCCGGTCGGGCCTGCTTCGCCGTCTGCGGTTAGCCAGTTACGGAACGCGGACTCCGAGCGTTTAAACCGTCCGCCGGTTGACTTTGTATCGTACCAGACGTCATGCCAGACGCCGTCAATAAGCTGTCCCATGGTGCTCTCCTTACTGCCAGAAAAGGGTAAGCGGGAAGCGTTCGCTCTCCCCGCCTTGAATTGCTTTCAGTATAGAAGCCTTACCACTTTTTATTCAGAACGCGGTCGATGCTAAACGCGCCTGGACCGGTAATACCCAGCAGCAGGAAGCCGCCTGCGATGGTCAGGTTTTTCATGAACATGATGGAGTTCATGCCTTCAGCAAAGTTGCTGTGGAACAGGAACGCGGTGAGCAGCGTAAAGACGGCGGTAATCAGCGCGGTGGTACGGGTCAGGAAACCAAGCAGGATCGCCAGACCGCCGCCGAACTCAAGCAGGATAACCAGCGGCAGCATGAAGCCCGGTACGCCCATCGCTTCCATATACTGCTGCGTGCCGGCATAACCGGTGATTTTGCCCCAGCCAGCGGTAATGAACAGGATTGGCATCAGAATTCGCGCTACCAGAATACCAACATCTTCTAATTTTTTCATTTTACTCTCCATAAAGCCGCGGGGGCCAATAATGTCATTTTTCCAGCATTGGCAGGCGTATGCGCCTGTTCGCTGTCGATGGAGAGGATAATAAACGTGGCGTTGAAGGATTGTTAGCAAGGAAAACTGTCAATCTTTATCAAATAATATGATTGATAGCTATGCGGTTACGCCGGGCGGCGCTACGCTTGCACCGGCCTACACACTGCGTGGGCCGGTGCATGATGGTGATTAACGCAGGCGCTGCTGCTTGAGGGTGGTCTGAACCAGACGCCAGGTGCTCCACGCGGCAAAGCCACGTTTCGCCCAACGCAGCATCATGTTGGGATGGCGAACGGTGCGCACCGCCAACAGGCTACTGCCTACCAGCAGCCACGATCGCAGGCTGAGGAAGGTGTTCCAGCCACGATCGTAAGCGCCCGTCGTCTCTAGCCAGTCGCGACGACTGGCGGTCAAATCAAGGCGCTGCTGCTGGATCCGGCTTAGCAGCATCGCTTTGCGTTTAAGACGCTCCGCTTTACTACTGCTCACTATTTATCCTCCTCCAGCAGAGAACGATCGTTAGCCAGCTCGTCGCGCGTATGGCGCAGGAACGTGGATTGTCGAGCCTTATGCAGCGTCCAGAAACCGCCAATGATTGCGCCTACCAGCAGAACCACAGTGGTAGCGATCATCGCGTTAAGACGGTATTGAGGGTCGATAGCCCAGATGATGAGAACCATTAGGCTCATCAGGCCAAAGGCGGCCAGCAGCATGGTAAGCCCCAACATCAGGAGCATCTGGATGACGTTTGCTTTCTCTTCTTCCAGTTCCACCACGACCAGTCGCAGACGCGTTTCGACCATCTCAACGAGGATGGTCATAATGCGTTGCCCAATACCCAGGACGCTTTTTCCTGGCCCGCTTGTTTGACGTAGGTCAGCCATAATCAGCGACGCGTCAGCAGCACGCCCAGCACTACGCCGGCGGCAGCTGCAATCCCTACACCAGTCCACGGGTTCTCGCGCACGTATTCATCGGCGCGCGTGGCGGCTTCACGGGTTTGCTTGGCAATGACATCGCTGGTTTCACCCAGACGATAGCGGCTTTCGTGCAGAGCACGCTCTGCTTTAGTACGCAGCTTACTCAACTCTTCTTTCGATTTGTCCCCGGAGTTGCTTAATACCTCTTCCAGGGTATCCGTCAGGGATTTCAACTCAGCGCGCAGATGATCGGCAGTAGTATCTTTAGACTTAGACATAATTCTCTCCAGGTGAGCGAGTGGTAACTTCCTTTAATAATCACGGGCCTCAAGCGCACGCAGCTCTTCCTGCGCCTCTTTCAGCTTGTGTTCACGTTTGGTCACTTTATCCGCATCGCCTTTTTGCTGTGCTTCAGTCAGATCCTGCTGACGTTCAGCAACCTCTTCCTTTTGTTCAGCAATTTTTTTCTGGTGATCTGCGCGCAGCTTGCTGTCGGTGCAGTTGGCTTTTAACTCTTTGAGGGCGGTGTTCAGTCCGTCAACGCGGCTCTGATTATTATGCTTCTCGGCGTAGCTAATTTCGCGCAGGATATCCTGTTCTTTCTCCTGGCAAAGCGATACGGCCTGCGAAGCGGCGCTCAACGATAAAAGGCTTAACGCCAGTACGATGCGGTATCTCATTCTTATAACTTTCCCTATTGCAGTCAGTAAAAGAGTGACACTGTTCCCGTCTACTCAAGCATAGTAAGTAAACGCGAAGATCACCAAAGTAAGTGAAAAGATTCGGATTAGTAGAAGGTTAACCCAGACGGTGAGGGGTATCGCGCAGGCGGGTAAGCCAGGCTGCCGTCTGGTCGTCGTCGTCCTGAAGGGCAATGATATAGCCCTGCGGCAAAGTGCGGTCTAAGACCACTTTTGCCGCCGCGCTTTGCGCGCTGGAGTCAAAGGTAATGACCAGGGTGTCATTTTTCGGCGTGATGCTTTTGAAGCGGATCCCGTTAGCGTCGAGGTGATGCCAGACGGAGAAGCCGTCCGGTACGCTGACGCTCTGGTTACCCGGACGAATGGCCAGCGTCGACTCGCGCTGCTGGAGAGTACTCCAGGCAGCGAAGAGCAGGGTAAAGAGCATAACGGCGGCCAGCGCAAAGGCGCACTGATGAATGAGTGTGCGTCGCGTACGTCGATTACTGCCGATTTCCATATTTTTTCTTCCATAAAACGAACAGCGAGCCAACCAGCCCAACCACCAGCAGCACCACCGGCAGCAGCATCAGGCAGGACATGAGCGCATCTTCATATTTGCGAAACACGGGCGTCTTGCCCAGCAGATAACCAAAGGTTGTGAGGATCACGACCCACAGCAGGCCGCTCATCCAGTTGAAGAACTGGAAGCGCGCATTATTCAGGCCGGAAAGACCGGCGATGGTCGGCAGCAGGGTGCGCACAAAGGCAATAAAGCGGCCAACCAGCAGCGCCGAGAGCCCATGCTTATGAAACATATGGTGCGCCCGCTGATGGTAGTGTGCGGGCAGATGTGACAGCCAGTTCTGCACGATACGCGTGTTGCCGAGCCAGCGTCCCTGGATATAGCTTACCCAGCAGCCGAGGCTGGCGGCGGCGGTAAGCAGCAAAATCGTTTGCGGATAGCCCATCGCCCCTTTGGCAATTAAAACGCCGACCAGCACCAGCAGGCTATCACCCGGTAAAAATGCCGCTGGCAGCAGGCCGTTTTCCAGAAACAGGATCATAAATAAAACAAAATAGAGCATGCCGATCATGGAAGGATTCGCCAGCGTTTCGAAATCCTGGTGCCATAAAGCGTTCAGTAACTGGGTAAATAGTTCCATTCAGTGTTCCTGGTACATCGGTTAACGAATATCGGGGTTAACGCCGCTGGAGAGAAATTGCATCTAATTGTAACAAACGCCAGAGATCTGCGTCACTGAAAATGCGAATTTTAGGAATTGATTTTGCTTGCCGGGGAGGGGAGTGACAAAGGTATTTACACAGGCTGACACTCTATACGGTTACTGACCGCGTTATGTTATTGATTGCACAGCGCAGGCGCACCAGCGCCCGCGGCAAAAAGAGAAGGGTATTATTTTACGGCGGTTGCGGCGGTATCGAGGTGAACCACCGGATTTTCAGCAAACAGATAGCGGTCTGCATTGAACTCAAAGTCATCGCTGGTTTCATTGAACAGCATCAGCTTAGTGTTCTCCAGATGCTGCCACATTGCCACCTTTGCCGCATGCGGATCTTTACGAATCAGCGCTTTAAGGATTTGATCATGATCGTCACACCAGTTGTCTACGGTGCGGGCATCAATGTGATCGTGCAGTTTTTTCCAGTACGGGTTGTGCGTGCGCTGAGTCCACATTTTTTCCACAATTGCTGCCAGGGCGGTGTTCTGTGTGGCTAGCGCAACCTGAACATGGAACTGAAGATCCCACTCTGAGTCACGGAAGCACTTCTCCTGGCGCGCCTTATCCTGAATCTCCATCAGCTTCATGATGTCCTGCTTGGTCACCTGGGTGGCGGCAAACTCGGCAATATTACTTTCAATAAGCTGGCGAGCCTGTAACAGCTCAAACGGACCGTAGTTAGCAAACTCCATGGACTCATCGGGGATCTGCTGATACTTCGCCTGGTTAGAGATGACATGGATACCCGAGCCCTTGCGCACCTCAACGTAGCCTTCTACTTCCAGCATGATGATCGCTTCACGCACCACGGTGCGGCTAACGCTCTTCTCATCGGCTATAAAACGCTCGGCCGGCAGTTTGTCACCGACAAGATACACGCCGGCCTCAATGCGGCTCTTTAGCTCAGCGGCCAGCTGCTGATATAAACGGCGTGATTCGGTGATTTCCATTTGTGCTCCGGGCGAGACAGGATAGATAGATTTGTTATACCACTTTTCCTAAATTCTCACCATACCAGTAATGAAAAAGCCGCCCGAATAGTGCAGGCGGCTGTGCATTAAATATGTAATGCGTTATTGCAGTTTACTAGTGCTGGGTAGCCGGGCCACCGACAGCTCGTTTCTCTTCCTCAAGCTCGGCAGCGGACTTGCTCTTCAGCACGGTCCAGATAAGGATAGCGCCCATGATGTCGAACACGGCCAGTACGGCAAACAGCGGGCTGAAGCCGATGGTATCAGCCAGCGCACCGACTACCAGAGCAAACATGGTGCTCGCCGTCCAGGCCGCCATACCGGTCAGGCCGTTGGCAGTAGCCACTTCGTTACGACCAAATACGTCAGAGGAGAGGGTGATCAGCGCCCCAGACAGAGACTGGTGAGCAAAGCCGCCGATACACAGCAGGCCAATCGCCACATACGGGCTGGTGAACAGGCCGATCATGCCTGGGCCAATCATCAGAACCGCACCCATGGTCACTACCATTTTACGGGAGACGATCAGGTTCACGCCAAACCAGCGCTGGAACAGCGGCGGCAGGTAGCCCCCAACGATACAGCCGAGGTCTGCGAACAGCATAGGCATCCAGGCGAACATGGCGATCTCTTTCAGGTTAAAGCCGTAGACTTTAAACATGAACAGCGGGATCCAGGCGTTGAAGGTACCCCAGGCTGGCTCTGCCAGGAAACGCGGCAGCGCGATGCCCCAGAACTGGCGGGTACCCAGAATCTGCCAGACGGTCATCTTCTTACCGTTGTTGGTCTGGTGCTGTGCTTCCTGACCGCCAATGATGTATTCACGTTCTTCTTCAGACAGCTTCTTCTGATCGCGCGGGTGTTTGTAGAAAATCAGCCAGGCCATCGCCCAGGCGAAGCTCAGCACGCCGGAGATAATGAAGGCCAGCTGCCAGCTGTGCATGACGATTGCCCATACCACCAGCGGCGGTGCAATCATCGCCCCGATAGAGGAGCCAACGTTGAAGTAGCCTACGGCGATAGAACGCTCTTTTGCCGGGAACCACTCGGAGGCGGCTTTCAGGCCTGCCGGGATCATCGCAGCTTCAGCGGCACCTACTGCACCACGTGCCAGCGCTAAGCCACCCCAGCTGCCTGCCAGCGCCGTAGCACCGCAGAAGATTGCCCAGGTCACAGCAAAGACGGCGTAGCCTACTTTGGTACCCAGAATATCCAGCACGTAGCCAGCAACCGGCTGCATGATGGTGTAGGCGGCGGAATAAGCCGCGATGATATAAGAGTACTGCTGCGTGGAGATGTGCAGCTCTTCCATTAGCGTCGGCGCAGCCGCCGCAATGGTGTTACGGGTCAGGTAGCCAAGCACGGTGCCCAGCGTCACCAGCGCTATCATGTACCAACGTAAACCTTTAATTTTACGCATGTAAAACCTCATCGTTATGTTATTTCCGCCTTGGGCGGGCCCTCCTCCGGAGCGAGCCGGGAGAGGTGTAACGGGGGGCGTAGCCGGGAGTAACTCCCGAAACGGCCCGGACCTTGCCATCAGTGTGCGTGCACAAGTCGGTATCCGTACCGGTAAACTCAGTGATAAATCACCTGTAATGCATTCCGTCGGTATATGTTTCGCGACGGCAGAAAGATAACTTGTCATACAACTTTAAAAGGTGAGTGACATCACAAAAGTGCTTTTCTCTGTGTGGGCATTATTTCCCGTCAGCAAAGCCAGAGCTGGTGCGGGTTAGCGGCGAGTTTACCCCCTTGAGGGTAATTTTTTTGTCAGCGTTTATTGATCTAACTCACGAAAATATCTTCGGTCTATAGAAATTGGTGTGATAACTTTGTCAGCATTGAACGTACGCATCTAACGCACTCGTTTAGAGGAAGACGATAATGACCGCTTTTATGACCGAAGATTTCCTGCTGGATACCGAATTTGCTCGCCGTCTGTACCATGATTACGCGAAAGATCAGCCGATTTTCGACTATCATTGCCACCTGCCGCCGCAGCAGATTGCGGACAACTACCGTTTCAAAAACCTGTATGACATCTGGTTGAAAGGCGATCACTATAAGTGGCGTGCAATGCGTACCAACGGCGTGCCTGAGCGCCTGTGTACCGGCGACGCCTCTGACCGCGAGAAGTTTGACGCGTGGGCCGCTACCGTACCGCACACCATTGGCAACCCGTTATACCACTGGACGCACCTCGAACTGCGCCGCCCGTTTGGTATTACAGGTAAGCTGCTCTCTCCGGCGACCGCCGATGAGATTTGGGAGCAGGGCAATGCGCTGCTGGCCCAGGATAAATTCTCCGCGCGCGGTATCATGCAGCAGATGAATGTGAAGATGGTCGGCACCACCGACGATCCGATCGACTCTCTGGAGCATCATGCCAGCGTGGCTAAAGACACCGACTTCACCATCAAAGTGCTGCCGAGCTGGCGTCCGGATAAGGCGTTCAACATCGAGCTGGCGACCTTTAACGACTACATGGCGAAGCTGGGTGAAGTCTCTGATACCGACATCCGCCGCTTTAGCGATCTGCAATCCGCGCTGACCAAGCGTCTGGATCACTTTGCCGCCCACGGCTGTAAAGTCTCTGACCATGCGCTGGACGTGGTGCTGTTTGCCGAAGCGAGCGAAGCCGAGCTGGACAGCATTCTTGCACGTCGTCTCTCAGGCGAAACCCTGAGCGAACATGAAGTGGCGCAGTTTAAAACTGCGGTGCTGGTCTTCCTCGGCGCAGAATATGCCCGTCGCGAATGGGTACAGCAGTACCACATTGGCGCGCTGCGTAATAACAACCTGCGCCAGTTCAAACTGCTGGGGCCGGATGTTGGCTTCGACTCCATCAACGACCGTCCGATGGCGGAAGAGCTCTCTAAACTGCTGAGCAAGCAGAATGAAGAGAACCTGCTGCCGAAAACCATTCTTTACTGCCTGAACCCGCGCGATAACGAAGTGCTGGGGACCATGATCGGCAACTTCCAGGGTGAAGGTATGCCGGGCAAAATGCAGTTCGGCTCCGGCTGGTGGTTTAACGATCAGAAGGATGGCATGGAGCGTCAGATGACCCAGCTGGCACAGCTTGGCCTGTTAAGCCGCTTCGTGGGTATGCTGACCGATAGCCGCAGCTTCCTCTCCTACACCCGTCACGAGTACTTCCGTCGCATCCTGTGCCAGATGATTGGCCGCTGGGTCGCCGCCGGGGAAGCACCGGCAGATATCCAGCTGCTGGGCGAGATGGTGAGAAATATCTGCTTTAACAATGCGCGTGATTACTTCGCGATTGAACTGAACTAAGGCCGTTTGAGGTTGATATGCAATACATCAAGATCCATTCGCTAGATAACGTCGCAGTCGCTCTGGCTGACCTGGCGGAAGGCGCGGAAATTTCTGTCGATAACCACACCGTGCAACTGCGCCAGCCGGTGGGACGCGGGCATAAGTTTGCCCTGCAGCCCATCCCGCAGGGGCAAAACGTGGTGAAATACGGTCTGCCGATTGGTCACGCCACGGCAGATATCGCAGCGGGTGAATACATTCACTCTCACAATGCGCGCACCAATCTGAGCGATCTGGACGAGTATAGCTATCAACCCGATCTTCAGGCTGTGCAGGCGCAGGCGGCAGATCGTGACGTTGAGATCTACCGCCGGGCCAACGGCGAAGTGGGGATCCGCAATGAGCTGTGGATCCTGCCGACCGTTGGCTGCGTCAACGGCATCGCTCGCCAGATCCAGACCCGTTTCTTAAAAGAGACGCAGAATGCTGAAGGCACCGACGGCGTCTTCCTGTTCAGCCATACCTACGGCTGCTCTCAGCTTGGGGACGACCACGTCAACACCCGCACCATGCTGCAAAACATGGTGCGCCACCCTAACGCGGGTGCGGTGCTGGTGATTGGTCTCGGCTGTGAGAACAACCAGGTTGATGTGTTCCGCGAAACGCTGGGCGATTTCGACCCAGACCGCGTCCACTTTATGGTCTGCCAACACCAGGAAGACGAAGTGGAAGCGGGCCTGGAGCATATGCACCAGCTCTATAACGCGATGCGTAATGATAAACGCGAACCGGGCAAGCTGAGCGAGCTGAAATTTGGCCTTGAGTGCGGCGGCTCCGATGGCCTCTCTGGCATCACCGCCAACCCAATGCTGGGTCGCTTCTCGGACTACGTGATCGGCAACGGCGGTACTACCGTGCTGACCGAAGTACCGGAGATGTTTGGTGCCGAGCAGATCCTGATGAGCCACTGCCGCGATGAGTCCACGTTTGAAAAAACCGTCACCATGGTGAACGACTTCAAACAGTACTTTATCGCCCACAACCAGCCGATCTACGAGAACCCATCGCCGGGTAACAAAGCGGGTGGCATTACCACCCTGGAAGAGAAGTCGCTGGGCTGCACCCAGAAAGCAGGGGCCAGCCAGGTGGTTGACGTGCTGCGCTACGGCGAGCGTCTGAAAACCCATGGTCTTAACCTGCTGAGCGCGCCGGGTAACGACGCCGTTGCCACCAGCGCCCTGGCTGGCGCGGGCTGCCATATGGTGCTCTTCTCTACCGGACGCGGTACGCCTTACGGCGGCTTTGTGCCGACGGTGAAAATCGCCACCAACAGCGAGCTGGCGGCGAAGAAAAAGCACTGGATCGACTTCGATGCCGGTCAGCTGATCCACGGCAAACTGATGCCGCAGGTGCTGACCGAGTTTGTGGATACCATCGTTGAGATTGCTAACGGCAAACAGACTTGCAACGAACGCAACGAGTTCCGCGAGCTGGCGATCTTTAAGAGTGGTGTGACGCTGTAAGGCTGATTGCCGGGCGGCACTGCGTTTGCCCGGCCTATTCACTGCGTACTCAATGCAAGCCCGGTAAGCGTCAGCGCCACCGGGCTTTTTTTAACTGTTTCTTTTTAACTATTTTTTTAACTGCGCAGGGCGTTTTTCGCCAGGCGCTCGTCTTCAGCCATACAGGCCGCGGCGGTAAAGAGCACGTCGGTGGAGGAGTTCAGCGCCGTCTCGCAGGAGTCCTGCAGCACGCCAATAATAAAGCCCACCGCCACTACCTGCATGGCCACATCGTTCGGGATGCCAAACATATTACAGGCCAGCGGGATCAGCAGCAGCGAGCCACCCGCCACGCCGGAAGCACCGCAGGCGCACAGGGAGGCAACTACGCTCAACAGCAGCGCCGTAGGCAGATCCACCGGAATACCCAGAGTGTGTACCGCCGCGAGGGTCAGCACCGTAATGGTGATGGCCGCGCCCGCCATATTGATGGTCGCGCCCAGCGGCACGGAGACGGAGTAGGTGTCGCGGTCCAGGTTCAGCTTTTCGCACAGCGCCATGTTAACCGGGATATTAGCCGCCGAGCTGCGAGTGAAGAAGGCGTAGACGCCGCTTTCGCGCAGGCACATCAACACCAGCGGATAGGGGTTACGGCGGATCTTCCAGAACACCAGCAGCGGGTTGATGATCAGCGCTACCAGCAGCATGCAGCCGATCAGAACCACCAGCAGCTGGGCATAGCCAAACAGGGTGTCAAACCCGGTAGTGGCAAGGGTCGAGGCAACCAGGCCGAAGATACCGACAGGAGCAAAGCGGATCACCAGCTGCACCATAAAGGTCACCGCGTTCGAGAAGTCATTGATCAGAGCCTTCGTGCTCTCGTTGCCATGGCGCAGCGCGAAGCCCAGACCCACAGCCCAGACCAGAATGCCAATGTAGTTGGCGTTCAACAGGGCATCGACCGGATTAGAGACCATGCTCATCAACAGGCCGCGTAATACCTCAACGATACCTGACGGCGGCGTGATCTCTGTCGCGCCGGTAACCAGATGCAGCGTCGAAGGGAACAGGAAGCTGAACACCACCGCCGTCAGCGCGGCGGAGAAGGTACCTAGCAGATAGAGAAACAGAATAGGGCGGATACTGGTTTTCTGCCCGTGCTGATGGTTGGCAATAGAGGCCATAACCAGCATCAGGACCAGCACCGGCGCGACGGCCTTCAGCGCGCCAACGAAGAGGGTGCCAAGCAGCCCCACGGCAATGGCCGCAGGTTTGGAGATCCACGCCAGCAGAATACCGAGCACCAGCCCGACAAGGATCTGTTTTACGAGGCTGCCCTGCATGATATGCCTGAGCAGGCCAGACGGTTGTGTCGCCATGATAGTTCCTTAAGTGAAATTGTGTTCCAGCCGAAGTGTGCTCTATGTCACGTTTATGTCCGGATGTAACTAAATGTTTGCCTGGTTGAGTATATGGAAAGAACTATCGAGGGGAAGTGCAACGTGCTGGATTTTACGTACTGCGTCAAAGTTTTTAACTAATTATTTACATTTTTCCGGGCGGCGCTCACGCCGCCCGGGGTAATGATTATGAGAGCCGCTGTTTCTTGTCGTTCTGATGGTTAACCCAGGCATTGATCAGCAGGGTCACCGCCAGGATACCGCCCACTACACCCAGCGAGATAGCGATCGGGATATGGTAGAAATCGACGATCAGCATCTTGATACCGATAAACACCAGGATCACCGACAGGCCATACTTCAGCATCGCAAAACGCTCCGCCACGCCCGCCAGCAGGAAGTACATCGCACGCAGACCGAGGATCGCGAACAGGTTTGAGGTCAGCACGATAAACGGGTCAGTGGTGACGGCGAAGATCGCCGGGATACTGTCCACCGCAAAGATCACGTCGCTCAACTCCACAAGGATCAGCACCAGCAGCAGCGGCGTAGCGAACAGCAGGCCGTTGCGGCGCACAAAGAAGTGCTCGCTCTCAATGGTATCGGTCATGCGCAGATGGCTGCGCAGCCAGCGCACCATCGGCTTATCGCCAATTCCGGCCTCGTCCTCTTTCGCCAGCGCCATCTTGACCCCGGTAAAGAGCAGGAACGCACCGAAGACGTAGAGCAGCCACTCGAACTGCGAGATCAGCCAGCTACCGGCGAAGATCATGATGGTACGCAGCACAATCGCGCCCAGTACGCCGTAGATCAGCACCCGACGCTGTAGGGCTGGCGGGATAGAGAAGTAGCTGAACAGCATCAGCCAGACAAAGACGTTATCCACCGCCAGCGCTTTTTCGATCAGGTAGCCGGTGAGGAAGGCGAGCGCCTGCGGATCGGCCACGGCCCGTCCTTCGGTGCTTGCCAGATACCACCAGAAAGCGGCGTTAAACAGCAGGGAGAGGGTAACCCACAGGATCGACCAGCCGGCCGCCTGTTTCATGGTCATGGTATGGGTGCCACGACGGCCATGAAGCAGAAGGTCGATAGCCAGCATGATCACAACCACTACAGCGAATCCGCCCCACAGGAGCGGTGTGCCGACACTATTCATAGAGAGTTCCTTGCAATAAAAACAAAAACGGCCAACGTCGAAAGACGGCAGCCGCTTGTTTTTAGAGCACAGGGCCTCGCCTTTCGGCAAGGTCTCACTTACACCCTGTTGAGGGTGCCCGGCGACCGGATGCGTAAACGCATCGTAATGACGACCTGCCGGCGAAGAAGTTACTCCCCTTTGCTAGTAACAAAATATGTCAGAGCAGAGAGGGCGTCAATGTCAGCCCCCTCCTGTTTTACATACCTTTACGCCGGTAAGTGAGTGGCAGGCGTGGTGTCTGCCGGGAACACCACGCCCGTCTGGCGGCGGATCTCGGTCAGCAGCCTGGCGGTAATGCGGCTCACCTCAAGTCCTGCGTGGTTAACCGCGTTCTCATCCACCAGGTGGGCAAACCGCTCCGCTTCATAGAGCATGGTGTTGATATGCTGCGGCTGGGTGATCTCCTGCGGCTTACCGCCCCGGGGCACAAAAGACACACGCTGGCACTCGGAGAGATGTTCAATCACCAGTGCGCCATCTTCCCCCTGAATCTCACTTGCCAACGAGGAGTCGCTGACCTTGGAGTGCTGCAATGTGACGCTAAAGTCACCGTAGTTCAGCACCGCCACGCCGTGACCGTCAACGCCGCTCGGCAGCAGGCTGGCACTAGCCTGCACGCTCTGCGGCTCGCCCCACAGCGCCACCGCTGAAGCCAGGCAGTAGAAGCCAATATCCATGATCGAGCCGTTAGAGAAGGCCGGATTGAAGGTATTGGGGTTTTCGCCGTTGAGGTAGCGCGGATAGCGTGAGGAGTACTGGCAGTAGTTGAAGAACACCTTCCGCAGCTTGCCCACCTTCGGCAGCGACTGCTGTACCAGCTGGAAGTTGGGCAGCGCGGCAGTCTTAAACGCTTCAAACAGCACTACACCGTTTTCCCGCGCAACCGCGATGGCCGCCTCGACCTCCTGTAAGTTTGAGGCCAGCGGCTTCTCGCAGATCACATGCTTCTTATGCCGCAAAAAGAGTTCGGTTTGCGGGAAGTGCAGCGAGTTTGGGCTGGCGATATATACCGCGTCGATAGATTCACTCTGGGCCAGGGCGTCGAGCGAGGTAAAGAGATGCTCAACGGGATAATCGCTGGCAAAGTGCTCGGCTTGCTCAAGGCTGCGGGAGTAGACGCCGGTCAGCTTCAGCTTGCCGGTCTCATGGGCGGCATCAACGAACTGGCGGGTGATCCAGTTGGTGCCAACGACTGCGAAACGTATCATAAATCCTTTATGCTCCATCGGGGACAGTCCGCCCAATGTAGCATGTCAGGATGACAAAACGAGTGCGCTATTGCGCAAAATCGCTAAGGGAGCGGTGCGTCAGCCACAGGCGGGTATCGAACTCCAGCTGGTGGTACTGCGGCTCCATATAGCAGCACAGCTGGTAGAAGGCTTTATCGTGCTCCTTCTCCTTCAGGTGCGCGAGCTCGTGGACGGCGATCATGCGCAAGAACGGCTCCGGTGCGCTGCGAAAGACGGTGGCGATGCGAATCTCCGCCTTGGCCTTCAGCTTGCCACCCTGTACCCGAGAGACGGCGGTATGCAGACCGAGGGCGTTCTTTAGGACGTGGATCTTGTTGTCATAGGCCACCTTGTTGATCGGCGGCGCGTTGCGCAGAAACTCGCTTTTGAGATCCTGGATATAGCCATAGAGCGCCTTGTCGGTGGTGACGCTGTGCTGGCCCGGATAGCGCTTCTCCAGCACCTCGCCAAGGCGATTTTGCGCAATGAGCGACTGCACCTGGGCCAGCAGATTTTCCGGATAGCCCTGGAGATAGAGAAGATTGCTCATTATTGCCCCGCGATAACAGTTAAAAAAGGGTATACTCACGCCCCCGCTCAGGGGACAACACCGAATTTTACCATCCAGGAGGGCCGATGAGCCATTCAGACAACGGTTTCCGTTCACTAAACTTAAAGCGTTTTCCGGAAACGGACGACGTCAACCCGCTGCAGGCGTGGGAAGCAGCCGATGAATATCTGCTGCAGCAGCTGGACGAAACCGAAATCAGCGGCCCGGTCCTGATTTTTAATGATACTTTTGGGGCACTGGCCTGCGCGCTGGTGGAACATACGCCTTTCAGCATCGGCGACTCCTACTTAAGCGAGCTGGCGACCCGGGAGAACCTGCGTCACAACGAGCTGGACGAGGGCAGCGTCACCTTCCTCGACAGCACCGCCGCCTATCCGGCCGCGCCGGGCGTCGTACTGATCAAGATCCCAAAAACCCTGGCCCTGCTGGAGCAGCAGCTGCGCGCCCTGCGTCAGGTCGTGACGCCAGAGACGCGGATTATCGCTGGCACCAAGGCCCGCGATATCCACAACTCGACGCTGGAGCTGTTCGAGAAGATCCTCGGCCCGACCACCACCACGCTGGCGTGGAAAAAAGCGCGGTTGGTGAACTGTACCTTTAACGCCCCGGCGTTAAACGATGTGCAAGAGACCCTGAGCTGGACGCTGGACGGTACGCCGTGGACTATCCATAACCACGCCAACGTCTTCTCCCGCACCGGGCTGGACATTGGCGCGCGCTTCTTCCTTCAGCACCTGCCGGAAAACCTGGAAGGGGAGATTGTCGATCTCGGCTGCGGTAACGGCGTGATTGGCCTGACCCTGCTGGAGAAGAACCCCGAGGCGCAGGTAGTGTTTGTTGATGAGTCGCCGATGGCGGTGGCCTCCAGCCGCCTGAACGTCGAGACCAACATGCCCGACGCGCAGGATCGCTGCGAGTTTATGATCAACAACGCGCTCTCCGGCGTAGAGCCATACCGCTTCAACGCGGTGTTCTGCAACCCGCCGTTCCACCAGAAGCACGCCCTGACGGATCATATCGCCTGGGAGATGTTCCACCACGCCCGCCGCTGCCTGAAAACCAATGGCGAGCTGTATATCGTGGCTAACCGTCACCTGGACTACTTCCATAAGCTGAAGAAGATCTTCGGCAACTGCACCACCGTCGCCACCAACAGTAAGTTTGTGGTGCTGAAGGCGGTGAAACTGGCGCGCAGGCGCTGATAGCAGCGTTGCCGGGCGGCGCTGCGCTTGCCCGGCCTACGTTGCTTCGGCGTTGCTTAAATCGCTAACGCTAACGTTGTCCCCTGGGCAATGGCGCGGCGGGCGTCCAGCTCCATCGCCACGTCGCAGCCGCCAATCAAATGCACCGTTTTTCCTGCCGCACGTAGCGGATCGGCCAGATCCCGGCGCGGCTCCTGGCCCGCGCAAAGCACAACGTGATCCACTGCCAGCAGTTGCGGTTCGCCGTCGATCAGCACGTGCAGCCCCTCGTCGTCGATCTTCTGATAGCTCACGGACGGGATCATCTTCACCCCTCGCGACAGCAGGGTGGCGCGGTGGATCCAGCCGGTGGTTTTCCCCAGCCCGTCGCCGGGCTTACCGGGCTTACGCTGGAGCATCACAATCTGCCTCGGGCTTTTCGGCTGCACTGCCCCCTCGGGACGCAGGCCTCCTGGCTGGCGTAAACTGGTATCGATTCCCCACTCAACGCAAAACTCGGCAATGTTTTGGCTGGATGGCTCTCCCGGCTGGCTCAGATACATGGCGGTATCAAAGCCAATGCCGCCGCAGCCGATAATGGCCACTTTCGCACCCACCGGCACTTTATCGCGCAGTACCGCAAGGTAGGTCAGCACCTTTGGATGATCGATCCCGTCGATCGGCGGGATCCGCGGCTCAATGCCGCAGGCGAGGATCGTCTCGTCAAAGTCGATAAGATCCTCTGAGGTGACCAGCCGGTTGAGCTGCAAACGGATGCCGGTAATATCGATCATTCGCCGATAGTAGCGCAGGGTTTCGTAGAACTCCTCTTTGCCTGGGATCTGTTTGGCGATATTAAACTGGCCGCCGATCTCCGCCCCGGCATCGAACAGCGTCACCTGATGACCGCGCTGGGCAGCGTTCACCGCAAAGGCCAGCCCCGCCGGGCCTGCACCGACCACCGCCAGCTTTTTCGCGGTTAACGCCGGAACGATCGGCATGATCGTCTCGTGACAGGCGCGGGGATTAACCAGGCAGGAAGTTACTTTGCCAGCGAAAATCCGATCGAGGCAGGCCTGGTTGCAGCCGATACAGGTGTTGATCTCCGCCTCACGGCCGCTCTGCGCCTTCGACAGGATCTCTGCATCGGCGAGAAAAGGGCGGGCCATCGACACCATATCGGCATCGCCGCGCGTCAGCACCTCATCTGCAACGCCGGGATCGTTAATCCGGTTGGTAGTAATCAGCGGCACCGAGACGTGGCCTTTCAGTTTGCGCGTCACCCAGCTAAAAGCGGCGCGTGGCACCGGTGTCGCAATGGTGGGAATGCGCGCCTCGTGCCAGCCAATTCCAGTGTTGATCAGGGTTGCGCCTGCGGCCTCAACGGCTTTTGCCAGCTGCACCGTCTCCTCGAACGTGCCGCCATCCTCAACCAGGTCGAGCATAGACAGGCGGTAGATAATAATAAAATCGCTGCCCACGCGCTGGCGAACAGCGCGCACCACTTCGGTGGCAAAACGCATCCGTCGAGTGTAATCGCCTCCCCACTCATCCTCGCGCTGGTTGGTACGGGCCGCGAGAAACTCATTAATCAGATACCCCTCAGAGCCCATGATCTCCACCCCGTCGTAGCCCGCCTCGCGGGCAAGCAGGGCGCAGCGGGCAAAATCCTCGATCAGGGCAAGGATCTCATCATGGGTCAGAGCATGAGGGGTAAAGCGGTTAATGGGGGCTCGAATAGCCGAGGGTGCCACCAGCTGCGGCTGATAGCTATAGCGCCCGGTATGCAGGATCTGCAGGGCGATTTTACCGCCCTCCTGGTGTACCGCCTCGGTGACTAACTGATGATGCGGGAGCTGACTGGCATCGCACAGCGCCGCGCTACCTGCCATCGTCACGCCAGAGAGCGCCGGAGCCACGCCACCGGTGACAATCAGCGCCACACCGTGACGGGCGCGCTCGGCGTAAAAAGCGGCGAGGCGCTCAGGACCGTCGGGCCGCTCTTCAAGGCCAGTATGCATCGAACCCATCAGTACGCGGTTTTTTAGGGTGGTAAAGCCCAGATCGAGAGGGGCAAACAGCGACGAATAGCGCATTGTCTCTTCCAGTATAAAATTATTGTTATGTGGTCGGATGAGTTCTAATTTAGCCGTCGCAAGATAAAAGGGAAAAGGCGCGTGAAGCAGTTGTGATGGGATTCAAAGAATGGCGTTGGCCCCCATCTGAAAACGGGGGCCAACGTAGTCAGGCTTTTTCAGTGGAGACACTCAGGGCCGCCAGCGCCAGCCCGGCCGCTTTCAGCACCTGTTCGCACTGTTCAACCGTCAGGGTTAACGGCGGTTCGATACGAATGGTTTTAGCATTGTTCAGCGTGCCCGCCACCAGAACGCGCTGGCGGAACATCTCGCTGGCAAAGTTATATCCACTCTCGTTATCGACAAACTCAATCGCCATCAGCATCCCTTTCCCGCGCACGTCGTGCACCAGCGCCGGGTACTGACGCGCCAGCAGGCGGAAGCCGTCCAGCAGCATGTCACCTTTCTGCTCGGCCTGCGCCGGGAGGTTCTCCTCCAGCAGCACGTTGATGGTCGCCAGCGCTGCCGCACAGGCCAACGGGTTACCGCCAAAGGTGGTGGTGTGCAGGAAGGGGTTGTCAAACAGCACCGAGAACACCTCTTCGGTAGCAATCGTCGCGCCGATAGGCATTACGCCGCCGCCGAGGGCCTTGGCAAGGCAGAGAATATCCGGCTGCACGTTCTCATGCTCGCAGGCGAACATCCTGCCGGTACGACCCATGCCGGTCTGTACTTCATCAAAGATCAGCAGCGCGCCAAACTCATCGCACAGCTTACGCACCGCAGGAAGATATCCCACCGGTGGCAGGATCACGCCACCTTCGCCCTGAATCGGCTCCAGGATCACCGCCGCCACGTCATCGCCGGTTTTATGGCACTCAGAGAGCAGAGTACGCATGGCCTCGATATCGCCAAAGGGAACATGGCGGAAGCCCGGCAGCAGCGGCATAAAGGGTTTACGGAAGGCGGATTTTGCCGTCGCAGACAGCGCCCCGAGGGATTTGCCGTGGAATGCGCCGCTGGTGGCGACAAAGGTAAACTTGCCGCGCGGCGACTGATACGCCTTCGCCAGCTTGAGAGCCGCCTCAACGGACTCGGTGCCGCTGTTGCTAAAGAAGCTGTACTTGAGTTTGCCCGGTGCGAGGGCAGCGAGGGTTTTTGCCAGCATGGCCCGGAGCGGATCGAGCAGCTCCTGGCTGTGAAGCGGTTGTTTCGCGAGCTGATTCTGTACGGCGGAAACCACAACTGGATTACGGTGCCCCACGTTAAAAATGCCAAATCCACCCAGGCAATCTAAAAACTCCTGTCCCTGGGTGTCGACAAGCGTATTGAGACTTCCTGCTTGCCACTCTACGGCCCCGTAATCCCCGCCAGCAGTAACAGACTTGCGGTACTCTAAAAATCCAGGATTAACATGCTCTTTAAAGTAATCAATCACCTCTCGGTTAAGTTCTTTCATCTCCTCATGATCAAGCGTTCGCTTCTCAATGAGATTCAGGGCGTGTGCGCTACAGGCGAGGGCCGATGCGCTGGAAGGTAACCTGTTCAAAATGAGCTCCCGGGGATGGCGTATCACGCGATACTGCATAAATTATTGCAGGGATTACGCCACTTCGGCACGGGTAGCAAAAATCGGGATAAACGCCAGGTAAAAACAGCGTTGCACAAAATTTAATCATGCCAATGATGTCGCCAGAGAATAGCCACTGGGCTTTTATTGAAGGATTTTGCAGGTTTACGGCAGCGACTGCACCAGGGTAGTGCAAAGCATGCTACACAGACGGGCAGGGCGAATACGCCTTTTTAGGTAGTTTCGTTGTGAAAGTATTTGAAATCAATATATTAGAAAAACGTATAAAAAGTGCGGTTTAGTGATTTTTTGCGATCGCGATCGGTTTTAACAACTAAAGATAAATTTTTTACCGCCGAAAAATGATTAGTCTAAAAAATTAACATATAACACCTGCAAGGAATGCCCGCCATGTCCTCTCAACGCTATGTCACCCAGAATGAGTACACCCTGGACGATGACACCACCCTGATGTCCACCACCGATCTGCAAAGCTACATAACCCATGCTAATGACACCTTTGTGCAGGTGAGCGGCTATACGCTTAACGAGCTGCTGGGTCAGCCGCACAATCTGGTGCGCCATCCGGATATGCCGAAAGCGGCCTTTGCCGACATGTGGTACACGCTCCAGCAGGGCGAGCCGTGGAGCGGCATTGTGAAAAACCGCCGTAAAAATGGCGATCACTACTGGGTGCGAGCTAACGCGGTGCCGGTGGTGCGTAACGGTCAAACGACGGGCTATATGTCGATCCGTAACCGGGCGACACCGGAAGAGATTGCTGCCGTTGAGCCGCTCTACAGGGCGCTGAATGAAGGGCGCTGCAACAGGCGGATCCACAAGGGGCTGGTGGTGCGTAAAGGCTGGCTCGGTAAGCTACCGGCCATGCCGCTGCGCTGGCGGGTACGCGGCGTGATGGCCGTGCTGTTTGCGCTGCTCGCGGCCTCGCTCACGTTAAGCCATGTTGGCTGGAGCGCGCTGGCGGCCAGTGCGGTAGTGATGCTGCTGGGAACGTGGCTGTTTGAGCAGCAGATCGTCCGCCCTATAGAGAACGTAGCGCGCCAGGCGCTGAAGGTTGCCACCGGCGAGCGTAACAGCGTGGAGCATCTCAACCGCAGCGACGAGCTGGGGCTTACCCTGCGCGCGGTCGGCCAGCTGGGCCTGATGTGCCGCTGGTTAATTCATGATATTTCTGGTCAGGTGGCCAGCGTGCGTAACGGCAGCGAACGCCTGGCCCAGGGTAATGAAGATCTTAACGATCGCACCCGTCAGACGGTCAGCAACGTTCAGCAGACCGTGGCCACCATGAACCAGATGGCGGCGTCGGTGCAGAGTAACTCCGAAACCGCTGCCGAGGTCGATAAGCTGTCGATGGCAGCGAGTACGGCGGCGAGCGAAGGCGGAGAAGCGATGCAGACGGTGGTGAAAACCATGGATGACATTGCCAACAGCACGCAGCGCATCGGCTCTATCACCTCGCTTATTAATGATATCGCTTTCCAGACCAATATCCTGGCGCTCAACGCGGCGGTTGAAGCGGCCCGCGCTGGAGAGCAGGGCAAAGGCTTTGCCGTGGTGGCCGGAGAGGTTCGTCACCTGGCAAACCGCAGCGCCAACGCGGCGAATGATATCCGCAAGCTAATCGATGCCAGCGCCAGCAAGGTACAGTCCGGCGCGGATCAGGTTCACGCCGCTGGGCGTACCATGGATGATATTGTGGAGCAGGTGAAAAACGTGACCCGTCTGATTGCCCAGATCAGCCACTCTACCTCGGAGCAGGCGACGGGGCTGTCAGAGCTCACCCGGGCAGTGGCCGAGCTGGACGGCATAACGCAGAAAAATGCCGAACTGGTCGAGGAGAGCGCGCAAATTTCGGCGATGGTTAAGCATCGTGCTAACCGTCTGGAAGATGCCGTTACCGTTCTGCATTAATTAGCACAGCTTATTCATGCCGCCGGGTTGATCGCAACCGGGCGGCTTTTTTTTGCGTTTGTGTAATTGAATTTTAATATATTTGTTAAATCGTGCTACTTACGCTCATATAACGATCGATGCTCTGCCATTAATAGTCTGCGCCTATTTATCAAAGGATATATCGTCTATAAAAGCGATCAAGGTCATAAAGTTAGCTGCTCCGTTACCGATAACGTGATCGTCTTAAAGATAATCATTTTGATGGAGTATATATGTTCTTACATGACGTAAAGATTGGGACAAAGTTATTTCTGGCATTCGGATTCTTTATTGTATTAATGGTAGCCAGCTCCTACCTTTCACTATTTAGCCTGAACCGCGCAAATAACGGCATGCAGACTATTGTGAACAGTGATTATCCCACCACGGTTAAAGCGAACCAGCTTATCGACAAGTTTCAGACCTTTGTTAGCACCCAGCAGCTGATGCTGCTGGATAGCGAAGGGAAGTGGAACGAAAGCATGCAGCAGCAGCTGACCGGCATTAGCGGCGAAATCACGGTGCTGCTGGACACCCTGACAAAACAGCTCGATGACCCTCAGGCACAGAAGATCCTTACCGACCTGCGCGGAGTACGTCAGCAGTATCTCGACTCTCGCTTCCGCATTCTGGAGGCGGTGAAGGTAGGTAACCGGGAAGCCGCTGTTCAGGAGATGATGAACACCACCGTGCCTATCCAGAACGCCTATAAGCAGAAGGTGCTGGAGCTGATCGCGATTCAGGACGCGCGGATGCGTGATGCGGGTAAGCAGGTCGACAGCGACTTCAACACCAACCGCCTGATGCTGATCCTGCTGGCGGTGGTCAGCATCGGTATCGCTGTGCTGATGGGGACCGTCATTGTGCGTGCCATTACCCGCCCGCTGGGACAGGCAGTGGATCTGGCGGAGGCGATTGCCGCCGGGGATCTGACTCATTCGATTGAGGTGAAGCATCGCGACGAGACCGGCATTCTACTTAGCGCATTGATGGCCATGAAGACCCGCCTGCTGGAGATTGTGCAGGAGGTGCAGTACGGCTCAGAGAATATCTCCAGCGCCGCTGCGCAAATCGTGGCCGGTAATCAGGATCTGGCGGCCCGCACCGAAGAGCAGGCCAGCTCCGTGGAGCAGACCGCAGCCTCGATGGAGCAGATCACCGCCACGGTGAAAAATACCGCCAGCCACACTACTGAAGCGACCCAGCTCTCCGCCGACGCGGCGACGGTGGTAAAAACCAATGGCGCGATGATGAAACAGGTAACGGAGAAGATGCGCGTTATCAACGAGACCTCCAGCCGCATGTCCGACATCATCAACCTGATTGACGCTATCGCTTTCCAGACCAATATTCTGGCGCTCAACGCGGCGGTTGAAGCGGCGCGCGCAGGCGAGCACGGACGCGGCTTCGCGGTGGTGGCCGGGGAAGTACGCCAGCTGGCGCAGAAAAGTGCCTCATCGGCGAATGATATTCGCCAGCTAATCGAGGACTCCACGACCCAGGCGCGGGAAGGGATGGCGCTGGTGGAAAAAGCGGGTGGGCTGATCAGCGGCATGGTGAGCAACGTTGAAGAGATGGATACCATTCTGCGGCAAATTGGCCACGCCAGCCATGAGCAGACGGAAGGGATCTCGCAGATTAACAGCGCCATTGGCCTGATCGATGCCACCACCCAGCAGAACTCCAGCCTGGTGGAGGAGTCCGTGGCAGCAGCGGCGTCGCTGAACGAGCAGGCGCAGCACCTGAAAGCCCTGATCAAGGTATTCCGCGTTAGCCAGACAGAGGCGACCGCTTAATCCATCTGGGAGATCTCCAGCGCCGCCCGGTCGATCACGCCGATGATCTGTTTCAACTGGGCGGGGCTGATCTCTTCGTGGTTCACCTTCAGATCTAACACCGCTTTGAAGTTATCCAGGGCACGTTTCATCTGCGGATTTTTGCGTAGCTGGTGCCCGACGCCGCGCGCTTTAATCCGCTCCTGAATATGCACGAGATGCTCCTGGTTCTCCTCCAGCCACTGCTGGCCTGCCTCGGTAATGGCAATCCTCTTACGGCCGCTCTCCTCTTCGCTCATCTCAATAAACGCCTGCTCCTGCAGGAAGTCGAGGGTCGGGTAGATCACGCCGGGGCTGGGGGTATAGTGGCCCTGGGTCAGGTTTTCGATCTCTTTGATCAGCTCATAGCCGTGGCTGGCATTGCGGGTCAGGATATCTAACACCACCAGCCGCAGCTCGCCGTGACCGAAGAAGCGCTGACGGCGTCCGCCGCCGTGACCGTGATGATGATGGGGACGATCTTCAGCATGGTGCATGATTATAGCCTCTTTTTTGATATATCTAAATTGCGTCTAAAGTAAGTCTATACGCTGAAATCACTGCTTGTCTAACGCTATCAAAAAAAATCTTGCAATCTTTCTAATCAGCAATCATTATCATTTAAAATTTATTTAGATATATCGTATTCCACTTGGGATGGCTAACATGACGAAACAAAATCGACGTTATCCGCAGCGCGTGCGTAATGAGTTGCGCTTCCGTGAGCTGACGGTGCTGCGCGTGGAGCGCATCGGAGCAGGGTTCCAGCGTATCGTGCTGGGAGGAGAGGCGCTGGCGGGTTTTAGCAGCCGGGGCTTTGACGATCACACCAAGGTATTCTTCCCGGAGCCGGGCCAGCCGTTTGTGCCGCCGACGGTAACGGAAGAGGGCATTGTTTGGGGTGACGGCGTGCGTCCCGCTTCACGCGACTACACCCCGCTCTACGACGAAGCCCGTCATGAACTGAGCCTCGACTTTTTCATTCACGACGGCGGCGTCGCCAGCCGCTGGGCCGAGAACGCCCAGCCAGGGGATACCCTGACCATCGGCGGGCCACGCGGTTCGCTGGTGGTGCCGGAAGATTATGCCTGGCAGCTCTACGCCTGCGACGAGAGCGGCATGCCCGCCCTGCGCCGTCGCCTGGAAGCGCTACGCCAGCTGGCGGAACGCCCGCAGGTAACGGCCATTGTTACTATCGGCGACGAGCGCTATAAGGATTATCTCGCCCATCTGGACGAGTTTGCTATCGAGTGGATTGTGGGTCATAGCGAAGAGGCGCTGGATCGGCGTCTGGCACAGGTAAGCGTCCCGCAGGACGATTACTATATCTGGCTGACCGGGGAAGGGAAGGTCGTGAAAAACGTCAGCCGCCGGTTTGAGACTGACGCTATCGATCCGCAGCTGGTGCGCGCTGCCGCCTACTGGCACGCTAAGTAACGGCGTCAGGCCACCGCGTCGTACTGTGCCTCGCTGACCTGCCGCTCCAGCGAGGTGCATACCTCCGCCAGGGCTCTCTCCTGCTGCACGAAGTAACCCTCCTGATCCTTTAAGGAAGAGACCAGCTGCCAGGCGCTCTCGCCCTCCAGCTTGCTAAGCTCCGCCAGTAGCCCGGTGATATGAGCTTTTACCTCCGCGATCCGTGCCCGCAGACGGGTAAGATCGTTGAGTCTGTCGCTGGCCATCAGCGGCCCCAGCCCCTTTTGCAGGCGGGCGAAGAGCGAGCGGACGGCGGCAACGTCGCCGCGCTGCCGGGCCTGGTTAAGCTGAACCATCATGGCGTTGGCCTCATCTTTGAGATCGTCATCCACCAGATCCGGATGGCACAGCTTGCTGGCCTGCCGCCACAGTTTTTTTAGCTCCTGCCGCTCGTCCTGGGAGAGCTTCTGCTCAAAGCTGAAGCGGGCCTGGGCATCGTGCTGCTGCTCCTGGTACTCCTCATACTCCTGACGTGCCTCGTCCCGCGCCTGGCGGGCCGGCTCCTCCTCGCGGATGAGTCCTTTTTCCAGCTCCTGGGCTTCGGCCAGCAGGGAGGCGATCAGAGCGTTTTGCTGCTGGACGCGGCGGCGAGTCTCCGCCGCCTGCGACGAGCTGGCGGGCAGGCTGCGCCAGCGCTGGGTCAGCGAAGCCAGCTCCTCAACGGCCTGGGCCATATACTGCTGACAGCGCAGGTAGTCCGCCTCACGCCGCCGGGCCTCGGCCTGCTGCCTGCGCAGGGTAGCCTCCGCCAGCGCCTGACGAAGACGCAGGATCTGCGCCATCATTGGCCCGAGACGCTTCATATAGCTGTCGTTAAAGTCGTCGAGGATCTGAATGCGGGCGTTGCGTTTATCGATCAGCTCCCGCATCTGCTCTTCCAGCGCCTTCAGCTCCAGCTTGCTGGCCGCCACCTGAGGATCGTGCCACTGGGTTACCGCCCGCTGGCTCTGTAGCCAGGCGGCGATAGCCTGTAACGCCGCGGAGTAGTTCTTCTGCTCCAGCGCCGCAACGATAAACGCCAGCTCAGGATCCTGAGCATTGCTTTGCAGCCAGCCAAGCTGGCTATGGATGATGACGTCATCCTCCAGCTCAATGGCATTCTTTATGATCTCAAGCCGTTTGATAGGTTTGTTCATGGCGTTTCGCTGTGCGCCTGGGTAGTTGACTCAAGCGTAGTTGTGATTAAGAGAACAGGAAATAGTACCGTTTCGCTAGAGATTATCATTCGTCGCGACAAAAATAGCTTCAAAAATCGGCTTGGCTGTTTCCAGTATCTCCAGCGCGCTGCGCAGCGGGGCAAAAAGCGCATGATCGGGGGGAAACTCACCGTTCTCCTGCCAGCACTCGACCATTAACGCGAGGTCCAGCGTGATCGGCAGGAAGAATGCGCCTTTACCGAGATCCTGAAACGTCAGCTTGCTTAATTCGATGCGGGAGGCCTGGTCAATATTACTGGCTATCGCCTTGATTTTTTTGTCCGGGCCAAAAATGGCTTTCGAGGGCAGAAAGCGAAAGCCGAACTGCCCTTGCCTGGTAGCGCAGCCGGTGAGTAGCGCCAGCCCGTAGTCTGTGTCATTTTTACTGGTAAAGAAGCTCTCATAAAAATACTTATATTCTTCGTCAACCCTCCACGCTTTCGGCGCGAACCAGAAGGCACCGGACTCGGCAATATCGGTCTCTCCCTCCCAGCCGCGGGCTTTAATAAACGCCGCGGCACAGAGATCGATCCCTTTCCAGATGGCCGGATCAATCTGCTGCTCGAATACCACTACGGCTTCGTTGAACATTTTAAACTGGGAAAGCAGGAGGGTGCCTGCCTGACGCTCTTCACTATTGAGGGGTGACATAATGGTTCCTGTTAAAACTGACGCATACGGTCAAGAAAGCGAAACGCGGCGTGGGCCGCCATCTGCCGTGCGGGGGAAGCATCCGCTGCGGCAAAGATCTGTTGCCGGGTAGGCTCCAGCGCCTGGGCCATGACGCTAGCCAGCCGCCGCCATGAGAGGCAGGGCACGTCAGCCTCTTCGCCCGCGCTGAGCGGCACGCGCCCCTGCGGAGTTAAATAGACCACCGCCCAGGGCTGCTCCCCAGCGCGTTTTTTTGCCTCACTGATATAGCGGAGGATCTGATCCTTCTGCTCATACGCGTCTATTTTTACTTCAATCAGCATAAAGAAGTTATCGGCATCGATCTCGATATCAACACGGTTGGTTGCATCCCCGGTGGGGTACTTCTCCACGTTTACGCGACAGTAGCGGGTGAACTTCTCCGGGAAATCTTCTCTGCCGCACTCCCGCACGGCGCTGAGCAGCGCCTTCAACGGCAGATCGCTAAAGCCGTGGTTGCCGTAAGGATCGAGCAGCCAGGCAAGCACCGCAGAGTTGCGTACCTCGTTACGACCAAGCTTCGCCACCTCCCACGGATCGAAGGTAAAGGTCCCGTGCCGCAGCGCGGCGAGGGGCTGCGCTATACCGGTGAAAAAGGCGCTAAGCTGCTGGGCATCTACGGCAATGGTGGGTAGCTCAGCGGGCTGGGTATCCAGCGCCCGACGTGGCCACTCGGCAAAAAAATGCGGCAGCCACGCGGCGAGAGAAGGGGAACTATCATTCATGAATCTGACTCATAAGCGTATTAAGCGTGATTGACTGGCTAGATTATGCCAGCGGTGTAGACTTTTGATCGACACAATTCCTTAGATCACTCCATTCACCTGTATTGTTCCGTAAGAGGCTATTACCATGAAAATTAAAGCAATTGGTGCGCTCTCCGCCGCTCAGGCACTTGAACCGATGGATATCAGCCGTCGCGAGCCAGGCCCGCGCGACGTGCAGATTGCCATCGCTTACTGCGGGGTTTGCCATTCGGACGTACACCAGGCCCGCGCCGAGTGGGCCGGGACGCTGTTCCCTTGCGTACCAGGGCATGAGATTGTTGGCCGCGTTGCCGCCGTCGGATCCGATGTCACC
This sequence comes from Pseudescherichia sp. AS216, assembly GCF_037152055.1. Lineage (NCBI taxonomy): Bacteria > Pseudomonadati > Pseudomonadota > Gammaproteobacteria > Enterobacterales > Enterobacteriaceae > Pseudescherichia > Pseudescherichia sp. AS216. The sequence goes on along the minus strand of NZ_JBBCMV010000005.1, from coordinate 235,716 downwards.
GGGTACAAAGAGGGCGATTTGGTCGGCGTAGGCTGTATCGTTGACAGCTGTAAACACTGCGAAGATTGCGAAGAGGGGCTGGAGAACTACTGCGATCATATGGTCGGCACCTACAATGGCCCAACGGCGGATGCCCCAGGGCATACACTTGGCGGCTATTCGCAGCAGATCGTGGTCCATGAGCGCTATGTGCTGCGTATTAAACATCCGGAAGATCAGCTCGCCGCCGTTGCACCACTGCTCTGCGCTGGGATCACCACCTACTCACCGCTGCGTCACTGGCAGGTTGGCCCCGGTAAAAAAGTGGGCGTAGTCGGCATTGGTGGGCTGGGCCACATGGGGATCAAGATTGCGCATGCGATGGGCGCGCACGTGGTGGCCTTCACTACCTCTGAATCCAAGCGTGAAGCGGCAAAAGCGCTGGGCGCGGATGAGGTTGTGGTTTCCCGCAATCCGGAAGAGATGCAGGCTCACACCAAGAGCTTTGATTTTATTCTCAACACCGTGGCTGCGCCGCACAACCTCGACGCCTTCACCGCCTTACTGAAGCGCGACGGCACCATGACGCTGGTGGGGGCCCCGGCTACCCCGCATCCGTCTCCGGAAGTCTTTAGCCTGATCATGAAACGCCGCTCGATTGCTGGCTCGATGATTGGCGGTATCCCGGAAACTCAGGAGATGCTCGACTTCTGCGCCGAGCACGGGATTGTGGCCGATATTGAGATGATCCGCGCCGATGAGATCAACGAAGCCTGGGAGCGCATGATCAAAGGCGACGTAAAATACCGCTTCGTCATCGACAGCGCTACGCTGGCCGAGTAACGCACCGAAACCGTAGGCCGGGTAAGCGCAGCGCCACCCGGCAAAATGCCGCCTTCTGACGTAGGGGAGGGCGGCTATCCTTTATCCGTTTAAGCCGCGGCGCGGATAGTAAAATCAAAATGGATTGCATCGTAGGGAAATAGCGTGCCGCGAGTGCCTTTTTCCAATAATCCATTATTCAGCAGGGCGGTAACATCCGTATGGACGCCTTTGATATCGCGACCTACCCGAGCAGCAATGTCGCGGATCGTCATTTCACCGAAGCCAGCCATAGAGAGTAAGATCCCCATTCTGTTGGGGGATAACGTCTTATGCATTACCTCCCATGAAGGAAACGAAATCACATCATCACCGGTATTTCGTTCCCCCGCGGCGGCTGCGTTCAGAGCAGACATGACGTCCGCCGAAAAATCTTTCATAGCTTCGATTTTAACCGTTACGGTTTTCATGTTATGCCTTCTCTTTACGGATAGTTTCTACGTCTGAAAGGAAGTCAGCAAACAGCCTGTCGATACTCACAAGGGTCGTACTGAACTCATGAACGCCAATGTGTTTATGATCGCCTTTGCCTCGCTCGTTATCGTAACGCATTACACATGTTCCAGAGACCACGTAGGCCATGCTGTACTTAAAACCATGCTTGCTTCCTAAAATGGCTGGGTCGACTTCCCATATAACTATTTGTATATACGAGTTTTCATCCAGGTAACGTGTAAATTTCTTATACAGTTTTGCTGACATTTAATCGCTCTCCCTGCGTGTTGTAAATTATTACAACATGCAGTTCTGTTGTCAATGATTACAACAGACTCTCATCAGCACATCCTGTTTTACCCCATGCCTGGATGATATTTACCAGCGGGTTCGCTGCATATCGATCACAAACCGGTACTTCACGTCGCCTTTCAACATGCGGGCAAAGGCCTGTTCGATATCCTCGCCGGCAATCATCTCAACGTCGGCGGTAATGTTGTGTTTGCCGCAAAAATCCAGCATCTCCTGGGTCTCTTTAATGCTACCGATCGACGAGCCGCTGATGCTTAAACGGCGGAACACCATTGGCGTAACGTCAGGGGCCAAATGTGGGCGATCGGGAATGCCCACCAGTACCAGACGACCGTTCGTTTTCAACGTTGCCAGGTAGGGATCGAGATCGTGCGGTGCCGCCACGCAGTTGATGATCAGATCCAGGGAGGTCTGGGCCGCTGCCATCTGCCCGGCATCGCGGGACACCACCACATGATGTGCCCCCAGCCGGCGTGCATCCTCGCCTTTTTGCGGGGAGGTGGTAAACAGGGTCACTTCTGCACCCAGGGCACTCGCCAGCTTAACGGCCATGTGACCCAGACCGCCAAGTCCGACCACGCCAACGTGCATGCCAGCCTGGACGTTGTAGTGGCGCAGCGGAGACCAGACTGTCACGCCCGCGCAGAGCATCGGTGCCACGCCCGACAGGGGCAGGTGCTGCGGTACAGACACCACAAAATCCTGATCGACTACAACGTTCTGCGCGTAGCCGCCCCAGGTGCTCTCTCCGGTATATTTATCGATGCCGTTATAGGTTGCCGTGAAGCCCGCCTCGCAGTACTGCTCCTCCTGCTGCTTACAGAAGTGGCACTCCCGGCAGGAGTCAACCATCACGCCGACGCCGACGATATCACCCGCTTTAAACTTATCGACCGCCGCCCCGGTCTCGACGATGCGGCCAACGATCTCATGACCCGGCACCAGCGGATAGCGGCTTACTGCCCACTCGTTACGCGCCATATGCAGATCGGAGTGGCAGACGCCACAGTAGAGGATTTCAATCTTCACGTCCTGCTGTTGCAGCGGGCGCAGCACAATCCGGCCGCTGGAGAGAGGTTGTGCCGCGTCCGTCGCGACTAATGCATTAATTTTCATCGTGCCTCGGAAATAGGGTGCTTTTATTCAAGGAAGGCGGCAGACTTTAATTAAGTTGGTTCGATATTGATAGTAGTCACCAAATGGTGACCATAAACCGGAGAGTGAATAGTGCCTGCATGGGTAGACGGTAAGCTAATGTTCTTTGCGGACTCGCCTCCGCGACGCCTGATGGATCTCTTCACCGTCAAATGGAGCTCGATGGTGCTGCATGCGCTCTACCACTGGCCCGGCGAGCGCGCCCGCACAGGAGAGCTACAGCGCAGCCTGGAGGGCATCTCCAAGAAGATGCTGTTTCAAACCCTGAAGGAGTTGGAGCAGCGCGGTCTTATTACCCGGCATGTCTATGACGTTATTCCGCCGAAGGTAGATTACCGCTTGACGGCGCTGGGCAGGACCTTTGCCGAGCCGATAGAGCAGATGCACCAGTGGGGGCTGGAAAATCAGGCGGCGCTGGATGAGATGGAGCAGAAGTATAGAATGGCAGAGAAGAGGCCCAACTAAGCCGTATTGGCTTACGTGAAGTTGATTGTAAAGCAGTGGGTTGCAATAACGGATGCTTACTAAGGAGAGACAAGATAAAATGGATACAGATATTGAAAAACCTTGCGAGCTAGATAATTTAGTTACTATCTATTTTGGTCAGGAATGCGATATCTTTGATGACAATTGTGACTTTGGCATTCTTATTAATGAATACCTTAATACATCATCAGCTTTCTCTTTAAGAATGCTGCTAGCAAACTTAATCGAATTGAATGCCCAGGACGATAGATGTGAGGTGCTATTAGCACGCTATGAGGGTGAATTTGCACCAGAGCGTTGGGATATGTCTGCTCAGGATTGGCTTGATATTGTAAATCAGCGACTTATTGATTTTATGAATGAAAAGGGATTCTCTACCGAGCTATCACAATTTTGAGAGATTATTTTTATTTGGTCTGTTTGAGGTTATAGCAAATGATAATACTTGTGCGTAGCATTGCAAAAATAGGACTTTTCATCGTGCTTTTTTGCTTAGGTGCCAGGTTGATCGATCCCGCAACGTTTATCAGCCTTGACACTACATCAGCATTTGCACAGTGGATTTATGGCAATGTGAATCAGGAGAACTTTGATGATCTCTGGGTCCTCTCTTGGATAGTGATTTCTTTTATATTTGCCATTTTTTTCTATAAGATACTAATGCTTGTTTTAAAAAAGTTACGTCAGTAAACCCTCGAGCACTATCCAAAGTGCCGCCTGTTAGGTTTTGGCAAAGGAGAGTTTAACAAGCACCGAATCAATGATAATTAATGTGCTAAGTGACGAGCAAACTCTCTGTATGAATGACTGTAAATGTCGTGAAGCGCCGAAGCTATTCCGGCGCAAGTTCATTGAGTCTGAAACTTCCAGACCAGAGACGTTTAGTTGCAACCTTGTCCTCTGGTTGCGCAGTAATAACAGTCACGCTGTATTCCTCGCCTCGACTAAACTGGTATTTCACAGGAATACACTGTCCCGCCTGTATGGTATATGAAGGGTTATCGAAATTGTCTTGTTTCCATACTTCCTGCATTTGTCCCTTCGAATCACGGGCTGACAATGACAACGTAAGTAATTTCGCATGACCGCTTTTAACAGTGGGGTCATTATTGACTGAGATACAGGGTTGATTGTCTTTAAGGGTTATGTCAGCGACCCGGTAGGCGGTATGTTCCATGCTACAGGCAGCGAGAAAGAGTGGGGTGAGCAAAAGAAATTTCATCTTCATTTACATAAGCTCCAATAGAGTAGCACCGGCGTTGTGTCCGAAATCGTTTTCAGCACCGGGCTGTGCCGTGTTCGGTATAAACAATACCTTCACGCTCCTACTCTGGCCGCTTGATTTCAGGCGGCAAAGGAAAGGGCTCTCCTCCATGCATGGGTACCCCTTTGCTCAGATCGATATCCCAGTCCGCGAGGAAATAGGGTAATTTTCCTTGCCTTACCTCACCGAGTAGCTTTGTCAGCCAACCTGCATAGGCCCAGTCATCCCCTTTGCCTGCACGAGCCAGTTCCGGGAACTGGCATAAAAACTGCTGCGCCATCTCCAGTGCCGAGAGTGACTTAACACTCTGCCATTCAAAGGGTTGCCAGCCAGCACCGCTTGTGTAACGTTCACTCTCATGCTCATTCGAGTGTTCGGGGGGCATGACTGCAGAAGGGACGCTGTAATCTGGCACCCATTCCAGCCGCCAATGACAACCCGATGGTGCTATAGAAGGAAATATGCGGATTTTTTGGTAACCCAGCACATGCAACTCATGCGTCATTTCCATCATGCGGATACAGGGCAGAATACTTTTATCAATGCTCGGCTGCCAACCGCTTTGCTTATCGACCTCATTGCGCCAGTTTTGCATGTGCTGAACCAGGTAAAGTATTTCATTCAATACATCAAGCCGGCGTATCCATGCCTGAGGAATGTCGTTTAGACCATGTTTAGCTCCCCAAAGCTGCCCTGCAATCGATGCCGTTGAATCGCTATCTCCGTCGTGATTGGCTGCGCGTATCAGCGTATCACGGAAACTACGGGCTGAAAGAAAGGCATACAGACCAATCGCCAGCGCTTCGTCACCCACCCAGCCTTGTCCCAGTTGCCGGATGGCTTCAAGTGGATTGAAACGCATTTCACGGGCAAGTTTTTGGGCTAACAGATAAGGCTCGGTATTGGCTGCTTTTCCATAGATGTGCCCCCATTCACTGCCGTCACTATAGCCATTACGCACGGCGAGGAATTGCTCTTCCCCTTTGATTAAGCGAGCAACAATTCTGGGCAAAACACCCGAAGAAGCCCAGCCATCAACGTGCCCATGCGTTAATGCCGCCGCACGGGCAGCAAGATCAAATAGATCTATATCCTGTAAGAAGCCAATGGGGGCGGTACGCATCACACCACCACAGCCCTTTGAGTCATTTATCGGTTTTTCGATACTGCCTGTCCCGCCCGCTTTTAGCGCTGACAGGCATGTATTACCGGGAGCACGTCTTGTCCGCATGTTTGCTCGTGAAGCCAGCCAACCAAAATGCGATCCTGATTTGCTTTGCTGGGTATCGTACCAGTCGAGATAAGCACGACGTATCTCTTCCAGCGCACGGGATAAGTTAATAACACCATGCTCATTGGTAGCGCGCAAAATACCTTCAAGGGTAAACAGGGTCATTTGGGTATCATCACTAACCACCAATTTACCCTGTTGCAGGATGGGCCTGGTCAGTCCTTCACTGCCAAACGTCTGGTGAATTTTCTCAAGTGAATCAAATTCAACGGTATAGCCAAAAGCATCACCGACAGCCCCACCCAGCAAGCAACCTAAAACGCGATCTAACCAGACATCGTTAAGTGGTAGTGGTAGTGCAGTGAGATATTGCTTCTGAACAGTTGATCCCAGACTACCCGGTCTGGCCTGATTAACCGCAGCGATAGACTTTTCAGCCGACATGCCGAGTTCGATCAATAATCTTCCTGAAATGAGTCCGGTGCGCCCGAGCCCACTACGGCAATGCACAAGAATGCGTTTTCCTTCACGAAGAAGCGTACGTAAGCGTAGGCCAGCATAAACCCAGCGCCGTTCAAACGTTTCGTCCGGCATTGTCCCGTCAGTAATAGGCAACTGAAACCAATCCATGTCTCTGGCTTCAACTTCAGTACCAAGGGCTCCGACGTGTAAACTGGTAAGTTCCTCATCCGTCATCAGGCTCACTACGGCAGAGGCTCCCCAGGATTTTATAAAATCCAGGTCAAGCGCGAGGTCTCGCTGAAACTGTCCTGACAAAGCATTTTGCTGATGTTTTCCCGGACAAATTGTCATGCCAATATGCCCTTGACCATCAGAGACTTCCACTGAGGCAATGATTAGGGGGCAGTTAAGACTGGTTAGGGACATAAGAGCTCCATGGGTAGCGATAAGGCCATCAGGGTATGTAACACTTTATCGGGCAAACATCATTTTAAGGGATAACTGGAAATGAAACTTGCAAAATTGTTAATGTCCCATGCCCTTGAGGGAATCATTACCTTTCTGGCTGTGATTTTTGCTATAGGCTCTTTTTCTGGTTCGAAAGTATGTGGATGAAGTTAGCTGGATGCCTTGAGGCATTCATTGTCAGTTACGTACTTTCATACGGCGCAGCAAAATTAAGAGGTAAGTGAACATGTCTGGTATTATTTATCCGTAAATAATTGATCCTCACCATCAGAAGTAGCATGGAAGACAATGAAGAAAAGTGGTAGGATAAAAATATATGTTTTAGTAGTGATTATTTCTTTTCTAACCATTCCAGAAGTGGTTATTCGTGTACTGACGCCAGAGCAGTTTGCGCGGCTGAGTGACTTTACAAGCCTTGGAGGGCTCTTCAGTCATCTTCTCTCGCTGCTCATTTTTCTTGGTTTAACCTCCATTTTTTTCGGGATACTTATCATTTTCTTAACGAAAAAAATTTACCGGTACTTAACCCGATCACGCAGCTAATCAAGGCCAATCATTGAGCATTGGGAGCGAACGAAGCGTGCGAGAAGACAGGCACAATAAAGGTAGTTACATTTAAAAGTCATGCTGCCTTGAGGCTTTGGTTAGGGAGGCTGACTGCACTATCATGCATTTTCAGTTCATGTCGTAAAGGGGGAGTGATGATAGATATCACAAGTGGTACCAGACATCTTAAATTAATGCCCTATGAAAGACTGACTGAGTCCGAGGAGCTAGCCTATAGCCGTATTATGGTATGGGTTGAATTCTCAATTCCTGCCTTAAAAACTGAGTTTGCAGCAGAATTTTTTGTCGGGCAGTTGCAGCAGTCCAGGAATGATATGTATGGTTTCCATCAGGCCATAAAAAATGGGATGAAATTTAAGGATATTAATTTAACCTCGGCATTCGATGAGGTAGCCCTTAATTTTCACCAGGCACATTTTGCCGGTACTGTTGGCGTCAGGATGGTTCTGAAGCCTGAGAACCATGCTGACAGTATTACGCTTGAGGATTCCTTCAATATTGATGAGAGCTATTTTCCTGGTCTGCTCTCAGGTCTGGGCGACATCATTTCATGGCAGAATTAATTATGATCAGTTGGCCTTCATGAATCTCTCTTAATGCCCTTGTTACAGCTATCGCCATATTTCTGTCTGTTTCTGATTTCCACTTAAGACACTTTTGTGCCATTTCGAGATGCCTTGTTGTAACATTGTTGGCTAATGATTGAGCATGGTCGCTCACATGAGCAAGGTTAAAGATGAAAAAAAGTCGAAAAATACTCATTTATGTTACAGTGGCAATTATTTCATTCCTAATAATTCCTGAGATTATATTAAGGAAGGTTCCCAATGATACTCTTGCCAGGCTTAGCGATTTTACGAGCCTTGGCGGTTTGTTCAGTCCTTTCCTCTCGGCGATGCTTTTTTTTGCGGTTTCATCGATATTATTCGGGATTCTGACCGTGTATGTAGTGGGTAAAATTTATCGTGCTATAACGCGTGAGAAGCACCAATAAACGCGCTTCTAAAATACGAGCTCCCCTTTAGTTACTGATCGTTTTGCATGCGTTACGTAATTTTCGTGATGCTGTGCGGGGCTAGTGCTGGCAATGATCTGGTGACCCAGATGCAACTGTATTCATGGGTAGGTGTGATTATTACTGCATACGACTTGATTATGATCACTCGGAACAGCATATGGCGTTTCAATCTTATCGTAAAACCGGAGCATCGGGTATGAATGGCGATAAAGAGGCAGAAATTTTGCAGTTCGTTAGAGATGAACTTTCGGCAAACAGGCTTGGGATTGATGACTCCCTTACATCCGGAGATTCGATGACTGTTTTCGAAGATGTTTTTGCAATGATGGAGCGCTTTTCTGAACGTTATGGAGTGGATTGCAGCAGTATTGACTGGCTGAAGTATTACCCTCCGGTCGGTATTCCTTTCCTACCTAATTTTCTTTTGCCGGCAAAGCTGAAAACAGATCGCACCCCACCAGATCCGCTGACCGTAAGAATGCTTATTGAGTCAGAGAGAGCTGGACGATGGCTTTACGATTAGCTGTTGGGAGTATCCCAAAAAAGAAAAAGGGCTGGAGATTTCTCTCCAGCCCGTGCTGTATCTGGTGGCCCCTGCTGGGTTTGAACCAGCGACCAAGCGATTATGAGTCGCCTGCTCTAACCACTGAGCTAAGGGGCCGTGGCGAGGGATTATAATGTAACTGGTGACTGCAATCCAGTCATTCGGGTGTGCATGGTGCTTTTATAAACAACCTATAATCAACCCGTTATACCTACATTTTAGTCAACTTACCTGGAGCAATGATGATAAACGATATTCTCGCGCCGGGCCTGCGGGTGGTGTTTTGCGGCATCAATCCAGGCAAATCGTCGGCACATACAGGGTACCACTTCGCGCACCCCGGTAATCGCTTCTGGAAAGTGATCCACCAGGCGGGCTTCACGGAGCAGCAGCTGAAGCCGGAAGAGGAGCAGCGGCTGCTGGATACGCGCTGCGGCATCACCATGCTGGTAGAGCGCCCAACGGTGCAGGCCAGCGAAGTGGCGTTGCACGAGCTGCGCACGGGCGGACGGGACCTGATCAAGAAAATTGAGGACTACCAGCCGGACGCGCTGGCGATCCTCGGCAAGCAGGCCTTTGAGCAGGCGTTTAGCCAGCGCGGCGTGGCATGGGGAAAACAGCAGATTACCATCGGGGCTACCGAGGTATGGGTCCTGCCGAACCCCAGCGGGTTAAACCGCGCAACGCTGGATAAGCTGGTGGAGGCTTACCGGGAGTTAGACCAGGCATTAATAGCAAGGGGATTGTAGGCCGGGTAAGCGCAGCGCCACCCGGCAGAACGGCATTACGCCTGATGGCGCTACGCTTATCAGGCCTACATGTGCCAAATGCCAATAATGTGCATGCTATTCCGCGGTCAATAAAAAAGCCCTCCGAGGAGGGCTTTTTTTTCGCGGTAGCGATTAATCGTCGAGGAAGCTACGCAGCACTTCAGAGCGGCTCGGGTGGCGCAGCTTACGCAGCGCTTTCGCTTCGATCTGACGGATACGTTCACGGGTAACGTCGAACTGCTTACCTACCTCTTCCAGAGTGTGGTCAGTGTTCATATCGATACCAAAACGCATACGCAGCACTTTCGCTTCACGGGCAGTCAGGCCAGCCAGCACGTCGTGCGTTGCGGCACGCAGGCTCTCGGTAGTGGCAGAGTCCAGCGGCAGCTCGAGGGTGGTATCCTCGATGAAATCACCCAGATGCGAATCTTCATCATCACCAATCGGCGTCTCCATAGAGATCGGCTCTTTAGCGATTTTCAGCACCTTGCGGATCTTATCTTCCGGCATCAGCATGCGCTCGGCCAGCTCTTCCGGCGTCGGCTCGCGGCCCATCTCCTGCAGCATCTGACGGGAGATACGGTTGAGCTTGTTGATGGTCTCAATCATATGCACCGGGATACGGATGGTACGCGCCTGGTCCGCGATAGATCGGGTGATCGCCTGACGGATCCACCAGGTAGCATAGGTCGAGAACTTATAACCACGACGGTATTCAAACTTATCAACCGCTTTCATCAGGCCGATGTTGCCTTCCTGAATCAGGTCGAGGAACTGCAGGCCGCGGTTGGTGTACTTCTTAGCAATAGAGATAACCAGACGCAGGTTCGCTTCCACCATCTCTTTCTTCGCACGACGGGCTTTCGCTTCGCCGATCGACATGCGACGGTTGATGTCTTTAACCTGCTCGATGGTCAGGCCGGTCTCTTCTTCAATCTGCTGCAGCTTCTGCAGGCCACGATGCACGTCTTCAGCCACGTCCTGCAGCTTCTCAGACCACGGCTTGTTCATTGCCAGCGCAGCATTGAACCAGGTCTCGCTGGTTTCATTACCGGTGAAGAGAGTGATGAAGTTCTTCTTCGGCATTTTGCACTGCTCAACGCACATCTTCATGATGATGCGTTCCTGGGTACGTACGCGGTCCATCATGACGCGCATGCTGTTTACCAGGTAGTCAAACTGCTTCGGCACCAGACGGAACTGCTTGAACACATCAGAAAGCTTGAGGATCTCTTCCTGAGCGGCGGCATGGCTGCGGCCTTTCGCTTTGATGGTGTCGCGGGTAACTTCGTACTGGGCACGCAGTTCGCCAAACTTCTCGCGAGCCAGCTCTGGATCGATGCTGTTGTCATCGTCGCTGCTGTCGTCGCTCTCTTCGTCTTCATCTTCATCTTCGTCGTCATCCAGCTCTTCCTGAGAGAGCTCGGAGCCAACGTGCGTCGCGGTTGGGGCCAGATCCTCTTCGGCGTTCGGATCGACAAAGCCGGTGATCAGGTCAGAGAGGCGTGCTTCTTCCGCTTCGACGCGATCGTACTGCTCCAGCAGGTAGGTGATCGCTTCTGGATATTCGGCAACGGAGCACTGAACCTGGTTAATACCATCTTCAATGCGTTTTGCGATGTCGATTTCGCCTTCACGGGTCAGCAGTTCAACCGTACCCATTTCGCGCATGTACATACGAACCGGGTCAGTGGTGCGCCCGATTTCAGATTCAACACTCGACAGAACCTGAGCCGCTGCTTCTTCCGCATCTTCATCCGTGTTATTTGAGTTTTCAGCGAGCAGCAGATCGTCGGCATCAGGTGCTTCTTCCATCACCTGAATGCCCATGTCGTTGATCATTTGGATGATGTCTTCGATCTGGTCGGAGTCGACGATATCTTCCGGCAGATGGTCATTGACCTCGGCATAGGTCAAATAGCCTTGCTCCTTACCACGTTGGACAAGAAGTTTCAGCTGTGACTGCGGGTTTTGCTCCATAAGACGGTATCCACACTTAATTCGTTTATTTGGTGTCGGCGTTGCTGCTGCCAACCTTTAAAGCGAGGGCGTGCTTATATTTTTGCCGCTGCCCTCATGGCGGCTGTCGGGATCTACCCGAACGATATTCGGCACTTAAGCCGTTAAATTCACTTCCGGGCACGTGCCTCGTTAATCACACGCACCTCTTCGCGCTCTGCTGGCGTTAACCCGTGGGTCCGCGAGCGGGCGATCAATTCAGAGAGCCGTAGCTCAAGCACCGTGTCGAACATATGGTTCAACGCATCGGTAAAGGTCTTTTCTGCGATGTCCTTATCTGCTATATCGTCCCACATGGACAGCTTTTCAAGGGTGACGGCCTCATTTGTGCCGCGATACTGCTCTAAAAGCTGTCCGGTGGTCAGGCCTGGCTGTGACAGACAAGTGCTGACCAACTGGACGAATAAGCTCAGTCCAGGCAGCCTGGCTGGATCCAGACCGTCCAACGGTGGGACCAGCGGGGCCAGCTCAGGATTTTGCACCAGCAATCCTATCAGTATACGCATGGTAGTACGTTTTAGCTGCGGTGCCGGGCGCGGCTGGCCATTTTCGGACTGTTTAGGCATTAAACGTTCAAGCTGGTTATCGTCAAGAATGCCTAATTTGTTACCCAGCTCCTGTCGCAGGTAGATGCGCAGCGTCTCGCCCGGGACCTGGCTTATCAGCGGCAGCGCCAGGGTACTCAACTGCGCGCGGCCATCCGGGGTACTCAAGTCCACCTGCGGCATCAGGCTGTTAAACAGAAACGTGGAGAGCGGCTGAGCCTGCTCCATCCGCGCTTCAAATGCCGCCTTGCCCTCTTTACGCACCAGCGTATCCGGATCTTCACCGTCGGGCAGGAACATAAAGCGTAGCTGACGTCCGTCCGTCATGTACGGCAATGCCGTTTCTAATGCGCGCCATGCGGCTTCGCGGCCTGCACGGTCGCCGTCGTAGCAGCAGATCACGCTGTTGGTGACGCGGAACAGCAGCTGAATATGCTCGGCGGTGGTAGATGTACCCAGCGAGGCGACGGCATAGTTAATGTCGTACTGCGCCAGCGCGACCACGTCCATATAGCCTTCAACCACCAGCAGGCGCGGCGGCTCAGCGTTATCCTGCTGCGCTTCATAAAGGCCATACAGCTGGCGACCCTTATGGAAAATATCGGTTTCCGGGGAGTTAAGGTATTTCGGCATGGCATCGCCCATGACACGACCACCAAAACCAATCACCCGGCCACGTTTGTCGCGGATAGGGAACATCACGCGTTCGCGGAATCGATCGTAGGTACGCCCGCGATCGTTAGTGACTAACATGCCCGCGTCGGTTAGCGACTGGCGATTCTCACCGTTGCCGCCGAAGCGTTTTAAAACGTTGTCCCAGCCGGGTGGAGCATAGCCAATGGCGAAGCGTGAAATCACCTCGCTGCTTAAGCCGCGCTGGGCCAGATACTGGCGCGCAGGTTCAGCCGCTGGCTGGTTCAGAGATTGCTGATAAAACGCGCTTAGCCCGTCCATCAGCTGGTAAAGCGTCTGCCGCTGGTGGCGCTCAATCTGGCTTGGACCATTGCCCGCTTCATACGGCACGTCGAGGTTGTGCATCGCCGCCAGCTCTTCAACCGTCTCGACGAACTCGAGCTTGTCGTAGTTCATCAGGAAGTCGATAGCGTTGCCGTGGGCGCCGCAGCCGAAGCAGTGGTAAAACTGTTTCTCACCGTTTACGGTGAAAGAGGGGGTTTTTTCGTTATGGAACGGACAGCACGCATGATAATTCTTGCCCTGCTTTTTTAGCTTCACTCGCGCATCGATAAGATCGATGATGTCGGTGCGTGCCAGCAGGTCATTAATAAAAACGCGTGGGATTCGTCCAGCCATAGGCCCCGTCTACCTTTAGCGTGATGCGTTAAGGTATGTCAGATTATAAACGAAAATAAGCCGCGCATTCCTTTCGGAAGCACGGCCTTACAACTACAACTCTGCCTGTAAACTGAGGGTCAACACCCTCAGCTAATTAGTACAGACGAGTACGGCGTGCGTTTTCGCGAGCCAGTTTCTTCGCGTGACGTTTCACAGCAGAAGCTTTGGCGCGTTTACGTTCGGTAGTCGGTTTTTCATAGAACTCACGACGACGAACTTCCGCCAGAACACCTGCTTTCTCACAGGAACGCTTGAAGCGACGCAGAGCTACGTCGAACGGCTCGTTTTCACGTACTTTAATTACCGGCATGTGCCTCTCACCTTTGATTAATTCGGTTTGCCGCTGGCATCAACGCCAGCTTATTTCAAAATGGTGCGGAATTTTACTGCAAATGCTGCTGCTTTGTAAAGCACCGCAGCCCTTTTTACAAGGGCGCTCTCATAAGGAGGGGGAGTATACACGACCTCTGTGCCTGGGTTGAACAATAGTTTTACAACCACCGTCCGGGACCCTACACTGCGCGGTATTGCAAAGAGGTAAAGAATAGCCATGCGTGTACTGGGAATTGAAACATCCTGCGATGAAACCGGCATCGCCATCTACGACGATGAAAACGGGCTTTTAGCCAACCAATTGTATAGTCAGGTGAAACTGCACGCTGACTACGGCGGCGTGGTGCCGGAGCTGGCCTCCCGCGATCACGTGCGCAAAACCGTGCCGCTGATCCAGGCTGCGCTGAAAGAGGCGAATCTGGCCGCCAGCGATATTGACGCCGTCGCCTACACCGCAGGCCCTGGCCTGGTCGGTGCGCTGCTGGTGGGGGCCACGGTAGGGCGCTCGCTGGCGTTCGCCTGGAACGTGCCGGCCATTGCGGTTCACCACATGGAGGGCCACCTGCTGGCACCCATGCTGGAAGAGAACCCGCCCGAGTTTCCGTTTGTGGCACTGCTGGTCTCCGGCGGCCACACCCAGCTGATCGGCGTGACCGGCATCGGTCAGTACGCACTGCTGGGCGAATCCATTGACGATGCCGCGGGTGAAGCCTTTGATAAGACGGCGAAGCTGCTGGGGCTGGACTATCCCGGCGGGCCAATGCTGTCGAAGATGGCCGCCGACGGCACAGAAGGGCGCTTTGTCTTCCCGCGCCCGATGACCGATCGTCCAGGGCTGGACTTTAGCTTCTCTGGCCTCAAGACCTTTGCCGCCAACACCATTCGTAACAACGGCAGTGACGATCAGACCCGAGCGGATATCGCCCGCGCCTTTGAGGATGCGGTGGTGGATACGCTGATGATCAAGTGCAAGCGCGCGCTGGATCAGACCGGCTTTACGCGCCTCGTGATGGCGGGCGGCGTCAGCGCTAACCGCACGCTGCGGGCGAAGCTGGCAGAGATGATGCAGAAGCGTCGGGGTGAAGTGTTCTATGCGCGTCCGGAGTTCTGTACCGATAACGGGGCGATGATCGCCTATGCGGGTATGGTGCGCCTGAAAGCGGGTAGCCTGGCGGATCTCAGCGTGACCGTGCGTCCGCGCTGGCCGCTGGCGGAGCTGCCTGCGGCATAATTGCCTGTTAGCCCGGCGGACTACTGCCGGGCCTACTCTTCCTCTTTCACTTCCCTGTCTTTCTCGCGCTTTTTCTTCAGCTTGGTCCAGATTTTGGTTTCCTGATGTCGCCACAGGCGCTGGATATTGTCGTGATGACGGAGCAGGATCAGGCAGGAGAGCATCGAGACCGGGAAGGTAAACTGCGGCTTGAACCACCAGACGTAGAACGGGGCGATCAGCGCACTGATAATCGCCCCCAGCGACGAGTAGCCGCTCAGCAGAATGGTTAGCAGCCAGGTCCCGGCCATTACTCCGGTAAGATCCCAGCCAATCGGCGCAATCGCGCCAAACGCGGTGGCAACGCCTTTGCCGCCTTTAAAACCAAAGAATACCGGCCAGATGTGGCCCAGGCAGGCGGCGATAGCAATCAGCCCCAGCCAGAACGGCGTGATGCCCAGCGCGTAAGCTCCCCACACCGGCAGCATGCCTTTCAGCACGTCAAAAATCAGTACCGCTACGGCTGCACCCTTGCCGCCAATTCGCAGGACATTGGTCGCTCCGGGATTGCCGGAGCCACTCTCGCGAGGATCGGGCAGACCCGCGATGCGGCAGACCAGAATGGCGCTGGAGATTGAGCCGCAAAGGTACGCGAGGAGGATCATTCCAGGCGCGATTGCACTCATAACGCTGTTCCGTTTTGAAAATGTCGTTTTATTCTCAGCATCCGTGGATAATACGCATAATTTTTTGAAAGTGGTATCCAGGTTAGCCAAAAAGCGGGCGGTGCGTGATGGACATTGTATTTATAGAGCAACTTTCGGTAATCACCACGATCGGTGTTTACGACTGGGAGCAGACTATCGAGCAGAAGCTGGTGTTCGATATCGAAATGGCGTGGGACAACCGGGCGGCGGCGAAAAGCGATGACGTTAACGACTGTCTGAGCTATGCCGACATTGCCGATGCGGTGGTAGGGCACGTGGAAGGCCAGCGTTTTGCGCTGGTGGAGCGGGTAGCGGAAGAGGTGGCGGATCTGCTGCTGAGCCGGTTCAACTCGCCCTGGCTGCGGATCAAGGTCAGCAAGCCGGGAGCAGTGGCTCGGGCGACTAACGTCGGGGTTATTATTGAGCGTGGCAGTAGTCTGAAAGAAAACTTTTAAATTTATAATTATTAAACCAAACGGCACTATATGGGTCTTACCTGCGTGCCTTTTCACGGCTTGCGGATGTAGAAGCCGTTTTTTTATGTCTTTTAGGGGTTTAAGTGATGAGTGATATGCACACCCTCCTGGTGGCGGCCATTCTGGGCGTTGTCGAAGGGTTAACTGAGTTTTTACCGGTCTCCAGTACTGGCCACATGATCATCGTCGGCCACCTGCTGGGGTTCGAAGGCGATACGGCCAAAACCTTTGAGGTGGTGATCCAGCTGGGCTCGATCCTGGCGGTGGTGGTGATGTTCTGGCGTCGCCTGTTTGGCCTGATCGGCATCCACTTTGGCCATCCGCCGCACGAGGGCGAAGGCAAAGGGCGCTTGACGCTGATCCATATCCTGCTGGGGATGATCCCGGCGGTGGTGCTGGGGCTGGTTTTCCATGACATGATCAAGAGCCTGTTCAACCCCATCAACGTCATGTACGCCCTGGTGGTTGGGGGCTTACTGCTGATTGCCGCCGAGTGCCTGAAGCCGAAGATCCCGCGCGCACCGGGTCTGGATGATATGACCTATCGTCAGGCCTTTATGATTGGCTGCTTCCAGTGTCTGGCGCTGTGGCCGGGCTTCTCCCGCTCCGGCGCGACCATCTCCGGGGGCATGTTAATGGGCGTTAGCCGCTATGCCGCATCAGAGTTCTCGTTCCTGTTGGCCGTGCCAATGATGATGGGCGCAACCGCGCTGGATCTCTATAAGAGCTACCACTTCCTGACCACTGCCGATATCCCGATGTTTGCCGTTGGCTTTATCACCGCCTTCATCGTGGCGCTGGTGGCGATCAAAACCTTCCTGCAGTTGATTAAGCGGATCTCGTTTATTCCATTCGCTATCTACCGCTTTATTGTGGCGGCCGCGGTCTACGTCGTCTTCTTCTAAGCGTTCAGGCGGCTGCCCTCACGCCTGTGGCTGAGGGCAGCGTGCCGCTTTCCATTTCGCTACCGCATCAATTCGCCGCTGGGTCAGCTCCTCGCGGATTTCAGCCCCCTTAAACCCTGCTGCTACCACCTCTTTGGTCGATACCGCCTTCGCCACCTCCCATGCTTCGCGCAGCAGTCGTCCCTGCGGATAGTCTTTGGCCTCAAAATGAGTGCGGCCGCGTACGTCGGCTTCGCTGGTCAGGGCAATCTGCTCCACGCGCTGGGGCTTACGCCAGGCGTCGATAGCATCGAACAGCTTCACAATGGTCTGCGGTTTCAGGATCGGGAAGGTGTGGATCAGATCGTGGTACTCCGCCACCAGCTTGGCCAGATCGCGCAGCTCGTTAGGCACGCGCAGGCGTTCGCACAGGTTGGCGACCAGCTTGACGCCTGCCAGGCCATGCCCGTGGTGGCGCGGCCACAGCGCCGGTGGGGTCAGGCCCTTGCCGAGATCGTGGCACAGCGTGGCGAAGCGTACGTCGATATCCGGGCTGAGCATCGCTGCCATCGAGACCGTCATCAGCACGTGGATGCCGGTATCGATCTCCGGGTGCCACTTTGCCGGGGCAGGGATGCCAAACAGAACATCGAGCTCAGGGAACAGCACCTTTAGCGCGCCGCACTCGCGCAGCGTCATAAAGTAGACCTGCGGATTACGGCTGGCGAGGGCGTTTTCCGTCTCTTTCCAGACACGCTCCGGCGTCAGGTGTTCCAGTTCGCCGGCGGCGGTCATCTCGCGCATTAGCGCCATGGTTTCGTCGGCAATACGGAAGCTGAGATGGGCATAGCGGGCGGCAAAGCGTGCTACGCGCAGCACGCGCAGGGGATCTTCCCCAAAGGCGGGAGAGACATGGCGCAGGGTGCGGCTCTTGAGATCCGCCAGGCCATTATAGGGATCGATGATTTTGCCGTCCGCGTCCTGAGCCAGGGCGTTAACGGTGAGGTCGCGGCGAAGCAGATCCTGCTCCAGGGTGACGTCGGGCGCGGCATAGCAGGAGAAGCCGGTATAGCCAAAGCCGGATTTCCGTTCGGTACGCGCCAGGGCGTACTCCTCCCGGCTTTTTGGGTGGAGGAACACCGGGAAATCGCGGCCAACCTGCTGGTAGCCCGCGTCCAGCATCTCCTGTGGGGTCGCACCCACAACCACCCAGTCTTTATCTTTAACCGGTAGCCCTAACAACGCATCCCGAACAGCACCACCGACCAGATAACTCTTCACTACGCCACTCTCCTAACATACTTTTAACTGATGATACGTTAAGTGTAGAGAAAATGGCTAATCTGGTTCAGCTCATCCAGCGGTCTTTACGCTTGCGGCTAGGGATGATGTGCGGCAGTACCAGACCCAGGAACAGCCCTGCGCCGAGCACGCCGCCGCCGTACATAAACCACTGCATAATGATGGTGCGCTGCTTGTCGTCCAGCTGCAGGTTCGCGGCACTCACCTTCTTCTGTGCGACGATCAGCTGATTTTTAAGCTGCTGGTTCTCTTCTTTCAGGCCGTTGATCACGCTGTCGCTCTGGGCGACCTTCTGCTGCATATCGGCGGTGCGCTGGTTCCAGGTATTGTCGATATTGGTCAGCTTATCGGTCAGGGTCTTAACCTGGTTCTCCAGATCCGGCACGCGGGTGCGCAGGCTTGGCTCGCTGCTCAGCTCCTTCAACGGGATCCAGGCGGTACGACCGCTGCTGTCACGCACCTGACCGTAGTTTGAGTCCCCGTTGGTTTGCAGCAGTGCAACCTCTTCACCCGCGTTAACCGTACCCACGAGGCGATAGTGATCCCCCGGGCCGCTACGAACCCAGGTATTCAGTTCATCCGAAACGTAACGCTTTTCTTCGGCATGGGCCACGGCAGAAACGCATACAAGTAAAAACAGTCCAGTCAGGCGTAATTTAGGCATCAGCAGTCATTTGTTGTCATAAAAAAAGTGGAACGATAGTAGTGGCATCAGTCTGACGACGCAAAGGATTCGGTATCAATCAGAATCATCTGGGTCGCAAACGATCCGCACCGTGGAAATTTGGCGCAAAATACTATCTACTGACAAACATCAAGGGCGTAAGTTCGCCGAAAATTTCACTGATGTGACATAACCATAAGTACAAGGCCATGACTCAAGAGATCGAACTGAAATTTATCGTTGACCCATCCCGCGTGGATGCCCTGCGCAGCCATCTGCATACCCTGACGGATGAGCACGTTGCACCTGCGACCCTGCTCAATATCTACTACGAGACGGCGGATAGCTGGCTGCGTAGCCATGACATGGGCCTGCGCATTCGTGGCGCACAGGATCGCTATGAGATGACGATCAAAACCGCCGGCCGCACCGTGGGCGGGCTGCATCAGCGTCCAGAGTACAACGTTGCCATTGATAAGCCGGAGCTGGATCTCAGCCGCTTCCCGGCCGAGGCCTGGCCGGAGGGAGCCCTGCCAGCGGATCTTGCCGAGCGCGTCAGCCCGCTGTTCAGCACCCACTTCGATCGTGAGAAGTGGCTGATTAACGTTGGCGACAGCCGAATTGAAATTGCGCTGGATCTCGGAGAAGTGAAGGCGGGCGAGCTGGCGGAACCGATCTGCGAGCTGGAGCTGGAGCTGCTGAGCGGCGCGGCGGAGGACGTATTAAAGCTGGCGCGCCAGCTGGTGACCCAGACCGGCCTGCGCCAGGGCAGCCTGAGCAAGGCTGCTCGCGGCTACCATCTGGCGAAAGGCAATCCGCCGCGTCCGCTGCGGGCCACGGAGATCCTGACCGTTGCGCCGAAGGCGAGCGTCGAGCAGGGGCTGGAGGCCGCGCTGGAGCTGGCGCTCTCCCAGTGGCAGTACCATGAAGAGCTATGGGTGCGCGGCGATAAAAAAGCGCAGGCGGAGACCCTGGCGGCTATCGCCCTGGTGCGCCACACCCTGATGCTGTTTGGCGGCATTGTGCCGCGAAAAGCGAGCGCTCGCTTACGCGATCTGCTGATCCAATCCGAGGCGACCCTGACCACCGCCGTCTCCGCCGTGACGGCGGTGTACAGCCCGGAGATCGCCGCGGCGAAGCTGGCCCTGACCGAGTGGCTGGTGACGCGCGCCTGGCGGACGTTCCTTGATGACAAGGCACAGGCCAAAATCAACGACTCGTTTAAGCGTTTTGCAGACATCAACCTGTCCCGGCACGCCGCCGAGCTGAAACGTAACTTTGCCCAGCCGCTAATGGATAAGTACCAGGATCAGCTCCCGCGCCTGGCGCGCGACATCGATAGTATGCTGCTGCTGGCGGGCTACTACGACGGCGTCCGCGCCAGAGCATGGCTGGAGAACTGGCAGGGCTTGCAGCACGCCATCAAAACCCGCCAGCGCATTGAAATTGAACACTTCCGTAACGAAGCCATTGTGCAAGAGCCGTTCTGGCTGCACAGCGGAAAACGCTAACTCAGGCAAAGGATCCCCCCATGATGCCGCTCTCTACGCCGCTTCAGCAGCACTGGCAGACGCTTATCGAACGTCTGCCGGATACACTCTCCGCCTCAACGCTCAGTGCAGAGGCGAAGTCAGTGCTCACTTTTAGTGACTTTGTGCAGGCCAGCATTGCCGCGCACCCCGAGTGGCTGACGGCGCTGGAGAGCGAGCCGCCGCAGGCGGAGGAGTGGCAGAGCTATCCTGCCTGGATCAAGGCGGCGCTGGCGGAGGTCAGTGACGAAGCGTCGCTGATGCGCGAGCTGCGCCTGTTCCGCCGCCGCATTATGGTACGCATCGCCTGGGCCCAGGCCCTGCGGCTGGTAACCGAAGAGAGCACGCTTCAGCAGCTTAGCGCCCTGGCGGAGACGCTGATCGTCAGCGCCCGCGACTGGCTCTACGATGCCTGCTGTCGGGAGTGGGGCACGCCGTGTAGCGCCGACGGCACGCCGCAGCCGCTGCTGATCCTTGGCATGGGCAAGCTGGGCGGGAACGAGCTGAACTTCTCTTCGGATATCGATCTCATCTTCTCCTGGCCGGAGAACGGGGCAACCCGCGGCGGGCGTCGCGAGCTGGACAACGCCCAGTTCTTCACTCGCCTCGGACAGCGGCTGATTAAGGTGCTCGACCAGCCCACCCAGGACGGCTTTGTCTACCGGGTGGATATGCGCCTGCGCCCCTTTGGCGACAGCGGCCCGCTGGTGCTGAGCTTTGCTGCGCTGGAGGATTATTACCAGGAGCAGGGGCGCGACTGGGAGCGCTACGCGATGGTTAAGGCGCGGATCATGGGCGACAACGACGGCGTCTACGCTACCGAGCTGCGGGCCATGCTGCGTCCCTTTATTTTCCGTCGCTATATCGATTTCAGCGTCATCCAGTCGCTGCGCAACATGAAGAGCATGATTGCCCGCGAAGTGCGGCGACGCGGGTTGAAAGACAACATCAAGCTGGGGGCGGGCGGCATCCGCGAGGTAGAGTTTATTGTCCAGGTGTTCCAGCTGATCCGTGGCGGCCGCGAGCCGTCGCTCCAGCAGCGCTCGCTGCTGCCGACGCTGATCGCCATCGATCAGCTTCATCTTCTGCCTGCCGGAGATGCCGACACGCTGCGGGAAGCCTACCTCTGGCTGCGTCGGCTGGAGAATCTCCTGCAAAGCATCAACGACGAGCAGACCCAGACCCTGCCGGGGGATGAGCTTAACCGTGCCCGGCTGGCCTGGGGAATGGGCGTCGCCGACTGGCAGGCGCTTAGCGACACCCTGGATCAGCACATGGCTGCCGTGCGGCGTATCTTTAACGAGCTGATTGGCGATGACGATACCGACACCCAGGACGAGCAGCTGTCGGAGCAGTGGCGCGAGCTGTGGCAGGACACGCTGGAAGACGATGACGCTACACCGGTGCTGGCGCATCTTACGGATGGCGATCGTATCCGGGTGGTAGCGTTGATCGCCGATTTTCGTCGGGAGCTGACGCGCAGGACCATTGGCCCGCGCGGTCGCCAGGTGCTCGATCATTTGATGCCGCACCTGCTCAGCCAGGTCTGCCCCCGTGCCGATGCGCCGGTGCCGCTGGCGCGGCTGATGCCGCTCCTGAGCGGAATTGTCACCCGCACCACCTATATTGAGCTGCTGAGCGAGTTTCCCGGCGCGCTCAAGCACCTGATCTCCCTCTGTGCCGCCTCGCCAATGGTCGCCAGCCAGCTGGCGCGCTATCCGCTGCTGCTGGATGAGCTGCTGGATCCCAGTACGCTCTACCAGCCGACGGCGATGGACGCCTACCGGGACGAGCTGCGCCAGTATCTGCTCCGCGTGCCGGAGGAGGACGAAGAGCAGCAGCTGGAGGCCCTGCGCCAGTTCAAGCAGGCGCAGCTGCTGCGCGTGGCGGCGGCGGATATTGCCGGTACCCTGCCGGTGATGAAAGTGAGCGATCACTTAACGTGGCTGGCGGAGGCGATGATCGACGCGGTAGTCCAGCAGGCCTGGACCCAGATGGTGGCGCGCTTTGGTCAGCCAAAGCACCTGCGCGATCGGGAGGGGCGCGGCTTTGCGGTGGTGGGCTACGGCAAGCTCGGCGGCTGGGAGCTGGGTTACAGCTCCGATCTCGATCTGGTCTTTCTGCACGACTGTCCGGCAGACGTGATGACCGACGGCGAGCGGGAGATCGATGGCCGCCAGTTCTACCTGCGCCTCGCCCAGCGCATTATGCACCTCTTCAGCACTCGCACCTCGTCGGGCATTCTCTACGAGGTGGACGCCCGCCTGCGGCCCTCTGGCGCGGCAGGGATGCTGGTCACCACCGCCGATGCGTTTGCGGACTATCAGCAGAATGAGGCGTGGACGTGGGAGCACCAGGCGCTGGTTCGCGCCCGGGTGGTATACGGCGATCCGCAGCTGAAATCCCGCTTCGATGAGATCCGCCGCACCATTCTGATGACCCCCCGCGACGGGGAGAAACTGCAAACCGAGGTGCGGGAGATGCGCGAGAAGATGCGCGCCCATCTTGGCAACAAGCACCGGGAGCGTTTCGACCTCAAGGCCGACGCGGGCGGCATTACCGACATTGAGTTTATCGCCCAGTATCTGGTGCTGGGCCACGCGCACCAGAAGCCAAAGCTGACGCGCTGGTCTGATAACGTGCGTATTCTCGAACTGCTGGCACAGAACGACATTATGGATGAGCAGGAGGCGCAGGCGCTGACCCACGCCTATACCACGCTACGCGATGCGCTGCACCATCTGGCGCTGCAGGAGCAGCCTGGCCACGTGCCGGAAACGGAGTTTGCCGAAGAGCGTGGACAGGTCAGCGCCAGCTGGCAGAAGTGGCTGCTAAAACCGTGCGCGCAAAGTTAAGTATGATATTATCGCGCGCAAATTTTGCATTTCGAGGGGACAGGAATGAAAGTAACGCTGCCAGAGTTTGAACGTGCAGGGGTGATGGTCGTCGGTGACGTGATGTTAGATCGCTACTGGTATGGCCCGACCAGCCGTATCTCACCGGAAGCGCCTGTACCGGTGGTCAAGGTCGATGCGGTTGAAGAGCGGCCTGGCGGCGCGGCGAACGTGGCGATGAACATTGCCTCTCTCGGTGCCCATTCGCGTCTGGTTGGCCTGACCGGCATCGATGACGCCGCGCGCGCGCTGAGCAAAACGCTGGCCGACGTCAACGTTAAGTGCGATTTCGTCTCTGTTCCGACCCATCCTACTATCACCAAGCTGCGTGTGCTGTCACGCAACCAGCAGCTGATCCGCCTCGACTTCGAGGAGGGCTTTGAGGGCGTGGACCCCGAGCCGCTGCACGATCGCATTAGCCAGGCGCTGGGCAGTATCGGCGCGCTGATCCTCTCCGACTACGGCAAGGGCGCGCTGGCCAGCGTTCAGCAGATGATCGCCCTGGCGCGTAAAGCCAACGTGCCGGTGCTTATCGATCCAAAAGGCAACGATTTCGAGCGCTATCGTGGCGCAACCCTGCTGACGCCGAACCTCTCCGAGTTCGAGGCGGTGGCCGGGAAGTGTAAAAACGAAGCGGAGATCGTTGAGCGTGGCATGAAGCTGATCGCCGATTTCGATCTCTCCGCGCTGCTGGTGACCCGCTCCGAACAGGGCATGACCCTGCTGCAGCCGGGCAAAGCGCCGCTGCATATGCCGACCCAGGCGCAGGAGGTCTATGACGTGACCGGCGCGGGCGACACGGTCATTGGCGTGCTGGCAGCAACGCTGGCGGCGGGCAACTCGCTGGAAGAGGCCTGCTACTTTGCAAACGCCGCGGCGGGTGTCGTGGTCGGCAAGCTGGGTACCTCTACCGTTTCGCCTATTGAGCTGGAGAACGCCGTACGCGGTCGTTCAGAAACCGGCTTCGGCGTAATGAACGAAGAGGAGCTGAAGCAGGCGGTGGCGGCTGCGCGCAAGCGTGGCGAGAAGGTGGTGATGACTAACGGCGTGTTCGATATTCTGCACGCAGGCCACGTCTCTTACCTGGCTAACGCCCGCAAGCTCGGCGATCGCCTGATCGTGGCGGTGAACAGCGATGCCTCGACCAGCCGCCTGAAAGGGCCGACCCGCCCGGTTAACCCGCTTGAGCAGCGTATGATCGTGCTCGGCGCGCTGGAGGCCGTGGACTGGGTTGTGTCGTTCGAAGAGGATACGCCGCAGCGCCTGATCGCCGGGATCCTGCCGGATCTGCTGGTGAAAGGCGGTGACTACAAGCCGGAAGATATTGCGGGCAGCAAAGAGGTGTGGGCTAGCGGCGGTGACGTGCAGGTGCTGAACTTCGAAGATGGCTGCTCAACCACCAACATCATCAAGAAGATCCAGAAAAACTGATCCGGTAGGCCCGGTAAGCGTTAGCGCCACCGGGCAATACCGACTACAGGGTCAGTCAATATTCTCCACCGGCGGAATAGCCGGTGCGGGTTTCACTTCGCTCGGCAGATCCTGCGCCTGAGTGGGTTCAGCCGACGCGGTGGCCGGGCGGTTCTCCAGATCGCTGATCCGCTGCTCCAGCGCAGTCAGTTTCTCACGGGTGCGCAGCAGAACCTGCGTCTGGACATCAAACTCTTCACGGCTCACCAGGTCGAGTCGCGCCAGCTGGGATTGCAGCGTCTGGCGGATCTTTTTCTCTACATCCTCGCCGAAATCACGAATGCCTTTTGGCATAGATTCATGAACCTGGCGGGCGATCTGTTCAATTTTTTTCGGGTCAATCATAGTAGTTTCCCTGAACTGGTAAGTATTAACATTAGTGTAGCGTGATTTAGTGTAACGTGGATTATGCCCTATGAAAGCACAATTGTGTCGGTGAATGGATTGCCGGAGATAATCAATAGCGTTATAGTTAATCCGCTTATTCTCAGGGCGGGGCGAAATTCCCCACCGGCGGTAAATCAGCCTGTGCTGAAAGCCCGCGAGCGCTTCACGCACGGCATCACGTCATGCATGAAGGTCAGCAGATCCGGTGTAATTCCGGGGCCGACGGTTAAAGTCCGGATGGGAGAGAGTAACGATCCAGCCGGGTTTGTGCCCGCTCACGTTATTTTTTTGCCGCTTGCGGTACTCCTAAGACTGCCCTGATTCTGGTAACCATAATTTTAATGAGGTTTTTATTACCATGAATCAGACGCTGCTTTCCTCTTTTGGCACGCCATTCGAACGTGTGGAACACGCTTTAGACGCACTGCGCAACGGGCGCGGAGTCATGGTGCTCGACGACGAGGATCGTGAAAACGAAGGCGATATGATCTTCGCCGCAGAAACCATGACCGTTGAGCAGATGGCGCTGACTATTCGCCACGGCAGCGGCATTGTCTGCCTCTGCCTGACCGAAGAAGGTCGTAAACAGCTCGATCTGCCGATGATGGTGGAGAACAACACCAGCGCCTACGGCACCGGTTTTACCGTGACCATCGAAGCCGCTACCGGCGTGACCACCGGCGTATCCGCCGCTGACCGCGTGACCACCGTGCGTGCCGCCATTGCCGACGGTGCTAAGCCGTCCGATCTCAACCGTCCTGGCCACGTCTTCCCGCTGCGCGCGCAGCCGGGTGGGGTGCTGACCCGCGGCGGCCACACCGAGGCAACCATTGACCTCGTGACGCTGGCGGGCTTCAAGCCTGCGGGCGTGCTCTGTGAGCTGACCAACGATGACGGCTCTATGGCGCGCGCGCCGGAGTGCATCGAATTTGCGAAAGCCCATGATATGGCCGTTGTGACCATTGAAGATCTGGTGGCCTACCGCCGCGAGCAGGAACGCAAAGCCAGCTAAGCGCTAGCGTAATATAAAGCAAAGCCGGGCATGCCCGGCTTTGTTGTTTCTAATGTTTCGTCTGATTAGCCCGCAAAGCCGATGCTTTGCAACAGTACCAGGCTCAGCCCCATCACCGACATACCGCATAGTACGCCGTAGCTCGGGTTGTTGTTGGGATCGATCTCTTTCGCCAGCGGCATCAGCTCATCTACCGACAGCGCCACCATGATCCCGGCCACCGCCGCCATGATCGCCGCCATCACCACCGGCGAAACCAGGCTGCCGAGGATCAACCATGCCAGTACGCCGCCGAGAATTTCCGCCAGGCCTGAGATCCCCGCCCACATTACCGCTTTACGCTTTGAGCCCGTGGCGGCATAGACCGGCGCTGCCACCGCCAGCCCTTCGGGAATGTTGTGCAGCGCTACCGCCAGGGCGATCCCCAGCCCCAGCTCAAGGTTGCTGCTGGCCGTCACGTAGGTGGCCACGCCTTCAGGAAAGTTGTGCAGGCTAATGCCAAGGGTGAGCAGGATCGCCGTACGCTTGATATTGCTCGGCATCGTTTTGCTGCTGGCGCGCATAAGATCCTGCGCATGGGCATGCGGCAGCAGACGATCGAGGCCGTAGTAGCCCAGCAGGCCGACGATAAACATGCCGTAGCCAAGCACCGGCGACATCCCTTCCGTACCGAGCGCGGCGGGGAGCATCTCCATTAGCGAGATCAGCAGCATAATCCCGGCGGCAAATCCCAGCGAAAAGGCCAGCACGCGGTTAGAAGGCTTCTGGCCAAGCACGCCGAGGATCGCGCCAATAAAGGTGGCCGCACCGGCTAATAAGGTCAGAATCAACGGGACCGACATTCAGAACTCCTTGTGATAATGATTCTCATTAATATTATTTAACACTGCTCCGTAAGGCGAGAGGGTAAGTCACTCTTTACGCATTTCTTACATTCAAATTATCTGATGATCTTCATCACGCTTATCTGAGTTCATCCTCTACGAGAAAAGCGTACTCTGCTTCTAACAAAATGACACTTTTTCTGAGGATATCATCATGTCTGCGTCTCGTATGCCAGCGCTGTTTCTGGGCCACGGCAGCCCGATGAACGTGCTGGAAGATAATAGCTATACTCGTGCCTGGGGCAAGCTGGGGCAGACGCTGCCGCGTCCAAAGGCGATTGTGGTGATCTCCGCCCACTGGTTCACCCGTGGCACCGGCGTGACGGCAATGGAAACTCCAAAGACGATTCATGACTTTGGCGGCTTCCCGCAGGCACTCTTTGACACGCACTATCCCGCACCTGGCTCTCCTGAGCTGGCACAGCGGCTGGTGGATCTGCTGGCACCGATCCCGGTTGCGCTGGACAAAGAGGCGTGGGGGTTTGACCACGGCTCCTGGGGCGTGCTGATCAAGATGTACCCGGACGCCGACATCCCTATGGTGCAGTTGAGCGTGGACAGTACCAAACCCGCCGCCTGGCACTATGAGATGGGCCGCAGGCTGGCGACGCTCCGCGATGAAGGCATTATGCTGGTGGCGAGCGGCAACGTGGTGCATAACCTGCGTACCGCGCGCTGGCACGGCGAGAGCACGCCCTATGCGTGGGCGGAGTCGTTTAATGATTACGTGAAGGCTAACCTCACCTGGCAGGGGCCGGTTGAGCAGCATCCGCTGGTGAACTATCTGCAGCACGAGGGTGGCTCGCTGTCGAACCCGACGCCGGAGCATTTCCTGCCGCTGCTCTACGTGCTCGGCGCATGGGACGGTGCAGAACCGATGACAATCCCGGTAGAGGGGATGGAGATGGGCAGCATCAGCATGCTGTCGGTGCAGGTGGGCTAATAAACTAAACGCCCGGTGGCACTACGCTTACCGGGCCTACGAGGTACAGCTACTCGATAAAAATGTGCGGATAGAAGCGGGAGAGATCCTGGGTGATCAACGCCCGATCCTCACGAATACCAATCCCGGCAGGTTGATCGTTGATCAGCCAGCTGCCGATCAGCACGTAGCTGTCGCCAAATTTAGGTAGCGGATAGAACTGCTGGACGATCATGCCCTCTTCACCGTAGGGGCCCTCTACCTGCTCGATAGTCTGGCCATTTTCCACGATAGAGACGTTAGCGCCTTCCCGCGAGAAGATCGGTTTAACAACGTACTTCTCCAGCGGCGGATGGTCGTCTTCGGCAAAGTAAGCGGGCAGCAGGTTTGGATGATCCGGGAACATCTCCCACAGCATCGGCAGCAGCGCTTTGTTAGAGATAATGCTCTTCCAGGCCGGCTCCAGCCAGCGCACGCCAGCATCTTCCAGCTTGGTAGAGAAGATCTCACGCAGCATGTACTCCCACGGGTAGAGCTTGAACAGGTTGCTGATCACCTGATCCTGAAGATCGGTGAACTGGCCTTTTTCACCCAGCCCAATATCTTCGATGTAGAGGAACTCGCTGGCGACGCCCGCTTCGGCGGCGCAGTCCTGCAGATACTGCACCGTACCGCGATCTTCAACGGTATCGCGGCAGCAGGCCAGATGCAGCAGGTTAAAGCCGTACTGCTCGCGCAGCTCGCCGAAGCGCTCGATGAGCTTCTCCTGCAGGCTGTTGAACTGATCGCTCTGTGGCGGCAGCTTACCCGCGTTCTGCTGGTCTTCCAGCCAGATCCACTGGAAGAACGCGGCTTCATACAGCGAGGTCGGGGTGTCGGCGTTGTTCTCCAGCAGCTTGGGTTCACCTACGCCGTCCCACGCCAGATCGAGGCGGGAATAGAGCGACGGCTGCTGCGTCTGCCACGCCTGGCGCACAAAGCTCCAGGTGTGTTTCGGAATGCGGAATTTGGTCATCAGCTCATCGCTGGCAACGACCTTCTCCACTACCTTCAGGCACATCTGATGCAGCTCGGCGGTAACCTCTTCAAGCTTCTCGATCTGCGCAAGGCTGAATTTGTAGTAGGCCTCTTCACACCAGTACGGCTCACCGTACATGGTGTGAAAATTAAAACCGTACTCGGTCGCTTTTTCGCGCCAGTCCGGGCGCTCGTCAATAGTGACTCGTTCCATGAGGCTTAGCCCCCCATTGAGCGTGAAGAGGAGGTGCCTGCGGCGCTACGCTGCATGGTGGACTGCTTAGCAACCGACTCACCAAAGCCGCCGCGCGTGACCGTAGAGGTCGTGGCCGGTTTCGGGGCCAGCGCAGTTTTAGGGACGGTCGCAGTACGGCCAGGCTGGGCGGCGCCGTAGCCTTTACCAGAGGCGTCGGTGTACTGACCGTAGGCCGGGCTCGCCGGGTTACGCGAGCTAAACAGCGGCTGCTGGGCAAAGCCCGCACCGCCGCCCATCAGGCGTCCCATCATGTAGCCCGCCATCAGCGGCATCCAGAAGCTGCCGCTGCTCTGCTGGGCCTGAGCCTGGTTTTCCGGTGCCATACCCGCCTGAGCAGGTGCCTGCTGGCACTGGCCTTCACCAAACTCGGCGACGCAGTCTTCACGCGTCTTATATTTCGGCGCGGTGCGCTCGGCCTCTTTCAGGGCGTTGTTGTATGCGGTAGTACATTCGGCGCTTTTGCCTGGATTGGCCGTAGAGCAGTCGTCGGCGTTTTGATACATCGATACCGTCTCATCGCTCTGTTCGCAGCCCGCCAGCATAAACGCGGCGGTAAGGGCGAAGGCGACGGGAGTCAGATGGCGAGCGCCCCAGCTTTTGCGGAACGTCGCATGATTAATCGTTTTTGTCCGTTTCATATGTCTCTTTTAATACCCAGAGTTAAAGCGAGGTAGCTACTGCTCAGGATAGAGGATGAGTGGTCGAAATTGAAGCGCAATGAGGCGGAATGCGGGTCTGGAGCAGGGATCTTTACGTTGTCTTACGTTGAAACGGGGGCTGGTGCCCCCATCTCGTTTTTACAGCAATTTCAAAGGTGCGTGCTTAGCGTGGCAGCGCCGCGTTGAGCAGACCGTTACCGTTACCATTGCCGTTGCTATCCGGGGCGCTGTTCTGCACGCGGGCGTCCTGGTCAGGCGTTGACGGGGCGACGGCTTCCGGCGTGGTGGAGACCGGTTTACCCAGGGCACCGTTCAGAGCCATCAGGTCCTGCTCGTTCAGCGTACCGAGAGCAGATTTGATGTTCAGCTGGTTAATCAGGTAGTTGTAACGCGCGCTGGAGAGCTGCTGCTTGGCGTTGTAGAGCGTGGTGGTCGCATCCAGCACGTCAACGATGGTACGGGTACCCACCGAGTAGCCTGCTTCGGTTGCATCCAGCGAGCTCTGGGCAGAGACCACGGACTGCTTGTAAGCATTGATGCTGCTGATGGAGGCGTTCACGTTGTTATAGGATGAACGTACGGTCTGCACCACGCTGCGGTGAGCGGTTTCCAGCTGCTCGCTTGCACCCACGAAGTTGTACTGCGCCTGTTTCACCTGCGAGTTCACCAGGCCACCCTGATAGAGCGGCAGGGAGAAGTTCAGGCCGATCTTGTTCTGGCCGATGTTGCTGTCGTCATAGGCTGCGCCCTGGGCACCGCTGGTGCGGGAGCCGCTGTAGGAGGTGTCAGAGACGCTGCTTGACGCGGTAAGATCCAGGGTCGGCAAGTGACCATCCT
The DNA here is from genome assembly GCF_037152055.1 of Pseudescherichia sp. AS216. Classification (NCBI taxonomy): domain Bacteria; kingdom Pseudomonadati; phylum Pseudomonadota; class Gammaproteobacteria; order Enterobacterales; family Enterobacteriaceae; genus Pseudescherichia; species Pseudescherichia sp. AS216. Next base: position 204,783 of record NZ_JBBCMV010000005.1, on the reverse strand, counting down.
GCGCCAGGCGAATCTGCTCGCGGGCCAGATCCTGGGAGAGACGCGCCTGCAACAGAGAGAGGTTACGGCTTTCGGCCTCTTTCAGCAGGGAATTAACCGGCTGCGGCTTGTCGGTCTGGAAGCGGTCGACGTTCAGCGACGCCAGCTCCGGATAGTAGTTGCCGGTCACCTGGCGCAGCTGCTCAACGGCGTTGTCCAGGTTGTTACGGGCGGTCACTTCGTCTGCCAGCACGGTATCATACTGAGAGCGGGCGTTCTGCACGTCGGTAATGGCAACCAGGCCCACGTTAAAGCGCTGGGTAGTTTGATCCAGCTGGCGATAGATAGCCTGTTTCTGCGCTTCGGTATAAGAGAGCGCATCGATGGCGCTTAATACGTTAAAATAGGCAGTGGCGGTGTTGAGGATCAGCGTCTGCTGATCGGTCTGGAACGTCACATCCTGAATGCCTGCTGATTTCTCTTGCAGGGTCAGGGCGCGCCATTTTGTCATATCAAACAGGGTCTGGGTCAGCTGTAAAGAGGCGCTGGTGGAGTTGCTATTGAGACCATTCTGGTCGCGGAAGCCGTTGCTGTAGCTGTAGTCTGCGCCCAAACCGAGCTGGGGCAGTAATGGGCTGCGCGCTTCGTTGATTTTCTCAAATGCGGCATCGCGATCCGCGGCAGATCTGCGCAGTTCAGGGTTGCTGAGACGCGCTTGCTGATAAACCTGAAGCAGGTTCTCTGCCTGACTCATCGTACTGAAAGCGGCCAGGCTCAGGCCGATAAGCATGGGGAGCAATTTCTTCATTTGCATTCCTTGTTACGAAGCTTTGTTAGCGCTAATGAAATTTAAAAAATAAGGCCGATTCTAGCAGAAAGTGTCGCTGCAAAAGGTTGGCGTTAAGTGCCATCCGGCGTTAATTTGCACCAATCTACCATATAGCATGGGAAACGGCAGTCTTACAGACTGGAAATCCATAATTTCGTCATTATTTGCCAGCAGGATGAAACCATGAAGAAACCCGAGCCATCAGCAGTAACTTTCACTAAAAATGATGTAGAAATTATTGCACGCGAAACACTCTATAACGGTTTTTTTTCTCTGAAGCGGTGGCGCTTTCGGCATCGGCTTTTTAACGGTGAGATGAGCGGGGAGGTGACGCGTGAAATTTTTGAGCGCGGCCATGCCGCCGTCTTGCTACCCTATGACCTTGCGCGCGACGAGGTGGTACTGATCGAGCAGATCCGTATTCCGGCTTACGACACCAGTGAAACCCCCTGGCTGCTGGAGCTGGTTGCTGGCATGATCGAAGAGGGCGAGAGCGTAGAAGACGTTGCCCGCCGCGAAGCCGTAGAAGAGGCCGGGCTGCAGGTTGGCCGGGTAAAAGAGTTTATGAGCTATCTGGCCAGCCCTGGCGGCACCAGCGAGCGCTTATCGTTAATGGTTGGCGAAGTGGATGCCACGCAGGCCAAAGGTATACATGGCCTGGTGGACGAAAACGAAGATATTCGTGTTCATGTGGTGAGCCGGGAACAGGCTTACCAGTGGGTTGAAGAGGGGAAAATAGACAACGCCGCGTCGGTCATCGCCCTGCAATGGCTGCAGCTGCACTACGAAAAGTTGAGAACTGAGTGGAAAAAATGAAGCGTTATACACCTGACTTTCCTGAAATGATGCGCCTGTGCGAAACCAACTTCGCCCAGCTACGCCGCCTGCTGCCACGCAATGACGCACCCGGCGAAACAGTGAGCTATCAGGTGGCCAATGCGCAATACCGAGTAACGATTACAGAATCAACCCGCTACACTACGCTGGTGGAGATCGTGCAGACAGCACCGGCGATCAGCTACTGGAGCATGCCGTCGTTAACGGTACGCCTCTATCACGATGCTATGGTCGCTGAAGTGTGTTCAAGCCAGCAGATCTTTCGCTTTAAAGCGCGGTATGATTACCCAAATAAAAAGTTGCACCAACGCGACGAAAAGCATCAAATTAATCAGTTTCTGGCCGACTGGCTTAGGTACTGTTTAGCACATGGAGCAATGGCGATTCCGGTTTGTTAGCATCGTGAAACCTACCTAAGGACACCATTTGGAAAGCCTGTTAAACCTGAATCTGGCGGGTGAGGCCAGCATCAGGATCTTACAAATAACCGATACTCACCTGTTTGCCGAAAAGCATGAAACGTTGTTAGGGGTCAATACCTGGGAGAGCTATCAGGCGGTATTGGAAGCCATCCGGGCCGAGCAGCGTCACTGCGATTTAATCGTCGCTACCGGCGACCTGGCACAGGATCACTCTGCTGCGGCCTATCAGCACTTTGCTGAGGGGATCGCCAGCTTCGACGTGCCCTGCGTGTGGCTACCCGGCAATCATGACTTTCAGCCCGCCATGTACAGCGCGCTGCAGGAGGCTGGCATCTCGGGTGCCAAGCGGGTCTTCGCTGGCGAGAGCTGGCAGATACTGCTGCTCGACAGCCAGGTGTTTGGCGTTCCACACGGTGAACTGAGTGAGTTTCAGCTAGAGTGGCTGGAGAAAAAGCTGGCAGAGGTGCCGGAGCGCTATACCCTGCTGCTGCTGCATCACCACCCGCTACCGGCGGGGTGCAGCTGGTTGGATCAGCACAGCCTGCGTAACTCGCAGGAGCTGGACAACGTGCTGGTGCGCTATCCCCGGGTAAGGCACCTGCTGTGCGGCCATATTCATCAGGAGCAGGATCTCGACTGGAACGGCCGCCGTCTGCTGGCGACGCCGTCGACCTGCGTCCAGTTTAAGCCGCACTGCGCCAACTTTACCCTGGATACCATCGCGCCGGGCTGGCGCTGGCTGGAGCTTAACGCCGACGGCACGCTGCATACCGAAGTCAGCCGTCTGCAGAGCAGCCGCTTCAGTCCGGACACGGCATCGGAAGGCTACTGATGGCGACGCTTCTCTATCTACACGGGTTTAACAGCTCACCGCGTTCGGCAAAGGCGGTGGCGCTACAGCAGTGGCTGGCGGTGCACCATCCACAGATTGAGATGGTGGTGCCGCAGCTGCCGCCCTATCCGGCGGATGCCGCCGAGCTGCTGGAGTCGCTGGTGCTGGGGCACGGCGGCGAGCCGCTGGGGCTGGTGGGCTCCTCGCTCGGCGGCTACTATGCCACCTGGCTCTCCCAGTGCTTTATGCTGCCAGCGGTGGTGGTGAATCCGGCGGTGCGTCCGTTTGAACTGCTGGCCGATTATCTGGGCCGCAACGAGAACCCCTACACCGGACAGCAATATGTGCTAGAGTCACGCCATATTTACGATCTCAAAACCATGCAGATCGATCCGCTGGAGGCAGCAGATTTAATCTGGCTGCTGCAGCAAACGGGTGATGAAGTGCTGGATTACCGTCAGGCCGTTGCGTACTACGCCTCGTGCCGTCAAACGGTTGAAGAAGGCGGAAACCATGCCTTTGTGGGCTTTGACGATCACTTTTCACAGATTATCGATTTCCTCGGGCTGCACTGAGCCTCGCAGGGGTCGATGCTGTCACTATCTACGAATACACCATGACGCAATCCTATAACGCTGATGCCATTGAGGTATTAACCGGGCTTGAGCCGGTCCGCCGCCGCCCGGGGATGTATACCGACACTACTCGTCCTAACCATCTTGGTCAGGAAGTTATCGATAACAGCGTGGATGAAGCGCTGGCCGGACACGCCAAACGCGTGGAGGTGATCCTGCACGCCGATCAGTCGCTGGAAGTCATCGACGACGGGCGCGGTATGCCGGTGGATATCCACCCGGAAGAGGGCGTTCCCGCCGTTGAGCTGATCCTCTGCCGCCTGCACGCGGGCGGTAAGTTCTCCAACAAAAACTATCAGTTCTCCGGCGGCCTGCACGGCGTGGGGATCTCGGTGGTTAACGCCCTGTCAAAGCGCGTTGAGGTTAACGTCAAGCGCGACGGCAAGATCTATAACATTGCTTTTGCCAACGGCGACAAGGTGAAAGATCTCTCCGTGGTAGGCAGCACGCCGAAGCGCGCCACCGGAACCAGCGTTCACTTCTGGCCTGACGAAAGCTTTTTCGACAGCCCGCGCTTCTCGGTATCGCGCCTGACCCATGTGCTGAAGGCCAAAGCGGTGCTCTGCCCCGGCGTAGAGATTGTCTTTAAGGATAAGGTCAACGACAGCGAGCAGCGCTGGTGCTACGCCGACGGCCTCAACGACTACCTTGCCGAAGCGGTTAACGGCCTGCCGACGCTGCCGGAGAAGCCCTTTATTGGGGCCTTTGCCGGTGATACCGAGGCGGTGGACTGGGCGCTGCTGTGGCTACCGGAGGGCGGGGAGCTGCTCACCGAGAGCTACGTTAACCTCATCCCGACCATGCAGGGTGGGACGCACGTCAACGGCCTGCGTCAGGGGCTGCTGGACGCGATGCGTGAGTTCTGCGAATACCGCAATATCCTGCCGCGCGGCGTCAAGCTGTCGGCAGAGGATATCTGGGACCGCTGCGCCTACGTGCTGTCGGTGAAGATGCAGGATCCGCAGTTTGCCGGGCAGACCAAAGAGCGCCTGTCGTCGCGCCAGTGCGCCGCGTTCGTTTCCGGCGTAGTAAAAGACGCCTTCAGCCTGTGGCTGAACCAGAACGTGCAGGCGGCGGAGATGCTGGCCGAGATGGCTATCTCCAGCGCCCAGCGTCGTCTGCGGGCGGCGAAGAAGGTAGTGCGTAAAAAGCTCACCAGCGGCCCGGCGCTGCCCGGCAAGCTGGCGGACTGTACCGCGCAGGATCTCAATCGCACCGAGCTGTTCCTGGTAGAGGGTGACTCGGCGGGCGGCTCGGCCAAGCAGGCGCGCGACCGTGAGTTCCAGGCGATCATGCCGCTGAAGGGTAAGATCCTCAACACCTGGGAGGTCTCCTCTGATGAAGTGCTGGCCTCGCAGGAGGTGCACGACATCTCGGTGGCCATCGGCATCGATCCAGACAGTGAAGATCTGACGCAGCTGCGCTACGGCAAGATCTGCATCCTCGCCGATGCGGACTCCGATGGTCTGCACATCGCGACGCTGCTCTGCGCCCTGTTTGTGAAGCACTTCCGTACCCTGGTGAAGCATGGTCACGTCTACGTGGCGCTGCCGCCGCTCTACCGTATCGATCTGGGCAAAGAGGTTTACTATGCCCTGACCGAAGAGGAGAAAGCGGGCGTGCTGGAGCAGCTGAAGCGTAAGAAGGGCAAGCCTAACGTTCAGCGCTTTAAAGGGCTGGGGGAGATGAACCCGATGCAGCTGCGTGAGACGACGCTCGATCCCAACACCCGCCGCCTGGTGCAGCTCACCATCAGCGACGAGGACGATCAGCGCACCAACGCCATCATGGATATGCTGCTGGCCAAGAAGCGTTCGGAAGACCGGCGCAACTGGCTACAGGAAAAAGGCGATATGGCCGATATCGAAGCCTGATAAACCAGCCCCGCACTGCGGGGCTTTTTTTTACCCCCTCCGCTACCCCTTTAGGCGACTCATATTCCACTTAGAACAGGTATATGATCTGCAACATTCTTTTCTCGCAAAATGTCTTAACAAGAGGATGAATCATGCAGCGCATTGTCATACCTACCCACTATGTTCACGTTCGCTCGACGCCCCTGTGGACGAAAGAGACCGCCCCGGCCTCTATCTGGCAACGTCATCTGGACGCGGGCACCCGCCAGGGCGTTAATCCACGCCTCTGCGTCATGCAGGGCACTATCCGCTATTACGGGTATGCCGATGAGACCAGCCCGGAGCCGGTAGAGACCCTGACCATTGAAGCAGGGCAGTTTGGCGTATTTCCTGCAGAGAAGTGGCACCGCATCGAAGCTTTGTCGGACGATACGGTATTTAACGTCGATTTTTGGGTCGATCCCAAGGTGTTAATTGAAGGTTGAGGTAAATATCATGACCACAGAAAACAGAGGCTACGCCTTAACAGTGACAAACTGCGGCAGCGACGCAACCGCGGAGAAAACCTATCTGAAGCCGATGTCGCTCTACGTACCGGCTCTCGCCCATACGGCGGTAGCGGAGCTTATCAACATGCTGGCAGATAAAAGTGAAAGCGAGAACGGTTTTACGTTGACGGTAACGAACAACAATAACGGCGTATCCGCCGATAAAGACTTTTCCCGCCTTGCTGAATTAGAGGATGCCACCACGGCGGCGGACACGGTGAAGGATCTGATTAATATCGTGCGCGGCTATGAATCCGACGAAGAGACCAACGTCTGCGGCTGGTAGATGCTCTAGGCCGCCGCGTGATTTTTCCGGTACTGGAGTGGCGTCTCGCCGATGCCTCGCTTAAAGGAGCTAATAAACCAGGTCACGTCGGAAAAGCCCACCCGCGCGGCGATATCACGCACGCTCTCGTCGCTGTGCAGCAGGCACTCGCAGGCCTTACGCAGCCGCAGCGTATTCAGATAGTCGTGGATCTTCTCGCCCGTTTCAGCATGAAACTTTCGCGACACGTAGCTGCGCGATTTACCCAGCTCCTGCGCGAGGGCGTCGAGGCTAAATTTATGCTGATAGTGCTCATCGAGCCAGATCATCGCCTGACTGGCAATGCTGCGGCTGTCGCCGGGCGCGCCGTCGCGATCGGCAGGCAGCATGGCAAACAGGCTGATGAGCAGGCTGGCGACGCTTTCGCTGTTCATCGGCTGCGGGTAGCAGCTAAACAGATAGTCGATATGGCTATGGCAGGCCGCGACGTCTGCCACCCACGCCGGACCGCCGCGCCGGGAGAGCGTCTGTAATCGCTGCTGGGCCTGGGGGAAATCACGCAGCGCCTTCAGCACCGCGTGGTGATCGAGATGGATAATGGTGCGCCGATAGATCGCCTCGGCCTGCTCATCCACCATCACCTTGTGCAGGGTAAAGGGGGGAAAGAAGAAGAGCCGCCCTGGCCGCATGGTGTAGTGGCGATTATCGACGATCGCTACCCCAAAGCCCTCCTCAACGTAGAGGATCTCCAGGCACTGGTGCCAGTGGTGATAGCGCACGGTATTGGCAAACAGGCGACTGAACGACACCACGGCGTCGTTTAAGGTAATCAGCTCCAGATAATCAGATTTTGGCTCATCGCGCATAGTGCAATAAAACTCAACTTTTACCCCTCTGCACGCCTTTATAAACCACCTTTTTAAATTTTCTCAACTGCGAGTTTATTCATCTTTCTCGGCTGTGACGTGGCTAACATTTCTACGCGCCAACGATTCACTATCCTTGAGCCACTTTGTTAAGAGGCTGATGCGGAAATGGAAACATCAAATGTATTGTCGTCCCGACAGCATATGGTTGAGCTGGTAACGGACATGCTGAGCGCGCTGGATAAACAGTTTCCCGAGGGGCAGTCACGCTTCGCATTAGGCAGCACCTGCGCCCACTACAGCGTTGAAATCGCCAACATGGAAGGGTTGTCGCGCGCGCTGTGGGGCCTGTTTCCACTGCTGGCGGGCGGAGAGGAGACGCCGCTCAGCGGTAAATACATCGCCGCCATCAAGCAGGGGACCGACCCGCACAGCCCAGGCTACTGGGGCAAGACCGGGCCTTACGACCAGCGGCTAGTGGAGATGGCGGCCTATGGCTTAGGCCTGGCGCTGATGCGGGATCGCCTGCTGGCCTGCTTTACCCCGCGCGAGCAGGCGAACCTCCACGCCTGGCTCAACCAAATTACCGACGCTGAAATGCCCGACAGCAACTGGAACTACTTTGCCATCATGGTGCAGCTTGGCTTTAAACGCGCCGGTCTACCCTGGGATCGTGATGCGGTAGAGCGGCGCTTTACGATGATGGAGGCTTACTATCTTGGCGACGGCTGGTACTCCGACGGTCCGGGACGGCCCAGGGATTACTACATCTCAATGGCGTTTCACTTTTACGGGCTAATTTACGCCACGCTCAATGCCGAGGACGATCCGCATCGTGCTGCTATCCTGCGGGAGAGAGCGCAGCGGTTCGCCCAGGACTTTATCTACATGTCGGCGGCAGAGGGAGAGTCGGTGCCCTTTGGCCGCAGCCTGACCTACCGCTTTGCGATGGTGGCCTTCTGGAGCGCGGTGGCCTTTGCCGAACTGGACGTATTTACGCCGGGAATAGTGAAAGGGATCGTTCTTCGCCACCTGCGCTGGTGGCTGGCGCAGCCTGTCTTTGACCGGGACGGCATTCTGACCCTCGGCTTTGCCTACCCGAACCTCACGATGTGCGAAGACTACAACTCTCCCGGCTCGCCCTACTGGGCATTAAAGGTGTTCCTGATCCTCGCTCTCCCCGAAGCGCATCCGTTCTGGCAGGTGGAGGAGCAGCCTTTACCGACGCTGGCGGCGCGGCGGGCGCTTCCCCATGCCGGGCAGATCCTGATGCACAGTGAAGCCTCGCGACACGTCTGCATGCTCGCCTCTGGCCAGCTTGAACTGAACAACTACGTCAATACCGAGGCGAAATACACCAAGTTTGCCTACTCCAGCCGCTTCGGTTTCACCATCGAGCGCGGTCGCTACGGGATCAAGCACGCCGCCTGCGACAGCATGCTGCTGCTGGCGGAGGGGGATGAGTACTACCGGGGCCGCCGCGGCTGCGACGAGATCCACGTTCACGATGATTACATCTTCTCGCGCTGGTCGCCGTGGCATGACGTGCAGGTTGCTACCTGGCTGATCCCCTGCGGCGACGGCCATCTGCGCCTGCACCGCATCGATACCGCGCGTCATCTGAACAGCGTCGAGGGTGGTTTCGCGGTGATGAAAGCCCTACACCAGAGCCAGCCTTCCGGCTGCGTGGTGCACGCCGTGAACGGCAGCAGCGCTATCTACGATCTCTCGTTCGGCCTTGCGCGTCACGGCGACTGCGTGATCACGCCGCCCAACAGCAGCGTGATGTTTGCCGAGTGTGCGGCGATCCCGGTATTAACCACCACCCTGACGCCGGGGCGTCACTGGCTCTGCTGCGCGGCTATCGCGGGCGATCCAGCATACAGCGATATGACCTCTCTCCCCGAGGTGCTTCTGGATAACGAAACGCTGACGGTGCGCCACGTTGGCCACCCAACGGCGTTAGTCATTACGTTATAAAAAACTCTGACCCCTACATGCTTTCGTCGAGGATAGTATGGATAAAATAATTAAAACCAACCGGACTGAATATTACAAAATCAGCTCCTTTATCTTTCTCTACTTCTTTACCTGGTCGGCCAGCATTGGGCTGCTGGCCATCTGGCTCGGGCAAAAAGCGAACTTGAGCGGGACGGTGATCGGCACGGTGTTTGCCGTCAACGGCATCTTCTCGGTGATCCTGAAACCGATCTACGGCTACATTCTGGATAAGATCGGCATGAGCAAATATCTGCTCTACTTCGTGGTTGCCGTGTCAGCCCTGATGGCACCGTTCTTTATCTACGTCTACCAGCCGCTGCTGCTCTCCAATACGCTGCTGGGGATCGTCGTCGGCGCAATCTATTTAAGCTTTGCCTGGTACGCGGGCGTGGCGGCCTGCGAATCCTATACCGATCGCTACAGCCGCCTGAACGGCATGGAGTTTGGCCAGATCCGCATGTGGGGATCGCTGGGCTGGGCGGTGGCTTCCTCCTTCTCTGGTCTGCTGTTTAACCTCTCTCCGGCCTATAACTTCATCATGGGCAGCGTGGCCTCCCTCGTGATGCTGGTGGTGCTGTTTAGCCTGAAGGTGGATACGCGAACCGAGCGTGCGGGCGAGGTGCTGGCGAAGGAGAAGATCGTTCCCGCCGACGTCTATGCCTTGCTGAAAAACCGCAAGTTCTGGGCCTTCTGCCTCTATGTGGCGGGCGTAGCGTGGATGATGTTTATCGCCGAGCAGCAGTTCTCCCGCTACTTCGTTACCTTCTTTGACGATGTGCATCAGGGCAACGCCGTGTTTGGCTACCTGGGCACCGTGCAGTCGGGGATGGAGTTTGTGATGTACATGATCATCCCAATGTTTGTGAACTACGTCGGGGCCAAGCGCGGGCTGCTGATCGTTGGGCTGGTGGTGGGCGCGCGGCTGATCATCTCCGGGCTGTGTGATTCCCACCTCTTAATCTCCGTGCTCAAGCCGCTCTACGGTCTGGAGATCTGCCTCCTGCTGGTGTCGGTCTTTAAATACATCGCTGAGCATTTCGATAAGCGTGTGAACGCCACCATGTACCTGCTGGGTTACCAGGCGATGCTCTACGTCGGCAACGTGGTGGTCTCCTCCCCGGCAGGGATCCTCTACGACAAAATCGGCTTTGAGCAGACCTATATCATCATGGGCGCGATAGCCCTGACCTTTACCCTTATCTCTGCCTTTACCCTGTCGGCCTGTCAGAGCAAGCGGCGCGGTGCGCCTGCGGTCAACGTCGCCGGGTAGATCATTTATTCACAAGAAGAAGGACCGGAATATGTTAAATCGTATCGTTGAGGAGCGTCTGGGAGAGGTTCCCGTGCCGGTGGATGAGCACGCCTTTCAGGATGAGCTGATTACCGCCCGCCGTCAGACTCTTGAACTGATAAGCCGTCATTTAACGGAGTTCGGTGAAAAGTTTCCAGCCGAAACCTGCGTCAAAGGCTACTACCCGCTCACCGATAACGTGGAGTGGACCACCAGCTTCTGGACCGGCCAGCTGTGGCTGGCGTGGGAGCTGAGCGGCGAGGCGTCCTATCGCGCGCTGGCGGAGAAGCACGTGCGCTCCTTTGGGCTACGCATTGCCGGACGGCAGGATACCAACACCCACGATCTCGGTTTTCTCTATACGCTCTCCTGCGTGGCGGCCTGGCGCTTGACCGGCAACCGCGACGCGCGCGGCTTTGCGCTTCAGGCAGCCGAGGCGCTGCTGGAGCGGTTCCATCAAAAGGCGCAGATCATCCAGGCGTGGGGCGATCTTAGCGATCCACAGCAGGCGGGAAGGATGATCATCGACTGCAACATGAACCTGCCGCTGCTCTACTGGGCCAGCGAGCAGACCGGCGATCCGCGCTTTGCCGAGGCGGCGCAGGCCCACGTTCAGCAGGCGGCGGCATATTTGATCCGCGACGATGCGTCGACCTTTCACACCTATTACATGGACGTGCAGACCGGTGCACCGCGCTACGGCAATACCCAGCAGGGCTATGCCGATGATTCGTGCTGGTCGCGGGGGCAGGCGTGGGGGATCTACGGCTTCCTGCTGAGCTACCTCTACACCGGTGATAGAACGATGGTTGCGCTGTCAAAAAGGCTGGCGAACTACTTCCTTAACCGCTTGCCGGAAGATGGCGTCTGCCACTGGGATCTGGCCTTAGTGGGCAGCGATGCGCTGCGGGACTCCTCGTCCGCCGCCATTGCCGTCTGCGGCCTGCTGGAGCTGGTGAAGCAGCTGCCGGTGAGCGATCCCGATCGCGCCCGCTATCAGCAGTGGGCGATGCACATCATGTCGTCGCTAAATAAGCACTATCTGATGGGGGTTAACGAACCTGGCAACGGGCTGCTGAAGCACTCGGTGTACCATCTCGCCAGTAACAAGGGCGTGGATGAGTGTGCTAGCTGGGGAGATTACTTCTACGTCGAGGCGCTGATGCGGTTTAGCCAGAGCTGGAAGCTCTACTGGTAACGGGTACGGGGGGTAAACGCCCGGTGGCGCTGTGCTTACCGGGCCTACGTCGTATAACATGCGGGGGCCTGGCCCCCGCCTGATTAAACCCCTTGCTCCAGAATTCGGATATGGGTTTCTAACACGTCGCTTTTAACCGCCTCGCCCCACGCTTTCATGTGCGGGGTTTGCAGGTGCGCTTCAAGATGAGCAACGGTCTCCCACTGCTCCACCATCACGATAGAGTCCGGATTGGTGGCCTGAAAGCTCACGTTAGCGGCGGTATCTACCATTGGCGCATAGCCGTGGCAGCCCGCTTCCTCTAATACGGTGGGGATAATTTTCGCAAACTCGTCCAGCACGGCCTGGCGATGATGCTGGCCCGGACGGGTGCGAATCTCTGCAATCACTGTCAACATGGTCAACTCCTTCTTTGTACCGCCAAACAGTTAAGCAAAAATTTCCGCAAGATGCTTGCGATATTCTGCGGTATAGCGAGGCACGTCCGGCATTTTAATCACATCGTTAGCGATAAAAGTCGGCAGCGCGTCCATTCCAAGGAACTGATTTGCCTTGTGGAACGGCAGGTAAACGCCGTCAACGCCGACGCCATGGAAGAACTGCTCTTTATCGGTGAAGGCCTGTAGCGGTGCGTTCCAGGTCAGCGACAGCATGTAGGTTTTGCCCTGAATCAGGCCGCCAGAGCCATATTTTTTCGCATCGTCGGAGCGGGTACGACCATCGCTGGCGTACAGGGAGCCATGACCTTCGGTAAAGACGTCATCAATGTACTTTTTCACCGTCCACGGTGCACCCATCCACCAGCCCGGCATCTGCCAGATCACGGTGTCGGCCCACAGGAAGTTCTGCACTTCCTCTTTCACGTCGTAGTCGCCATCGGTGCGAACCACTTTCACGTCGTGACCGCTGTCGCGCAGGAAGCTGGCGGCCACGTCGGTCATGGTGTCATTCAGCTGGCCGTTAGAGTGGCCGAATTTTTTAGCGCCGTTGATAATTAAGATGTTGCTCATTATTTTTCCCGTTAGAAAACGAATTTGCCGACTATTCTAACGGTCACGACCCTATTGAAAAATAAGCAAAATGTGCAAAGACTTTTGCACTCACAGCAATAATCCAGCTACCAGCTAACCTGGATCATAGCGCCACCGTCTGCCGCATTGTCTACCTTCACCGTCATGTTGTGCAGCGTGGCAATACGTTTCACAATCGACAGCCCCAGGCCGCTGCCCGTCTCCTCCTGTCCCGGCGGACGGTAAAAGCGCTCGCCGAGACGCGGTAGCGCCTGAGGTGGAATACCCGGTCCGTTATCGCGTACGGTAAAACAGCACTGCTCCAGGGTGACGTCAATCCGGCTGCCACGCGGGCTGTAACGCACCGCGTTGTCCAGCAGGTTACGCACCAGCAGGCCGAGCAGCAGCGGTTGGCCGGGGCGCGTCACCTCTGGCGCATGGATACCAAGGTGGATGGCAATGCCAGCCCGGTGCGCCGAGGCATCAATATCCATTACCGCCGATTGCAGGAGATCCGCCAGCGGGATCTGCTCGACATCGTCCAGATTATCGAGCGAGTCGAGGCGCGAAAGGGTAAGAAGCTGATCCACCAGCCGTGTCGCGCGATCAATGCCGGAGTGCAGCTGGCTCAGCGCACGCTGCTGACCCTCGGCATCGTCCCATGAGAGCTGTGCCACTTCAGCCTGAACCTTCAGCGCGGCAAGGGGGGTGCGGAGCTCATGAGCTGCGTCTGAGGTAAAGCGCCGCTCGCGGGCCATCATCTGCTGGGTACGGGCAAACAGGCTATTTAACGCGTCCAGCAGAGGCCGCACCTCCGGTGGGATCGCCTCAGTGGGAAGCATGTCGGTGGTATCTGGTGCACGCTGATGCAGCGTCCGCGCCAGTTTTTTCAGCGGATGCAGCTCGCGGCTGAGCAACACCACCAGGCACAGCAGCATCAGCGGCAGCGCCACAAGCCACGGGGTAAGCTGGGAGGTCACGATCTCCATGGCCATCTCTTCGCGATACTCCCACTCCTGGCCCACCGCAATGCGGTATCTCCCGTCAGGGGCAGTGAGCCAGAGAAGACGCCAGGCATCGTTATCGTCTTTGAGCTGCCCGTTACTGAAGCCGTCCCGACGATAGTGATAGGGTATATCCCGACCGTTTTCGCCATCGTGCAGAAGCAGTTTGCCGTCGCGGGAGTAGATAGCAAAAGCCAGCGCGTCATCATCGAGATGACCATGTCTGACCTTGTCCGGCGTGGAGACCTGGCGCAGCGGAGCAGGGACCTCGTTGAGATCCATCGCCAGCAGGCGTTTGGCAAAAAGCATCTGCTGGGTATCGAAGAGCTTATCCAGCTTGTGGGTGGTCTGCTGCCACGCGGCCACGCTTGCAACCAGCCAGGCGGCTAACGCCAGCAGGCAAAAAAGCAGGGTGAGCCGAACCCGCAGGCTTAAACGTTGCGTCAGTTTCATTCGCCGTCCAGGGTGTAACCAATGCCGTGCACGGTGCGGATAAACTCCGCGCCCAGCTTGCGGCGCAGATGATGGATATGTACCTCAACGGCGTTGCTCGACACCTCGTCATCCCAGCTGTAGAGCTTCTCCTCTATCGCTTTGCGCGGCAGCACGCGCCCGGCATTGCGCATCAGCAGCTCCAGCAGGGCAAACTCCTTTGGCTTGAGGATCAGCGTTTCGCCAGCGACGAGGGCCACCAGACGAGTGGGATCGAGCGTGACGTTACCGTGGCGTAGCTCGCTGTGGATCTGGCCATGGCTGCGGCGGATTAGCGCTTCAAGTCGCGCCGCCACTTCAATCAAAGCGAAGGGTTTACACAGATAGTCGTCCGCCCCGAGGCGTAATCCCTCAATGCGCTGGTTGAGGGCGTCGCGTGCGGTCAGGATCAGCACCGGCTCGCTGCGACCAGCCTGACGCCAGTCGCGCAGGATCGCCAGCCCGTCGACCTCGGGCAGGGTCAGATCGAGGATCACCGCATCGTAAGGCGCGCGATAGAGCGCCTCTCTCCCTATGCCGCCTGTGGTAAACCAGTCAACGGTAAAGCCCATTTTACCCAGTCCGGCTTTGATGCCATCGCCTATCAGCTTGTCATCTTCCACCAGTAAAATTCGCATCTGCCTCTCCTTGCCGTAGCCTGCTTTTAGGCAGTAAACCTCCTGTAACCCACGGCTGTACAGTAAAAAAATTTAAATTTTCCGCTTAAGAACTCGTTAAGATCTACCCTGTTTAATGGAGCATGACTCGAGACAAAAAGGAGATACACGATGAAAAAATTAGCTGCTATTGCCGCCATCGCCATGATGGCCTCCGCCCCCGTTTTCGCTGCCGAGGGGGGCTTCAGCGGGCCATCGGCTACGCCAACCCAGACGCAAAACCAGACCCAGCCGGGCGGATTTGTGGATAACAGCGTCAGCCCGACCACCGCGGCGAAGGCGAAAGATCTGAAAGATGACAGCTGGGTGAAGCTGCGGGGCAACATTATCGAGCGCCTCTCTGACGATCGCTATGTCTTCCGCGATGCCAGCGGTACGGTCAATGTGGAAATCGATCAAAAACGCTGGAACGGCCAGAACGTGACCCCGCAGGATCAGGTTGAAATTCAGGGTAAAGTTGACAAAGACTGGAACGAGTTTGAGATTGAAGTGAAGCAGATCACCAAGCTCGCTAAGTAAATCGCTGAAGGGCCGGTTATCCGGCCTTTTTCTTGTGACTCAGGAGGGCAGATAAGGTAAAATCTGCGGCAATATTGCCCCTGAATAATTGGGTGCAAACGCTGAGGAATCACACGTAATGAGCGATATGGCAGAGCGCCTCGCGCTACATGAATTCACTGAAAACGCCTACCTAAACTACTCCATGTACGTCATCATGGACCGTGCGCTGCCGTTTATCGGCGACGGCCTGAAGCCGGTGCAGCGGCGTATCGTGTACGCCATGTCTGAACTGGGCCTCAGCGCCAGCGCAAAGTTTAAAAAATCCGCCCGTACCGTGGGCGACGTGCTGGGTAAATACCATCCCCACGGCGACAGCGCCTGCTACGAAGCCATGGTGCTGATGGCCCAGCCGTTCTCCTATCGCTATCCGCTGGTTGACGGCCAGGGGAACTGGGGCGCGCCGGACGATCCGAAATCCTTCGCGGCGATGCGTTACACCGAGTCGCGCCTCTCTAAATACGCCGAGCTGCTGCTGGGTGAGCTGGGGCAGGGGACGGTCGATTGGGTGCCTAACTTTGACGGCACGATGCAGGAGCCGAAAATGCTGCCTGCCCGCCTGCCAAACATTCTGCTGAACGGCACCACCGGGATCGCCGTTGGCATGGCGACGGACATTCCGCCGCACAACCTGCGCGAAGTGGCCCAGGCGGCCATTACGCTAATCGACCAGCCCAAGACCACCCTCGATGAGCTGCTGGATATCGTCCAGGGGCCGGACTACCCGACCGAAGCGGAGATCATCACCTCCCGGGCCGAGATCCGTAAAATTTACCAGAACGGTCGCGGCTCCGTGCGCATGCGCGCGGTGTGGAAAAAAGAGGACGGCGCGGTGGTGATTACCGCCCTGCCGCACCAGGTTTCTGGGGCGCGGGTGCTGGAGCAGATCGCGGCCCAGATGCGCAATAAAAAGCTGCCGATGGTGGACGACCTGCGCGACGAGTCCGATCACGAGAACCCGACCCGTCTGGTGGTGGTGCCGCGCTCCAACCGGGTAGATATGGATCAGGTGATGAACCATCTGTTCGCCACCACCGATCTGGAGAAGAGCTACCGCATCAACCTGAACATGATCGGCCTCGACGGGCGTCCGGCGGTGAAAAATCTGCTGGAGATCCTCACCGAGTGGCTGGCGTTCCGCCGCGATACCGTGCGCCGCCGCCTGAACCATCGCCTGGAGAAGGTGCTCAAGCGCCTGCATATCCTTGAAGGTTTGCTGGTGGCGTTCCTCAACATCGACGAGGTGATTGAGATCATCCGTGGTGAAGATGAACCTAAGCCGGTGCTGATGTCGCGTTTTGGCATTAGCGAAACCCAGGCTGAAGCGATCCTCGAACTTAAGCTGCGCCATCTCGCCAAGCTGGAAGAGATGAAAATCCGTGGCGAGCAGAGCGAGCTGGAAAAAGAGCGCGACCGTCTGCAAAGCACGCTGGCCTCCGAGCGCAAGATGAGCACCCTGCTGAAGAAAGAGCTGCAGGCCGATGCCGAGGCGTTCGGCGACGATCGCCGTTCGCCGCTGCACGAGCGTGAAGAGGCGAAGGCAATGAGCGAGCATGACATGCTACCGTCCGAGCCGGTGACTATTGTGCTGTCGCAGATGGGCTGGGTGCGCAGCGCCAAAGGCCATGACATCGATGCCCAGGGCCTGAGCTACAAAGCGGGCGACAGCTGGAAAGCGTCCGCAAAAGGCAAAACCAACCAGCCGGTGGTGTTTATTGATACCACCGGGCGCAGCTACGCCGTCGATCCGCTGACGCTGCCGTCGGCGCGCGGGCAGGGCGAACCGGTGACCGGCAAGCTGACGCTGCCGCCGGGTGCCACCGTTGAGCATATGGTGATGGCCGGTGAGGAGCAGAAGCTGCTGATGGCCTCTGACGCGGGCTATGGCTTCGTCTGCACCTTCAACGATCTGATTGCCCGCAACCGGGCCGGTAAGGCGCTGATCACCCTGCCGGAAAACGCGCATGTGCTGCCGCCGCTGGAGATAGTGGACGACAGCGACCTGCTGCTGGCGATCACCGCCGCCGGGCGCATGCTGATGTTCCCGATTAGCGATCTGCCGCAGCTGTCGAAAGGTAAAGGGAATAAGATCATCAGCATTCCGTCAGCCGAAGCGGCGAAGGGGGAGGATAGCCTGGCGCACCTCTTTATCCTGCCGCCGCAGAGCACGCTGACCCTGCACGCCGGCAAGCGCAAAATCAAAATGCGCCCGGAAGAGTTGCAGAAGGTGCACGGCGAGCGTGGCCGTCGCGGGACGCTGATGCGCGGACTCCAGCGTATCGACAAGGTCGAGATCGACTCGCCGCGTCGGGCAACCCCTGGCGACAGCGAAGAGTAATTCCTGTGTGCTTCTCCCCCTTCGCGCCGAAGGGGGAGCTATCCATAAAATTTCCCGTAAAGTCATTGTTAAATCGCAGGTTACGATTAACAATACCTTTTTCACGGACCCGATGGAACAAAGCCGTACGCCGTCAGCCGCTACACTATAATGGGCGGGTGTCCGGGCTTTCGAGGTAGCTATGCTATTCATTTTACGTGCAATCATTATTGTTATTTACAGCATCCTGGTCTGTATCTTTGGCTGTATCTACTGCCTGTTTAGCCCACGGAATCCAAAACACGTCGCCACCTTTGGCCATCTGTTTGGCCGTCTGGCACCGGTTATGGGCTTAAAAGTTGAGCTGCGTCTGCCGCCGGAGGCGGCGACGTATGGCAATGCGATCTACATCGGCAACCATCAGAACAACTACGATATGGTCACCGCAGCCAGCATTGTGCAGCCGCGCACCGTCACCGTTGGCAAGAAAAGCCTGCTGTGGGTCCCGTTTTTTGGTCAACTCTACTGGCTGACCGGTAACCTGCTGATCGACCGTGATAACCGCGCCAAAGCGCACGGAACCATCGCTCAGGTAGTCAAAAACATTCAAAAGCGCGATATCTCTATCTGGATGTTCCCGGAGGGTACACGCAGCCGCGGACGCGGGCTGCTGCCGTTTAAGACCGGCGCATTCCATGCGGCTATCGCCGCTGGCGTGCCTGTTATTCCGGTATGTGTTTCGAACACCTCCAATAAAATTAACCTTAACCGTTTAAATAACGGCCTTGTGATCGTCGAAATGCTGCCGCCGGTGGACACCAGCCAGTTTGGCAAAGATCAGGTGCGCGAGCTGGCAACCCACTGTCGTGCACTGATGGCGGAAAAGATTGCCGAACTTGATAGCGAAGTCGCCGCCCGCGAGGCCGCTGGCAAGCGCCAGATGTAGCCGTACCTTTTTACGCGCTTTAGTCCGTTTTACAGGGAGCAAGATATGTCACTCAGTCGGCGTCAGTTTATCCAGGCCTCCGGCGCTGCGCTTTGTGTAGGCGCGGTTCCGCTGCGGGCCAACGCTGCCGGACAGCAGCAGCCGCTGCCTGTACCGCCGCTCGTTGAATCTCGCCGTGGGCAACCGCTGTTTCTGACCCTGCAGCGGGCGCACTGGTCCTTTACGCCGGGTACCCGCGCCCAGGTGTGGGGCATTAACGGGCGCTATCTTGGGCCGACTATTCGCGTCTGGAGCGGCGATGACGTGAAGATGATCTACAGCAACCGGCTGGCAGAGAACGTCGCCATGACCATCAGCGGCCTGCAGGTTCCTGGCCCCCTGATTGGTGGCCCGGCGCGGATGATGTCTCCCAGCGCTGACTGGGCACCGGTGCTGCCGATCCGCCAGAGCGCAGCAACGCTCTGGTATCACGCCAACACGCCAAACCGTACCGCTGAACAGGTCTATAACGGCCTGGCGGGAATGTGGCTGATTGAGGATGAGGTGAGTAAATCCCTGCCGATCCCTAATCACTACGGCGTGGATGACTTTCCCGTTATTATTCAGGACAAGCGGCTTGATAACTTCGGCACACCGGAGTACAGCGAGCCGGGCAGCGGCGGTTTTGTTGGTGATACGCTGCTGGTTAACGGCGCGCAGAGCCCCTATGTCGAGGTGTCACGCGGCTGGGTGCGCCTGCGCCTGCTGAACGCCTCCAACGCCCGCCGCTATCAGCTGCAGATGAGCGATGGCCGGGCACTGCATGTTATCTCCGGCGACCAGGGCTTCCTGCCTGCGCCGGTATCGGTGAAACAGCTCTCGCTGGCCCCCGGCGAGCGGCGTGAAATTCTCGTGAATATGACCGATGGCGACGAGGTGTCGATCACCTGCGGCGAGGCGGCGAGCATCGTTGACCGCATCCGCGGTTTCTTTGAGCCATCGAGTATTCTGATCTCTACCCTGGTGCTGACGTTGCGTCCTACCGGGCTGCTGCCGCTGGTAACCGATACGCTGCCGCTGCGGCTGCTGCCGACGGATCTGATGAGCGGGGCAGCGGTGCGCAGCCGCGATATTGCCCTCGGCGACGATCCGGGGATCAACGGCCAGCTGTGGGATATCAAGCGTATTGATATTACCGCCCAGCAGGGGACGTGGGAGCGCTGGACGGTACGCGCCGATACGCCGCAGTCGTTCCATATTGAGGGCGTCAGCTTCCTGATCCGCAACGTCAACGGCGCGATGCCGTTCCCGGAGGATCGGGGCATGAAGGATACCGTCTGGGTGGATGGGCAGGTTGAGCTGCTGGTCTACTACGGCCAGCCTTCGTGGCCGCACTTCCCGTTCCAGTTCTTTAGCCAGACCCTGGAGATGTCAGACCGTGGCTCTATCGGCCAGCTGCTGGTGAACCCGGCTCCTTAACCTTATTGAAACCTGTAGGCCCGGTAAGCGCAGCGCCACCGGGCGTTAATCTGTCTGCATGAAACTTCTTCATTCTCCCCACTGTTCAAGCGTATAATCCCCGCCCTTTTGTTTATTTTTTCTTCGGAAGCATTATGAGCGCTATTTCCCTGATCCAGCCGGATCGCGACCTCTTCTCATGGCCGCAGTATTGGGCTGCCTGTTTCGGCCCCGCGCCGTTTTTGCCCATGTCACGAGAAGAGATGGATCAGCTTGGCTGGGATAGCTGCGACATCATTCTGGTTACCGGAGATGCGTATGTTGATCACCCGAGCTTCGGCATGGCGATCTGCGGACGGATGCTGGAGGCTCAGGGCTTCCGGGTCGGCATCATTGCCCAGCCGGACTGGAACAGCAAAGAGGACTTTATGCGCCTCGGCAAACCGAATCTGTTCTTCGGCGTTACCGCGGGCAACATGGACTCGATGATCAACCGCTACACCGCCGATCGTAAGCTGCGCCATGACGATGCCTATACGCCGGATAACGTAGCGGGCAAGCGCCCGGATCGCGCCACCCTGGCCTATACCCAGCGCTGTAAAGAGGCGTGGAAAGATGTGCCGGTGATCCTTGGCGGCATTGAGGCCAGCCTGCGCCGTACCGCGCACTACGACTACTGGTCAGATACCGTCCGTCGCTCGGTGCTGGTGGATTCCAAAGCCGATATGCTGATCTTCGGCAACGGTGAACGTCCGCTGGTTGAGGTCGCCCATCGTCTGTCGCAGGGCGAGCCGGTGGCCAGCATCCGTGACGTGCGCAACACCGCGATTATGGTCAAAGAGGCGCTGCCGGGCTGGAGTGGGGTAGACTCCCGCATCATTGATATGCCAGGCAAGATTGATCCGATCCCCCATCCTTACGGGGACGATCTGCCGTGTGCCGACAACAAACCTGTCGAACCCAAAAAGACCGAAGCGAAAGCCGTCGTCATCCAGCCGCCGCGTCCGAAACCGTGGGAAAAGATCTACGTTCTGCTGCCCTCCTTTGAGAAGGTGAAGGCTGACAAGGTACTCTATGCCCACGCCTCGCGCATCCTGCACCATGAAACCAACCCGGGCTGCGCGCGAGCGCTGATGCAGAAGCACGGCGATCGCTACATCTGGATCAACCCGCCGGCGATCCCACTCTCTACCGAAGAGATGGACAGCGTCTTTGCGCTCCCCTACAAGCGCGTGCCGCATCCGGCCTACGGCACCAGCCGCATTCCCGCCTATGAGATGATCCGTTTCTCGGTCAACATCATGCGCGGCTGCTTTGGCGGCTGCTCCTTCTGCTCCATCACCGAGCACGAAGGGCGCATTATCCAGAGCCGCTCTGAAGAGTCGATCATCAACGAGATCGAAGCGATTCGTGACACCGTGCCTGGCTTTACCGGCGTGATCTCCGATCTGGGTGGCCCGACCGCCAACATGTATATGCTGCGCTGCAAGTCGCCGCGTGCGGAGCAGACCTGTCGCCGCCTGTCGTGCGTCCACCCGGATATCTGTCCGCATATGGATACCAACCATGAGCCGACGATCAACCTCTACCGCCGCGCCCGCGATCTGAAGGGGATCAAGAAGATCCTTATCGCGTCCGGCGTGCGCTACGATATCGCCGTGGAAGATCCGCGCTATATCAAAGAGCTGGCGACCCATCACGTGGGCGGCTACCTGAAGATTGCGCCAGAGCACACTGAAGAAGGCCCGCTGTCGAAGATGATGAAGCCGGGGATGGGCAGCTACGACCGCTTCAAAGAGCTGTTTGATACCTACTCGAAGCAGGCCGGTAAAGAGCAGTACCTGATCCCGTACTTTATCTCCGCGCACCCAGGAACGCGTGATGAAGATATGGTGAACCTCGCCCTGTGGCTCAAAAAGCACCGCTTCCGCCTCGATCAGGTGCAGAACTTCTATCCGTCGCCGCTGGCCAACTCGACGACCATGTATTACACCGGCAAGAACCCACTCGGTAAAATTGGCTACAAGAGTGAGAACGTCGTAGTGCCGAAAGGCGAGAAACAGCGTCGCCTGCATAAAGCGCTGCTGCGCTATCACGATCCGAAAAACTGGCCGCTGATCCGCCAGGCGCTGGAAGAGATGGGTAAAAAGCATCTGATCGGTAGCCGTCGCGACTGCCTGGTGCCCGCGCCGACGCTGGACGAGATGCGTGAGGCAAAACGCCAGAACCGCCATACACGCCCGGCGCTCACCAAGCACACGCCGATTGCCCACCAGCGCCAGACGCCGGCAGGCAATAAAGTGCGCAGCAAGGCTGGCGCTAAAGGCTAATACAGCCCAATCATCTTCCACCAGGCGAGTCCGACGCTAATAAAGACCGCCTGGTTGAAGAGGCTGACCAGAAACCCCGTGCGCCACCAAACCCCGGTGGGCACGTAGCCCGCACCGAACAGGATCGGGCCGCGAGCGTGGGTGTACTGAGTCAGGGAGCAGTAGAGGCTGCTGGTAAACGCCAGCATCAGCGCGCACGGCGCTGCCGGGATCCCCAGATGCAGCCCGACGCCAAGAAACACTGCGTA
The DNA here is from genome assembly GCF_037152055.1 of Pseudescherichia sp. AS216. NCBI lineage: Bacteria > Pseudomonadati > Pseudomonadota > Gammaproteobacteria > Enterobacterales > Enterobacteriaceae > Pseudescherichia > Pseudescherichia sp. AS216. The sequence continues at coordinate 182,226 of NZ_JBBCMV010000005.1, read as the reverse complement.
GAGCGCGGCAATCTGCGCGTTGCCGCTGGCAAAAAAGTAGTGGGTGTAGAAGTAGGCCGCGTTCAGCAAGAGCAAAACCACCACCCAGCTGGTACCGTGCAGCGAGCTGGCAAGGCTATCGCCAATCAGATTACCAAACCAGGTGGTGAACCCGAGTTTTTTCAGCTGGTTGGCCATCATCAATAGCGCTGCAAACCAGATCAGCGTATCCCATGCCCCTTTTTCGCTCTTCACATCTTCCCAGCTCAGCACGCCAGAGAGCAGCAGAATGGAGAGGCCAACAAACGACGCCGTTGTCGGGTCGATGCCGAGCGCATCGCCAAAAATCCACAGTATCAGCAGCACCACCACCGTAGCGAGCATCAGCCACTCGCCGCGTGACATGCTGCCCATCTGCGCCAGCTCCTGACGGGCCAGCGCTGGGGCATCAGGCGTATGGCGGATCGTCGGGCGGGTAAGCCAGTAGACCAGCAGTGGGACGATCAGTAGCGATACCAGGCAGGGCAGCAGGGCAGCCATAAACCAGCTTCCCCACGTCAAGGTTACACCGGCGTTAGCCGCCAGCTTCACCGCCAGCAGGTTGCCGGTATAGCCGGTCATGAACAGTGCGGCAGTGACGTCGTTGACGTTGCCGATACAGGTAATGAGAAAGGTGCCGATTTTACTGCGGGATTCGTCATCCGGGCGAGAGCCAAAGCTGCGCGCCAGCGAGTCGGCAATGGGGTAGATGACACCTCCGCAGCGGGCGGTATTGCTGGGCATTGCCGGGGAGAGGATCAGATCGGCAAACGCCAGCCCGTAGGCCAGCCCCAGGGTACGTTTACCCAGCAGGCGGATCATCTGTAGCGCGATCCGCCGCCCGAGGCCGGTTTTAATAAAACCGCGGGCGATCATAAAGGCGACGACGATCAGCCAGATCAGCGAGCTATTCAGTTCGCTGAGCGCCGTGGTAATGGCCCCGCTGGCGGTGGTGTCCCCGGCGGCATAGGCCAGTGCAAAGACGGTGATGCCGATAATGCCCACTGCGCCAATCGGCAGCACCTTTGCCACAATGGCGGCAATGGTTGCCACAAAAATCAGAGCCGAGCGCCAGGCCGCTACGCTCAAGCCAGAGGGAGGTGTCAGGTGCCAGAGAGCCGCCGCAGCGGCAACGATGATGATGAGCGGGAGCCAACGGACGCCCGACGTTTTTGTTTCCGCCACAGCTATATCCTTATTCATCGTGCGGATGAAATATAAAAATGAAATAGATTTTATGAATAATCAATGGGTTATATCGATAATATGCTGCATTGAGGCGGGTAAGAAATACACCTAATAATGAAGTGGAATTGTTGCAGGATATTTCTTGTGCAGGGCGATGGGCAATAAAAAACCCGGCGCACAGGCCGGGTTGAAAGATTGCAGAGGCGCTTAGCCGCCGAACTGATCCGGATCCGGACCAAGGCGTTTGCCTTGATCAAGCTTCGCGATTTCGCTCAGTTCGTCTTTATCGAGGCGGAAGTCCCACACCTTGAAGTTTTCCGCAATGCGTGCCGGGGTAACCGATTTCGGGATCACCACCAGGCCCTGGTCAAGGTGCCAGCGGATCACGATCTGCGCCGGGGTTTTGCCATACTTATCAGCCAGCTCGCGAATGATCTTCTGATCGAAGACGCCTTCGCCGCCCTGGGCCAGCGGGCTCCAGGATTCGGTCTGGATCTTGTGAGTGGCGTTCCAGGCATGAAGCTGACGCTGCTGTAACAGCGGATGCAGCTCGATCTGGTTGATCACCGGCGTCACGCCAGTCTCATCGATCAGACGCTGCAGGTGGCTAATCTGGAAGTTACAGACGCCGATGCTCTTCACCAGCCCCTGCTCCTGGAGCTTGATCATCCCCTTCCAGGCTTCAACGTAACGATCGCTAGCCGGTACTGGCCAGTGCATCAGGTAGAGATCAACATGATCGAGCTTCAGCTTGTCGAGGCTCGCCTGCAACGCTTCCTGAGGACGAGTCTGATCGTCATTCCACAATTTCGTGGTGATAAACAGATCGCTACGCGGGATCCCGGCGCTTTCGATAGCCTTGCCGACGCCCTCTTCATTTTTGTAGGCTGCAGCGGTATCAATCGAACGATAACCCACCTCCAGTGCCTTATGAATGGCGGAGATGACCTCCTCATTGCCCGCTTTCCATACGCCGAGGCCCAGCTGCGGCATGATGTTGCCGTCCTGAAGCTTAATCACGGTTGGATTTGCCATGCATTCCTCCTTATATGAAATCCACCCGGGCTGGCCCAGGTGGAGTTGAGTGACTTAAGTCTGGACGAAAAGCCCAAAAACGAAAGTATTAGAAGAAAAAACCTTTAACGCGCGGCTTCGTAGATGCGACGGCTAACGTCGAGGGTAATATCCTGATGTTCGCCTAGTTGGGTCATGCCGTGCTCGTTCAGCTTCTCAAGCAGTGCAGGGATAGAGCTACCGTCGAGGCCGTAGCCAGAGAGGCGGGTCGGGACACCCATCTGCTCGAAGAAGCTACGCGTGGCGGCAATGGCCGCGTCAATGCGCTCGTCATCGCTGCCTTCGGTAATGTTCCACACGCGCTCGGCGTACTGCAGCAGCTTGCCGCGTTTGGCGTCGCGTTTTTCATTCCACAGCGCGGGCAGGACTACCGCCAGCGTTTGAGCGTGATCCAGGCCGTGCATCGCTGTCAGCTCGTGGCCCAGCATATGGGTTGCCCAATCCTGCGGTACGCCTGCGCCAATCAGGCCGTTCAGCGCCTGGGTTGCCGCCCACATCACGTTGGCGCGTACGTTGTAGTTTTCCGGCTCCTGCAGCGCTTTCGGGCCATCCTCGATGAGCGTCAGCAGAATACCTTCCGCGAAGCGATCCTGAATTTTGCCATCGACCGGATAGGTCACGTACTGCTCAACGGTATGGACAAAGGCATCCACCACGCCGTTTGCCACCTGACGCGGCGGCAGGGTGTAGGTGTAGACCGGGTCAAGAATGGCGAATACCGGCTGGACGAACGGGGAGTGGAACGCCTGCTTGTCGCCGGTGGCTTTACGGGAGACGACCGCGCCTTTGTTAGATTCGGAGCCGGTGGCCGGCAGGGTCAGCACGGAGCCCATCGGGATCGCGCTTTTGATTTCGCTACCGCCAGTTTGCAGAATGTGCCACGGATCGATGCCGTCAGCGTAGTGCGCAGCGGCAGCGATAAATTTCGTGCCGTCCAGCACCGAGCCGCCGCCGACCGCCAGCAGGAAGGTGATCTTCTCTGCCCGGGCAATGGCTACCGCTTTCATCAGCGTTTCGTAAGAGGGGTTCGGCTCAATGCCGCCAAACTCCAGCACGTCGAGGCCGTGCAGTGCACTATAGACCTGATCCAGCACGCCGGTTTTTTTGACGCTGCCGCCGCCGTAGGTGATCAGCACGCGGGCACCTGCCGGGATCTGGTCGCGCAGATCGGCAATAGCGTTTTTACCAAACAGGATGCGGGTGGGGGTATGCAGATTAAAGTTATTCATGACGCTTTCCCTTGTATCGGTGAAAAGACAAACGGCAGCGGGCTGCCTGCTGGAGACTATTGTGGTCCGCGCGTCCGGCGCTCTCAATGCACATTCCTGCCGATGTCTTGCCCATTTCTCCCGCCCACTGGAGAAAACGCACAAAAGCGCGCACACTGGACGCAATAAAAAACGCGAGTGGAGTGGGATGAAATGAACCGCGAAGCGATCTGCCTTCAGCTGACGGAGCAAATTAAGCAGCTGAAAAGTAATGAAAACAGGCTCAGCGCTCTGTTGCCCGACGTGCGTCTGCTTTATGGCACCCAGCCGGGGACACGTACGCCAGTCATGTACCAGCCAGGCATCGTGATCCTCTTTTCCGGGCATAAAATCGGCTATATCAACGATCGTGTCTTTCGCTACGACACCAATGAGTATCTGCTGCTTACCGTGCCGCTGCCCTTTGAGTGCGAAACCTTCGCCACGCCAGAGGTGCCGCTGGCGGGGATCCGTCTGAACGTAGATATTTTGCAGCTGCAGGAGCTGCTGATGGACATCGGCGAGGATGAGCATTTTCAGCCGGCCATGGCGGCAAGCGGCATCAATTCGGCTACGCTATCCGGGGAGATCCTTTGCGCCATCGAGCGGCTGCTGGACGTCATGGCCCGGCCGCTGGATGCGCGGATTTTGGGTAAGCAGATCGTGCGTGAAATCCTCTACCATGTGCTGACCGGGCCGTGCGGCGGGGCGCTGCTGGCGCTGGTAAGCCGCCAGACCCACTTTAGCCTCATCAGCCGGGTGCTGAAACGTATCGAAAGCCAGTACACCGAGAGCCTGAGCGTGGACCAACTGGCCGCAGAAGCGAACATGAGCGTGTCGGCGTTTCACCATAACTTTAAATCGGTGACCAGCACCTCGCCGCTGCAATATCTGAAGACCTACCGCCTGCATCGGGCGCGAATGCTAATGATCCACGACGGTATGAAGGCCAGTGCGGCGGCGATACGCGTTGGCTATGAAAGCCCTTCGCAGTTCAGTCGCGAGTTCAAGCGCTACTTTGGCGTGACGCCGGGAGAGGATGCAGCAAGGATTAGAGGGGTATGAGGACGATCCAGGCCGGATAAGCACAGCGCCATCCGGCTTTTACCCTAATGAAGAGATCACGCGTTGCAGTATTTCTTCTTAATCACCACCACCAGCGTGCCCAGCAGCCCGGCGATCAGCAGGAATACCGGCAGGATCATCAGGAAGGTCATGACCTGATCTTCATGACGCTTCACGAAGGGGATCATGCTCAGGGCATAGCCGAGGCCGGTAACCACGCCTACCCACAGCAGGGCGCTCAGCCAGTTAAACAGCTGAAAACGACGGTTTGACAGCCCGGAGATACCGGCCATGGTCGGCAGCAGGGTGCGCACGAAGGCGAGGAAGCGCCCGGCCAGCAATGCCAGCAGGCCATGCCTGTCAAACATGCAGGTGGCACGTTGGTGATACTTGGCCGGCAGCTGCGCCAGCCAGCCCTTAACCACCCGCGTATTACCGAGCCAGCGGCCCTGGATATAGCTCAGCCAGCAGCCAAGGCTGGCGGCAGTGGTCAGGATCACCAGCGCCGGGACAAAGTCCATCACGCCGCGGGCGATCAGCGCCCCGGTCAGCAGCAGCAGGCTGTCGCCGGGCAGGAATGAGGCAGGAAGCAGTCCATTTTCCAAAAACAGCGTCGCAAACATAACCAGGTAAACAACGCCAACAACATGTGGATTAGCTAACGCTGCGAAATCGTGTTGCCAGAGCGCAGCGATAATTTCTTGAATAACAGCCATGGACATTCCTGTGGAACCGCGTAATTAAGGCTTATTGTACTCCTGAAATGCCCGCAGCACCTTGATCGTTAGCGCAAGAAATGCAGACAATTCCACTGGTTTTGTCTAAATTTGTACCAGCCTCATACACTTTACACGATACGCTCGAATCCTGCCGCTAAATCAGCCATCAGATCGTCAACGTTTTCTAAACCAATATGTACGCGGATTAGCGTCCCGGTGAAGTCAACTTCTCCCTCAGGACGGATGGCGGCAATCTGCTCCGGCTGGTTAGCGAGGATCAGTGACTCAAAGCCGCCCCAGGAGTAGGCCATGCTGAACAGGCTGAAGTTATCCAGATAGGCCGCCAGCTCGTCGTTGCTCAGGCGTTTGTTCAGCACAAATGAGAAGAGACCGCTGCTGCCGGTAAAGTCCCGCTTCCAGTACTCATGGCCCTTGCTGCCCGGTAGGGCAGGGTGGTTCACCTGCGCCACCTGCGGATGCGTCGCCAGCCACTCGGCAATCGCCAGGCTGCTCTCCTGGTGCTGACGCAGGCGCACGCCCAGAGTGCGCAAGCCGCGGCTGGTCATGTAGGCGGTGTCCGCATCCACCATCTGGCCCATCAGATAGGCATTCTCGCGCAGCTGATCCCAGCAGCGGGCATTGGACACCGCCGTGCCAACCATCGCATCCGAGTGACCAATCAGGTACTTGGTTCCGGCCTGGATGGAGATATCGATTCCAAACTCCAGCGCCTTAAACAGGATGCCCGCCGCCCAGGTATTGTCGATCATGATGATCGCCTCTGGGGCCACGCGTCTGACCGCCGCCACAATCGCCGGAACGTCGTGGACTTCCATGGTGATAGAGCCGGGCGCTTCGAGAAACACCACTTTTGTATTGGGCTGGATCAAATTAGCGATATCCGCACCGATCAGCGGATCGAACCAGCCGGTCGTAACGCCGAGCTTCGCTAAAATTTTGGTACAGAAGTCCTGCGTTGGCTCATAGGCAGTGTTAGTTATCAGGACATGGTCGCCCTGCTCAACAAAGGCGAGGAGAGTATTTGCCACGGCGGCCGCGCCGCAGGGGAAGAGCGCGCAGCCTGCGCCACCCTCGAGCTCACACATCGCTTCCTGCAGGGAGAAGTGAGTCAGCGTTCCCCGGCGACCGTAGAACAGTTCGCCTTTGGCCCGACCGCGCGTTGCCTGCTTCTTGGCTTCCACCGTGTCAAAGACCAGCGACGAGGCGCGCTGGATCACGCTGTTTACTGAACCCTGGGTGTATTTTTTACTGCGTCCGGCATTTACCAGCGCGGTATCAATGTGCTTCGCTGTCATCTTCACGCTACCCTGATTTTTATACGTCTGGATGTCCAGACTACCACGGCAGGAGGTAAATTGGCCCCTGTAAGCACAGGGAGAGCGAAATTTTTTTAATACGATGTTGAATCGAAAACTCTGAAAATTACCTTTACCGCCTTTTTTACTGCGTAAGCGCAAGGAAACTTTGTCAAAATTAGGCCAGTATGTAAATACTAATGAGAACTACTATCAATTCGATGCTGTTTTGATATTATTACGCCAAGATTTTGTGATTTGCGTCCGGAGATACAGAGTGGGTAATAATTTGATGCAGACGGATCTCTCCGTTTGGGGTATGTATCACCATGCCGATATCGTCGTGAAGCTGGTGATGATTGGTTTGATTCTGGCGTCCGTAGTTACCTGGGCCATTTTCTTCAGCAAAAGCGTGGAGATGTTCTCACATAAGCGCCGCCTTAAGCGCGAGCAGAAGCTGTTAAGCGCAGCGCGCACGCTGGATCAAGCAAGCGAAATCGCAGCCGGTTTCCACGCCAACAGCCTGAGCACGCTGCTGCTGAATGAAGCGCAGAACGAGCTTGAGCTCTCCGCTGGCTCGGAAGATAACGAAGGCATCAAAGAGCGTACCGGCTTCCGTCTGGAGCGTCGCGTCGCCGCTGTGGGCCGGCATCTGGGGCGCGGTAACGGCTTCCTCGCTACCATTGGGGCCATCTCACCGTTTATCGGCCTGTTTGGTACCGTATGGGGCATCATGAACAGCTTTATCGGTATCGCCCAGACGCAGACCACTAACCTCGCTGTCGTGGCACCCGGCATCGCCGAGGCGCTGCTGGCAACGGCTATCGGTCTGGTGGCTGCTATTCCGGCCGTTGTGATCTACAACATTTTTGCTCGCTCTATCGGCGGCTATAAAGCCATGCTGGGCGATGTCGCCGCGCAGGTGCTGCTGCTGCAGAGCCGCGATCTCGACCTGGCTGCCAGCCCGTCGGCTGCGCCGGTTCACTCCGCACAGAAATTACGTTTAGGTTAATTCCGTATGGCAATGCGTCTTAATGAAAATCTGGACGATAACGGTGAAATGCATGAGATCAACGTGACGCCGTTTATCGACGTCATGCTGGTGCTGCTGATCATCTTCATGGTGGCGGCCCCGCTGGCCACCGTTGATGTGAAGGTAAACCTACCGGCCTCTTCCAGTCAGCCGCAACCGCGTCCGGAGAAGCCGATCTACCTGTCGGTGAAAGCGGATAACAGCATGTTTATCGGTAACGATCCGGTGACCGAAGAGACGATGGTTAACGCGCTGAATAGCCTGACCGAAGGTAAGAAGGACACCACCGTCTTCTTCCGGGCGGATAAAACCGTCAATTACGAAACGATGATGAAGGTGATGGACACTCTGCATCAGGCAGGCTATCTGAAGATTGGTCTGGTGGGTGAAGAGGTCACGCGCGCCAAATAAGCGCGGTGTTCAGACAAGGAGAAGGGGGCCATGGCGGCCCCCTTTTTTATTGCCTACAAAACTAGCTCAAATGCATTCCGCCAGTGACACCGTGTACTTCGGCAGTCACGTAGCTCGACTCCTGGCTTGCCAGGTAGACGTAAACAGCAGCGACCTCAGCAGGCTGCCCGGCGCGTTTCAGCGGTGTAGACTGGCCAAACTGCGGCAGCTTCTCCTGCGGCTGGCCACCGGAGATCTGCAGCGCAGTCCAGACTGGACCTGGGGCAACGCTGTTCACACGAATGCCTTTCTCGGCCACCTGTTTTGCCAGCCCGCGGGTAAAGTTTAGGATTGCCGCCTTGGTAGAGGCATAGTCCAACAGGGTCGCGTTTGGCTGGTAGGCTTCCACCGAGGAGGTGGTGATAATGCTGGCACCCGGCTGCAGGAACTTCAGCGCCTCCTGCGTGATCCAGAACAGCGAGAAGACGTTGGTTTTATAGGTCTGCTCAAACTGCTCTGAGGTAAGATCGGCAATATCTTCCACGGCGGTCTGTTTACCGGCAACCAGCGCCAGGATATCTAAACCACCCAGCGCATCGCGCGCCTGGTTAACCAAGGAGCGGGTAAAGGCTTCATCGGTCAGATCGCCTGGGATCAGCACCGCTTTGCGCCCTTCCGCTTCAATCAGCGCTTTGACTTCCTGCGCATCCTCTTCCTCAGCGGGCAGGTAGTTGATAACCACATCAGCGCCTTCACGCGCGTAAGCGATGGCGGCAGCGCGTCCGATGCCGGAGTCGCCCCCTGTCACCAGTGCCTTACGATCCTTAAGGCGGCCGCTACCTACATAGCTCTTCTCGCCACAGTCTGGGACGGGATCCATTTTAGCCTGCACCCCTGGCGCGGGCTGTTTCTGCTTCGGAAATCCCTCAGTGTAATACTGTGTAGTGGGATCCTGAATTTTCGTCTGGTCGTTTGCCATAAGTCGTCTCCATCTGTGATACATCCTGATTAAGGATAGATGCTTATAGGGGAAATGCAGGCGATTCGGACGATTTCCTATGGCTAGCGATCGCGGCCTAAGCTCTTGCGAGGTTATGGTTTGGAGGAGGTAGAGGGGCGCGCAGGCATGCTTTCCTGCTCTTCAGGAAGTGCAACCACATTGACGTTGCCGGTGCGATACTCGCCATCAGCAAGTTTGCGAGTGAGCCGTAGCGTGGCGGCTTCACGCTCCAGGATGTGCTGGTAGTTTGTTTCCAGCGTTGTCATGATCTTTTCCTCCAGGTCGGGACAGAGGGCGATAATTTCATTGATTGCCGCGCCGTAGATCTCCTCTTTAACCTGTAGGGCATAGATCTCACGGCGGTTCTGCCACTTCAGCTTTATCAATGCCGCCGGGATAGAGACTGACTCTCTGGCAATACGCTGAATCGTCTCATTTTTATTTTGAATTAACGCATCCAGATTTTGCTTTAAGATAAATTCATCCGTTTTTGTCTCATCTAAAGTCAAATAGACATTGTTATTCTTAATTTCTTTATCCACGCGAATCGTCCTGTAGCGTATAAAACATAGGCATATCTTTTTCGTGGGTGATGAGATTAAGCCAAATTTCATTTCCAGCATCATTAATCTCACTGGTTTTTTTTGCGATTATTTGACTTAAAAGCTGTGGGTCGATGTCGCCTGCGCCCTGGAGATCGTTTAGCAACCGACGAAAGCATTCAATTTTTACCACCCGGTATAGCCTGTCTTTTATATGACGGTCACGCTCTTCCAGCAACATATTACGTGATTGCCGGGTAGGGTTCACGTTAGTTAATATATCGCTTTCATAATCTGCGAGCGTTGTTTTCCCCTGGGCTAAATTGACATCTTTTTCTGCTTCTCCCGCGTCTGTTTTCTCCGTGCAAACGTGAAAACGTGCCGGGACAAGGTTCTCGGGCAGCATCGATAATATCCTGTTATTTCAACGAGGTGGAGAAGGTTAGGGCGTGAGTGTCGTTGACAATATCATGGAGCAATTTTAAAATCAAAAAAAATGGAGCCCGCTGATGAACAGTATCTTTTATTCTGTTATTGCCCTGCTGCTGCTTACCGGTGGCGTACTTTTAATGATGCGTGGGTTCAATGAAAGCTCGCCAGAGGCAGAGATAAGTCCCGATTACGGCCCCGAACCCTTAACAAAAGAGGAGGGGGAAGATCATTTTTCTATGCTGATGAATGCCATTACCCCCGTCTGGTACTGGCGCATAAACCATGAATATATTGATTTTCTCCACGCCACTATTAAGCGAATGAACATGGCGGATCTGAACCGCACGCCGGGCTTATTTGAAGCGCAGCGCCGCTGTAGCGATCTCAATTCGGCGGTGTATCGTTATTATGACAATATAAAAAAACGCTGTCTTAACGGTGAGAAGGTTTCCCATGCCGATCTGGACGTGCTCAATTTACGCCAGTGCTTTCGGGAATTTAGCCTTGAGGCCTACCCGACGCTGGTCGCGCTGGTGTGGCCTGAGTATCAGCGTCCGGATGTCGATCCCAATCAGGTAACAACCTTCCCCGTAGAGTAACCGCTCTGGTGGCTGACCCAGCAATCCACCCTCACCGTGTCTCCAGCCAGACGCGCCACATCTAAGTTGCTTAAGTGAAATTTAAGCAACTTATGTCAAAAAATCCTCGTCCTAAATCTCTATAATAACCTTTATATTCATATGGTTAATAAGACCTATTACATGTCATAGGAAGGGGTGAACAATTCATGGACGACAGAGTAGTAGATACGCCTGCTGCATCGCAGGTGCAGCATTTTCCCTGTGTGGTGTATGAAACACAGAATAAAATGGATGATTATCAGGCCCCCGATATGCGTTACGGCGATCTCAACGCCCATCGCCTGATGACGTACTATGGACTCACCGATGTTTCAACCCTGGTAGACCCCTATACTCTGCAACAGCTTCCAGGGAATAGCGTTCACGTTCCCCTCTATCAACCGTTACCGAAACGAGTAATGTTGAGCCGTGAGGAGTGTATTCGACGTATGTTTAATGAGATGCGTTCGCTCTCCCATATGCCGTTTTCGCTGTATGGGCCGTATCGCTATGTGATAAATGAGATGATTGATCATCTGCAAAACGGTCACGGGCAGGTCTTCCGTTCACCGCTGTTGAATCAGGCGCTTAGGGAGCAAATCACTCAGGACAGCTCAGAGAATAACACGCTAACAAGGATAAAAAGTGCCTTAGATGCCAATATTAACAAGCCAAATAAAACTTTTTTGGCCTCTTCAAAGTCATTCATTACAACTAACATTTTGCATGGACGTTTACCGAAATTCGATCGTCTTGAGGATAGGGCTAACGGACTGGGAATCACCGTACATGACACTTGGGCCACACACATCACGATTACTTCTCTGGTTTTTAGTGCCACAAGTTGGAAAGCCTCAGTCCATTATCGCATTCAGGATCACTTTGGACTCGATGATGTTGATATTTTGAATTGGGAGTTTCGCCAGTGGCGTTTTTTCCGTCTGTGGTTTGTCCTGCAGCGGTACAGTGCCATGGCTCACAGACCCTTTATTACCGAGATGGAAACCACAATGGAGATCGCTGGCACGCTATGAAATTATCTTTTAAAAAATGCGGGATTGTCGCTTGTATCGCGGGAGTGCTGTTGCTGGCATGGCTTAATCTCCGCCCGGTAGAGGTGGTTACTGTGCATCAGGATAATAATTTTGCTGACATCTTAGTGCATAACTTCCCCCTGACCGATAAGGGCAAAATTGCATGGTGGTTGGCTCATGCCGATGCGTTGAAAGTGAAATACGCTTTTCCCCGGCCCGACGAATACGGTCTGTACTCCATCTCTTTCTGGGATTTCAGGGACGGCTATAAGGAAGATGATTTTGATCTTTTATGCTTTAACGATATGAAAACCAAGAAAAACTGCGTTGATAAAAACTTTGTTTTTATGGTTAATAATACGCGTGACGGCACCGTTGTTTTTACTACTGATCTTGATAAATATACGCTGAAAAACGGAAAAATCGTCCCCTATAAGATTTAACATCTTGAATGGAAACGACAATGGAGATCGCTGGCACGTTATGAAATTGTCTCTCAAAAAATGCGGGATTGTCGCTTGCATAGCGGGAGCGCTGTTGCTGACATGGATAAACCTCCGCTCGGTAGAGCTGGTTGCCGTGCATCAGCACAATGAATTTACTTATGTTCTTGTGCATAACTTCCCCCTGACTGATAAAGGCAAAATTGCGTGGTGGCTGGAGCACGCCGAGGAGATAAAGGCAAAGTACGCCATACCCCGGCCCGGCCCATACGGACTGTACTCCATCTCTTTCTGGGATTTCGGAGAAGGTTACAAGGACGATGATTTTGATCTTTTATGCTTTAGCGATATGAAAACCAGGAAAAACTGTATCGAAAAAAACGTTCTTTTTAGGGTTAATAATACGCGTGACGGCACCGTTGTTTTTACTACTGATGTTGATAAATATACGCAGAAAGACGGAAAAATCGTCCCCTATAACATTTAACATCTTGAATGGAAACGATAATGGAGATCGCTGGCACGTTATGAAATTGTCTCTCAAGAAATGCGGGATTGTCGCTTGCATTATGGCGGTGCTCTTACTGGCATGGATTAACCTTCGCCCGGTATAACTGGTTGCCGTGCATCAGCACGATGAATTTGCCTATATCTTGGTGCGTAACTTTCCTCTGACGGATAGAGGCAAAATTGCGTGGTGGCTGGCGCATGCCGATGAGCTAAAGGCGAAATATGGCTTTCCCCGACCCGGCCCGTACGGACTGTACTCCATCTTATTCTGGGATTTTGGGGATGGCTATAAAGAAGACGCATTCGATCTGTTCTGCTTTAGCGATATGAAAACCAAGAAAAAGTGCATCGAAAAAAACTTTGTTTTTAGTGTTGATAATACCGTTGAAGGCACCGTTATTTTTACCACCGATAATGATGCATATACGCTGAAAGACGGAAAAATGATCCCCTATAAGATTTAACATCTTGAATGGAAACGACAATGGAGATCGCTGGCGCATTATGAAATTTTCCCTCAAAAAATATGGGATTGCCGCCTGCATCGCGGGGCACGCTCATCCTGGCATGGATTAACCTCCGCCCGCTAGAGTGGGTTGCTGTGCATCAGGACGATCAACTTACCTACATCCTGGTGCGTAACTTTCCCATTTTACGCTCTGACTCGCTGAGCTGCCGGTTCCTCCCTCGGTTGCTCTTAAACGATAACCGCGCGTCATCATAGAATTAATCAGATGTTACCCACGAAATAGTAAAGTTAAGGAACTGTTTAGCACTGCTAAAATACCGCATTCCGTGATCGCATTCTGCTGCGCCAGCAACGTTTTCCAGTGAGGCAAATAGTCTCTTTTCTACGAGTATCTTCGGCGTAAACAGATTGTGGTGCTCTGTCAGTCCCTCTCCTGGAGGTGCGAAGCGAGCAGGGGCGCGGCTTGATGGTGAGATCCTCCTTTTCTTAACGTATTAGATAAATAGTCAGGTTAACTCCACAAGGCTTAGCGTAAATAAGCAGAATAGGTATGCGGTAAATTACGCAACAAATATTTTTGGCGTTTTTTGATATGCGCTATTTAATATTTTAAAAGGCTTTTAAATTTTTAAGTTATTAGTAAATGATATTTTATTACTGTTAGTGTGGAAGCAGATCAGGGTAAAAAGTGCTTTTATGAACAACCCTGAAGCCTGACATTTTTTGTGCTTACTTTTCAGTAACTTGAGTTTAAGATAATTCTTAATGATCTATTTTTTCTTCTAAAATTATAGGCATAAATGCAGGGTGCGCACTATTATGGTTCGCCATGCCTTGTTGTAAGCAAGACAACCCATGGCGCGTTTTTTGATCAAAAAAATTACGCATTACTCTACATATTGTAATTTATATGCCGATAACTCTGCTAAGTCGCTTGCGACAAGAAGTATCCCCCTTATCGGCAAGGAATTAATTATGCGCATGCTGCAAAACTTCACCATTCGTTTGGTGATGCTGGTTATCCTCGGCGTCTTTTGCCTGATGTGGTCCGGCGTCGGACTGTATAGCGTCTTTTCGCTCTCAAAGGTGGCGGAAGGCAATGAGATTGATCGTCAGCTGGTTAACCAGATGACGCTGCTCAGCCAGGGCAACGATCAATACTTTCGCGTAGTGACCCGCCTCTCCCGCACGCTGGAGACAAAAGCCGCCGGCGGCAACGCGGACTTCAGCCAGGTCGAGCTGGCGCTGGACAACATGAAAAGCAAGCTGGATGCGCTGAAAGCCATCTCGCCAGGCCCTATGGATGAGAAGGTCTCTGCCCAGGCCATTGCCAACTGGCAGGCGCTGCTGGATCAGGGCGTAACGCCGCAGGTTCAGCTGGCACAACAGGGCTCGCTGGACGCTTATCGCCAGCAGGCAAATAACGTAACTCCTGCGCTGAGCCGCGCCTTTGGCGCATCGGCAGAAGCCTTTAATAACGCCGCCAGCGCACGTCTGGACGAGACGCGCGTGATGGTTGACGGGCAGACCAGCGTCACCCGCATCCTGATCCTGACCGCGGTGATCCTCGGCCTACTGATCCTGCTGTTTACCGATCGCTATCTGGTGAACATGCTGGTAAAACCGCTGGCCATCATCCGGGAACATTTCCGCATCATCGCTCAGGGCGATCTCAGCCAGCCGGTGCAGGATCTTGGCCGTAACTGTGTCGGCCAGCTGGTACCGCTGCTGCGTGCAATGCAGGATAGCCTGCGTGAAGCGGTCAGCACTATCCGCCAGGGCAGCGACAACATCTGGCGCGGCGCGACCGAAATCTCCAGCGGCAATAACGATCTCTCTTCCCGTACCGAAGAGCAGGCGGCGGCCCTGGAAGAGACGGCAGCCAGCATGGAGCAGCTGACCGCGACGGTGAAGCTGAATGCGGACAACGCGCGCCAGGCCAGCGAACTTGCTGACGTTGCCTCAACGCGAGCGAGTAAAGGCGGCGAGCTGGTCGAGGCGGTGATCGGCACTATGACCGGCATCTCCGATAGCTCGAAAAAGATCGCTGAGATCACCACGGTGATTAACAGTATCGCTTTCCAGACCAATATCCTGGCGCTCAACGCGGCGGTAGAAGCGGCACGCGCGGGCGAGCAGGGACGTGGTTTCGCCGTCGTGGCCGGTGAGGTACGTAACCTTGCCAGCCGCAGCGCCGATGCGGCGAAACAGATCGAGTCGCTGATCGCTGATTCCGTTAGCCGGGTCGATAAAGGGGCGCAGCTGGTTAACGACGCCGGTACAACCATGGAAGGCATTCTGCGCGCGGTGACGGAAGTGACCACCATCATGAAGCAAATTGCTAACGCCTCCGCCGAGCAGAGCAAAGGCATCTCCCAGGTTGGCGTCGCGATTACCCAGATGGATAGCGTTACGCAGCAAAACGCCTCGCTGGTTGAAGAGGTCTCTGCAGCAGCGGCAGCGCTTGAGCGTCAGACCGAAGAGCTACAGCGTTCGGTACAGCGGTTCCGTCTCTCCGCCAATGAGCAGAAGAGCGAAGCCGTGGGCACCAACACGCCTGCCTTACGCCGTGCGGCCGTTGCTGGCCCTACAGATGATGAGTGGGTCGCGTTCTAAGCGCCATTAAAAAAGTCAGTTAGCGGTGTGGCACCCAGTGCTGCACCGTTTTTACCGGCATGCTTGATCTGATACATCGCCTGGTCGGCACGCACCAGCGCATTGACAAAATCGTCCTGCGGTAACACCTGCTCAATACCGATAGAGGCACCGACGTTCGCCGTGCCGTTGTTCAACTCAAACGGCGTCAGGGCCACCTGCAAACAGTCGCGAGCGGCATCGCTAACCTGCATATCACTCAGCATAAAGGGCAGCAGCAGCACAAACTCATCCCCGCCAAGCCGCCCAACGATCGTTCCCGGCGGGCAGGTCTCACGCAGACGCTGGCTAAGCTGTATCAGCAGCTCGTCGCCGCTACGGTGGCCAAAAGTATCATTCACGTTTTTAAAATCATCGAGATCGATAAACGCCACGCAGAGCGCCCCCGCCATCTTTAACGCCTCGAAATGCTGAATCAGGGCATGACGGTTGGCAAGACCGGTGAGTGGATCGTGGTTCGCCAGCAGGGCGAGCTGCTCCTCGTACTGCTTCTCTTTGGTCATATCGATATGTGTACCGGTGACCTTCAGCGGCTGGCCGCTATCATCCCACTCGCTGACGCGCCCCCGATCAAGTACCCAGGTCACGGTGCCGTTTTTATGCTGCATGCGGTGCAGCGCTTCGTAGAAAGGGGTTTTCCCGTACAGATGACCGTAAAAGGCATCCAGCACCCGCTCTCTGTCGTCCGGATGCAAATGCTCTTTCCAGACCTCAAAGCGGGCGTTGAGCTCTTTCGGCTGGTAGCCCAGCATCGATCCCCAGCGACGGTTATAGATGATCAGCTTGCCGCTGGGCACGTCCAGCTGCCACAGACAGAGGCCGGTACCGTCCAGCGCCGCGCTGAGTTTGCTGCGGGCGTCACGCGCCAGCCGCACCAGACGGGCGTTGTGCTTCTTCAGATTCTGGATCTGCTGCTTAAGCGCGAGTTCAGACATACCGGCCGATTAGGTGTAAATAAAAACTATTCTTACTAGTTATTTTTTTGTTGTAAATACAGCAGGTAAAAAAGAGGAAACGTAATCGATTTCAAAAAGCGACCGGGCGGGAAATGCCCGGTCGGAAAGCGTTAGGCCTGGCGTTTATCTTGCGTGTTATTCGCAAAGTCGCTGGCGTCGTGGCGCTCGTGCAGCTGCTCGTTGAGCGGCCCGTTAACACGGTTAACGATGCGGCCGCGCTGTACGCCGGGACGTTCAGCAACCTCCTTCGCCCAGCGCAGCACGTTTTTATAGCTGCCTGCGTCGAGAAACTCTGCCGCGTCGTAAACATTGCCAAGCACGACGTTGCCGTACCACGGCCAGATGGCGATATCGGCAATGGTATATTCATCCCCCGCCACAAACCTGTGTTCGGCAAGCTGCTTGTCGAGCACGTCGAGCTGGCGCTTGGCCTCCATCGTAAAGCGGTTGATGGCGTACTCAATTTTTACCGGCGCATAGCTATAGAAATGGCCGAAACCGCCACCGAGGAACGGAGCTGAACCCTGCAGCCAGAAGAGCCAGTTCAGCGTTTCGGCACGGCCTGCCGGATCGGTTGGCAGGAAATAGCCGAACTTCTCAGCCAGGTAGAGCAGAATAGAACCGGACTCAAAAACACGGGTCGGCGGCGTGGTGCTATGGTCGCGCAGTGCCGGGATTTTCGAGTTGGGGTTGACCTCAACGAAACCGCTTGAGAACTGATCGCCCTCGCCGATGCGAATCAGCCAGGCATCATACTCCGCCTCGCTGACGCCTTTTTCCAGCAGCTCCTCCAGCAGAATAGTGACCTTCTGACCGTTCGGTGTGCCGAGGGAGTAGAGCTGCAGCGGGTGTTTGCCCACCGGCAGCGTTTTTTCGTGCGTCGGACCAGAGATCGGGCGGTTGATATTGGCAAACGCGCCGCCGCCGGATTTATCCCACGCCCAGACTTTAGGTGGCTGATAGTTATTCTCTGACATAGCGATTCCCCTTTCATTGATGTGATAAGCAGTGTAGCAGGCGTTAGGCGTACAACTGTGCGTCAGGCAAGGATGCGCTCGGCCCAGACACCCACCTCGTCACCGCTGCCCAGATCGGCCTGCACCAGCCCGTTGACCATAAAGGTCGGCGAGACATGGACACCGTTCTGGCGGGCATACTTGCAGTGCCACTTAATCATGTTTTGTAAATCGGCGCGGTCAAAAGGCTCGCGGGCGTCAACCCCACTGTACTCTCTGAGACGCTCTAACATCTGCTTTGGCGTAACATCCAGGTTAGGGCCGCGACAGTGATCGGTAAACTCAAACTCTTCCCGACGATCCGCTATGGCCTGCATGACTTTATGCGCGGCTTCTCTGCCGTTCGGCAGCGTTGAAGCGGCAAGGATATAGCGGACAATTAATCCAGAGTAGATATGCCACGGCTGCGACTGCAGGCGAATTTTTACCGTGACCTTATCTTCCCCGACATGCCTGAGCAGCGCGTCCAGCTTGTTAAAGGCTTTTACTGAGAAAGGGCAGGTGGGTTCCAGAAAGACCTCAAAGGTGCGTGGACCGTGTCCCCACTCCAGTGGCTGTGGTTGTAACGCTGTTGGCTGGTTCATCTTTTCTCCTT
This sequence comes from Pseudescherichia sp. AS216, assembly GCF_037152055.1. Classification (NCBI taxonomy): domain Bacteria; kingdom Pseudomonadati; phylum Pseudomonadota; class Gammaproteobacteria; order Enterobacterales; family Enterobacteriaceae; genus Pseudescherichia; species Pseudescherichia sp. AS216. Next base: position 163,904 of record NZ_JBBCMV010000005.1, on the reverse strand, counting down.
TTTAATGATGTTGACAGCAGTCTACCCCACTTTTTTTGAGATGGGGTTAGCTAAAAAATACACTCATTTATAAGCGTACTACGCAAATATAATCGCTACAATTTTATGATGTATGGTCCCGATGATAGTGAGGAAAATATGAAGTTAACGCTAGTGCTCCTTCCCTTTTTAATGCCTGCGCATGTTCTGCTTTGCTTACTACAAAAAACGGCTTATTAATGGAGATGTTTAATGGCTTGCTCATAACACAAAATCCCATAAAAGTATTGCGCTATGCGCTTTTCTTTCTTTATGTCATAAAAAATGAAAGGCATGATATTGGCTTGACGGAAAGATGAAGTGGCTGACTATTTCCTGGTAAAGGAGGATTAATTCATATTTCAAAAAATGTTAGCACTATCATACTTTTTTGCCGATTTGAACGCCTGTTCTGACCATTTTAATAAGCTGAGGAGGGAGTATGAAATATCATCTTGATCCAAACCTAGTAGCCGTCTGGCAAGTAAATTTTCGTTTTTCTACAGTAGCAGTTTCGTGCGGGCAAGGCATATGTTTTGTCAAAGCTCAAGATAACGAGCCGATCAATCATCTATATGACCGAATCTTTGTCGAAGTTGACTCTGAACTGCGTGAGGAATATGGCGATTATCAATTCCGCGGCTGTTATGTCAGGCCTGCAATAATGAAAGAAAATTAAAGCTTTGTTTTGTATAAGGACTTGAATGGCATATTTATAATTAAATTATTTCTACTGGATTTAGGTGCGTTTAGCATATTCATTATATAACTTGCATGAGCGGCTTCACAAATTTAATGGCTCTTTTGTATTTCGATGGAATAGCTATTTGGGTGTTTTGTGGGCTTAACCTAATCAATGAAAAGAGATAGGGGGGCTTCTTGAGTTGTAATTATTTAAAAGGGATGTGTCATTTGGCTTTTGCAATGCTTCCCTAGGAAAGATGAGCCTCTTGAATTGTTTATAAACCCAGCTAGTTGAAGGTTTTTTTGCTGCAATGGATCTATGACCGGAATGACGTTTTTTAGCACTAAATCATTTCGGATAATGGAATTTTTAGAGTCATATTTTATTATTCATTGGGCATGTGATAGAAGTTTTACTTCACGCTTTTTATATACCCCATTTTCTAGGATACCTAGAGATTTTTAGGAATACTTAAAGCAAAAAAACATCTTTAGGGCAATGTTTTTAAATAGAGGTACTTGTACTAACGATGAACGCGGTTAACAGCGCTTGCGCTGGCCTACAGGGCGGGTCACAGGGATGCGATGAGTGCCTGAGCGAAGTTTGATGAAGGCTGCGGCCTGACAAAAGCAAAAAACCCGCCTTTTAGGCGGGTTCTTCTGAATAGTGGTGCCCGGACTCGGAATCGAACCAAGGACACGGGGATTTTCAATCCCCTGCTCTACCGACTGAGCTATCCGGGCAACGGGGCGCATTAAAACCGATTCGCCTCGTGTCGTCAACGAAATTTATTTAAATCGTTGCAGACTGCACAATCTATCACCACTTTGCCGCTCCTGCACCCGTTTTCAGGCAAAAAATGCGCTCCAGGCGGCGGAGATCGGCATGGCGATCACCAGCGCGGGCAGCATATTGGCGACGGCAAACATCTTGATGCCGCAGATCCGCAGCCCGGTAGCCAGCAGCAGGATCCCGCCGACGGCGGTGAAGTCGCCCATCATTGCGGGCGTGGTCAGAGGCATCACCAGCGTGGCGCAGGCACCCAGGCTGAGCTGGATCAGCAGCATTGGCACAGAGATCGCCGCGACTGCAATGCCCAGCGAGGTAGCAAAAATCACCGCGGTAAAGAAATCGAGAAAAGCTTTAGCGATCAGGATGCTGGCATCACCGGTCATCCCCTCGCGCATCGCGCCGAAAATCCCGGTGCCGCTGGCACAGAACAGGATGATGATCGCTACCAGGCTCTGGATAAAGGTTTCATGGGGGGCAGGGGCGTCCTGCTTGCCGCCGCGCTGCATCAGCCGACGCAGGCCGTTCACCGCACCGCCGATCCCGCGCTCAACGTAGCATATCTCGCCAATCAGCGTGCCGAGCAGCGTCGCCAGCACCATCACCGGCAGGTTAACGCACTTCACCACCAGCAGAATACCAATCCCCAGCGAGCAGAGGCCAAAGATAGCGGGCATAGAGGTACGCACTCGCTCCGGCAACCGCTGGCTCAGAACAGCACCAATCGTCCCGCCAATCAGCACGGCGGCGGCATTTATAAAGGGTCCGGTTAGCACGCTGTTTCTCCTGAAGTATCGATTTACCTAACTGCATAGTATGCCGGAAAACCCCTCTGTTTACGCACTCATTGTGGGTTGCATGGGTAGATTAAAAGTGACATTATTGCGCGAAATTTCTCCTTATGCCGCTTCTTGAAATTCGGTGTTCTTAATGCGGGGGGCTGCCAGATGACACATCAATTTGCTCGCCGGACCCATCGCATACTTATGCGATCCTTAACCCCTACGTTCCCGATCTCTACTTTTCTCACCATGCGGTGAGGCTAACGGTTACCCATAGCTTATGAAAACAATGAAAATTGCCGCCAGCCGCGAGCTGGTCTCTACGCTTTCCACGCATCGGGAAGTGGTGACGCTGGACAACACGGACTTTACCGATGTGGCGGCAGTCGTCATTACGCGGGCGGATAGCCATAGCGGCATCCTTGCACTGCTCAAGCGCACGGGCTTCAATCTGCCGGTGTTTATGTTTGCCGATGAGCAGGCAGAGACGCCTGCGGGCGTCGATGCGGTGATTAACGGCAAAGAGCAGGCGATGCTGGAGCTGGAAGCGGCCGCCTGCCGGTATGAAGAGAACCTGCTGCCGCCGTTTTTTGACACCCTGAGCCAGTACGTGGCGATGGATAACAGCACCTTTGCCTGTCCGGGACATCAGCATGGCGCGTTCTTTAAGAAGCATCCGGCGGGTCGCCAGTTCTTTGACTTCTTTGGCGAAAACGTCTTTCGCGCTGATATGTGCAACGCCGACGTCAAGCTGGGGGATCTGCTGATCCACGAAGGCTCCGCCAAGCACGCGCAGAAATTTGCCGCCAAAGTCTTTAACGCAGATAAAACCTACTTCGTGCTCAACGGCACGTCGGCGGCGAATAAGGTGGTGACAAACGCACTGCTCACGCGCGGCGATCTGGTGCTATTCGATCGCAATAACCATAAGTCGAACCATCACGGAGCGCTTATTCAGGCGGGGGCTACGCCGGTCTACCTGGAGGCAGCGCGCAACCCGTTCGGCTTTATCGGCGGGATCGACGCCCACTGCTTTGATGAAACGTACCTGCGCGAGCAGATCCGCGCCGTGGCGCCGGAAAAGGCCGATGCGCCACGCCCGTTCCGCCTGGCTGTGATCCAGCTCGGCACCTACGACGGCACGATCTATAACGCCCGGCAGGTGATCGATAAGATCGGCGCGCTGTGCGACTACGTGCTGTTTGACTCCGCGTGGGTGGGCTACGAGCAGTTTATCCCGATGATGGCGGACTGCTCGCCGCTGCTGCTCGAACTTAACGAGAACGATCCGGGGATCTTTGTGACCCAGTCGGTGCACAAGCAGCAGGCCGGTTTCTCCCAGACTTCGCAGATCCATAAGAAGGATAACCACCTGCGTGGCCAGGCGCGCTTCTGCCCCCACAAGCGGCTGAACAACGCCTTTATGCTTCACGCTTCGACCAGCCCGTTCTATCCGCTGTTCGCTGCCCTCGACGTAAACGCCAAAATTCACGAAGGGGAGAGCGGCCGTCGTCTGTGGGCCGAGTGCGTGGCGGTAGGCATTGAGGCGCGCAAAGCGATCATCGCTAACTGCAAGATGATCAAACCCTTCGTGCCGCCGGAGGTGGCGGGGCGACCGTGGCAGGATCACCCCACCCACGCCATTGCCAGCGAGCGCCGCTTCTTCAGCTTTGAGCCGGGCGCGGCGTGGCACGGCTTTGAGGGCTATGCGCGTGAGCAGTACTTTGTTGACCCCTGCAAGCTGCTGCTCACCACGCCGGGCATTGATGCGGAAACCGGCGAGTACAGCGAGTTTGGTATCCCGGCCACGATTCTGGCGCACTATCTGCGTGAGAACGGCATCGTGCCGGAGAAGTGCGATCTCAACTCGATCCTCTTCCTGCTGACCCCTGCCGAAAGCGAGGAGAAACTCAACCAGCTGGTCGCGATGCTGGGTCAGTTTGAGCAGCATATTGAGGATGATACGCCGCTGGCGGACGTGCTGCCGACCATCTTCAATAAGTATCCGGTGCGCTACCGCGACTATACCCTGCGCGAGCTGTGTCAGGAGATGCACGATCTCTACGTCAGCTTTGGCGTGAAGGATCTGCAGAAGGCAATGTTCCGCCAGCAGAGTCTGCCGCCGGTAGCGATGAACCCGCAGGATGCCAACAGCGAGTTTATTCGCGGCAACGTCGAGCTGGTGCGCATCAGCGAGGCGGAAGGGCGCATTGCCGCCGAGGGGGCGCTGCCCTATCCACCGGGGGTGCTCTGCGTGGTGCCGGGTGAGATCTGGGGTGGGGCAGTGCAGCGCTACTTCCTGGCGCTGGAGGAGGGGGGCAACCTGCTGCCGGGCTTCTCGCCAGAGCTGCAAGGGGTCTACAGTGAAACCGACCCCGACGGCATAAAGCGTTTATACGGATACGTCATGCAGCACGCGTAGGCCGGGTAAGCGCAGCGCCACCCGGCGTTTCATTGCGGCTTAAATCCTGCCCCCGCGATACCCTTTCTGCGCCGTATTCACCTTGTAGAGGTAGCGGCGCGACTCCGCCGACGGGTGACGGGTGGTGAGCGTCTCATAGACGTCGCCCGGCGACATGGTGTTAATGATGTTCGCCGCCTGCACCTTATCGTTAGAGAAGACCCGCAGCACGCTGCCCGCGCCGCCGTTATAGGCGGTGATCACCGCGTAGCGGCGTGAGGTCGGGTTGCTGATGCCAGCGAGGTAGATATTGTTCAGCATCGCCAGATAGGCGGTACCGGTATCGATATTGCTGGCGGGATCGAACAGGAAGCTGCGGTCCGGCATGCCGGAACGTCCCTGCGCCCGGAAGACATCTTTCCCGGCGCTGTGCTGCACCACCTGCATCAGGCCCAGCGCGTCAGAGCGGCTGACCGCATAGGGGTTGAACGAGGATTCGGTCTGCATAATCGCGAGGATCAGCGACTCATCTACGCCATACTTGCGTGCCGACTGACGCACCATGCCCACGTACTTATGCGCACGCTTATCGAGATGGTTAGCCACCAGGTGAATGGTCACGCTGTAGATAATCTTCAGGCCGTTGGTGCGGCTCTTCATCTGGTTTTGCAGCAGGTAGTCGGCATATTTCTCGGCGCGCCACTGCCAGCGGATCGCCTCGCCGTTGTTATCCACCACCTGGCCATAGAGGAAGGGTTGTTTAGAGATCTGGATATCATCAACGTCGGAGTAGAGATCGATAGAGCCGGGATCGTCGCCCATCAGCAGGGTTTTGATGATCGCCTTGCGCAGATGCGCCGCCGGCTCGGTACCGGCAATGGTCTCGATGGTGATCGTCCCGGCATCAAAGTTGATGTGGCTGCGGGTCTGATACTGGTCGGTATACTTTACGTAGTCCTTGGGTCCGGCAATCAGAACTTCGTTAAAACCCCAGATGTTTTCGATGTTATGGGCAAACTGACCCATCAGGATATCAAAACCGTTGGTGTCCTTTACCCAGGCCTCGTTATAGCTATCGCCCTTTTTATTGGAACTGGAACACGAGATGAGCAACGGCGCAATAAGGGCTAGCGCTAAATATTTTTTCATCATTCCTGGATGTATGTTGTGTTAAGTCGTTATTCTTTCCAAAAAAAGGGCCGAGGCCCTTAATCTTGTGGCTTATAGCCTTCGATGTGTACGTCTTTCCCTTCGAACAGGAAGTTCACCATCTCCTCTTCCAGCTGCTTGCGATGCTCCACGTTCATCATGTTGAGCTTCTTCTCATTAATCAGCATGGTCTGCTTCTGCTGCCACTGGGACCAGGCCTCTTTGGAGATCTCATTGTAGATCCGCTTGCCCAGATCGCCCGGATAGAGCTGGAAGTCCTGGCCTTCCGCTTCGCGGCCCAGGAAGGTACAAAAAATGGTTCTGCTCATGGTCATTCCTCGTGATGTCGCGGCGCTAAACGGGTGCGCCCGCGCGTAATTGTTGTAACAGGCGCTCTACCGGCGCGGCCAGGCCCACCGACGGCGGCTGGGCTAAGTTATACCAGAGACCTGTTCCCTCATCCATGCATGACGTGAAGGAGGACACGGGAAGCCACATTGGCACAATATCCAGATGGAAATGGCTGAATGTATGGCGAAATCCGTTGAGCTCGGTAAGAGTATCGGCCTGAATCTGCCGCTGCGCCAGCCAGTCGCGCAGGGCCGCTTCATCACTGAACTGCGGGAAGCAGTAGAGGCCACCCCACAGGCCAGACGGCGGTCGGCGATCAAGCCAGACCGTCTCGCCGTGCTGCATCAGCAGCAGGAAACCGGTGCGCTCCGGCAGCGTCTGCTTCGGCTTTTTGCCTGGGTACTGCGCCCAGCTCTCGTTGGCATACGCGATACAGCCATTATTCAGCGGGCAGAGCGTACACTTCGGTTTCGAACGGGTGCAAACCGTTGCGCCAAGATCCATCATCGCCTGGTTAAACTGCGCTACGCCCTCGGCAGGCGTGACCTGTTCGCTGATCTCCCACAGGCGCTTCTCCACCTCTTTGCGGCCCGGCCAGCCGTCAACGGCATAGCAGCGGGCCAGCACGCGCTTCACGTTACCATCAAGGATAGGAAAGTGTTTGCCGAGCGCAAGGGAGAGCACCGCCCCCGCCGTCGAGCGGCCGACGCCCGGCAGAGCGGCAACCTCCTCAAAGGTATCAGGGAACACGCCGCCGTGCTGGTCAGCGACCTGCTGCGCGGCCTTGTGCAGGTTGCGCGCCCGGGCGTAGTAGCCCAGTCCGGTCCACAGATGCAGCACCTCGTCGATAGGCGCATGGGCCAGATCGGTGACGGTTGGGAAACGCGCCATAAAGCGCTCAAAGTAGGGGATAACCGTCGCCACCTGCGTTTGTTGCAACATCACCTCAGAGAGCCATACTTTGTAGGGCGTTTTTTCAATTTGCCAGGGCAGGGTTTTACGCCCGTATTTGTCGTACCACTCCAGCACCTGGGCTGAAAACTGAGACGCGTGCATGGTCAAAGCAGGAGTTCCGAATTGCATGATTAAGGGGCCAGATTGCAGCACAGCGGCACCGGGCTGTAAACCGGAACTTTCCGGTGCTTGCATCCGGCTATTAACTTTGGATAATGCCCGTTTCCCGAACACTCTCACAAGCAGACTAAACACCTATGAACAACGACGTCATTTCACCCGAATTTGATGAAAACGGTCGCCCGCTGCGCCGTATTCGCAGCTTCGTCCGCCGCCAGGGCCGTCTGACCAAGGGGCAGCAGCACGCGCTGGATAACTTTTGGCCGGTGATGGGCGTTGAGTTTAGCGAGCAGCCGCTGGATTTCACCGCGCTGTTTGGCCGTGATGCGCCGGTGACCCTGGAGATTGGCTTTGGTATGGGCACCTCGCTGGTGGCGATGGCGAAGGCCAGGCCAGATCAGAACTTCCTCGGCATTGAAGTCCACTCTCCGGGCGTGGGGGCATGCCTCGCTCATGCCCACGAAGAGGGCGTGGAGAACCTGCGCGTGATGTGTCACGACGCGGTGGAAGTGCTGCATAAGATGATCCCGGACAACTCGCTAAACATGGTGCAGCTCTTTTTCCCTGACCCATGGCATAAAGCGCGCCATAATAAACGCCGTATCGTGCAGACGCCGTTTGCCGAACTGGTGAAGGGCAAGCTGAAGCTGGGCGGCGTTTTCCATATGGCGACCGACTGGGAAGCCTACGCCGAGCACATGCTGGAAGTGATGTCCGCTATCGACGGATATCAAAACCGCTCTGAGAGCGGCGACTATGTACCGCGCCCGGAGACGCGCCCGGTAACCAAATTTGAACAGCGTGGTCATCGTCTTGGCCACGGCGTATGGGACTTAATGTTCGAGAGGGTAAAATAATGGCAACGAACCGTAGCCGTCGTCTGCGTAAGAAGTTACATATCGATGAATTCCAGGAGCTGGGCTTCTCCGTCGCCTGGCGCTTCCCGGAGGGCACCTCTGAGGAGCAGATCGACCAGACGGTTGATGCCTTCATCAACGAGGTGATTGAGCCAAACAAGCTGGCGTTTGACGGCAGCGGCTACCGGGTCTGGGAAGGGCTGATCTGCAAGCAGGAGATTGGCAAGTGTACCGAGGAGCATCAGGCTACCGTGCGTAGCTGGCTGGAAGGCCGCGGCTTTGAAGATGTGCGCATCAGCGAACTTTTCGACGTCTGGTGGGACTAAGTCACTATCGGGGCTGGCGATTGCCGGCCCGTTTTGTCTCTACAGGACAGGAGTTTTTATGATGCGTAAAGCGCTGCTGGCTGCGGCACTGGCGGCAACCGCCTTTACTGCCCAGGCAGAATACAAATGTAGCGTGAACCCGCGTGACGATGTGATCGTCAACCCGCAGACCGTGCAGGTGGTGGGCGAAAACGGCAATCTGGTGATGACGCCAGACGGCAACGTCATGTTCAACGGCAAGCAGTATAGCCTCAGCGCGGCCCAGCGCGAGCAGGCGAAAGATTACCAGGCCGATCTGCGTAACGCATTGCCGTGGATCGACGAGGGCGCGCGCAGCCGCGTTGAAAAGGGCCGCGTGGCGCTGGATAAGATCATCGCCAAGGAAGTGGGTCAAAGCAGCAACATGCGCGGGCGCTTAACCAAGCTCGACGCGCAGCTGAAAGAGCAGATGAACCGCATTCTGGAGCATCGCAGCGATGGCCTCGCGTTTCACTATAAGGCGATTGATGAGGTACGCGCCAACGGTCAGCAGCTGGTGAACCAGGCGATGGGCGGCATCCTGCAGGACAGCATTAACGAGATGGGTGCTCAGGCGGTACTCAAAGGCGGCGGTAATCCGTTACAGAGCGTAATGGGCAGCCTCGGCGGCCTGCAAACGGCCATTCAAAGCGAGTGGAAGAATCAGGAAGCGGACTTTGAGCAGTTCGGCAAGGCGGTATGTAGCCGTGTTATCTCTCTGGAAGAGAGCCGCAAGACGCTGGTGAGCGGGCTAAAGTAACGCCCGCCCTCCGGCTCGCGCCTGCTAGAAATCGGCAGGCGCTTTAAACGTCATGCTGGTGCCGTACGCTGGGTGCGTAATGGTTAACATCTCGGCGTGAAGTTGCAGACGGGGCGCCATTGCCAGCGCCTCGGGCGTGGCATAGAAGCGGTCGCCGAGGATCGGATGGCCCAACGCCAGCATATGCACGCGCAGCTGGTGCGAGCGCCCGGTAATCGGCTTCAGCTGCACACGAGCGGTGTTATCCGTCGCGTACTCCAGCACCTCATACTCGGTCTGCGCCGCTTTCCCGGTCTCATGGCACACCATCTGCTTCGGGCGGTTCGGCCAGTCGCAAATCAGCGGCAGATCGATCAGACCCTCTGCCTTCTCCGGATGTCCCCACACGCGGGCCACGTACTGCTTCTTCGGCTCGCGATCGCGGAACTGGCGCTTAAGCTCCCGCTCCGCGGCTTTGGTCAGAGCCACTACGATAACGCCGCTGGTGGCCATATCCAGACGATGCACCGACTCGGCCAACGGATAGTCGCGCTGAATGCGCGTCATCACGCTGTCTTTGTGCTCGTCCAGCCTTCCTGGCACGGAGAGCAGGCCGCTCGGCTTGTTAACCACCATAATGTGCTCGTCCTGGTATAACACGACCAGCCAGGGCGACTGCGGCGGATTGTAGGGCTCCATCAACATAACGGGTTCCTGTTACTGGTGCGTAACGACAATAAGACGCAGGGCATCGAGACGCCAGCCCGCCTGAGCAAGGCTATCGAGCACCTGCTGACGGTTGCTCTCAATGGCGGCCAGCTCATCATCACGGATGTTCGGGTTCACCGCCTTCAGCGCTTCCAGGCGTGACAGCTCTGCCGAGAGACGTTCATCTGCCTCCTGACGCGCCGCCGCAATCAGCGCCTTCGCCGCGCTCTCGATCTGTGCTTCACCCAGCTGCAGGATCGCGTGCACGTCCTGCTGCACCGCGTTCACCAGCTTGCTGCCGGTGTGGCGGTTGACCGCGCTCAGCTGGCGGTTGAAGGTTTCGAACTCCACCTGGGCGGCAAGGTTATTGCCGTTTTTATCCAGCAGCATACGCACCGGCGTGGCAGGCAGGAAGCGGTTAAGCTGAAGCTGCTTCGGTGCCTGCGCCTCGACGACGTAGATTAGCTCAAGCAGCAGGGTGCCCACCGGCAGCGCCTTGTTTTTCAGCAGCGAAATGGTGCTGCTACCGGTATCGCCGGAGAGGATCAGATCCAGACCGTTGCGGATCAGCGGATGCTCCCAGGTAACAAACTGGGCATCTTCCCGCGACAGAGCTACGTCGCGCTCAAAGGTGATGGTGCAACCATCTTCCGGCAGGCCCGGGAAATCCGGAACCAGCATGTGATCGGACGGGGTCAGCACGATCATGTTCTCACCGCGATCGTCCTGGTTGACGCCCACGATATCAAACAGGTTCATGGCAAAGCTGATCAGTCCGGTATCGTCATCCTGCTCTTCAATGCTCTCTGCCAGCGCCTGCGCTTTTTCACCGCCGTTGGAGTGGATCTCCAGCAGGCGATCGCGGCCCTGCTCCAGCTGAGCCTTCAGCGCCTCATGCTGCTCGCGGCAGGTTTTGATCAGCTCATCGAAGCCGTCGGTCTCTTCCGGCGCGGCGAGATAGCCAATCAGATCGCTGTGAACCTGATCGTAGATAGTGCGACCGGTAGGGCAGGTGTGCTCAAAAGCGTCGAGGCCTTCGTGGAACCAGCGCACCAGCACCGACTGAGCGGTTTTTTCCAGATAGGGCACGTGGATCTGGATATCATGCGCCTGGCCGATACGGTCCAGACGGCCAATACGCTGCTCCAGCAGATCCGGGTTAAACGGCAGATCGAACATCACCAGGTGGCTGGCGAACTGGAAGTTACGCCCCTCGGAGCCAATCTCAGAGCAGAGCAGCACCTGTGCGCCGCTGTCCTCTTCGCCAAACCAGGCTGCGGCCCGGTCGCGCTCAACGATGGACATGCCTTCGTGGAACACGGCGGCACGGATGCCTTCACGCTCGCGCAGCACCTGCTCCAGCTGGAGGGCGGTGGCCGCCTTGGCGCAGATGACCAGCACCTTCTGCGAACGGTGGCTGGTCAGGTAGCCCATCAGCCACTCAACGCGCGGATCAAAGTTCCACCATGTGCCGGTGTCGCCCTCGAACTCCTGATAGATCTGCTCCGGGTAGAGCATGTCGCGGGCGCGCTCTTCGGCGCTTTTGCGCGCCCCCATGATGCCAGAGACCTTGATGGCCGTCTGGTACTGGGTCGGCAGCGGCAGCTTGATGGTGTGCAGCTCACGTTTCGGGAAGCCCTTCACGCCATTACGGGTGTTACGGAACAGGACGCGGCTGGTGCCGTGGCGATCCATCAGCATGGAGACCAGCTCCTGACGGGCCGCCTCTGCGCCGTCGCGATCGCTGTTGGCGGTTTGCAGCAGCGGTTCAATGTCCTGCTCGCCAATCAGCTCGCTCAGGGTGTTCAGCTCGCTGTCGCTCAGATGCTTGCCCGCCAGCAGCATGGCCACGGCATCGGCTACCGGGCGGTAGTTCTGCTGCTCTTCCACAAACTGCTCAAAGTCATGGAAGCGGTTGGGATCCAGCAGGCGCAGACGGGCGAAGTGGCTCTCCAGACCCAGCTGCTCCGGCGTCGCGGTCAGCAGCAGGACGCCCGGCACGCGCTCGGCCAGCTGTTCAATCGCCATGTACTCGCGGCTCGGTGCCTCTTCGCTCCACACCAGGTGGTGCGCTTCATCGACCACCAGCATATCCCACTCGGCGTCGCACAGGTGCTCCAGGCGTTGCTTGCTGCGGCGAACGAAGTCCAGGGAGCAGATCACCAGCTGTTCGGTCTCAAACGGGTTATCGGCTTCGTGCTGGGCTTCCGCGTAACGCTCGTCATCAAACAGCGCGAAGCGCAGGTTGAAGCGACGCAGCATCTCTACCAGCCACTGGTGTTGCAGGGTTTCCGGCACCACCACCAGCACGCGCTCTGCCGCACCGGCCAGCAGCTGCTGGTGCAGGATCATCCCTGCTTCGATGGTTTTACCCAGGCCTACCTCATCCGCCAGCAGCACGCGCGGCGCATGGCGACGACCCACATCGTGGGCAATGTGCAGCTGGTGAGGGATCAGGCTGGTGCGCTGGCCGCGCAGGCCGCTCCACGGCATCCGGTACTGCTCGCTCTGGTATTTACGTGCGCGGTAGCGCAGGGAGAAGCGATCCATACGGTCGATCTGCCCGGCAAACAGGCGGTCCTGCGGCTTGCTGAACACCAGCTTGCTGTCGAGCAGCACTTCACGCAGCGCCACGTCGGTTTCGCCGGTATCGAGGCGCGTGCCGGTGTAGGTCAGCAGACCGTTTTGCTCTTTTACGTCATCAATGGTGAGCTGCCAGCCTTCGTGGCTGGTCACCGTATCGCCTGGATTAAACATTACGCGAGTAACCGGGGAGTCACTGCGGGAGTAGAGACGGTTCTCTCCGGTTGAGGAGAAGAGCAGCGTAACGGTACGCGCATCCATCGCCACAACGGTTCCCAGTCCGAGTTCGCTTTCTGTATCGCTGATCCAGCGTTGACCAAGTGTAAAAGGCATAGTTATTCGGCTCTATATCTCAAATTGCAGGCAATAGTTAGACCACCGTCAGAGAGCGACAGCGCGTCAAAAAATTGGGGCCAGGGATTGGAAAGGGCGCTATGGTACTGGATGGCAATGCGTTCGTCACGTCTTCGTCACCATTCGAACCGCATTAAAATAGCCCCATCTGCCCCGTAACCAGTGTAGCAAAGTCATCCTCCATAAACGGCAGGATGCCCTCCGCCACCGGCTGTAGCTGTTTAGTTAAGTAGTGATCGTAGTCCAGCGGCGACTGCTGGTAGTCGACTGGCTCGGGGCCGTGGATGGTCCAGACATACTTGATGGTGCCGCGTTTCTGATACTGCAACGCCCGGCCGCGCTTCTGGTTCTGCTCATCCGCCAGCCTCGCCGCCCGCACGTGCGGCGGCACGTTGCGCTGATACTCCGCCAGCGGACGCCGCAGGCGCTTGCGATACACCAGCTGGCTATCCAGCTCGCCCGCCATCAGTTGGGCGATGGTTTCGCGAATGTAATCCTGATACGGCTCGCGGCGAAAAATGCGCAGGTAGAGCGCCTGCTGGAACGTCTGCGCCAGCGGGGTCCAGTCGGTACGTACCGTCTCCAGACCCTTAAAGACCATGCGCTGGCTGTCACCCTCCTGAATCAGCCCGGCGTAGCGCTTCTTGCTGCCGGTATCCGCCCCGCGAATGGTTGGCATCAGGAAGCGGCTGAAGTGGGTCTCAAACTCCAGCTCCAGCGCGCTAACTAACCCCTTGCTGGCGAGATGCTCCCGCCACCAGTCATTGACCAGCGCAACCAGCGTCTGGCCGATGCGGGCGGCCTGCTCTTCGCTATGGGCGTGCTTCAGCCAGACGAAGGTCGAGTCCGTGTCGCCGTAGATCACTTCAAAGCCCTGGGACTCGATCAGCGTTTTAGTCTGAAGCATGATCTCATGCCCGCGCATGGTGATCGACGACGCCAGCCGGGGATCGAAGAAGCGGCAGGCGCTGGTGCCCAACACGCCGTAGAAGGCGTTCATGATGATCTTCAGCGCCTGCGAAAGCGGCTTGTTACCCTGACGTTTGGCCTCGTCACGGCCGTGCCAGATCTGGCCGACAATCTCTGGCAGGCAGTGCTTCTCGCGGGAGAACCACGCCCCGAGAAAGCCCTCAATGCTGTGGGCTTCGTCCGGCTGCGCCATGCCCTCTATCAGCCCCACCGGATCGATCAGAAAGGTGCGGATGATCGACGGATAGAGGCTCTTGTAGTCCAGCACCAGCACCGAGTCATACAGGCCGGGAGTGGAGTCCATCACATAGCCGCCGGGGCTGGCCTGTGGCGGCACGTCACCGAGATTTGGGGCCACGTAGCCCGCCCGATGCATGCGGGGAAAATAGAGATGGCTGAAGGCCGCGACCGACCCGCCGTGGCGATCGGCAGGCAGGCCGTTGACCGAGGCGCGCTCCAGCAGGAAGGGCATGATGGCGGTCTTATGGAAGATGCGCGTCACCAGCTCGCAGTCTTTCAGGTTGTAGGTGGCAAGGGCAGGCTTATCTTCGTTAAAGCGTCGCTCAATCTCGTCCATGCGGTCCCACGGGTTATCGATCGACTTGCCTTCCCCGAGCAGCTCCCGGGCCACCGCTTCGAGAGAGAATGACGGGAAGTTCCAGAAGGCGGACTTCAGGGCATCGATGCCGTCGATAATCAGCCGGCCCGCCATCTGTGCAAAGAAGACGCCGTTCTTAAAGCCGTGCTCGCGCCACTCCAGCTCGCTGTTGCCGCGCCCCAGCCGCAGCGGAACGCCGTAGCGCTCGGCGTGCTTCTGTAACACGCGCAGATCGAACTGCACTACGTTCCAGCCGATCAACACGTCGGGATCGTGGGCGGCAAACCAGGCGTTGAGCTTCTCCAACAGCTGCCGACGGCTGGCAACGTACTCCAGATGGAAGTCGAGGCCCGTGGCGTCACCGTTTTCCGGCCCGAGCATATAGACCGTGCGCTGGCCACACCCTTCCAGCCCAATGCAGTACAGCTCGCCGTGGCGGGTGGTTTCGATATCCAGCGACACCCACTTCAGCGGCGGGCGGTAGTGCGGGCTGGGCTTCAGGCGAGTATTCACCAGCTCGCCGTCGCGTGCCTCGCCGCTGACCCACACCGGAGCCGTGATAAAGCGCTCCATTAAGAAACGTTCGGGCGGGCGGATGTCGGCTTCGTAAAGCGTTACGCCGCCCTCGCGGAGCAGCTTCTCATAGCGCATTAGCTGACGATGGGCGCGACAGTAGAGGCCGTGCACCGGCTGGCGACTGAAGTCTTTCAGCTCAAGCGGCGTCAGGCGGTAGTGGCTTTCGCCCGCCAGGATCCGCTGCGCCTGAGGCACCTGCGCCGAGGGGATAAACGCTACCGACTCCTGAACGGGCAGCACCACCCGCAGCGGACCGTTATCGGTTGCCAGCCAGAACGCGATCTCGGTGCCTTGCGGGGTATCCCGCCAGTGTCGGGTCAGTAAAAAGCCTTCTTGCGCCTGCGCCACGCTCTCTTCTCATAAAATAAAACCAGGCATTATTATAGCCTGGTTTCACTGTTTTAGCTGGGTTTTTATACAGTCTTACTGTCCGTAATAGGCCTTCGCCCCGTGTTTGCGTAGATAGTGCTTATCCAGCAGCGTCTGCTGCATGGCTGGCAGATCCGGGGTGAGCTGGCGGCAGAAGATCCCCATGTAGGCGACCTCTTCCAGCACGATGGCGTTATGTACCGCGTCGTCAGCATTTTTGCCCCAGGCAAAGGGACCGTGGGAGTGCACCAGCACGCCAGGCATCTGGGCAGCATCGATCCCCTGGGTAGTAAAGGTTTCGACGATCACCTGACCGGTCTCCCACTCATACTCGCCGTTGATCTCGGCATCGGTCATCTTGCGGGTGCAGGGGATGGGGCCGTAGAAGTAGTCAGCGTGGGTCGTGCCGGTTGCCGGAATGGACTGTCCCGCCTGCGCCCAGATGGTCGCGTGGCGCGAATGGGTATGCACAATCCCGCCGATGGAGGGGAAAGCCTGGTAGAGCAGGCGGTGGGTCGGCGTATCGGACGAGGGTTTTTTCGTCCCCTCGACCACCTCGCCAGTTTCGATGCTCACCACCACCATATCCTCTGCCGTCATTACGCTGTAGTCGACGCCAGAGGGCTTGATGACAAACACACCGCGTTCGCGATCGACAGCGCTGACGTTGCCCCAGGTCAGGGTGACCAGATTATGTTTCGGTAGCGCCAGGTTGGCTTCCAGCACCTGACGTTTGAGATCTTCAAGCATAGTTATCTCCACGTAGGCCCGGTAAGCGCAGCGCCACCGGGCGTTACGAACTTAACGTTTAGAGCCGTAATAGACTTCGTTCCAGCGCAGCGCATCTTTGAACGCTGGCAGGCGGGTGTCGTTGTCGATCACCGCCAGCTCAATGTCGTGCAGCTCGGCGAACTGGCGCATATCGCTGAGATCCAGCGCGTGGCTGAAGACGGTGTGGTGTGCACCCCCGGCAACGATCCACGCCTCAGAGGCGGTGGCGAGATCCGGCTGGGCTTTCCACAGCGCGTTGGCGACCGGCAGCTTCGGCAGCTGGTGCGGGGTCTCAACGGAATCAACGCAGTTCACCAGCAGGCGGAAACGATCCCCGAGATCGATCAGGCTGGCGTTGATCGCCGGGCCGGTTTTAGTGGAGAAGATCAGGCGGGCCGGATCGGCTTTGCCGCCGATGCCGAGGTACTGCACGTCGAGGATCGGTTTCTCATCCAGAGCGATGGTTGGACACACTTCCAGCATATGGGAGCCGAGCACCAGATCGTTGCCGTCCTCAAAGTGGTAGGTGTAGTCCTCCATAAAGGAGGTGCCGCCCTGTAGACCGGTCGACATCACCTTCATGATGCGAAGCAGGGCGGCGGTTTTCCAGTCGCCTTCGCCCGCAAAGCCGTAGCCCTGCTGCATCAGACGCTGCACGGCGAGGCCCGGAAGCTGTTTCAGGCCGTGCAGATCTTCAAAGGTAGTGGTGAAGGCGTGGAAGCCGCCTTGTTCAAGGAAGCGCTTCATGCCCAGCTCGATACGGGCCGCGTCAATCACGTTCTGGCGTTTATCACCGTTAACTTGCGCGGCAGCGGTCAGGCGGTAGCTGCTCTCATACTCGTCCACCAGCGCGCTGATATCGCCTTCGCTGATGTCATTTACCACCTGCACCAGATCGCCCACCGCCCAGGTATTGACCGAGAAGCCGAACTTGATCTGCGCTGCCACTTTATCGCCGTCGGTGACGGCAACTTCACGCATGTTGTCGCCGAAACGGCACACTTTCAGATGGCGGGTATCCTGTTTGGAGACCGCATGACGCATCCACGCCCCGATGCGCTGCTGGGCTTTTTGATCCTGCCAGTGGCCGGTCACCACGCTGTGCTGCTGACGCATCCGCGCGCCAATGAAGCCGAACTCGCGGCCGCCGTGCGCGGTCTGGTTCAGGTTCATAAAGTCCATGTCGATGCTGTCCCACGGCAGGGAGGCGTTGAACTGGGTATGGAACTGCAGCAGCGGCTTGTTAAGGATGGTCAGGCCGTTGATCCACATTTTGGCCGGGGAGAAGGTGTGCAGCCATACCACCAGGCCCGCACACTTGTCGTCGTAGTTGGCGTCGCGGCAGATAGCGGTGATCTCATCCGGCGAGGTGCCGAGCGGCTTCAGCACCAGCTTGCAGGGCAGTTTGGCTTCGCTGTTCAGCGCGTTCACTACCTGCTCAGCGTGCTGCGTGACCTGGCGTAGGGTCTCCGGGCCATAGAGATGCTGGCTGCCAATCACAAACCATACTTCGTAGTTATCAAAAATAGTCATTATCGTGTCCTTAATGAGTCAGAGCGGCCTGCGACGCTGGCGCGGCTGAAGGGAGATAGTGTTGTTCGGCGCTGGCCGCCCAGTGCTGGTAGCGGCGATAGAGCTGTTCAAAGCGTTGCGCCTGAGCCGGAGCAGGCTGGAGCGTATTTTCGACGGCGCTGGCCATATGGCGCTGCGCGGTCGGGATATCAGCATGATCCCCTGCGGCTACGGCGGCGAAGATGGCCGCGCCTAAAGCGCAGCACTGATCGGAGGCGACGATCTGCAGCGGACGGTTGAGCACGTCGCAGCAGGCTTGCATGATCACCCGGTTTTTACGGGCGATACCGCCAAGGGCCATCACGTTGTTGACCGCGATCCCCTGTTCGGTAAAGCACTCCATAATGGCGCGCGCGCCGAAGGCGGTAGCGGCGATCAGCCCGCCAAACAGCAGCGGCGCGTCGGTAGCAAGGTTAAGGTCAGTGATTACCCCCTTCAGGCGCTGGTTAGCGTTAGGGGTGCGGCGACCGTTAAACCAGTCGAGGATCACCGGGAGGTGATCGAGGGAAGGGTTATCCGCCCAGGCCTGGGTCAGGGCAGGCAGCAGCTGTTTCTGGCTCGCCTGGATCTGGGTTTTCAGCTCTGGATGCTGGAGCGCAAGCTGCTCAAGCGGCCAGCCGAGAATGCGGCCAAACCAGGCATAGATATCGCCGAAGGCCGATTGTCCGGCTTCAAGGCCGATAAAGTCCGGCACCACGCTGCCGTCAACCTGGCCGCAGATGCCTTTTACCGCTCGGTCGCCGACGCTGGGCTTATCGGCAATCAGGATGTCGCAGGTTGAGGTGCCAATCACTTTGACCAGCGTGTTCGGCTGCGCCCCTGCGCCCACTGCGCCCATATGGCAGTCGAATGCGCCTCCGGCAATCACCACCTTCTCCGACAGGCCCAGACGCTGCGCCCACTCCGGGCTCAGGTTGCCCACAGGCAGATCGGCGGTCCAGGTTTCGGTAAACATCGGCCAGGCCAGATGCTTATTAATGATCGGATCCAGTTCGTCAAAGAAGCTGGCCGGAGGCAAGCCACCCCAGCTTTCGTGCCAGAGGGATTTGTGTCCAGCGCTGCAGCGTCCGCGGCGGATATCCTGCGGACGGACGGTGTTGGAGAGCAGGGCGGGGACCCAATCGCATAGCTCAATCCACGAGGTGGCGGCCTGGGCGACGGCGGCATCCTCACGGGTGACGTGCAGGATCTTGGCCCAGAACCACTCGCTGGAGTAGATCCCGCCGATATAGCGTGAGTAGTCGGTTTTGCCCGGCTGGTGACAGAGGCGGGTGATGGCCTCGGCTTCCTCAACCGCCGTGTGATCTTTCCACAGCACGAACATGGCGTTGGGGTTGTCGGCAAACTCCGGACGCAGCGCCAGCACGCGCCCCTCGGCGTCGATCGGGGCTGGCGTCGAGCCGGTGCTGTCCACGCCGATACCGCTGATCTGTTCGCGCTGGTCAGGGCTTAGCTGGGCCAGCACGCTTTTGATTGCCGCTTCCATCGACTCGATATAGTCGCGTGGGTGATGGCGAAACTGATTCCGCGGAGCGTCGCAATAACGCCCCTCCTGCCAGCGCGGATACCACTCCACGCTGGTGGCGATCTCTGTGCCGTGCTCGCAGTCTACTGCCAGGGCGCGTACCGAGTCGCTACCAAAATCGAGGCCAATTGCAATTGCCATCGTCTTACTCCATCCAAAATAACCGTATGGAGAAACATTAGAGACAGGGGGCAAAAAGCGTCAGGCAGGATCCGCTAATCTTATGGATAAAAATGCTATGGCAGCTGAAAGTGTGATTCACTGCAAATATTCAATGTGGACATTTCTGCCGGGTTTATAGACACTTTTGTTACCCCTTTTTATCGGTGTAGATTAGTCAAAACGGGGAAAGTGCTTTTATCTGGCGGGGTTGTCACGCTGCGGTTTTTATATCTGGTTCACCAGAGCCACCGCGTGGTGAAATAAAACCCAATATGGACAAATGGTTTCCTTGACCACTACCTGGAGCGCGCTGTTTATGGCTGAATTACAAACCGATCCTCTGCTGCCTGGCTATTCGTTTAATGCCCATCTCGTGGCGGGTCTGACGCCCATTGAGGCCGACGGCTACCTCGATTTCTTTGTCGATCGCCCGCTGGGGATGAAAGGCTATATTCTCAACCTGACGGTGCGGGGAGAGGGGATTGTCAATAACAATGGCCGCCAGTTTGTCTGCCGCCCCGGCGACATCCTGCTTTTCCCCCCTGGCGAGGTGCACCACTATGGACGTCACCCTGAGGCGCGGGAGTGGTATCACCAGTGGGTCTACTTCCGTCCGCGGGCCTACTGGCATGAGTGGCTGGCCTGGCCAACCCTTTTTGCCCAGACCGGCTATTTCCGTCCTGACGAGGTGCACCAGGCACGCTTTAGCGAGCTGTTTGCGCAGATTATCAGCGCCGGGCAGAGCAGCGGGCGCTATGGCGAACTGCTGGCGATCAACCTGCTGGAGCAGGTGCTGCTGCGACGGATGGACGCGATCAACGAATCGCTGCATCCGCCGCTGGATAATCGGGTGCGTGACGCCTGCCAGTACATCAGCGATCACCTGGCGGACAACCATTTCGATATCGCCGGTGTGGCGCAGCACGTCTGTCTGTCGCCGTCGCGGCTGTCGCACCTCTTCCGCCAGCAGCTGGGGGTGAGCGTGCTCAGCTGGCGGGAGGATCAGCGCATCAGCCAGGCCAAGCTGCTGCTCAGCACGACGCGAATGCCTATCGCCAGCGTGGGGCGCAACGTCGGTTTTGAGGACCAGCTCTACTTCTCTCGCGTGTTCAAAAAATGTACCGGAGCCAGCCCGAGCGAGTTCCGCGCCGGGTGCGAATAACGTAAAGAAACGAAATGCCGCCGCCGACCTCTGATACAGACAGTAAACTAATCAGACAATTGTGAGCTTGACGAGGCGTTACCGGCTCTGGAGAATCCCTGCTTCGTCACTAAAACGGACCGCGTATGCAGGCATTTCTGGAACATTTTATTACTCAATCAGCGACCTATACGCTCATTGCGATCGCCCTCGTAGCTTTTCTGGAGTCGCTGGCGCTGGTGGGCCTGATCCTGCCCGGCACGGTGATGATGGCCGGGCTGGGGGCGCTGATCGGCAGCGGCGAGGTGAACTTTTGGTATGCCTGGCTGGCGGGCATTGTCGGCTGCCTGCTGGGAGACTGGATCTCCTTCTGGCTCGGGTGGCGTTTTAAGAAGCCGCTGCACCGCTGGTCGTTTATGAAAAAGAACAAGGCGCTGCTCGATAAGACCGAGCACGCCCTGCACCAGCACAGCATGTTTACCATCCTTGTCGGCCGCTTTGTTGGGCCAACCCGTCCGCTGGTGCCGATGGTTGCCGGGATGCTCGATCTGCCCGTCAGCAAGTTTTTGCTGCCTAACGTTATCGGCTGCCTACTCTGGCCGCCGTTCTACTTTTTACCGGGCATTCTCGCCGGGGCGGCGATCGATATTCCTGCTGATGAGCAGAGCGGGGCGTTTAAGTGGCTGCTGCTGGGTGCGGCGCTGCTGCTCTGGATTGCGGTATGGCTCTGCTGGCGACTGTGGCGCAGCGGCAGGTCCGGCAGCGATCGGCTGACAAAATACCTGCCGCGCGGGCGGCTGCTGTGGGTGGCTCCCCTGCTGCTTGGCGTGGCGGTTATCGCCTGCGTAGCGGTGGCCTGTCATCCGCTGATGCCCACCTATTTAACGATCCTGGGTAAGATCGTCAGCGGTCACTGACGTTCAATTCCCAGCAGCGCCGAGACCGGGGCGCGACCGCTGACCAGCTCATCGGTTGCGCCATCCCACGCGATGCGTCCCTCAGCCACCACCAGCGCCCGGCTGGCAATGCGTGCGGCATCCTCAATGCTGTGGGAGACCATCAGCAGGGTGATGTTTTGTCGCTTGCAGACGCTCTGCACCAGGGCCAGCATCTCCTGACGCAGGGCCGGATCGAGCGCCGAAAACGGCTCATCCAGCAGCAGGATGGGCTGCTCCCGCACCAGACAGCGCGCCAGCGCCACCCGCTGCCGCTGCCCGCCAGAGAGCTGGTCCGGCAGCCGATCGAGCAGCGTCTCAAGCCCCATCTGAGCGGCAATCTCCGCCAGTTTCTGCTGCTGATCGGCATTGAGCTTCAGGCCAGGATGCAGGCCGAGGCCGATGTTCTGCCACACCGTCAGGTGGGTGAACAGGTTGTTTTCCTGAAACAGCATGGATACCGGACGGCGCGACGGCGGCGTAGCGGTATGCTCCCGCTCGCCAATTAAAATCGTGCCGCTCACCGGCTGGATAAAACCGGCGATGAGGTTGAGCAGCGTGCTTTTCCCCGCGCCGCTGGGTCCCAGCACGGCAATCTGCTCTCCCGCCTCGACGGCGAGAGTAAAGCGCATCGGCAGATGCTGATAGAGCCAGGTGACATCAGTGAGTTTTAGCATGGCGGCCCGGAAGTTTTTCAATAACGGTAAACAGAACAAAGCAGAGCGTCAGCAGGATCAGCGCCGTCACCGCGCCGTCCTGGCTGCGGTAGGAGCCAATCTGCTGGTAAAGATAGAAGGGGAGCGTGCGGAAGTCATCGTTGCCAAACAGCGCTACCACCCCAAAGTCGCCGATAGAGAGCACGCAGGCGAAGGCCAGCGCCTGGGCCAGCGGCCGCCGCAGCGCCCGCAGCTCTACCACCCGCAGGCGTGAAAAGCCGCGCATGCCCAACGACTCACACAGCAGGCCGTAGCGGGCGGTGATGTCCCGCATCGGGTTATCGAGCACCTTCTGGGCGTAGGGGATAGCCATTAAGGCGTTGGTAAAGATCACGATCCCATCCGCCGAAGTAGGCAGACCCACAGAGTTGTTGAGCAGCAGAAAGAAGCCGGTTGCCAGCACGATGCCGGGCATGGCGAGGATCAGCATCCCGCTCAGCTCCAGCGCCTGTCCCCGGCGCAGCTGTCCGCGCGCCCGCAGCTCGCGGCTGCTCCAGAGCAGCATCATAGTGAGGATCACACAGAGCAGACCGGCCAGCAGGGCAATGCGCAGAGAGGTCCACACCGCCTGCCACAGCACCGGCTGGGCCAGCACCTCGGGCAGGTTACGGTTTATCCCCTCGACGATCACTGCCAGCAAGGGCGGCAGGAGCAGGAGCAGCGCCAGGCCAATCAGCAGGCCATCCCCCAGCCGAGCGCGCCAGCTGTCCTGCGGATCGCGCCAGCCCTGGATTTGGTTACTGCCCACCGGAATGGCCTTGCTCAGACGCTGGCTAAGCAGCACCAGCGCCAGGCAGCAGATCATCTGCAATAGTCCCAGCAGCGCGGCGCGGCCGGGATCGTAGTCGAAATTCAGGGCCTGGTAGATCGCCAGTTCAATGGTGGTCGCCCTGGGGCCGCCGCCCAGCGACAGCACGGTAGCGAAGCTGGCGAAGCAGAGCATAAAGATCAGCGCCGCCACCGGGGGGATCTGCCGCCGCAGCCACGGCCACTCGACGAAGCGGAAGAAGGCGAAACCGCGCATCCCCAACTGGGCGGCAAGCTGACGCTGCTCGCCGGGGATCTGCTCCAGGGCTTGCAGCAGCAGGCGGGTCGCCATCGGCAGGTTAAAAAAGATGTGCGCCAGCAGAATGCCGCTCAGCCCGTAGGGTGAGAACCCCCACGGCAGGCCGAGCGAGTCACACAGCGACGCCAGCCAGCCCTGTCGACCGTAGACGGTGAGGATGCCAAAGACCGCCACCAGCACCGGCAGGATCAGGGTCATTGCGCAGAGGCGGAGCAGCATCAGCCGCCCGGGAAAGCGACGGCGATAGAGGGCGCGGCCCAGGAAAATAGCGGGCGTCACCGAGAGCAGGGCAGAGAGAAACGCCTGGCCAAAGGAGAAGGCCACGACGTGGCGCAGGTAACTGTCGTGCCACAGCGCCGAGACGTCGGTGGTCGGCGCGTTGAGCCAGAGGGCAAGAAACGCCGCCAGCGCCACCGCTACCAGCAGGGTGGCAGCGGCAGCGCCGGGCAGCAGCCAGCCGGGAATTAGCGGCTGGTCGCGCGAAGCCACGTGTTAATCCACTCAGCGCGTTGGGAGAAGACCTGCTGCGGCGTGAACTCCAGGGTGGTCTTCGGCTTCGTCAGCGAGTCAAAGCCAGCGGGGAGCGTTACTTTGCTCACCGGGTACATCCAGTTGCCGGTCGGGATGGCGTTCTGGAACGCCGGGCTGACCATAAATTTGAGGAACTTCTCTGCCAGCGCGGGCTGCTTGCTGGCTGCGGTGCGGGCAGCGACCTCTACCTGCAGGTAGTGGCCTTCACTAAAGTCCGCCGCCGCGTAGTTATCCTTTTTCTCTTCGATCAGATGATAGGCCGGAGAGGTAGTGTAGCTCAGAACCAGATCGCTCTCGCCCTTCAGGAACAGGCCGTAGGCTTCGCTCCAGCCTTTGGTGACAGTGACGGTTTTTGCCGCCAGCTTCTGCCACGCCTCAGGTGCTTTATCGCCGTAGACTTTTTGCATCCACAGCAGCAGGCCCAGCCCTGGGGTGCTGGTGCGCGGATCCTGATAGATTACCCGCCACTTCTGGTCGCTCTCTACCAGCTCTTTCAGGCTCTTCGGCGGATTCTTCAGCTTGTTTTTGTCATAGACGAAAGCGAAGTAGCCGTAGTCGAAGGGCACAAAGGTGTCGTTTTTCCAGCCGCCGGGGACGTTAACGGCGTCGGCCGCCACGCCGCTTTTGGCAAACAGCCCGGTCTGGCTGGCGGCCTCCAGCAGGTTATTGTCGAGGCCCAGCACCACGTCGGCCTTGCTGTTTTTGCCCTCCATGCGCAGACGGTTGAGCAGCGAGACGCCATCCTCCAGCGCCACCATCTTCAGCTCACAGTGACAGTCGGCTTCAAAGGCTTTTTTTACCGCAGGACCTGGCCCCCAGTCGGCGGCGAACGAGTCGTAGGTGTAGACGGTGAGAACGGGTTTATCAGAAGCCGGGGCGGCAAAAACGGGGGCGGCCACGAGTAGCAGCAGCGGCAGACATTTTTTTAACACTTTGCACCTCAATAGAAAGAGAGTGGCAAAGGATTTTGAGTAGCAGCCTCAAATCCCTTCGCCGGCGTTATCCGGATCAGGTTCGACGGGTATTTTCTCAGCACACGCATCGCGCAGCACCCCGTTGAGCACGGCCTTATTGTAGTGATTATGTCAGCATTCTGAAAGCGCTAAGGATCTGGGGGCGCAAACCATGCCGATTTAAAATCAAACCAGCCGAGGGTGTTCATCCGCAGGCCGCGCATGCTGCGCTGCCCCTGGATCATCAGCCAGTGATGGATCAGCGGCACAATCGCCTTGCCCGCCAGCAGCTGCTGGCACCAGGCGGCTAAGTTCATCTCGCCCGCTCGCCACTGCGTGGCATCTGCCTGCCAGTCGCGCGGAATACACTTCTGCAGCAGCGGCACCTCATAGAGGTGGGTAAAGAGTGAGAAATCCAGCGGCAGAGTAAAGTTAGCGCTGTTGAGCCAGATATCGCTCACCGCGTCGCCGCTGTGCCACTCCTCGTAGTCCACCTCCTGAATGTGCAGCGTCACCTGATGCGCCGCCAGCAGGGCGCTCATGGTCTGGGCCAGCACCCGGTGTTCGATGTGTTCCCGGTAGTAGGTCAGGGTCAGCGACTCCAGTCCGGCAGGCTTCTCGCTGCCGCCCGGCCGGGTATGATGCCAGCGCGGCAGCAGGCCATAGGCCGGGAACCAGTAGCGCTGGTGATGCTCCTCGGCGTGAAACAGCAGGCTTGCTGGAGAGAGGATCTGGCTCACCCACTCTCGCACCTGCTGGCTGGCCCCGCGACCAGTGCGGGCATCAAACAGCAGGTAGTAGCACCCCTCTTCAAGGCGGCTCTCAACGGCTTTCTCCTCGCCACCGGGCCCCTCCAGCGTCAGGCCCGCGCTTAAATCGTCGTTGACGTCGGGCAGCACCCAGACGTTCACCTCATCAATCAGCGCCCGAAAGCCAAAGTAGTCATCAAAAGCGTGGATTTTCAGCTGGTTGCTGTTATTAAGCGTGACCGCGTACGGCCCGGTGCCCACCGGCAGGCTGGCAAAGTTCTCCATGGTCGGCCACTCCCGGGGCAGGATCATTGACTGTACGTGACCCAGCAGCCACGGTAGCCAGCTGTCGGGCTGGGAGAGATGAATATCCAGCGTCCAGGAGGTAGGTGAGACGATCCCGGTGATATGCGAGTAGAGCGGCAGGGCATTAACCCGTTGCAGGGAGGTGATGACGTCGCTCATCTCCAGCTCGCGACCGTGGTGAAAGTGAATGCCGGGACGCAGATAAAAACGCCAGTGAAGCGGGGAGAGACATTTCCAGTGGTGGGCGATATCCGGCTCCAGTTCCCCGTTTTCCTCATTTATCCGCGTGAGCGCGCTGAAGATCTGGCGGGCAATGTGGGTTTCCGAGCGGCGCAGGGCCGTGCCGGGCAGCAGGTTGCGTAATGGCCGGTAGTAGAGCACGCGCAGAATATGCCGTCCCTGACGAAAGCTTCTGCCAAGGTGCGAAACCAGCATTTGTCGTACGGCGCTTTTATCGCCCACCAGCTGTACCAGCTGATCGATGCGATCCTGATCCAGCAGATCCTCTGCCCGCTGCTGCTGGAGCGCGAGGCCAGTATAGAGAAAGGAGAGGCGCGAGCGTTTGCCGCGACCGGCCTCCGCCTCCCATGTCAGCCAGCCGCGCTGCTGCATGGCGTTAAGCAGGGTGCGCATATGGCGGCGGGAACAGCTTAGCTGCTCCGCCAGCTCGTTCAGCGTCGTCTCCCGCGAGGCGCCGTTGCAGCACTGCCAGAGGCGGATAAACTGTTGTTGCAGACGACCAGAGGACATAAAAGGGGAACTCCCGGCAAAAAGTCAGCAATTTATTTTTCCCTATATTAAGCCAATAATCCTTGCAGATGAAAGCGGTGCCCAACTGCTTTCATCCTGTGTGACTGAGTATTGGTGCTTATCGCCACGCCAGCAGCTATGATCCTGCTGGCTTTTTTCTTTTCTCACACGCTAAAAGGATGCTTATGCTCTGGCTGATGACAATGGGAAGGCGGCTAAACGGGGTCTATGCCGCGTTTATGATCGTTGCATTTATGATGGGTATCGCCGGAGCATTACAGGCGCCGACGCTCAGCCTTTTTCTCAGCCGCGAGGTGGGGGCCGAGCCGTTCTGGGTAGGGCTGTTCTACACCGTCAACGCCATCGCCGGGATCCTCGTCAGCCTGTGGCTGGCGAAACGGTCCGATAGCCAGGGCGATCGCCGCAAGCTGATCATGTTTTGCTGTGTGATGGCGGTGGGCAACGCGCTGCTGTTCGCCTTTAACCGCCACTACTTAACGCTTATCACCTGCGGCGTGCTGCTGGCTTCGCTGGCTAATACCGCCATGCCGCAGCTCTTTGCCCTTGCCCGCGAGTATGCCGACAGCTCCGCCCGTGAGGTGGTGATGTTCAGCTCCGTGATGCGCGCCCAGCTCTCGCTGGCATGGGTGATCGGTCCGCCGCTGGCCTTTATGCTGGCGCTGAACTACGGCTTTACCGCCATGTTCACTATCGCCGCCGGGATCTTTATCATCAGCCTGGCGCTGATAGCGCTGATCCTGCCGTCGGTGGCACGGGTGGAGCAGCCAGCGGATGTGGCGGTCACGCAGATAAGCGGCTGGCGCGACGGCAACGTGCGCAAGCTGTTTGTCGCCTCCACGCTGATGTGGACCTGCAATACCATGTACATCATCGATATGCCGCTGTGGATCAGCGGGGATCTCGGCCTGCCCGATCGGCTGGCGGGGATCCTGATGGGCACCGCCGCCGGGCTAGAGATCCCGGCGATGATCCTGGCCGGTTACTACGTTAAACGCATCGGCAAGCGGCGGATGATGACCCTGGCGGTAGCGGCGGGAGTGCTGTTCTACATCGGGCTGCTCTTCTTTCATAGCCAACACGCGCTCCTGCTCTTACAGCTCTTTAATGCGGTCTTTATCGGAATTGTTGCCGGGATCGGCATGCTCTGGTTTCAGGATCTGATGCCGGGACGGGCAGGATCGGCCACCACGCTGTTTACCAACAGTATCTCTACCGGAGTGATTTTAGCAGGGGTCATTCAAGGGGCGCTGGCGCAAAGCTATGGCCATGGGGTGGTTTACTGGGCTATCGCGGGGATATCACTGCTGACGCTGGGGCTGACAATGCGGGTGAAGGATGTGTAGGCCCGGCAGGCGTAATGCCGCCGGGCAATACAGCACTTATTTATACAGCTCAGCCGTCATATGCACGGTGTTGTTGACGTTGGCTTCGGTGATTTTATAGGAAGAAGCACCGGCCTGCTCTGCCTGAGCGGCGATTTTTGCTTCGGCATCATCAATAGTGGTACCGCTGGCAGTTACGCTCTGAGCAAACGCACCAAATGAGAGGGTAGAGAGGGCAACGGCGGCAATAAGCGTTTTAATCGATTTCATGGTGGTGTTCCTTAAGCTTGA
Source organism: Pseudescherichia sp. AS216 (assembly GCF_037152055.1). Classification (NCBI taxonomy): domain Bacteria; kingdom Pseudomonadati; phylum Pseudomonadota; class Gammaproteobacteria; order Enterobacterales; family Enterobacteriaceae; genus Pseudescherichia; species Pseudescherichia sp. AS216. Next base: position 135,747 of record NZ_JBBCMV010000005.1, on the reverse strand, counting down.
TTTTTGTCTGGGGTCGTTAATTAGTTAACGATCGATAGACAAATGATAGGCGCGATCGGCTATGCGCGTCAACACTATTTTATAACGAGCATTAATTAATTTAGGAAAGCTAAGGAATTCAATAGATAAAAAAGCGGCGGGGATCGCTCCCCGCCGCTTAGAAGGTCTCAAAACGCTAGCAAATTAGTTCATAAAGGCGGGCTGCCGCTGTTCGTAAGCAGAGATAGCCTCTTCGTGTTGCAGCGTCAGGCCAATGCTGTCCAGCCCGTTTAACATGCAGTGACGGCGGAATGCGTCGATATTGAAGCTGTAGGATTTCTCCCCGGCGACGACCTTCTGCGCCTCCAGGTCTACGACGAAGGAGATGCCGGGATTGCTCTGCACCAGGCTAAACAGCTCATCTACCTCGTCGTCGCTCAGCGTGACCGGCAGCAGCTGGTTGTTAAAGCTGTTGCCGTAGAAGATATCGGCGAAGCTCGGCGCAATAACCACTTTAAAACCGTAGTCGGTCAGGGCCCAGGGCGCATGCTCGCGCGAGGAGCCACAGCCAAAGTTCTCCCGCGCCAGCAGGATTGAAGCCCCTCTGTACTGCGGAAAGTTCAGCACGAACTCCGGGTTAGGCTGCTCGCCTTTGTCGTCGAGGAAACGCCAGTCGTTAAACAGATGTGCGCCGAAGCCGGTACGCGTCACCTTCTGTAAAAACTGCTTCGGAATGATCGCATCGGTATCAACGTTGGCGGCGTCCAAAGGGACGACCAGGCCGGTATGCTGGATAAATTTCTCTGCCATGGTGGTCTCCTTATTTGATGCTGCGAATATCGGCGAAGTGGCCGGTGACGGCGGCGGCAGCAGCCATGGCCGGGCTGACCAGGTGGGTGCGTCCTCCACGTCCCTGGCGACCTTCAAAGTTACGGTTGCTGGTTGAGGCGCAGCGCTCGCCCGGATTCAGACGATCGTTGTTCATCGCCAGGCACATAGAGCAGCCCGGCAAGCGCCACTCAAAGCCCGCCTCGATAAAGATCTTGTCCAGGCCTTCCGCTTCCGCCTGGGCTTTCACCGGGCCTGAGCCAGGCACGACCAGCGCCTGAACGCCTGGTGCAACCTTGCGCCCTTTGGCGATCTCTGCCGCCGCGCGCAGGTCTTCAATACGCGAGTTGGTACAGGAGCCAATAAACACCTTGTCGATGTTCACCTCGGTCAGCGGAATGCCCGGCTTCAGGCCCATATAGGCCAGCGCCTTCTCCGCGCTGGCACGTTCAACCGGATCGGCAAACGAAGCCGGATCGGGAATGTTTTCGCCGACGGCGATAACCTGACCTGGGTTAGTTCCCCATGTGATCTGCGGGGCGATCTCTGCCGCCTGCAACGTGACCACGGTGTCAAAGGTTGCGCCTTCGTCAGTTTTCAGCGTCTTCCAGTAGGCCACCGCCTCATCGAAATCGTTGCCCTTCGGCGCGTGCAGACGGCCTCGCACATAGTTAAAGGTGGTCTCGTCAGGGGCGACAATACCCGCTTTGGCACCCATCTCGATGGCCATGTTGCACAGGGTCATCCGACCCTCCATGCTCAGTGCCTGAATAGCTTCGCCGCAGAACTCGACCACGTGGCCGGTACCGCCCGCGCTGCCTGTCTTGCCGATGATCGCCAGCACGATATCTTTTGCTGTGATACCCGGTGCGGCCTGGCCCTGAACTTCAATTTTCATGGTTTTGGCGCGGCCCTGCTTCAGGGTCTGGGTCGCCAATACGTGCTCAACTTCCGAGGTGCCGATCCCGAAGGCCAGTGCGCCGAAGGCACCGTGGGTGGCGGTATGGGAGTCGCCGCAGACGATGGTCATCCCCGGCAGGGTAATGCCTTGCTCCGGCCCCATCACGTGGACGATGCCCTGGTAGGGGTGATTCAGATCGTACAGCTCTACGCCAAACTCATTGCAGTTCTTGATCAGCTCCTGCATCTGAATGCGCGCCATCTCGCCTGAGGCGTTGATATCTTTCGTCTGGGTAGAGACATTGTGATCCATGGTGGCGAAGGTTTTACCCGGCTGGCGCACCGGGCGATGATGCGCACGCAGGCCATCAAACGCCTGCGGAGAGGTCACCTCATGCACCAGATGCCTGTCGATATAGAGCAGCGGGGTTTCGTTTGGCGCTTCATAGACCACGTGGGCGTCAAACAACTTCTCATACAAACTCTTAGCCATGATTACACCCCTTCCGCTACGTAGCGGGCAATAATGTCGCCCATCTCATCAGTACTCACCGCCGCGCTGCCGCGGGCCAGGTCTCCGGTACGCACACCCTCTTCCAGCGCGCGGTTAATAGCGGCTTCAATGGCATCCGCCGCATCATTGGCGTTCAGGCTATAGCGCAGCAGCAGGGCCAGAGAGAGGATCTGGGCAATCGGGTTGGCAATGTTTTTCCCGGCGATGTCCGGCGCCGAGCCGCCTGCGGGCTCATACAGGCCAAAGCCCTGCTCGTTGAGGCTGGCCGAGGGCAGCATCCCCATCGAGCCGGTGATCATCGCGCACTCGTCAGAGAGGATGTCGCCAAACAGGTTAGAGCAGAGCAGGACGTCGAACTGGGACGGATCCTTGATCAGCTGCATGGTGGCGTTGTCGATGTACATATGCGCCAGCTCAACGTCCGGGTACTCTTTTGCAATGTCGTTTACGATCTCACGCCACAGCAGAGAGGTTTGCAGCACGTTGGCCTTATCGATAGAGGTCACTTTATTCCGGCGCTTGCGCGCAGACTCAAAGGCGATGCGGGCGATGCGCTCGATCTCGAAGCGGTGATAGACCTCGGTATCAAACGCTTTTTCATGCTGGCCGCTGCCTTCACGGCCCTTCGGCTGGCCAAAGTAGATCCCGCCGGTCAGCTCGCGCACGCAGAGAATATCAAAACCGTTGGCGGCAATGTCTGCCCGCAGCGGGCAGAAGGCTTCCAGCCCCTGGTACAGCTTCGCCGGACGCAGGTTGCTGAACAGCTTAAAGTGCTTACGCAGCGGCAGCAGCGCGCCGCGCTCTGGCTGCTGGGCCGGGGGCAGGTGCTCCCACTTCGGGCCGCCGACCGAGCCGAACAGGATCGCATCGGCCTGCTCGCAGCCAGCCACGGTCGCCTGCGGCAGCGGATTACCGTGGCGGTCAATTGCAATACCGCCTACGTCGTAGTGGCTGGTGGTAATGCGCAGGGAGAAACGCGCCCGAATAGCTTCCAGTACTTTCAAGGCTTGCGCCATCACTTCCGGGCCAATGCCGTCGCCCGGCAAAACTGCAATATGATAATTTTTAGACATCACACGGTTTCCTGGTTGTTTTCTTTTATCGCTTTGCGCTGCAGCTCTTTTTCAACTTCATTGGCGCGCCAGATATTATTCAGCACGTGCACCATGGCGCGGGCAGAGGACTCCACGATATCGGTGGTCAGGCCCATGCCGTGGAAACGGCGGCCGTTATAGTTGACGACGATATCCACCTGGCCCAGGGCATCTTTACCGTGGCCCTTGGCGCTCAGACCATATTTCACCAGCTCGATGTTGTAGTCGGTGATGCGATTGATCGCCTGATAGACCGCGTCAACCGGGCCGTTGCCGTTAGCCGCTTCGGCTTTCACGTCATCACCGCAGGCCAGCTTCACGGAGGCAGTGGCGATATCGTTGGAGCCGGACTGCACGCTGAAGTAGTCCAGACGGAAATGCTCTGGTTCCTCCTGCTGCTTGTTGATAAAGGCCAGCGCCTCCAGATCGTAATCAAAGACCTGGCCCTTCTTATCCGCCAGCTTCAGGAAGGCGTCGTACAGGTTATCCAGGCTGTAGTCGCTCTCTTTATAACCCATCTCATCCATGCGGTGTTTCACTGCCGCGCGGCCGGAGCGGGAGGTCAGGTTCAGCTGCACCTGGTTCAGGCCGATAGACTCTGGGGTCATGATTTCGTAGTTTTCACGATTTTTCAGCACGCCGTCCTGGTGAATACCCGAGGAGTGAGCAAACGCGCCGGTGCCAACAATCGCCTTGTTCGCCGGGATCGGCATGTTGCAGATCTGGCTAACCACCTGGCTGGTGCGCCAGATCTCCTGGTGATTGATGCGGGTTTGCAGGTTCATGATGTCCTTGCGCACCTTAATCGCCATGATCACCTCTTCCAGCGAGCAGTTACCGGCACGTTCGCCAATACCGTTCATCGCACCTTCAACCTGGCGCGCACCGGCATGGACTGCGGCAATGGCGTTGCCGACGGCGAGGCCTAAATCGTCATGGGTGTGGACAGAGATAATGGCCTGATCGATGTTAGGTACGTGCTCATACAGGCCGGTAATGATATTGGCAAACTCAAAGGGCATGGTGTAGCCGACGGTATCAGGGATATTGATAGTTTTCGCCCCGGCGTTAATCGCCGCTTCAACCACTCGCGCCAGATCGGCAATCGGGGTACGGCCCGCATCTTCACAGGAGAACTCGACGTCGTCGGTATAGTTACGTGCGCGCTTAATCATATAGATCGCGCGCTCGATCACCTCGTCCAGGGTGCTGCGCAGCTTGGTAGCGATATGCATCGGCGAGGTAGCAATAAAGGTATGGATGCGGAAGGCCTCGGCGACCTTCAGCGACTCTGCCGCCACGTCGATATCTTTCTCGACGCAGCGCGCCAGGGCGCAGACGCGGCTGTTTTTCACCTGGCGGGCGATGGTCTGGACAGACTCAAAATCGCCTGGGGAAGAGACCGGAAAGCCTACCTCCATCACGTCCACGCCCATACGCTCAAGCGCCAGTGCAATCTGCAGCTTCTCTTTTACACTCAGGCTTGCCTGTAACGCCTGTTCACCGTCGCGTAAGGTGGTATCGAAAATGGTAACGTGCTGCTGGCTCATGGTTTAGGTCCTTGTCTGTCGGAAGTCGCCTTGTGCTACGAGCATAAAAAAACCCGCGCATTGGCGCGGGTTCTCTGTTTTAACCGGAAGCTGACTTAACTCTGTTTGTCGCCCACCAGTCCACCGCGCAATGAGGATGCGTTTAGTAGTAGTAGACCGGCGATACGAACGTTGCGAATCATGCGTCAGGCTCCAGATGAAATCGATATGCTTTAAGTGGTACTGGATATGGCCATTGATGTCAACAGCAGAGGCGGAAAAAACGCTGCGCGTGGGATCGGTGCGGTAGATTATTGTGCTATTCAGGAGAGCCTGCTCGAACATTTACATTTGTTGATTACCTGCGGTCTCGGTTGTTTTCCAGTAGACATATTTTATTTACAGAAATATATATATTGTCACATTTATAAAAGCGGGTTTATTTGATTGATTTGGCTGGTTTAAATGTTTTTATAATCTCTTTTTAATATATTTATTCACAATACTGGAACAATTAATATTCATTTTACCAATAATTAATTAGTCGAATTTAGTTTATCTGAATTTGCTTTTAAGTATATATTGCTTTGGTTATTCATGATGTTTATGTTTACATTGTCCCCATAGCGTCAAGGTTATGCGTTGTGCAATAAAAAAGCACGGCGTGACTTTCGCTTTTATCGCGTACGTTTTTCTCGCGAAGGTGTCCAAAATTGCCCTGTATTTTTTCTTAAATTATACGATACTGCTTTTGCTTATTTATATGTTTAACAAATCATATTTATAGCCAAGCGCTACGCTTGCCGGCAAAAGGAGTTTAGCATGACAGTGGAGTCAAAAATGTCAGAAGCCAACAGTGAATATCTCTCGGTACCTTATGATATGAAATCAAAGCTCCGGCAGGTCGATCTGAATTTATTAACCGTTTTTGATGCGGTGATGCAGGAGCAAAATATCACCCGCGCCGCGCGTAATCTTGGCATGTCACAGCCAGCGGTGAGTAATGCGGTAGCCCGGCTTAAGGTGCTGTTTAACGACGATCTCTTCTCCCGCTATGGCCGCGGCATCAAGCCTACGGCCCGGGCCTATCAGCTCTTCGGCTCGGTTCACCAGGCGCTGCAGCTTATTCAGAATGAACTCCCTGGCTCGGGCTTTGACCCACTAAAAAGCGAGCGCATTTTCCATATTTGTATCTGCAGTCCGTTGGATACCTATCTGACGTCAACGATCTACAACCGGATTGAAAAAGAGGCACCAAATATACATTTAGTTTTTAGCTCGGCGCTCGATAAAAACATTGAACATCAGCTGCGCTATCAGGAAACGGGATTTGTTGTTGGCTATGAGGAGTTTAAGCGTCCTGAGTTCTCTTGCCTGCCGCTTTTTAATGATGAAATGGTGCTGGTAGCCAGCAAAAATCATCCGCGGATCCATCTGCCGTTAAAAGAGACTGATATATATATTGAAGAGCATGCGGTGGTTTCCCTTGAACGCTATGCCTCTTTTAGTCAGCCATGGTATGACACGCCGGATAAACAGAGCCGTATTGCCTATCAGGGCATGGCGCTGGTTAGCGTACTTAATGTCGTCTCGCAAACCCATCTGGTCTGTATTGCCCCGCGCTGGCTAAGCGAAAAATTTGCCGACAGCCTGGAGTTACAAATTATGCCGCTGCCGTTAAAGCGTAATAGCCGGACCTGTTTTCTGTCATGGCACGAGGCCGCCGGGCGTGACAAAGGCCATCAGTGGATGGAAGAGTTACTCATTGACGTTTGCCGCCGCGTATAGCTATTAATAAAACCGGATAGCTTCTATCCGGTTTATGCTGCACATGGCCTCATCTACGCTATTTTTGACTAATCTGCTATTTGCCTGCGCTTTGCCAGCAGGTGAAAAATGGATGAATCGCTGTACGTCGCCCGTTTTAAATGATGAACCATCATCAGCTTTCCCTATCGTAGTTGAATCCACCAATAACTTTTTATTCACCTCCCGCTTCCTCTTTTTTGCCGTCGCGACGCTAATCGTTTGCTAATTGCCTGCCCCGGAATCAACGGTTAAGGTAACTGACAATGAACAAATGCCTGGAGGCAAGTCATGGAGATGTTGTCTGGAGCCGAGATGGTCGTCCGATCGCTCATCGATCAGGGGGTAAAGCAGGTCTTTGGTTACCCTGGAGGGGCCGTCCTTGATATCTACGACGCCCTGCATACGGTAGGCGGGATTGAGCATGTGCTGGTGCGGCACGAGCAGGCAGCGGTTCATATGGCGGATGGGCTAGCACGCGCTACGGGCGAAGTGGGCGTGGTGCTGGTGACCTCCGGGCCTGGCGCAACCAATGCCATCACCGGCATTGCTACCGCCTACATGGACTCTATTCCATTGGTGGTGCTCTCCGGACAGGTTGCTACCTCGCTGATTGGCTACGACGCTTTTCAAGAATGCGATATGGTGGGGATCTCCCGCCCGGTGGTAAAACACAGCTTCCTGGTTAAACAGGCGGAAGATATCCCCGGCGTGCTGAAAAAGGCGTTCTGGCTAGCTTCTACCGGCCGTCCTGGTCCGGTGGTGGTCGATCTGCCGAAAGACATTATGAGCCCGGCAAATAAGCTCCCCTACGTCTGGCCGGAGTCAGTGAGCATGCGCTCCTACAATCCCACCACCCAGGGCCACAAGGGGCAGATCAAGCGCGCACTGCAGACGCTGATCGCGGCGAAAAAGCCGGTGGTTTACGTTGGGGGTGGGGCGATCAACTCCGCCTGTGACAAACAGCTGCGCGAGCTGGCCGAGAAGCTGAACCTGCCGGTCGTCTCGTCATTAATGGGATTAGGCGCATTTCCGTCCACCCATCGTCAGGCGCTCGGGATGCTGGGAATGCACGGCACCTATGAAGCCAACATGACGATGCACCACTCCGACGTGATCTTTGCCGTCGGCGTGCGTTTCGACGATCGCACCACTAACAATCTGATGAAGTACTGCCCGAACGCCACGGTGCTGCACATTGATATCGATCCGACCTCGATCTCGAAAACGGTAGCGGCGGATGTCCCCATCGTGGGTGATGCCCGGCTGGTGCTGGAGCAGATGCTGGAGCTGCTGGCCCAGGAAGAGAGCGTGCAGCCCCTCGATGACATTCGCGACTGGTGGCTGACGATTGATGGCTGGCGCGCCCGTCAGTGTCTGAAGTACGACACCCAGAGCGAGAGCATCAAGCCGCAGGCGGTGATTGAAGCTATCTGGCGCCTGACCGATGGCGATGCCTACGTCACCTCTGACGTCGGTCAGCACCAGATGTTTGCTGCCCTCTATTATCCTTTCGATAAGCCACGGCGCTGGATCAACTCCGGCGGCCTCGGCACGATGGGCTTTGGCCTGCCCGCCGCGTTGGGGGTGAAAATGGCCCTGCCGGAGGAGACGGTGGTCTGCGTAACCGGCGATGGCAGTATCCAGATGAACATTCAGGAGCTGTCCACGGCGCTGCAATATGAGCTGCCGGTGCTGGTGCTTAACCTTAATAACCGCTATCTCGGGATGGTGAAGCAGTGGCAGGATATGATCTACTCCGGTCGCCACTCACAGTCCTATATGCAATCCCTGCCGGACTTTGCCCGCCTGGCCGAAGCCTACGGCCACGTGGGTATCCGCATTACCCGCCCCGATGAGCTGGAAGCGAAGCTGAGCGAGGCCCTGGCGCAGGTGAAAAATGGCCGGCTGGTGTTTGTCGATGTCACCGTCGACGGCAGTGAGCACGTGTATCCCATGCAGATCCGTGGGGGCGGCATGGATGAGATGTGGTTAAGCAAAACGGAGAGAACCTGATTATGCGCCGGATATTATCTGTGTTACTGGAGAACGAATCAGGTGCGCTATCGCGCGTGATCGGCCTTTTCTCCCAGCGCGGTTACAACATCGAGAGCCTGACCGTAGCCCCGACCGATGACCCAACTCTCTCGCGCATGACCATCCAGACGGTGGGCGATGCCAAAGTGCTGGAGCAGATCGAGAAGCAGCTGCATAAGCTGGTGGACGTGCTGCGCGTCAGCGAGCTGGGGCAGGGCGCACACGTTGAACGCGAGATCATGCTGGTGAAGATCCAGGCCAGCGGCTATGGCCGGGAAGAGGTGAAGCGTAACGCGGAGATCTTCCGCGGCCAGATCATTGACGTCACCCCCTCGATCTATACGGTCCAGCTTGCCGGTACCAGCGATAAGCTGGATGCGTTTCTGGCCTCTATCCGCGACGTGGCGAAAATCGTCGAGGTTGCCCGCTCCGGCGTGGTGGGTCTGTCGCGCGGCGATAAAATCATGCGTTAGGTTGAAGGCAACGGCAAAATGAGCAGCCCGGCGGATCCCGTCGGGCTTTTTTTTGCGAAAACAGCCGGAAGGCTGATCGAAAGCGGTTGCCGCAGTGACTATTCTGCGTTTAGATGTGATGGATTAAACCTATATTCCAAAAAAGGTTATGGAGTATCCTTTTTTCTTTGAGAGGCAATTGTGAAACTGGATGAAATCGCCCGGCTTGCCGGCGTCTCACGTACCACAGCAAGCTATGTGATTAACGGCAAAGCGAAGCAGTACCGCGTCAGCGATAAAACCGTTGAAAAAGTCATGGCCGTCGTACGCGAGCATAATTACCATCCGAATGCGGTAGCCGCCGGGCTGCGGGCAGGACGCACGCGATCGATTGGGCTGGTGATCCCCGATCTGGAAAACACCAGCTATACCCGCATTGCTAACTACCTTGAGCGGCAGGCGCGCCAGCGCGGTTACCAGCTCTTGATTGCTTGTTCGGAAGACCAGCCGGATAACGAGATGCGCTGCATTGAGCATCTCCTGCAGCGCCAGGTTGATGCCATTATTGTGTCGACGTCACTTCCACCGGAGCACCCCTTCTACCAGCGCTGGGCCAATGACTCCTTCCCTATCGTGGCCCTGGACCGGGCTTTAGATCGGGAGCACTTCACCAGCGTGGTGGGTGCGGATCAGGACGATGCCGAGATGCTGGCGGCGGAGCTGCGTACCTTCCCCGCAGAAAACGTGCTCTATCTGGGCGCGCTGCCGGAGCTGTCGGTCAGCTTTTTACGCGAGCAGGGTTTCCGTACCGCCTGGAAAGACGATCCGCGTGAGGTCAGCTTTCTCTATGCCAATAGCTACGAGCGGGAAGCCGCGGCGCAGCTGTTCGATAAGTGGCTGGAGACTAACCCAATGCCGCAGGCGCTGTTTACCACCTCCTTTGCTCTGTTACAGGGGGTGATGGACGTGACGCTGCGCCGCGATGGTCATCTGCCTGCTAATCTGGCTATCGCCACCTTTGGCGATCACGAGCTGCTCGACTTCCTGCAGTGCCCGGTACTGGCCGTGGCCCAGCGCCATCGCGATGTCGCAGAGCGCGTGCTGGAGATCGTCCTTGCCAGCCTCGACGAGCCGCGTAAGCCGAAGCCTGGTCTGAGCCGCATCCGGCGCAACCTCTACCGCCGCGGCGTGCTAAACCGCATCTGATCTTGCTTAAGGGCAGCGAAAGCTGCCTTTTACCGTCAGCGTCCTCTTTAATATGACAGCCGTTGGTGTATTAACGTAAATTAACGTTCGGATTAATCCTTAAAATCCGTAGGCCGCTATATTTTAAATTCCGCCTTATTTTAAAAAGGCTCTTTTTTAGAGAGGAAAGAGGTAACGGTGCATTAATTTTGTATTGTTTTGTTACATCTAACCAAGGGTTGTTGAATTAATGACCTTTTCTTTAGTATGACCATTCACTTCTACTCCTCCCAATCCACCTGACGTCGCTCCGCCTGCAACTGTCGCTGTTAACCATTGACAATATGGCTTAAAATGCCGCCCGCGTCGCAAACTGACACTTTATATTTAATCCGTATCGTGGCCGAGGTCTTTAAGTGGTGCATGCGGAGGCACTATTTTTTTTGCAAATATTCATGACGTTAATTTGCAGCGCATGTTGAGCACATTTTGTGCGGGCCTGCTGTTCACAATTAATCGTGGTTGTTTCAGACACGTTAGCGTCAGTGCTGGCTTGACAAGCTTTTCCTCCGCTCCGTAAACTCCCTCGGTGGGGATTTGTGGGATAAAGTGGTGAAAGGTTGATTTTGAGGTGAAACTGGCATGTTCCGTGGGGCAACGTTAGTTAATCTCGACAGTAAAGGTCGGTTGTCCGTGCCTGTTCGCTACCGGGAACAACTTGTCGAGCATGCTGCCGGTCAGATGGTCTGTACCATAGACATCCATCACGCCTGCCTGCTCCTTTATCCTCTCCCGGAATGGGAAATTATTGAGCAAAAATTATCGCGTCTGTCGAGCATGAATCCCGCAGAGCGACGCGTGCAGCGTTTACTGCTGGGACATGCCAGTGAGTGTCAGATGGATAGCGCGGGGCGCTTACTGATTGCCCCCGTTTTACGGCACCATGCCGGACTGAACAAAGAAGTGATGCTGGTCGGGCAGTTCAACAAGTTTGAGCTGTGGGATGAAACGACCTGGTATCAACGGGTCAAGGAAGATATCGACGCTGAGCAGTCAGGCTCTGAACCGCTTTCAGAGCGATTGCAGGATTTGTCTCTATAACGATGATGGAAAATTTTAAACATACAACGGTACTGCTGGACGAGGCCGTAAACGGCCTGAACATTCGTCCTGACGGCATCTACATAGATGGAACTTTTGGTCGCGGTGGCCACTCGCGCCTGATCCTCTCCCAGCTGGGGGCGGAGGGGCGACTGCTGGCGATCGATCGCGATCCTGAGGCGATTGCTATCGCCAAAACCATTGACGATCCCCGCTTTACCATTATACACGGTCCTTTTTCCGGGCTGGCGGACTACGTGCGCGAGCGCGATCTCGCCGGTAAAATCGACGGTATTCTGCTCGATCTTGGCGTCTCCTCCCCACAGCTTGACGATCCTGAACGTGGCTTCTCGTTTATGCGCGACGGTCCGCTGGACATGCGCATGGATCCCACCCGCGGCCAGTCTGCCGCCGAATGGTTACAAACCGCTGACGAAGCCGACATCGCCTGGGTGATTAAAACCTTTGGCGAAGAGCGTTTTGGCAAACGTATTGCCCGCGCCATCGTCGAGCGTAACCGCATTGAGCCGATGACCCGCACCAAAGAGCTGGCCTCAGTAATTGCCGCGGCAATGCCGGTGAAGGATAAGCATAAACATCCCGCCACTCGCACCTTCCAGGCGGTACGCATCTGGGTGAACAGTGAGCTGGAAGAGATAGAGCAGGCGCTAAAAAACTCGCTCGACGTGCTGGCCCCAGGGGGACGGCTGTCGATTATCAGCTTCCACTCGCTGGAAGACCGCATTGTAAAACGCTTTATGCGTGAGCAGAGCCGGGGGCCGCAGGTTCCCGCCGGGTTACCGATGACCGAAGCCCAGCTCAACAAGCTGGGCGGCCGCTATCTGCGCGCCTTAGGCAAGTTAATGCCGGGCGAAGAGGAGGTGGCTGAGAATCCACGCGCCCGGAGTTCAGTACTGCGTATCGCAGAGAGGACGAACGCATGATCAGCAGGGTGGCAGAGACGCTCAGTAAAGTAAAAGGGTCGTTAGGTAACACCGAGCGCCATGCCTTGCCTGGCGTGATCGCAGACGATCTTTTGCGTTTCGGGAAACTGCCGCTCTGCCTGTTCATCTGCATTATCGTGACGGCGGTAACGGTCGTCACGACCGCGCACCATACCCGTCTGCTGACGGCGCAGCGTGAACAGCTGGTGCTGGAGCGTGATGCGCTGGATATCGAGTGGCGTAACCTGATCCTTGAAGAGAATGCCCTCGGCGATCACAGCCGCGTTGAGCGCGTCGCTACCGAGAAGCTGCAGTTGCAGCATGTTGATCCCTCACAAGAAAACATAGTAGTACAAAAATAAGGACTTACGCGACGCATGAAAGCAGCGGTGAAGACGCTTAAACCAAAACGTCAGGAAGAGCAGGCCAACTTTGTGAGTTGGCGTTTTGCGTTGCTTTGCGGATGTATTTTACTGGCGCTGGCGTTTCTGCTGGGGCGCGTCGCATGGTTACAGGTCATCAACCCGGATATGCTGGTGCGCCAGGGCGATCTGCGCTCGCTGCGCGTGCAGGAGGTCTCTACCTCTCGCGGCCTGATCACCGACCGCTCCGGCCGTCCGCTGGCGGTGAGCGTGCCGGTGAAGGCAATCTGGGCCGATCCGAAAGAGCTCCATGACGCCGGCGGCATTACGCTCGATAACCGCTGGAAAGCGCTGGCGGATGCGCTGCATCTCCCGCTCGATCAGCTGGCTGCCCGCGTAAATGCCAACCCGAAAGGCCGCTTTATCTATCTGGCGCGCCAGGTGAACCCGGACATTGGCGATTACATTAAAAAGCTGAAGCTACCCGGCATTCACCTGCGGGAAGAGTCGCGTCGTTACTACCCCTCCGGCGAAGTAACCGCTCACCTTATAGGCTTTACCAACGTTGACAGCCAGGGCATTGAAGGCGTTGAGAAGAGCTTCGATAAGTGGCTCACCGGCCAGCCCGGCGAGCGCATCGTGCGTAAAGACCGCTATGGCCGCGTCATTGAGGATATCTCCTCTACTGACAGCCAGGCGGCGCACAACCTCGCCCTGAGCATTGACGAGCGCCTCCAGGCGCTGGTCTATCGCGAGCTGAATAACGCCGTGGCCTTCAACAAGGCGGAGTCCGGCAGTGCGGTGCTGGTAGACGTTAACACCGGCGAAGTGCTGGCGATGGCGAACAGCCCCTCCTATAACCCGAACAACCTCAGCGGTACGCAGAAAGACGTAATGCGTAACCGTACCATTACCGACGTGTTCGAACCCGGCTCTACCGTGAAGCCGATGGTGGTAATGACCGCTCTGCAGCGCGGCGTGGTCAGAGAGAACACCGTCTTAAATACCGTGCCATACCGTATTAACGGCCACGAGATCAAAGACGTGGCGCGCTACAGCGAATTGACCCTGACCGGGGTACTACAGAAGTCGAGTAACGTCGGTGTTTCAAAGCTGGCGTTAGCGATGCCCTCCTCAGCGCTGGTAGAAACTTACTCGCGTTTTGGATTGGGAAAAGCGACCAATTTGGGGTTGGTCGGAGAACGCAGTGGCTTATATCCTCAAAAACAACGGTGGTCTGACATAGAGAGGGCCACCTTCTCTTTCGGCTATGGGCTAATGGTAACCCCGTTACAGTTAGCGCGAGTCTACGCAACGATTGGCAGCTACGGCATCTACCGTCCGCTGTCGATCACCAAAGTTGATCCTCCCGTACCGGGCGAGCGCATCTTCCCGGAATCTATCGTCCGTACCGTGGTGCACATGATGGAGAGCGTGGCGCTGCCCGGCGGCGGTGGCGTGAAAGCGGCCATCAAAGGCTATCGCATCGCCATTAAAACCGGTACGGCGAAAAAGGTCGGGCCGGACGGGCGCTATATCAACAAATACATTGCTTATACCGCGGGCGTTGCGCCAGCCAGCCAGCCGCGTTTTGCGCTGGTGGTGGTCATTAACGATCCGCAGGCAGGTAAATACTACGGTGGTGCCGTTTCCGCACCGGTCTTCGGGGCCATCATGGGCGGCGTACTGCGTACCATGAACATCGAGCCGGACGCGTTAGCAACGGGCGAAAAAAGTGAATTTGTGATTAATGAAGGCGAGGGAACAGGTGGCAGATCGTAATTTGCGCGACCTTCTCGCTCCGTGGGTATCGAATCTGCCCGCGCGAGCTTTGCGGGAAATGACACTCGACAGTCGCGTGGCGGCAGCGGGCGATCTCTTTGTGGCGGTAGTGGGCCACCAGGCGGACGGGCGTCGGTATATCCCGCAAGCGATAGCGCAGGGCGTGGCGGCCATCATTGCGGAAGCCAAAGGCGAGGCCGCCGATGGTGAGATCCGCGAGGTTCACGGCGTGCCGGTTATCTATCTCAGCCAGCTTAACGAGCGCCTCTCCGCGCTGGCCGGACGTTTCTACAACGAGCCTGCTGAGCGTTTAAGCCTGGTCGGCGTCACCGGTACTAACGGCAAGACTACTACCACCCAGCTGCTGGCGCAGTGGGCTCAGCTGCTGGGTGAAACCAGCGCGGTGATGGGCACGGTGGGCAACGGCCTGCTGGGCAAGGTGATCCCAACCGAAAACACCACCGGCTCCGCCATTGACGTTCAGCATGTGATGGCCGATCTGGCAGAGCAGGGGGCAACCTTTGCCGCGATGGAGGTCTCCTCCCACGGTCTGGTGCAGCACCGCGTGGCCGCCCTGAAGTTTCGGGCGTCGGTCTTTACGAACCTGAGCCGCGATCACCTCGACTACCACGGGGATATGGCGGGTTACGAATCGGCAAAATGGCTGCTCTTCTCCGCGCACCACTACGGTCAGGCGATTGTTAACGCCGATGACGAAGTGGGCCGCCGCTGGCTGGCTAACCTGCCGGACGCCGTGGCGGTATCCATGGAAGGGCACATCAACCCGGACTGTCACGGCCGCTGGCTGAAGGCCGAGGCGGTAAGCTATCACGACAGCGGGGCGACAGTGCGTTTCACCTCCTCATGGGGCGAAGGCGAGATTGAAAGCCGCCTGATGGGGGCGTTTAACGTCAGTAACCTGCTGCTGGCCCTGGCTACGCTGCTGGCGCTGGACTTCCCGCTGAGCGACCTGCTGAAAACGGCGTCGCACCTGCAGCCGGTATGCGGTCGCATGGAAGTCTTCAGTGCGCCGGGCAAACCAACGGTGGTGGTGGATTACGCCCATACCCCGGACGCGCTGGAGAAAGCACTGCAGGCCGCGCGTCTGCACTGCACCGGCACGCTGTGGTGCGTCTTTGGCTGCGGCGGCGATCGCGATAAAGGCAAGCGCCCGCTGATGGGAGCCATTGCCGAAGAGTTCGCCGACGTGCCGGTCGTGACCGACGACAACCCGCGTACCGAAGAGCCGCGCGCCATCATTAACGATATTCTTGCCGGCATGCTCGACGCTGGCCGCGCCCGGGTGGTCGAAGGCCGCGCCGAAGCGGTAACCAGCGCCATTATGCAGGCGAAAGAGAGTGACGTCGTGCTGCTGGCCGGTAAGGGCCACGAAGATTACCAGATTGTCGGCAACCGCCGTCTTGACTATTCCGACCGCGTCACCGCCGCGCGTCTGCTGGGAGTGGTGGCATGATTAGCGTAACCCTTAACGAGCTGGCCCAGATCCTCAACGGCGAGCTGCACGGCCAGAGTCTGACTATTGATGCCGTCACCACCGATACGCGCCAGCTGACGCCGGGCTGCCTGTTTGTTGCCCTGAAAGGCGAACGCTTCGACGCTCACGATTTTGCCGAGCAGGCGAAGGCGGGCGGCGCGGGCGCGCTGCTGGTCAGCCGCAAGCTCGACTGCGATCTGCCTCAGCTGGTGGTGAAAGATACCCGTCTCGCCTTCGGTGAAATGGGTGCCTGGGTGCGCCAGCAGGTGCCGACCCGCGTGGTCGCACTCACCGGCTCCTCGGGTAAAACCTCGGTGAAAGAGATGACCGCCGCCATCCTCGGCGAGTGCGGTAATACGCTTTATACCGCTGGCAACCTAAATAATGACATCGGCGTGCCGATGACGCTGCTGCGCCTGACAAAAGCGCACCAGTACGCGGTGATCGAGCTCGGGGCTAACCATCAGGGTGAAATCGCCTGGACCGTTAGCCTGACCCGCCCGGAAGCGGCGCTGGTCAATAACCTGGCGGCGGCGCATCTGGAGGGCTTTGGCTCGCTGGCGGGCGTGGCGAAGGCGAAGGGTGAAATCTTTACCGGCCTGCCGCTCGACGGCGTGGCGATCATGAACGCGGACAACAATGACTGGCTGAACTGGCAGAGCATTATCGGCGGGCGCAAAATCTGGCGCTTCTCACCGAATGCCGCCAACAGCGACTTTACCGCCAATAACGTGCATGTCACGTCGCAGGGGACCCACTTCACGCTGCAAACCCCGACCGGTAACGTTGAGGTGCTACTGCCGCTGCCGGGTCGTCACAACATTGCGAACGCGCTGGCCGCTACGGCGCTGGCGATGGCGGTAGGTGCCCCGCTGGATGCGGTAAAAGCCGGGCTGGCGAAGCTGAAGGCCGTGCCGGGACGCTTGTTCCCGATCTCGCTTGCGGAAAACCAGCTCCTGCTTGATGACTCCTACAACGCTAACGTCGGCTCGATGACCGCCGCAGCGCAGGTGCTCTCCGAGATGCCGGGTTACCGGGTGATGGTCGTGGGTGATATGGCCGAGCTGGGCGATGAAAGCGAAGCGTGCCATCAGCAGGTGGGTGAGGCGGCGAAGGCGTCCGGCCTCGATCGCGTGCTGAGCGTGGGCGTCCAGAGCAAAGGTATCTCCGACGCCAGCGGCGTTGGCGAACATTTTAACGATAAAGCTGCGCTGATTGCGCGCCTCAAGGCGCTGATTGCCGAGCAGCAGATTATTACCATTTTGGTAAAAGGTTCACGTAGTGCTGCCATGGAAGAGGTAGTACGCGCATTACAGGAGAACGGGACATGTTAGTTTGGCTGGCCGAGCATTTGGTCAAATATTATTCGGGCTTTAACGTCTTTTCCTATCTGACGTTTCGCGCCATTGTCAGCCTGCTGACCGCGCTCTTCATCTCCTTATGGATGGGGCCGCGCATGATCGCCCGCCTGCAAAAGCTCTCGTTTGGCCAGGTTGTTCGTAACGACGGTCCGGAATCGCACTTCAGCAAACGCGGGACCCCGACGATGGGGGGGATCATGATCCTCACCGCCATTGTGGTGTCGGTCCTTCTGTGGGCTTACCCCTCCAACCCCTACGTCTGGTGCGTGCTGGTGGTACTGGTGGGCTACGGCATCATCGGCTTTGTTGACGACTACCGTAAGGTGGTGCGCAAAGATACCAAAGGCCTTATCGCTCGCTGGAAATATTTCTGGATGTCGGTCATCGCCCTGGGCGTGTCGTTTGCGCTCTATCTGGTGGGGAACGATACGCCAGCTACGCAGCTGGTAGTGCCGTTCTTTAAAGACGTCATGCCGCAGCTGGGCGTTCTCTATATCCTGCTGGCCTACTTCGTTATCGTCGGGACCGGCAACGCCGTGAACCTCACCGACGGCCTCGACGGCTTAGCGATTATGCCTACCGTGCTGGTAGCGTCAGGCTTTGCGCTGGTCGCCTGGGCAACCGGCAACATGAATTTTGCCAGCTATCTGCATATTCCCTATCTGCGTCACGCCGGTGAACTGGTGATTGTCTGTACGGCTATCGTCGGGGCAGGGCTGGGCTTTCTCTGGTTTAACACCTATCCGGCGCAGGTCTTTATGGGCGACGTCGGTTCGCTGGCGTTAGGTGGC
Organism: Pseudescherichia sp. AS216; assembly: GCF_037152055.1. Taxonomy (NCBI): domain Bacteria; kingdom Pseudomonadati; phylum Pseudomonadota; class Gammaproteobacteria; order Enterobacterales; family Enterobacteriaceae; genus Pseudescherichia; species Pseudescherichia sp. AS216. The sequence goes on along the minus strand of NZ_JBBCMV010000005.1, from coordinate 117,587 downwards.
GCATTGGGCATCATCGCTGTGCTGCTGCGCCAGGAGTTCCTGCTGGTGATCATGGGCGGCGTATTCGTGGTGGAGACCCTGTCGGTTATCCTGCAGGTGGGTTCCTTCAAGCTGCGCGGACAGCGCATCTTCCGGATGGCTCCGATTCACCACCACTATGAACTGAAAGGCTGGCCGGAGCCGCGCGTGATCGTGCGCTTCTGGGTTATTTCGCTGATGCTGGTGCTGATTGGCCTGGCTACGCTGAAGGTGCGTTAATCATGGCAGATTACCAGGGTAAACAGGTCGTCATCATTGGGTTAGGGTTAACCGGGCTATCCTGCGTGGACTTTTTCCTCGCGCGTGGCGTGACGCCGCGGGTGATGGATACGCGTAGCGCGCCGCCGGGGCTGGATAAGCTGCCGGAGTCGGTTGAGCGCCACCTTGGTAGTCTGAATGACGACTGGCTGCTGGCGGCCGATCTGATCGTTGCCAGCCCCGGTCTCGCACTGGCGCACCCGTCGCTGAGCGCGGCCGCCGAAGCTGGCGTGGAGATTGTCGGCGATATCGAACTGTTCGTACGCGAAGCCCAGGCACCGGTGATTGCGATCACCGGCTCTAACGGCAAGAGCACCGTTACCAAGCTGGTCGGCGAGATGGCGGAAGCGGCGGGCGTTAACGTTGGCGTTGGCGGCAACATTGGTTTGCCGGCGCTGATGCTGCTCGACAGCAACCGTGAGCTGTACGTGCTGGAGCTCTCCAGCTTCCAGCTGGAGACCACCTCCAGCCTGCACGCCGTGGCGGCAACGATTTTGAACGTCACGGAAGATCACATGGATCGCTATCCGTTTGGCCTGCAACAGTACCGCGCCGCCAAGCTGCGTATTTTTGAGAATGCCAAAGTCTGCGTGGTCAATGCCGACGATGCCCTGACCATGCCGGTTCGCGGCGCGGACGATCGCTGCATTAGCTTTGGCGTCGACGTGGGCGACTATCACCTCAACCGCCAGCAGGGCGAAACCTGGCTGCGGGTGAAGGGTGAGAAAGTGCTTAACGTCAAAGAGATGAAGCTCAGCGGCCAGCACAACTATACCAACGCCCTCGCGGCGCTGGCCCTGGCGGACGCCGCAGGCCTGCCGCGTGCCACCAGCCTGAAGGCGTTAACGACCTTTACCGGCCTGGCGCACCGTTTCCAGCTGGCGCTGGAACACAACGGCGTGCGCTGGATCAACGACTCGAAGGCGACCAACGTCGGCAGCACCGAGGCGGCGCTTAACGGCCTGCACGTTGAGGGTACCCTGCACCTGCTGCTGGGCGGCGACGGCAAGTCGGCGGACTTCTCGCCCCTAAGCCGCTACCTGAACGGCAATAATGTGCGCCTCTGGTGCTTTGGCCGTGACGGCGCAGAGCTGGCGGCGTTACGCCCTGAGATTGCCCAACGAACCGAGACCATGGAGCAGGCGATGCGCCTTATTGCCCCGCAGCTTAAGCCTGGCGATATGGTGCTGCTGTCACCCGCCTGTGCCAGTCTCGATCAGTTTAAGAACTTTGAACAACGGGGCGATGAGTTCACCCGTCTGGCGAAGGAGTTAGGCTGATGCGCTTATCACTTCCTCGCCTGAGGCTGCCACGCATGCCGCATTTGCCGGGACTCGGTATCCTGGAGTGGCTGTTTGCGGCGCTTAAAGGCTGGGTCATGGGGTCGCGTCCGAAAGACGATGATAGCCTGGTCATGTACGACCGGATGCTGCTGTGGCTGACCTTTGGCCTTGCGGCAGTAGGCTTTATTATGGTGACCTCCGCATCGATGCCGGTAGGGCAGCGCCTGACCAACGATCCCTTCTTCTTTGCCAAACGCGATGCGCTCTACATCTTCCTCGCGTTTTGTATGGCGATGATCACCCTGCGCCTGCCGATGGAGTTCTGGCAGCGCTGGAGCTCGGCGATGCTGATCGCCTCTATTGTCATGCTGCTGCTGGTACTGCTGGTGGGGAGCTCTATTAACGGGGCATCGCGCTGGATTGACCTTGGCGTGATGCGCTTCCAGCCCGCAGAGTTCACCAAGCTCTCTCTCTTCTGCTACCTCGCCAACTACCTGGTGCGTAAGGTGGACGAGGTGCGTAATAACCTGCGCGGCTTCTTAAAGCCGATGGGCGTGATCCTGGTGCTGGCGGTGCTGCTGCTGGCGCAGCCTGACCTCGGGACAGTGGTTGTGCTGTTCGTGACTACCCTGGCCATGCTGTTCCTCGCCGGAGCCAAGCTGTGGCAGTTTATCGCCATCATTGGGATGGGTATCTCTGCCGTGGTCCTGCTGATCCTTGCCGAACCCTACCGTATCCGCCGCGTTACCTCGTTCTGGAACCCGTGGGAAGATCCCTTTGGCAGCGGCTACCAGCTGACCCAATCGCTGATGGCGTTTGGCCGGGGTGAGTTCTGGGGGCAGGGGCTGGGCAACTCGGTACAAAAACTAGAGTACCTGCCGGAAGCGCATACCGACTTCATTTTCTCCATTATCGGCGAAGAACTGGGTTATATCGGTGTGGTACTGGCGCTTTTGATGGTATTCTTCGTGGCTTTCCGCGCGATGTCTATTGGACGGAAAGCGCTGGATATCGACCACCGTTTCTCGGGTTTTCTGGCCTGTTCGATCGGTATTTGGTTTAGTTTTCAGGCACTCGTCAACGTTGGCGCGGCCGCCGGGATGCTGCCAACCAAGGGTCTGACGCTGCCGCTGATCAGCTACGGTGGTTCCAGCTTGTTAATTATGTCGACGGCGATCATGATGCTGTTGCGTATAGATTATGAGACGCGTCTGGAAAAAGCCCAGGCGTTTACACGAGGTGTTCGATGAGTGGGCAACCGAAGCGGTTAATGGTGATGGCAGGCGGCACGGGCGGGCACGTTTTCCCCGGCCTGGCGGTTGCGCACCATTTAATGGCCCAGGGCTGGCAGGTTCGCTGGCTGGGCACCGCCGATCGTATGGAAGCGGATTTGGTGCCAAAACACGGTATCGAGATCGACTTTATCCGCATCTCCGGCCTGCGCGGGAAAGGGCTGAAGGCGCTGCTGCTTGCGCCGCTGCGCATCTTTAACGCCTGGCGTCAGGCGCGGACGATTATGCAGCGCTTTAAACCGGACGTGGTGCTGGGGATGGGGGGCTACGTCTCCGGGCCGGGTGGCCTTGCCGCCTGGTCGCTGGGTATCCCGGTGGTGCTGCACGAGCAGAACGGTATTGCCGGGCTGACCAACAAATGGCTGGCGAAGATCGCCACCAAGGTGATGCAGGCCTTCCCCGGTGCGTTTCCGCAGGCCGACGTGGTCGGTAACCCGGTGCGTACCGACGTGCTGGCGCTGCCGCTGCCGGCGGATCGCCTCTCGGGTCGTGAAGGGCCGGTACGGGTGCTGGTGGTCGGCGGCTCACAGGGCGCTCGGGTGCTGAACCAGACGCTGCCGCAGGTGGCTGCCCGGCTGGGTGATGCAGTGACGATCTGGCACCAGAGCGGGAAAGGGGCGCAGCAGACCGTTGAGCAGGCCTATGCCGATGCGGGCCAGCCGCAGCACCGCGTGACCGAATTTATTGATGATATGGCGGCAGCTTACGCCTGGGCCGACGTAGTGGTTTGCCGCTCCGGGGCGCTGACGGTGAGCGAGATCGCCGCCGCCGGGCTGCCAGCGCTGTTTGTGCCGTTCCAGCATAAAGATCGGCAGCAGTACTGGAATGCGCTGCCGCTTGAGCAGGCGCACGCGGCGAAGATCCTTGAGCAGCCGCAGTTTACCGTTGATTCCGTCGTCGAGACGCTGGCGAGTTGGGATCGCGTTACGTTACTGGGGATGGCCGAGCGCGCACGCGCCGCAGCCATTCCTGATGCTACCGACCGGGTAGCAAAAGCCGTAAGCCTTGCTGCACAGGCTTAACCATCGCGACGCCTTTTGCGTCGCACGAATTTTAGAAGTTTATGGCGTTTAGAGAATGAATACACAACAACTGGCGAAACTGCGTTCAATCGTGCCCGAGATGCGTCGCGTCCGGCACATTCACTTCGTTGGCATTGGCGGGGCCGGCATGGGCGGCATCGCTGAAGTCCTGGCGAACGAAGGCTATCAGATCAGCGGTTCCGACCTTGCGCCAAACCCGGTTACGCAGCAGCTGGCCGCCCTTGGCGCGACCATCTACTTCAACCATCGTCCGGAAAACGTACGTGACGCCAGCGTAGTCGTGGTCTCCAGTGCCATCTCTGCCGATAATCCGGAGATTGTTGCCGCGCACGAGGCGCGTATTCCGGTGATCCGCCGTGCAGAGATGCTGGCGGAGCTGATGCGTTTTCGCCACGGCATCGCCATCGCCGGGACGCATGGCAAAACCACGACCACCGCGATGGTCTCCAGTATCTATGCCGAGGCCGGACTGGATCCGACCTTTGTTAACGGTGGCCTGGTGAAAGCCGCGGGCGTACATGCTCGCCTGGGCCACAGCCGCTATCTGATTGCCGAAGCGGATGAGAGCGATGCTTCGTTCCTGCATCTGCAGCCGATGGTCGCCATTGTGACCAATATCGAAGCCGACCATATGGATACCTACCAGGGCGACTTCGAGAACCTGAAGCAGACCTTTATTAACTTCCTGCATAACCTGCCGTTCTATGGCCGGGCGGTGATGTGCGTGGACGATCCGGTGTGCCGCGAGCTGCTGCCGCGCGTGGGTCGTCAGACCACCACCTACGGCTTTAGCGACGACGCGGACGTGCGGGTAGAGAGCTACCAGCAGACCGGGCCGCAGGGACACTTTGTGCTGGTACGCCAGGACAAACCTAATTTACAGGTCACGCTGAACGCACCGGGCCGCCATAACGCCCTGAACGCGGCGGCGGCCGTCGCCGTAGCCACGGAAGAGGGGATTGACGATGAGGCGATCCTGCGGGCGCTAGAGAGCTTCCAGGGTACCGGACGCCGCTTCGACTTCCTCGGCGCGTTCCCGCTGGAGCAGGTAAACGGCAAAGCGGGCAGCGCCATGCTGGTTGATGACTACGGTCACCACCCCACCGAGGTGGATGCCACCATTAAAGCTGCGCGTGCAGGCTGGCCAGATAAAAATCTGGTGATGATTTTCCAGCCGCACCGTTTCACCCGTACCCGTGACCTGTACGATGATTTTGCCAACGTGTTGACCCAGGTGGATGCCCTGCTGATGCTGGACGTTTACGCCGCAGGCGAGACCCCGATCCCTGGCGCGGATAGCCGCTCCCTGTGCCGCACTATCCGTGGCCGGGGGAAAATCGACCCGATTCTGGTTCCCGATGCGACCCAGGTGGCGGCGATGCTGGCTCCGGTATTAACCGGGAACGATCTCATTCTGGTTCAGGGTGCAGGCAATATTGGTAAAGTCGCCCGCAGCCTGGCCGAGGGTAAACTGAAGCCGCAGCAGTCGCAGGAGGAAGAGCGCCATGGCTAATAAAGTTGCAGTCCTGCTGGGCGGCACCTCCGCCGAGCGCGACGTGTCGCTGAACTCCGGCGCGGCGGTGCTGGCTGGCCTGCGCGAAGGCGGCGTGGATGCGCATCCGGTGGATCCGCGTGACACCGATGTGACCCAGCTTAAGAGCATGGGCTTCGATAAGGTCTTTATTGCCCTGCACGGTCGCGGCGGCGAAGACGGTACGCTGCAGGGGCTGCTTGAGTTGACCGGCTTGCCCTATACCGGCAGCGGCGTGATGGCGTCCGCTATCTCCATGGATAAGCTGCGCAGCAAGCTGCTGTGGCAGGGCGCGGGCTTGCCTGTCGCCCCGTGGGCGGCACTGACGCGCAAAGAGTTTGAGCAGGGGCTGGACGAGAGCGTAACCCAGCACATTGCCAGCCTGGGCCTGCCGCTGATCGTTAAGCCCAGCCGCGAAGGTTCCAGCGTCGGCATGTCGAAAGTTGACGAGGCCGGTGCGCTGCATGCGGCGTTAGCTTTAGCGTTTCAGCACGATGACGAAGTCTTAGTTGAGAAGTGGCTGAGCGGGCCCGAATTTACCGTTGCAGTATTAGGGGAAGAAATTTTACCCTCAATTCGCATCCAACCCGCAGGAACCTTCTATGATTATGAGGCAAAGTATCTCTCTGATGAGACTCAGTATTTCTGCCCCAGCGGAATAGAAGCGGAGCGCGAAGCGCAGTTACGCGATCTGGTACTAAAGGCCTGGACCGTATTAGGCTGCCGTGGATGGGGTCGAATCGATGCCATGCAGGATCGCGATGGTCACTTCTATCTGCTGGAAGCGAACACCTCGCCGGGGATGACCAGCCACAGTCTGGTCCCGATGGCGGCTCGCCAGGCTGGATTAAGTTTCTCGCAATTAGTTGTACGAATTCTGGAGTTGGCGGACTGATATGTCGCAGGCTGCGCTAAACACGCGAAACCGCGAAGAGGAGGAGGTTATTGCCTCCCGGCGGAATAATGGAACGCGTCTTGCAGGAATTGTTTTCCTGCTGGCGGTGCTGTGCACCGTGTTGGTGAGCGGCTGGATGATTCTGGGCTGGATGGACGATGCGCAGCGCTTGCCGCTGTCGAAGCTTGTGGTCACCGGTGAGCGCCACTACACGCGCAACGATGATATTCGCCAGTCGATTCTGGCGCTGGGCGCTCCTGGCACCTTTATGACCCAGGATGTGAACATCATCCAGAGCCAGATCGAACGCCTGCCGTGGATCAAGCAGGCCAGCGTAAGAAAGCAGTGGCCGGACGAATTGAAGATTCATCTGGTTGAATATGTCCCGATTGCGCGGTGGAATGATCAGCACATGATGGACGTAGACGGAAATTCGTTCAGCGTGCCCACCGACCGGGCTAAAGAACAGAATCTTCCGCTGCTCTTTGGCCCGGAAGGAAGCGAAAGCGAAGTGTTGCAGGGCTATCGCGACATGGGGCAGGTGCTGGCAAAGGATAAATTTACATTGAAAGAGGCGGCGATGACCGCCCGTCGCTCCTGGCAGTTGACGCTTAACAATGGAATCAAGCTCAACCTGGGCCGGGGGGAGACGATGAAACGTCTGTCACGCTTTGTAGAACTCTATCCTGTTCTGCAGCAGCAGGCGCAAACCGACGGCAAAGAGATCAGCTATGTCGATCTGCGCTATGACTCAGGCGCGGCAGTCGGTTGGAAACCGGCACCTATTGTGGATCCTAATCAGCAACAGAATCAGGCACAGGCAGAGCAATAATGATCAAGGCGACGGACAGAAAACTGGTAGTAGGACTGGAGATTGGCACCGCGAAGGTTGCCGCTTTGGTAGGGGAAGTTCTGCCCGACGGTATGATCAATATCATTGGCGTGGGCAGTTGCCCGTCGCGGGGTATGGATAAAGGCGGGGTCAACGATTTAGAGTCGGTGGTGAAGTGCGTGCAGCGCGCCATCGATCAGGCCGAGCTGATGGCGGACTGCCAGATTTCGTCGGTTTACCTGGCGCTCTCCGGCAAGCATATTAGCTGTCAGAATGAGATCGGCATGGTGCCCATTTCCGAAGAGGAAGTGACCCAGGAAGATGTTGAAAACGTTGTGCACACCGCCAAGTCGGTGCGCGTGCGCGATGAGCATCGGGTTCTGCATGTCATCCCGCAGGAGTATGCCATTGACTACCAGGAAGGGATCAAAAATCCGGTAGGGTTATCCGGCGTGCGGATGCAGGCAAAAGTGCACTTGATCACATGTCACAACGATATGGCGAAAAACATTGTCAAAGCCGTTGAACGATGTGGTCTGAAAGTTGACCAACTCATTTTTGCCGGACTGGCGTCAAGCTATTCCGTGTTGACGGAAGACGAACGTGAGCTGGGTGTCTGCGTGGTCGATATCGGTGGTGGTACAATGGACATCGCCGTGTATACCGGCGGTGCGCTGCGCCATACCAAAGTGATCCCCTATGCGGGGAACGTGGTGACCAGCGACATCGCCTATGCCTTCGGTACGCCGCCAAGCGATGCCGAAGCCATTAAGGTTCGCCACGGCTGTGCCCTGGGCGCTATCGTCGGTAAAGACGAAAGCGTAGAGGTGCCGAGCGTGGGCGGACGTCCGCCGCGCAGCCTGCAGCGTCAAACGCTGGCGGAGGTGATTGAGCCGCGCTATGCCGAGCTGCTCAATCTGGTGAACGAAGAAATTTTGCAGCTGCAAGAACAGCTCCGGCAACAAGGCGTTAAGCACCATCTTGCAGCAGGAATTGTATTAACCGGCGGCGCAGCGCAGATCGAAGGGCTTGCAGCCTGTGCGCAACGCGTGTTTCATACACAGGTGCGCATAGGTGCGCCGCTGAATATCACTGGCCTGACGGACTATGCCCAGGAGCCGTACTATTCAACGGCGGTAGGTCTGCTGCACTACGGGAAGGAGTCCCATTTAAGTGGTGAAGCAGAGGTGGAAAAACGTGCGTCAGTCGGCTCGTGGATCAAACGTCTGAACAGCTGGCTGCGAAAAGAGTTTTAATATTTTCAGAGACCGCACAAAATTAGCGGACTCAGGCGACAGGTACTTACATTGAATCCCTCTTGCAGCCGTAACGCAGTTTGAAGGATGATGTGTAAAATCGGAGAGAAAATTATGTTTGAACCTATGGAACTGACCAACGACGCGGTGATTAAAGTCATCGGCGTCGGTGGCGGCGGCGGTAACGCCGTTGAGCACATGGTGCGCGAGCGCATCGAAGGCGTTGAATTCTTTGCAGTGAATACCGACGCCCAGGCGTTGCGTAAGACCGCGGTGGGGCAGACCATCCAGATCGGCGGCGGCATCACCAAAGGTCTGGGAGCAGGCGCTAACCCGGAAGTCGGCCGCAATGCCGCCGAAGAGGACCGTGAAGCACTGCGCGCAGCGCTTGACGGCGCAGACATGGTATTCATCGCCGCAGGTATGGGCGGGGGTACTGGCACAGGTGCTGCTCCGGTCGTTGCCGAAGTGGCCAAAGATTTAGGTATTCTGACCGTTGCCGTCGTGACCAAGCCTTTCAACTTTGAAGGCAAGAAGCGTATGGCCTTTGCTGAGCAGGGGATCACCGAGCTCTCTAAGCACGTTGACTCCCTGATCACCATCCCGAACGACAAGCTGCTGAAGGTGCTGGGTCGCGGTATCTCTCTGCTGGACGCCTTTGGCGCAGCCAACGACGTGCTGAAAGGCGCGGTCCAGGGCATCGCCGAGCTGATCACCCGTCCGGGCCTGATGAACGTCGACTTCGCCGACGTGCGCACCGTTATGTCCGAAATGGGCTACGCGATGATGGGCTCCGGCGTGGCGAAAGGGGAAGACCGTGCGGAAGAGGCGGCCGAGATGGCTATCTCCAGCCCGCTGCTGGAAGATATCGACCTCTCCGGCGCGCGTGGCGTACTGGTCAACATTACGGCGGGCTTCGACCTGCGTCTGGATGAGTTTGAAACCGTGGGTAACACCATCCGTGCCTTTGCATCGGATAACGCTACCGTGGTTATCGGTACCTCTCTGGATCCAGAGATGAACGACGAGCTGCGCGTGACCGTTGTTGCCACCGGTATCGGTATGGACAAGCGTCCTGAAATTACCCTGGTGACCAACAAACAGCAGCAGCAGCCGGTGATGGATCGCTATCAGCAGCACGGTATGGCTCCGCTGAGCCAGGAGCAGAAACCGGCCGCTAAAGTCGTCAATGACCCGACGCCGCAGACCGCAAAAGAGCCAGATTATCTCGATATTCCGGCGTTCTTGCGTAAGCAGGCTGACTAAGAATTAGCTGGAAGTTGGGCATTGTCGCTCTTTGTGCTAAACTGGCCCGCCGGTTGTATAGTACAATTCGGTTGGATTAGTAACTAGGCGAGATTATACGATGATCAAACAAAGGACACTTAAACGTATCGTTCAGGCGACTGGCGTCGGTTTACATACCGGCAAGAAAGTCACCCTGACGCTGCGACCTGCGTCGGCCAACACCGGGGTCATCTATCGTCGCACTGACTTGAATCCACCGGTAGATTTTCCGGCAGATGCCAAATCTGTGCGTGATACCATGCTCTGTACCTGTCTGGTCAACGAGCATGACGTGCGGATTTCTACCGTAGAGCACCTTAACGCCGCGCTGGCGGGTCTGGGTATCGACAACATCATGATTGAAGTTGACGCCCCCGAGATCCCAATCATGGACGGTAGTGCAGCCCCGTTCGTTTACCTGCTGCTTGATGCCGGTATCGAAGAGCTGAACTGTGCGAAGAAATTTGTTCGCATCAAAGAGACCGTGCGTGTCGAAGACGGCGATAAATGGGCTGAATTCAAGCCGTACAATGGTTTTTCGTTGGACTTTACCATCGATTTTAACCATCCGGCGATTGATGCCAGCAACCAGCGCTACGCGATGAACTTCTCTGCCGACGCATTTATGCGCCAGATTAGCCGCGCGCGTACCTTCGGCTTTATGCGTGATATCGAGTACCTGCAGTCCCGTGGCCTGTGCCTGGGTGGCAGCTTCGATTGTGCCATCGTAGTCGATGACTATCGCGTGCTGAACGAAGACGGCCTGCGTTTTGAAGACGAGTTTGTGCGTCACAAAATGCTGGATGCGATTGGTGACCTGTTCATGTGTGGTCACAACATTATCGGGGCATTTACCGCTTATAAATCCGGTCATGCGCTGAATAATAAGCTGCTGCAGGCGGTTCTGGCTAAACAGGAAGCCTGGGAGTACGCGACGTTCCAGGACGACGCTGAACTGCCTCTGGCATTCAAAGCACCGTCAACGGTACTGGCATAATCCTCCAGACCGTTTAGTAAAAATTCGACTGGTTAACCTGGCACTCTCTCCGGTCAGGAGCGCCAGTCGTTTTTGTTTCCAGGTTTCGCACTTCTCTTCTTTTCTTCTGACGCATAAACACAGACTTAAAATAGCGCCAAAAGCGGTGCGTTCGCTGTTTTCTTAAGCATTTTCACCCGGCTATGCCCCTCATTGTTACTGCCGTGTAGCGCCTTTAATGGTAATATTTGGTCGCAAAATAACGGATGTTGATGTGAACCGGGTCGGTTTAACCCATTAATGGTGGAGCAAGTGAGCGGATTACTGACGCGCTGGCGACAATTTGGCAGACGCTACTTCTGGCCGCATCTCTTTTTAGGGATGGTCGCGGCGAGTCTTGGCCTGCCCGCGCCCGGTACGCAGGAGCGCCCCACCCAGCCTGAGAAGGCAACCGCCAGCAACCATAACCGTACCAGCCCGGTCAATTTCACCAGCCTCGCGCTGCTCGAAGCCAGCCGCCGTCCGACCTTTACCGTCGACTACTGGCATCAGCATGCTATTCGCACCGTTATTCGTCACCTCTCCTTTGCAATGGCGCCCCAGGCGCTGTCGGTTGCCGAAGAGCCGCTGCCCGTCCAGGCACACCATTTAGCGCTGCTGGATACGCTTAATGCCCTGCTGACCCAGGAGGGCAAACCGCCGGTTATTGTCCGGCACAAGGCTGTCTCTACTCCTGAACCGCACGCTGCGTTTACCGTCGCCAGCTGGCTCGCGCAGGTGCAGGGGATCCGCGCCGGACCTCAACGCCTCAGCTAAATTAACCGCTTTAACACCTTAATTTATCTGCCCATTTTGGGGCGTTTGAGAATTTATTATGCTTATTAAACTGTTAACAAAAGTATTTGGTAGCCGTAACGATCGTACCCTGCGCCGGATGCGCAAAGCTGTCACTCTCATCAACAGCATGGAACCGGCCATGGAGAAGCTCAGCGATGATGAGCTGAAAGCCAAAACCGCCGAGTTCCGCGCCCGTCTGGAAAAAGGCGAGACCGTCGAGAGCCTGATCCCGGAAGCGTTCGCCGTAGTGCGTGAAGCGAGCAAGCGCGTGTTCGGCATGCGTCACTTTGACGTCCAGCTGCTGGGCGGGATGGTGCTTAACGATCGCTGCATCGCCGAGATGCGTACCGGTGAAGGTAAAACCCTGACCGCAACCCTGCCGGCCTACCTGAACGCCCTTAGCGGTAAAGGCGTGCACGTGGTCACCGTCAACGACTACCTTGCCCAGCGCGACGCCGAAAACAACCGTCCGCTGTTCGAGTTCCTTGGCATGAGCGTAGGTATCAATATGTCCGGCCTGCCTGCGCCAGCCAAACGTGAAGCCTATGCTGCCGATATCACCTACGGCACCAACAACGAATATGGCTTTGACTACCTGCGTGACAACATGGCGTTCAGCCCGGAAGAGCGCGTTCAGCGTAAGCTGCACTATGCGCTGGTGGATGAGGTCGACTCCATTCTGATCGACGAAGCGCGTACGCCGCTGATCATCTCCGGCCCGGCGGAAGACAGCTCCGACATGTACAAGCGCGTCAACAAAATCATCCCTAACCTGATCCGTCAGGAGAAAGAGGACTCTGACACCTTCCAGGGTGAAGGCCACTTCTCCGTGGATGAGAAAGCGCGTCAGGTGAACCTGACCGAGCGTGGGCTGGTGCTGATTGAAGAGCTGCTGGTGCGAGAAGGCATCATGGACGAGGGTGAGTCGCTCTACTCCCCAAACAATATCATGCTGATGCACCACGTCACCGCTGCGCTGCGCGCCCACGTACTCTTCACCCGTGACGTGGACTACATCGTCAAGGACGGCGAGGTGATCATCGTTGATGAGCACACCGGCCGTACTATGCAGGGTCGCCGCTGGTCCGATGGTCTGCACCAGGCCGTTGAGGCCAAAGAGGGCGTGGAGATCCAGAACGAAAACCAGACGCTGGCCTCCATCACCTTCCAGAACTACTTCCGTCTGTATGAGAAGCTGGCAGGTATGACCGGTACCGCTGATACCGAAGCGTTTGAGTTCAGCTCTATCTACAAGCTGGACACCGTGGTGGTGCCGACTAACCGTCCGATGATCCGTAAAGATCTGCCGGACCTGGTCTACATGACCGAAGCGGAAAAAATTCAGGCTATTATCGAAGATATCAAAGAGCGTACCGCTAACGGCCAGCCGGTGCTGGTGGGGACCATCTCCATCGAGAAATCCGAGGTGGTCTCTAACGAGCTGACCAAAGCAGGTATCAAGCACAACGTTCTGAACGCCAAGTTCCACGCCAACGAAGCGGCAATCGTCGCCCAGGCGGGCTACCCGGCAGCGGTGACCATCGCCACCAACATGGCTGGTCGTGGTACCGATATTATGCTCGGCGGCAGCTGGCAGGCAGAGGTTGCCGCCCTGCCGGAGCCAACCGCAGAGCAGATCGCGCAGATCAAAGCAGACTGGCAGGTGCGTCATGATGCAGTGCTGGCGTCTGGCGGTCTGCACATCATCGGTACCGAGCGCCATGAATCCCGCCGTATCGATAACCAGCTGCGCGGCCGTTCCGGTCGTCAGGGTGATGCGGGCTCCTCTCGCTTCTACCTGTCAATGGAAGATGCCCTGATGCGTATCTTCGCCTCCGACCGCGTCTCCAACATGATGCGTAAGCTGGGGATGAAGCCGGGCGAAGCGATCGAGCACCCGTGGGTGACCAAGGCCATCGCCAACGCCCAGCGTAAGGTTGAGAGCCGCAACTTCGACATTCGTAAACAGCTGCTGGAATATGATGACGTGGCCAACGACCAGCGCCGCGCGATCTACACCCAACGTAACGAACTGCTGGACGTGAGCGACGTGAGCGAAACCATCGCCAGCATCCGCGAAGACGTCTTCAAGGCGACCATCGACGGGCACATTCCGCCGCAGTCGCTGGAGGAGATGTGGGACATCCCTGGCCTGCAGGAGCGTCTGAAGAACGATTTCGATCTCGACCTGCCGATTGCCGAGTGGCTGGACAAAGAGCCGGATCTGCATGAAGAGACGCTGCGCGAACGTATTATGCAGAGCGCCGTAGAGGTCTATCAGCGTAAAGAAGAGGTGGTGGGTGTCGAGATGATGCGCCACTTCGAAAAAGGCGTCATGCTGCAAACGCTCGACTCCCTGTGGAAAGAGCACCTGGCGGCGATGGACTACCTGCGTCAGGGTATCCACCTGCGTGGCTATGCGCAGAAAGATCCGAAGCAGGAGTACAAGCGCGAGTCCTTCGCGATGTTCGCCGCTATGCTTGAGTCGCTGAAATATGAAGTGATCAGCACCCTGTCGAAAGTACAGGTGCGGATGCCGGAAGAGGTAGAGGAGATGGAGCAGCAGCGTCGTGAGGAGTCAGAGCGCCTGGCCCAGATGCAGCAGCTTAGCCATCAGTCCGACGACGCGCAGGCCGCCGCCGATCTGGCCGAGCAATCCGGCGAGCGTAAAGTGGGCCGTAACGACCCATGCCCATGCGGCTCCGGCAAAAAGTACAAACAGTGCCACGGCCGTCTGAGCTAAACGCAACACAATAAAAAACAAAGGCGCAGATTCTGCGCCTTTTTTATGGAGTCTACCTGATGAAAGTATTGAATATCGCCGCCGGGATCATTCGCAATCCGCAGGGCGAAATCTTTATTACCCAGCGTGCCGCCGACGCGCACATGGCCAATAAGAGAGAGTTTCCCGGCGGCAAGATTGAGGCTGGCGAAACCCCGGAGCAGGCGCTGGCGCGCGAGCTGGACGAGGAGGTGGGCATAACCGTCACCTCCGCGCAGCTGTTTGAGAAGCTGGATTATCAGTATCCAGAGCTGCACATCACCCTATGGTTCTACCTGGTCGAGGGCTGGGAAGGGGAGCCGTGGGGCAAAGAGGGTCAGCCGGGAGAGTGGCTAACGCCGCAGGCGCTGAACGCGGACGATTTTCCACCCGCGAACCAGCCGATTGTCGCCCGCTTACGCGGCGAGTAAGTTTTAGTCCAGTTTGTAGGCCTGCTAAGCGAAGCGCCAGCAGGCGTTATTTCGGCGGATGGGTAGCGGTTACTGTTTCTCTTCGCTCCAGCCATCGCTGTCGGAGAGATCGCCCTCGCTGGGGATACGCTTCTCTTCTGCGGCCCACTCACCTAAATCAATAAGCTGGCAGCGCTTAGAGCAGAACGGGCGAAACGGGCTGGTCTCGTTCCAGACCACTTTCCGGCCGCAGGTGGGGCAGTTTACAACGGTTTCTTCAGACATCATTGCTCCTTAGCAGCAGGCCAGACCAAAATCGAGACGCTCGGGCACGTGGCCATTTTCGCTGTCCAGCGGCATAAAACGGATAGCAAAGCGGCTCTTATGCCCGGAGATTTGCGGATAGAGCTGGTCAGCAAGCGTTAGCTCCAGACGCAGCAGATCGGCATCGTCCCCGTTATCCTGGTAAAAGCCGTTCAGGCTGGTCTGCTTACGGAAGGGGGCAGAGTTGCGGATCAGGTCGAGGATCAGCGTCAGCGTCTGGGTCAGCGGCTGGAGGCTGTCCAGCCAGACGGCAACCTGCTCATCACGCTGGGACTGAGGCGCATAGAGCCACAGGTGCAGCGTCGGCAGATCGAAACTGCAGCAGCCGCCGGGAATAGAGAGACGCTGGCGCACCAGGCCAATCAGCCGCTCTTCACGCAGCAGTTGCCCAACGCGCGGAGCGGCCATCAGCGTGCTGCTGCTCTGCTTAAGCTGGTCGCGTACCGCATCAATGCGGCTCTGATCGACGCCAGGCACTTCTACCCACGCTTTCAGCTTACGCTGCTGGCGCTCAAGCTCTTTCAGCAGCTCGGTGCGGATATCGCCGCGTTCGAACACATCAAGCAGGTCTCCGGCGTTACGAAAAAAGTGTAAAGCGTCAGCGTGATCGCTGACAGGGAGCCGGGCTTTGAGCTGCTGGAGCAAAAACTCAATGCGCAGCCAGGTGCGCATCTTTTCATTGAGCGGGTGTTCAAAAAGGACGTGGGTGTGCATTACGGTTTTTCCTGTGATACGACCTGGGAAGCGTAGCGTAGGTACGCCTCATGCAGGCGGGCAACATCCGATGCAACGGCATCTGGTGCGCCATTATTGTCAATAACGTCATCCGCGACGGCAATACGGGCTTCTCGCGTGGCCTGAGCGGCAAGAATATGCTCGGCATGCTCACGCGTAACGCCATCGCGCGCCATCGTGCGGGAAATTTGTGTCTCCGGGGAGACGTCGACCACCAGAACCCGATCGGCTTTGGTGTGCAGCTGGTTCTCTACCAGCAGCGGTACCACCCAGAGCACGTAGGGCGATGTCGCCTCAGCAATCTGCCGCTGGGTTTCTGCGTGGATCAGGGGGTGGAGGAGGGCATTAAGCCAGCGTTTGTCGTCTGGCGAGGCGAAGATGCGTTCACGCAGCAGGCGGCGGTTGAGCGTGCCGTCCGGCTGGATCGTCTCTGGCCCAAAATGGGCCGCGATTGCGCGTAGGGCAGGAGCGCCAGGCTCTACCACCTGGCGGGCGATGACATCAGCATCAACGACGCTAACTCCATTTTTCAGGAATTCGTTGGCAATCGTACT
Organism: Pseudescherichia sp. AS216; assembly: GCF_037152055.1. NCBI lineage: Bacteria > Pseudomonadati > Pseudomonadota > Gammaproteobacteria > Enterobacterales > Enterobacteriaceae > Pseudescherichia > Pseudescherichia sp. AS216. The sequence goes on along the minus strand of NZ_JBBCMV010000005.1, from coordinate 101,274 downwards.
TTTCCCGCTGCCTATTCCCCCGGTTAAGGCGACCGTATACCCCATAACGCAAAATCCCAGACTGCTCTGCCAGCTCACGAGCTCTTGATTTATTTTTTCACAAATCAAAAGGTTATAATTTGTACGGAAAACGAAACGTTCAATAATCCGGACTCTGCCCATTCGGCAGGTAAATTTATAGGATTGTAGCGTAAAAAAAGAGAATTTCGCAGTCTTGCGGACTCCTATTTAGTGCGTATGATAGCGTCACTGGAGTTGTGTGTTAGCTCGTATGCGTTAGTCGCCATTAACCCCAGGAATCCGTTCATGCGTATTGAAGAAGATCTGAAATTAGGCTTTAAAGACGTTCTTATCCGCCCTAAGCGCTCTACCCTCAAAAGTCGTTCTGATGTCCAGCTAGAACGTGAATATACCTTTAAGCACTCTGGCATGACCTGGTCTGGCGTTCCTGTTATGGCCGCGAACATGGATACTGTGGGAACCTTCGCGATGGCGAAAGCGCTGGCGTCGTTCGACATCCTGACAGCCGTGCACAAACACTACTCCGTTGAAGAGTGGAAAGCCTTTGTTAATGCAGAGTCCGCCGACGTGCTGAAACATGTGATGGTATCAACCGGTACCTCCGACGCTGATTTTGAAAAGACTAAACAGATCCTCGACGCCAGCCCGGCGCTGGGCTTTATCTGTATTGACGTGGCTAATGGTTACTCCGAGCACTTCGTGCAGTTCGTGACTAAAGCGCGTGCGGCATGGCCGAATAAAACCATCTGCGCCGGTAACGTAGTGACAGGCGAAATGTGTGAAGAGCTGATCCTCGCCGGGGCAGACATCGTCAAGGTCGGCATCGGCCCAGGCTCCGTCTGCACCACCCGTGTGAAAACCGGCGTCGGCTATCCGCAGCTCTCTGCGGTGATTGAGTGTGCCGATGCAGCCCACGGTCTCGGCGGCCAGATCGTCAGCGACGGCGGCTGTACCGTGCCGGGCGACGTGGCAAAAGCCTTTGGCGGCGGCGCAGACTTCGTGATGCTGGGCGGCATGCTGGCCGGTCATGAAGAGAGCGGTGGTACCGTCGTTGACGAGAACGGCGAGAAATTCATGCTCTTCTACGGCATGAGCTCCGAGTCAGCGATGAACCGTCACGTTGGCGGCGTTGCGGGCTACCGCGCTGCGGAAGGGAAAACCGTTAAGCTGGCCCTGCGCGGCCCGGTTGAGAATACCGCGCGTGATATCCTTGGCGGCCTGCGTTCAGCCTGCACCTATGTCGGGGCTTCCCGCCTGAAAGAACTGACCAAGCGCACTACCTTTATTCGCGTCGCCGAGCAGGAAAACCGCGTTTTCAATAGCCTCTGATGCCTGTGCTGGCGCGGTTCGCTGCGCCAGCTTCTCTCCTGTCGTTATCCCACTCCACTCATCGCATCCCCCAGATGAAAAATCGGCAAATACATTGCGACGATCAGCGTTCCGATGATAACCCCGGTCACCACCAGCATCAGCGGCTCCAGCAGCGTGGCCAGGCTATCCGCCTGCTGCTGCGTCAGCTCGCTATGGTGACGAGCAAGGTTGTCGAGCATGGTATCGAGCGCTCCCGACGCCTCCCCGGTTTGCACCAGCTGAATGCACAGAGCGCTAAACTGCCCGCTGTTTTTTAGCGCTGCCCAGATGGGCGTTCCCAGAGCGATCTCCTGATGGATATGATGGATCGCTTCGCGCCAGTGGGGGCAGGTTAAGGTTGCCTCGACGCTCTCCAGTCCCTGTAGGAAAGTAATACCCGCCCGCTGGGTGAGGGCCAGCACGGTAAATATCTGGCTAAGTTTCTGGCCTCGCACCAGCCCACCGACAACCGGGATGCCTAGTAACAGCCGCTGCCGATAGCGGAGCCACGGCAGGTGCTTACGCACGGCAAATCCGCTGGCGGCAAGCAGCAGGGCCACCCCCAGCGTCCAGGGGCCAGCGCGGGTAATTAGCCCTGAGAGCGCCATGACGCCGCGGGTGAGTGCTGGCAGCGGCGTATTAAAGGTTTGGTAGATGGCGGCGAATTCGGGCAGCACCAGCAGAATCATCGCCAGCGTTACCGCTACGGCCAGGAGCAGAACGATCAGCGGGTAGCGCAGCGCTTTTTTTACCTTACCGGCCAGCGTTAGCTGAGTTTTCTGCTGGGAGGCAAGCTGGAAGCAGCACTCATCCAGCGCGCCGGTCAGCTCACCGGTATGGATCATGGCGATATAGATCGGTGGAAAGGCATCCGGCCAGCGGCGCATGGCCGCAGAGAGTGCGGTGCCCTGGGCCAGATCCTCCGCCAGGGTTTGCAGCAGCGCCTGCCACTGACGTACCGGGTGCTGGCGGGAGAGCATCAGCAGCGCATCGGGCAGAGGCAGGCCCGCCTTGAGCAGCGTTGCCAGCTGATGCACAACCTCGCAGCGGTGCGTCCCGCGCCAGGCTGCCGTTCGAACCGCGCTGCGCCTGAGGGCAAGAATAAAGATCTGCTCAGCCTGCAGCGCGTCGGCGACGGCCAGACGATCTGCCGCCCAGCGGGCCCCCTGGCAGCGCTGACCGCCCTCATCAAGGCCCCGCCAGTGCCAGAGCTGTTTAGCCTGCATGGGGCATCCCCAGCACCCGTAGCAGCTCCTCCAGGGTGGTTAATCCCTGCTCGACGGCAAGGCAGCCGTGTTCAAACAGGGTGAGCATACCCTCCTGGCGCGCCTGCTGCTCAATGCGCTCAGCAAGCTCGCCGCTGGCAATGGCCTGACGCAGGGCGCGGTTGACGCTCAGCACCTCAAAGAGGGCTACCCTCCCGCAGAAGCCGTGGTAGCACGCTTCGCAGCCGATGGCCTGCCAGTGGGGCAGGGCACGGGGCCACAGGCCTGGCGGCAGGATAACCTCATCCGAATGTTGGCGACGACAGTGCGGGCAGAGCTTACGCACCAGCCGCTGCGCCACCACCAGCGAGAGTGCGGAAGCGATCATCCAGCGCGCGACGCCCATCTGGGCGATCCTCACCATCGCTTCGCTGGTCGAACTGGTGTGCAGGGTAGAGAGCACCAGATGGCCGGTCTGGGAGGCTTTAATAGCGATCTCCGCCGTTTCGCCATCGCGGATCTCGCCCACCATGATGATGTCTGGATCCTGGCGCAGCAGCGCCCGCAGTACGCTGTGGAAGTGCAGCCCCGCCCGGGGGTTAATCTGCGTCTGGTTTAGCCCTTCCAACGGGATCTCTACCGGATCCTCCACGCTGCAAATATTGACCTCGGGCAGGTTACGCGCCGCCAGCGCGCTGTAGAGCGTCACGGTTTTGCCGCTGCCCGTGGGCCCGGTGACCAGCATCAGCCCCTGCGGTCTGGCCAGCGCCGTCTGAAACTGAGCCAGCTGCTGCGGCTCCATGCCCAGCGCAGCGAGATCCAGCGGCTGATTCACCTGGTGCAGGAGGCGCAGGACGATCTTCTCCCCGTGGCGGCAGGGCAGCGTGGCGATACGAAACGAGATCGCCCTGCCGGAGATCGTAACCGTGAACTGTCCGTCCTGCGGCAGACGCCGCTCGGCGATATCCAGGCTGCCCAGTACCTTCAGGCGTGCCGTCAGCGTCTTTGCACTCTCCCGTGCCAGAGAGGGAAGCGTGTGGAGCACGCCGTCAATGCGTAACCGAATGCGGTAGTGCTCTTCCCCCGGCTCAAAATGGATGTCGGACGCCCGCTGCGCCAGTGCCTGCTGAAGCGTCTGGTTAAGCAGTTCAACCACGGAGGTGCTGCCCTCGCTGACGGCAGGCAAATGGCTTTGTGCAGCGAACGATGCGGGTATAGCCATATTTCCCCCTTACTGATAGTCAAAGCGGAAAACGTCTTCGCAGGCCTGCTGGAACGTCGCGTCGTTTTGCACGTCGCAAGTCCGCTGCCAGCCGCTCACTCCGCTGCTGCTGCTCCACTGGGGCACCAGCGTCACGCTCAGCCCGGTCAGGCTCTCCTGCCCGGTCAGCGTGACCGTGCCGTTCTCGACGCTCATCTCGGAAACGTAGCGCGTGGTGCCAGGAGAGGGGATACCGTTGCTGCCGCCGTCGCAGCTCTCCGTACCGCCGCGATCGAGCGCGCACAGCTCAATGGCGGTACGGTAGGGGATAAAGGTTTGCAGCATGTCGGTGAGGGCCGCTTTGCGCAGGTAGTTCTGATAGGCGGGAATGCCGATGGCGCTGAGGATGGCAATAATGCCGATAACCACCATCAGCTCGATTAAGGTAAACCCCCGCTGTTTTTCCAATGACTGTTTCATGATCTGCTCCCTGGTTGGTGTGGGGAGTGTGTCAGTCCAGGGAGAGTGTGACGAGGGAGCAAAGCGGCGTTCAGGAAGTCAGCTTCCCGAGTTTTTTACGCCGTTGCAGAGGTAAACAACGTTTTTGCGCGCAAGGCCGCAATCCGTCGCCCCGGTTAGCGCAGCGCCACCGGGGCATTACCGGGACTAACGGAAACGCATCGAGAGATCGAGGGCGCGTACGTGCTTGGTCAGCGCGCCCACTGAGATATAGTCCACGCCGGTTTCAGCAAACTCGCGGATCGTATCAAAGGTGACGTTGCCGGAGACCTCCAGCCGTGCCTGCCCGTCGACGATCCGCACCGCCTCGCGCATCTGCTCGGTGGTGAAGTTATCCAGCATGATGATATCGGCCCCGGCCTTCAGCGCCTCTTCCAGCTCCGTGAGCGTTTCGACCTCGACCTCGACCGGCACGTCCGGGTGCAGCCAGAAGGCTTTCTCTACCGCCTGACGCACCGAGCCGGAGGCGATAATATGGTTCTCTTTGATCAGGAATGCATCGGAGAGGCCGAGGCGGTGGTTAGCCCCGCCTCCGCACAGCACCGCATACTTCAGGGCGGTACGCAGGCCTGGCAAAGTTTTGCGGGTATCCAGCAGCTGGGTTTTGGTGCCCGCGAGCAGATCGACGTAGCGGCGGACCTCGCTCGCCACGCCGGAGAGCGTCTGTACAAAGTTCAGCGCCGTGCGTTCGCCGGTCAGCAGCACGCGAGATGTGCCGTCCAGTTCGAACAGCGGCTGGTTAGCGGTAACGCTCTCCCCGTCGGCAACGTGCCATTGGATCTGCACATCGTCGCCTGCCAGCTGAATAAAGACCTCTTCGACCCAGCGCTTACCGCAGAAGATGCCATCTTCACGGGTGATCACCACCGCGTGCGAGCGCGTATCTTCCGCCAGCAACTGGGCGGTAATATCGTTGTTCGCATCCACCTCGCCGCCCAGGTCTTCACGCAGGGCCTGCGCCACGGCGGCGGGGATATCCAGATTTATACGTTCCAGCAGCGCTTCACGACGGCTATCGGGGTTGTAACGGCGAGGCGGCATGATAAAACTCCAAAAAGGGTAACGAATCAAAAGATTGAAACATGCTACTCTGAAGCGAGTATTAGAGCCATACTTGAGGAGATCCCGTATGCAGTTAAACGAGGGCTGGCTGGTCGGTGTGCGGCAGGTCCGCTCCCCGCATTATGACTGTCGCCCGGATGATGAGTGTCCCTCCCTGCTGGTTGTGCATAACATTAGCCTGCCCCCCGGTGAGTTTGGTGGGCCGTGGATCGACGCCCTGTTTACGGGCACGCTGGATGCCACCGCGCATCCCTTCTTTGCCGAGATTGCCCATCTGCGCGTCTCTGCGCACTGCCTGATCCGCCGCGACGGCGAAATTGTCCAGTATGTGCCTTTTGATAAGCGCGCCTGGCATGCGGGCGTCTCCCGCTATTGTGGGCGCGAGCGCTGTAACGATTTTTCCATCGGTATTGAGCTGGAAGGGACGGATACGCTGCCCTATACCGAAACGCAGTATCAACAGCTGGCGGCGATTACCCAGGCGCTGGTTGCGCTTTACCCCGCCATTGCTGACAATATGACCGGACACAGCAACATTGCGCCCGAGCGTAAAACCGACCCCGGCCCGGCCTTTGACTGGGCGAAGTTTCACGCTCTGGTTGCCCTCTCGTCAGATAAGGAGATGACATGACGCTATTCACGATGCTGCTGGTGTTGATCGCCGAGCGCCTTTTTAAGCTGGGTGAGCACTGGCATCTGGATCACCGCCTTGAGGTGCTGTTCCGTCGAATAAAGCGCTTCTCGATGCTGCGCACGCTGCTGTTGACCGCCGTGGCGATGCTGGTGACCTTTCTGCTGCTGCGTGCGCTCTACGGACTCTTTTTCAACGTGCCGCTGCTGGTGGTGTGGATTATGCTCGGCCTGCTCTGTATTGGCGCGGGTAAGGTGCGCCTGCACTATCACGCCTATCTGAAGGCGGCCTCGCGAGATGATAGCCACGCGCGGGATACTATGGCCAGCGAGCTGACGCTAATTCACGGCGTGCCGCCGGAGTGCGACGAGCGTGAGTACCTGCGCGAGCTGCAAAATGCCCTGCTGTGGATTAACTTCCGCTTCTACCTGGCACCGCTGTTCTGGTTTGTTGTTGGCGGTGTATGGGGGCCGGTGCTGCTGGTGGGCTACGCCTTTCTGCGCGCCTGGCAGTCGTGGCTGGCGCGATACATGACCCCGCACGCGCGGTTACAGTCCGGTATCGACGCTATTCTGCACCTGCTGGACTGGATCCCGGTGCGGCTGGTGGGCGTGGTCTACGCGCTCATTGGCCATGGTGAAAAAGCGCTGCCCGCCTGGTTTGCCTCGCTCACCGACTGGCGCACCTCGCAGTATCATGTCCTGACCCGGCTGGCCCAGTTTTCACTGGCGCGCGAGCCACATCTCGATAAAGTCGAAACGCCAAAAGCTGCGGTATCGATGGCGAAGAAGACCTCCTTCGCCGTGGTGGTAGTGGTGGCGCTGCTGACTATTTACGGGACCCTGGTCTAGCTTTTAACGCCCGGCGGCGCTCGCTTGCCGGGCCTACAAAGCAACGTAGCACTATTAGCTATAAGGTATCCGCAGGCGGAACGCCAAAAATCGGCATGCCGTCTTTATCCCACTCAATTAGCTTCAGCCGCGTATGGCGGTTCGGATCGTAGAGCGGGTCGCCTTCAATCTCGGTGTAGTTACGCGCATGGTAAACCAGCACGTCTTCACCGTCCGCTGTACTGGTAAAGCTGTTGTGGCCCGGCCCGTACTGCCGGTTGTCGTAGCTGGTGGTAAACACCGGCTGCGGTGATTTATGCCAGTTTTCCGGCTGGCCTGGATCGGCAGCAATATCGATCCACAGCAGGCCCAGACAGTAGTTCTCATCGGTGGCGCTGGCGGAGTAGGTGACAAACAGCCTGTCACCGTGAGTAATCACTGCCGGCCCCTCGTTGACCAGAAACCCCCGGCACTCCCACTCAAACTCCGGCTTGCTTAGCATCACCGGGTCGCCTTTCAGCGTCCACGGGTTCTCCAGCTCCGCCAGGTAGATGTTTGAGTTGCCTGCAATATCGGGGGCTTTTTGCGCCCACAGATACCACTGTTTGCCCTGGTGGTTGAACGTCGTGGCATCCAGCGCAAAGGTATCAAACGGCGTCTGCACCTGCCCTTTTTCTGTCCAGCGCCCGGTTAAGGGATCGGCATCGGCACACTCCAGCGCAAACATGCGGTGCTGGAACATATTCAGCGCGTCGAGATCGTGCGTATGGGTTGCGGCAAAGTAGATGTACCACTTTCCGTCAATCTGATGCAGCTCCGGGGCCCAGATCAGCTGGCTCATCGGGCCGGTCTGCGGTTTACGCCATACCACCACCGGCTCGGCGTCGCGTAGCCCCTCCAGGGTAGCGGCGCGGCGGATCTCCAGCCGATCATACTCCGGCACGGAGGCGATAAAGTAGTACCCATCGCCGTGACGCAGAATAAACGGGTCGGCACGCTGCTCAATAAAGGGGTTTGGCCAGTTTTGCATAGGACGCTCCTTATTTATTCTCTACGGCTTTCAGTTCCTGATAGTCGCTCAGTTCACGGTAGTTAGTGCGACGCTTCTCCAGGTCCTCCTGGATCCGTGCCATCGTTTCGCGATCGACCTTCAGCAGCCGGACGACGCCCGCCGTAATCAGATAACCTACCCCCGGGATCACGGTGAACAGCAGGACGATACCGTTAATAGCATCAGGGCTTTGTGCCTTCGCACTGGCGTTATAACCATACCAGGAGAGCAGGAAGCCGACCATCGCGCCGGCAATGGCCAGCCCCAGCTTGAGGAAGAAGATGTTGCCAGAGAAGCTAATACCGGTAATGCGCTTACCGGTTTTCCACTCGCCGTAGTCGTCTACGTCGGCCATCAGGGACCAGTGCAGCGGGGAGGGGATCTGGTGCAAGATATTAAGCAGGAAGTAGAGCACCACGATAGTGGTAGTCGCCTTTGGATCGAAGAAGTAGAACGCGCAGGAGAAGATAGCCAGCGCGATGTTGGTCCAGAAAAATACTTTCAGCTTGCACCAGCGGTCGGTCAGCACTTTTGCGAGCATGCTGCCCAGCATCATACCCACCACGCCCAGGCTGATAAACAGGGTGGCAAAGTGGGTGCTCTGACTCATCACCCAGGTGACGTAGTACATGGTTGCCGCCATGCGGATAAAGCCCGGACAGACGTTGCACAGGGTCAGCAGCAAAATGCGCACCCACTGGTCGTTTTTCCAGACATCTTTCAGATCGTTTTTCAACTCATCGTTGGTTTGTACCGCCGGGCGAACGCGTTCCCGCACCGTTGCGAAGCAGAACAGGAACATGCAGGTGCCAATCAGCGCCAGCACGGTCATTGCCATCTGGTAGCCTTTGGCTTTGTTATCCCCACCAAACCAGTCGGCCATCGGCAGCAGCGTGAGCGACAGCAGCAGGGTCGCCACACCGACCATCACGAAGCGGTAGGACTGACACGCCACGCGCTCTTTCGGATCGTTGGTGATGACGCCACCCAGCGAGCAGTAGGGAATATTGATCGCCGTATAGGTCAGAGAGAGCAGGGAGTAGGTGACGAAGGCATAGATAACCTTGCTACTGTAGCTCCACTCTGGCGTGGTAAACATCAGGATGCTGAACAGCGCGTAGGGCAGGGCGATCCACAGCAGCCAGGGGCGGAAACGGCCATATTTACTGCGGGTACGGTCGGCCAGCGCCCCCATAATCGGGTCCGTTACCGCATCAATAACGCGGATAGAGAGCAGAAGTACCCCTACCAGCGCCGGTGCCAGACCAAATATGTCGGTATAGAAGTAGTTAACGAACAGCATGATAGCGCCGAAAATGATATTGCACCCGGCGTCGCCCATGCCGTAGCCGATCTTCTCTTTCACTGACAGCTTGTTATTGTCCATCGCGAAATCTCCCGTTGATATAGGAAGAGATTATTTGCTCGCTACGGAATTTTTGCGTTACAGGATAGGGGCGCAGAGATGGACAAAACGGCTACGAAAGTGAATTTGTGAAGCGTCTTACATTTCACATCTGCCCTGCCTCCCTGGATTTAGGGGGCAGGGCAGAGCGTGCGGTTAGTGTGCCTTAACCGGCTTTCCTGCTTTTTGCTGCTTGATGAAGTAACCTACGGCAAGGATGGCCACCCAGACTGGGATCAGCCAGACGGAGATCGCCATGCCAGGCGTGATCGCCATGATCACCAGTACCGCCGCCATAAACAGCAGGCAGATCCAGTTCCCCAGCGGGTAGAAGAGCGCCGGGAAGCGCGTCTTCACCCCCTGCTTGTCTTTGGCGCGGCGGAACTTCATGTGCGCCAGGCTGATCATCGCCCAGTTGATTACCAGCGCGGAGACCACCAGCGCCATCAGCAGGCCAAAGGCTTCGCCAGGCGCCAGGTAGTTAATCAGCACGCACAGCGCGGTAAAGATGGCAGAGGTGAGAATGGTCGCCACCGGTACGCCACGCTTATCGACTTTCGCCAGCGCTTTCGGGGCGTTGCCCTGCTTCGCCAGGCCAAACAGCATCCGGCTGTTGCAGTAGACGCAGCTGTTATAGACCGACAGCGCGGCGGTTAAGACCACGATGTTGAGGGCGTTAGCAACAAAGGTATCTCCCAGCTCGTGGAAGATCAGCACAAACGGGCTGGTGTCGGCGGTTACGCGCGTCCACGGCAGCAGCGAGAGCAGCACCGCCAGCGAGCCGATGTAGAAGATCAGGATCCGGTAGATAACCTGGTTAGTGGCTTTTGGAATGCTCACTTCCGGGTTATCCGCTTCGGCGGCGGTAATCCCCACCAGCTCCAGGCCACCGAAGGAGAACATGATGATCGCCATCATCATCACCAGCCCGGTAAAGCCGTGGGGCAGGAAGCCGCCCTGTTCCCAGAGGTTACGCACGGTGGCCTGCGGGCCCGCGCTATCGCTAAACAGCAGCCAGCCGCCGAAGAGGATCATGGCGACCACAGCAATAACTTTAATAATGGCGAACCAGAACTCCATCTCCCCGAACACTTTGACGTTGGTCAGGTTAATGGCGTTGATGATCACAAAGAAGGCCGCCGCTGATACCCAGGTGGGGATCTCCGGCCACCAGAACTGAATGTATTTCCCCACGGCGGTCAGCTCAGCCATCGCGACCAGCACGTAGAGCACCCAGTAGTTCCAGCCGGAGGCAAAGCCAGCAAACCCGCCCCAGTATTTGTAGGCAAAGTGGCTGAACGAACCGGCGACCGGCTCTTCAACCACCATTTCACCCAGCTGACGCATAATTAAGAACGCGATAAAACCGGCGATGGCATAGCCGAGGATAATCCCCGGCCCTGCGGACTGAATAACGGATGCGCTGCCCAGAAACAGACCCGTCCCGATAGCACCACCCAGCGCAATTAGCTGAATATGGCGGTTTTTAAGACCGCGCTTCAGCGTTTCACCGTGCTGTTGATCTTCCATCATGAAACCTCATATGTGGTTATTTTTTGTACGCCGTTGTGTGCGTGTACGTATAAAATTCCATTTTTGTATTTTTTTATTTACGTAAGCAGGATCTGAAATATCGGCCCATCTCTTTCGTAAGGCTCAGAATAATGATAAGCGCGCGGGAATGCACCTGCTTTATGCAGGGCCAGAAGCGGGTTGGATGAAAAGCAAACATTTGTAAATTCGCGCCGACTACCCCCAGCTACTACCCTATCGATTATTTAAAATAATTAAGCGCTTTATTTGATTTAATATGCAAAATAATGGCAACTGAATCGGTTCAATTAGTAATTTTAAGGTTTCAATGAGGTTAAATCTGCCTCTTAAGGGGTAACGGTATCTTTTGTGCAAAGTTACATTCCTGAAACGTCATTTCTGTAATGTTGTTAAAATGTGCAGGGTTCCCTGATTTCAATCAAAACCTGTATGGACAGAAGGTGAATACTTTGTTACTTTAGCGCTAAGAACATGAAATTGGTAAGACCAATTTACTCCGGGCTAATGGCAGAGACAGGGAATAATGGCCTACAGCAAAATCCGCCAACCAAAACTATCCGATGTGATTGAGCAGCAACTGGAGTTCTTGATCCTTGAGGGGACACTGCGCCCCGGTGAAAAACTTCCACCTGAACGCGAGCTGGCTAAACAGTTCGACGTTTCCCGTCCTTCGCTCCGTGAGGCGATCCAACGTCTTGAAGCCAAGGGCCTGCTGCTTCGTCGCCAGGGCGGCGGTACGTTTGTCCAGAACAGCCTGTGGCAGAGCTTTAGCGACCCGCTGGTCGAACTGCTCTCCGATCATCCTGAATCCCAATTTGACCTGCTCGAGACGCGCCATGCGCTGGAAGGGATTGCCGCCTATTACGCGGCGCTACGCGGCACCGATGAAGATCGGGTGCGTATCCGCGAGCTGCACCACGCCATCGAGCTGGCGCAGACGTCAGGGGATCTTGATGCCGAGTCCAGCGCGGTGGTCCAGTATCAAATTGCTGTCACCGAAGCGGCACACAATGTCGTGCTGCTGCATCTGCTACGCTGCATGGAGCCGATGCTAGCCCAGAACGTTCGCCAGAATTTTGAATTGCTCTATGCCCGCCGGGAGATGCTCCCGCTGGTAAGCAAACATCGCACCAGTGTTTTTGAGGCGATTATTGCCAGGGAACCGGAGCAGGCGCGTGAAGCGTCGCACCGCCACCTGGCATTTATTGAGGAGATATTGCTGGATCGCAGCCGTGAGCAGAGCCGTCGGGAACGCTCAATGCGCAGGCTTCAGCAACGAAAGGACTAAGCGTGGTTCTTTAAACGCGCGGCAACTCACGCAGAACCTGTCTTATTGCATTTTTGGTTGCCCAAAATAATTCAGGTTGTATCGCGGCGGCAAGCAATCGAATCCCCAGGAGCATAGTGAACTATGTGACTGGGGTGAGGAGCGTAGCCAACAAAGATACGGCCTGAAGAATGAAGGGCAAAAAGTGCAATGGGACAGGTTCCAGACAATTAACGTAATCAGATAGATAAGGAATACCCCCATGTCAGAACGTCTCCAAAATGACGTGGATCCGATCGAAACTCGCGACTGGCAACAGGCGATCGAATCGGTCATCCGTGAAGAAGGTGTTGAGCGCGCTCAGTATCTAATTGAACAGATGCTTTCTGAAGCCCGCAAAGGCGGCGTGAAAGTAGCTGCAGGTGCAGGGGCTAACAACTACGTAAACACGATTGCCGTTGAAGACGAACCGGAATACCCGGGCAATCTGGATCTGGAACGCCGCATTCGTTCTGCAATCCGCTGGAACGCCATCATGACCGTGCTGCGCGCGTCCAAAAAAGATCTGGAGCTGGGCGGCCACATGGCTTCCTTCCAGTCTTCTGCAACCGTTTATGAAGTGTGCTTTAACCACTTCTTCCGCGCGCGCACCGAGAAAGACGGCGGCGACCTGGTGTACTTCCAGGGCCACATCTCTCCGGGCGTTTACGCACGTGCGTTCCTGGAAGGTCGTCTGACTGAAGAGCAGATGAACAACTTCCGTCAGGAAGTGCATGGCAACGGCCTCTCCTCTTACCCGCACCCGAAACTGATGCCGGAATTCTGGCAGTTCCCGACCGTATCTATGGGTCTGGGCCCGATCGGTGCCATCTACCAGGCTAAATTCCTGAAATATCTGGAACACCGTGGCCTGAAAGATACCTCTCAGCAGACCGTTTACGCCTTCCTGGGCGACGGCGAGATGGATGAGCCAGAATCCAAAGGCGCGATCACCATCGCGACCCGTGAGAAGCTGGACAACCTGTGCTTCATCATCAACTGTAACCTGCAGCGTCTGGATGGTCCGGTAACCGGCAACGGCAAGATCATCAACGAACTGGAAGGCATCTTCGCAGGTGCTGGCTGGAACGTGATCAAAGTGATGTGGGGCGGTCGTTGGGATGAGCTGCTGCGTAAAGATACCAGCGGTAAACTGATCCAGCTGATGAACGAAACCGTTGACGGTGACTACCAGACCTTCAAATCCCGCGATGGCGCTTACGTGCGCGAACACTTCTTCGGTAAATACCCGGAGACCGCAGCGCTGGTTGCCGACTGGACTGACGAGCAGATCTGGGCCCTGAACCGCGGTGGTCACGATCCGAAGAAAGTCTACGCTGCACTGAAAAAAGCGCAGGAAACCAAAGGTAAAGCGACTGTAATCCTGGCCCACACCGTTAAAGGTTACGGCATGGGTGATACCGCAGAAGGTAAAAACATCGCTCACCAGGTTAAGAAGATGAACATGGACGGCGTGCGCTATATCCGCGACCGTTTCAGCGTTCCAGTCACCGACGAGCAGGTGGAAAACCTCTCTTACATCACCTTCCCGGAAGGGTCTGAAGAGCACACCTACCTGCACGCCCAGCGTCAGAAGCTGAACGGCTACCTGCCGTCCCGCCAGCCTAAATTCAGCGAGAAGCTGGAGTTGCCTGCGCTGGAAGACTTCAAATCGCTGCTGGAAGAGCAGAACAAAGAGATCTCTACCACTATCGCTTTCGTTCGTGCCCTGAACGTGATGCTGAAGAACAAGTCGATCAAAGATCGTCTGGTTCCGATCATCGCTGACGAAGCGCGTACCTTCGGTATGGAAGGTCTGTTCCGTCAGATCGGTATCTACAGCCCGAACGGCCAGCAGTACACCCCGCAGGACCGTGAGCAGGTTGCCTACTACAAAGAAGACGAGAAAGGCCAGATCCTGCAGGAAGGCATCAACGAGCTGGGCGCAGGTTCTTCCTGGCTGGCTGCGGCGACCTCCTACAGCACCAACGATCTGCCGATGATCCCGTTCTACATCTACTACTCCATGTTCGGTTTCCAGCGTATCGGCGACCTGTGCTGGGCAGCAGGTGACCAGCAGGCGCGCGGCTTCCTGATCGGTGGTACTTCCGGTCGTACGACGCTGAACGGTGAAGGTCTGCAGCACGAAGATGGTCACAGCCACATTCAGTCGCTGACTATCCCGAACTGTATCTCCTACGATCCGTCCTATGCTTACGAAGTGGCAGTCATCATGCATGACGGTCTGCAGCGTATGTACGGCGAAGCGCAAGAGAACATTTACTACTACATCACCACGCTGAACGAAAACTACCACATGCCGGCTATGCCGCAGGGTGCAGAGGAAGGTATCCGTAAAGGTATCTACAAACTCGAAACCGTTGAAGGCGCGAAAGGTAAAGTTCAGCTGCTGGGCTCCGGTTCTATCCTGCGTCACGTCCGTGAAGCAGCGCAGATCCTGGCGAACGACTACGGTATTGGCTCTGATGTTTACAGCGTTACCTCCTTCACCGAGCTTGCTCGTGACGGTCAGGACTGTGAGCGTTGGAACATGCTGCACCCGATGGAAACCCCGCGCGTGCCGTACATCGCTCAGGTGATGAACGATGCACCGGCAGTGGCGTCCACTGACTATATGAAACTGTTCGCCGAGCAGGTTCGTACTTATGTACCGGCTGATGATTACCGCGTACTGGGTACCGACGGTTTCGGTCGCTCTGACAGCCGTGAAAACCTGCGTCACCACTTCGAAGTGGATGCATCTTACGTGGTGGTAGCAGCGCTGGGCGAACTGGCTAAACGTGGCGACATCGATAAGAAAGTGGTAGCGGAAGCTATCACCAAGTTCAATATCGATGCAGATAAAGTTAACCCGCGTCTGGCATAAGAGGTAAAGAGAGAATGGCTATCGAAATCAATGTACCGGACATCGGGTCGGACGAAGTAGAGATCACCGAGATTCTGGTCAACGTGGGCGACAAAGTTGAAGCTGAACAGTCGCTGATCGTCGTAGAGGGCGATAAAGCCTCTATGGAAGTTCCGTCTCCTCAGGCTGGCGTTGTTAAAGAGATCAAAGTCTCTGTTGGCGACAAAACCGAGACCGGTAAACTGATCATGATTTTCGATTCCGCCGACGGTGCAGCAGCTGCTGCACCTGCGCAGGAAGAGAAGAAAGAAGCCGCTCCGGCCGCTGCTCCAGCAGCTGCCGCGGCAGCGAAAGAAGTGAACGTACCGGACATCGGCGGTGACGAAGTTGAAGTGACCGAGATCCTGGTAAAAGTGGGCGATACCGTTACCGCTGAGCAGTCCCTGATTGTCGTAGAGGGTGATAAAGCCTCTATGGAAGTCCCGGCACCGTTCGAAGGTACCGTTAAAGAGATCAAGATCAACACCGGTGACAAAGTCTCTACCGGCTCCCTGATCATGATCTTCGAGGTCGCGGGCGCTGCCCCGGCTGCCGCCGCTGCCAAGCCGGAAGTGAAAGAGCAGGCTGCTGTTGCGCCAGCTGCTGCCGCTGGCGCGAAAGAAGTTCACGTGCCGGACATCGGCGGTGACGAAGTTGAAGTCACTGAAGTGATGGTGAAAGTGGGCGACAAAGTCACCGCTGAGCAGTCACTGATCACCGTTGAAGGTGACAAAGCCTCTATGGAAGTTCCGGCACCGTTCGCCGGTACCGTTAAAGAGATCAAAATCAGCACCGGCGACAAAGTCTCAACCGGCTCCCTGATCATGGTCTTCGAAGTAGAAGGCGCTGCGCCTGCTGCTGCCCCGGCCGCTGCCGCTCCGGCGCCAGCTGCTGCACCGGCTCAGGCTGCTAAACCTGCTGCGGCTCCGGCTGCGAAAGCAGAAGGTAAATCTGAGTTCGCTGAAAACGACGCTTACGTCCACGCGACCCCGCTGATCCGCCGCCTGGCGCGCGAGTTCGGTGTGAACCTGGCGAAAGTGAAAGGCACCGGTCGTAAAGGCCGTATCCTGCGCGAAGACGTTCAGGCTTACGTGAAAGACGCCGTTAAGCGCGCTGAATCTGCACCTGCTGCTGCCGCAACCGGTGGTGGTCTGCCAGGCATGCTGCCGTGGCCGAAAGTGGACTTCAGCAAGTTTGGTGAAGTTGAAGAAGTTGAGCTGGGCCGTATCCAGAAAATCTCCGGTGCCAACCTGAGCCGTAACTGGGTGATGATCCCACACGTTACTCACTTCGACAAAACCGACATCACCGATCTGGAAGCGTTCCGTAAACAGCAGAACGCCGAAGCTGAGAAGCGCAAACTGGACGTGAAATTCACCCCGGTTGTCTTCATCATGAAAGCCGTTGCCGCTGCCCTGGAGCAGATGCCGCGCTTCAACAGCTCGCTGTCCGAAGATGCACAGCGCCTGACGCTGAAGAAATACATCAACATCGGCGTTGCGGTTGATACTCCGAACGGTCTGGTTGTTCCGGTCTTTAAAGATGTGAATAAGAAGAGCATCACCGAGCTGTCTCGTGAGCTGACCGTGATCTCCAAGAAAGCGCGTGATGGCAAGCTGACCGCTGGCGAAATGCAGGGCGGTTGCTTCACCATCTCCAGCATCGGCGGCCTGGGTACTACCCACTTCGCGCCGATCGTTAACGCGCCGGAAGTGGCCATCCTGGGCGTCTCTAAGTCCGCGATGGAGCCGGTCTGGAACGGGAAAGAGTTCGTACCGCGTCTGATGATGCCGATCTCTCTCTCCTTCGACCACCGCGTGATCGACGGTGCTGATGGTGCGCGTTTCATTACCATCATCAACAACATGCTGTCTGACATCCGCCGTCTGGTGATGTAATCGTAAAAGCCGGCCTGACGGTCGGCTTTTTTCTGGTAATCTCATTATGTTGTTGAGGTTACTGGGACAAAGGACACTTCGTTTGCCGTTTGTTGTTTCAAAAATGTTAACAATTTTGTAAACTGCGGGCGGATAGAACGTCCCGGCGGATGCAAAGCACAAGCACTTTGTACGGCCGGAAATAATTAAGAGGTCATGATGAGTACTGAAATCAAAACTCAGGTCGTGGTACTTGGGGCAGGCCCGGCAGGTTATTCTGCAGCGTTTCGCGCAGCGGATTTAGGTCTGGAAACCGTCATTGTTGAGCGTTACAGCACCCTCGGTGGTGTTTGCCTGAACGTCGGCTGTATCCCTTCGAAAGCGCTGCTGCACGTAGCGAAAGTGATCGAAGAAGCGAAAGCGCTGGCCGAGCACGGTATCGTTTTTGGCGAGCCGCAAACCGACATCGACAAAATTCGTACCTGGAAAGAAAAAGTCATCAACCAGCTGACCGGCGGTCTGGCGGGCATGGCAAAAGGCCGTAAAGTGAAAGTGGTTAACGGCCTGGGCAAATTCACCGGCGCGAACACCCTGGAAGTGGAAGGCGAAAACGGCAAAACCGTGATCAACTTCGACAACGCGATCATCGCGGCAGGCTCCCGTCCGATTGAACTGCCGTTCATTCCGCATGAAGATCCGCGCGTGTGGGACTCCACCGATGCGCTGGAGCTGAAAGAAGTGCCGAAGCGTCTGCTGGTTATGGGCGGTGGCATCATCGGTCTGGAAATGGGTACCGTTTACCATGCGCTGGGTTCAGAGATCGACGTGGTTGAGATGTTCGACCAGGTTATCCCGGCCGCTGACAAAGATATCGTTAAAGTCTTCACCAAGCGCATCAGCAAGAAGTTCAACCTGATGCTGGAAACCAAAGTGACCGCCGTTGAAGCGAAAGAAGACGGCATCTACGTTTCCATGGAAGGCAAAAAAGCCCCGGCTGAAGCGCAGCGTTACGACGCGGTGCTGGTGGCTATCGGCCGCGTGCCGAACGGTAAAAACCTCGACGCAGGCAAAGCGGGCGTCGAAGTGGACGACCGTGGCTTCATCCGCGTTGACAAGCAGCTGCGTACCAACGTACCGCACATCTTTGCTATCGGCGATATCGTCGGTCAGCCGATGCTGGCGCACAAAGGGGTTCACGAAGGTCACGTTGCCGCTGAAGTTATCGCCGGCATGAAACACTACTTCGATCCGAAAGTGATCCCGTCTATCGCCTACACCGAGCCAGAAGTTGCCTGGGTTGGCCTGACCGAGAAAGAAGCGAAAGAGAAAGGCATCAGCTACGAAACCGCCACCTTCCCGTGGGCTGCTTCTGGCCGTGCTATCGCTTCCGACTGCGCAGACGGCGTGACCAAACTGATCTTCGACAAAGAAACTCACCGTGTGATCGGTGGTGCGATTGTCGGCACCAACGGCGGCGAGCTGCTGGGTGAGATCGGTCTGGCTATCGAAATGGGCTGTGACGCTGAAGATATCGCGCTCACCATCCATGCGCACCCGACCCTGCACGAATCCGTGGGTCTGGCGGCAGAAGTGTTCGAAGGTAGCATCACCGACCTGCCGAACGCGAAAGCGAAGAAGAAGTAATCTTCGACGCAGTATGATTAAAGCGGCTCACGGAGCCGCTTTTTTTATGTCAGTAAATTGCAAAAGATGTACTAAGTGCACGAAAAGACAGATTTTATTACGCCTAATCCCTCTTCCGCGTTACAGAAACCGCATGAAAGCCGAAACTCCCTTGTTTTGAAAGAAATATCCCTTCGTATTTTGATACCGGCCGGAAATCTAATTTGTTCTACGCTGGCCTCTCACAACGAATACAAGGAGTGCATGGTGAAATTATTTTGGACAACTGCCGCATTAGCGACGGCGCTGGTTTCCGGTATGGCGATGGCTGACGATGCCACTATTCCCTGGGCTGATAACAGCGGCGGCACGCAAAGCACGCATATTGCGGCAATGGGGGAAAACCTGAACGCTCAGCATCAGCAGGTTACCCAGACGGGGGAAGGGGAGTGGGCGAAGAACTCCGGCAGCATTCAGGCCGATGAGGCGGTGCTCAACAGCGGCAAGCCGCCGGTGAAAGGCGACCCTGGTCTGATGCCCCATCAGGGCTGAGCATCGTAGGCCGGGCAAACGCAGTGCCGCCCGGCATGAAGGCATTAACCGATCAATGCCCGGTGGCGCTACGCTTACCGGGCCTACTCTGCTTAAGGTTCCACAGGCTGCCAGGGCTCAGCGGCGGCAAACGTATTGATCGCCTGCGCTTTCTTACCCGTCTCCTTGCCTAAATCCGCCTGATAGATCCGATCGTCCTGATTTACCATAAAGCTCATTACCCCGGTTTTTTGCCACTCTACCGGCCACGCCAGCAGGGCAAACCCCTGAGCACTGTCGCTCTGAATAATGCGGAAATGGTAGCCGTGGTAACCTACGCCCGGCTCGCCAGGGCTAAATGCCGGACCCAGCGGGCTGGGCGTTTCGCCTGGCTGTACCGGCCAGTAGAGACCGTCCTGCTGACCTTCACTGCTGATAAGCCTGGTGGCATAGACTTGCTTACGCTGGCGGTAATCATACTGAGCATTAACGTAGGCATGCATGGCTTCAATCGCCGACAGCTCGTTGCGGCCAATAGCGCGGGTGAGGATCTCCTCCTGAGCGGCAGACATATCGAAATGCCACCCTGCGGCGATTTTGACGATGGGGATCGGCAGCTGCCAGCCATCATCCCCAACGTTAAGATGGGCAACATCCGCCTGCTCGACGACCTCATGCTTCACCGCCCAGTCGCGGTTAAAGCGGGCAATGGCTTCGGGATCGACCTCTTCCTGCGGCAAAAACTGTCGCCAGTCATCACCCAGCACGGCAGCGAGCCGGGCCTCATTTTGATCGGCCACCGCCGCCGCAAAGGCGTTAGCCGCCTCGTCAGGAGTGGAAAATAGCTGCTGGGCATCGCTCATAAAGGGCAGTGAGAGCAGCAGGGTACTTAACAGGATTTTTTTCATTGTTGGCTCCGGTTAACGACGGCGAAACTCGCGCTGTTCAGAGAGGCCTTCACGCCCCGCGCCACGCTGTTCAAGGTTGCCGCTGTTGATGCGGCGGCTCTGCTGGCCCCGCAGCTGCTGCGACTGCCACGAGGGCGAGCGGCTGTCGTTGCCGCTAAAGGCGTTGGCGCGGGTACTGGCCAGACGCTGTTCGCGCTGCAGATTCGTAGAGGTTGGTCGCTGCTGTCGCGTCTCGTGCCGCTGTTTCGCCTGCTGGGTAGGACGCGGCGTATCGCTATCGTAGCCGCGATAGTTATTCCGCTGGGCAACCTTGTTTAGCTGCTGCGAGGCGGCCTTACGCTGGGCCTCACGGGACGACACCCCCGCCACGCTGCTGGTGGGCGTGTGGCTGCGCTGTTCAAACTGCGCCATGGCTGCCTGGCGCTGGTTATCTCGTGAGGCAGCCGGTTGCTGCGTGGCGCTCAGTCCGCCGCTCACCTCAGTGGGGTGAAAACGCTGGGCAACCGCGCCGTTCTGGTAGGGGACGCCGTCGCGATACGCCGGGTTATGCTGCCAGGTCATATTCTGCCCGTGCAGATGCTGCCCTGAGATACGGTTAAAGTTATTAACGTTGATGTTGATGTTGTCCCCGTTATGCTGATAGCCGTTGCCGTGATAGTCGTCGTCATGGTGATGATCGTCATCGTGGTGGTGATCGTCATCATCCCAGTCGATGTTGCTGAACAGGGCATAGGTGGTGGCCACGCCCAGGCTATAGCCAAAGCCTTTGACGAAGCTGTCTGCAAACTGCTGGCCGGGAGGCGGGGGCAGATAGACCGGCGGGTAGGCCGTGTTTGGCCAACTGCCGTAGACCGTGGCGGGGTTGTAGTTAGGGACGTAAACCACCTGTGGATCGGCAGGTTCAATTTTGATTACCGTTGGGGCTGGCGCGGGCGCATTGCTGCTTTGCACCGTTGCAGGTGCGGATGCTCTCTTTGGCGTGCTGCTTACCGTCTGCTGTGGCGTCGATTTTAGCGTCCCGGTCTGCTGGGCCAGCTGCCGTAGGCGCTGTACGGAGTCCATGACATCCTGCGGCTGGGCCAGAAACGCATCGCCAAGATTTTGCACCCACTCTGGGTTCTCGCCCATCAATGCCATCAGCTGCGGAATGGCGACCAGCGACTTCACGCTCGGGTCCCAGGGCTGACCTGATACCGCCTGAATGGCCGCATCGCCTTTTAGAGTCGGATTATCCCGCGACCACTGCACGGCCTGCACGACGTTGGCCGGGTAGGTAGCCGCCATTAAAACCTGGGAGAGCAGCGGATCGGGGTAGAGCGCCACCGGCGCGACCCACTGATCGATCTGCGCTGAGGTAAACGCGGGCTTCGCTACCGGCGGCTGGGGTTGGGGAGTCACAGGCACTGTCTGGACAGGCGTTTCAGGGGGACGGCTCTTAACGTACAGTACGCCCGAGGCGGCAAAGAGCCCGGCGCTGCATACAAGGGCAAGCGCAGCGTATTTGAAGGGCAGGGTCATTTTCTCTCTCCCGATTTCCATAGAAATCGCAGGGTCAGGTTTAAGGTGAGTATGAGAGAGAAGCGAATTTATTTTTTGATTAATGTTGCGGGTGCTGAGAGCCAGCAAAAAAGGTAGCTAAAAATCCCTTTATCTTGCAAGGACAAAGGGCATTAGTTGAACCTTAACGATTCAGCTAATATTTAATGTTGCTTTTTTGTAAACAGATTAACACCCCCCCTAAATCCTGATATGCTGCCCAATGCGGTATCGGGCATTACCCTACAAACTACTGTTTACAGAAGCATGAAGAGATCGCCCGCCGCACTATGACAATGAGAGCGAGGAGAAATACCGTCGTGCTAGAAGAATACCGTAAGCACGTAGCCGAACGTGCTGCCCAGGGAATTGTACCCAAGCCTATCGATGCAACCCAAATGGCCGCACTGGTCGAGCTGCTGAAATCCCCGCCAGCGGGTGAAGAAGAGTTCCTGTTAGATCTGCTGTCCAACCGTGTTCCGCCGGGCGTTGATGAAGCCGCCTATGTAAAAGCCGGCTTCCTGGCCGCTATCGTAAAAGGTGAAGCCACCTCGCCGCTGATTACAGCGGAAAAAGCCGTTGAGCTGCTGGGCACCATGCAGGGTGGTTACAACATCCATCCGCTGATTGATGCGCTGGACAACGACGCGCTGGCCCCCATTGCTGCAAAAGCGCTCTCCCATACGCTGCTGATGTTCGACAACTTCTACGACGTAGAAGAGAAAGCAAAAGCGGGCAACGCCCACGCGCAGCAGGTAATGCTCTCCTGGGCTAACGCCGAGTGGTTCCTGAGCCGCCCGCCGCTGGCTGAAAAAATTACCGTTACCGTCTTTAAAGTGACCGGTGAAACCAACACCGATGACCTCTCTCCGGCACCGGATGCATGGTCACGCCCGGATATCCCGCTGCACGCGCTGGCGATGCTGAAAAACGCCCGTGAAGGCATTGTGCCGGACGTTGCCGGTGCCGTTGGCCCAATCAAGCAGATTGAAGAGCTGAACAAAAAAGGTTTCCCGCTGGCCTACGTTGGTGACGTGGTCGGTACCGGCTCCTCGCGTAAATCCGCTACCAACTCGGTGCTGTGGTTTATGGGCGACGACATTCCGTTCGTGCCGAACAAGCGCGGCGGTGGTCTGGTGCTGGGCGGCAAAATCGCACCTATCTTCTTCAACACCATGGAAGATGCCGGTGCGCTGCCTGTCGAAGTGGACGTGAACAACCTGAACATGGGTGACGTGATTGACGTCTACCCGTTTAAAGGCGAAGTGCGCAACCACGAGACCGGCGAACTGCTGGCCAGCTTTGAGCTGAAAACCGACGTGCTGATCGACGAAGTACGCGCCGGGGGCCGTATTCCGCTGATTATCGGCCGTGGCCTGACCACCAAGGCGCGCGAAGCGCTGGGCATGCCGCACAGCGACGTCTTCCGCAGCGCGAAGCCGGTCGAAGCCAGCAACAAGGGCTTCTCGCTGGCGCAAAAAATGGTGGGCCGCGCCTGTGGCGTGACCGGTGTTCGCCCTGGCGAATACTGCGAACCGAAAATGACCTCGGTTGGCTCGCAGGACACCACCGGTCCAATGACCCGTGATGAACTGAAAGATCTGGCTTGCCTCGGCTTCTCCGCCGACCTGGTGATGCAGTCCTTCTGCCATACTGCGGCCTATCCGAAGCCGGTGGACGTCACTACGCACCATACGCTGCCAGACTTCATCATGAACCGTGGCGGCGTCTCTCTGCGTCCGGGGGATGGCATCATCCACTCCTGGCTGAACCGTATGCTGCTGCCGGATACCGTCGGCACCGGCGGTGACTCCCACACCCGCTTCCCGGTAGGGATCTCCTTCCCGGCAGGCTCTGGTCTGGTGGCGTTTGCCGCCGCGACCGGCGTGATGCCGCTGGATATGCCGGAGTCGGTGCTGGTGCGCTTCAAAGGCACCATGCAGCCGGGCATTACCCTGCGCGATCTGGTGCATGCTATTCCGCTGTACGCGATCCGTCAGGGGCTGCTGACCGTTGAGAAGAAAGGGAAGAAAAACATCTTCTCTGGCCGCATCCTTGAGATCGAAGGCCTGCCGGAGCTGAAAGTAGAGCAGGCCTTTGAACTGGCTGATGCCTCTGCCGAGCGTTCCGCTGCAGGCTGTACCATCAAGCTGGATAAGGCACCGATCACCGAGTACCTGACCTCTAACATCGTGCTGCTGAAGTGGATGATTGCGGAAGGCTACGGCGATCGCCGTACCATCGAGCGCCGCATTCAGGGCATGGAGAAGTGGCTGGCAGATCCGCAACTGCTGGAAGCCGATGCCGATGCCGAGTACGCTGCAGTCATCGAGATCGATCTGGCCGATATCAAAGAGCCGATCCTCTGCGCGCCGAACGATCCGGATGATGCACGTCTGCTCTCTGACGTAGCCGGTGAGAAGATTGACGAAGTGTTTATCGGCTCGTGCATGACCAACATCGGTCACTTCCGCGCTGCCGGTAAGCTGCTGGACAGCCATCAGGGCCAGCTGCCGACCCGTCTGTGGGTCGCGCCGCCAACCCGTATGGATGCCGCTCAGCTGACGGAAGAGGGCTACTACAGCGTCTTCGGTAAGAGCGGGGCGCGTATTGAGATCCCAGGCTGCTCGCTGTGCATGGGTAACCAGGCGCGCGTAGCCGATGGTTCAACGGTGGTGTCGACCTCGACGCGTAACTTCCCGAACCGTCTGGGTACCGGGGCGAACGTCTTCCTGGCATCAGCGGAGCTGGCGGCGGTGTCGTCGCTGCTGGGTAAACTGCCGACGCCGGACGAGTACCAGATCTTTATGGCGCAGGTCGATAAGACAGCGGTGGATACCTATCGCTATCTGAACTTTGACCAGCTCGGTCAGTACACCGAAAAAGCCGACGGCGTGATCTTCCAGACCGCCGTGTAAGTCAGGCCAGACCTTAGGCCAGCATAAAACCCCTTCGTCTCCCGAAGGGGTTTTTTTATTTCCTCTCCTTCTCTCCGTTACGCTGTTTTTCTTCTCCGCGGCTGCGATAATTACTCTATTGCGGATGTGAGGAAAAAAACATGGATTACGAATTTTTACGCGACATCACGGGCCAGGTGAAAGTGCGCATGTCGATGGGCCACGAAGTGGTCGGACACTGGTTTAACGAAGAGGTGAAAGAGAATCTGGCCCTGCTGGATGAAGTGGAGCAGGCGGCGAAAACCGTCAAAGGCAGCGAGCGCCAGTGGCAGCGAATTGGTCACGAATACACGCTCTGGATGGACGGAGAAGAGGTCATCATCCGCGCTAACCAGCTGGAGTTCTCCGGGGATGAGATTGAAGAGGGGATGAGCTACTACGACGAAGAGAGCCTGTCGCTGTGTGGCGTTGAGGATTTTCTCCAGGTCGTCACCGCGTACCGCACGTTTATTCAGCAGAAGTAACGTGATTTAAAAAGATTGTCGGAGCGTCCCTGCTCCGGCTTCAGAAGAGATTACACGGCGGGAATATTGCGCGCGTAGTAGATCTCGCGCATCTCTTTCCACAGCGATTCGGTAATGGCTTCCCGCTCTTCGGCAGTAAGATCTTCGGGACGGGTGTGGAACATATAGTGCTTCAGGTCGAACTCTTTCAGCATCATCTTGGTATGGAAGATGTTCTCCTGATAGACGTTCACGTCCACCATGTCATACAGCGACTTCATATCCTCAGAGAGGAAGTTCTGAATCGAGTTGATCTCATGGTCAATGAAGTGCTTCATGCCGTTGATGTCGCGGGTAAAACCGCGCACGCGGTAGTCAACGGTGACGATGTCCGACTCCAGCTGATGGATCAGGTAGTTCAGCGCCTTCAGCGGGGAGATGACGCCGCAGGTTGAGACCTCAATGTCGGCGCGGAAGGTGCACAGGCCCCCTTCCGGGTGGCTCTCTGGATAGGTATGCACGCAGATGTGGCTCTTATCGAGGTGGGCTACCACCGTCTCCGGCAGCGGGCCGGGGTGCGCGGTTTTATCAATCAGGGTCGGATCGACCGGCTCTTCGCTCACCAGAATCGTCACGCTCGCCCCCTGCGGCTCATAGTCCTGGCGGGCAACGTTGAGGATGTTCGCGCCGATGATTGAGCAGGTTTCGGTGAGGATCTCCGTCAGACGGTTTGCGTTATAGAGTTCGTCGATATAGGCGATATAGCCGTCACGCTCTTCGGCGGTTTTGGCATAACAGATATCGTAGATACAAAAACTCAGGCTTTTGGTCAGGTTGTTAAAGCCATGCAGTTTCAGTTTTTTCAATTTTCATCACCTCCTGAGGAGAGCGCATCTAGCAGGTATTGCGGCAGGGCGAAGGACGCCGTATGGACAGCCGGATTGTAGTAGCGGCAGGTCAGGGCAGCGTTGTGGAAGCGCGCCTGGATAATCTCCGTAGAGAGGTTACGCAGGATCTCGTTGTCCGTCGCCCAGGCGAAGGTCATGATGCCGCCGTAGTAGGTGGGCACCGCCGCCTGATAGAAACTCACATCGCTAAAGTAGTGGCTCAGCTTTTTGTGACTGCCCACGGCTTCATCCTGCTGCAGGAAGCTTACGCCGTTCTGGGCAACGAAGATCCCGCCTGGATTCAGGCAGCGCTTGCAGCCCGCATAGAAGTCGGAGGTAAACAGGCTCTCGCCCGGCCCCACCGGATCGGTACAGTCAGAGATAATGACGTCAAAGGTTTGCGCGGTCTGGTTGACGAAATTGACGCCGTCGTCAATCACCAGCGTAAAGCGCGGATCGTCGTAGCTGCCTGCGTTGTGGTTCGGCAGATACTGGCGGCAGAATGATACAACCCCTTCGTCGATCTCGACCATGGTGATGGTCTCAACGTTTTTATGCCGACTCACTTCGCGCAGCATCGCGCCGTCGCCGCCGCCGATGATCAGCACATGCTTCGCCTGGCCGTGGGCCAGCAGCGGAACGTGGGTCATCATTTCGTGATAGATAAATTCGTCACGCTCGGTGGTCTGGACAACGCCGTCCAGCGCCATCACGCGGCCAAAGGCGGCGTTCTCAAAGATGATCAGATCCTGGTGGTCGGTCTTCTCGTGGTAGAGCACATTATCAACGGCAAAGTACTGACCAAACTGGTCATGCAGCGTTTCATGCCACTGGCGGGTATCAGCCATGCATCCTCCTTCGTTAACATCCACACAAAATGGGCGCAACATCATAGCTAACTACAGCCGCTGATGCACGGCTATAACTTTAGCAGGGGAGGAGGGTTTATGTTACTTGACGTAGGCCAGCAGGCTGAGGGAGTCCCGGGCCAGCGCTTTGCATTTTTTGGCAACCGGAATGCCAATGCCGCTGAGATCGCGATAGCTATCTTCGCCGAGGGATTTCATATCAAAGGTGTCGTAGTTGCTCAGGTCCCACTGGTTCTGCTGGGCAAAAAACACCAGCGCCCGGCGGATCTGGCCATTCGGTAGATTCTGGTAACCACAGTCGTTTTTCAGAAACACGAACACTGCCGTCAGATCGGCCATGTCCTCCGCTTCAGATTCGCTGAGCGCATAACTATTTGCTGACATCGCCAGCAGGCTGGTGAACACAACGGTTCTGAAAAACATCTTCATTCTTCTTACCAAAACATCACGGAAATTAAACGTTAGCATACTTGGGGGTAAGGCGACGATCTTTATTATTCGCCTTTCGCTTGACCTTGCCGCAGGGGCAGGGTTTAAGCTCAGGAGACCGTTTGCCGACGATAAGGATTCGACTATGCAACGCCGTGATTTTCTCAAATATTCCGCCGCGCTTGGCGTTATCGGTGCACTGCCGACGTGGGCGCGGGCCGCCGCAACAGGGGAGCAAACGACGCTGCCCATTCCCGATCTGCTCACTCCCGACGCTCAAAGCCGCATCAGGCTTACCGTGCAGGTGGGTTCCTCTACCTTTGGCGAGAAAACCGCCACAACCTGGGGCTACAACGGCAACCTGCTGGGGCCTGCGCTTCAGCTGCGCCAGGGTAAAGCAGTGACGGTGGAGATCCGTAACCAACTGCGGGAGGAGACCACCGTTCACTGGCACGGGCTGGAGGTGCCGGGGGAGGTAGACGGCGGGCCGCAGGGGATCATCCCGGCGGGCGGGGCGCGGGAAGTGACCTTCACGCCCGATCAGCGGGCGGCCACCTGCTGGTTTCATCCCCATCAGCATGGCAAAACGGGCCATCAGGTCGCGATGGGGCTGGCGGGACTGGTACTGATCGAGGACAACGAGAGCCGCATGCTGCGTCTGCCGAAGCAGTGGGGCATCGACGACGTGCCGGTGATCGTGCAGGACAAACGTCTGGCTGCCGACGGCCAGATCGATTACCAGCTCGACGTGATGAGCGCGGCGGTGGGCTGGTTCGGCGATACCCTACTGGCAAACGGGGCGGTCTATCCTCAGCACGCGGCTCCGCGCGGCTGGCTGCGTCTGCGCCTGCTGAACGGCTGCAATGCGCGTACCCTTAACTTTGCTCTCAGCGACGGACGTCGGATGTATGTTATCGCCAGCGACGGCGGTCATCTCGCCGAGCCGGTTGCGGTAACGGCGCTGCCGGTGCTTACCGGGGAGCGTTTTGAGGTGCTGGTGGATATCAGCGACGGCAAGCCAGTCGATCTGGTTACGCTGCCCGTCAGCCAGATGGGGATGGCCCTTCCACCGTTTGACCAGCCGCATCCGGTCCTGCGCATTCAGCCGCTGCGGGTTACCGCTTCCGGCACGCTGCCCGATACCCTGGTTAACGTGCCAGCGCTGCCGGAACTTACCGGTTTAACCCAGCGCACCTTCCACCTGTCGATGGATCCGATGCTCGATATGATGGGCATGCAGGCGCTGAAGGATAAGTTCGGCGACAAGGCCATGACCGGGATGCACCACGGCGACATGATGGGTCACATGAATATGAACATGGACCACGGCGGTCATGGCGGCGAGTTTGATTTCCACAGCGCCAACCGCATCAACGGTAAAGCCTTTGATATGCATAACCCGCTGTTTGCCGCGAGCAAAGGGCAGTATGAGCGCTGGGTGATTTCAGGGGAGGGGGACATGATGCAGCATCCGTTCCATATTCACGGCACGCAGTTCCGCATTCTGTCTGAAAACGGCAAGCCGCCAGCGGCGCATCGGTCAGGCTGGAAGGATACGGTAAACGTCTACGGGGCGCGCAGCGAGGTGCTGGTGAAGTTCGATCATGATGCACCGAAGGAGCATGCCTATATGGCGCACTGTCATCTGCTGGAGCATGAGGATACGGGAATGATGATGGGATTCACGGTATAAAAAAGGCCGGATAACGTTAAACGTCGGTCCGGCCTCGGTAGGCCCGGTAAGCATAGCGCCACCGGGCGTTAACTCTATTACTTCGCGTCGTCAGGCAGCGCGTAGGCAACGATATAGTCGCCCATCTTGGTACCGAACGAACCATGACCGCCCGCAGAGATGACAACGTACTGCTTGCCATTCACTTCATAGGTCATCGGCGTCGCCTGGCCACCCGCTGGCAGACGGCCCTGCCACAGCTTCTCACCATTGCTCATGTTGTAGGCGCGCAGGTAGTTGTCTGCGGTCGCCGCGATGAACAGCACGTTACCGGCGGTAGAGATTGGGCCGCCCAGCATTGGCATACCGGTAGTGAACGGCAGTGGGATCGGCATCGGGAACGGCAGGCTATCCTGCGGGGTACCAATACGTTTTTTCCACACCACTTCATTGGTTTTCAGATCCAGCGCAGAGATGTAACCCCAGGCAGGCTGTTTACACGGCAGACCAATCGGCGACAGGAACGGGTTCAGGGTGACACCGTACGGCACGCCGTACTGCGGCTGAATACCTGACTCAGAGCCGGTACCCTGGCCATTTTCAGGCTCTTCCATCGGGTTACCCGGACCACGCGGCATCAGCTTAGAGACAAACGGCAGCGCCATCGGGTTGGCAATCGCCACCTGACGGTGCGGATCGACAGAGATACCGCCCCACTCGAACATCCCCAGGTTACCCGGGAACACCAGCGTACCCTGCTCAGACGGCGGCGTGAAAATGCCTTCGTAGCGCAGGTTCTGGAAGATCACGCGGCACACCAGCTGGTCAAACATAGTGGCGCCCCACATGTCTGCCCCGCTCAGATCTTTCTTCGGACGGAAGCTCAGGTCGGAGAACGGCTGGGTTTTGGTAACGTAGTCGCCTTTGGCCGCACCCTGCGGAACCGGCTTCTCTGGCGCTGGAACAACCAGCTGACCGTTACGGCGATCCAGCACGAAGATGTTACCGGTTTTCGCCGGCGCGTAGATCACCGGTACGGTCTGACCCTTCACGGTAATATCCGCCAGCGTCGGCTGGGATGGCATATCCATATCCCACAGGTCGTGGTGTACGGTCTGATAGCTCCATACCAGCTTACCGGTTGTGGCGTTCAGCGCCACGATAGAGCTGGCGTAACGCTCCTGCTCCGGCGTACGGTTACCGCCCCAGATGTCTGGCGTGGTCACGCCCATCGGCAGGTAGACCATATCCAGCTTGGCATCATAGGCCGCAGGTGCCCAGGAGTTCGGTGAGTTCGGCGTGAAGTGATGTTCGTCCGCCGGAATGGCGTTCGGATCTTTCGCACCCGGATCGAAGGCCCACAGCAGCGCCCCGGTATTGATGTCGAAGCCGCGAATAACGCCAGACGGTTCACGGGTAGAGTAGTTATCGGTTACCGCACCGGCAATAACAATTACCTTATCGGTAACGATCGGCGGTGAGGTCGGCTCGTACATGCCTGGGGTAGTGACTGGCATGTTGGTTTGCAGGTTCAGAATACCTTTGTTAGCAAAGGATTCACACAGCTTGCCGTTGTCGGCGTTGACGGCGAACAGACGACCATCGTTTACCGGCAGAATGATGCGGCGCGGGCAGTTAGCGACCACGTCCGGGCTGGCATTGTTAGCGTTCGCCTCATGATACGAGACGCCACGGCAGGTCACGTGCTGGAACGAAGGATTGGTGTTCAGCTGCGGATCGAAGTGCCACTTCTCTTTACCGGTCGCGGCGTCGAGGGCAAACAGACGCTGGTGCGCGGTGCAGAGGAACAGGGTGTCGCCAACCTTAATTGGCGTCACTTCGTTAGTGATCTCACCCGGATCGGTTGGCAGCTTCAGATCGCCGGTACGGAATACCCAGGCCTCTTTCAGCTTATGCACGTTGTCGGCGTTGATCTGCTTCAGCGGGGAGTAGCGCTGCCCCTCCTGGTTACGGCCATAGGCCGGCCAGTCGGCGTCTGCCACCTGAGAAATCGGTGCAGCAGGCGTCGCATCAGCGCTCAGCGTGCCGTTGATCTCCTGCGGATCGTTAAAGCCCGCCCAGGTCAGCATCCCGCCGCTGATCACCAGCGCCACCAGCAGGGCGGCAACGGCACCATTCGCAGGTACGAGCAGGCGACGCCAGACAAACGGCAGCACCAGCCAGATCCCAAAGAAGACAAGGATGTCGCTGCGCGGGGTGAGCGCCCAGAAGTCGAAGCCGACTTCCCAGACGCCCCAGATCATGGTGCCGAGCAGGAGCGCAGCGTAGAGCCAGAGCGCTGCACGCTTGCTGCGCCACAGCAGCCAGGCGACGCCGAGCATAACGAGACCGGCGACAGGGTAGTACCAGGAGCCGCCAACGGCGACCAGCCAGACCCCACCGATCAGGAGAAATAGCCCGCATAGTGCTGCGAACAGGGCTGTTAACGTCACGAGCACGCGCGACGTCCGAGCTTTTGTTTCTGCCATAGAAAGACACTCTTCTTAATGTTTAATATTTTGATAGCAATTAATTATAGGATTTAACAAGTGTGACCGTCATCACATATTTGGCTTTTCTTAACTCACGCCCCTAATAAAAGCATTTGCTGGTATACTGGCGCGCTAATGAATTGATGTCGGAATAGACGCTATCCGCATCGAGTGAGTGGTTACAAAATCAAACGGTTAGCATATGAAACATACTGTTGAAGTGATGATCCCGGAAGCGGAGATCAAAGCGCGTATTAGTGAACTGGGTCGTCAAATCACCGAACGCTATCAGGAGAGCGGCAGCGAAATGGTGCTGGTGGGCCTGCTGCGCGGCTCGTTTATGTTTATGGCCGACCTGTGTCGTGAAGTACAGGTGCCGCACGAGGTCGATTTCATGACCGCCTCCAGCTACGGCAGCGGTATGTCCACCACCCGTGATGTAAAAATCCTCAAGGATCTGGACGAAGACATTCGCGGTAAGGACGTGCTGATCGTCGAAGATATTATCGATTCCGGAAACACGCTTTCTAAAGTGCGTGAGATCCTCAGCCTGCGCGAGCCGAAGTCGCTGGCGATCTGCACCCTGCTGGATAAACCGTCGCGCCGGGAAGTTGAAGTGCCGGTAGAGTTTGTTGGCTTCTCGATCCCGGACGAGTTTGTCGTGGGTTACGGCATCGACTATGCCCAGCGCTATCGCCATCTGCCCTACGTGGGCAAAGTGGTGCCGCTGGAAGAGCAGGCATAAAAAAGCCCGGA
This sequence comes from Pseudescherichia sp. AS216, assembly GCF_037152055.1. Classification (NCBI taxonomy): domain Bacteria; kingdom Pseudomonadati; phylum Pseudomonadota; class Gammaproteobacteria; order Enterobacterales; family Enterobacteriaceae; genus Pseudescherichia; species Pseudescherichia sp. AS216. The sequence goes on along the minus strand of NZ_JBBCMV010000005.1, from coordinate 69,254 downwards.
GGCGATTCCGCCTTACCGGGCCTGACAAACGCGTGCCGCTATGGCACGCTTATTTGTGGTTAATGTGCTTCTGGCCGATATTGGACACGCCCTTGCGATAGCCCTGTTCAAGGGTGTCGCGGCTGGTGGCAGTGACGTCAAGATCGCGCAGCAGGCCGTCGTGGATACCGTAGGCCCAGCCGTGGATAGTGACATTCTGCCCGCGCTTCCACGCCGACTGCATGATCGTTGAGTGGCCCAGGTTATAGACCTGCTCCATCACGTTCAGCTCGCACAGGGTGTCGAGGCGACGCTCTTCCGGCATTTCGCTCAGCAGCGCGTTGTGCTTGAGCCAGATGTCACGGATGTGCAGCAGCCAGTTGTTGATCAGCCCCAGCTCAGGGTTCTCAACCGCCGCCTGTACGCCGCCGCAGCCGTAGTGGCCGCAGATGATGATGTGCTCAACTTCCAGCACGTCTACTGCGTACTGCACCACCGACAGGCAGTTCAGATCGGTGTGGATAACCAGGTTGGCTACGTTACGGTGAACGAACAGCTCGCCCGGCTCAAGGCCGGTCAAACGTTCGGCGGGAACGCGGCTGTCAGAGCAGCCAATCCACAGGAAACGCGGCTTCTGGGCTTTTGACAGGGTCTCGAAAAATCCGGGATCCTCTTCCACCAGCATTTTTGACCATAGTGCATTGTTACTGATGAGTGTATCTATATCTTTCATGGCGGTTAACGACCTGTAACCAAGTAATAGCGTTGAGCTAATATAGGTCAACTCCATTTAATTTTAAACCACACATAGAGTGTCAGAAAAAAGGTAAGCGAAACGACATGACCATTGCACTGGAGCTTGAGCAGCTTAAAAAAACCTATCCGGGCGGCGTGCAGGCGCTGCGCGGCATTGATTTAAAAGTAGAAGCGGGTGACTTCTACGCGCTTCTGGGACCCAACGGTGCGGGTAAATCGACCACTATCGGCATCGTCAGTTCGCTGGTAAATAAAACCTCTGGGCGGGTGAGCGTCTTTGGCTACGACCTGCAAAAAGACGTGGTGAACGCCAAGCGCCAGCTTGGCCTGGTGCCGCAGGAGTTCAACTTCAACCCGTTTGAAAGCGTGCAGCAGATCGTTGTCAACCAGGCGGGCTACTACGGCGTTGAGCGCTCCGAAGCGCTGATCCGTAGCGAAAAGTACCTTAAGCAGCTCGATCTGTGGGAAAAACGCAACGAAAAGGCGCGGATGCTCTCCGGCGGGATGAAACGCCGCCTGATGATCGCCCGGGCGCTGATGCATGAGCCAAAGCTGCTGATCCTCGACGAACCTACCGCCGGGGTGGACATTGAGCTGCGCCGCTCCATGTGGGGCTTCCTGAAAGATTTGAACGCCCAGGGCACGACCATTATCCTCACTACCCACTACCTGGAAGAGGCGGAGATGCTCTGCCGCAACATCGGCATTATCCAGCACGGCGAGCTGGTGGAGAACACCTCCATGAAGTCGCTGCTGGCCAAGCTGAAATCAGAGACCTTTATCCTCGATCTGGCCGCGAAAAGCCCGCTGCCGAAGCTGGAGGGTTACCAGTACCGGCTGGTGGACACCTCAACCCTGGAGGTTGAGGTGCTGCGCGAGCAGGGGATCAACAGCGTCTTTAGCCAGCTCAGCGCCCAGGGCGTTCAGGTATTAAGCATGCGTAACAAAGCCAACCGCTTAGAAGAGCTGTTTGTCACGCTGGTACACAATAAAAAAGGAGACCACGCATGATGCAGCTCTACTGGGTCGCGCTAAAAAGTATCTGGCACAAAGAGATCCAGCGCTTTATGCGCATCTGGATCCAGACCCTGGTGCCGCCAGTGATCACCATGACCCTCTATTTCATCATCTTCGGCAACCTGATCGGATCGCGGATTGGAGAGATGCATGGCTTCACCTACATGCAGTTTATCGTTCCTGGCCTGATCATGATGGCAGTGATCACCAACGCCTATGCCAACGTCGCCTCGTCGTTCTTCAGCGCCAAGTTCCAGCGTAACATTGAGGAGCTGCTGGTGGCCCCGGTGCCTACCCACGTGATCATTGCTGGCTACGTCGGCGGCGGCGTGGCGCGCGGGCTGTGCGTCGGCGTGCTGGTCACGGCGGTGTCGCTCTTCTTCGTGCCGTTCCAGGTGCATTCATGGCTGTTTGTCGGTTTGACGCTGCTGCTAACGGCGGTGCTCTTCTCGCTGGCGGGCCTGCTGAATGCGGTCTTTGCGAAAACCTTTGATGATATCAGCCTGATCCCGACCTTTGTGCTGACGCCGCTCACCTATCTCGGCGGGGTATTCTACTCCCTGACTCTGCTGCCGCCGTTCTGGCAGGGGCTGTCGCACCTTAACCCGATTGTCTATATGATCAGCGGCTTCCGCTTCGGTTTCCTGGGTATTAGCGACGTGCCGCTGGTGATGACCGTCGGCGTGCTGGCGGTGTTTATCGTCGGGTTCTACCTGCTCTGCTGGTATCTGATCCAGCGTGGACGTGGCCTGCGTAGCTAATCCCAATGCTCATGCGTCTACTCCTGGCGCTGCTCCTGGTATGGAGCAGCGCCGCCTCCGCCCGCCTGTTGGATCAGGACTCCCCGGCTCGCTATATGCAGACCACCGAGGCCGCTGCCGTCTGGGCGCAGATTGGCGACCGGGTGATCAACGTCGGCTATTTGCAGGCGGGGCAGATTATTGCGGTGACGAATGGAGAAGGGGACTACAGCGCCTTTCGCTTCGGCTTTGGCCAGGCCTTTATCGACAAAGGCCATCTGGAGCCGGTGCGCGGTAAAAAACGGGTGCAGGACCGGCTGGGGGATCTCAATAAGCCTCTCAGTAACCAGAACCTGATCACCTGGAAAGCGACCCCGCTCTACAGCGGGCCTAACGTCAGAAGCGCGCCTTTCGGCATGCTGGCGGAGAACCTGCGCTACCCCATCGTCGGTAAGCTGCGCGACGGGCTGAACCAGACCTGGTTCCAGATCCGCATCGGCGACCGGCTGGCCTATATCAGCAGCCTGGATGCGCAGGAGGATCACGGTATCCCGGTGCTCACCTACCACCACATTCTGCGCGATGAAGAGAACACTCGCTTCCGCCACACCTCAACCACGACGTCGGTGCGAGCCTTCAGCAACCAGATGACCTGGCTGCGGGAGCGGGGCTATACCACCCTGACCATGTATCAGCTGGAGGGCTACCTCAAGAACCGGCTCAACCTGCCGGCCCGCTCAGTGGTCATCACCTTTGACGATGGCCTGAAGTCAATTAGCCGCTATGCCTATCCGATCCTCAAGCAGTACGGCTTTAAGGCGACGTCGTTTACCATCTCATCGCGCATTAAAGCTTACCCGCAGCGCTGGGACCCGACATCATTACAGTTTATGAGTATCTCGGAGCTGCGCGGCATTCAGGACGTGTTTGACATCCAGTCGCACACCCACTTTCTGCATCGGGTTGATGCCGCTCGCCATCCAATTCTGCTCAGCCGTAGCTACCATATCATTGAGTTCGATTTTGCCCACTCGCGTCGGGCGCTGTCGCAGTTTAACCCGCACGTTAACTATCTCTCCTATCCCTTTGGGGGCTATAACGAGAAAGCGATCGAGGCCGCGCAGGATGCCGGTTTTCATATGGCGGTGACTACGGTGAAGGGGAAGGTGAAGCCGGGGGATAATCCGTTCTTACTGAAACGACTCTATATCTTAAGAACGGATTCGTTAGAGGAGATGGCACGGCTGGTCGGCAACCAGCCGTAGGGATCAGGCAACCTGCACCGGCACTGCTTTCGCTTTGCGGCTCATCTCGTTGTCGCCGTCAAAGTAGGCGACCTTCGGCTGCCAGCTGCGGGCCTGCTCGTCCGGCATCGTCACGTAGGTGGCGATGATCAGGATGTCACCTACGTCGGCACAGTGGGCCGCCGCGCCGTTGACCGAGATGATTTTTGAGCCGCGCTCGCCGGCAATCGCATAGGTGGAGAAGCGCTTGCCGTTGGTCACGTTGTAAATATCGATGGCTTCGTATTCCAGGATACCAGCCGCCTCAAGGAAATCCTGGTCAATAGCGCAGGAACCTTCATAGTGCAGATCTGCCTGAGTCACTTTGACACGGTGGAGCTTGCCTTGCAGCATAGTGCGGATCATAACGTCTACCTTTGTGCTTATGTTGGCCCGGCCGCCTGCGCCGCCGGGAGTAAAATATGGTGAAGCATCAGCCCGCTGGCGGCGGTGTCAGCGCTACCGTCACGTTGTCGATGAGACGCGCCTGGCCAAGCCATGCCGCCATCAGGATCACCGCCCGCTGGCTGGCATCGGTAAGCGCCAGCAGCGTGTCGGCATCGCGGATCTGGATCTCATCGGTACGAAAACCGGCTGCATCCAGCGCCTGTCCGGCCTCGGCAATCATCTCTTCCAGCTGGCGATTGCCCGCCCGCAGCTTCGCGGCAAGGGCGTTCATCTCTTTGCTCAGGGCCGGAGCGATTTTACGCTGCTCTGCCGTGAGGTAGCCGTTGCGCGAGCTGAGGGCCAGACCGTCTTTAGCACGCACCGTCGGCACGCCAACGATGTCGATGTCGTAGCCCATGTCGGCCACCATCTTGCGGATCACCGCCAGCTGCTGGAAGTCTTTCTCACCAAAGCAGGCGACGTCCGGCTGGACCAGGTTAAACAGCTTGCTGACGATGGTCGCCACGCCGCGGAAATGACCCGGACGGCTTGCGCCCTCAAGCATGGTAGAGAGGCCAGGAACGTCAACGTAGGTCTGCTCGCCGGTGCCCTGGGGGTAAACCTGATCGGCGGCAGGGGCGAAGACAAAATCCACCTTACGCTTGTTCAGCTTCTCGCAATCTTCCTGCAGGGTGCGCGGGTAGCGCTGCAGATCGTCAGGGCGATCAAACTGCATGGGATTAACAAAGATGCTCACCACCACCACATCAGCATGGGTTTTCGCTTCATCAACCAGCTGCATATGGCCATCGTGCAGGTTGCCCATGGTCGGCACCAGCGCAATGCGCTGGCCCTCACGGCGCAGCCTGCGGATGTGCTGGCGCAGCAGCGGCAGGGTTTCAATAATCAACACGCGTACGCTCCTTAGTGAAAACTGTGCTCTTCGCCGGGGTAGGTCCCCGCTTCGACTTCGCTCACGTACTGGCGCACCGCGGCGCGCATGTCGCCCGTGCCGGCCAGGAAATTCTTGGCAAATTTAGGGATATGGCCGCCGGTGATGCCAAACGCATCGTGCATTACCAGGATCTGGCCGTCGGTGACGTTGCCCGCGCCGATGCCAATCACCGGAATAGTCAGCGCCTCGGTAATACGCTTCGCCAGCGCGACCGGCACGCACTCCAGAACCAGCAGCTGTGCGCCAGCCGCCTCTAACGCCAGGGCGTCATCAAACAGCGTCTGGGCCGCGTCGCCGCGTCCCTGCACCTTGTAGCCGCCGAAGATGTTCACCGACTGCGGGGTTAACCCCAGGTGGCCGCACACCGGCACGGCGCGCTCGGTCAGCATGTTGACCGTCTCCGCCAGCCAGCGGCCGCCCTCGATTTTGACCATGTTGGCTCCGGCGCGCATCACCGTGGCGGCGTTGGCAAAGGCCTGCTCCGGGGTAGCGTAGGCCATAAAGGGCAGGTCGGCGAGCAGCAGGCAGTTCGGTGCGCCGCGGCGTACGCTCTGGGTGTGGTAGGCGATATCCGCGACCGTTACCGGCAGGGTAGAGTCATGACCTTGTACCGTCATCCCTAACGAGTCGCCGACCAGCATGACGTTAATGCCCTCTTCGGCAAAAAGCCTGGCGAAGCTGTAGTCATACGCGGTGATGGTGGCAAAGCGTTTCTGTTCCTGTTTGCACTTTTGCAGCCAGGAGAGGGTGGTTGGTTTCATAGCGTTTCCTGATGGAGCCTTCAACTTTCCGGCATTTTATCAGTAACGTCAGGGCGGACAATGATTTTCAGCAGGTTTAAGAGGCGGAGTGGTATTACCAGCTCGCCGGTTTTGCTGCGCCGAGACGCGCAAGCACGCTGGCAAGCGTCTCGCCGTCGGGGAAGTGCAGTTCGGGCGCGATTTCAAACAGCGGCCAGAGCATAAAGCCACGGTTTTTCATATCGTAGTGGGGCACGGTGAGGCGCGGGGTGGCGATAGTCTCATCGCCGAACAGCATGATGTCGAGATCCAGCGTGCGCGGCCCCCAGCGCTCTGCTTTACGCACCCGGCCCTGGTCCAGCTCGATACGCTGGGTGTGATCCAGCAGCGCTTCAGGAGCCAGCGAGGTTTCCAGCGCCACGGCGGCGTTAAGGTAGTCGGGCTGATCCTGCGGACCCAGCGGCGGCGTGCGGTAGAAGCCGGAGACGGCAACAATCTGGCTAGCGGGGATCGCGCCCAGCGCGTCGATTGCTGCAGTAACCTGGCTCAGAGGTGACGCCAGGTTACTGCCAAGGGCGATATAGACCCGTGTCATGCACTGCCTTCGCGACGCGGGGCGCGTTTACGCGGGCGGCGATGACGACGGCGGGTCTCTGGCTCATCGTCCAGCACGTCAAGCATACCTTTCTGCGCGGGCGGCGCAGCCACCTGAAACTCGCCCCACCACTGCACCAGACGTTGCAGCTCGTGGTTGCCCTCGATCTCGGCCCGCAGGGCGAGCAGATCGTAGGCGGCGCGGAATTTCGGATGCTCCATCAGTTTCCAGGCGCGTTTGCCCTGGCGACGGGACATGCGCAGCTGCAGCTGCCAGATATCGCGTACCAGGGTGGTGATCCGTTTCGGGATCGCCAGCGTACGGCAGGCTTCGTCCAGCACGTCGTTCATCGCCAACGCGAAGGCGTCATGATAGGTCAGGCCGCTCTCCTGGGCGATCTTCTGCGCGGTCTCCAGCTGTGGATACCAGAGCATAGCGGCAAACAGGAACGCCGGATTGACGCGCATATCGTTCTGAATGCGGGTATCGGTGTTCTTCAGCACCAGGTTGATGATCCGCTCCATCGACGAATCGCCCTTCTCGGTGAAGAAGCGCGTGATGGTTGGGAACAGGGGCTGGAACAGGCTGTACTCGCGCAGCAGCTGATAGGTGTCAAAACCGTGGCCAGCCTGCAGCAGCTTCAGCGACTCTTCAAACAGGCGCGCCGGCGGCACGTCGTTGATCAGCGTCGCGAGACGGGCGATCGGCTCGGCGGTCTCCGGGCTGATGCGCATATGCAGCTTGGCGGCAAAGCGCACCGCGCGCAGCATCCGCACCGGATCTTCCCGATAGCGGGTCTCCGGGTTACCGATCAGGCGAATAACACCCTCTTCAAGATCCTGCATTCCGCCGACGTAGTCGCGCACGGAAAAATCGGCGACGCTGTAGTAGAGGCTGTTGATGGTGAAGTCGCGGCGCTGGGCGTCGTCTTCAATCGAACCGAAGATGTTGTCACGCAGCAGCATGCCGTTCTGGCCGCGCTGGGAGGTGGTGCGGTCGGCAGGCTGATCTTCGTGATGACCACGGAAGGTGGCCACCTCAATGATCTCTGGACCAAACATCACGTGTGCGAGACGGAAACGACGGCCCACCAGGCGGCAGTTGCGGAACAGCTTGCGCACCTGATCCGGCGTGGCGTTGGTCGTGACGTCAAAATCTTTCGGTTTTTTGCCTAACAGCAGATCGCGGACGCCGCCGCCTACAAGGTAGGCTTCATAGCCCGCTTTGTTCAGACGGTACAGCACCTTGAGGGCATTTTCACTGATATCTTTGCGGGAAATTGTGTGCTGCTCGCGCGGAATAACCGTCATACGCGGCTCAGCGATGACCTCCTCGGCCATGCTTTCCTCGCGGCTTAACACCTTGCGGCAAAAATTAGCGACTCGGGTAAAAATAGTGCACCTCGGTTGTATCAGTCTTTACGACAAAAAAATTGCGGCTAATCATAGCTCAGAGTGGGGCATTTAGGAATGCCGGATTGATCTGCGCTGTCTCAGGAACCCGTGACAGATCCCACTTCTCTACCGCACGCGCCAGCAGGGCCCCGGTGGGCAAATCCTGCCAGTTACTTGTTACATCCTGATTGAGAAATTGTAAAGCGCGGATCAGCACCGGACGCGGATCGCCTTCCGGCAGCGACGGGGCATGATTCTGCTTGGAGAGCTTGTTGCCGTCGCTGTTCATCGCCAGCGGCAGGTGAACGTAGCCAGGCGGCTGCCAGCCAAGCTGCTGGTAGAGCGAAATCTGCCGCACCGTGGGCGCGATCAGATCCGCGCCGCGCACGATCTCGGTGACGCCCTGAAAATGATCGTCCACCACCACGGCCAGGTTATAGGCAAACAGGCCATCCCGACGGTGGATAATAAAATCCTCTCGCGCCAGTGCTTCATCGGCGTAGAGGTCGCCCCGCAGGCGGTCGTGAAAGTGCAGCACCGGCTGATGCTGCCACAGGCGCAGCGCGGCGTTCTCCGGGCCGTTACCGCGCAGGCGACAGTGGCCGTCATATACCCCGCCAATGCTCTGAATCCGCGCCCGCGTGCAGGTGCAGTAGTAGCTCAGCCCGCGCTGGCGTAAATCATTCAGCGCCTCGCGGTAGGCGTCATGCCGCTGGGACTGCCAGAGCACCTCGCCATCCCAGTGCAGGCCGTAGCGGTCGAGCTGGCGCAGGATAGTATCGGCCGCGCCGGGCACCTCCCGGGGCGGATCGATATCCTCAATGCGTACCCGCCACGTGCCACGCTGGGCGCGGGCCTGTAAATAGCTGCCAAGGGCGGCTATCAGCGAACCAAAATGGAGTTCACCGGAAGGCGATGGCGCAAAGCGCCCAATATAGTGTGATTCTGGCATGTCGGCAGGCGAGAGATAACAGGGCGGGAGAGACTCCCGCCACAGGGAACGGTGCGAAAACGCCGGGCTTAGCCCGCCATCTGTTTTTCGCGGATTTCAGCCAGTGTTTTGCAGTCAATGCACAGGTCGGCTGTCGGACGTGCTTCCAGACGACGAATGCCAATCTCAACACCGCAGGATTCGCAGAAGCCAAAATCTTCGTCTTCTACTTTCTTCAGCGTCTTCTCGATCTTTTTAATCAGTTTACGCTCGCGGTCACGGTTACGCAGTTCGAGGCTGAACTCCTCTTCCTGGGCGGCTCTGTCAACCGGATCCGGGAAGTTAGCAGCTTCATCCTGCATATGGGTGACGGTGCGATCGACTTCATCCCTGAGTTGATTACGCCACGCTTCAAGAATACGCTTGAAGTGCGCCAGCTGGGCTTCGTTCATATACTCTTCGCCCGGCTTCTCCTGATACGGCTCCACGCCAGCAATGGCGAGAATACTCAGGGACGATGTTTTACGGTTTTGCCCTTCTTGCATGTTGCTTCTCCTTAACACGCACTATCGATCCCCGTGTTCGGGGGAAAAATCAGGCCGCTATAAATAGCAGATGCTTTTCCGGATAGCAATTATCTAAACGTAACACTTGACAACCCTGTGAGGAAAAGCGTATTTGCGCACGTAGACCAGAATGCTATCTGGCTGGTCGCCGATCCTTAGCTTTCATAAGGTAAGGGCGATCTAAGACTTATCTCTTCGGCAGAAAGTTCCGCTTTGTAAACCAGAATTTCTACCCCCTGCCGCTGCGCTTCTTCTAAAAGCTGGGCGTATTTTGCATCAATATGGCGCGCCGGCGAGAAACGTTCAATGGCGGAGTGCAATACGGTAAACAGCATCACCGCCCGATCTCCACTGGCCGCCACGCTCATTAACTCCCGCAGATGCTTCTGGCCGCGAAGAGTCACTGCATCGGGAAAATAGCCGTATCCCTTGTCGGCAAGCGTGACCGATTTCACTTCAATATAGCAGTTGCGGCGAGCCTCCGCCTGCAACATAAAGTCTATTCTGCTATTTTCGGAGCCGTATTTTACTTCACTTTTCAGCACGCTATAGCCCTGCAGCTCAGGAATGACGCCGGAAAGAATTGCCTCTTTAGCCAGCGTGTTGGCCCGTAATGTGTTGATACAAATAAACGTGCCGTTTTGCGTCTGCGTGATCTCCCAGGTGTGCGGATACTTACGCTTAGCACTGTCGGAGGTAGAGTACCAGACGGTGTCGCCGGGCGTGGCGCAGCCGGTCATCGCCCCGGTATTAGGGCAGTGCAGCGTCAGGGCCGTACCGTCCGGGGTAATCACATCCGCCAGAAAACGCTTATAGCGCTGCACCAGGGTAGCAGGCTGCAACGGGGGGGAGAACTGCATCAGAACCTCTTATTTAGCAAGCTGCCAGCGTTCCAGCGGCGTATAGCGGGTGCGCCCTCGGGAAAACTGCGACTCATACAGCACAAATTCGTTAACGGGAAAGGACCAGCTAAACCCCGGCGGCGGAATAGCCACCGCGTGGCTGGCGTTGCGCAGCAGCGTAACGTGAGGATGAAACGGCTGTGGGCTTTGGTAGCAGCCGCTGCGGGCAGCCTGGGCGCGCAGCAGGTTGGCCAGCTGCAGCAGGCCGCGCGGCGGCTGGCGCGTGCCGAGCCAGACCACCCGCGAGCGCAGCCACTGTCCGGCATCGTCCAGGGTCAGGGTAAAGCCAGGCTGGCGGATGCGTCCGGCAAGCTGGCTCAGTGCACGCTGCTTCTCTGCGCCTACCTCACCGAGAAACGCCAGCGTCACGTGAAGATTCGCCGCCTCAACAGGACGTCCGGCCTCCGGGGCAAAGTGGGCCGCCCGCCAGTGAATAATCTGCTGCTGGATCTCGTCGGGCAGCGCAACGGCGAAAAACAGCCTTTTTGGCTCAGACATAAGCGATACTCGGTAATGAATTACGGCGATGCTACAATGCTCGCCGTTGAAATGAAAGTTAACCCCCTGGAGCCATGCGTGTCTTCTCTGCCCGTCGCTGCCGTACTGCCCGAACTGCTCTCTGCGCTTGCCCACGCGCCACAGGTCCTGCTCAACGCCCCCACCGGCGCGGGTAAATCAACCTGGCTGCCGCTGCAAATTCTTGCCGAGGGTAATATCGCCGGGCGCATTTTGCTGCTGGAGCCGCGTCGTTTGGCGGCACGCAACGTTGCCCAGCGGCTGGCGGAGCTGCTGGGGGAGAAGCCCGGCGAGACGGTAGGCTACCGGATGCGCGGTGAAACCTGCGTGGGTGCAGCGACGCGTCTGGAGGTCGTGACCGAGGGGATCCTGACCCGCATGATCCAGCGCGATCCCGAGCTAACCGGGGTTGGCCTGGTGATCCTCGATGAGTTCCACGAGCGCAGCCTGGAGGCCGATCTGGCTCTGGCCCTGCTGCTAGACGTGCAGCAGGGGCTGCGAGACGATCTCAAGCTCCTTATTATGTCGGCGACGCTGGATAACGACCGTCTCCAGCGACTGCTGCCGGACGCGCCGGTTGTCGCCTCGGAAGGGCGCGCGTACCCTGTGGATCGTCGTTACCAGCCGCTGCCCAGCCACGTCCGCTTTGACGAGGCCGTTGCCACGGCGACCGCCGAGCTGTTACGGGCCGAGCGCGGCTCGCTGCTGCTGTTCCTGCCCGGCGTCGGTGAGATCCAGCGGGTACAGGATCAGCTGGCCCAGCGCGTCGGCAGCGACGTGCTGCTCTGTCCGCTCTACGGCGCGCTGCCCCTGAGCGAGCAGCGCAAGGCGATCCTGCCCGCGCCGGAAGGATCCCGTAAAGTGGTGCTGGCCACCAACATCGCCGAGACCAGTTTGACCATCGAGGGGATCCGGCTGGTCATCGACAGCGCCCAGGAGCGAGTGGCCCGCTTCGACGCCCGCACCGGGTTGACGCGGCTGGTGACCCAGCGGGTGAGCCAGGCCTCAATGACCCAGCGTGCCGGACGTGCCGGACGGCTGGAGCCGGGCATCTGCCTGCACCTGCTGGCGAAAGAGCAGGCGGAGCGGGCAACGGCCCAGAGCGAGCCGGAGATCCTGCAAAGCGATCTCAGCGCCATGTTGCTGGAGCTGGTGCAGTGGGGCTGTCGCGATCCGGCCCAGCTCTGCTGGCTGGACATGCCGCCAGCGGTGAACCTGGCGGCGGCAGAGACCCTGCTGGTGCAGCTCGGGGCGCTGGAAAACCGGCAACTGACGGCGCGCGGGCAGAAGATGGCGAGGCTGGGCGTAACGCCGCGCCTCTCGGCTATGCTGGTGAGTGCCGAGACCGCTGACGAGGCGGCCACGGCGGCGAAGCTTGCTGCTATTCTGGAGGAGCCTCCGCGCGGCGGCAGTATCGATCTCGGGGTGGCCTTCTCCCGCAGCCAGCCGCACTGGCAGCGGCGCAGCCGTCAGCTGCTTAAGCGGTTAAACAGTGGGGAGGGCAGGGAAGATAGCGATCTGATCCCAACCCTGCTGGCACGTGGCTTTGCCGACCGCATTGCCCGTCGGCGCGGTCAGGAGGGGCGCTACCAGCTGGCGAACGGCATGGGGGCGATGCTCGACGTAGACGACGCCATGGGCCGCCATGAGTGGCTGATTGCGCCGCTGCTGCTCCAGGGTAGCCAGCAGCCGGACGCGCGCATTTTACAGGCAGTGTCGGTCAATATTGAGTCACTTATCACCGCCGCGCCGTGGCTGCTGCACAACGCCGATACCGTAGAGTGGGACGACGCCCACGGCACGCTGAAAGCGCTGCGCCGTAGCCAGATAGGCCAGCTGACGGTGAGCGTCAGGCCGCTGGCGAAGCCGTCAGAGACGGAGCTGCACCAGGCGATGCTGAACGGCATTCGCGATAAGGGACTCCAGGTACTGAACTGGACCCCTGCGGCGGAGCAGCTGCGCCTGCGCCTCCACTGTGCGGCACAGTGGCTGCCGGAATATGCGTGGCCCGCGGTGGATGATGCCTCGCTTTTAGCGACGCTTGAGCTATGGTTACTTCCCGATATGCAGGGCGTTCACTCCCTGCGGGCGCTGAAAGCGCTGGATTTGATCCACGCGCTCAACCATTTACTGCCGTGGCCGCTGCGTCAACGGCTGGATAGTGCGCTGCCTGGGCATTACACTGTGCCGACGGGAAGCCAGATTGCTATCCGCTACCATGCAGAGAATCCGCCGGTGCTGGCGGTGCGGATGCAGGAGATGTTTGGCGAGGCCGCCACGCCGGTTATTGCCGAGGGGCGAATGCCGCTGGTGCTGGAGCTGCTCTCACCGGCGCAGCGCCCGCTACAGATCACGCGGGATCTCAGCGCGTTCTGGGCAGGTGCTTACCGTGAAGTGCAAAAAGAGATGAAGGGGCGCTACCCGAAGCATGTCTGGCCGGACGATCCGGCGAATACCGCGCCGACAAGGCGGGTTAAAAAATATTCGTAAATTAGCGAAAGCGAAATTGAGAGATTTCTTCTTCTGCCCTCCGGTAGAAGAAAAGAGAATCGGGCCCTTGCGCCTGAAATAATGTAGCGGAGAGTAAGCATGGCGGGGAATGACCGCGAACCTATTGGACGTAAAGGCAGACCTGCGCGTCCGGTAAAAGAGAAGGTAAGCCGTCGTCGTCTCAGAGATGAAGAGATGGACGATGCGTATGATGATGAGGACGACGCACCTGCGCCGCGCCGTGGTAAAGGCGGCGGTAGCGGCAGTGGCAAAGGAAAAGGCGGCAAACGCAAGCGCGGCTGGTTCTGGCTGCTGGTGAAGATCTTTATCGTTCTGCTGGTGCTGTTTGCGATTTACGGCCTCTATCTCGATCAGAAGATCCGCAGCCGCATCGACGGCAAAGTCTGGCAGCTGCCGGCGGCGGTGTATGGCCGGATGGTCAACCTCGAACCCGAGATGCCGATCAGCAAGAACGAGATGGTGAAGCTGCTGGAGGCCACCCAGTATCGCAAGGTGACGGCGATGACCCGTCCCGGCGAGTTTACCGTGCAGGCCAACAGCATCGAGATGATCCGTCGTCCGTTCGACTTCCCCGACAGTAAAGAGGGGCAGGTCCGCGCTCGGCTGACGTTCAGCGATAACCACCTGGATACCATCGAGAATATGGAGAACAACCGCCAGTTCGGTTTCTTCCGTCTCGATCCGCGCCTGATCACCATGCTCTCCTCGCCGAACGGCGAGCAGCGTCTGTTCGTGGCGCGTAACGGCTTCCCGGATCTGCTGGTGGATACCCTGCTGGCGACCGAAGACCGTCACTTCTATGAGCATGATGGGATCAGCTTCTTCTCCATCGGGCGTGCGGTACTGGCGAACCTGACGGCGGGACGCACGGTGCAGGGGGCGAGTACCCTGACCCAGCAGCTGGTGAAAAACCTGTTCCTCTCCAGCGAGCGTTCCTACTGGCGTAAGGCGAACGAAGCCTATATGGCGCTGATCGTCGATGCCCGCTACAGCAAGGATCGTATTCTTGAGCTGTATATGAACGAGGTCTACCTCGGTCAGAGCGGCGATAACGAAATCCGCGGCTTCCCGCTGGCGAGTCTTTACTACTTTGGCCGTCCGGTAGAGGAGCTGAGCCTTGACCAGCAGGCGCTGCTGGTGGGCATGGTGAAAGGCGCTTCGATCTACAACCCGTGGCGTAATCCGAAGCTGGCGCTGGAGCGACGTAACCTTGTGCTGCGCCTGCTGCAGGAGCAGAAGGTCATCGACCAGGAGCTGTACGATATGCTCAGCGCCCGGCCGCTCGGGGTGCAGAAGCGCGGCGGGGTGATCTCACCGCAGCCAGCGTTTATGCAGATGGTGCGGCAGGAGCTGCAGGCGAAGCTGGGGGATAAAGTTAAGGATCTCTCCGGCGTGAAGATCTTTACTACCTTTGACTCGGTAGCGCAGGACGCGGCAGAGAAAGCCGCCGTGGAAGGTATTCCGGCCCTGATCAAGCAGCGTAAGCTGAGCGATCTGGAGACGGCGATGGTGGTCGTTGACCGCTTCAGCGGCGAAGTTCGCGCCATGGTAGGCGGGGCGACGCCGCAGTTTGCGGGCTACAACCGTGCCATGCAGGCGCGGCGCTCCATCGGCTCGTTGGCAAAACCGGCCACCTATCTCACCGCGCTAAGTCAGCCGAACCAGTATCGTCTGAACACGTGGATTGCCGATGCGCCGATCTCTCTGCCTCAGCCTAACGGCAAGGTATGGTCTCCGCAGAACGATGACCACCGCTTTAGCGGCCAGGTGATGCTGGTAGATGCGTTGACCCGCTCAATGAACGTCCCGACGGTAAACCTCGGGATGGCGCTGGGCCTGCCAGCGGTGACCGATACCTGGACCAAGCTGGGCGTGCCGAAAGATCAGCTGCATCCGGTTCCGGCAATGCTGCTGGGGGCACTGAACCTGACTCCGGTTGAGGTGGCGCAGGCGTTCCAGACCATCGCCAGCGGCGGTAACCGTGCGACGCTTTCTGCGCTGCGCTCGGTGATCGCAGAAGACGGCACGGTGCTCTACCAGAGCTTCCCACAGGCAGAGCGTGCGGTGCCTGCTCAGGCGGCATACATGACCCTGTGGACTATGCAGCAGGTTATCCAGCGCGGCACCGGCCGACAGCTGGGGGCGAAGTATCCGGGTCTGCATCTGGCGGGGAAAACCGGGACCACCAACAACAACGTCGATACCTGGTTCGCTGGGATCGATGGCCGTGAGGTGACCATTACCTGGGTAGGACGCGATAACAACCAGCCGACCAAGCTGTACGGTGCTAGCGGGGCGATGGCAATCTACCAGCGCTATCTGGCGAACCAGTCGCCGATCCCGCTGGATCTGACTCCGCCGGAGGATATCGTCAACATGGGCGTGGACGAGGGCGGTAACTTCCTCTGCGGTGGTGGTGTGCGCTCGCTGCCGGTGTGGACATCGAATCCGGATGCCCTGTGCCAGCAGAGCGAGATGCTGCTCCAGCAGCAACAGCAGCAGCAGAGCGGTAATCCGTTTGAGCAGTCGTCACCGCAGCCGCAACAGCAGCCTCAGCAGCAGCAGCAGCAGCAACAACAGCCGCAGCAGCAGGAGAAGAGCGACGGCGTTGCGGGCTGGATCAAAGATATGTTTGGTAACTAAGTTACCTTAAGAGTAAATAGCGCCGGGCGGCGCTCCGCTTGCCCGGCCTACACCTGTTCAGTTTTAACCTCATTTAACCCCTCTGTAACACCCTGTTATCCGTCTGGTTATTCCTTAATCCCTTAATTGTCGTAGGGGCGCATAACTCTTGCTATCTCCGCGGGGCCTGGCATATTATGCTGCGGTCATAATAATAATTATCGTTTACGTTATCATTTCATTATCCAGAGAGAAGCACCATGGCGCGTTCTGAAACTGCTCAGCCGGTCAACCTTTCGCTGCGTAAAATTGCCGTGGTCGTTGCCACTGCGGTAGGCAGCATCTCCTTTGCCGCACAGGCAGCTCCAAAAGAAGATACCATCACCGTTACCACTGCCGCCGCTGAGCAGGAGAGTGCCTGGGGCCCGGCACCGACCATCGCCGCCAAGCGCACGGCAACGGCGACCAAAACCGATACCCCAATCGAGAAAACGCCGCAGTCTATCTCGGTGGTCACCCGTGAAGAGATGGATATGAAGGATCCCTCCACGGTGAAAGAGGCGCTGAACTATACGCCGGGCGTATTCGCTACCCGCGGCAGCTCAGAAACTCTCGATGTGATCTCCATCCGTGGTTTCACCGCCTCGACCGGCGCGAACACCAACCAGTATCTCGACGGCTTGAAACTTCAGGGGGATAACTACTCTGAATCCTCCATGGATCCCTACTTCCTTGAGCGTATCGAACTTATGCGCGGCCCGACCTCGGTGCTCTATGGTAAGAGCAACCCTGGCGGCATCGTCTCTATGGTCAGCAAGCGTCCGACCACCGAGCCGCTGAAAGAGGTTGAGTTCCAGATGGGGACCGATAACCTCTACCAGACCGGCTTCGACTTCAGCGATGCCATCGACGATGATGGCGTGTTCTCCTACCGTCTCACCGGCCTGGGCCGCAGTGAAGATGCCCAGCAGACCATGGTTAAATCGACCCGCTATGCCATCGCGCCTGCCTTTAGCTGGCGTCCGGATGACAAAACCGACTTCACCTTCCTGAGCAACTTCCAGAGCGATCCGGATGCGGGCTACTACGGCTGGCTGCCGCGCGTGGGCACCGTGGTGCCGTACACCGATGCCAACGGTAACTCCCATAAGCTGGATACCGACTTCAACGAAGGCGAGCAGGACAACCGCATGTCCCGCCGCCAGCAGCAGATTGGCTACAGCTTCGCGCACGCCTTCGACGACACCTTCACGGTGCGCCAGAACCTGCGCTATACCCGTCTGCACACGCTCTATACTTCGGTCTACGGCAACGGCTTTACGGCACCGACGCAAATCAACCGCGCCTTTGTTCGCTCCGATGAAGACCTGAACTCCTTCACCGTCGATACGCAGCTGCAGTCTGCCTTTGCCACCGGCGCGGTGGATCACACCCTGCTGACCGGGGTTGACTACCTGCGCATGCGCAACGACATCAACGCCGACTACGGCACGGCCAATCCGATAGACATGGTGGAGCCGCAGTACGGCAATGCCAACGTCAACGTTAACTTCCCGTATGCGGTGATCAACCGTCAGGAGCAGACCGGGCTGTACGCGCAGGATCAGGCCGAGTGGAACCACTGGGTGCTGACCCTCGGCGGCCGCTACGACTTCGCGAAAACCTCGACCTACACCCGCTCGACCAGCTCGCTGAGCGAGATCAACGACCAGCAGTTCACCTGGCGCGGTGGGTTGAACTATGTGTTTGATAACGGCGTCGCGCCGTACTTTAGCTACAGCGAATCCTTTGAGCCGGTCTCCGGGTCAACGAAGCAGGGCAAACCGTTCGATCCGTCACGCGGCAAGCAGTATGAAGCGGGCGTGAAGTATGTGCCGAAAGAGTTGCCGGTCACCGTCACGGCGGCGGTATTCCAGCTGACCAAAGACAAAAACCTGACGGCAGATCCGTCTGATAGCGCCTTCAGCGTGCAGGGCGGAGAGATCCGCTCCCGCGGCTTTGAACTGGAAGCAAAAGCGGCGCTGACCAGCAATATCAACCTGACGGCGGCCTACAGCTACACCGATGCTGAGTACACCGACGATACGCTCTACGAGGGCAAACGTCCTGTAGAAGTGCCGCGTAACATGGCCTCCCTGTGGGCGGACTACACCTTCCACGAGACGGCGCTGAGCGGCCTGACGCTGGGCGCGGGCACTCGCTACGTGGGCGATACCTCCAGCTTCTACACCACCGGTGAGAACGTCAACGGCACCTTCAACGTCGGCAGCTACACGCTGGTGGATGCGACGGTGAAATACGATCTGGCGCGCGTCGGCATGCCGGGCTCCTCCGTCGGCGTGAAGGTCAATAACCTGTTTAACCGGGAATACGTCTCCAGCTGCTACCGCGACTACGCGTGCTACTGGGGTGCCGATCGCCAGGTTGTGGCTACCGCCAGCTTCAGCTTCTAATTTCCTCCTCTCAGGGCACGGTTAATCGTGCCCTTTTTATTGATAAGTTGGTCCCATGCAGGAAAACAATACGCTTCCCGATACCACCTTTCAGCTCTCTGATGTCTCCTTTCATGTGCCCGGACGCACGCTGCTGCATCCGCTATCGCTCACCTTTCCGGCAGGCAAGGTCACGGGGCTTATCGGCCACAACGGCTCGGGTAAATCCACGCTGTTGAAGATGCTGGGTCGTCATCAGCCGCCGTCCGAGGGCGATATTCTGCTGGACGGTCAGCCGCTGGCGAGCTGGAACAGCAAAGCCTTTGCCCGCCGAGTCGCCTATCTGCCGCAGCAGCTGCCGCAGGCGGAGGGGATGACGGTGCGCGAGCTGGTGGCGATAGGACGCTACCCGTGGCACGGGGCGCTGGGACGTTTTGGCGTGGCCGACCGGGAGAAGGTAGAGGAGGCGATTAACCTTGTGGGACTAAAACCGCTGGCCCACCGGCTGGTGGATAGCCTCTCCGGCGGCGAGCGCCAGCGGGCGTGGATCGCCATGCTGGTGGCGCAGGATAGCCGCTGCCTGCTGCTGGATGAGCCGACCTCGGCGCTGGATATCGCCCATCAGGTGGATGTCCTGGCGCTGATCCACCGCCTGAGTCAGCAGCGTGGGCTGACGGTGATCGCCGTTCTCCACGATATCAATATGGCGGCGCGCTACTGCGACTACCTGGTGGCGCTGCGTGGCGGCGAGAAGATTGCCGAGGGGACGCCGGAATCGCTGATGCAGGCCCAGACCCTGGAGCAGATCTACGGCATTCCGATGGGCATCCTGCCCCACCCGGCAGGGGCAGCACCGGTGAGCTTTGTCTACTGATGGCGGGCTTAGCAATGATTAGCCGCCGCCGTCTGCTGACCGCGATGGCCCTCTCGCCGCTGCTGTGGCGGGCGGGAACCGCGCGGGCGGCAGCGCTCGATATTAACCGTATCGTGGCGCTGGAGTGGCTGCCGGTAGAGCTGCTGCTGGCGATGGGCGTCGCTCCCTACGGCGTTGCCGACGTAAATAGTTACAACACCTGGGTCAACGAACCCAGGCTGCCCGCCTCGACAATCGATGTCGGTCTGCGCACCGAACCCAACCTTGAGCTGCTTACCCAGATGCAGCCTTCGTACCTGGTCTGGTCGGCAGGCTACGGCCCCTCGGCAGAGGTGCTGGCGCGGATTGCCCCCGGCCAGGGCTTCAACTTCAGCGACGGCAAGAAGCCGCTGACCATGGCGCGCAACTCGATGAATGAGATGGCCCAGCTGCTCAACCTTGAGTCCGCTGCCCGCACGCATCTCGATAGCTTCGATGCTTTTATCGCCGCGATGAAGCCGCGCTTTGCCCGCCGCGGCGACAGGCCGCTGCTGATGGTCACCCTGCTTGACGCGCAGCATATGCTGGTCTTTGCCTCGAACTGCCTGTTCCAGGAGGCGCTGGATGAATTTGGGATCCGCAACGCCTGGCAGGGGGAAACTACCTTCTGGGGCAGCACCACGGTGAGCATTGACCGGCTGGCAGTCTATAAAGACGCAGACGTGATCTGCTTCGATCACGGCAACGAGCAGGATATGCAGCGCCTGATGGCAACCCCGCTGTGGCAGGCGATGCCGTTTGTCCGTGCAGGTCGCTTCCAGCGCGTGCCGGCAGTGTGGTTCTACGGAGCGACGCTGTCGGTGATGCACTTTGTCCGCGTTCTGGATAACGCCCTGGGAGGTAAAGCATGAGCAAGCGTATCGCGCCGCTTCCCGCGCTGCTGCTGGCGATCCTCTTTGTCGTCGCCGCCTGGCTGACCTGGGTGAATCTCTCCCAGGCGCTGCCGCGCGATCAGTGGTCGCAGGCGATCTGGCACCCGGATGTGGATGTCATTACCCAGATGATTTTCCACTACAGCCTACTTCCCCGGCTGGCGATCTCCCTGCTGGTTGGGGCCGGACTGGGGCTGGTGGGCGTGCTGTTCCAGCAGGTATTGCGTAACCCGCTGGCAGAGCCGACCACGCTGGGGGTCTCTACCGGTGCGCAGCTGGGCATTACCGTCACCACCCTGTGGGCGATCCCCGGCGTGGCGGCCTCGCAGTTTGCCGCCCTGCTTGGCGCCTGCGCCGTGGGCGCGCTGGTCTTTGGCGTCGCCTGGGGCAAACGCCTGTCGCCGGTGACGCTGATCCTCGCCGGGCTGGTGGTAAGCCTCTACTGCGGAGCGGTGAACCAGCTGCTGGTGCTTTTCCATCATGAGCAGCTGCAAAGCATGTTTATGTGGAGCACCGGCACCCTGACCCAGACCGACTGGAGCGGGGTAGAGCGCCTCTGGCCTCAGCTGCTGGGCGGGGCGATGCTGACCCTGCTGCTGCTGCGTCCGCTGACCCTGATGGGGCTGGACGACGGCGTGGCGCGTAACCTGGGCCTGGCGCTGTCGCTGGCCCGGCTAGGCGCACTGCTGCTGGCGATTGTCCTCAGCGCGCTGCTGGTTAACGCGGTGGGGATCATCGGCTTTATCGGCCTGTTCGCGCCGCTGCTGGCGAAGATGCTGGGGGCGCGTCGGCTCCTCTCTCGTCTGCTGCTGGCTCCGCTGATCGGGGCGCTGATCCTCTGGCTTTCGGATCAGGTGATCCTCTGGCTGACCCGCGTCTGGATGGAGGTTTCCACCGGCTCGGTGACGGCCCTGATTGGCGCGCCGCTGCTGCTGTGGCTGCTGCCGCGCCTGAAGAGCATGAGTGCCCCGGAGATGAATGCCGGGGACAATGTTCCCACTGAGCGCCAGCACCTGCCGCGCTGGGCGCTGGGCGGCATCGTCGTACTGCTGCTGACGGTGATGGCGGCCCTGGCGCTGGGCCGCGATGCCCAGGGCTGGCACTGGGCTAGCGGTGAGATGCTGGATGCCCTGGCGCAGTGGCGTTGGCCGCGCATCATGGCGGCGCTGGTGGCAGGCGTGATGCTGGCGGTAGCGGGCTGCATTATCCAGCGCCTGACCGGCAACCCGATGGCCAGCCCTGAAGTGTTGGGGATCAGCTCCGGCGCGGCCTTTGGTATCGTGCTGATGCTCTTCTTTGTGCCGGGGAACGCCTTTGGCTGGCTGCTGCCAGCCGGGAGCCTCGGGGCGGCGGTGACCCTACTGATTATCCTGATCGCGGCAGGGCGGGGCGGTTTCTCTCCGCACCGAATGCTGCTGGCCGGGATGGCGCTTAGCACCGCGTTCACCATGCTGCTGATGATGCTCCAGGCAAGCGGCGATCCGCGTATGGCGCAGATCCTCACCTGGATCTCCGGCTCGACCTATAGCGCCACCGGCGAGCAGGTGGTTCGCTCGGCCATCGTGATGGTGATCCTGCTGGCGCTCGTGCCGCTCTGCCGCCGCTGGCTAACCATTCTGCCGCTGGGCGGCGATACCGCCCGTTCGGTAGGGATGGCGCTGACGCCGTCGCGTATCGGACTCCTGCTGCTGGCTGCCTGCTTGACCGCCACGGCGACGATGACCATTGGCCCGCTGAGCTTTATCGGCCTGATGGCCCCGCACATTGCGCGGATGATGGGTTTCCGGCGGACGGTGCCGCACATGGTGATCTCGGGGTTGATCGGTGGGGTGATGCTGGTGTTTGCCGACGGGTGCGGACGGATGGTGATGTTCCCGTATCAGATCCCCGCCGGACTGCTGTCGACCTTTATCGGCGCGCCGTACTTTATCTACCTTCTGCGTAAGCAGAGCCGATAGTTTTCCCCGATGGCGCTACGCTTACCGGGGCTACAGAGTCCGTAGGCCGGGTCAGGCGAAGCCGCCACCCGGCAATTAACGGTAGGGTTACAGCTGGGCAAACGCCTTGCGCGCGGCGTTGAGGGTCTTGTTGATATCCTCGTCGCTGTGGGCAATGGACATAAAGCCCGCTTCGAACGCCGACGGGGCCAGGTAGATCCCCTCATCCAGCATCAGGTGGAAGAAGCGCTTGAAGCGTTCCACGTCGCACTTCACTACGTCCTGATAGCAGGTCACGGTCTCGGCATCGGTAAAGAAGATGCCGAACATACCGCCGACGTGATTCACCACCAGCGGGATCCCCGCGTCCTGTGCCGCGTCCAGCAGGCCGTTGGCGAGGCGAGTGGTCAGATCCGTCAGGGTTTCATGCACCCCCGGCTGGGACACCTCGGTTAAGCAGGCATAGCCCGCCGCCATCGCAATCGGGTTACCGGAGAGGGTGCCTGCCTGATAAACCGGCCCGGTGGGGGCCAGGGCGTCCATCACGTCGCGACGGCCACCAAACGCGCCTACCGGCATCCCGCCGCCGATGATTTTGCCGAGGCAGGTCAGATCCGGCACCACGTTGTAGTGCGCCTGTGCGCCTGCCAGTGCGACGCGGAAGCCGGTCATGACTTCGTCAATGATCAGCAGCGCGCCAAACTCATCGCACAGCGCACGCAGGCCCGGCAGGAACGCCGGCTGCGGCGGGACGCAGTTCATGTTGCCCGCCACC
The DNA here is from genome assembly GCF_037152055.1 of Pseudescherichia sp. AS216. Classification (NCBI taxonomy): domain Bacteria; kingdom Pseudomonadati; phylum Pseudomonadota; class Gammaproteobacteria; order Enterobacterales; family Enterobacteriaceae; genus Pseudescherichia; species Pseudescherichia sp. AS216. The sequence goes on along the minus strand of NZ_JBBCMV010000005.1, from coordinate 46,431 downwards.
GGCTCGACGATGATGCAGGCGATCTCCTGCGGATACTGCTCAAAGGCTTCGCGCACCGAGGCCAGATCGTTATAGGTGCAGGTCAGGGTGTGCTTAGCGAAATCTGCCGGCACGCCCGGTGAGTTGGGTTGACCGAGGGTGAGCGCGCCAGAGCCCGCTTTCACCAGCAGACAGTCGGCGTGGCCGTGGTAGCAACCCTCGAACTTAATAATCTTGTCGCGGCCGGTAAAGCCACGCGCCAGGCGAATGGCGCTCATGGTCGCCTCAGTACCGGAGTTCACCATCCGCACCATATCCATGGTCGGGACCAGCTCGGTCACCAGCGCGGCCATCTTCACTTCCATCTCGGTGGGCGCGCCAAAGCTCAGGCCGCGCTCCGCCGCTTCGATCACCGCGTTGCGGATCGCCGGGTGGTTATGGCCCAGCACCATCGGACCCCAGGAGCCGACGTAGTCGACATAGGCCTTACCGTCCGCATCATAGAGGTAAGCTCCGTCAGCGCGCTCGATAAACAGCGGCGTGCCGCCGACGCCGCTGAAGGCGCGGACCGGCGAGTTGACGCCGCCGGGGATAAGCTCGCGTGCCGCGCTGTAGAGGTTTTCTGACTTACTCATGGATTCGTTCCTGGTTGGTAGAGAAGGTAAGAAGACTATTCTAAGGTATTCCGCGTTTGTTATAAAAGGATCGCCCAGGTAAACTACCTGCCCTAATTGTATGACTAATTCATTTTAGGCTATGAAAATAAAAACCAATGCGATGCGAACGCGGCGGATCCTCCGTCTGCTGCAGCGAGATAAAACGCCGCTGGCGATTTTACTGATGGCTGCGCTGGTGGGAACCCTCGCGGGCGGGGTCGGCGTCGCCTTTGAGAAGGCGGTGAATGCGGTCAGCCTCTGGCGACTCGGCACGGTGACGCAGTTCGCTGATGACGCCGCCTGGCTGATGTGGCCCCTGGTCTTTGTGCTCTCGGCGCTGCTGGCGATGGTAGGCTACTTTCTGGTACGCCGTTTCGCCCCGGAGGCGGGCGGCTCGGGTATTCCCGAGATCGAGGGCGCGCTGGAGGAGCTGCGTCCGGTACGCTGGTGGCGCGTTCTGCCGGTTAAGTTCATTGGCGGCATGGGCACGTTAGGCGCGGGTATGGTGCTCGGCCGCGAAGGGCCGACGGTTCAGCTCGGGGGCAACGTGGGCCGCATGGTGCTGGATATCTTCCGCATGCGCGGCACCGAGGCGCGGCACACCCTGCTGGCCACCGGTGCGGCGGCGGGGCTGTCGGCGGCCTTTAACGCCCCGCTGGCCGGGATCCTGTTTATCATCGAGGAGATGCGACCGCAGTTTCGCTACAACCTCATCTCGATTAAGGCGGTCTTTACCGGCGTAATTATGTCGAGCGTGGTGTTTCGCTACTTTAACGGCGAGGCGGCGGTGATCGACGTAGGCAAGCTGACCAACGCGCCGATCAACACGCTCTGGCTCTACCTGGTGCTGGGGATGATCTTTGGCTGCGTCGGCCCGCTGTTTAACACCCTGGTCCTGCGTACCCAGGATCTCTTTGGCCGCCTGCACGGCGGACAGATTGGCAAATGGGTGCTGATTGGCGGGGCCATTGGCGGCCTGTGCGGCGTGCTGGGGCTAATCGTGCCTGAGATCTCCGGGGGCGGCTTTACGCTGATCCCTATTGCGGCAGCGGGCAACTACACCGCCGGAATGCTGCTGTTTATCTTTGTGGCGCGGGTGATCACCACGCTGCTCTGCTTCTCGTCCGGCGCGCCTGGAGGCATCTTCGCCCCGATGCTGGCGCTGGGCACGCTGCTGGGTACGGCGTTCGGCATGGCCTGCGCGGAGATTTTTCCACTCTACCATCTTGAGGCGGGCACCTTTGCCATTGCCGGGATGGGGGCGCTGCTGGCCGCCTCGGTGCGCGCGCCGCTGACCGGTATCGTGCTGGTTTTGGAAATGACTGACAATTATCAGCTCATTTTGCCAATGATTATTACCTGCCTCGGTGCCACGCTACTGGCACAGTTTTTAGGCGGTAAGCCGCTCTACTCCACGATCCTTGCCCGCACGCTGGCGAGGCAGGGAGGCGATCCCGACGGCAAGCCTCGCCAGGAGAATACTTGAACGATTTACCAGGGTAATGGATAATATTCACAAAGATCGGGCGGGTTAACGTCCGCATCGCCGTATCAATGGGAGTTTAAAATGAGTGATGACGTAGCGCTGCCTCTGCAATTTACTGAAGCAGCAGCAATTAAAGTAAAAAGTCTGATCGCGGACGAAGAGAATCCGAACCTGAAGCTGCGCGTCTACATTACCGGCGGCGGTTGCAGCGGCTTCCAGTACGGTTTTACCTTTGACGATCAGATCAACGATGGCGACATGACCATTGAGAAGCAGGGCGTTGGGCTGGTTGTCGATCCGATGAGCCTGCAATACCTGGTTGGCGGCGCGGTAGACTACACCGAAGGGCTGGAAGGTTCTCGCTTTGTGGTTACCAACCCGAACGCCAAAAGCACCTGCGGGTGTGGCTCCTCGTTCAGCATCTAACGCATGTTTTGTAGGCCCGGTAAGCGCAGCGCCACCGGGCAAAACCCCTCTACCGTCCCGGCTCATCCAGCGCAAAGGTGGGCAGCTTCAGGTGCCAGCGTATTGCCGCCAGGCGAATCACCAGCGTGACCACCATCCCTAGCATACTGGCGCTCTCCAGCGGTACGGCAAAGGTATAGAACGCCGTAGCGTGGACGATGCCGCCGATAATGCAGGCGGTGGCGTAGATTTCAGTGCGTAGGATCATCGGTATCTCCCGCGCCAGCACGTCGCGAATAATCCCCCCGCCGACGCCGGTCAGCACCCCCATGCAGATTGCTACCATCGGCCCGGTTTCCGCCAGAAAAGCCTTGTTTACACCGATACCGACAAACACCGCCAGTCCGACGGCGTCCAGCACCGGCAGGATCCACTTTGGCAGCCTGCGCGGCTGGCGCACCAGCACGATCGTCAGCAGGCAGGTGACCATCGCCACCACCAGGTCGGTGGGATCTTTAACCCAGAATACTGGCCCATGGGCGAGCGCCATATCACGGATCGTGCCGCCGCCGATGGCTGTCACTACCCCTAACACCAGCACGCCGAAGGGATCCATACGCAGCTTTCCAGCCAGAAGAACGCCGGAGATGGCGAAAACGGCCGTGCCGATGATATCCAGCCAGTAGACGAGCATTGCTTATCCTCGATTATTTCACTGCCGCCAGCGCGGTACAGAGTTGTTTTGCGGCGAGGATAATACGCGGGCTTGCGCGTTCAAACCAGTCGCTATTGAGGACAATAAGTGGAATTTTGAGCTGTTTATCCCAGAATTGCGCAACCTCTGCGGCCTGAGTAGCATTTCCTGCAAAAACAATCGCCTCGGGCTGGCGGGCCAGCACCTGCTCACGGCTCACCTGCGGCCAGGGTACCTGGCTGGCAGCAAAGATATTTTCGCCTCCGCACAGCTCCAGCACCTCGTTCTGAATTGAACCTTTGGCGCTGGTAAAGAGCGGGGTGCCGCCAAACTGCATAAATACCCGCCTGGGCGTGGCGCTGGCGTAGCGCGCCTTTAGCTCGGCGTAGTCGGCCAGCAGCGCGTCGGCGGCGTGGTTAGCTTGCTCAGGGGCAGGGCTATAGGGGGCCAGCTGGCGCAGCGCTGCCGCGATCTGCGCCACGGTCTGGGCGTCGATCCACAGCACCTTGATGCCGAGGCCCGCTAGCTGGTTGACCTGCCGCTCGGCGTTGCCGCCGCGCCAGGCCAGGACCAGATCCGGCTTAAGTGCGACGATGCGCTCAAGGTTGATCCCCTGAAAGCTGGCCACCTGCTCGATCTTCTCTGCCGCGGGCGGGTAGTCAGAGAAGCTGCTCACCCCGACCGGCGCGATCCCCGCCGCGAAGGCAAGCTCGGTATTGGCCGGGGAGAGGGTCACTACGCGGGGGGCGGCCAGCGCCGACCCCGCCGCCAGCAGCAGGGCGACCAGCGCTCTAATGCAGCGGTTAGCCACGCGCCAGCTTCTGCACGAGGGTTTCAACCATCAGGCTGGACTGCTTCGCCGCCACCGCCAGGAACTCGTCAAAGCTCAGGTGCGATTCACGATCGGCCACGTCAGAGATGGCGCGAACCACCACGAAGGGCACGCCGAAGCTATGGCAGACGTGAGCGATAGCGGTCGCTTCCATCTCAACGGCCACGGCCTGCGGGAAGTGGCTGCGGATCTTTTCCAGACCAGCAGCACCGTTGATAAAGGCGTCGCCGCTGACGATCAGCCCGCTAGCGGCGTTGAGGTTATGCTCAGCGATGCAGGCTTTCGCGACGGCAATCAGCTTCTCGTCGGCCTTGAAACCCGCCGGGCAGCCTGGCAGCTGGCCGTACTCGTAACCAAATGCCGTTACGTCGGCATCGTGGTAGCGCGCTTCGTCGGAGACCACGATGTCGCCTACGTTCAGCGTCGGGGCCAGGCCGCCGGCGGAGCCGGTGTTGATAATGGCATCCGGCTGGCAGCGCTCCAGCAGCAGGGCTGCGCCCATTGCCGCTGCCACTTTACCAATGCCCGATTTCAGCAGCGCAACGTCAACGCCGTGCAGCTGGCCGGTGTAAATTTCGCTGCCGCCCACGCTGTGGGTCTGACGGTTTTCGATTTTGTCGCGCAGGAGCGCAACCTCTTCTTCCATTGCACCAATGATGCCGATTTTCATAGATTTACTCGCGATAAGCCAGATTTGAGGGCATAGTCTATCATGCGCTTAAGGGGAAGCGCATTGCTCAGGGGGAGAGGATATGGCACAGATCGATTTCCGCAATAAGATTAACTGGCATCGCCGCTACCGGTCACCCCAGGGCGTGAAAACCGAACGCGAAGTGTTACGCATCTTCGAGAGCGATCGCGGCCGGATCGTCAACTCCGCCGCTATTCGCCGCCTGCAACAGAAGACCCAGGTCTTCCCGCTGGAGCGCAACGCGGCGGTGCGTACCCGCCTGACCCACTCGCTGGAGGTGCAGCAGGTAGGGCGCTATATCGCCAAGGAGATCCTTAGCCGCCTGAAGGAGATGCGGCTGCTGGAACGCTACGGGCTCGACGAGCTGACCGGCCCCTTTGAGAGCATCGTTGAGATGGCCTGCCTGATGCACGACATCGGCAACCCGCCGTTCGGCCACTTTGGCGAGGCGGCGATTAACGACTGGTTTCGCCAGCGCCTGCACCCGCAGGATGCCGCCAGCCAGCCGTTGACCGGTGACCGCTGCGAGGTGGTCTCCCTGCGCCTGCGCGACGGCGAGGAGGCGGCCAACGAGCTGCGGCGCAAGGTACGCCAGGATCTCTGCCACTTCGAGGGCAACGCCCAGGGGATCCGGCTGGTGCACTCCCTGATGCGCATGAACCTCACCTGGGCGCAGGTCGGCTGCATCCTGAAATATACCCGTCCGGCCTGGTGGCGGGGCGAGCCACCCGCCAGCCACAGCTATTTAATGAAAAAACCGGGCTACTACTTCTCTGAAGAGGAGTACGTGGCGCGGCTGCGTAAAGAGCTGGATCTGGATACTTACAGCCGTTTTCCACTGACGTGGGTGATGGAGGCGGCAGACGATATCTCCTACTGCGTCGCCGATCTGGAAGATGCGGTAGAGAAAAACATATTTACCGTGGAGCAGCTCTATCAGCATCTCTATAACGCCTGGGGCCCGCACGAAAAGGGATCGCTATTTTCTCAGGTGGTAGAGAATGCCTGGGATAAATCTCGGGCTAACTCCCTCAGCCGCAGCGCGGAAGATCAGTTCTTTATGTATCTGCGGGTCAATACCTTAAATAAACTGGTGCCCTATGCCGCCCAGCGCTTTATTGATAATTTACCGCAGATCTTCTCCGGCGAATTTAACCATGCCCTGTTAGAAGACGACAGCGGCTACAGTCAACTGCTTGAATTGTATAAGAGCGTCGCGGTTGAAAATGTCTTCTGTCACCCCGATGTTGAACAGCTGGAGCTGCAAGGCTATCGCGTCATCAGCGGGCTGCTGGATATTTATCGTCCGCTGTTGCAGATGACGCTGGCGGACTTTACCGAGCTGGCGGAAAAAGAGCGGGTGAAGCGTTTCCCCATCGAAACCCGCCTGTTTCATAAGCTCTCAGGACGTCACCGCCTGGCCTATGTAGAAGCCGTGAGCAAACTAGCGCGTGATGAAACAGACTTTCCGGTACTGGAATATTATTACCGCTGTCGTCTTATTCAGGACTATATCAGCGGCATGACCGATCTCTATGCCTGGGACGAGTACCGACGGCTGATGGCGGTTGAATAATATCTGAGCGATTGTAAAGGCGCTCAATAAATTTTTACTTTTAACAACACGTTATACCGGAACTTCGCGCTATAAATTGACTCTTATCGATACTTACACGCTGTTTCGCGTTATCAGTAAATAGAGATTAAGCGACATGAAAAAAACCACGTTAGCAATGAGTGCCCTGGCTCTGAGTTTAGGTTTAGCCCTGTCCCCGCTGTCGGTATCAGCGGCCGAAACCGCCTCAGCGATCCCGCCATCACAGCAGATGCCAAGCCTGGCACCGATGCTGGAAAAGGTGATGCCGTCGGTAGTGAGCATCAACGTTGAAGGCAGCACCACGGTAAATACCCCGCGCATGGGGCGTAACTTCCAGCAGTTCTTTGGCGAAAACTCACCGTTCTGCCAGGAGGGCTCTCCGTTCCAGAGCTCGCCTTTCTGTCAGGGCGGGCAGGGTGGCGCTGACGACGGTGGCCAGCAGCAGAAATTTATGGCGCTGGGCTCCGGCGTCATTATTGATGCGGCGAAAGGCTATGTCGTGACCAACAACCACGTGGTCGATAATGCCAGCACGATTAAGGTCCAGCTGGGCGATGGGCGTAAATTTGACGCCAAAGTGGTGGGTAAAGATCCGCGCTCCGATCTGGCTCTGGTGCAGATTCAGGATCCGAAAAACCTGACCGCCATTAAGCTCGCCGACTCCGATGCCCTGCGCGTGGGTGACTACACGGTGGCCATCGGTAATCCGTTTGGCCTCGGTGAGACGGTCACCTCGGGCATCGTCTCGGCGCTGGGCCGTAGCGGCCTGAATGCCGAGAACTACGAGAACTTTATCCAGACTGATGCGGCGATCAACCGCGGTAACTCCGGCGGCGCGCTGGTGAACCTCAACGGTGAGCTGATCGGTATCAACACTGCGATCCTCGCCCCGGACGGCGGCAACATCGGTATCGGCTTTGCGATCCCGAGCAACATGGTGAAAAACCTCACCGCGCAGATGGTGCAGTATGGCCAGGTGCGCCGTGGCGAGCTGGGTATTCTCGGTACCGAGCTGAACTCTGAGCTGGCGAAGGCCATGAAGGTTGACGCCCAGCGCGGGGCCTTTGTTAGCCAGGTGATGCCGAACTCATCGGCGGCGAAAGCCGGCATCAAAGCAGGGGATGTGATCACCTCCCTGAACGGTAAGCCAATCAGCAGCTTCGCAGCCCTGCGGGCGGAAGTGGGCTCGATGCCGATCGGCAGCAAAGTCTCGCTGGGCCTGCTGCGTGAAGGCAAGCCGGTTACCGTTAGCCTTGAACTGCAGCAGAGCAGCCAGAACCAGGTGGATTCCAGCACCATCTTCAGCGGCATTGAAGGCGCAGAGATGAGCAACGCGGGCCAGAACCAGGGCGTCACCGTCAGCAGCGTGAAGGCGAACAGCCCGGCGGCGCGCATCGGCCTGAAAAAAGGCGATGTGATCATCGGCGCGAACCAGCAGCCGGTGAAGAACATTGCCGAACTGCGTAAGATCCTCGACAGCAAGCCGTCAGTGCTGGCGCTGAATATCCAGCGTGGCGATACCTCTCTCTACCTGCTGATGCAGTAATCGCATGACCCCTTCTCCGTTCGGGGAAGGGGTCTCCTTACAGAATCTGTGAGGCTTTCCACAACTCCACACTTCCGCATCGTGCTTTGTGCTTTTGCACAATGCAGCGCGCTGGCAACTCCCTTATTCTTGTGATCTGCTCAGGGGAGGGATTACATGGCTGGCTGGCATCTTGATACCAAAATGGCGCAGGATATCGTTGCGCGCACCATGCGCATAATCGATACCAACATCAACGTAATGGATGCGCGCGGGCGCATTATTGGCAGCGGCGATCGGGAGCGTATTGGGGAATTGCACGAAGGTGCGCTGCTGGTGCTCTCTCAGGGACGCGTGGTGGATATCGACGACGCGGTGGCTCGTCACCTGCACGGCGTACGCCAGGGGATCAACCTGCCGCTGCGTCTGGAAGGAGAGATTGTCGGGGTCATCGGCCTGACCGGCGAGCCGGAGACGCTGCGTAAGTATGGCGAACTGGTGTGCATGACCGCTGAGATGATGCTGGAGCAGTCCCGCCTGATGCATCTCCTGGCCCAGGATAGCCGCCTGCGCGAGGAGCTGGTGATGAACCTGATCCAGGCCGAGGAGCACACGCCGGCCCTGACCGAATGGGCGCAGCGTCTGGGGATCGATTTGAACCAGCCGCGCGTGGTGGCGGTGGTGGAGGTCGACAGCGGTCAGTTAGGGGTCGACAGCGCCATGGCCGAGCTACAGCAGCTGCAAAATGCGCTTACCACACCGGAGCGTAACAACCTGATTGCCATTGTCTCCCTGACCGAGATGGTGGTGCTGAAACCCGCCCTCAATCCGTTTGGCCGCTGGGATGCCGAAGACCATCGCAAGCGCGTAGAGCAGCTCATCGCCCGCATGAAAGAGAACGGCCAGCTGCGCTTTCGCGTCGCGCTGGGCAACTACTTTACCGGACCGGGCAGCATTGCCCGATCTTACCGTACAGCGCGTACCACCATGATGGTGGGCAAGCAGCGTATGCCGGAGAGTCGGAGTTACTTCTATCAGGATCTGATGCTGCCGGTGCTGCTGGATAGCCTGCGCGGCGGCTGGCAGGCCAACGAGCTGGCGCGTCCGCTGACCCGCCTGAAGGCGATGGATAATAACGGCCTGCTCAGGCGAACTCTGGCAGCATGGTTTCGCCACAACGTGCAGCCGCTGGCGACCTCAAAGGCGCTGTTTATTCACCGCAATACGCTGGAGTACCGCCTGAACCGTATCTCGGAGCTGACCGGGCTGGATCTGGGGAATTTTGACGACAGGCTGCTGCTCTATGTTGCGCTGCAGCTGGATGAGCAGAGATAGGCTGAATTACGCCGGGCAAGCGCAGCGCCGCCCGGCGTATAACCGCTACTTATTACGCGTTAACTTCTCAAGGTCGGATTCGATCTCGTTGATCTTGTTGGTCACCACGCTCTCAAGGTGGCGAAGATCGTCGAGGATCTTCCGTTTCAGGTCGATTTCGCTGCGATCGCGCTGGCAGATCTGATCCAGCTCGTCGATCACATACCGCAGATTCGGGCTGATCTCCTGAACCTCTTTGTAGCCCTGGCCAACGCCGTCGGCGACCACGGTTTTACGCTGGCGTGGATACTTAAACTTCACGCTTTTAGCAAAAAACTCGCCCCTGTCCTTATGAAAATAGATTTTCAGAATATCGTTATTGGCCTCCTGGCGAAGGCTATAGCGATCGATTTCATCGGGATTGGTAATGCCTAAACTTTTCAGATTATCGTACATAGCGGTACCCTTAAGCTCAACATAACCTATGAATAATTAACGAAAAATTCTATTTTGGCCACCAGCAAATGTAAAAAAAGCGGGGTAGCCCCCGCTTTTTTATCGCGCATTAGTCGATGGTACGCAACAGTTCGTTAATACCAACTTTGCCGCGCGTCTTCGCGTCGACCTTTTTCACGATAACCGCGCAGTAGAGGCTGTATTTGCCATCTTTTGACGGCAGGTTGCCGGAGACCACCACCGAGCCCGCCGGAACGCGACCGTAGTGTACTTCGCCGGTTTCACGATCGTAAATACGGGTGCTCTGGCCGATGTAAACGCCCATGGAGATCACCGAACCCTCTTCAACGATCACGCCCTCAACCACTTCAGAGCGTGCGCCGATAAAGCAGTTATCTTCGATGATGGTTGGATTTGCCTGCAGCGGCTCAAGAACGCCGCCGATGCCCACGCCGCCGGAGAGGTGAACGTTTTTACCGATCTGCGCACAGGAGCCAACGGTGGCCCAGGTATCGACCATGGTGCCTTCGTCAACGTAAGCGCCGATGTTAACGTAGGAGGGCATCAGCACGGTGTTGCGGGCAATAAACGCGCCCTGGCGCACGGCTGCCGGAGGCACTACGCGGAAGCCCTCTTTCTGGAAGCGCGCTTCGTCGTAGTTGGCGAACTTCATCGGCACCTTATCGAAGTAGCGGCTTTCGGCTCCGTCGATAACCTGATTATCGTTGATACGGAAAGAGAGCAGCACCGCTTTCTTCAGCCATTGATGCGTTACCCACTGGCCGTCGATCTTCTCGGCGACGCGCAGCGCGCCGGAGTCCAGCAGGGAAATCACCTGGTTTACCGCTTCACGGGTCACGGTATCCACATTCGCCGGAGTGATCTCGGCGCGACGCTCAAAAGCGGACTCAATAACGTTCTGTAACTGCTGCATTGTTAAACTCTTTCCATATAAATAAACACACTACCCTTTATCGTTTGGATTGAGGGCCTCTGTCAACCGTTGTTGTACTTCCTTCTGCAACACATTATTAAGACCACGCCGGTCGGCGGTAGCGATTATAAATAAATCTTCTACTCGCTCGCCGATTGTCGAAATTCTCGCCCCGTGAAGCGAGATCCCGAGGTCGGCAAACACCTGACCGACGCGGGCGAGCAGGCCCGGCTGGTCGAGGGCGATAAGCTCAAGGAAGCTCTTTCTGTCGGTGTGGGTCGGCAGGAAGTTAACCTCGGTATCGACGGTAAAGTGGCGCAGCCTCGGCGGCTGGCGGCGCGGCTGCGGCGGCTGCCAGCTGCGCTGGGTAATGGCCTGGATCAGCCCCTGCTGGATCGCCTGGTGGCGATCCGGGGAGAGCGGGCTGCCGTCCGGCTCCAGCACAATAAAGGTATCCATCGCCATGCCATCGCGGGTGGTAAAGATCTGCGCGTCGTGAACGCTCAGGTTACGGCGGTCCAGCTCGGCGCAGACGGCGGCAAAGAGGTAGGGCCGATCCGGGCTCCAGATAAAGATCTCGGTGCCGCCGCGCGTCGCCTGCGGACTAAGCAGGATCATCGGCTGGGTGAGATCGTGTCGCAGCAGGTGCCGGGCGTGCCAGGCCAGCTGGTTTGGGCTGTGACGTACAAAGTAGTTCGCCCGGCAGCGCGCCCAGATGTGGTGCAGCGCCTCTTCGTTGATGTTGTCCATCCGCAGCAGGGCCAGCGCCTGCAGCTGATGATGGCGCACGCGCTCGCGCATATCCGGCGTGCTCTGCACGCCACGACGCAGCTGCTTCTCAGTGGCAAAGTAGAGCTCGCGCAGCAGGCTCTGCTTCCAGCTGTTCCACAGGGTTTCGTTGGTGGCACAGATATCCGCCACCGTCAGGCAGACCAGGAAGCGCAGGCGGTTTTCCGTCTGCACCTCTTCGGCAAACTGCTTGATCACCTCGGGATCCTGAATATCGCGGCGCTGGGCGGTGACGGACATCAGCAGATGCTGACGCACCAGCCAGGCCACCAGCTGCGTCTCCCGCGAGTTGAGACCGTGCAGCTCGGCAAACTTCAGCACATCCTCCGCGCCAAGCACCGAGTGATCGCCCCCGCGCCCTTTGGCGATATCGTGGAACAGGGCGGCAATTAAGATCAGTTCCGGATGGGTGAGGCGCGGCCAGAGATCGACGCAGAGCGGATGCTTCTGCCGCGTCTCCTCCTGCGCAAAGCTCTCCAGCTTCAGCAGCACGCGAATGGTGTGCTCATCCACCGTGTAGGCGTGGAAGAGATCGAACTGCATCTGGCCAACGATATGCGACCACTGGGGCATGTAGGCCCACAGCACGCTGTGCCGATGCATCGGCAGCAGGCCACGGCTCACCGCGCCGGGGTGGCGCAGCATGCTGAGGAACAGGGTCCGCGCCTCTGGAATATAGCACAGCGGCTGGGTCAGATGACGGCGGGCGTGGCGCAGGTGGCGCAGGGTAGTGGAGTAGATCCCGGTGATGCTGCTGTTGCGCACCATCATGTAGAACATGCGCAGGATCGCCTGCGGCTCGCGGATGAACAGCGTCTCGTCGCGCAGGTCGATCAGCGTGCCGCGCAGCTGGAACTCATCGTCAATGGGACGGGGCTTCTCGTCGGTGGTGAGGGCCAAAATTGCCTCATCAAAGAGCTGGAGCAGCATCTGGTTCAGCTCGGATACCCGACGGGTGACGCGATAGAAGTCCTTCATCATCTGCTCTACCGGCTCGTTGCCCTCGCCGAGGTAGTTGAGCCGCTGGGCCACGCTGAGCTGGCGGTCGAACAGCAGACGGTTGTCGTAGCGGTTGATCTCCAGATGGAGGGCAAAGCGGATGCGCCACAGCAGATGCTGACACTCATTAAGCTCGTTACGCTCGGCCTGGGTTAAGAAGCCGAAGCCCACCATTTCGCTCAGGGAGGTGGCCCCGAAGTGGCGGCGCGCTACCCACTGGAGGGTATGGATATCCCGCAGGCCGCCGGGGCTGCTCTTGATATCCGGCTCCAGGTTATAGCTGGTGCCATGGTAGCGCTGGTGGCGCTCGGTCTGCTCGTTGACCTTGGCGGCAAAAAAGGTCTCTGAAGGCCAGAAGCCATCGCTAAAGATGTGCTTCTGTAGCTCAAGGAAGAGGGCGACGTCGCCAATCAGCAGGCGGGACTCAATCAGGTTGGTGGCCACGGTGAGATCGGCCAGCCCCTCCAGCAGGCACTCTTCCAGGGTACGCACGCTGTGGCCCACCTCCAGCTTTATGTCCCACAGCAGGGTCAATAGCTCGCCGATCTTCTGCGCCTGCTCGTCCGGCAGCTTTTTACGGCTGAGGATCAGCAGGTCGATATCCGAGAGGGGATGCAGCTCGCCGCGGCCGTAGCCGCCCACCGCCACCAGCGCCGCATCGCCGTATTCTGCAAAGCCATACTCCACCCACAGGCGCTGCAGGAGCTGATCGATAAATTCGGTTCGGGCTTCAATGAGCTGCTCGGCAGAGAGGCCCTGGTCAAAGACGTGGCCCAGCCACTGCTGGAAGGTATCGATATGCGCTTTGATATCCACGCAGTTCAGGCTGCTCTGTGGCCAGGAGGAGGGGTTAGCAGGCTGGCCGGGGAGGGAGGGCGCCGTGTGGCTTAACTGTTCTGAAAGAGTGTGGCTCATATCGCGTTGCGCTGCCCCCAATATAAGTAAAAGCTATCGCCATAAAAAAAGCCGGCAATCGCCGGCTTCTTATCATTCGTTGTGCGAGAGTATCGCCGGGATGGTGTCATCCTTGCGGAGCGTCATGATTTCGCAGCCGGTCTCTGTCACCACAATAGTATGCTCGTACTGCGCCGACAAGCTCCGGTCTTTGGTTTTTACCGTCCAGCCATCTTTCATGGTGCGGATACGGTAGTCGCCTGCGTTGACCATCGGCTCGATGGTGAAGGCCATACCGGCCTGCAGCACCACGCCGCCGTCGTCAGCATCATAGTGCAGCACCTGCGGCTCTTCGTGGAAGCCGCGGCCAATGCCGTGCCCGCAGTACTCGCGCACCACAGAGAAGCCTTCCGCTTCGACAAACTTCTGGATCGCCGCGCCGAGAGTGCGCAGGCGGATGCCCGGCTTCACCATCTTCAGCGCCAGGTAGAGGCTCTCCTGGGTCACACGGCACAGGCGCTCACCCAGAATGGTCGGCTTGCCAACGATAAACATTTTCGAGGTGTCGCCGTGGAAACCGTCTTTGATCACGGTAACGTCGATGTTAACGATGTCGCCGTCTTTCAGGCGTTTCTCGTCGTCCGGAATACCGTGACACACCACTTCGTTGATCGAGATGCAGACGGATTTCGGGAAGCCGTGGTAGCCGAGGCTGGCGGAAACCGCGTGCTGCTCGTTAACGATATGATCGTTACAGATACGATCCAGCTCGCCGGTGCTTACGCCCGGTTTAATGTGCGCTTCGATCATCTCCAGCACTTCCGCAGCGAGGCGGCCTGCCACGCGCATTTTTTCGATATCTTCCGGGGTCTTAATTGGGATAGCCATGAATTCTGTCCATTAGCGTCGATGTCATTGACAATAAAAGTCATCGACAATAATTGTGTAAGTGTTGTCAATGTTACCAGTCCGAGACATAACCTGCCAAATTGAGAATTTCTGGCAGCACGCTACGCCAACAACTGTTGGAGTCTGCGGCGATTTTATGGTATAAAGCGCGCCGGACTTCCGTTCCTTCTTGTGGAGCGTGAGCCACAAATCTCACTTTGTGTAATAACACACACGTATCGACACATATTCCGGGGTGCCCTTTGGGGTCGGTGATATGGGATACGTGGAGGCATAACCCCAACTTTTATATAGAGGTTTTAATCATGGCAACTGTTTCCATGCGCGACATGCTCAAGGCTGGTGTTCACTTCGGTCACCAGACCCGTTACTGGAACCCGAAAATGAAGCCTTTCATCTTCGGCGCACGTAACAAAGTTCACATCATCAACCTTGAGAAAACTGTACCAATGTTCAACGAAGCCCTGGCTGAGCTGAACAAGATCTCTTCCCGTAAAGGTAAGATCCTGTTTGTTGGTACTAAGCGCGCTGCGAGCGAAGCGGTGAAAGAAGCGGCTAACAGCTGCGATCAGTTCTTCGTGAACCATCGCTGGCTGGGCGGTATGCTGACTAACTGGAAAACCGTTCGTCAGTCTATCAAACGTCTGAAAGACCTGGAAATTCAGTCTCAGGACGGTACCTTCGACAAGCTGACCAAGAAAGAAGCGCTGATGCGTACCCGTGAGCTGGACAAGCTGGAAAACAGCCTGGGCGGTATCAAAGACATGGGCGGCCTGCCGGATGCACTGTTTGTTATCGACGCTGACCACGAGCACATCGCGATCAAAGAAGCAAACAACCTGGGTATCCCGGTATTTGCTATCGTTGATACCAACTCCGATCCGGATGGCGTTGACTTCGTTATCCCGGGTAACGACGACGCAATCCGTGCAGTTAGCCTGTACCTGAGCGCTGTTGCTACTACCGTTCGTGAAGGCCGTTCTCAGGATCTGGCTTCCCAGGCGGAAGAGAGCTTCGTAGAAGCTGAATAATAAGGCACGCTCTCTGAGCCCCTTATTGAGCAGGTAGTACCGAGTTTGGTTAGGGGGCCTGTTTATGGCCCCCTTTTTCACTTTTAAGGCTGTTTGGTTTTACGACCAGGCAGGTCAAATCTTCCGAGGATTTTAGAATGGCTGAAATTACCGCATCCCTGGTAAAAGAGCTGCGCGAGCGTACTGGCGCTGGCATGATGGATTGCAAAAAAGCGCTGACCGAAGCGAACGGCGACATTGAGCTGGCAATCGAAAACATGCGTAAGTCTGGTGCGATCAAAGCAGCGAAAAAAGCAGGTAACGTTGCTGCTGACGGCGTGATCATCACCAAAATCAACGGCAACTACGGCGTGATTCTGGAAGTTAACTGCCAGACCGACTTCGTTGCAAAAGACGCTGGTTTCCAGGCGTTCGCTAACAAGGTTCTGGATGCAGCTGTTGCTGATAAAGTTACCGACGTTGAAGTGCTGAAAGCACAGTTCGAAGAAGAGCGCGTAGCGCTGGTTGCTAAAATCGGTGAGAACATCAACGTTCGCCGTGTAGCAATCCTCGAAGGCGACGTGCTGGGCTCTTACCTGCACGGCGCGCGCATCGGCGTTCTGATCGCTGCTACCGGCGCTGACGAAGAGCTGGTGAAACAGCTGGCAATGCACGTTGCTGCAAGCAAGCCTGAGTTCGTTAAGCCGGAAGACGTGTCTGCTGAAGTGGTAGAGAAAGAGTACCAGGTTCAGCTGGACATCGCCATGCAGTCCGGTAAGCCGAAAGAGATCGCAGAGAAGATGGTTGAAGGCCGCATGAAGAAATTCACCGGCGAAGTCTCTCTGACCGGTCAGCCGTTCGTAATGGACCCGAGCAAAACCGTTGGTCAGCTGCTGAAAGAGCACAACGCTGACGTGACCAACTTCGTTCGTTTCGAAGTGGGTGAAGGCATCG
This sequence comes from Pseudescherichia sp. AS216, assembly GCF_037152055.1. Classification (NCBI taxonomy): domain Bacteria; kingdom Pseudomonadati; phylum Pseudomonadota; class Gammaproteobacteria; order Enterobacterales; family Enterobacteriaceae; genus Pseudescherichia; species Pseudescherichia sp. AS216. The sequence continues at coordinate 30,307 of NZ_JBBCMV010000005.1, read as the reverse complement.
AGAAAGTTGAGACTGACTTCGCAGCAGAAGTTGCTGCCATGTCCAAGCAGTCTTAAGTGGTCTGAAAGAAGCCGCCTGAGGGCGGCTTCTTTTTGTATCCAGCGAAAGCTGTATACTACAAAAGTTGTATCCGGAATTAACCCCCTCTCAATCGTTGAACGTCTCAGGAAAGAATCATGGCTACCAATGCAAAACCCGTCTATAAACGCATCCTGCTTAAGCTCAGCGGCGAAGCGTTACAGGGCACCGAAGGCTTCGGTATCGACGCAAGCATCCTTGACCGCATGGCTCAGGAGATCAAAGAGCTGGTGGAGTTGGGCATCCAGGTAGGCGTCGTCATTGGTGGTGGTAACCTTTTCCGTGGCGCAGGTCTGGCGAAAGCGGGGATGAACCGCGTAGTGGGCGACCACATGGGTATGTTGGCAACGGTCATGAACGGCCTGGCAATGCGTGATGCGCTCCACCGCGCCTATGTGAACGCCCGCCTGATGTCCGCTATTCCGCTGAATGGCGTGTGTGATAACTACAGCTGGGCTGAAGCCATCAGCCTGCTGCGTAACAACCGGGTGGTGATCCTCTCTGCCGGTACCGGTAACCCGTTCTTTACCACCGACTCCGCAGCCTGCCTGCGCGGGATCGAGATCGAAGCGGACGTGGTGCTGAAGGCGACCAAAGTCGACGGCGTGTTCACTGCCGATCCGGCAAAAGATCCGGCGGCTACCATGTACGATCAGCTGAGCTACAGCGAAGTCCTGGATAAAGAGCTGAAGGTGATGGATCTGGCGGCCTTTACCCTGGCCCGTGACCACAAGCTGCCGATTCGTGTTTTCAACATGAACAAGCCAGGCGCGCTGCGCCGCGTGGTAATGGGCGAAAAAGAGGGCACTTTGATCACGGAGTAATTTCCGTCAGCAACAAATAGAGGTAAGATTCCGCCTTAACTGTAAAGCGGTTCTTATCAGACACTTTTTACCGTGTCATAGATTAAACGGGGCTATACTTAGCACTCCTTTACGGCGTGCTGGCGTATGGTCTGCCTGAGACAAGTTTTCAAGGATTCGTAACGTGATTAACGATATCAGAAAAGATGCCGAAGTCCGCATGGATAAATGCGTTGAAGCATTCAAAACCCAAATCAGCAAAGTGCGCACCGGTCGTGCTTCCCCAAGCCTGCTCGACGGCATTATGGTGCCGTACTACGGTACGCCGACGCCGCTGCGCCAGCTGGCTAACATCACCGTTGAAGACTCCCGCACGCTGAAAATCAACGTGTTCGATCGCTCGCTGAGCCCGGCGGTTGAGAAGGCTATCATGGCGTCAGACCTCGGTCTGAACCCAAGCTCTGCTGGCACCGACATCCGTGTTCCGCTGCCGCCGCTGACCGAAGAGCGTCGTAAAGACCTGATTAAAGTGGTGCGTGGCGAAGCCGAAGGCGCGCGCGTAGCGGTACGTAACGTACGCCGTGATGCCAACGACAAAGTGAAAGCGCTGCTGAAAGATAAAGCGATCAGCGAAGATGAAGATCGTCGCTCACAGGACGACGTGCAGAAGCTGACCGACGTAGCCATCAAGAAGGTGGATGCGGCGCTGGCGGAAAAAGAAGCGGAACTGATGCAGTTCTGATCCCGCGCACGTGATTAAACAAAACGCCGTTCAGAGAAGCCCCCTCGGGTTTTTGCTGGCGGCGTTTTGCTATGTTGCTCTTCTTAAGCCACCTTTGGACACCTCTCTCTCATGAAGCAGCTCACCCTCCTTGGCTCAACCGGCTCTATCGGTTGCAGTACCCTTGATGTGGTTCGCCACAATCCCGACAGCTTTGCCGTCACGGCGCTGGTTGCTGGCAAAAACGTGGCCCGTATGGCAGAGCAGTGCCTGGAGTTCACGCCGCGCTACGCGGTGATGGACGATGCCGCCAGCGCTCGCGAACTCAAAGAGACGCTGGCACAGCACGGTAGCCGTACCGAGGTGCTGAGCGGCCAGCAGGCCGCCTGCGACATGGCCGCGCTGGAGGAGGTCGATCAGGTGATGGCCGCTATCGTCGGGGCGGCGGGCCTGCTGCCGACCCTGGCGGCGATCCGCGCCGGGAAGCGGGTGCTGCTGGCTAACAAGGAGTCGCTGGTCACCTGTGGCCGCCTGTTTATGGAGGCGGTGAAAGAGAGTGGGGCGCAGCTTCTGCCGGTGGATAGCGAGCACAACGCCATTTTTCAGAGTTTACCGCAACCCTTCCAGCGCAACCTGGGGTACGCTGACCTCGAGCAAAATGGCGTCGCATCCATTCTGCTTACCGGGTCTGGTGGCCCCTTTCGTGAGACGCCGCTGTCTGAACTGGCTGCAATGACGCCGAATCAGGCCTGCCGCCATCCGAACTGGTCAATGGGACGTAAAATCTCCGTTGATTCCGCCACCATGATGAACAAAGGTCTGGAATATATTGAAGCGCGCTGGCTGTTTAACGCCTCTGCCCGCCAGATGGAAGTGCTGATCCACCCTCAGTCGGTGATCCACTCCATGGTACGTTACCTGGATGGCAGCGTGTTAGCGCAGCTGGGTGAGCCGGATATGCGTACGCCTATCGCCCATACGATGGCCTGGCCGGATCGCGTCAGCTCCGGAGTAAAGGCCCTCGATTTTTGCTCGCTCAGCACGTTGAGCTTTGCAGCCCCGGACTATGACCGCTATCCCTGCCTGAAGCTGGCAATGGAGGCGTTTGAACAGGGCCAGGCTGCGACAACGGCGCTGAATGCAGCAAATGAGGTGACGGTTGCCGCATTCCTGGACTCGCGCATTCGCTTTACCGATATCGCTGCCCTTAATCTATCCGTACTAGAACGTATGGATCTGCGCGAACCGCAGAGCATCGAGGATGTTCTGGCTGTGGACGCGCTGGCCCGCGAGACGGCGCAGAATCAGGTGAGCCATCTCGCAAGCCGGTGATATTACTGCCATGAAGGGCCGTGATATTTGTTAGCGTTCGGCTTCAGTGATATAGTCTGCGCCACCCGATCGCTGGTCTCAGGGCCGGAGCGGTCAGGTAAGCCGTGGTTTGACACGGCTTTTTTTACGTAAAGGCTTCAGTATTTCTGAGTACCGCTAAATCCTTTTCAGGGACTTAAAACGCGTTATGTTGTCAATGAACCTTCCTTTAAGCGAGAATTTGCCAGCACATGGCTGCCGCCATGTGGCGATAATTATGGATGGCAATGGTCGCTGGGCAAAAAGACAAGGGAAGATACGAGCCTTTGGACATAAAGCCGGAGCGAAGTCCGTCCGCCGCGCAGTCTCCTACGCTGCGAACCACGGCATCGACGCGCTAACGCTGTATGCTTTTAGCAGTGAGAACTGGAACCGTCCGGCGCAGGAGGTCAGCGCGCTGATGGAGCTGTTTGTGTGGGCGCTGGATAGCGAAGTAAAAAGCCTGCACCGTCACAATGTACGCCTGCGCGTCATCGGTGACACCAGCCGTTTTAACTCACGTCTGCAAGAGCGTATTCGCAAAGCGGAGGCGTTAACCGCGCAAAATAGCGGGCTGACGCTGAATATCGCCGCGAATTATGGCGGGCGTTGGGATATTATTCAGGGAGTACAGCAGTTAGCGGTACAGGTACAAGAAGGGCTGTTACGCCCGGACCAAATTGATGAAGAGGCGCTGAGTAAGCAAATCTGCATGCATGAACTGGCTCCAGTGGATTTAGTGATAAGGACAGGGGGGGAGCACCGCATCAGTAACTTTTTGCTGTGGCAGATTGCCTATGCTGAACTTTACTTCACGGATGTTCTTTGGCCTGATTTCGATGAACAAGACTTTGAAGGTGCGCTGCATGCCTTTGCCAATCGAGAGCGTCGTTTCGGCGGCACCGAGCCTGGTGGCGACAAAGCCTGATGGGGGTAGCTTTTGCTGAAGTATCGCCTGATTTCTGCTTTTGTATTAATACCCGTCGTCATTGCGGCGCTATTTTTACTCCCCCCGGTGGGGTTTGCTCTGGTCACGCTCGCGGTCTGTATGCTGGCCGCATGGGAGTGGGGCCAGCTTAGCGGCTTTACTTCACGCACGCAGCGGGTATGGCTGGCCGTGCTCTGCGGCCTGCTGCTGGCGGTGATGCTGTTTACGATCCCGGAGTATCACCATAACGTGCATCAGCCGCTGGTTGAGGGGTCGCTATGGGCTTCGCTGGGCTGGTGGATCGCTGCGCTGCTGCTGGTGCTGTTCTATCCTGCCTCGGCGGCGCTGTGGCGTCACTCTAAGGCGCTGCGCCTGCTGTTTGGCATCCTGACCATTGTGCCCTTTTTCTGGGGCATGCTGGCCCTGCGCGCCTGGCACTATGATGACAACCACTACAGCGGTGCGCTGTGGCTGCTCTACGTCATGATCCTCGTCTGGGGCGCGGATTCCGGCGCGTATATGTTCGGCAAGCTGTTCGGCAAGCATAAGCTGGCGCCGAAGGTGTCGCCGGGGAAAACCTGGCAGGGCTTTATCGGCGGCCTGTTTACGGCGGCGGTGATCTCCTGGGGTTACGGCATGTGGGCAAACCTTGAGGTCACGCTCTCTACGCTGCTGATCTGCTCGGTTGTCGCGGCGCTGGCCTCGGTGCTGGGCGACCTCACCGAAAGCATGTTTAAGCGTGAAGCCGGAATTAAGGACAGCGGACACCTGATTCCAGGACATGGCGGCATTCTCGATCGCATCGACAGCCTGACGGCGGCGGTACCGGTGTTTGCCTGCCTGCTGCTGCTGGTCTTTGGGACGATTTAACGGATGATTTTATGCTGAGCATTCTCTGGAATCTGGCAGCGTTTATTGTTGCGCTGGGCGTGCTAATTACCGTGCACGAGTTTGGCCATTTCTGGGTTGCTCGCCGCTGCGGCGTCCGGGTTGAGCGCTTTTCCATTGGTTTTGGCAAAGCGCTCTGGCGTCGCACCGACAAGCAGGGCACCGAGTTTGTTATCGCCCTCATCCCGCTGGGGGGCTATGTCAAAATGCTCGACGAGCGCGTCGAGCCGGTGATCCCCGAGCTGCGTCACACCGCCTTTAATAACAAAACCATCGGCCAGCGCGCCGCCGTGATCGCCGCGGGTCCCGTGGCTAACTTCCTCTTTGCTATCTTTGCCTACTGGCTGGTGTTCATCATCGGCGTCCCTGGCGTTCGTCCGGTTATTGGTGAAATTACGCCCAACTCCATTGCCGCCAGCGCACAAATCGTCCCTGGGATGGAACTTAAAGCCGTTGACGGTATCGAAACGCCAGACTGGGATGCCGTGCGTCTGCAGCTGGTGGATAAAATCGGCGATGCGCAGACCACCGTTAGCGTTGCGCCTTTTGGCAGCGACAGTCGCCAGCAGAAGACGCTGGATCTGCGCGACTGGGCGTTTGAGCCAGACAAGCAGGATCCGGTAGCGTCGCTGGGCATCCAGCCACGCGCGGCACAGATTGAATCCGTGCTGGCAGAGGTGCAGTCCGGGTCGGCGGCAAGTAAAGCGGGTTTGCAAGCTGGCGACAGGATCGTTAAAGTCGATGGTCAGGCAATCACGCAGTGGATGACCTTTGTGACCCTGGTGCGCGATAATCCGGGTAAACCATTGGCTCTGGATATAGAAAGGCAGGGAACTCCCTTGTCTTTAACCCTGATACCAGATACAAAACCGGGTAGCGGCAAGGATGAAGGGTTTGCGGGCGTCGTGCCAAAGGTTATCCCGCTGCCGGACGAGTATAAAACAGTACGCCAGTATGGGCCGTTTGATGCCGTTGTCGAAGCCACGGGTAAAACCTGGCAGTTGATGAAGCTCACGGTCAGCATGCTGGGCAAATTGATCACCGGCGACGTCAAACTGAACAACCTCAGCGGGCCGATCTCGATCGCCCAAGGGGCTGGGATGTCTGCGGAGTTTGGGTTGATCTACTACCTGATGTTCCTCGCCTTAATCAGCGTGAACCTCGGGATTATCAACCTGTTCCCTCTACCGGTGTTAGATGGGGGACACCTGCTGTTTTTAGCGATAGAGAAGCTAAAAGGCGGGCCGGTATCCGAGCGGGTTCAAGACTTTAGTTATCGCATTGGCTCAATTTTGCTGGTGCTGTTAATGGGGCTTGCACTTTTCAATGATTTCTCTCGGTTATGAGAGTTAGTTAGGAAGAACGCATAATAACGATGGCGATGAAAAAGTTGCTTATAGCGTCGCTGCTGTTTAGCAGCGCGACCGTATACGGTGCTGAAGGGTTCGTAGTGAAGGATATTCATTTCGAAGGCTTACAGCGTGTCGCCGTTGGTGCGGCCCTCCTCAGTATGCCAGTGCGTCAGGGTGACACGGTGACTGATGAAGACATCAGTAATATTATCCGTGCGCTGTTTGCCACCGGCAACTTCGAGGACGTTCGCGTCCTGCGCGATGGTGATACGCTCCTCGTGCAGGTTAAAGAGCGTCCTACTATTGCCAGCATCACCTTTTCGGGCAACAAGTCCGTAAAAGATGACATGCTGAAGCAGAACCTCGAAGCTTCCGGCGTGCGCGTGGGTGAATCACTTGACCGTACCACCCTGGCCGATATCGAAAAAGGTCTGGAAGATTTCTACTACAGCGTCGGTAAGTACAGCGCCAGCGTGAAAGCGGTCGTTACGCCGCTGCCGCGTAACCGCGTCGACCTGAAGCTGGTCTTCCAGGAGGGCGTCTCCGCCAAAATCCAGCAGATCAACATCGTCGGTAACCATGCATTCAGTACCGAAGAGCTGATCTCAACCTTCCAGCTGCGCGATGAAGTGCCGTGGTGGAACGTGGTGGGCGATCGCAAATACCAGAAGCAGAAGCTGGCAGGCGATCTGGAAACGTTACGCAGCTACTACCTCGATCGTGGCTACGCGCGTTTCAACATCGACTCTACCCAGGTCAGCCTGACGCCGGACAAAAAAGGCATCTACATTACCGTTAACGTCACCGAAGGCGATCAGTACAAGCTTTCCAGCGTTGAAGTCAGCGGTAACCTGGCCGGCCACTCCGCCGAAATTGAGAGCCTGACGAAAATTCAGCCGGGCGAGCTCTATAACGGCACCAAAGTGACCAAGATGGAAGACGACATCAAGAAGCTTCTGGGTCGCTATGGCTACGCCTACCCGCGCGTACAGTCTCAGCCTGAGATCAACGACGCGGATAAGACCGTGAAGCTGCACGTCAACGTCGATGCGGGCAACCGCTACTACGTGCGCAAGATCCGCTTTGAGGGTAACGATACCTCCAAAGATGCCGTTCTGCGCCGTGAAATGCGTCAGATGGAGGGCGCATGGTTGGGCAGCGATCTGGTCGATCAGGGTAAAGAGCGTCTGAACCGTCTCGGCTACTTCGAAACGGTGGATACCGATACCCAGCGCGTATCAGGCAGCCCGGACCAGGTTGACGTGGTCTACAAGGTCAAAGAGCGTAACACCGGTAGCTTCAACTTCGGCGTAGGCTACGGCACCGAGAGCGGCGTGAGCTTCCAGGTCGGCGTCCAGCAGGATAACTGGCTGGGCACCGGTTACTCGGTCGGGATCAACGGCACCAAGAACGACTATCAGACCTACTCTGAGCTGTCTGTGACCAACCCGTACTTCACCGTTGACGGCGTGAGCCTCGGTGGTCGTATCTTCTATAACGACTTCGAAGCGGATGATGCGGATCTGTCGTCGTACACCAACAAGAGCTACGGCCTTGACGGTACGCTGGGCTTCCCGGTCAACGAGTACAACACCCTGCGCCTCGGCTTAGGTTACGTGCACAACGACCTGTCCAACATGGAGCCGCAGGTGGCCATGTGGCGCTATCTCGACTCGGTGGGGCAGAGCGCCAACACCCAGGACAACGATAACGGCTACAGCGCAGACGACTTCACCTTTAACTACGGCTGGACTTACAACCATCTTGACCGCGGCTACTTCCCGACGGACGGCTCGCGCGTCAACCTGAACGGTAAGGTCACCGTACCGGGCTCGGATAACGAGTTCTACAAGGTTACCCTGGACACCGCGACCTACGTCCCGCTGGATGACGATCACAAGTGGGTGGTCCTGGGCCGTACCCGTTGGGGCTACGGTGATGGCTTAGGCGGCAAAGAGATGCCGTTCTATGAGAACTTCTACGCCGGCGGCTCCAGCACCGTGCGTGGCTTCCAGTCCAACAACATCGGTCCGAAAGCGGTCTACTACGGTGGTAACAACCAGGAGAACTGCCAGACGAGCCAGCCAGGCGCTCTCTGTAAGTCTGATGATGCTGTCGGCGGTAACGCCATGGGCGTCGCCAGCCTGGAAGTGATCACCCCGACGCCGTTCGTGAGCGAGAAGTATGCTAACTCGATCCGTACCTCGGTCTTCTGGGATGCGGGCACGGTGTGGGATACTAACTGGGAAGATACGACAGCGACGAGAAATGCTGGCGTGCCGGACTATAGCGATCCGAGCAACATCCGTATGTCTGCGGGTGTTGCACTACAATGGATGTCTCCGCTGGGGCCGTTGGTCTTCTCCTACGCCCAGCCGTTTAAGAAATACGAAGGAGACAAAGCAGAACAGTTCCAGTTTAACATTGGTAAAACCTGGTAATTGCGCTGCGCAACGGAATGCACAGGTAGTGTAGCGCTGATGCAGGCGATCGAGAGGTCGCCTCGCCACGCAAAGAACGGTATCTACGGATACATTGGGATGGTAAGGAGTTTATTGTGAAAAAGTGGTTATTAGCTGCGGGTCTCGGTTTAGCGATGGTTACCTCTGCTCAGGCAGCGGACAAAATTGCGATCGTTAACATGAACAGCCTGTTCCAGCAGGTCGCTCAGACTACCGGTGTGTCCAAAACGCTGGAAAACGAGTTCAAAGGCCGCGCCAGCGAACTGCAGAGCCAGGAAAACGATCTGCAGGGTAAAATGCAGCGTCTGCAGCGTGATGGCTCAACGATGAAAGCGTCCGATCGTAGCAAGATGGAAAAAGACATCATGTCTCAGCGCCAGGCTTTCTCTCAGAAAGCACAGGCATTTGAGCAGGATCGTGCGCGTCGTTCCAACGAAGAGCGTGGCAAACTGGTTAACCGTATCCAGTCTGCTGTGAAAAAAGTGGCAGCCGACCAGAGCATCGATCTGGTTGTTGACGCAAATACCGTTGCTTACAACAGCAGTGACGTAAAAGACATCACCGCTGATGTGCTGAAACAGGTTAAATAAGTAATGTCTACAATTCGACTGTCTGATTTAGCTCAACAGTTGGATGCAGAGTTACACGGTGATGGCGATATCGCCATCACCGGCGTTGCGTCCATGCAGTCCGCTAAAGCAGGTCAAATCACCTTCATGGTAAATCCAAAATACCGTGAACATCTGGCTGCTTGCCAGGCCTCTGCTGTCGTGATGACGCAGGACGACCTCCCTTTTGCCCACGGCCCTGCGCTGGTAGTGAAAAACCCCTACCTGACGTATGCCCGAATGGCACAAATTCTTGATACCACGCCGCAGCCGGCGCAGGACATCGCCCCGAGTGCGGTGATCGATCCCACGGCGAAGCTGGGTAAAAATGTCTCGGTTGGCGCAAACGCCGTTATTGAATCAGACGTCCAGCTGGGCGATAACGTGGTGATTGGCGCAGGCTGCTTCGTGGGTAAAAAGACAAAAATTGGTGCAGGCTCGCGTTTGTGGGCCAACGTGACCATTTACCACGAGATTGAAATCGGTGAAAATTGCCTTATTCAGTCCAGCACTGTGATCGGTGCGGATGGCTTTGGCTATGCTAACGATCGCGGCAACTGGGTGAAGATCCCCCAGCTTGGGCGGGTGATCGTCGGCGATCGTGTTGAGATCGGTGCCTGTACCACCATTGACCGCGGTGCACTTGACGACACCATTATTGGTAACGGCGTTATCATTGATAACCAGTGTCAGATTGCACATAACGTCGTGATTGGCGACAATACCGCAGTTGCTGGCGGCGTCATCATGGCGGGCAGTTTAAAAATTGGCCGCTACTGCATGATTGGCGGTGCGAGCGTGATCAACGGTCACATGGAAATCTGCGATAAGGTCACCGTAACGGGCATGGGGATGGTGATGCGTCCTATTACTGAACCGGGCGTCTACTCATCAGGTATCCCGCTGCAACCCAATAAAACCTGGCGAAAAACAGCAGCGCTGGTGATGAATATTGATGACATGAGCAAGCGTCTCAAGGCTCTTGAGCGCAAGGTCGTGCCGCAAGACGAATAATTCACCCGTTTTACGCCCAAACTTCTCGGCCTGACGGCATTAGATTGCCGCAGGCCGTGTTATTATTGCCATTCAGTATTTTTTTGACAGGAAGAGTATTTTGACTACTGACACTCATACTCTGCACATTGAAGAGATTTTAGAGCTTCTGCCGCACCGCTACCCGTTTTTACTGGTTGACCGCGTGCTGGATTTCGAAGAAGGTCGTTTTCTGCGCGCAGTAAAAAATGTTTCGGTTAATGAACCCTTTTTCCAGGGGCACTTCCCTGGTAAACCGATTTTTCCGGGCGTTTTGATTCTGGAAGCCATGGCTCAGGCCACCGGCATTCTGGCATTTAAAAGCGTAGGAAAACTGGAACCTGGCGAGCTGTACTACTTTGCCGGTATCGATGAAGCCCGCTTCAAACGTCCGGTAGTGCCAGGAGATCAGATGATCATGGAAGTCACGTTTGAGAAAACGCGCCGTGGTCTGACCCGCTTTAAAGGCGTGGCAACGGTCGACGGTAAAGTTGTTTGTGAAGCTACTATGATGTGTGCACGTAGCCGGGAGGCCTGATACGTGATTGATAAAACTGCCTTTGTTCATCCTACCGCCATCGTGGAAGAGGGTGCCGTTATTGGCGCTAACGCCCACATTGGCCCGTTCTGTATTGTTGGACCCCATGTTGAAATTGGTGAGGGTACCGTACTGAAGTCTCACGTTGTCGTAAATGGCCACACCAAAATTGGTCGCGACAACGAGATCTATCAGTTCGCCTCCATCGGTGAAGTGAACCAGGATCTCAAATATGCTGGCGAACCGACCCGGGTGGAAATTGGCGATCGTAACCGCATTCGCGAAAGCGTAACCATTCACCGTGGTACCGAACAGGGCGGTGGTTTGACGAAGGTGGGCAGCGGTAACCTGCTGATGATCAACGCACACGTTGCGCACGATTGTACGGTAGGGAACAACTGTATCCTCGCTAACAATGCGACGTTAGCGGGCCACGTTTCGGTCGACGATCATGCCATCATCGGTGGCATGACGGCGGTGCACCAGTTCTGCATCATCGGTGCGCACGTGATGGTGGGTGGCTGCTCTGGCGTTGCCCAGGACGTGCCACCGTATGTGATTGCTCAGGGCAACCACGCCACGCCGTTCGGGGTTAACATCGAAGGGCTGAAACGTCGCGGCTTCAGCCGTGAAGCGCTGATTGCCATTCGCAACGCCTACAAGCTGCTCTACCGCAGCGGTAAGACGCTGGAAGAGGTTAAGCCGGAGATCGCCGAGCTGGCGGAAGCGCACCCGGAAGTCCGCGCGTTCAGCGAGTTCTTTGAGCGCTCGACGCGGGGCCTGATCCGTTAATGGTTGACGATCGTCCGCTTACGATTGCCCTGGTCGCCGGAGAAACCTCCGGCGATATTCTTGGTGCCGGTCTTATCCGTGCGCTCAAGCAGCGCGTGCCCAATGCCCGCTTTGTCGGCGTGGCAGGCCCGCTGATGCAGGCCGAGGGCTGCGAGGCCTGGTACGAGATGGAAGAGCTGGCGGTGATGGGTATCGTGGAGGTACTGGGCCGACTGCGTCGCCTTTTGCATATCCGCGCCGATCTGACCCGCCGCTTTACCGCGCTTAAGCCGGACGTTTTTGTCGGCATCGACGCCCCGGATTTCAACATTACCCTTGAGGGCAACCTCAAACAGCAGGGTATTAAAACGATTCACTACGTCAGCCCCTCTGTCTGGGCCTGGCGACAGAAACGCGTTTTCAAAATAGGCAGATCCACCGATCTGGTGCTGGCTTTCCTGCCTTTCGAAAAAGCGTTTTATGACCGCTTTAACGTGCCGTGCCGCTTTATCGGCCATACCATGGCGGATGCCATGCCGCTGGATCCCGATAAAAATGCCGCGCGCGACGCGCTTGGGCTTTCGCACGACGCCCACTGTCTGGCCCTGCTGCCAGGCAGCCGCGGCGCGGAAGTCGAGATGCTCAGCGCTGACTTCCTGCGCACCGCGCAGATCCTGCGCCAGCACTATCCTGATTTAGACGTGGTCGTGCCGCTGGTCAACGCTAAGCGCCGGGAGCAGTTCGAACGCATCAAAGCCGAGGTTGCGCCTGATCTGGTGGTTCATCTGCTGGACGGCAAAGGTCGCGAGGCGATGGTGGCCAGCGACGCCGCACTGCTGGCCTCCGGCACCGCTGCGCTAGAGTGCATGCTGGCAAAATGCCCGATGGTGGTCGGCTATCGCATGAAGCCGTTTACCTTCTGGCTGGCAAAACGGCTGGTGAAAACCGACTACGTTTCGCTGCCTAACCTGCTGGCCGGGCGCGAGCTGGTGAAAGAGCTGCTGCAGGAAGAGTGTCAGCCGCAGCTGCTAGCGGATGCGCTGCTGCCGCTGCTGGCCCGGGGCAACACCAGCCACGCCATGCACGACACCTTCCGTGAACTGCATCAGCAGATCCGCTGCAATGCAGACGAACAGGCGGCGGATGCTGTGCTGGAGCTAGCAAAATGAATGAATTTATCTATCCGCACCACCACCTTGTGGCGGGTGTGGATGAGGTGGGCCGTGGCCCGCTGGTCGGCGCGGTCGTTACGGCGGCGGTGATCCTTGACCCTGCCAGGCCCATTATCGGCCTGAACGACTCCAAAAAACTGAGTGAAAAACGCCGTCTGACGCTGTTTGCTGAGATTCAGGAAAAAGCGCTATGCTGGAGTCTGGGCCGCGCCGAGCCGCATGAAATTGACGAGCTGAACATTCTGCATGCGACCATGCTGGCAATGCAGCGCGCCGTGGCCGGGCTATCGGTTGTTCCCGAATACGTGCTGATCGACGGCAACCGCTGTCCGGCCCTGCCTATGCCTTCCATGGCGGTGGTGAAAGGGGATAGCCGGGTAGCGGAAATTAGCGCGGCCTCCATTATTGCCAAAGTCACGCGTGATGCCGAGATGGCTGCGCTTGACCTGACGTTCCCTCAATATGGCTTTGCGCAGCATAAAGGGTATCCGACCGCTTTCCACCTGGAGAGACTGGCGGAGCACGGCGCGACAGAGCATCACCGGCGTAGCTTTGCGCCAGTAAAACGCGCGCTGGGGCTGGTCTCCTGATTGCTGCAGTAAACTAAGTAAACTGGAAGAAGATGGCTGAACCACGTTTTGTCCACCTACGGGTGCACAGCGACTACTCCATGATCGATGGGCTGGCTAAGACCGGGCCGCTGGTAAAAAAGGCGGCCGCATTGGGTCAGCCTGCACTGGCGATCACCGATTTTACCAACCTCTGTGGTCTGGTTAAGTTCTACGGAACGGGCCACGGGGCAGGGATTAAGCCAATCGTTGGGGCGGATTTTCACGTCCAGAGCGATATCATGGGCGACGAGTTTACCCAAATTACGGTGCTCGCGGCCAACAACACCGGCTACCAGAACCTGACGCTGCTCATCTCCCGTGCCTACCAGCGTGGCTACGGCGCGCTGGGGCCGTGGATCGACCGGGAGTGGCTGGCGGAGATGAACGAGGGGCTGATCCTGCTCTCCGGCGGACGTATGGGCGACGTGGGCAAAAGCCTGCTGCGCGGCAACGCGGCGCTGGTGGATCAGTGCGTGAGCTTCTACGAGACCCACTTCCCGGATCGCTTCTATCTGGAGCTGATCCGTACTGGCCGTCCTGACGAAGAGAGCTACCTGCACGCGGCGGTAGAGCTGGCCCAGGCGCGTGGTCTGCCGGTCGTGGCGACCAACGACGTCCGCTTTATCGACAGCGGCGATTTTGACGCCCACGAAATTCGCGTGGCGATTCACGACGGTTTTACCCTCGACGATCCCAAGCGCCCGCGCCTCTATTCGCCGCAGCAGTATATGCGCAGCGAAGAGGAGATGTGCGAGCTCTTCTCCGATATCCCGGAAGCGCTGGAGAACAGCGTCGAGATCGCCAAACGCTGCAACGTCACCGTGCGTCTCGGCGAGTATTTCCTTCCGCAGTTCCCCACCGGCGACATGACCACCGAAGATTTCCTGGTCCTGAAGTCGAAAGAGGGGCTGGAGGAGCGTCTGGAGTTCCTCTTCCCGGACCCGGCGGTGCGCGCCGAGAAGCGCCCCGCGTACGATGAGCGCCTCGACGTTGAGCTGAAAGTGATCAACCAGATGGGCTTCCCGGGCTACTTCCTGATCGTGATGGAGTTCATCCAGTGGTCGAAGGATAACGGTGTCCCGGTAGGGCCAGGGCGTGGTTCCGGTGCAGGCTCGCTGGTCGCCTATGCGCTGAAGATCACCGACCTCGATCCGCTGGAATTTGACCTGCTGTTCGAACGCTTCCTGAACCCGGAACGTGTCTCGATGCCTGACTTCGACGTTGACTTCTGCATGGAGAAACGCGACCAGGTTATCGACCACGTGGCAGAGATGTACGGTCGCGAGGCGGTGTCACAGATTATCACCTTCGGTACGATGGCGGCGAAAGCGGTGATCCGCGACGTGGGCCGCGTACTGGGCCACCCCTACGGCTTTGTGGATCGCATCTCTAAGCTGGTACCGCCGGATCCGGGCATGACCCTGGCAAAAGCCTTCGAGGCCGAGCCGCAGCTGCCGGAGATCTACGAGGCCGATGAAGAGGTCAGAGCCCTCATCGACATGGCGCGCAAGCTGGAAGGGGTAACGCGTAACGCCGGTAAGCACGCCGGTGGGGTAGTGATCGCCCCAACCAAAATTACCGATTTTGCGCCGCTCTACTGCGACGAAGCCGGGCAGCATCCGGTTACCCAGTTCGATAAGAACGACGTGGAATACGCGGGGCTGGTGAAGTTTGACTTCCTCGGTCTGCGTACGCTGACGATCATCGACTGGGCGCTGAAGATGATCAACCCGCGCCGGGCGAAGCAGGGGCTGGAGCCGATTGATATCGCCGCCATCCCCCTCGACGACAAGAAAAGTTTTGATATGCTGCAGCGCTCGGAGACCACCGCGGTCTTCCAGCTTGAATCCCGCGGCATGAAGGATCTGATTAAACGCCTGCAGCCCGACTGCTTCGAAGATATGATCGCCCTGGTGGCTCTGTTCCGCCCTGGTCCGTTGCAGTCCGGGATGGTAGATAACTTTATCGACCGTAAGCACGGTCGGGAAGAGATCTCCTATCCTGACGTGCAGTGGCAGCACGAGTGCCTGAAGCCGGTGCTGGAGCCGACCTACGGCATTATCCTCTACCAGGAACAGGTGATGCAGATTGCCCAGGAGCTCTCCGGCTATACGCTGGGCGGCGCGGACATGCTGCGCCGTGCGATGGGTAAGAAGAAGCCGGAAGAGATGGCCAAGCAGCGCTCGGTCTTTGAAGACGGGGCGAGAAAGAACGGCATTGACGGTGAGCTGGCGATCAAAATCTTTGACCTGGTAGAGAAATTCGCCGGTTACGGATTTAACAAATCGCACTCCGCTGCCTATGCTTTGGTGTCGTACCAGACGCTGTGGCTGAAGGCCCACTATCCCGCTGAGTTTATGGCGGCGGTTATGACGGCGGATATGGACAACACCGAGAAGGTAGTCGGGCTGGTGGATGAGTGCTGGCGGATGGGGTTAAAGATCCTGCCGCCGGATATCAACTCCGGGCTGTACCATTTTCACGTTAACGACGACGGCGAGATTGTCTACGGGATCGGCGCAATCAAGGGCGTGGGTGAAGGCCCGATTGAAGCCATTCTGGAAGCGCGAAATAAAGACGGCTACTTCCGTGAGCTGTTCGACCTTTGCGCCCGCACCGACACCAAAAAGCTTAACCGGCGGGTGCTGGAGAAGCTGATTATGTCCGGGGCGTTTGACCGCCTTGGGCCGCACCGTGCCGCGCTGATGAACTCGCTGAACGATGCGCTAAAGGCCGCCGATCAGCATGCCAAGGCAGAGGCAATCGGTCAGGCGGATATGTTCGGCGTGCTGGCGGAGGAGCCGGCGCAGATCGAGCAGTCCTATGCCAACTGCCAGCGCTGGCCGGAGCAGGTGGTGCTGGACGGGGAGCGTGAGACGTTGGGGCTCTACCTGACGGGCCACCCGATTACCCAGTATTTAAAAGAGATTGAGCGCTATGTCGGCGGGCTTCGGCTCAAAGACATGCACCCCACAGAGCGTGGTAAGATCACCACCGCTGCGGGGCTCGTCATTGCGGCGCGGGTTATGGTCACCAAGCGCGGCAATCGTATCGGTATCTGTACGTTGGATGACCGTTCCGGCCGTCTGGAGGTGATGTTATTCACCGACGCGCTGGATAAATACCAGCATTTGCTGGAAAAAGACCGCATACTCATCGTCAGCGGACAGGTCAGCTTTGATGACTTCAGCGGGGGGCTTAAAATGACCGCCCGCGAAGTGATGGACATTGACGAAGCCCGGGAAAAATATGCTCGCGGGCTTGCTATCTCGCTGACGGACAGGCAAATTGATGACCAGCTTTTAAACCGACTCCGTCAGTCTCTGGAACCCCACCGTTCGGGAACAATTCCAGTGCATCTCTACTACCAGAGAGCGGATGCGCGCGCCCGGTTGCGCTTTGGTGCAACATGGCGTGTCTCTCCGAGCGATCGTTTACTTAACGATCTGCGTGGCCTGGTTGGCCCGGAGCAGGTGGAACTAGAGTTTGACTAATACAGGAATACTATGAGTCTGAATTTCCTTGATTTCGAACAGCCGATCGCCGAGCTGGAAGCGAAAATCGATTCCCTGACGGCTGTGAGCCGCCAGGATGAAAAACTGGATATTAACATCGACGAAGAGGTGCATCGTCTGCGCGAAAAAAGCGTAGAGCTGACGCGCAAAATCTTTGCCGATCTCGGCGCATGGCAGGTCGCGCAACTGGCGCGCCATCCACAGCGTCCGTACACCCTGGATTATGTCCGCCTGGCGTTTGATGAGTTCGACGAGCTGGCCGGTGACCGCGCCTACGCTGACGATAAAGCCATCGTTGGCGGTATCGCGCGTCTGGACGGGCGTCCGGTGATGATCATTGGTCATCAGAAAGGGCGTGAAACCAAAGAAAAAATCCGCCGTAACTTCGGTATGCCAGCGCCGGAAGGCTATCGTAAAGCGCTGCGCCTGATGGAGATGGCCGAGCGTTTCAACATGCCGATCATCACCTTCATCGACACTCCGGGTGCTTACCCTGGCGTGGGCGCGGAAGAGCGCGGCCAGTCTGAAGCCATTGCCCGCAATCTGCGTGAGATGTCGCGTCTGAACGTGCCGGTGATCTGCACCGTCATTGGTGAAGGCGGCTCCGGCGGCGCGCTGGCTATCGGCGTGGGCGACAAAGTTAACATGCTGCAGTACAGCACCTACTCGGTTATCTCCCCGGAAGGCTGTGCGTCTATTCTGTGGAAGAGCGCCGATAAAGCGCCGCTGGCGGCAGAGGCGATGGGCATTATCGCTCCGCGTCTGAAAGAGCTGAAGCTGATCGACTCCATCATTCCAGAACCGCTGGGTGGCGCACACCGCAACCCAGAGGCCATTGCCGCGTCGCTGAAGGCGCAGCTGCTGGAGGATCTGGCCGATCTGGACGTGCTGAACAAAGAGGAGCTGCGTGACCGTCGTTACCAGCGCCTGATGAGCTACGGCTACGCCTGATCTCTGTAGAACGCCGGGCGGCGCTCACGCGTGCCCGGCCTACAAAACCCGCTCGCCTCAACTATGCTTACCTGTGAATTCGCACGGAGGTAAGCATTGAATATCATCGCCATCATGGGGCAGCAGGGCGTTTTTTATAAAGACGAGCCCCTCAAAGAGCTTCACCTTGCGCTGGAGCAGCAGGGTTTCCAGCTCATCTACCCCACCAGCAGCAACGACCTGTTAAAACTCATCGAACACAACCCGCGCATCTGCGGCGTCATCTTTGACTGGGACCAGCATGGCCTGGATCTGTGCAGCGACATCAACCAGCTCAACGAGTATCTACCACTCTACGCCTTTATCAATACCCACTCCACGATGGACGTCAGCGCCCACGATATGCGTATGGCGCTCTGGTTTTTTGAGTACGCCCTGGGCGTAGCCGACAGCATTTCGACGCGTATCCGCCAGTATACTAACGAGTATCTGGACCAGATCACGCCGCCTTTTACCCGCTCGCTGTTCACCTATGTGAAAGAGGGCAAGTATACCTTCTGTACTCCCGGGCACATGGCCGGCACCGCCTACCAGAAAAGCCCGGTAGGCTGCCTGTTTTATGACTTTTTCGGCGGCAATACCCTCAAGGCCGACGTCTCGATCTCCGTGACCGAGCTGGGATCCCTGCTCGATCATACCGGCCCACACCTGGAGGCCGAAGAGTATATCGCCCGCACCTTTGGCGCAGAGCAGAGCTACATGGTGACCAACGGCACCTCGACCTCCAATAAGATTGTGGGCATGTATGCCGCGCCTGACGGCAGCACGCTGCTTATCGATCGCAACTGCCACAAGTCGCTGGCCCACCTGCTGATGATGAGCGACGTGGTACCGATCTGGCTCAAACCGGGACGCAACGCGCTGGGTATTTTAGGTGGCATTCCCCGCCGCGAGTTTAGCCATGAGAGCATTACAGAGAAGGTGGCGGCAACGCACGGAGCCAGCTGGCCGGTGCACGCGGTGATCACCAACTCTACCTATGACGGGCTGCTCTACAACACCAACTGGATCAAAGAGACCCTGGATGTGCCGTCGATTCACTTCGATTCGGCATGGGTTCCCTACACCAACTTCCACCCTATCTATGAAGGCAAGAGCGGCATGAGCGGCGATCGCGTGCCGGGCAAAGTCTTCTTTGAAACCCAGTCGACGCACAAGATGCTGGCCGCGTTCTCCCAGGCATCGCTGATCCACGTCAAAGGCGAATATGACGAAGAGACCTTTAACGAAGCCTATATGATGCATACCACCACCTCGCCCAGCTATCCGCTGGTGGCCTCTATCGAGACGGCCGCGGCGATGCTGCGGGGTAATCCGGGTCGGCGGCTAATCAACCGCTCCGTCGAGCGCGCGCTCCACTTCCGCAAAGAGGTGCAGCGACTGAAAGACGAGGCGGAGGGCTGGTTCTTCGATATCTGGCAGCCGGAGGATATTGAAGAGGCTGACTGCTGGCCGGTTGCTCCCGGTGAGGCGTGGCACGGCTTCCGCGAGGCGGATGACGACCATATGTTCCTCGATCCGGTCAAGGTGACTATTCTGACACCGGGCATGGACGAGCAGGGCAACATGGGTGAGGAGGGCATTCCCGCCGCGCTGGTGGCGAAATTCCTCGACGAGCGCGGCGTGGTGGTAGAGAAGACCGGCCCCTACAACCTGCTGTTCCTGTTCAGTATCGGCATCGATAAAACCCGGGCGATGGGGCTGCTGCGCGGTCTGATGGAGTTTAAACGCGCCTACGATCTCAACCTGCGGGTGAAGAACATGCTGCCGGACCTCTACGCGGAGGATCCCGACTTCTACCGCAACATGCGCATTCAGGATCTGGCCCAGGGGATCCACAAGCTGATCTGCCAGCACGAGCTGCCGCGCCTGATGCTCCAGGCCTTTGACGTGCTGCCGCATATGATCATGACCCCGCACCAGGCGTGGCAGCTCCAGGTCAAAGGCGAGGTGGAGACCGTCGAGCTCGAGGCGCTGGTGGGAAGAGTCTCTGCCAATATGATCCTGCCGTATCCGCCGGGGGTCCCGCTGCTGATGCCAGGGGAGATGATCACCGAGCGTAGTCGGGCGGTGCTCGATTTTCTGCTGATGCTCTGCGCCATCGGCCGCCACTATCCTGGTTTTGAAACGGATATCCACGGTGCGAAGCGCGATGAGGACGGCGTTTACCGGGTAAGGGTCTTAAAACAGGCCTGACCCTCTTGCGCAGGGATGCGCAGCGTCGTAACGTTGGCATGAAAAAAGGAGGGGTTATGCTTGGTTTAAAAAAGGTTCATCACATCGCGATCATTGCGACGGATTATGCAAAGAGCAAAGCGTTTTACTGCGACATCTTAGGCTTTACGCTGCAGAGCGAAGCCTATCGTGAAGAGCGGGACTCATGGAAGGGCGATCTGGCGCTGAACGGCGAGTATGTGATTGAGCTTTTCTCCTTTCCTTTCCCGCCCGCGCGCCCCAGCCGCCCTGAGGCCTGCGGCCTGCGCCATCTGGCTTTCAGCGTGGACGACGTAGAGCGGGCGATGACGCACCTGCAACAGCACGGCGTTGAGTGCGAGCCGGTGCGTATCGATCCCTTTACCGGCAAGCGCTTCACCTTCTTTAGCGATCCCGACGGTCTGCCGCTGGAGCTGTACCAGCAGGAATGACGCCTTCAACGCTTATGCAGAGCCTGCACGCCCGCCGCCGTTTTCTGGTAGCGTTTAGCGGCGGGCTGGATTCCACCGTTCTGCTGCACCAGCTGGTGCAGTGGCGCATGCAGCAGCCTGACGTTTCCCTGCGGGCGATCCACGTTCATCATGGGCTTAGCTCAAACGCCGATGCCTGGGTGGCGCACTGCCAGCAGGTTTGCAGCCGCTGGGATGTGCCTCTGAGCGTAGTCCATGTGACGCTGGCGGCGGACGGTTTAGGGATTGAAGGCCAGGCGCGTAAGGCGCGCTATCAGGCCTTTGCCGAGGCGCTGCTGCCGGGAGAGGCGCTGCTTACCGCCCAGCATCAGGATGACCAGTGCGAAACGCTGCTGCTGGCCCTGAAACGGGGTAGCGGTCCGGCGGGGCTGGCGGCCATGCCGGCCGAGCTGCCCTTCTACGGCACCCAGCTGCTGCGCCCGCTGCTCAATGAAACCCGAGAGACGCTGGAGCAGTGGGCCTGTGCCCATCGGCTAAGCTGGATCGAAGATGAGAGTAATCAGGACGCCAGCTACGATCGCAACTTTATCCGCCTGGAGGTTCTGCCCCTGCTGAAGCAGCGCTGGCCGCACTTTGCCAACGCGGCAGCGCGTAGCGCGGCGCTGTGCGGTGAGCAGGAGCAGCTTCTGGACGAGCTGCTGGCAGACGAGCTGGCGGGCCTGGTCAGCGTGGAAGGCGCATTAACCGTTGCGCCCTTGATGACCATGAGCGCCAATCGCCGGGCGGCGCTTCTTCGCCGCTGGTTGAGCGGCCTGGGTGCGCCAATGCCGTCGCGGGATCTGCTGACCCGCATCTGGCAAGAGGCGATCATGGCCCGGGAAGATGCATCCCCGCGTCTGGTGCTGGGATCCCATGAGATCCGTCGTTTTCAGGGCCAGCTTTGGTGGGTGAAAAGCACCCCCAGCCAGCGGCAAACCGTGATTTGCTGGCCCGCGACCCTGGCGCCACTGACACTCCCCGCCGGGCTGGGAGAGCTGGCGCTGGTGCCGGGGGGCGATATTCGCCCGCCGCAGCCAGATGAGCCGGTGACGGTGCGCTTTCATGCGGCAGGGATGCTCTACATTGCAGGACGCCACGGCGGGCGCAAGCTGAAAAAAGTGTGGCAGGAGCTCGGGGTCGCCCCCTGGCTGCGGGATACCACGCCCATCCTGTTTTATGGCGAAACGCCAATCGCGGCGGCAGGGCAGTTTGTGACGCAGGCAGGGCTGGCGGAGAGGAGTGACGGGTTACGGCTTACGTGGCGGAAATAACGGGCAGCATGCTGCCCGCTGGAACAGGATCAGGATTCGCTCACCACAACGGTGCCGATATCCGGGTGGCTAAAGCTGGCAATTTTGTCGAGACGGAGTTCACGCGTTTCACCTGCTGCATCGACGAGCAGGTACTCAACGTTCTTACGCGAGACTAAATCGCTGGCTTTGCCTTTGAGCTCTTCGCCATCTTTCAGCGTCAGCGTCAGTAACAGATGATGCTGGCAGGCGAGTTCAAGGTTGTCATAGTCATCGCAGTTGATAGGTTGATACGTTTCATTCATTGACATAATCGCTCACCAGTAAGTTCGCGGCAGCATAGGCTGCCTTTTCCCTGACGGGCTCAGGAAGCACATCGTCCGATGCCACTTCATTGAGCGCTTTTAACACGCAGCCCAGCGCATCCGGGATATACCCTAAGTCTCCGCTGGCAATCTCCGCATACCGCTTGCGTATTAACTCACAATAATTGTCCACATGCCCTCCTGTCAGTGTACTGACTTCACCGTGGGATGTAAGTTTAAGCCTACGAAGATAAACTCTGTTTCGCAAGCTGACTATACCATACTCATTCCGGCAATATCAGCGGACTGAATGTTTGCTACAATAGGCGCTATTTTGCGAAGGAGCGACAACATGGCATTGAAAGCAACCATTTATAAAGCGACGGTGAACGTGGCCGATCTGGACCGCAACCAGTTTCTTGATGCCACCCTCACCCTGGCGCGCCACCCTTCTGAAACCCAGGAGCGCATGATGCTGCGCCTGCTGGCGTGGATAAAATTTGCCAACGAGCGGTTGCAGTTTAGCCGTGGGCTTAGCGCGGAAGATGAGCCGGAAGCCTGGCTGCGCAACGATCACATGGGGATCGATCTGTGGATTGAGCTGGGGCTGCCGGAAGAGCGACGCATCAAGAAAGCCTGCTCCCAGTCAAAAGAGGTGGCCCTCTTTACCTACAACAGCCGGGCGGCACAGGTCTGGTGGCAGCAGAATCAGAACAAGCTGTCTGGATTCAGTAACCTGAGCATCTGGTATCTTGATGATGAGCAGCTGGCCCAGCTCAGCGCCTTTGCCTCCCGCACCATGGTGCTTCAGGCCACTATTCAGGATGGCGCAATCTGGCTCTCGGATGCGGAAAACAACGTGGAGATCCATCTGACAACCTGGCAGAGCGCAGCATGATCGCGATTTCACGCAGCGTCGCTATTCCCGAAAGCGAGATCGAGCTAACCGCCATTCGCGCCCAGGGCGCGGGTGGACAGCACGTGAATAAAACCTCTACGGCGATCCACCTGCGCTTCGATATCAAAGCCTCCAGCCTGCCGGAGGCGTACAAAGAGCGCCTGCTGGCGGCCAGCCACCATCTCATTACCAGCGATGGCATGGTGGTGATCAAGGCCCAGGAGTACCGCAGCCAGGAGATGAACCGCGAAGCGGCGCTGGCCCGTCTGGTGTCGTTGATTCAGGAGCTGATGGTGGAGCAGAAGAGCCGTCGTCCTACGCGCCCGACGCGGGCGTCGAAAGAGCGGCGTCTGGCAACCAAGTCGCAAAAGTCGTCGGTAAAAGCGATGCGCGGCAAGGTGCGCGGCGGAGAGTAGGGGAAGCAAGCCCGGCAGACAGCGCCGCCGGGCAGAGCAGGGTTTAGCCTTTGATGGCTTTAACCAGATAGTTGAGAATGTCGCCGGTTTTAATCATCTGCTTCTCGCCGTTACGACGGTATTTGTATTCGATCTCGTCGCTGTCGAGGTTGCGGTCGCCGATCACGATAGTGTGCGGAATACCAATCAGCTCCATATCAGCAAACATCACGCCCGGACGCTCTTTACGATCGTCCATCAGCACCTCAATCCCCTGCGCGTTCAGCTCAGCGTAAAGCTTCTCGGCCAGCTCCTGTACGCGGAAAGATTTGTGCATGTTCATCGGCAGAATGGCAACCTGGAACGGTGCAATCGCGTCCGGCCAGACGATCCCGCGATCGTCGTGGTTCTGCTCAATGGCCGCCGCTACTACGCGCGTCACGCCGATACCGTAGCAGCCCATGGTCAGGATCTGGTTACGGCCATCTTCGCCCTGGACTGACGCTTTCAACGCTTCAGAGTACTTGGTGCCCAGCTGGAAGATATGTCCTACTTCGATACCGCGCTTGATCATCAGGGTACCCTGGCCGTCCGGGCTTGGGTCGCCAGCAACCACGTTACGGATGTCAGCCACTTCAGGGGTAGCGACGTCGCGATCCCAGTTAATGCCGAAGTAGTGCTTGCCGTCGACGTTCGCGCCAGCAGAGAAGTCGCTCATCGCAGCAACGGTACGGTCGATAACCACCGGGATCGGCATGTTCACCGGGCCGAGGGAGCCTGGACCGGCGTTGACGATAGCGCGGATCTCAGCTTCGGTGGCGAAGGTCAGCGGGCTGGCAACCTGGGGAAGCTTCTCAGCCTTTACTTCGTTCAGCTCGTGATCGCCACGTACCAGCAGGGCCACCAGCGGGTAAGCGCCGCCCTCTACCGCTTTCACCAGCAGGGTCTTAACGGTCTTCTCGATCGGCAGATTAAACTGCTCCACCAGCTCGGCGATGGTTTTCGCGTTCGGCGTATCGACCAGGGTCATCTCCTGAGTGGCCGCCGCGCGCGCTTCTTTCGGTGCAAGCGCTTCGGCAAACTCGATGTTGGCCGCGTAGTCAGAGGTGTCGGAGAAGATCACATCATCTTCACCGCTCTGGGCCAGTACCTGGAACTCGTGCGAGGCATTGCCACCGATAGAGCCGGTATCCGCCTGCACGGCACGGAAGTCGAGATCCATGCGGCTGAAGATTTTGCTGTAGGCGGCGTACATCGCATCGTAAGTGATCTGCAGCGATTCCTGAGAGGTATGGAAAGAGTAGGCATCTTTCATCAGGAACTCACGGGAGCGCATCACGCCAAAACGCGGGCGTACTTCGTCACGGAATTTGGTCTGGATCTGATAGAAGTTCAGCGGCAGCTGCTTGTAGGAGCTCAGCTCGTTGCGGATCAGATCGGTGATGACCTCTTCATGCGTCGGGCCGAGAACAAATGGGCGCTCGCCGCGATCGGCAATGCGCAGCAGCTCCGGACCGTACTGCTCCCAGCGACCGCTCTCCTGCCACAGGTCAGCGGGCTGAACCACCGGCATTAACACCTCGATCGCACCGGCGTTGTTCATCTCTTCACGCACGATGTTTTCGACTTTTTTCAGAACGCGCACGCCGGTCGGCAGCCAGGTGTATAACCCGGAGGCCAGCTTGCGGATCAACCCGGCGCGGAGCATCAGCTGATGGCTGATCACTTCGGCGTCGGCTGGTGTCTCCTTCAGTGTGGAGAGCAGATATTGGCTAGTACGCATGTTATTACGATTCCATTTGGACGATGGGCACAGGCCCAAAGCGGGCCTGACACAAAAAAAGTGATTCAGTTTACCAGCGAGACAGCTATGTCAAAAGAGAGCGGGCAGAATTTACCGCGCTTCCAGTGCAAAGACCTCAAAGCCCGCGTCGGTCACCCGCCAGCGGACGTTAAAATCGAGCAGCCAGACGGCATACTCCTTGCCTGCCTCTTCCTGCTGGCGATAGGCGGGGCGAGGATCCTGCGCCAGCACCTCAACGATAAACTGTCGGAGATGCGGATAGCGCTTCTCCAGCTGCGGCAGGCGCTCTGCAAGCTCGGGGGTAAAGCCCACCGGCATAGTGGCCTGCGGAGCCTGCTGGGCGTAGCTGGCTTTGGCCTCTGGCAGCGCTTCGGCAAAGGGCAGGTAGGGTTTAATATCCACCACCGGCGTGCCGTCCACCAGATCGAGGCTACCCAGATCAAGGATCACCTGCTCACCCTGGCAGCGGATGCCTTTTAGTTCCACCAGCGACATACCGATGGGATTCGGGCGAAAGGTCGAGCGGGTGGCAAACACCCCCATTCTGGCGTTGCCGCCGAGCCGGGGAGGGCGCACCGTGGGCCGCCAGCCGCCTTCCATCGTTTGATGAAAAATAAACAGCAGCCAGAGGTGGCTAAACGCCTCCAGCCCGCGCACCGCATCGGCCTGATTATAGGGGGCGATGAGATGAAGCTCACCGCCGCCGCTTTTCACCAGCCCCGGCTGACGCGGAACGGCAAACTTCTCTTTATAGGGGGAGCGAATAACGCCTATCTGCGCAAACTGAAAGGTGCTCATTTCGCCGAAACGTTAAGCGCCGATCCGATGCACACGGCCTGGCGATAGCAGCCCGGCGTGCCGCTGGTCACTTCGCAGCTGTGCTGAAGTACCGCATTGGCTTTCATTTTGGCCGCGTTGATCTGCATACGCTTGCGGGCGGTCGGGATATTCGGCGGAGAGTCCTGGTTGCTCGCCTGGCAGGAGTCACCGGAGACCTCACCCAGATCGCGGAACGTTTTGCCAATCAGCTCTTCCGGATTGGTGATGACCCTGACCGGGGCCGGAGGAGACACCTTCGCTTTCACTGGCTCTGCTTTCGGCGGCGTTGCTGCGTTGCTTTGAACGGGTTCGACGGGAGATCTGCTTAGCATGGAGCAGCCGCTGAGCATGAGTGCCAGTAAACAGATCGGTAAAGCACGCATAGTATTTCCTCAATGAATAATCAAATTGTCAGTTATTGAACCAGTTGCCTGCATAAATGACAAGGCGGGCTTGCGCCCGCCCTGAATGATATTATACCGAGGAGAGATTACCAGCCTTTAACCGCGCCGCCGTTAAAGACCTTGTTCGCCGCCTGGTCAACTTCGTCAGACTGGTAGGCCTGCACGAATTTCTTCACGTTTTCCGCGTCTTTGTTGTCTTCACGGGTCACGATCATGTTCACGTACGGGGAGTCTTTGTCTTCAACGAAGATACCGTCTTTCGCCGGGGTCAGGTTGATCTGGCTGGCGTAGGTGGTGTTGATCACCGCCAGGGCAATCTGCGCGTCGTCCAGCGAACGCGGCAGCTGCGGTGCTTCCAGCTCAACAATCTTGAGGTTTTTCGGGTTCTCGGTCACGTCCAGAATGGACGGCAGCAGGCCAACGCCATCTTTCAGTTTGATCAGACCCTGTTTTTGCAGCAGCAGCAGAGAGCGGCCAAGGTTGGTCGGATCGTTCGGAACCGCAATCTGCGCGCCATCCTGCAGTTCGCTCAGGGCTTTGATCTTCTTGGAGTAGCCCGCGATAGGGTAGACAAAGGTGTTGCCTGCGGAAACCAGCTTATAGCCGCGATCTTTGATCTGCTGATCCAGATACGGTTTATGCTGGAAAGCGTTAGCATCGATATCGCCCTTGCTCAGCGCTTCGTTTGGCAGTACGTAGTCGTTGAAGGTCACCAGTTCAACGTCGAGGCCATATTTGTCTTTTGCCACTTTCGCAGCTACTTCAGCAACCTGCTGCTCAGCACCGACGATAACGCCGACTTTAATATGGTTCGGATCTTTTTCATCCTGGCCGCAGCCTACCAATGCCAGAGCACCAATTAGCGCACCCGCCGCCGCAAAGGTCTTAAATTTGAACACCATGCTATTTCCTTAACTCACTGAGTCGATTGTGTTGTGTACAACGCTATTTATGCGTCACTGCCCGGACGATACGATCGCCAGAGAACTGAATCAGATAAACCAGCACGACTAATAATATCAGCACCGTGTTCATTACGGTGGCGTTATAGCCGATATACCCATACTGATAGCCGATCTGGCCCAGACCGCCTGCGCCAACCGCGCCGCCCATGGCGGAGTAGCCCACCAGGGTGATTAACGTGATGGTGGCCGCGTTAACCAGTCCCGGCATGGCTTCAGGCAGCAGCACCTTGCGCACGATCTGCATCGGCGTCGCGCCCATGGCACGGGAAGCTTCAATCAGGCCGGTCGGGATCTCCAACAGCGCGTTTTCCACCATACGGGCAATAAAGGGCGCAGCGCCCACGGTCAGGGGGACTATCGCCGCCTGCAAACCGATGGAGGTGCCGACAATCACGCGGGTGAAGGGGATCATCCATACCAGCAGGATAATAAACGGAATGGAGCGGAAGATATTCACCAGCGCAGAGAGGGTGCGATAGAGCTTGGCGTTCTCAACGATCTGCCCCGGACGGGTCACGTACAGCAGCACGCCCACCGGCAGGCCAATCACAAACCCAAAGAAGCCGGAGACAAAGGTCATCGCCAGCGTCTCCCAGACGCCACGCGCCAGTAACCACATCATTGGCTCAGACATAACCCAGTACCTCTACTTTTACATGATGTTCCTGCAGCCAGGCGATGGCGGCCTGGGTATCCTGCTGCGAGCCGTGCATTTCGGTCAGCATAATGCCGAACTTCACGCCGCCGGCGTAATCCATCTGCGCACTGATAATGTTGTTATTGACGTTGAACCGACGCGCGGTCTCGGAGAGCAGCGGCGCGTCTACCGACTGACCGGTAAACTCCATGCGCAGCATCGGCACGCTGTCG
Organism: Pseudescherichia sp. AS216; assembly: GCF_037152055.1. Classification (NCBI taxonomy): domain Bacteria; kingdom Pseudomonadati; phylum Pseudomonadota; class Gammaproteobacteria; order Enterobacterales; family Enterobacteriaceae; genus Pseudescherichia; species Pseudescherichia sp. AS216. Next base: position 2,115 of record NZ_JBBCMV010000005.1, on the reverse strand, counting down.
GCCTCTGCCTCGGCCTTCAGGCGCTGCTGGTAATCTTCCGGAATATCCAGATGCAGCGTGGACTGAATAAACTGCTGCGCCAGCGGCGTCTTTGGATGGGAGAACACTTCGCTGACCGTATCCTGTTCGATCAGCTCACCGTTGCTGATCACCGCCACGCAGTCACAGATACGCTTCACGACATCCATCTCATGGGTAATAAGAAGAATGGTTAAGCCGAGACGACGGTTAATGTCTTTCAGCAGCTCCAGAATAGAGCGGGTGGTCGCTGGATCCAGCGCGCTGGTGGCTTCATCGCAGAGCAGCACTTTCGGATTGCTTGCCAGCGCACGGGCAATGGCCACGCGCTGCTTCTGACCGCCGGAGAGGTTAGCCGGATAGCTGTCGTGCTTATCGGCAAGGCCGACCAGGTCCAGCAGTTCGCTCACGCGACGCTTGATTTCGGCCGCCGGGGTGTTGTCCAGCTCCAGCGGCAGCGCCACGTTGCCGTAAACCGTACGGGAAGCCAGCAGGTTGAAGTGCTGGAAAATCATGCCAATCTGACGGCGTGCGCGGGTAAGCTGCGCTTCCGACAGCGTCGTCAGCTCTTCGCCGCCCACCTGAACGCTGCCCTGCGTTGGGCGCTCAAGCAGATTGACGCAGCGAATCAGCGTACTTTTACCAGCACCCGATGCGCCGATGACGCCATAAATTTGCCCGGCAGGGACATGCAGGCTGACATTGTTCAGCGCCTGAATGGTGCGGTTCCCCTGCTGGAACACTTTGGTGATATTCGAAAGTTTAATCATTAGAATATTTTTATCGTAAGAGTTAGCCGTGGCATTTTGTTCTGCCAGATACGGGCAGTGACCGTAAACAAAGCGGATGGTAAGGCATCCAGACGTCTAATTCAATGTAACTCGCTCTCATGAGCACTTTCTTGCCGCGTGAAACATGAGATACTAGCGTGACACGTCTTTTCCAGGAGTAAGCCGGTGGCACAATCAGTACCCGCAATTTTTCTCGATCGTGATGGCACGATTAACGTCGATCATGGTTACGTCCACGAGATTGACGATTTTGAGTTTATCGATGGCGTAATAGATGCCATGCGTGAATTAAAAGCGATGGGCTTCGCGCTGGTGCTGGTAACTAATCAGTCCGGCATTGCACGGGGCAAGTTTACCGAAGCGCAGTTTGAGACCCTGACCGAATGGATGGACTGGTCGCTGGCGGATCGCGGCGTCGATCTGGACGGCATCTACTACTGCCCTCATCACCCTCAGGGCACCGTGGAAGAGTATCGCCAGGTGTGCGACTGCCGTAAGCCGCATCCGGGCATGCTGATCTCTGCAAGCGACTTTTTGCATATCGACATGGCCGCCTCTTATATGGTGGGCGATAAAGTAGAGGATATGCAGGCAGCGGCAGCGGCTGGCGTCGGCCATAAAGTATTAGTGCGTTCCGGCAAACCGGTGACCCCTGAGGGGGAAAATGCAGCAGATTGGGTGCTTAATAGCCTTGCGGAGCTGCCTGCAGCGATTAAAAAGCAGCAAAAGTAGTCGTTATGACGAAAAGATGAGCGGTTGAAATAAAATTGTATTTTTCCGCTTGTCAGCGCCGAATAACTCCCTATAATGCGCCTCCATCGAAACGGCAAACGTGAATCACTTCACGGAAACAGCCGGTCCGGTTGAAGAGAAAAAATTCTGAAATTGAGGGTTGACTCTGAAAGAGGAAAACGTATTATACGGGACCTCGCAACGGTGAGCGAAAGCCGCGTTGCACTGCTCTTTAACAATTTATCAGACAATCTGTGTGGGCACTCGAAGACATGGATTCTTAAACGTCGCAAGACGCTAAATGAATACCAAGTCTCTGGAGTGAACATACGTAATTCATTACGAAGTTTAATTCTAAGAGCATCAAACTTAAATTGAAGAGTTTGATCATGGCTCAGATTGAACGCTGGCGGCAGGCCTAACACATGCAAGTCGAACGGTAGCACAGAGGAGCTTGCTCCTCGGGTGACGAGTGGCGGACGGGTGAGTAATGTCTGGGAAACTGCCTGATGGAGGGGGATAACTACTGGAAACGGTAGCTAATACCGCATAACGTCGCAAGACCAAAGAGGGG